>NZ_BLIN01000003.1:0-1200000 GCF_009811555.1 Streptomyces caniferus | reverse complement strand
GAATCCGGAGTCGAGCAGCGGCCCGCCGTGCAGCGGAGTGCGCTCCAGGATGTCCAGCACCCGGCCGCGGACCTCGGCGACATAGCCGTGCGCTTCGTCCGGCGCGAGCAGCGGGAGGGAGGGGCGCTGGGCGCGGGGGTGCTCGAAGGCGTCGTAGACGGAGTCGATGTCCGGGCGCAGCGCGTCACGTCCGCCGACGGTGCGCAGCAGCCACTGCTCCTCCTGGTTGCCTATGTGTGCCAGGTCCCACACCAGTGGGGACATCAGCGGGGAGTGCTGTGCGACGAGGTCGGGACCCTCGACACAGGTGGTCAGCAGGCGGGTGCGGTCGCGGGCGGCGAGCAGCGCCGAGGCCGCGCGTTCACGGAGGAGCTCGGGATCGAGGGTCACTGGCTGTCCTTCCCCACTATGAGGTCGCCCTCCGCGGCGTACAGGGCGTCGAGATGGTCGTCCGCGGGGCAGCGGCCGCGTGCCACATAGCGTTCGGTGAAGTCCGCGACCGCCGCGAGCACCTCGGGCGAGGCCCCGAGCCGTGGCAGCGCTTCCTGTGCGGCGGCGAAGCAGGCCACCGCCGCAGCATGCAGTTCCGGGTCGGTCAGCGCCCCGCGGGCGGCCCGCCGCCACAGGGGGTTGCGCGGCGCCGGCCGGGAGCCCGCCGTCTCCGCGAGGGGCTTGACGATGCGGTATGCCCGTTCCGCGGCCTCCGGGTCGTCGAACAGCGCGGCCGTCACGGCCAGCGGCACGATCCACCCGGCGTCGCCCGACTGTGCGTCGATCATGCGCAGTTCCAGATGGCCGCGCGGCCGTACCGGCGGGAAGAGGGTCGTGACGTGGTAGTCCAGATCCTCCTGGGTGGGCGGTCTGGGCACGCCGGTACGGATCCACTCGCGGAAGGTGAGGCCCTCCGGCGCGTGCCAGGGGCCGTCCTCGGCGCGGATGCACATCACCGGGGCGTCCAGGACGTAGTCCACCCAGGCGGTGCGCGGATCGGGCCCCGGCGGCGGGGCGAGCGTACGGCCCGGGTCGAGCTGCGACCAGACGACCTGGCGGGTGGTGCGGTAGCCGGTGGGGCAGCCCTCGCTGGTCGGCGAATTGGCGAAGGCCGCGGCCAGCACCGCGCCCAGCAGATGGGCCAGCAGCCAGCGCCGGCCGTGCCCGAGCGGCCCCGGCTCCTCGTACCCGGCGTCCACGCACACCTGCACGGACGCGGTGGCACACATCATGGACCGCCCGGCGGAGCCCCAGTGGTCGAAGTACGCCTCCATGGCGTCGTAGCGCGGATCGGCCAGCACCCGCTGCGGGCGGTGCCACGGATTGTGACCGTGGCCGGCCATGCCCAGGCCCATGGCCAGCATGGCGGGCCGGACCAGCGCGAGATCGGCGGTGACCGTCTCGATGCACTCGGTCAGGGAGCGGGCGGGCAGTGAGCTGAGCTCCAGCTGGCCGCCGGGCTCGAAGGTCAGCACAGAGGTGAGGGGAAGTGCGCGCAACGTGGTCGCCGCGCTGTGCAGCCGGTCCGGTTCGATCGGACATCGGGGGTTGCGCGCGTCGTGGACCAGCCATTCGATCTCGACTCCGAGGCGGCTCGGCGGCCCCGTCTTGAAGCATATTCCGCGCAGGTGAGCTTCCAGCTCCGCTTCTTTTTCCGCAGGCCGTACGGGCATGGAATCCCTCTCCCTGGTGGGTGGCGGCAGGATTGCCGCCCTCCACCTAATCTGCTGCGGGCGATGCGCTCAAGGGCGCGTTCGCGCCGCGGCCGACGGGGCGGGCCTCCACGGGGCGGGCGGGCCGTCCGGACCCGGGGGACCGGCGGACGGTGCCGCGGCGCCCTCCCGGCGCCAGGACGGCCTTCCCGCCCGCCGTCGGGACCGGGGGCCGGACCGGCGAGCGGCGGACGGGGGGCGGGCGAGGGGTACGGCCGTTCGAGTGAGTGCCGGGCGGGGTGCGTTTTGCCGCCCCGGCGCACCGGCCCGCCCACCGCCCGGTGTCACTGGCGATAGCCCGCCAGGAAGCGTCCGATCCGGCTGATCGCCGCGTCGAGGTCATCGGCGCGGGGGAGGGTGAGGATGCGGAAGTGGTCCGGGTGCGGCCAGTTGAAACCGGTGCCCTGGACGACCTGGATCTTCTCCCGCAATAGGAGGTCGAGGACGAACTTCTCATCGTCGTGGATCTTGTGGACGGCCGGATCGAGGCGGGGGAAGGCGTAGAGCGCGCCCTTGGGCTTGACGCAGGAGACGCCCGGGATCTCGTTCAGCCGCTCCCAGGCCCGGTCGCGCTGCTCGCGCAGCCGGCCGCCGGGCAGCACCAGGTCCTCGATGCTCTGCCGGCCGCCGAGCGCGGCCTGGATGGCGTACTGCGCGGGCGCGTTCGGGCACAGCCGCATGGACGCGAGGGTGCCCAGGCCCTCCAGATAGTCGGCGGCGTGCTGCCTGGGGCCGGAGACCACCAGCCAGCCGGAGCGGAATCCGGCCACGCGGTAGGACTTGGACAGCCCGCTGAAGGTGAGGCAGACGAGGTCGGGGGCGAGTACCGCGGCGTGGTGGTGGACCTCGTCGTCGTACAGGATCCGGTCGTAGATCTCGTCGGCGAAGACCATCAGCCCGTGGCGCCGGGCGAGATCGAGCATGCCCTCCAGCAGCTCGCGCGGGTAGACCGCGCCGGTCGGGTTGTTCGGGTTGATGATGACCATCGCCCGGGTCCGGTCGGTGATCTTCGAGGCGAGGTCGTCGAGGTCCGGCAGCCAGTCCGCGGACTCGTCGCAGAGGTAGTGCACGGCCTTGCCGCCCGCGAGGGTGGTGACCGCCGTCCACAGCGGGAAGTCGGGGGCCGGGATGAGGATCTCGTCCCCGTCGTCGAGCAGCGCCTGCACCGCCATCGAGACGAGTTCGGAGACGCCGTTGCCGAGGTAGACGTCGTCCACGTCGACATCCGGCAGCCCGCTCCGCTGGTAGCGCTGGGCCACCGCGCGGCGCGCCGAGAGGATGCCCTGGGACTCCGTATAGCCGTGCGCACGGGAGAGGTTGCGCATCATGTCCTGCAGGATCTCGTCCGGGCACTCGAAGCCGAACAGCGCGGGATTTCCGGTGTTCAGCCGCAGCACGCTGTGGCCGGCCTCCTCCAGCGCGTCCGCGTGCTCGATCACCGGCCCGCGGATCTCGTAACAGACGTCGGCCATCTTGCTCGACTGCTTGAACTGCATGCGGTGGCCTCCCGGTCCTCGCTCACCGCGCGGCGCGGCAGCATTCGTTCACCGTACTTGGTTTTACCAAGTTGGGACTTGGAAAGTCCAACCTCTGTCTATGCTGGTGTCATGCCGCGCCGAAGTTATGACCAGTACTGCGCCGTTGCCCGAGCCCTGGACGCCGTGGGCGACCGCTGGACGCTCCTGATCGTCCGGGAACTGCTGGGCGGCTCCCGGCGCTACACCGATCTGCACGCCGATCTGCCCGGCGTCAGCACCGACATGCTCGCTTCCCGGCTCAAGGACATGGAGCGGGACGGTCTGGTCACCCGCCGCCGGCTCGCCCCGCCCACGGCCGCCTTCGTCTACGAGCTCACCCCCCGCGGCCGCGCGCTGCTGCCCGCGCTCACCGCCCTCGCCGACTGGGGCGCCCCCGCCCTCGACGAGAAGCGCCCGACGGACGCGGTGCGGGCCCACTGGTTCGCGGTGCCCCTCCTCGCGCGGCTGGCCCGGCACTTCCCCGAGGGCGTCGACGTGGTCGGCATCGCCCTCGACGAGGGCGAGTTCCATGTCGTCCTCGGAGACGACGGGGAGGGCGTCGACGGAGCGGACGGCGGGCCCCGCTATGCGGACGGCCCCGCCGAGCACCCCGATGTCCGGCTGCGGATGGACACCGCGACCTGTGCCGAGATCGCGTACGATCGCCTCTCCCTCGCGCAGGGAATCGCATCCGGCCGGATCGTGGTCACACCGCCCGAGGCGGCCGGTGAACGGCAGCGACGGAAGAGGACGGAAACGGCATGACGACGCGCCCCCTGGCGGTTTTCGACCTGGACGGCACGCTCGCCGACACCGGCCACCGCCAGCACCTGCTGCAGCGCGCCCCGCGCGACTGGAAGGCCTTCTTCGCGGCCGCCACCGACGACCCGCCGCTCGCCGAGGGGGTGGCCCTGGCCCTGCGCAGCACCGAGGACTGCGAGGTCGTCTATCTGACCGGCCGTCCGGAGCGCTGCCGCCGCGACACCCTGGACTGGCTCGCCCGGCACGGGCTGCCCGAGGGCCGGTTGTGGATGCGCCCCGAAAGCGACCGGCGCCCGGCCCGGCACGCCAAACTGGAGATCCTGCGCCGGATCGCCCGCGGCCGCGAGGTCCGCCATGTCGTCGACGACGACGAACTCGTCTGCGACGCCTGCGAGAAGGCCGGTTTCCCGGTGATACGGGCGCGGTGGGCCACGTCGTCCGACGCCCTGCGCGACGCCCAGCAGCGGGCCGGGCGCACCTGACCCCTGCCGGGGGCGGCCCGGCCCGCGGAGCGCCGTGGGCCGCCTCTTGCCGCCCGGTGGTGCCCGCCCGGCCCCGCCGCCCCGTTCGGCCGGTCTGACGAAGCGTCAGCAGAGAGCCGGGGAACGCTCGGGGAAAGGGATCACGTCTCAGGGCCCCGGGTGCGCACCGGACTTGCGCTCCTGCCGGCCATGGCGGTGCTCACCGGGCTCCGGCCCCCCGGCGACCGCGGCCGCGACGGACCCGGGAGCCGGCGGGCGCAGCGGCTCGGCCTGGCTGCCGTACTGGGGCGACGCCGACGCCGACGCTGCGTACCGCGACGCGCTGCGGCACGCCTCCCAGCGGCACACCGTCAGCCCCTTCTGGCGCGAGGCCTCCTCCGGCACCACCGGCACGGCGCACCCGGGCGCGGGACGGCGCGACATCATCGACGGGTTGCACGACGCCGGGCTCGACGTGGTGCCCACCGTGACCGAGACCCTCGGCGCCGCGAAGAGCGCACAAGACCGAGGTGGCCTTCCTGGGCTACGGCCGGGACCGGGAGAACGATCATGGTTGGCGGAACGTCAATTACCGCGGCACGATCAATGTCGAGGTCGACACCGAACTCGTCAAGCTCGATCCGGCCGGCTTCCGGCCGCTGCGCTCGCGTCGTGAGCGGCCCTGAGCGCCAGGGGCCGCAGCTGGTGCGGTCACTGCGTGCAAAGGCTGTTCCGGGCCGGGGTGTTGCTGTCATCGTGTGGTGGACACGGACCACCAACACTGGGGGCGGTATGGGACGGGCCATCAGGTGGGTGGTGGCGGGACTGGTGACGGCTGCGGCCTTTGCCGTGCCGGCGTGGCTGTGCGGTGCGCTCTTGCTGCCGTCCCTGCTGGAGGATCCCGCGATCCGCTGGTCGCTGGCCTGCGCATTGGGCGCGGTACTGGGATCGCTGGCGGTGTTGTGGAGCAACAGCTTCGCCACCAGTGCGCCGGCGAGCGGGACTTCAGGCTCTTCGGTCGAAGCCACGGCCGAGCGGGCGGTGGCGATCGGCGGCAGTAGCTCCGGCCCGATCTCCACAGGCGACACCACCGCACCGGCTGCGCCCGCACCCACCGGGCCCGCGCCGGTGCGGCCCGGCGGCGGACCGGACCCGGACCCGCCACCGGCTGCGGGCACGGTTTCCGCGTCCGGGACCCGCTCGATCGCCATGGGCGGAACGAACTCCGGTCCGCTGTCCACGGGCGATCAGCGCATCGGCGAGCAGGCCGCCGGTGATCCGCCTGACAGGACTGCCCCGTGAAGAGGCCGGTCCGGCGGACCGACGCGCAAGAGCCAGAACCACCCGCCACAAGCCCCGCCCCGGGCCCCGCCCCCGCCTCACGGGTGGAAGCCCGCGGCGAGCGGGCCGTATCCATCGGAGGCAACGTCCACGCCCCTGTAATGACCGGGGACGGCGCCCTGGCGGTGTCCCTGCCGCCCGACGTGTTACGGCCCCCCGCCCAGATCCCCGCCCCGCCCGGACTGGACACCCTCTCCGGACGCCCGGGCCTGTTCGTCGGCCGTACAGAGGAACTGGACCGGCTCGACGAAGCCCTCGCCACCCCCGGCGGGGCCGTCGTCCAGGCCGTGCACGGACTGGGGGGCATCGGCAAGAGCACCCTGGCCGCGCACTGGGCCGCCACCCGCGCGCACGGCTGCTACCCCGCCCGATGGGTCACCGCCGACACCCCCGCCGGGGTGCAACAGGGCCTCACGGACCTGGCCGGAGCCCTGCAACCGGCCCTGACCGGCACACTGCCGAGCGAGGCACTGGCGGAATGGGCCCTGCAGTGGCTGGCCAGCCACACCGGCTGGCTGCTGATCCTGGACAACGTCAACGACCCGGCCGACATCGCCCCGCTCCTGGACCGCACCCACGCACACGGACGCTTCCTGATCACCAGCCGCCTCGCCACCGCCTGGCACCACATCCCCACCGTCGTACGCCTGGACGTCCTGGCCGCGGCCGACGCACTCGACCTGCTCACCCGTACCGCCACCCACACCGCACCCGGCCGGAACATGGACGGCGCCGAGGACCTGTGCGCGGAACTGGGCCAACTCCCGCTGGCCATCGAGCAGGCAGCCGCCTACCTCGCCCAGAATCCGCTCACCACCCCGCGCGCCTACCTCACCCTGCTGGACCAACACCCGGCCGCGATGTACCGCACCGGTGCGGTCGGCGTCACCGCACCCCAGCGCACCATCGCCCGGATCTGGCACGTGACGCTGGACCGGATCGCCACACTCCACCCCCAGGCCGCCGGTCTGCTGCGCCTGCTGGCCTGGTACGCCCCCGACCAGATCCCCGCCACACTCCTGGACGGCGGCCCGGCCGACCCGCCCACGCTGAACACCGCACTCGGCGTCCTGACGGCCTACAGCATGATCACCCCCGATCCCGCCACCCACACCCTGTCCGTGCACCGACTTGTCCAGGCACTCGCCCGCACACCGGACCCCGACGACCCCCACCGCACTCCAGCCCTCACCGCACAAGCCCGCGAACAGGCCACCGACTGCCTCTACACCGCCCTGCCCGCACACTGGACAGACCCCACCACCCGGCCGACCGGGCGCACCCTGCTCCCTCATATCGACGCTCTCGCCGAACACACCACCCAGGACACCGATACCCACACCACCGCCCTGCTCCTCAACCAGACCGCCCACTTCCTCGTCGGGGAGGGCCTGCCCGCTCGCGCGTTCAGCCACCTCCAACGCGCCCTTTCCGACATGGTGCGGGTGCTGGGTGATGACGACCCCGACACTCTGACCACCCGCAACAATCTTGCCCACGCCTACTGGTCGGCGGGTGATCTGGGACGCGCGATCCCGCTGTTCGAGCAGACCCTCACCGACACGGTGCGGGTGCTGGGTGAAGACCACCCCGACACTCTGGCCTCCCGCAACAGCCTCGCCTGCGCCTACCAGTCGGCGGGTGATCTGGGACGCGCGATCCCGCTGTGCGAGCAGACCCTCACCGACATGGTCCGAGTGCTGGGCGAAGACGCCCCCGACACTCTGACCACCCGCAACAATCTTGCCCACGCCTACTGGTCGGCGGGTGATCTGGGCCGCGCGATCCCGCTGTTCGAGCAGACTCTCGAAGAGCGGCTGCGGGTGCTGGGCGAAGACCACCCCGACACTCTGACCACCCGCGACAGCCTCGCCGGCGCCTTCCGGTCGGCGGGTGATCTGGGACGCGCGATCCCGCTGTGCGAGCAGACCCTCACCGACACGGTGCGGGTGCTGGGTGAAGACCACCCCTCCACCCTGACCACCCGCAACAACCTCGCCGGCGCCTACAAGGCGGCGGGTGACCTGGGCCGTGCGATCCCGCTGTTCGAGCAGACTCTCGAAGAGCGGCTGCGGGTGCTGGGCGAAGACCACCCCGAGACTCTGGCCACCCGCAGCGACCTCGCCGCCGCCTACTACTCGGCGGGTGATCTGGGCCGCGCTATCCCGCTGTTCGAGCAGACCCTCACCGACACGGTGCGGGTGCTGGGTGAAGACCACCCCTCCACCCTGACCACCCGCAACAACCTCGCCCACGCCTACGAGTCGGCGGGTGACCTGGGCCGCGCTATCCCGCTGTTCGAGCAGACCCTCACCGACACGGTGCGGGTGCTGGGCGAAGACCACCCCTCCACCCTGACCTTCCGCAACAGCCTCGCCGATGTCTACGAGTCGGCGGGTGATCTGGGCCGTGCGATCCCGCTGTACGAGCAGACTCTCGAAGAGCGGCTGCGGGTGCTGGGCGAAGACCACCCCGACACTCTGACCACCCGCAACAACCTCGCCTACGCCTACCATGCAGCGGGTGACCTGGACCGCGCGATCCCGCTGTACGAGCAGACTCTCGAAGAGCGGCTGCGGGTGCTGGGCGAAGACCACCCCGACACTCTGATCACCCGCAACAACCTCGCCGGCGCCTACGAGTCGGCGGGTGATCTGGGCCGCGCTATCCCGCTGTTCGAGCAGAACCTCACCGACACGGTGCGGGTGCTGGACGAAGACCACCCGCTGACCCGTTCAGTCCGCCGCGCTCATGCTGATGCTCTCGCCAAGCGGGCTGGCGAGGGCCCAAAGTGCATGTGAGCGGGTGTGCCACAAGCATGGCGCAGCCAGTTCAGCGACTACGGCTCGCCGAGCGCGTGGAGCTTCTCCACGTTCAGCTTCGCGCGGCCGTTCGGCTGTACCTCGATGCTGCTCTTCGCGTCGGCGCCGGCCTCCTGAAGGCGCTCGGCCATCTGTTTCCATGTCGCGTCCAGCACGTCGATCAGCTCCCGAAGGTGCTGTTCCGCGTCCTCCGGGAGGCTCAGGCCCGCCAAGACGTCCTCGCGCCCGGCCCTGAAGCAGGCGGGCGCGCGGGTCGGACCAGCGGTGTGAGGGGGAGGCGAAGATGTCGCGGCGCTTGAGGGCGCGGAAGAGCTGCTCCAGCACGCACACCACGTACGCGTCGCGGTCCACCGCTCCCTGGGGCGGCTCGGCGTTCGCGTACACCGCCTTGCGCCAGCGTGCCGGGACCAGCTTGTCGTCGACCTCGCGCGGCAGCAGCGGCTTCTCCGACACCTTCCGCCGCGACAGGGCCGGGTAGTCGCTTCACCCCGGTCAGGATGCGCATCGCGCCGGTCGCCGCTCTCAGCGCAGACGTCTCGCCCAGCAGCGACAGGAACGGGCGCACGGTGTTGTAGCGCAGTGCGAGTGCCCCGCGCGGCGCGGTCTCCGCCGTGTCGTCGTCCTCCGGCACCAGGCTCACCACCGTGGCCGCCGCGCTGGAAGAGTGGCCCGGGGCGCGATCTCTTCCAGCGCCCGCCACAGTGCGGCCGTGTCCACATAGCGTCCGGTCTCGTCGATGAGTTCCAGCTCCTCGATGACCACCTTTGAGTGACCGTGGATCTCTTACTGAAAGACCGCACGGGGAGGGCCGCCCGTGCTAGGCGATCACGACCGCGCAACCATGATCGTTCTCACCGATACTGACTGTTCCGTTGATCCCCATGGCCGGTGGCGGCGAGCGGTTGCCGCTGCTGAGGAAGTACGGGGTGCGGGGCATCGGCCTATGGGTGCTCGGGTTCAAGGACCCCGGACTTCCGGGCCGCGCTCCGTGGCGAGCAGCCGCAGCGCGGCCTCGGACGGTGAGCCCGGCGCCGCGGTGTACATCAGTACGCCCTGCCCGGACCCGTCCGGCGTCTGCAGCATCTCGAAGTCCAGCTCCAGTTCGCCCACCAGCGGATGGTGGAACCGCTTGGTCCCGAAGGTGCAGTTGTGGACGGCGTGCCGTGACCACAGACCGCTGAACTCGGTGCTCTTCATCGACAACTCGCCGATGAGTTCGGCCAGTTGGCGATCGTCGGCGTACTGGCCCGCGGCCACCCGCAAGGAGGAGACGGCCCGCCGGGCCTCCTTGTCGCGGTCCGGGTACAGCTCGCGGGTGTGCGGGTCGAGGAAGAACAGCCGCTGGGCGTTGGGGCGGTCCTGTGGGCGGCCGGGGCTGTCGAAGTCGAGGTGCCCGGCGATCAGGGCGTGCCCCAGGCGGTTCCACGCCAGGATCTCGAAGCGCGGCCCGAGGGCGAGGGCCGGTATGTCCGTCATGGCGGCGAGCAGCTGCCGTACACCGGCGCGGGCCGTGTCGTGGCGCACCGCGGGGCGGCGGCGCGCCCTGGCCGGACGGGCCAGCTCGCGCAGATGCGCCCGCTCGTCGTCGGTCAGGCGCAGCGCACGGGCCAATGCGTCCAGCACGCCCTGCGAGGCGTGGTGGCTCTGGCCCTGTTCGAGGCGGGTGTAGTAGGCGACGCTGACGCCGGCGAGCTGGGCCAGCTCCTCGCGGCGCAGCCCGGGGACGCGGCGCCGCGTCCCGTAGGAGACCAGCCCGACGTCCGCCGGCTGCAGCCGGGCGCGGCGGGTGCGCAGAAAATCTCCCAGTGCGGCGGGGGAGTCCGTGACGGGTGTGTCCATGCCGGCCAGTCTCCGTCATCGGGCGGGCGGGAGCCTGGCCCTGTCGGTAGCAGGGTCCCGGGCCCGGCCGGTGGCGGCGGCGGGGCCTGGCCGCGATGTGGCGGAGACTGTTCCCTGCGGGATACCGACCGCTTAGTATGTCGCTGGCGGTGGCGCCGGTGGGCCCGCCGCCCCACCCGCGTATCCAAGGTCTGTGGAGGCTCCAGGTGAAGGCATGGCGCGTACACGCGAACGGCGAGCCGCGTGAAGTGATGCGGCTGGAGGAGGTGCCGGACCCGCAGCCGGGACCGGGTCAGCTGCTGCTGCGGGTGCGGGCCGCCAACGTCAACTTCCCCGACGCCCTGCTGTGCCGCGGCCAGTACCAGGTGCGGCCGCCGCTGCCGTTCACCCCCGGCGTGGAGATCTGCGGCGAGGTGCTCGCCGCGGGGGAGGGGGCGGCCGGACGGATCGGGGCGCGGGTGCTGGCCCAGCCGCCGCTGCCGGACGGCGGATTCGCCGAGCTCGCCGTCGTCGATGCCGCGACGGTCCGCCCGGCGCCCGAGGCGCTGGACGACGCCGAGGCCGCCGCGCTGCACATCGGCTACCAGACCGGCTGGTTCGGACTGCACCGCCGGGCCCGGCTCCAGGCGGGCGAGACGCTGCTCGTGCACGCCGCCGCCGGGGGCGTCGGCAGCGCCGCCGTACAGCTCGGCAAGGCCGCCGGCGCGCGGGTCATCGGTGTCGTCGGCGGCGAGGACAAGGCCCGGACCGCCCGCGAACTGGGCTGCGACCTCGTCCTCGACCGCCGTCACGACGACATCATCGCCGCCGTGAAGGAGGACACCGGCGGCCGGGGCGCGGATGTGGTCTACGACCCGGTGGGCGGCGACGCCTACGCCAAGTCCGTCAAGTGCATCGCCTTCGAGGGCCGGATCCTCGTCGTCGGCTTCGCCGGCGGTGCCATCCCCACCCCGGCCCTCAACCACGCGCTGGTGAAGAACTACGCGATCCTGGGCCTGCACTGGGGCCTGTACAACACCAAGGACCCGGCCGCGGTCGACGCCTGCCACGAAGAGCTGTCGAAGCTCGCCGCACAGGGCGCCGTCAAACCGCTCATCGGCGGCAGGTTCCCGCTGGAGGACGCCGCCGAGGCCGTCCAGCGGGTCGCCGACGGTACGTCCACCGGCCGGCTCGTCGTCCTGCCCGCGGCAAAGGAGACCCGATGACCGACGCCGAGGACCTGCGCCGGCGCACCGTCGAGCTGCTCACCGCACACCCGCCCGCCGAGACCGGACGGCTGGAGTTCCTGCGCGCCCGCTTCGACGCGGGACTGGCCTGGGTCCACTTCCCCGAGGGGCTCGGCGGGCTGGACGCGCCGCGTTCCCTGCAGGCGGTCGTGGACGCGGAGTTGGAGGCCGCCGGCGCCCCCGGCAACGACCCCGGCCGTATCGGCATCGGCCTCGGTATGGCCGCGCCCACCATCCTCCGCTTCGGCAGCGACGAGCAGAAGCAGCGCCTGCTGCGCCCGTTGTGGACCGGCGAGGAGGTGTGGTGCCAGCTGTTCAGCGAGCCCGGCGCCGGCTCCGACCTGGCGGCGCTGGCGACCCGCGCGGTACGCGACGGCGAGGGTGACTGGATCGTGGACGGCCAGAAGGTCTGGACGTCCAGCGCGCATCTGGCCCGCTGGGCGATCCTGATCGCCCGTACCGACCCCGACCTGCCCAAACACCGTGGCATCAGCTACTTCGTATGCGATATGACCGACCCCGGCGTCGAGGTGCGTCCGCTGCGGCAGATCACCGGCGAGGCCGAGTTCAACGAGGTCTTCCTCACCGGTGTCCGCATCCCCGACGCCCAGCGACTCGGTGAGGTCGGCGAGGGCTGGAAGGTCGCCCAGACCACGCTGATGAACGAGCGGGTCGCCATCGGCGGCGCCCGCATCCCGCGCGAGGGCGGAATGATCGGCGTGGCCGCCGCCGACTGGCGCGCGCGGCCCGGACTGCGCACCCACGACCTGCACCAGCGGCTGCTGACGCTGTGGGTGGAGGCCGAGGTCGCCCGGCTGACCGGCGAGCGCCTGCGCCAGCAGCTCACCATGGGCCAGCCCGGCCCCGAGGGCAGCGGGATGAAGCTCGCCTTCGCCCGGCTCGCGCAGGAGATCAGCGGCTGGGAGGTGGAGTTCCTCGCCGAGGACGGTCTGACCTACGACGACTGGACGATGCGCCGCCCCGACGGGGTCGACTTCACCGGCCGTGAGGCCGGTTACCGCTATCTGCGCGCCAAGGGGAACTCCATCGAAGGAGGCACCTCGGAAGTGCTGCTCAACATCGTCGCCGAACGTGTGCTGGGGCTGCCCCCCGAGCCGCGCACCGACAAGGACGTCGCGTGGAAGGACCTCCCCCGATGAACGACGGGACCCCCCTGACCGGCACCCCGGCAGCCGACCCCGACCTGCTGTACTCCGAGGACGAGGAGGCGCTGCGCGCCGCCGTGCGCTCGCTGCTCGCCGACCGCGGCGATCCGGCCACGGTGCTCGCCGGCCTGGAGTCGGAGGTCGCCTACGACACCGGGCTGTGGCGCGCCCTCGCCACGGAGATCGGTGCCGCGGGGCTGCTGGTGCCCGAGAAGCTCGGCGGTGCGGGCGCGAGCGCCCGTGAGGCCGCCGTCGTGCTGGAGGAGGTCGGCCGCTCCGTCGCGCCCGTCCCCTATCTGACCAGCGCGGTCATCGCGGTGACCGCGCTGCTGGGCTGCGATCACGCCCGGGAGGACGTCGCCGCGCCGCTCGCCGCGCTCGCCGGGGGCCGGACCGTCGGTGTGCTCGCGGTCCCGCTGCCCACCGCTCCGGGCGGGCCGGCGGAACCGGCCGTACGGGCCGCGGCGGACGGCGCCCTGACCGGCCGGGTGACCTCGGTCGCCGACGCCGCGGGCGCCGAACTCCTGCTGGTTTCGGCCCAGGGCCCCGACGGCCCGGCCCTCTACTCCGTCGAGGCCTCGGCGGACGGGGTCCGTACCGACTCCGTCACTCCGCTCGACCTCACCCGCCCCCTGGGCCACCTCACCTTCGACGGCGCCCGCGGTACGCTCCTGGCCTCCGGCGACCGGGCCCGCGCCGCCGTCGAACGCGCCCTGCTCACCGGTGCCGGACTGCTCGCCTCGGAGCAACTGGGCGTCGCCGAATGGTGCCTGACCGAAACCGTCCGCTACACGGCACAGCGCACCCAGTTCGGCCGCCCCGTCGGCTCGTTCCAGGCGCTCAAGCACCGGATGGCCGCGCTCTGGCTGGAGGTGGCCTCGGCCCGCGCCGCCGCCCGTAACGCGGCGGACGCGCTGGCCACCGGCAGCCCCGACGCCCCGGTGGCGGTGGCCGTCGCCCAGGCGTACTGCGCGCCGGTGGCGGTGCGCGCCGCCCAGGAGTGCGTCCAGTTGCACGGCGGCATCGGTATGACCTGGGAACACCCGGCCCATCTGTTCCTCAAGCGGGCCAAGAGCGATGAGCTCGCCCTCGGGTCGCCGGGGCGGCACCGGGAGGCCCTGGCGGGGCTGGTCGGCCTCGACGCCCCGTAGGCCACCGCCTGCGGGCGGTGGTGCGCGGTCACTCGGTGATGGCGAAGGTCCGGCTGACGCCGCCGACCGCGCCGTCACCGGCGGTGGCCACCTCCAGGAAGTAGCGGGGGCCCGGCGGCACCTTGGGCAGCGTCACGATCGCCTCGGAGGCCGCTCCGGCGGCCGCCCGGGGGACCACCAGGGCCACCCGCTGCGACCGGCCGTGGCCCGTCGCCGCCCGCAGCCATACGTCCACCGGCTCGCCGGTGCTGTTCTTCCAGGCCACGTTGAAGCTGCCGTTCGCCTTGTAGTCGACGCCCGGCTCCGGCGCGGTCACCTCGATCCGCCCGGTCGGCGGCGAGGCGAACTCCCCGGATTCCGCGCGGTCCTCGGACTCCCCGGGGGCCGCGCCGGCGGCGGTCGTGCCGAGGGCGGAGGTGGCGGCCCGCGCGGCCGAGCCCGCATGGCCGGACGTGACCTTCGGCCCGGCGCCCGAGGGCCGGCTCCCGTCCGCGTCCGGGTGGGACGGTGTCAACGAGATCACCAGCATGCATCCGACGGCGGTGGCGGCGACGGCGACGGCCAGATTGGTGGCCATCGAGGTGGCCCTGCACATCGTCTCCTCGTTTCCTCGGGGGAGTGGCGAGCCGGAACATCCCCGGCACTCCGATCATCAAAAACGACGCGCGGAGCGATCACCTGGATGGACAGCCCCGGCGTGACAGCCCGTTGTGGGCGGAGGAAAATACCCCGATGCGGGCCGAATCGACCCCTGCACCGGTGATGTCTGGAAAGTGCGGTTCAGGTAGCGTCGAACACATGAAGACCGCGATACGCCGTGCCCTGATCGGACCGCTTCTGCTGCTGGTGGCCGTATTGCTGGCGGTGGTCGCCGCGACGGCACCGGGGGCCCGTGCGGCCGGCGGGCTCGACGAGGCCGCGGCGGCCCTCCAGAAGGGCCCGGTCTACGTCGATCCCCGTGTCGCGAGCCAGTTCTCCTCGGCCGAGGCCGACGCGCTGGCCAAGAAGATCAAGGACGCGGACAAGCCGGTCTTCGTCGCCGTGCTGCCCCGGGCCGCCGAGTACCCACCCGGCACGCTGCTGAAGGATCTGCGCACCAAGACCGGGATCAGCGGCGTCTACGCCGTCGAGCTCGGCAACGGCTTCAACGCCGGCGCCGACCCGCGGGTGATGCCGCACAGCGCGGTGCAGAACCTCGTCGGGTCGGTGCAGCGTTCCCACTACACGGACGTCGGCGACCGCCTGAACAGCTTCGTCGACACCGCGCTCAAGTCGGCGCACGGCCACGCCCCCTCGTCCTGGGGCGGCTCCGGCGGCAGCGGCTTCGACACCGGCACCGCGATCGGCCTCGGCGTGCTGGTGGTCGTCGGCGGTGGTGGCGCGTACGCCATCGCCCGCCGCAACCGCCGGAGGCGGGCCGAGGAGGAGCGGGCGGCGCTGGAGGATCTGCGGGTCGTCGTCGACGAGGACATCACCGCCTTCGGCGAGGAGCTGGACCGGCTCGACTTCCACCCCGGCGAGCCCGGTGCCGACGAGGCGATGCGCGCGGACTACAGCCATGCGCTGGACGCGTACGAGAACGCCAAGGCGTCGATGGCGGCGGCCGAGCACCCCGGCGACGTCCAGGGCGTGACCAAGGCCCTGGAGGGCGGCCGGTTCTCGCTGGCCACCCTGGCCGCACGCCGTGAGGGCAGGCCGCTGCCCGAGCGCCGGCTGCCCTGCTTCTTCGACCCGCGGCACGGTCCGTCCGTCGTCGATGTCGCCTGGGCACCCGCGGGCGGCGCGGAGCGCACCGTGCCGGTCTGTGCCGCGGACAAGAGCCGCCTGGACGACGGCCGGGAGCCGCTGGCCCGTACGGTCCGGACCGCGGGCGGCGACCGCCCGTACTGGGACGCGGGCCCGGCCTACGGCCCCTGGGCAGGCGGCTACTTCGGCGGTGGTCTGCTGCCCGGCCTCCTGGTGGGCACGCTGCTCGGCAACGTGATGTTCTCCACCGACGCCTACGGCGCCGACTTCGGCGGCGCCACGGGTGCCGAGGGCGGCGACTCCTCCGGAGCCGACTTCAACTCCGACGACTTCGGGGGCGGCTTCGGTGACGGCGGCGGGTTCGACGGCGGCGGCTTCGGCGGTGGCGGCGACGGGGGCTTCGGCGGCGGCTTCTGAGCACCGGGCGCCCGGCGCGGGTGCGCCCACGACCCTGGCCGGTGAGTGCCGCACAACCCTGGCCGGTGAGCGCGCCACGACCCTGAGCGGGTGGGCGCGCGCAGCCTCTCGGCGGGGGGCGGGCCCCGCTGTAACGCCCGCTCAGCGGCCCGCCGCGCCCACCGCCCGCTTGGCGCCGAGGAACCGCCGGTAGCGCGGGCGGGCCGCGAAGTCGGCATAGCGCCATACGGCGGGCCGGCCGGCCTCCCGGCACAGATGCAGGACCTGGTCGGGCCCCAGGTGGACGCCGACATGCGCGCCGTACCCCGGTGGCCGCCCCTCTGCCGGCCCGGAGTCGAACAGCACCAGATCCAGCGGTTGCGGCGGGTCGGCCCGCCGGGTCGCGCGGTCGTCCGCCCAGAGTTCCGCCGAGCGCAGCGGTGGTATCAGCAGGCCGAAGTGGCGCAGCACGGCATAGGCGTAGCGCTGGCAGTTCGCGCCCCCGGCCAGGTCGGCGAAGGCGTCGGGGGCGCTGCCGCCACCGGCATCGTCCGCCCCGTCCGAGGTGTGTGACGGGCATTCAGGTGTCGGCGCTCCCGGATGGCGGGCGCCCGAGTAGGTCACCTTGCGCAGCGCCTCCGGCAGCCGCCGGAACGCCACCGTGCCACGGGAGGCGGGGATTTGACGGCCGGGGTCGCGGAGCATCCGGTCATGATGCAGGGATTCTCCCTCGTGCCGCACGTCCCGGTGTCGAGCAGGCTCGACAAATCGGATCCGACGTGCACTCGACACCGCGAGGAGATCCCCGATGGAACGCCGCTTTCGCAAGGCAGCTCTCTGGGGCGCGACCGTCGCCGTGGTCATGGCGGCCACCGGCCCGCTCAGCCCGGCGCGTGCCGTGCCGCGGCCCGACCCGTCGCCCCCGCCCTCGCCCCGCGCCATGCTCGACGCGATGCGCCGGGACCTCGGGCTGACGGCGCAACAGGTGCGCACGCGGCTCGCGCAGGAGGCCGACGCGCACCGCGCCGCGGCCACCGTGCGCCGGGTGCTCGGCGCACCGCCCGCCGGGATGTGGTTCGACAAGGCGACCGGCAAGCTCGTCGTCGCGGTCACCGGCGCCGCGGACGCGCAGTTGGTACGGGCCGCCGGGGCGGAGCCGAAGACCGTGCCGCACAGCCGCGCCACGCTCACCGCACTGGTGCGGCAGATCAGCGGGCGGGCCGGCAAGGGCGTCCCGGGCGTCACGGGGTGGGGCGTGGACGAGCGCGCCAACGGCGTCGTGGTCCGCACCGACCACACCAGGCGCACCGCCCGCACCGAGGCCTTCGAGAAGTCCGTGCGCGGTCTCGCGGCACGCGTGAAGGTCCCCGTCACCGTCGAGCGCAACGACCGCAGACCGCGTCAGCAGGGCGGTTCGGTGGTGGGCGGCGAGCGGTGGATGCCCGGCAGCGAGGGCATCTGCTCGATCGGCTTCTCGGTGACCGGGCCGGGCGGCTTCCAGGGCTTCCTGACGGCCGGTCACTGCACCCTGACGCCCGACCAGGCCGCGTACGGCAAGGACGGCAGCCGGATGGGGACCTCCAACCAGGGCGGCGGGCACAGCGTCAACGACCGCGAGGGCGACTTCGGGCTGGTGGAGGTGGACCAGCCCGGATGGATCGTCAGCTCGTACGTGGCGGGCCAGGGCGGTACGCCGGTCACCGTCACCGGCTCCCAGGAGGGCCTGGTGGGCATGTCGATCTGCCGCTCCGGCCAGAGCAGCGGCTGGCACTGCGGGGAGATCACCCGGGTCGACCAGACCGTGGACTACGGCAACACGGTCATCGAGGGCCTCTCGTTCACCAACGCCTGCTCGGCGGCCGGTGATTCGGGCGGTTCGTACGTCACCCAGCCCAACGCCCCGATGGCGATCGGCGTGCACTCCGGCGGCGGCGCCGCCACCTGCGGCAACTTCGGCGGTGCCACCATCACGATCTTCCAGCCGGTCGGCGAGGCCCTGGCCAAGTGGAACCTGCGGCTGAAGACGGGCAGCCCCTGACGGGCGTACCCGGACGCGGGCGGTGCCCGCCGGCCCCCGGCCCCTACGATGAGAAGCCGATGGCCATGGGCCGGGCGCGTCCGAGCGGCGCACCGGCCGGTACGGGGACGGGAGAGACGCGGTGGGCGAGGCACGGGTGTCGGACGCGGAAATCGGTACGGACGCGGAAACCGGTCCGGACGGGGCGGCGCCGTTCGCCGTCCCGGTCACCGTGCGCGGCTACGAGACGGACACCCAGGGCCACCTCAACCAGAGCGTCTATCTGCAGTACGCCGAGCACGCCCGCTGGTCTTTGCTGCAGGCGAGCGGCATCCGCCAGAGCACGATGGTGGAGCGGCGGATCGGCCCGGTGACCGTCGAGACCACCATCCGCTACCGGCGCGAGCTGCGGGCCGGTGACGAGGTCGAGGTGAGCTGCGCCTTCGTCTGGGGCGAGGGCAGGACCTTCCGGATCGAGCAGACCGTCCGCAGGACGGACGGCACGGTGGCCGCCGAGGTGAGCGCCGTCTGCGGGGTGCTCGACCTCACCGAGCGCAAGCTGTTCCAGGACCCGCGAGCGGCCTTCCGCGAGCTGGCCGACGACCCCTCGCTGCTCGGTCTCGCCGACAGCTGACGGGGTGCTCCCGGGTGCCGCTGCGGTCCGCGAACGGCGGTACCACCGCCGGGTAATGTGGGCGTGTGGACATGCTGCACCTGCGCTACTTCGTGGCGGTTGCCGAAGAGCTCAATTTCTCCCAGGCGGCACGCAAGTTGCACATGGCGGCCTCGCCGCTGAGCCAGCGGATCAAGGACCTCGAACGCGAGCTGGACCAGACGCTCTTCGACCGCACCACGCATCACGTCGCGCTGACGCCCGCCGGTGCCGCCCTGCTGCCGATGGCGCGCGATGTCCTCGAACGTGTCAATGCCATTCCCTGGCGGCTGCGCGAGGCCGTCCGTCCGCAGCGCACCACCCTGCTCATCGGGATGCCCTCCGGGGTGCACCCCGACCTGCGGGCCCGGGTCCGGGAGCTGGAGGGCGCCTGCGGGGAGACCTACGAGCTCAAGCGCTGGCCCGGCCGCTCCACCAGCCTGGCCGAGGCGGTCCGCGACGGCCGGCTGGCTCTCGCGCTGGCCCGGCTGCCGGTCGCGGACCCCGCGCTCGGCATCATCGAGGTCATGCGGGAACGGCTGGGGGCGGCGGTCCCCGCCGACCGGTTCGAGGGCCGGGACACGGTCACCCTGGACGAGCTGCGGCCGTTCCCCTACGTGGCCACCGCCCCCGAGGCGATGCCCGCGTACTTCGATGAAATCGATGCCCGGCTGAATTCCGCGGGATTGAAGAAGAGAATTCGCATCAACAGCTCCGATTACGCCGGAACCTCGGAACTGGTATCCGGCGGCCTCGCCTTTTCGATGACGATGCTGTCTCCGGACAGCCCGATGCATCTTTATCGGCTGGACAATGTGAAGGTGCTGCCGGTGGTGGATTTCCGGCCCGAACTGGCCACCGGACTGCTCTTCCGCAAGGATCGGGCGGAAGCCGGCGGCGACCTCGCCGAGCTCGTCACCGCGGCCCGGCGCATCTTCGCCGACGAACTCTTCGCCTGATCAGCGCGCACTCCCGACCCGAGGGAAAGGGCATGACCACTGTGGTCATGCCCTTCTTCGTTTCTTGATCGTTCTCATTCTGCGGTATCTCGCCTAACGTCGAGGACAGAAAGATTCGCAGTACAGCTACTTCCGCAGGAGCGACAATGGACGCCACGACCGAAAGCGCCAACGGCCCGCTGGACGGCGTACGGGTGATCGATCTGTCCACGGTGGTGATGGGCCCCTACGCGGCCCAGATCCTCGGAGACCTCGGTGCCGACGTCATCAAGATCGAGTCGCCGTCGGACACCATACGGTCGGGCCGGTACCGGACCACCCCCGGCATGACGCCGCTCAACCTGAACGTCAACCGCAACAAGCGCAGCGTCTCCCTGAACCTCAAGGACGAGACCGACCGCGAGCGCGCCCTGACGCTCATCGGCACGGCCGACGTGCTGATCACCAATATGCGCCCCGGCGCCCTGGCCCGGCTCGGCCTGACCTACGCCGACCTCGCCGAGCGCCACCCCCGCCTGGTCTACGCGCACGCCCAGGGCTTCCGCAGCGACTCCGACCGCGCGGGCCACGCCGCCTACGACGAGACGGTGCAGGCCTCCTCCGGTCTGGTGGACGTGGCCCACCGCGCGCTGGGCCGGCCCGTCTACCTGCCGACGATCATCGGGGACAAGGTCGCCGCGCTGACCATCGTCTACGCGGTGCTCGCCGCGCTGGTGCACCGCGACCGCACCGGAAGCGGCCAGCACATCGAGATCCCCATGACGGACACCCTCCTCGCCTTCAACCTCGTCGAGCATCTGGCCGGCCATGTCTACGAGCCCGCGGAGGGTTCCACCGGCTTCCCCCTCTCCATGAAGCGCGGCCACCGGGCCGTGCCCACGGCCGACGGACTCGCCTGCATCGTGCCGTACTCCCCGCAGAACTACCGGGACTTCTTCGCCGCCGCCGGCCGCCCCGACCTCGCCGAGGACCCCCGGGTGGCGGGCCCGGGCATCGAGGACGCCGACGTCGACCCGCTCCTGGAACTGGTGGCCCGCTGCACGCCGGATCTGACCACCGCGGAGTGGGAGGAGATCTGCGCCAAGCACAGCATCCCCATGGCGCCCGTGCTGGAACTGGACCGGGCGGCCGACGACCCGTACGTCCGCGACGGCCACCTCCTCGACCTGGTCGAGCACCCGAGCGAGGGCCCGATCCGTTCGGTCGGCATCCCCGTGCGCTACTCCGCCACCCCGGCCTCGGTCCGGCGGCTCGCCCCGCTGCCCGGCCAGCACACCGACGAGGTCTTCGACGAGCTCGCTGCTGACGGACGCTGACGACCCGTCGCGCCCTCGCCCTCCTCGCACCGCAACCCGCCGACCATCAAAGGACCGGGCCATGCCCCGTACACCGGACACCACTCCTGCCCACTCCCGCCCCGCGGACCCCGCCCCCGACGTCCGCACCGAGCGGATCGGGACCTCCCTCCTCATCACCCTCGACCGGCCCCGCGCCCGCAACGCGGTCAATGCCGACGTTGCCGTGCAACTCGCCCATGCTCTGGACGAGTTGGCGGACGATCCGGCACTGCGGGTCGGCATCCTCACCGGTGCGGGGGGCACCTTCAGTGCCGGTATGGACCTCAAGGCCGCGCTGGCCGGCGAGTCGCCCGAGATCCCCGGCCGCGGCTTCGGCGGACTGACCGAGACCGTGACGGCCAAGCCGCTGATCGCCGCCGTCGAGGGCTGGGCCATGGGCGGCGGCTTCGAACTCGCCCTGGCCTGCGACCTCATCGTCGCCGCCGACGACGCGCGGTTCGGCCTGCCGGAGGTCAAGCGCGGCCTCATCGCGGCCGGCGGCGGGGCGATCAGGCTGCCCAAGCGGATCCCGTACCACCTGGCCATGGAACTGCTGCTGACCGGAGAGCCGGTCTCCGGCGAGCGGGCCGGTCTGCTCGGCATCGCCAACCGGGTCGTACCGGCCGGTGAAACGGTCACCACGGCACTGGAGCTGGCCGCACGGCTCGCGGCGAACGCCCCGCTCGCCCTCGCCGCGGTCAAGAAGATCGCCCACACCGCCGACGGCACGCCCGAGCCGGCCGCCTTCGCCGCCCAGCGCGCCGAGATGGCCGCCCTCGCCGCATCGGCCGACGTACGGGAAGGCATGACGGCCTTCGCCGAGCGCCGTGCCCCCGTCTGGCAGGGCAAGTAGGAGGAGCACCCCATGAAGCAGCACGACGTCACCCGGCACCATGCCACGCCCCTGACCAACCCGGCGTATCCGCCCGTCATCCCGCGCTTCACCCACCGCGAGTACCTCAACATCGTCTACCGCACCGACCACGACGCACTGCGCGCGGTGGTTCCCGAGCCGCTGGAGATCGACGAGCCGCTGGTCCGCTTCGAGGTGATGCGGATGGGCGATGTCACCGGGTACGGGCCGTACACCGAATCCGGCCAGGCCATCCCGGTCCGCCTCGACGGCGAGCGCGGCGAGTACCTGCACGCCATGTACCTCGACAACTTCGCGGCCACCGCCTCCGGACGGGAGGCGAGCGCCTACCCGAAGACGATCGGCTCGCCCGCGCTCTATGTGGACCACGGCGCGCTCGTCGGCATCCTCGACTACGGCACGGTCCGGGTGGCGACCGCCACCATGGGCTACAAGCACCATGAGCTGGACCCCGAAGAGGCGGCCGCACAGATCACCGTGCCCACCTATCTGCTCAAGCTGGTGCCGGGCTACGACGGAACGCCGCAGGTGGCCCAGCTGGTCCGCACCGCGATCAGCGACGTGGTCGTCAAGGGCGCCTGGACCGGCCCCGCCCGGCTGCAGTTGGGTGCGCATGCGCTGGCTCCGCTGGCCGACCTCCCGGTCCGCGAGATCGTCTCGGCGAGCCACCTGCTCACCGACCTCACCCTGGCACCGGTCGAGCCGGTGCACGACTACCTCGCGCGCTGACGCGCACCGAAAGAAGCATCTGCCATGAGCACCACCCACCCCACCACCGTGGCCGTGATCGGCGCCGGGACCATCGGGCTCTCGTGGGCCGCCCTGTTCGCCGGGCACGGGCTGCGGGTGCGGGTCACCGATCCGCGCCCCGACCTCGCCGAAGCCGTCGACGCGGCGCTGGCCGAGGCCTCCCCGCAACTGGCCCGGCAGGGCCTGGACACCGCCGGCCTCGCCGACCGGGTCCACCTGGCCCGCGATGTCGCCGACGCCGTCCGCCACGCCGATGTGGTCCAGGAGAACGGCCCGGAGAACACCGCCTTCAAGCGGGAGCTCTTCGCCGCCCTGGTCCGTGAAGCCCCGTCCCACGCCCTCCTGTTGAGCTCCTCCTCGGCCATCCCCTCCACCGCGTTCACCGACGGGCTCGACGACGCCGGGCGCATCCTGATCGGCCATCCGTTCAATCCGCCGCACCTCGTGCCGCTGGTGGAGGTGGTGCCCGGCCGGCGCACCGACGAGGACTCCGTCACCCGGGCGGTGGAGTTCTACCGCGCGGTCGGCCGGGTCCCGGTGGTGGAACGCAAGGAGATCCCCGGCTTCGTCGGCAACCGCCTGCAGAACGCCCTCAGCCGTGAGGCGATCCACCTGGTGGAACAGGGCGTGGTCGGCCCCTCCGAACTCGACGAGATCATGGTGAACTCGCTGGGTCTGCGCTGGTCGACGGTGGGTCCCTTCCTCGGCGCCCACCTGGGCGGCGGCCCCGGCGGCTACCGGCACATGGCCGAGCACATCGGCCCGTCGATGCAGCAGATGTGGGACTCGCTCGGCCGTCCCGAGCAGAGCCCCGAACAGACCGAACGGCTCATCAGGGCCGTGGAGGACGCGTACGGCTCCCGCTCGTACCGCGACCTCAGCCGGGAGCGCGACCGCAAGCAGCTCGCGGTCCTGGGCGCCCTGGAGAACGCCATCAGCAGCGAGCAGGACGAGGAGACCCGGTCATGACCGCCACCCACCCCGAGACCGCCCCGGCCGACGGACTGACCGCCGACTTCTACGGCTACGAGAACCTGCTGTCCGACGAGGAGCGCAAACTGCTCCGCACGGCCCGGGACTTCATGCGCACCGAGGTGAAGCCGCTCGTCAACAGCGCCTGGGCCAAGGGGGAGTTCCCCCGCGAACTGATCGGCGCCTTCCGCGGACTGGGCCTCGCCGGAGTCCCGTACGAGGGGTACGGCGACCCGCTGCCCGCCGGGAGCAACCTGCTGGTCGGCATGCTCGCGATGGAGTACACCCGCACCGACGCCTCGTCCGCGACCTTCTTCGGCGTCCACAACGGACTGGCGATGTACAGCATCCACCGCGGCGGCGACCAGGAGCAGCGCGACCGCTGGCTGCCGGCGATGGCCGCCCTCGACAAGATCGGCGCCTTCGCCATGACCGAGCCCCTCGGCGGCTCCGACGTGGCGGGCGGTATGCGCACCACCGCCCGGAGGGACGGCGACCACTGGATCCTCAACGGCGCCAAGCGGTGGATCGGCAACGGCACCTTCGCCGATCTGGTCATCGTCTGGGCCCGCGACGAGGCCGACGACAAGGTCAAGGGTTTCGTGGTGGAGCGGGGCACCCCCGGGTTCTCGGCCGCCAAGATCGAGAACAAGACCGCCTTCCGCATCGTCGAGAACGCCGACCTCACCCTGACCGACGTCCGCGTCCCGGAGGCCGACCGCCTCCAGCGGGTCGACTCCTTCCGCGATGTCGCGGAGATCCTGCGCGCCACCCGCAGCGGCGTCGCCTGGCAGGCCCTCGGCGTCATGATCGGCGCCTATGAACTCGCGCTCGCCTACGCCAAGGAGCGCCGGCAGTTCGGCCGCCCGATCGCCCGCTTCCAGCTGGTGCAGGACCTCCTCGTCAAGAGCCTCGGAAACATCACCGCCTCCTGGGGGATGCTCGTCCAGCTGGCCCGCCTCCAGGACGCCGGCGTCTTCCGCGACGAACACTCCTCCCTGGCCAAGGCCTTCGTCACCGCCCGGATGCGCGAGGTCGTGGCGTGGAGCCGGGAGATCTTCGGTGGCAACGGCATCGTCCTGGACTACGACGTCGCCCGCTTCTTCGCCGACGCCGAGGCCATCTACTCCTTCGAGGGCACACGCGAGATGAACACCCT
Organism: Streptomyces caniferus; assembly: GCF_009811555.1. Classification (GTDB taxonomy): domain Bacteria; phylum Actinomycetota; class Actinomycetes; order Streptomycetales; family Streptomycetaceae; genus Streptomyces; species Streptomyces caniferus. Next base: position 1,175,150 of record NZ_BLIN01000003.1, on the reverse strand, counting down.
GATCGTGGGCAAGGCCATCACCGGCGAGAGCGCCTTCGTCTGACCTTCCCGGCCCGGGCCGCACCACGCGGGTGCGGTCCGGCGATCTCCGTGCCGCGTCCGGTGCTCCGCACCACCGGGCGCGGCCTTTCCGTTGCGGCCATGACCTCGCCGACCTCCGCCACCCTCACGGTCCGTGACGGGGCAAGGAGGTGGATCCGCGTGTCGCTCTCTCGAACGAGTGAATCCGTGCACCCATTGTGACGCCACGCCGTCCCGTCGTCGCCGCAGTCGCTCCTACGTTTGAGCCCACCGGGGGATCCACGCCGGCCCAGTGAAAGGCTCCTCGATGGACACGCAGATCGCACAGGTGAAGATCCACCCCGCCATAGGCATCGCCCGGGTCGGCAACAGTGAGAAGCAGCCCTTCATCGGCCCGGAATCGCCGGACCAGCCGCCGCTGCCGCCCGGCTCCTACAAGGACAGCTCGGGAAAGATCATCCGGCAGGCCGCCCGGTTCCGGATCTACGGCTACAACCAGGCGGGGGAGGTCGTCAAGGAGCTGAAACTGGGCGACGAGGAGGTCACCGAGATCACGTGGTCGGTGCACCTGGCCAACAAGAAGGCCGCCTGGTACCAGTTCCACCTCCCGCTCGACATCCCCGAGGCCACCGGCCTGACGGAGGTCCAGCGGCGCCGGCGCAACTTCGACGTCAGGGGCGCGGAGCGCAAGAAGCTCGTCATCGACCCCGGCCGCCAGACCATCCGCGCCTCCACGCACGAGACCGCCACCTTCGCCGGAAAGATCATGAATCGGGCGGTCGCCCTGGGCTCGATGGCCACCCAGAACGACGGCCGCCTGCTCGTCGTCGGCGGGGTCGGCACGTCGGCCTCCTACACCACGCCCGAGAAGCCGATCTCGGGCGTCGCCAACAACGACACCTGGTACGACGATGTCGCCGACGGCCCGGTCACCGCGGAGGTCACCATCCGGGGCGTCACGAAGACCGCGACCCCGGCCTGGGCCGTGGTCGCCCCGCCGCACTACGCACCCGGGGTCAAGACCGTCCGCACCCTCTACGACCTGCTGCACGACATGTTCGTCACCGAGCACACGCTGCCCGATGTACAGCAGGTCTCCTACCCCGACCACATCGAACCGCTCCTGCGGCGGTTCTGCGATCTGCAGTGGGTCAACCACGGCTTCGCCACCCAGTTCGGCTGGGCCGGCCCGTACCACTTCCTCGACCCGGCCCTGCGCAAGCGGCTCGCCGACCCGAGTGAGACCAGCCAGGAGCTCCGCCGCCAGGTCTACGTCCAGATGCGCGACTACTGCCGGGACGGCACCTCCCCGCTGCCCTGGCCGTGGCTCTACGGCGACGCCATGTCCAGCGGCAAGCCCACCTCCGTCCGCCAGCACATCACGATCACCCCGGCCCAGGACCGGATGCTGGCCCAGTGGGCCGACGGCCACTTCACCTCCGGCCCGCACCGCAAGGGCTTCCCGATCGTGGACGAGGCACCGCCCGCCGAACAGCCGCAGCTGCTGGACCGGGCCGCGCTGGAGAACTGCGCCGCCGACGCGTTCCACCCCGGCTGCGAGGTCACCTGGCCGATGCGGCACAAGACCATGTACTCCGCGCCGTTCCGCATCCTGCACCGCGGGCCGGACGACCCGGAACGCGACTACGGCGACGCGCTCACCCTCCAGGACGCCCTGGGCAAGAACGGTCCGCTGTTCGCGCAGGGACCCGGCGACCTCACCCGCTGGATGGCCGCCCCCTGGCAGTGCGACGCCGCGAGCTGCCGCTCCGGCTACCAGGTACGGTCCGGGCTCGGCCCCCGCTACAGCCCCTACCTGCCCACCTTCTGGCCCGCCCAGGTCCCCAACCATGTGCTGAAGCACTCGGACTTCACCACCGTCAACACCCCGCCCACCGGCTCCGACGACAGCGTCAGGGAGAAGGCCTTCGAGAACCGCGCGGTATGGCTGCGCGGTCTGAAGGGCACCGACTTCAACAAGCAGCGCCGGCAGATGATCGACGACTGGTCCGCGTTCGGCATCGTCGAGACGCACGAATACACCGTGGGCGACGCGAAGTTCCCCCGGTACCTCCAGGTGGAGTCCGAGCCCGGCTATGAGCCCGTCCCCGACCACGCCAACCTGATCAACATCCAGGTGCCCGAGGCGGGCGTGCCCCAACTGGCCGGCGTGGCCGATGCCTGGACCGGTGAGGTCCCGGCCGAGACCGTCGAGTCCATGCTCGTGCAGCAGGCGGTCCAGGAGGTCAAGGAGGCCACCGGCCGGGACGAATCGGCGATCGCCGCCGGGTACCTGGAGAAGCTCGACCCCCTCCACGGCGCCCAGTGAGCCCCGTACCGGGCTATGACGTCGTGGTCGCGGGCGGTGGCCCGGCCGGCTGCGCCGCCGCGCTCGCCCTCGTACGGGCCGGGCGCAGTGTCCTGCTGGCCGACGCGGGCACCGGCCCGCCGAAGGCCGGCGAGGCGCTGGTGTCCGTGGGGCGGCTGCTGCTGGCCGACCTCGGCGTCGAGCAGCCGGTCCTCGGCAGCGGCCATCTGCCCTGCCACGGCAACCTGTCCGCCTGGGGCTCGGCCGAACTGCACGCCGTGGACTTCCTCAACGACCCCTACGGCCACGGCTGGCACCTCGACCGTCCGCTCTTCGACCGGCGGCTGCGCGAGGCCGCCCGTGCGGCGGGTGCCGAGGTCGCCGAGCACACCGGCGTACGGTGCCCCTCCCGGCAGCCGGACGGCACCTGGCGGCTCGCGCTGCGGGACCGCTTTGGCGGCGGGGAGCGGACGGTCCGCTGCCGCTGGGTCGTGGACGCCACCGGGCGGGGTGCCGCGATCGCCGTGCGCTCGGGTGCCCGGCGGTGCACCGGGGACCGGCTCACCGCCTTCCACCTCACCCTCGACCCGGCGGCCCCGCAGGCCACCACCGACGGCCGTTCGCTGGTCGAGTCCGACCCCGACGGCTGGTGGTACACCGCCCTGCTGCCCTCCCGGCGCCGGCTGGTCGCCTACTTCACCGACCCCGACCTGCCCGCCGCGACCGCGCGCGGCGCCGAGCAGTTCCGCGAGCGCCTGCTGGCCACCCGGCACCTCTCCCGCCAGGTCCGCCCGCACGGCCTCACCACCTTGCGGCCACCCCGCCGGGCCCCCGCGCACAGCGCACATCTGGACCGGGTGCACGGCGACGGCTGGACGGCCGCCGGAGACGCGGCGGCCGCCTTCGACCCGCTCAGCTCCCAGGGCATCCTCACCGCCCTCTACACCGGGCTGAGCGCCGGCCGGGCGGTCGACGCCCGGCTGCACGGAGACCGGGCGGCGCTGCCCGACTACGCGGCGAAGGTCGCCACGGCCCGCGCCGCCTACCAGCACGGCCACCGGGCCGTGCACGCACAGGAAACCCGCTGGGCCGACCGCCCCTTCTGGGCGCGGCGGCAGCGGCACACCCGACCGAACCCCCACCCGAGGAAAGGCGAGACCCTGAGATGAACCCCACCCCCGGACCCGACCGCGCCGGCCCCGACCACGACGGACACGAGCACATCCACCGCTTCCTGCTGCTGGGCAAGAAGAAGCTGTTCTTCTACCACCTCGCGCTGTACAACCCCCAGTCCGGCCACAACTACCAGGCGGTGTTCACCTTCACCATCAAGGACAACGGTGAGCTGCGGGATATGTACCTGAAGGACCTGGCGCAGCACGAGAACGAGCGGGTCTTCTACTCGCTGCGCTGTCCGCACCACTTCGAGCTCCCGGAGCTGCAGCGGGGCAAGGAGTTCAGCGTCCACCTGGAGCGGGTCGTCGTGAAGCCGGACGGCAGCCGCGACTTCCAGCAGATGACGACGACCGAGGTCCCGGTGGAGTGCAAGCGGGAGGACGTCCTCTCCTTCCGCAAGCTCGGGCAGCTGCCCTATCCCGAGTACCTCACCTACCTGATCTTCGGTGAGGGCGACGAGATCCACCTCGCCCACCAGCTCGCCGAGCGCCCGAACTGGGACGAGGCCCTCACCATCAGCGCCGCCGCGCCCATCGACCCGGCGACGCTCAAGAAGGTGCCGACCCTGGTCATCGACTCGATCCAGGACGCGCACGACAAGCTGATCGAGAGCCCGCTGAAGAAGGGGCAGCAGTACCAGGGCAGGATCGACGGAACCGGCGCGACGATCGACTTCACCGTCGGCCGCCAGGGCTGGTGGAACCACACCAGCCTCAACAGCTGACCGTTCATCACCCTTTCGTTCCCGCATTCCCCGGCCCGGGCCGCGACGCCGTCGCGACCCGGGCCGTCCGTGCGCCGGGGCGTCACTCCTCGAGCCAGATCTCTTCCATGGCGCCGGTGGCCTCCTCGGTGTGCCGCACGCGCAGGAGTGACACGGAGCGGCCGGTGTGGTCGAGGGGCGCGACCTTCTGGAGGGCGCGTGCGCACAGGGCTTCCCAGGAGAAGACGTTGACGGCGGCGGCCATGTCGATTCCCCCGCCGGACAGTTCCTGTGCGGTGAGGCGGAAGGCCGCGGCCACGTCGGCGGGGGATCTCCGGGGGCCGGGCGAGGCGGAGCAGGGTCAGTCGCGGTTCTCCCGGGCGGCGGAACGGCGGGCCTCATGGCGTCCGGCGTAGCGTTCCCTGCGGTTGCCGGCCCTGGCCCACTCCTGACGCTCCTTGATGTGGGAGCGCACCTTGCATCCGGCACAGCAGTTGCCGCCGAACAGCAGCTGTCGGGCGGGGTCTTCCCACCGGCAGCGGGTCGGCGCGGTCTCCCGTGCCGGGTGCGGGGGCAGATCGCAGGCGCCGTAGCGGTGATCGTGGACCGGCCGGGGGTGATGCTCAGCGTGGCGCACCCACAGCGGCTTGGTCTTGTCCGTACGGGACATCTCGTTCCTTCCGGAACCGCCGCCCGGGCTCCCGGACTTTCCGGGCGGGCGGCCAGGTTCGGAATGTCATCGCGACGCGCTCCTTCCCTTGTCTGCGGCCCCGGCAGGGCGGACGCCCCGCGCACGTGGACAGCCTTTCAGGCTATCGGCGCGCAGCGGCCGTGAACAAGGGCGCCGCAACGGGAGCCCGTCACCCCCGGGCCGGGACCACCAACACCTCGGTGCCGGCCGCCCGTACGGCCCGTACCTGCTCCGCCGGCAGCCCGTCGTCGACGATCAGCAGGTCGAAGTCGGTCAGCGGGGCGAGCGCATAGAGGCCGCCCTTGGTGAACTTGGTGTGGTCGGCGACCAGGACGCGGCGGCCCGCGCTGTCCATCATGGCCCGCTTGACCTGCACGGTCTCCGGTGAGGTGTGGTAGCAGCGGCCGTTGGTGACGGCCGTGGTGGACATGAACAGCACATCGGCCCGGAAGGCCCGTACCGCCTCCGCGGTGTGCGGGCCCATGAAGGCGTCGTACGCCGGGAAGTACGTACCGCCCAGCGTGATCAGCGAGACGCCGGACTCCTTGGCGAGGGTGGTGATGGCGGGCAGCGAGTTGGTGATCACCGTCAGCGGGGTGTGCTCGGCGACCTGGTGGGCCAGCAGCAGACAGGTCGTGCTGTCGTCGAGCAGCACCGACTGCCCGGGGACCAGCAGGGTGGCGGCGGCCCGCGCCAGCTGCTGCTTGGTCTGCGCCATGGTGGCCATCCGCTCCGCGACGCTGCCGTGGAACTGCGCGGACGGCAGCCCCGTCGCGCCCCCGCGCACCTTGCGCAGCCAGCCCTGTGCCTGGAGGGCGTCCAGATCGCGGTGCGCGGTCATCAGGCTGATGCCGAACTCCTCGGCGAGGTCCGCGGTGCGCACGAAACCGCGGGCGATGACGGTGTCCCGCATGCGGCGCCGCCGCTCCTCCTGGGCCTCGACCCGGTCCATCGCTCCGCTCCCTTCCGGTTCCCGTGCGGCCATCCGGCGGGGTCCGCGGCCGCGCCGCACCGGCTCCGCCGCGTGAATTCGCCGCGTTATGTTCGCACGGACTTCACATGGGCCGCGCGGTGACAGTGGCGCCCACATGCGGTTCCGGTACGACACAACATGGCAGGTCGCGGCCCCGATGCGAAGATTCCGGCGGCCATTGACGCCCGTTTCCGCCCGGCGGTTCCATCGCTGCGTTCACCCCTCCTGCCCCGCCGCAGCAGAAAGGGAGATTCGATGACGAACTCTCCTCCGCGTTCGCTGATCACACGCCTGGGTATCCCGCCGACCCTCGCCTGGGGATACCTCGGGCTCCTCCTCTTCATGATCGGAGACGGGGTCGAGTCCGGCTATCTCTCGCCCTACCTCGCCGACCAGGGCATCCCGGAGTCCCGGGTCGCGCTGCTGTTCACCGTCTACGGCATCGCGGCGGGCCTCGCCGCCTGGCTCTCCGGCGTGCTGTCCGAGCTGTGGGGCCCGCGCCGCGTGATGTGGACCGGCCTGGGCATCTGGGGCGCCTTCCAGACGCTCTTCCTCCTCGCCGCCATTCCGCTGACCAGCTATCCGCTGATGATGCTCGCCTACGGGCTGCGTGGCCTGGGGTATCCGCTGTTCGCGTACGGGTTCCTGGTCTGGGTCGCGGGGGTGACGCCGCGCGCCCGGCTCGGCACGGCGATGGGGTGGTTCTGGTTCGCGTTCACCGGCGGCCTGCCCACCCTCGGCTCGCTGGTGGCCGGCGGGCTCATCCCGCGCATCGGCGCCTACGCCACGCTGTGGGCCGCGCTGGTGCTGGTGGCCGCGGGCGGGCTGATCGCGCTGCTGCTGGTCCGTGACGACCGCGGCGCACAGCGGCCGGGCGGGACGGGGGAGGGGCCGGTGGCCACCCTGCTCGGCAGCGTCACGATCCTGTGGCGCAACCCCAGGGTCGGCGTCGGCTCGCTGGTCCGGGTGATCAACACCGCCTCGCAGTTCGGCTTCTTCGTGATCATGCCGATCCACTTCACCAGGACGGTCGGCTTCAGCCTCACCCAGTGGCTGCATCTGCTCAGCGCGATGTTCGCCACCAACATCTTCGCCAACCTGCTGTTCGGCGTGGTCGGCGACCGGTTCGGCTGGCGCCGCACCATCGCCTGGTTCGGTGGCGCCGGCTGCGCGCTCAGCACCCTGCTGCTCTTCTACGTGCCGGATGCGGCGGGCCCGGACTTCCCGCTCGCCCTCCTCGTCGCCGCGTTCTACGGCGCTACGCTGGCGGGTTATGTACCGATATCGGCGCTGGTGCCCACCCTGGAGCCGAAGCATCAGGGACAGGCGCTCGCCGCCCTCAACCTGGGCGCGGGAGCCAGCACCTTCGTCGGCCCGGCCGTCGTCGCGGCCTTCGTCGGACCGCTCGGCGTCGAAGGGGTGGTCTGGATCTTCGCGGGGATGTACGCGGTGAGCTGTGTGCTCACCCACTTCCTGAAGCTGCCGGACGAGCCGGGCACGGCGGATGCGGGCGCCGCCGCACGGCGCGGCGACGCCCCGGAGGACACCGCGGCCGGCACCGCCCCGGCCCCGGCGTGAGAGGACCCCACTGATGTCCGTACTGACCATCGACGTCGGCACCACGGTGATCAAGTCCGTGGTTTTCGACGACCAGGGCACCGAGATCGCCGTCGCCCGCCGGGCCACCGAGGTCCTGCGCCCGCACCCCGGCTGGGCGGAACAGGACATGGACGCCGTCTGGGACGCCGTCGTCCACACGGTCCGCACGGTCCTCGACGGGTTGGCCGACCCGGTCTGGCTGGTGTCCTTCACCGCCCAGGGCGACGGTGCCTGGCTCGTCGACGACCGCGGCCGGCCCACCGGACCCGCCATCCTGTGGTCCGACGGCCGGGCCGGGGACCTGCTCACCGGCTGGCAGCGTGACGGCCTCCTGGAAGCGGCCTTCCGCCGCAACGGCTCGCTGACCTGCGCAGGGATGCCCAACGCGCTCTTCAGCTGGCTCGCCGCACACGACCCGGGCCGGCTGGCCCGCTCGGCCACCTCGCTCACCGCCGCCGGCTGGCTCTTCCTGCGCTTCACCGGCGTGCGTGCCAGCGACGAATCCGATGCCTCCGCCCCGTTCCTCGACCACACCACCGGTGACTACGACCCGTACCTCCTGGAGCTGTTCGGCCTCGGCCCGTACGAGCGGCTGCTGCCCACGGTCCTCGGGGAGTCACAGCGGATCGCCGAGATCGCCGGCGAGGCCGCCCGCGAACTGGGGCTGCCGGCCGGGCTCCCGGTCGTGATGTCGCCCTACGACATCGCGGCGACCGCCCGCGGCGTCGGCGTCGTCAACCCCGGCCAGGCCTGCAGCATCCTCGGGACCACGCTGTGCACCGAGATCGTCCGTACCGACGTCGACACCAGTGGCGAACCGTCCGGCATCCACATCGCCTACCGGGGCCGCGAACGGGTACTGCGCGCCTTCCCCACGCTCAACGGCGCCGAGGTGCTCGGCTGGGCGGCCCGGCTGCTCCACCTGCCCGGACCGCCGGAGCTGGCGCAGCTGGCCTTCGAGTCGGAGCCGGGCGCCCGCGGGCTGATGTTCCTGCCGTACCTCTCCCCGGCCGGAGAGCGGGCGCCCTTCCTCGACCCGGGCGCCCGGGGCACCTTCTGGGGCCTGTCCCTGGAGCACACCCCCGCCGATCTGGCGCGTGCCGTCTTCGACGGACTCTCGCTGGTCCTGCGGGACTCGCTGGCCGCCGCCCGTACGGACGTCAGCGAGCTGCGGCTGTGCGGCGGCGGCGCCAACAGCGACGCCTGGTGTGCGCTGATCGCCGATGCCACGGGTGTGCCCACCGCCCGCTCCGGCGACACCGAACTCGGTGCCAAGGGCGCCTTCCTGACCGGTCTGGTCCGCACCGGCGCCGAGACCAGCATGCACAGCGCCGCCGCCAAGTACGTCCGGATGCAGCGCAGTTGGCAGCCCGAGCCGGAGCGCGTGGAGTTCTATGCCGCGCTGTACGAGGACTTCCTCGGCTGGCGGGCGCACGCCCGGGAGGCCGGCTGGCGGGGCGGCGCGGCCTGGCGGGGGAGCGCCCGCCGCCGGGCCGAGGCCCCCGGCCGGCCGACCGAGACCACCGGCACCACCCCTGGAGACCCCCTGTGACTGACCCGCGCCACAGCCGCGGCACCCCCGCCCCCGGCCTCGACGGCATCTGGCTCGGCCTCGACCTGGGCACCCAGAGCGCGCGCTGCGTCGCCGTCGACGGCACCGGGCAGGTCCTCGCCACCGCCGCCCGCCCGCTCACCGGCCGTCGCGACGGCAACCGCCACGAGCAGGACCCCGAGGAGTGGTGGAGCGCGCTGGCCGCCGCCTGCCGGGAGGCCCTGGGGGGCGTCGACACCCGGCGGGTCCGCGGCCTTGCGATCGACGGGACCTCCGGGACGATCCTGCTCGCCGACGCCCACGGCACCCCGCTCACCCCCGGAGTGATGTACGACGACGGGCGCGCCGCCGCACAGGCCGCGGCCGTCAACGCCGCCGGGGAGCAGGTCTGGCAGGAGCTGGGCTACCGCAGCATGCAGCCGTCCTGGGCGCTGCCCAAACTGGTCTCCTTGCTGGAGAGCGCCCCCGCGCTCGGGCCGGACGTCCGGCTGCTGCACCAGGTCGACCTGGTCACCTGGCGGCTGGCGGGCCACCAGGTCGCGGCCGACGCCAGCCATGCCCTCAAGACCGGCTACCACCTCGTCGAGGAGCGCTGGCCGCACCGGGTGATGGCGGAACTCGGCGTGCCCGAGAGCGTGTTGCCCGAGGTCGTACGCCCCGGCAGCCCGCTCGGCACCGTCTGCGCCGCTGCCGCCGAGGCCACCGGCATCCCCAAGGGGACCACGATCGTCGCCGGGATGACCGACGGCTGTGCCGCGCAGATCGGCGCCGGGGCGCTCGCGCCGGGTGCCTGGAACTCGGTACTCGGCACCACCCTCGTCCTCAAGGGAAGCAGCCCGCACCTGGTCCGCGACCCGGCGGGCGTCGTCTACTGCCACCGCGGACCGGGCGACAACTGGCTGCCGGGCGGCGCCTCCAGCAGCGGCGCCGGCGTCCTCTCCCGGCACTTCCCCGGCGAGGACCTGGACACGCTCACCGCGCGGGCCGCGGCCCTGGACCCGGACGCGGTCGCCTACCCCCTGGTCTCCAGCGGCGGCGAACGCTTCCCCTTCCGCGCCCCCGACGCCGAACCCTTCGTCCTGGGCGAGGTCGCCACCCGCGCCGCCGGGTTCCACGCCTGGCTGCTCGGCGTCGCCTGCCTCGAACGGCTCTGCTTCGACTACCTCCACCACCTCGGCGCACCCGTCGACGGGCCGCTCACCCTCACCGGCGGCGGCGCCCGCAACACCTACTGGTGCCAGTTGCGCGCCGATGTCCTCGGCCGCCCCGTACGGCTGCCGCAGCAGGCCGAGGGCGCCCTCGGCATGGCCGTCCTCGCCGCCACGTCCTCCGGCGCCGGCCTCGGGGAGGCGGCCGCCGCCATGGTCCGCATCGACCGGGAGCTCGCGCCCGCACCGGCCCGCACCGCCCGCTACGCCCCCGTCTACCTCCGCTTCATCGACGCACTCACCCGCCGCGGCTGGCTCGACCAGGCCGTGGCCGACCACGCCCGCAGGAGGGCAGCACCGTGACCGACTTCCTCCTCGTACGCCATGGCGAGACCGTCTGGCATGCGGAGAACCGCTACGCCGGCCGCACCGATGTGCCCCTCACCGACCACGGCCGCGAACAGGCCGCCGCCCTCGCCACCTGGGCCGCCACCGCCGGCCTCACCGCCGTCCACAGTTCCCCGCTCTCCCGGGCCCGCCTCACCGCCGCCCCCGCGGCCGCCGCCTGCGGCCTGACCGCGCACACCGACGAGCGGCTCTACGAACTCGACTTCGGCCAGGGCGAGGGCCTGACCAGGGACGAGATGCGCCGGCGCTTCCCGGAGCGGCTGGCCGCCTTCCTCGCCGACCCGGTCGAGCACCATCTGCCCGACGGGGAGGACCCGCGCCGCGCCGCCGAGCGCGCCGCCGACTGCCTCGCCGACCTCGCCCGCGAACAGCCGCACGGCAAGATCCTCGTCGTCGCGCACTCCACCCTCCTGCGGGTCCTGCTCTGCCATCTGCTGGGCATCCCGCTCGCCGACTACCGCCGGGTCTTCCCCCTGCTGCACAACGGCGCCCTCACCGAGATCCGCATCGAGAACGGGCGGACCGCACTGCTCAGCTTCAACACCCCCGCCCCGGCCCCGGCACCCGCCCTCCACTGACCGTCCGGCCGTCCCGCGCCGCACCCGCCTCTTCAGGAGCAGCCCCTCATGACCACCACAGTCCTCGCCGCCGGCAACCACTTCATCCACCCGGACCTGTTCGGCCGGGCCGTGCACGAGGCCGCCGGGGACGCACCGCTGGAGGTGCGCGAGATCCGGTTCGACTGGCCGCACACCCCCTTCGGCCCGGTCGCCGAGGTCATCGAGGCCTCCGGCAGCGAGGACGAGATGATCGAGGCGCTCCAGGGCGTCGAGATCTGCGTCACCGAGCACGGTCCGCTCACCGAGCGGATCCTGGCCCACTGCCCCGATCTGAAGCTGTTCTGCACCAGCCGCGGCGGCCCGGTCAACGCCAATGTCGAAGCCGCCACCCGGCACGGCGTCGCGGTCTGCTACGCCCCCGGCCGCAACGCCACCGCCACCGCGGAGCACACTCTCACCCTGATGCTGGCCGCCGCCCGCGGCGTCGGCGACACCCACACCGATCTGCGCCGCGGCGTCTGGCGCGGCGACTACTACGACTACGACAACTGCGGCATCGAGATCGACGGCGCCACCGTCGGGCTGATCGGCTTCGGCGCCATCGGCAGCCGGGTCGCCAGGGTGCTCGCCGCCATGGGTGCCGAGGTCCTCGTCCACGACCCCTACGTCCGTCCCGAGGCGCTGGCCGGACTCGCCGAACAGGTCCCGCTCGAGGTGCTGCTGCGCCGCTCCCGCATCGTCTCGCTGCACGCACGGGTCACCGAGGAGACCAGGGGCATGATCGGGCGCGAGGAGATCGCCGCGATGCCCCGTGGCGCGATCCTGGTCAACTGTGCCCGTGGCGCGCTCCTCGACTACGACGCGGTCTGCGACGCCCTGGACTCCGGACAGCTCTCCGGAGCCGGCTTCGACGTCTTCCCGCAGGAGCCGCTGCCCGTCGGCTCCCGGCTGCTGACCGCGCCCGGCGTCGTGCTCACCCCGCACATCGCGGGCGGCAGCCAGGAAGTCGCGCACAAGGCCGCCCGGATCGTCGCCGCGGAGGTCGGCCGCTATCTGCGCGGGGAGCCGCTGGTGCACTGTGCCAACCCGGGTGTATTTCCGGCCAGGTGACGTGCCGGGGGCCGGTCTTCGGGGGCGCGTTCGCCCAGATGACGGGGTGGACGGGGAGGCGGCGGGGCACGTTCGCGACCTTGGCGGAATCAACTACCGCCTGATGCACGTGCGTTGACAGTGCATGGAGGTGGCTCCACCATGCAACGCGGCATCAACGGGTCAGGCCATGCCTTCACCGTTGGTTACCGCAGGTGGCAGTGGTAGAGCGTGTCCGCCCCCAGCAGAAGGAGCGCCCGTGGCCCCCTGGCCCCCTCTCCCCGGCACCCCCCACACCGGTTCCGGCGACCCCCGCCCCGCCGCTGCCGCGCCCCCTCGCCCAAAGGCCGCCGGCCGTGACCTCGTCGTCGCGCTCACGCCCTTCGAGGAGCCGGCGGAGCGGGTCGTCGTGGCGGCCGAACGCGCGGGCGCGCTCGGCCTGCTGGACCTCGGCAGGGACGCTAGCGCCGCGCGCGAGGCGCTCGCCCGGCTCGGGCGATTACGCCACGGGGTGCGGGTGCCGGTGGGGTGTCCGCTCACGCCCGCCGATCTGCCCGACGGGACCGACACCGTCCTGCTCGCCGACCCGCGGGCGTACGCCGCCACCGACCGCGGCGCGGTTCCCGGCCCGGACGACTGGGCCGGAGGCGGACGGCGCCGCGTATGGGCCGAGATCACCACCCCCGAGGAGGCCGCCGCGGCGTGTGCCGCCGGCGCCACCGCACTCGTCGCCCGGGGCCACGAGTCGGGCGGCCGGGTGGGCGAACTCACCACCTGCGTCCTGCTGTCCCGGGTACTCGCCGACCCGGCCGTCACGGTCCCGGTGCTCGCCGCCGGGGGAATCGGCCCGCACACCGCCGCCGCGGCCGTCGCCGGCGGAGCGGCCGGGGTGCTGCTCGACTCCCAGCTCGCGCTCACCACCGAGAGCGCGGCCCGGCTGCCCCGTGCGGTCGCCGACGCGATCCGGGCCATGGACGGCAGCGAGACCACCCTCGTCGCGGGCCACCGCGTCCTCACCCGCCCGGACCTCGCCGCCCCCGCGGCGGCCGCGGGCAGCGACCAGGACGGCGCCGGGAGCGTCGGGGCGCCACCCGGCCCCGCCCGTATCGCCGCCCTCCTCGGCGCCCGGGACCTGCAGGCCCAGTTGCTCCCCATCGGCCAGGACGGGGCGTTCGCCGCCCGGCTCGCCGCCCGGCACCGGACCACCGGCGGCCTCGTACAGGCGGTACGGTCCGCGCTCACCGGGCACCTCGCCGCGGCGGCGCGCACCCGCCCGCTCGCACCGCGCCCCGGAGCCCGCCATCTCCCCGTCGCCCAGGGTCCGATGACCCGGGTCAGCGACGAGGCCGCCTTCGCCGACGCCGTCGCCGCCGCGGGCGGACTGCCCTTCCTCGCCCTCGCCGTCATGGACGGCGCGCAGGTGCGCCGGCTGCTGGCCGAGACCGCCGAGCGGCTGGCCGAGCGGCCCTGGGGCGTCGGCCTGCTGGGCTTCGCACCGCCCGAGCTCCGGCGCGAACAGCTCGCCGCCGTCGCCGAGTTCGCCCCCGCGTACGCGCTGATCGCCGGCGGCCGGCCCGCCCAGGCCGCACCGCTCGAAGCGGCCGGAACCCGCACCTACCTCCATGTTCCGGCGCCCGCCCTGCTGGAGCGCTACCTCGCCGAAGGCGCCCGGAGATTCGTCTTCGAGGGCCAGGAGTGCGGCGGCCACATCGGTCCCCGGGCCAGCTTCCCGCTGTGGGAGGAGCAGATCGAGCGGCTGACCGCCCACGCCCGGACGCACGGCGGCACGGCGGAGGACCTGGACCTGCTCTTCGCGGGCGGCATCCACGACGCCCGCTCCGCCGCCATGGTGGCCGCCGCCGCGGCCCCGCTCGCCGAACTCGGCGCCCGCATCGGCGTCCTGATGGGCACCGCCTACCTCTTCACCGAGGAGGCCGTGGCCACCGGCGCCGTCCTCCCCGGCTTCCAGGACACCGCCCTCGCCTGCGACCGGACCGTCCTGCTGCGGACCGCACCGGGCCATGCCACCCGCTGCGCCGAGACGGCCTACGCCGAGGAGTTCGCGGCCGCCGAACGGCGCCTCGCCGCACAGGGCACCGACCCGCGGGCCCGGTGGGAGGAGCTGGAGCGGCGCAACCTCGGACGGCTGCGCCTGGCGAGCAAGGGGCTGCGCCATACGGACGGCGGGCCGCCCTCCCCGGTGGAGGAGCCCGAACAGCGCCGGGAGGGCCTCTACATGCTGGGCCAGGCCGCCACCGCCCGCAGCGCCACCACCACCGTCGCCGCGCTGCACACCGCCGTGACCGAGGGGGCCACCGCGCAGCTCACGGCACGGGCGGAGCAGTTCCCGACACCCGAAGCGGATCAGGACCGGCACCAGGGGCCGGAGGCGGAGCCGCTGGACATCGCCATCGTCGGGATGGCGTGCTGCTACCCCGGCGCGGCCGACGCCGCCCGTTTCTGGTCCAACATCGTCGCCGGCGTCGACTCCGTCACCGAGGTCCCCGCCGAGCGCTGGGACACCGGTACGTACCACGACCCGGACCCCGCGCGGGCGGGCGCACGCACCCCGTCGCGCTGGGGCGGCTTCCTGCCCGCCGTCCCCTTCGACGCCCTCGCCCACGGCATCCCGCCGGCCTCCCTCGCCGCCATCGAGCCGGTACAGCTGCTCGCCCTGGAAGCGGCCGCCAAGGCCCTGGCGGACGCCGGATACGCCGAGCGCGACTTCGACCGCGCCCGCACCAGCGTCGTCTTCGGCGCCGAGGCGGGCACCGAACTGGCGGGCGCCTACGGCCTGCGCGCCCTGCACCCGGCCTACCTGGGAGACCTGCCGCCCGAGCTCGACGCCGCACTGCCGCGCCTGACCGAGGACTCCTTCCCCGGCGTCCTCGCCAACGTCATCGCCGGACGCATCGCGAGCCGCCTCGACCTGGGCGGCGCCAACTGCACCGTGGACGCCGCCTGCGCCTCCTCGCTCGCCGCCCTCGACCTGGCATGCCGTCAACTGCGCGACCACGACAGCGATATGGCGCTGTGCGGCGGCGCCGATCTGCACAACGGCATCAACGACTACCTGATGTTCGCGTCCGTGCGCGCCCTGTCGCCCACCGGCCGCTGCCGCCCTTTCGACGCGACGGCCGACGGCATCGCGCTCGGCGAGGGCGTCGGCGCCCTGGTCCTCAAGCGGCTCGCGGACGCCGAGCGCGACGGCGACCGGATCTACGCGGTCGTCAAGGCGGTCGGCACCTCCAGCGACGGGCGGTCCCTCGGACTGACCGCACCACGGCCCGAGGGCCAGCGGCGGGCCCTCGACCGCGCCTACCGGCGTGCCGGGATCAGCCCCGCGCAGGTCGGCCTCCTCGAAGCACACGGCACCGGGACCGTCGTCGGCGACACGGCCGAACTCGGCGTCCTCACCGAGGTGTTCGAGGCCGCCGGAGCCACCCCCGGCAGCTGCACACTGGGCTCGGTCAAATCGCAGATCGGGCACACCAAATGCGCGGCCGGACTGGCCGGGCTCATCAAGGCCGCGCGCGCCGTGCACACCGGCGTCCGGCCGCCGACCCTGCATCTGACCCGGCCGGCCGCGGACACCGGACCGTTCCGCTTCGACGCCGGGAGCGCCCGGCCCTGGCCGGTCCCCGTGGGGCGGCGCATCGCCGGGGTGAGCGCCTTCGGCTTCGGCGGCACCAACTACCACGCCGTCCTGGCCGGTTACGAGGGCGCCCCCGAGCCCGCCCACAGCCTGACGCACTGGCCCGCCGAACTCTTCTGCTTCCGGGGCGCCGACCGCTCCGCCGCCGTACGGGCCATGGAGCGTCTCGCCGCGCGACTGGCGGACAACGACGCCGCCGGGCGGCCGTGGCCGCTGCGCGACCTGGCCGCCGACACCGCGTCCGGGCAGGGGCCGGTCCAGGTCTGCCTGGTGGCCGACGGCCTCGATGACCTCGCCGTCAAGCTGGCCGCCGCCCGACGGTTCGACGCCGCCGAGGGCGTGTATCCGCGCCGCCGGGACGCCGACCCCGGACTGGTCTCCTTCCTCTTCCCCGGCCAGGGCAGCCAACGGACCGGAATGCTCGGCGAGTTGTTCCTCGCCTTCCCCGCGCTGCGCGGCCTCCTGGACGACGCCGACCCGCGGTGGGTCGCGGCCATGTTCCCGCCCACCGCCTTCACCGCCGAGCGGCGGGCCGCCCAGCAGACCGCCCTCACCGACACCCGCGTCGCCCAGCCGGCGCTCGGCCTCGCCTCCGCCGCCGCGCACCGGCTGCTCACCACGCTCGGCGTGCGCCCCGACTGCACTGCCGGGCACTCGTACGGCGAGCTGACCGCCCTGTGGGCCGCGGGCGCCTATGACACCGCGACGCTGCTCCGGCTCAGCGCCCGCCGCGGCGAGGCCATCCTCGCGGCGGCCGGGGAGGACCCCGGGACGATGGCCGCCGTCGCGGCCACCCCGGCGCGCGTCAGGGACCTGATCCACGGTGCGGGGGTCGTCGTCGCCAACCACAACGCACCCGAACAGAGTGTGATCTCCGGGCCCACCGACGCCGTGGAAGCGGCCGTGGCGGCGCTGCGCACGGCCGGTCTGGACGCCCGGCGCCTGCCCGTGGCCTGTGCCTTCCACAGCCCGCAACTCGCCGCCGCCCGCGACACGCTCGCCGCCGAACTGGCCGCGGCACAGGTGTCCGTGCCCGCCTTCCCGGTCTGGTCCGGCGCCACCGCGCGCCCGTACGACCGCGAGGCGTCCGCGGTACGCGACACCCTGGCGGGCCAGGTCGCCGCGCCGGTGCGCTTCGTGGACCAGATCGAGGACATGTACGCCGCCGGGGTGCGCACCTTCGTCGAGGCCGGGCCCGGCCGGGTGCTCACCGGCCTCGTCGGGCGCATCCTGGGCGAACGGCCGCACACCGCCGTGGCACTGGACGTCCCGGGCGAGCCGGGACTCGCCCGGCTGCCGCACGTCCTGGCCCGGCTCGCCGCGGCCGGGGTCCCGTTCGACCCGGAGGCCCTGTTCCATGGGCGTACCGAGACCTTGCCCGCGGCCCCGCCGCGCCGCCCGGGGTGGCTGGTCGACGGGCATCTGGTGCGCACCGCCGACGGCGCCCTCCTGCCGGGCGGGCTGCGCCCGGCGCGACGCGTGGAGACCCGCAGGGACCACGAGGGGGCGGCGGCGCTCGGGAGCGCCCCCGCGTCCGGCGACTCCGCCCGGCAGGCCGCGGTGCTGGAGTACCTGCGGGCCTCGCGGGAGCTGGTCGCCGCACAACGGGATGTCGTACTGCGGTATCTGGGGGAGGCGGGGGCGCCCCCGTGGACGGGGGAGGCCTCGTGGACGGGGGAGCCCTCGCGGGAGGGCGAGAGGGCGGAGCCGGCGCGGGCCGCCGTGGCCGCGTCGCCGGTGCCCCTTCCCGAGCGCGCCGGCGCCGCGTCGTACCCGGCGCCCGTCGGTACCGGCGCCGAAGGCCCGGACGGAGCCGCCGACGGGCAAGCGCCCGCCGCCGCGGCACCGTGTCCGAGCCCCGCGGAACTCCTCGAAGCCGTACGGGAGATCATCCACACCCGGACCGGATACCCGCACGAGATGCTCGACGCCGACCTCGACCTGGAGGCCGACCTCTCGGTGGACTCCATCAAGCGGGTGGAGATCATCGGTGCGCTGGCCGACCGGATCGGGCTGCCGCAGGACGCCGACGGGGCCATGGAGTCGGCGGTGGAGCAGCTCGCCCGGGTCAAGACCATCAGCGGCATCGTCGACTGGATCGCCGCCGCCCGCAGCGAGCCCGAGCCGGCGGCGCCCGTGCCGGCCCTCTCGTCGTCCGAGTCCGCACCGGATCCCGCCGGCCGCGCGCCGGGTCCGGCCCCCGCCGCCGTCGTCGCGCCCGCACCGGCCCCCGCCGCGAACCCGCCCGCCCGGCCCGAAGCCGACGGTGCCCCCGTGCCGCGCCGCCCCACCCGCTACCTCGTCGAGGTCGCGCCCCTCGGCCCGCCGGCGAGCCGACCGGCCGCCGACGTGGTGGCGGGCAGCGACTTCACCGTGGTGGAGGACGGACAGGGGGTGGCGCTCGCCCTCACCGCCCTCCTGGAGAGCCACGGGGCACGGGTCCGTACCGTCCCCGCCGAGCGGCTGGCCGAGGTCGCCGCCGACGGGGTGGGCGGGCTGGTGGACCTCAGCGCCCTGCGGGCCGGCCGCGGTGCCGTACTGCCCGGGCAGTACGCAGGACTGCGCACCGCCCTGACCAGCGGTGCCCGGTGGCTGCTGCTGGCCACCGCGGCCGGCGGCACCTTCGGCCAGGACGCCGCCGAGGACGCTCCCGACCCCCTGCCCGGCGCCGGGCTGCGCGGCTTCGCCCGTGCGGCGGCCCTCGAATACCCCGGCGTGCTCATCCGCGCCGTGGACATCGACCCCAAGGACCGCCCAGAACGCATCGCGGCCCACCTCCTCGCCGAACTGTGCGCCCCCGCCGAACCGGTCGTCGTCGGCCGCACCAACGGCACCCGCACCACCCTGCGCACCGTTCCCACACCCCTGTCCCACGACCGGCCCGCCACCGGCCGTCCACCGCTCGGCGCCGGCTCGGTGGTGCTGCTGACCGGCGGCGCGCGCGGCATCACCGCCCGTACGGCGCACGCCCTGGCCCGCGCCCACGGCTGCCACATCGAACTCCTCGGACGCACGCCCCTGGACGAGACCCCCGAGGACCCGGCACTCGCGCATGCCCACGACCGCATCGCGCTGCGCGCCGCGCTCATCGCCCAAGGGCTGCGCAGACCGGCGGAGATCGAGGCGGCGGCCACCCGCGTCCTGGCCCGCCGCGAGATCACCGGCACCCTCGCCGCCCTGGAACCGCTCGCCGCTTCCGTGCGCTACCACGCGGCCGATGTCACCGACGCGGCCGCCGTACGCGCCGTGGTCCGGGACATCCGGGACCGGCACGGCCGCCTCGACGGGATCGTGCACGGCGCGGGCACCCTGGAGGACAAGCTGCTGCGGGACAAGGACCCGGCCTCCTTCGCCCGGGTCTTCGCCACCAAGGTCGACGGCGCCCGGCACCTCCGGGCGGCCGCCGGCGACGACACCGGCTTCCTCGTCCTCTTCGGCAGCGTCGCCGGGGTGTTCGGCAACCGCGGCCAGGCCGACTACGCCGCGGCCAACGACGCCCTGGACACCCTCGCCCGGGCCTGGTCGGCCCGTGGCGCGGGGCGCGTCCTCGCCGTCGACTGGGGGCCCTGGGCGGCCGACGGGGGCGGCATGGTCACCCCGGAGCTGGAGCGCGCCTACGCCCGCCGGGGCATCCCGCTCCTGGACCCCGGGGCCGCGGCCGACGCCGTGCTGGCCGAACTGGCCCACGGCACCTCGCCCCAGGTCGTCCTGGCGGCGGAGGCGGACGGGGAGGCGGCGGCCGATGTCTGAGACCGGCCCCCGCCCCACGGACGCCGCGATCGTCGGCATGGGGGCGCTCTTCCCCGGCGCCGGTGATCTCGCCGCGTACTGGCGCAACCTGCTGGCCGGCACGGACTGCATCACGGACGTGCCGCCCGGCCGCTGGGACCCCGAGATCTACTACGACCCGCACGGCGCCGAGGGCCCCGCCCGCAGCGACCGCTTCTACTGCCGGCGGGGCGGCTTCCTCGACGAATCGGCCGCCTTCGACCCCACCCGCTTCGGCATCATGCCCGCCACCGTCCCGGGCGCCGAGCCCGACCAACTGCTCGCGCTGCACGTGATCGCCGATGCCATCGCCGACGCCGGCGGCCAGGAGCGGCTGCCCGCCGACCGCTCCCGGATCGGCGTCGTCCTCGGCCGGGGCGGCTTCATGGGCGTGGCCACCGCCCGGCTCGACCAGCGCGTCCGCACCGCCCACCAGCTCGCCGTCACCCTGCGCGAACTCGCCCCGGAACTGGGGGAGCCGAAGATCTCGGCCGTACGCGAGGCCTTCCAGGAGAGCCTCGGCCCCGAACGGCCGGAGGCCTCCATCGGCCTGGTGCCCAGCTTCACCGCCGCCCGGACCGCCAACCGGCTGGACTTCCGCGGGCCCGCCTACACCCTCGACGCGGCCTGCGCCTCCTCGCTGCTGGCCGTGGCGCAGGCCGTCGATCTGCTGGCCGCCGGGCGCTGCGACAGCGTGATCGCCGGCGCCGTGCACCACTGCCATATCGCCACCCTCTGGAGCGTCTTCACCCAACTGCGCGCCCTCAGCCCCACCCAGTGCATCCGCCCGTTCGACCGCCGGGCCGACGGCACCCTGCTGTCCGAAGGCACCGGCGTCGTCCTCCTCAAACGCCTGGCCGACGCCGAACGCGACGGGGACCGGGTGTACGCGGTCCTGCGCGGGGCCGGGGTGGCGGGGGACGGGCGCGCGTCGAGCCTGATGAACCCCCGCACGGAGGGGCAGATCCGGGCGCTGGAACAGGCCTGGTCGAGCGCCGGCCTCGATCCGGAACACCCCGCCGCACTCGGCCTGCTGGAGGCGCACGGCACGGGTACCCCGGTCGGTGACGATGCCGAACTCGCCACCCTGGCCCGGGTGTTCGGGCCGCCCGGTGCGGGCCGCACGCCGGTCGGCCTGGGCTCGGTGAAGTCGATGCTCGGCCACACCATGCAGGCCGCCGGCATCGCCGGACTGATCAAGGCCGCCCTCGCCGTCCACCACCGCACCCTGCCGCCGACCCTGCATCTGGACGAGCCGCACGAGGGCCTGGCACGGACCCGGATGCGTCCGCTCACCGAGGCCGAGCCCTGGGACGCCGGACGCGCCCCCCTGCGGGCCGGTGTCAACGCCTTCGGCTTCGGCGGGATCAACGCACACGTCATCCTGGAGGAGGCCCCCGGGCACCGGGGCGCCGTCGCGCCGCCGCCCGTACCCCGCCGCTCCCCGCTGCGAACGGCGGAGCCGGGGCGCCTGGCCCGGCTCACCGCGCAGTCGCCCGGTGAACTCGCGGAAAAATTACGGAACATGGGGGACGGGAACGGGGGCGGAGGCGGTTACCGGAACGGGGACGCGGACGGGAGCCGGGGTGGCGCGGCGGGCACGGAGGCCCCCGTGGACCGCGGCCCCTGCCGGCTCGCCCTCCTCGACCCCACCCCGCAGCGGCGTGCGCTGGCCGCCAAGATCCTGGCGCGCGGGCTGCCCTGGCGGGGGCGCGGCGAGGTGTGGTTCACCCCGAGCCCCTTCTTCGGGCCATACGCACCGGAGGCGGGGGCACGGCTCGCGTTCGTCTTCCCGGGCTTGGAAGCGGAACCGCCGCCGCGGATGGACGACCTCGCCGACCGGATGTCCCTGCCACGCCCCCCGGCCTCCGGCGGCAGCGGGCTGGTCGAACGGGCCGTCGACACGCTCGCCGTCGGCCGGCTGCTCGCCCGCGCCCTGGCCGAACTGGGCATCGTCCCCGATCTGCTGACCGGACACAGCCTCGGGGAATGGACGGCCATGGTGGTCGCCGGAATGTATCCCCCGCGGGCCGTGGACACCTTCCTCGACTCGCTGCGGCCCGGCTCCCTGGCCGTACCCGATCTGGTCTACGCGGCCCTGGGCTGCGGCGCCGCACAAGCGGCCGTCGCGCTCGAAGGCCTGGAGCGGGTCGCGGTCAGCCATGACAACTGCCCGCACCAGTCGGTGATCTGCGGCGCTCCGGAGCACCTGGCCGTGGCCGTCCGCCGACTCGCCGGACAGGGCGTACGGGCCCAGGAGATGCCCTTCCGCTCCGGCTTCCACACGCCGATGTGGGCGCCCTACCTCGACCAGGTCGGTGCCGCGTTCGACGCCCTGCCGCTGCGGGACCCGCACCTGCCCGTATGGTCGGCGACGACCGCCGCGCCTTTCCCCGAGGACCCTGCGGACGTCCGTGCGCTGGTGCTGCGGCACCTCCTGGAGCCGGTCCGCTTCCAGCAACTGACCAGACGGCTCCACGAGACGGGGGTCCGCGCCTTCGTCCAGATCGGCGCCGGCAGCCTCACCGGCTTCGTCGGCGACACCCTCCATGGCGCGGACCATCTCGCCGTGGCGGCGGCCGGCACCCGCGGCGACGGTTGGGGCCAACTGCTGCGGACGGCCGCCGCGTTGTGGGCCGAGGGGCTGAACCCGCGCTGGGAGCGGCTGGAGCCTCGTGGAGGCGCCGCCGGGGCCGCGGACCGGGGTACGGGCGCGGAGCGAGCGGCTGTACTTGCCGTGGACGGGGCCGTGGGTTCGGGGCAAGTCCCTGCACCTGCTGCCGTGAACGGGGCCGCGGGCCCGGAGGGAGCCGCTCCGCCTGTTGCGGACCGCGCTCCCGGCTCGGAGAGAGCCGGCGCATCGGTCCGGCTCGATCTCGGCTCGCCGCTGGTCCGCCTTGGCGGCGCGGCGGCGAAGGGCCGGCTTTTCGCGCCCGCGGACTCCCCCCCACCCCCGAACCCACCCCCCGCCCCCTCCCCCGAAGGGGGAGGAGGGGGAGGGGGCGGGGGAGCGCTGCCGCACCCCTCGCCGTCCACCGCGGAACCCGTCCGTCCCGACCCAGCGGAACCCGTCCATCCCGCCGACCTCGCTCGCCCCGCCCCTCCTGTCCAACACGCCCTGGACGCCCTCCTCGCCGAAACCCGCGCCGCCACCCGCACGGTCGCCGCCGCGGCCGCCCGCCCGGCCCCAGCACTCGCCTCCCGCCCCACCCCCGCTTCGACCTACCCCACCACTCACCCGTCCCCCGCCCCGTCCCCGTCCCCCCACCGCACCACCCGCCACCTCTCCCTGACCACCCTCCCGTACGTCCGCGACCACTGCGTCTATCTCCAGCCCGACGACTGGCCGGAGCCCGCCGACCGATTCCCCGTCGTCCCCATGACCACGCTGCTGGAACTGGCCGCCGAGGCGGCCCAGGAGGCCCGGCCCGGATACACCGTCACCGGCTACTCCGACGTCCGGGCCCTGCGCTGGCTGCCCGTCGCCCCGCCCGTGGACCTGCCCGTCAGCGCCACCCCTGCCGATGACGGGCGCGTACGGGTGGCCCTGGGCGACCACGCCGCCGTCACCGTCCACCTCGCGGCGCACCACCCTTCTCCGCCGCCGCCCGACTCCTCGCCCCTGACGTCCTGCCGGCCGGCACCGGTGAGCGCCGAGGCCCTCTACCGGGACCGGTGGATGTTCCACGGCCCGGCGTTCGCCGGGGTCCACGAGGTCGATGAGCTCGCCGCCGACGGCATCCGCGGCACACTGCGCGCACTCCCCGCGCCCGGCGCCCTCCTGGACGCCGCGGGCCAGCTCCTCGGCCACTGGATGCAGCTGCAACTCACCGGCGACCGGCTGGTCTTCCCCGCGACCCTGGACCGCATACGGCTCTACGGGCCCCCGCCCCGCGCGGGCGCGCTGCTGGCGGCCACCGCCCGGATCCGTGAGGTACGGCCCGGTTCGGTACGCGGCGATGTGGAGCTGCGCGGCGCCGACGGCCGTGTATGGGCGCGGCTGGAGGGCTGGACGTACCGGCGTTTCGGCGCCGACGAACGGGTGTGGCCCATGAAGTTCACCCCGGAGGTGTGCGGCATCGGTGAACCCCGGCCGGGCGGCTGGTGCCTGGCCCGGCGCCGCTGGACCGATCCGGCCTCGCAGGAGCTGGTCATGCGCCGCTATCTGGGCGCCGCCGAACGCGCCCGCTACGAACGCTGCGCGCCGCGCGCCCGCACGGCCTGGCTGCTGGGCCGGATCGCCGCCAAGGACGCGGTCCGTGAGCTGCTGTGGGAGTCGGGCGCGGGCCCTCTCTTCCCCGCCGAGGTCTCCGTCGGCAACGACGACCACGGCCGCCCCAGACCCGAGGGCCCGCTCGCCGCCGGGCTCCACCTCTCGCTCGCGCACAAGAACCATGTCGCCGTCGCCCTCGCCCACCGGTCGGGCCCCGTCGGCATCGACATCGAGCCGGTCACCGACGATCCGCGGGCCCTCGAACAGATCGCCCTCACCCCGGCCGAACGCCGCCTGGCGGACGGCCTGCAGGCCCGGGAGGCAACCGGGGGCACCGGCCGTGCCTACTGGCTCACCGCCCTGTGGTGCGCCAAGGAGGCCGCGGCGAAGGCGGCGGGCAGCGGCCTCGGCGGGCGGCCGCTGGAGTGGGCCGTGACGGCCGCACCGGGCGACGCCCTGTGGGTGGCCGCCCCGGACGGCCGGCGCCACCTCGTGCATCTCGACTCCGTCCACGACCTGTCCGCGCGCCATGTCGTCGCCTGGACCGGGCCGCCGCCCGAGGACCGTACGGGCACCGACACCCCCACTTCCACGGAGGCCACCCATGGCAGCTGACCCGCTCCCCGAGCGCACCGGGGCGATCCTGGCCGAGATCACCGACATGCTGGTGAGCGTCGTCGGCGACGAACTGCTCGTCGTCGGCGAGATCACCCCCGCGACCACCTTCAACGACGATCTGGCACTGGAGAGCATCGAGTTCGTCGCCCTCGCCGAGCTGCTGCAACAGCGCTACGGCAGCGCCGTGGACCTCCTCGGCCTCCTCGCGGAGAAGGACATCGACCAGATCCTGGCCATGACGGTCGGCGAACTCGCCGTCCACATCGACGAGGTCACCGCCGCCGACCAGGCCTGCGCGGGCTGAGCCCGCCATGGCCCTGACCCCCGCAGGCGGGCTGCGCCTCCACACCCAGCGGCTGCCGGGCCGCGACGGCGGCTCCACGGTCGTCTTCCTCCACGGCCTCGTGATGGACAATCTGTCGAGCTTCTACTGCACCCTCGCGGGCCCCGTCTCCCGCGCCGGCCATCAGGTGCTCCTCTACGACCAGCGCGGACACGGCCGCAGTGACCGCCCGCCCGGCGGCTACGACAGGGACACCGCGGTGGCCGATCTCGTCGCGCTGCTCGCCGCCCTCGGCCTCGACCGCCGGCCGGTCCATCTGGTCGGCAACAGCTACGGCGGGGTGCTCGCCCTGCACACCGCGCTCGTCCGCCCCGACCTGGTCGCCTCACTGGTGCTGATCGACGCCCAACTGACCGGCGACTGGGTCGAGAACATGACCGACACCCTCTCCGTCGCGGCCCTCGGCCTGGAACACCGCCGCCTGCCCGAGCAGCTCGCCGCGCTCGGCAGGCGCAAGGAGGCCCGGCTGACGGCCGGCGCCGACGCCCTGCTGAACCGCACCTCCCTGATCGAGGACATCGCGGCGGGCCCGGCCTTCACCGCCCGCGACTTCGCCCGGCTGCGCCGCCCGGTCCTGGCCGTCTACGGGGAGCACTCCGAACTCCTTCCCGGCGCGCGCGAACTCGCGGCCGGCGCGCCGGACTGCGAGCTGTGTGTGCTCCCGGGTGTGGGCCACACCGTGCTCAACGAAGCCACCGAGGGGCTCTGCGCCGCCGTGCTGGAACGGCTCGGCAGCCGGGCCGAGGCGGTGGCCCGATGAGAGTGCTGTTCGTCGTCCCGCCGCTGGTCGGCCACGTCAACCCCACGCTCGCCGTCGCCGCCGAACTCACCGCGCGCGGCCACCACGTCGCCTGGACCGGCCCCGCCGCGGCCCTTTCGCCCCTGCTCCCCGCGGGGGCTGTGCTGTACCCGGCGGGCGATGCCGGTGCGGGCGAGGGCACCGACGCACTGCACGGACGCTGGCGCGGTATGCGGGGCATCGCGGCCCTGCGCTTCCTGTGGGCGGAGGTCCTCCTGCCCCTCGCCCGCGCGATGCTGCCCGGTGTGCACGCCGCCGTCGAGGACTTCGCGCCCGACGTGGTGGTGGCCGACCAACAGGCCCTGGCCGGGCCGCTGGTGGCCCGTCGCCACGGTCTGCCCTGGGCGACCTCGGCGACCACGTCGGCCGAGTTCGCCCGGCCCTTCGACGGGGTGCCCAAAGTGGGGGAGTGGGTGGCGCAGCGCATCGCCGCCCTGCTCGCCGAATGCGGCGCGCCCAGCGGCTGGGACCCCCGCTTCTCCCCGCACCTCGTCCTGGTCTTCTCCACCCCCGCGCTCATCGGGGACGGCGGGCCGGCCGGCGACGGGGCGCGCCCGGGCGCACCGGCCGTCGGCGGAACGGGGCCCGCGGCCCGCCTCGTAGTGGGGCGTTACCCACCCCATTACGCCTTCGTCGGGCCCGCGTTCGGCGCCCGCCCGTCCGCCGGAGAATTCCCGTGGCACCGGCTGGACCCCGGGCGCGCACGGGTGCTGGTCTCCCTCGGCACCCTCAACCGCGAGGCGGGCGCCCGTTTCTACCCCGCGGTCCTGCGTGCCGCGGACGCCCTCGCGGACCGGGCGCAACTGATCCTGGCCGCCCCCCGGGAGTTCGCCGGGGCCGTGCCGCGGCACATGGTGCACCAGGAGTACGTCCCCCAGCTCGCCCTGCTGCCGCACCTCGACGCGGTGCTGTGCCACGGCGGCCACAACACCGTGTGCGAGGCGCTCGCCCACGGGCTGCCGCTGGTCGTGGCGCCCGTCCGCGACGACCAGCCGATCGTCGCCGGGCAGGTGGCCGGGGCCGGTGCGGGGGTGCGGGTGCGGTTCGGCCGGGCCCGCGCGGACGAGCTGCGACAGGCGCTGGCCGCCGTGCTGGACGGCCCGGCGCACCGTCGTGCGGCCCGCCGTATCCAGGCGTCCTTCGCCGAGGCGGGCGGCGCCCGCACCGCGGCCGACCGCCTGGAGAAGCTGACGCCCGTCGCCGCGGGCCCGGGCATCGCGCCCGGCCCCGGCACCCCGCCCGGCACCGCCCCCACCGAGACCGAGACCGAGAAGGGACCGTGAGCCCGATGACGCGAGCGCACCGTTCGGGAGCCCGCACGCGATGGGTGGCGGCCGCCGCCGTGACCGCCCTGGGAGCGGGCACCGTACGCGCCCGCCGCAGGCTCGCCGCGCTGCCCGTGCTCGACCCGGTCCCGGCCGGGGACCCCGCGCCGCAGCCGCTCCCCGGCTGGCACCTGATCACCGCGCCCGGGGTCACGGCCGACCCGGCGACCCTGCGCGCCGCGGCCGACCACGCCGTACGCGAGGGACTGCGCGTCGTGGACCTGGTCCCGGCGCGCCTGGACGCCGAGAGCACCCTCGGTCTGCTCCGGCTGCTCGACCCCGCGGCCCACCGCACCGACCGGTGCGCCCCGGGACACGGCGCGGGCCACGCCCTGCTGGTGGCCGACGACGTCCACCGGCGGGCCGGGCTCGACGCCGGGACACCGCCGCGGTCGGTGGCCGACGTGTTCCGCCTCGTCCGCACCCTCAAGGAGTACGCCCCCGACGCCACCGGCTGGGCCCTCGCCCCCGGTCTGACCGTGCCGCCGCCCGACCCCGCGCGGCACGCCGAGGAGCTCCGCGCCCGCGGCCTGCCGCCCGCCCTGTTGTCCGCCGCCCAGCTCGCCGGTCTCGCCCTGCTGGTGAAGTGCCTGGTCTCGGCACCGCGTTGGGGTGCCGCGGTGACCGCCCTGTACTGGCTGCAGCCCGCCGCCGTCCTGGGGCCGGCCCGGGGGCCGCGCCCCGCAGGCCTCGCCCGCGCGACGGCCGCCCGTCCGCTGCACGCCCTGTCGACCGCGCTGCGGACCCTCGCCACGCCCGCCGCCCAGGAGTCCGACCCTGTCGGTGAAGCGGCCCGCCGGGCCGCGTACGCCCGCGAACTCGCGGCCGGCACCGACCGGTTTTTCGAGCCCCGCCGCACGGACTGCCCCTGGTGCTCGGCGCCCGGCCCCGCCGTCCGCCTCCGCACGCCCGACCTGCTCCAGGGCAAGCCCGGCCGGTTCACCCTGGAGGAGTGCCGCCACTGCGGCCACACCTTCCAGAACCCCCGCCTCACCCCGGACGGACTCGACTTCTACTACCGCGACTTCTACGAAGGCCTCGGCGGTGACGGCGCCGCCCTGGTCCTGGGCCGGATGAACGGCACTTACCGCGACCGCGCCGAAATGCTCCGCCCCTTCACCACCCCCAGGGCCTGGCTCGACGTCGGAACCGCCGCCGCACACTTCTGCAACGCCGCCCGCTCCGTATGGCCCGACACCCGTTTCGACGGACTGGACATGGGCGAGGGGGTCCACGCCGCCGAACGCCGGGGCTGGATCGACACCGGCTACCAGGGCCAGTTCCCGGACCTCGCCGACCGGCTCACCGGCCGCTACGACACGGTGAGCATGCACCACTACCTCGAACACACCCGGGACCCCTTCGCCGAGCTCGACGCCGCGGTCAAGGTCCTGGCCCCCGGCGGCCATCTGCTCATCGAACTCCCCGACCCCGAATCCCGCGTCGGCCGGCTGCTCGGGCGCTACTGGCTGCCCTGGTTCCAGCCCCAGCACCAGCACCTCATCCCGGCCGGCAACCTCAAACAGGCCCTGACCGACCGGGGCTTCACCGTCCTCGCCGAACAGCAGGGCGCCGCCCACCAGCCCAACGGCGACTTCCTCGGCGCCGTCGCCCTCGCCGCGAACGGGCTCGCCCCCGACCCGCGCGCCCCCTGGGCCACCGTCCCCGACACCCCGGCCCGCCGCGCCGCCCGAAGCGCCGTACAGGCCATGGCGGTGCCCTGCTACGCCGCCGCGCTCGCCCTCGACGGCCTGCGCACCGCGGTGGCCCGGGTCACCGACGGCGGCAACGCCTACCGGCTGCTCGCCCGCAAGGAGCTGGGGTGAGCAC
Source organism: Streptomyces caniferus (assembly GCF_009811555.1). GTDB lineage: Bacteria > Actinomycetota > Actinomycetes > Streptomycetales > Streptomycetaceae > Streptomyces > Streptomyces caniferus. The sequence continues at coordinate 1,146,371 of NZ_BLIN01000003.1, read as the reverse complement.
GATGGACCTGGCCCGCCGCACCACGGCGGACCCGCTGCTGCGCCTGCTGTCGCACGCCTTCGCGACGACGTACCACCGCCCGCCCGAAGCGGTGTGGCGGGCCCCGTACGCCTTCCGGGTCAGTGCATCCGCCGTCCCGTCCGGCCCGCCGCGCACGGGTACGGGGCCCCCGGGCGACTGGTTCGCGGCGGCCGGCCATTACGTCGATGTGGCCGTCGCCCCGCGCGCCGACGGGATGCTGCGCTGCGCCTCGCTCAATCACCCGGCCGAGGACGCCGAACTGCCCCTCACCGGGCCGGCCGTCCGCGCCCCCGCCTGGGCTGCCCGCCCGTACGCCGCGCTGCGCACTCTCGCGGCCGCCGGATGCGGCCGGGGCGGCGCCGATCTGCAACTGAACGCCCCCCTGCCCGAGTCCGTGGGGCTGCCCGTCGCCGAACCGCTGGAGTGCGCGGTCGCCCTGGCGGTCGCGGACGCGCACGCCGGCCGGGGCGCGGGTGCCCCGACCCGCGCCCAGCTGGCGCGCCTCCTGGGCGCCGCCGTCCCCGGTGACAACGGGCTGCGCCGGGCCGTGCTCTTCGCCCGGGCCGGTCACCTGCTCGCGGCCGACGGCCGCACCCATCAGCCGCTGCGCACCCCTGAAGGCGCCGCGGACCCCTGCCTGCTGCTCCTGACGGCCCGTCCCGCCCCGGGCGAGGACCCCGATACGAGCAAGCCCGCCGCTGCCACCGCGGCGCCCGCTGGAACCGCGGCTCTCGCGGCCACCGCAACGCCCGCGGCCACCGGCTCCCGCTCGGCCACCGGCCTCGCCACCGCGGTCCGCGAAGCCCTGGGTGCCGGTGCGGTATCCGCCTGGTGGCCGGGCACCCGCCCGGGCCGCGGTGTGCTGCTGCTGGTGCCCGCGGACCGGCGCGCGGCCGTCCGCGCGGCCGCCGTCGAGGCGTTCCTCCGCTGTGACCTGCCCGTTCCCCGCGTACTGCGGATCACCCTCGCGGCCGCGGCCCGCCGCGAGGGCTGACGACCACGCACTCCGCACCCCGACAAGGAGCTCGGCACCCGGCAAGGACTCGGCACGGGCAAGGCCCCGACAGCCCGGGGCACGGAGGGAGACCTGATGACACGTACAGCGGTCGGTCTGCGCAGGGCACTCGTGGCGGTGCTCGGCGCGTTGGGCCTGATCGTCGCCGCCACCACCGCCGACGCCCACGCCGTCCCGACAGGCACCGCGGTCCACGGGGGCGGCACCCGCGCCGCGCTGCCGTCGTACGACCACGTCGTGATCGTCGTCTTCGAGAACAAGCAGTACGGCGAGATCATCGGCAACGGCGACGCCCCCTACCTCAACCAACTCGCCCAGAACGGCGCCGGCCTGACCGAGATGAAGGCGCTGACCCACCCCAGCCAGCCCAACTACTTCAACCTCTTCTCCGGCACCACCCAGGGGATCACCGGCGACGGCTGCTACACCGCGCAGTCGATGACCGCGCCCAACCTCGGCCAGGAACTGATCGCCGCCGGCAAGACCTTCGCCAGCTACAACGAGGGCCTGCCCGACGAGGGCTCCACGACCTGCTCCAGCGGCCGGTACGCCCAGAAACACAACCCCTGGTTCGCCTTCCGGAACGTGCCCCTGAACACCGGCCGGACCTTCGTCCAGTTCCCCAAGGACGACTTCACCCGGCTGCCCACCGTGTCCTTCGTCATCCCGGACATGTGCAACGACATGCACGACTGCGCCGTCGGCAGCGGCGACACCTGGCTCCGGAACAACCTGGACACGTACGCCCAGTGGGCCAAGGACCACAACAGCCTGCTGATGGTCACCTGGGACGAGGACAACTACTTCGGCTCCAACCGGATCGCGACCGTGTTCCACGGGGCCCATGTCCGGCAGGGCACCGTCAGCGGCGCCTACAACCACTACAGCCTGCTGCGGACGATCGAGGACATGTACGGCACCGGCCATGCGGGCAATGCCGCCACCGCCACCCCCGTCACCGGGGCGTTCGACACCGGTGGCACCGAGCCGCCCGGCGGCGACCTGAAGCTCTCCGCCCCCGGCCCGCAGACCTGCCGCTTCCTCCAGGACTGCACCGTCCAGCTCACCGCCACCGGGGGCACACCCCCGCTCACCTACCACGCCACCGGCCTGCCGCTGGGCCTGAGCGCCGACGCCGCCGGCCGGATCAGCGGCAGGCCCTGGCAGACCGGCACCTCGCAGATCACCGCCACCGTCACCGACACCCGCGGCGCCACGGCCACCGCCACCTTCCCGCTCACCGTCAACTGGTTCTGAGCACCCCCTGGCGCACCCTTCGCGGCATCCGTGACAGCAGAGCCGCGGACGCCGGGACGACAGCCGCAGTTGTAGCGGAGATCGTCTTCTGCACGGAGGAATCAGGAGGGGGCCCGATACCTTCTGGTGGCAACCCGAGCCGGGCATCCGATCGGCGGCATGTGATCGGCACCCGGCTCGCCTCGTCACCGTAAGAAGGCAAGCTCTTGGCTCCTCTCCGGCTCCACCGGCTCATACCGGCGTCCGTCGCCCTGACGACGGTGTGCGCGACGCTGCCGACCTCGGTCGCCTACGCCGCGGACACACCGCCCACCCCCCATCTGGACTCCATCGAGCGGTCGCTCCGCGAAACCTCCCCCGGCCTAGAAGGCTCGGTGTGGCAGCGCACCGACGGCAACCGGCTGGACGCCCCGGCCGACGACCCCTCGGGCTGGCTGCTGCAGACGCCCGGCTGCTGGGGCGACGCCGGCTGCAAGGACCGCGCGGGCACCCGGCGGCTGCTCGACAAGATGACCCGGAACATCGCCGACGCGCGGCGCACCGTGGACGTCTCCTCGCTGGCGCCGTTCCCCAACGGCGGGTTCGAGGACGCCCTCGTCGACGGCCTCAAGGCGTCCGTCGAGGCGGGCCACTCTCCCCGGGTGCGCATCCTGGTCGGTGCCGCGCCGGTCTACCACCTCAATGTGGTGCCGTCCCGCTACCGGAACGAACTGATCGACAGGCTCGGGGAGGCGGCGGAGAAGGTCACGCTCAACGTCGCCTCGATGACCACGTCCAAGACGTCGCTCTCCTGGAATCACTCCAAGCTCGTTGTGGTCGACGGGAAGACGGCCATCACGGGCGGGATCAACGGCTGGAAGGACGACTACCTCGACACTGCCCACCCGGTGTCGGATGTGGACATGGCGCTCAGCGGGCCGGCCGCCCGCTCGGCGGGGAAGTACCTCGACACGCTGTGGGGCTGGACCTGCCGGAACGCGTCCGACCCGGCCAAGGTGTGGCTCGCCACGTCGAACGGCGCCTCCTGCATGCCGTCGCTGGAGAAAGACACGGAGCAGGCAGCCGCCGCCCCCGCCGAACCCGCCGGGGACGTCCCCGTCATCGCGGTCGGCGGTCTCGGCGTGGGCATCAAGGAATCCGACCCCTCCTCCGGCTACCACCCCGACCTGCCCACGGCCCCGGACACCAAGTGCACGGTGGGGCTGCACGACAACACCAACGCCGACCGCGACTACGACACGGTCAACCCCGAGGAGAACGCGCTGCGTTCGCTCATCGCGAGCGCCCGCAGCCACGTCGAGATCTCGCAGCAGGACCTCAACGGCACCTGCCCGCCGTTGCCGCGCTACGACATCCGGACCTACGACACCCTCGCGGGCAAGCTGGCCGCCGGGGTGAAGGTGCGCATCGTCGTCAGCGATCCCGCCAACCGCGGAGCCGTCGGCAGCGGGGGCTACTCCCAGATCAAGTCCCTGGACGAGATCAGCGACACCCTCCGCAAGCGTCTCGTGGCCCTCACCGGCGACAACGAGAAGGCGTCGCGGGCGATGTGCGGCAACCTGCAGCTCGCCCCGTTCCGCAGCTCCGACAGCGGCACCTGGGCCGACGGCAAGCCGTACGCCCTGCACCACAAGCTGGTGTCGGTGGACGACTCGGCGTTCTACATCGGTTCGAAGAACCTCTACCCGGCCTGGCTGCAGGACTTCGGCTACATCGTCGAGAGCCCGGCCGCGGCGAAGCAGCTCAAGACCGAACTGCTCGACCCGGAGTGGAAGTACTCCCAGCGGGCGGCGATCACCCCGGCCGGGTGCTCCGGCCGCGGGACGGGCTGACCTCCCGGGCGGGGAGAGCAGCTCCGGCCCCGTTACGACCCCGGGCGCCGACCGCGTGAAGCGGCTGCGAACGGCCGAGGCCACCCCCATGGTGCGGGGGTGGCCTCGGCCGTCTCGCCCGTCGTGACCGGGCCGGCGGTGCCGTCAGCGGCGCCGCACCAGCGGGAACGGCAGCGTCTCGCGGATCGACAGCCCGGTGAGGAACATGACCAGCCGGTCCACGCCGATGCCCAGACCGCCGGTCGGCGGCATCGCGTACTCCAGGGCCTGCAGGAAGTCCTCGTCCAGCTCCATCGCCTCCGGGTCACCGCCGGCCGCCAGCAGCGACTGGGCGGTGAGCCGCCGCCGCTGCTCCACCGGGTCGGTCAGCTCCGAGTAGGCGGTGCCCAGTTCGGTGCCGAACGCGACCAGGTCCCAGCGCTCGGCGAGCCGCGGGTCCCGCCGGTGCTGACGGGTCAGCGGCGAGACATCGGTGGGGAAGTCCTTGTAGAACGTGGGGAGCTGGGTGCGCTCCTCCACCAGCCGCTCGTACATCTCCAGCACGATGTCGCCGCGCCCCATCTCCGGCTTCACCGGCACCGACGAGGCATGGCACAGCCGCCGCAGCGCATCCGGTCCGGTGTCCGCGTCGACCTCCTCGCCGAGCGCCTCGGAGATCGCGCCGTAGACCGTCTTCACCGGCCAGATCCCGGAGATGTCGTGCTCGACCAGCCGGCCCTTCTCGTCCGCCTTACGGGCGGTGGCGCTGCCGAACGCGGCGATCGCCGCGCTCTGGATCAGCTCCCGGGTCAGATCGAGCATCACGTCGTAGTCGGCGAACGCCTGGTACGCCTCCAGCATCGTGAACTCGGGGTTGTGCTTGTAGGAGATGCCCTCGTTGCGGAAGGTCCGCCCCATCTCGAAGACCTTCTCCATACCGCCCACGCACAGCCGCTTGAGGTACAGCTCCGGCGCGATGCGCAGGTACAGATCGAGGTCGTAGGCGTTGATGTGGGTGTGGAACGGGCGGGCGTTGGCGCCACCGTGGATCTGCTGCAGCATCGGCGTCTCGACCTCGAGGTAGCCGCGCTCGATCAGACCCTGGCGCAGCGCCTGGACGGCCGTGCTGCGTGCCCGTACGTTGTCCCGCGCGTCCGGCGAGACGACCAGGTCCACATACCGCTGGCGGACCTTGGCCTCCGGGTCGGACAGACCACGCCGCTTGTCCGGCAGCGGGCGCAGGCACTTGGCCGTCAGCCGCCACCCGGTCACGAACACCGTCGGCTCACCGCGGTCGCTGGCGCCGACCTCGCCCGTCGCCTCGACGTGGTCACCGAGGTCGATGTCCGTACCGAAGCGCTCCAGCAGCTCCTTGCCGCTGCCGTCCCGGGTCAGCGCGATCTGCAGATCGCCCGACCAGTCCCGCAGCACCGCGAAGAGCACACCGCCGTGGTCACGGGTGAGCAGCACCCGCCCGGCGATGCTGACGCTCTTTCCGGTCCGCTCGCCGGGCGTCAGGTCCGGGAACTCGTCGCGGACCTCGCCCAGGGTGTGCGTACGCTCCACGCCCACCGGATACGGGTCGGTGCCGGCCTCCCGCAGCCGCTCCAGCTTCCGGTGGCGCACCCGCACCTGCTCGGGCAGCGCCGCCAGTTCCCGCTCGTGCAGCTCCTCCTCGGTGGCCGGTCCGGTCTGCACCAGGCCGAGCTCGTCCAGCGACGGCAGGCCCGCGGTGCTGGCCGGGGCCAGCACCCGCTTCTGGTGGCCCTTGCCCCACAGCTTGCCCAGGCTCGGCACCGCCACGAAGCCCTCGGCGATACCGGAGGCCAGACCGATGCGGGCCAGCGCACCGGCGTCCGCGTAGCACAGGAACCGCGGGTACCACTCCGGGTTGTACTTCGCGTTGGAACGGTAGAGCGCCTCCAGCTGCCACCACTTGGAGAAGAACAGCAGCAGCTTGCGCCAGAACTTCAGCACCGGCCCGGCACCGATCCGGGCGCCCTCCTCGAAGGCGGACCGGAACACCGCGAAGTTCAGCGAGACCCGGCGCACGCCCATGGCCCCGGCCTGGCCGCACAGCCGGGCCACCATGAACTCCATGACGCCGTTGGGCGCGGTGCGGTCGCGGCGCATGACGTCCAGCGAGATGCCGTCCTTGCCCCACGGCACGAAGGACAGCAGCGCGATCATGTTGCCGTCGCCGTCGAACGCCTCGGCCAGCAGGCAGTCCCCGTCCTCCGGGTCGCCCAGCCGGTCCAGCGCCATCGAGAACCCGCGCTCGGTCTCGGTGTCCCGCCAGGCGTCCGCCCGGTGGATGACTTCCTGCATCTCCTCGTCGGTCAGCGCGGAGTGGCGCCGCACGCGGAAGGTCGCGCCGGTCCGCTCGACGCGGTTGACGGCCTGGCGGGTCACCCGCATCTCCCGGCCGTCGAGGTCGAAGTCCTTCACATGCAGGATCGCCTCGTCGCCGAGCTGCAGCGCCCCGAGGCCGCTGCGCGCGAACGCCTTGGCGCCGCTCTCGCTGGCGCCCATGACGGCGGGCTGCCAGCCGTACCGCCCGGCGACCTCCAGCCATGCCTCGATGGCCTGCGTCCACGCCTCCCGGTCACCGACCGGGTCACCGCTGGCCAGACAGACGCCGGCCTCGACGCGGTAGGTGACGGCGGCCTTGCCGCTGGGGGAGAAGACCACGGCCTTGTCGCGGCGGGAGGCGAAGTAGCCGAGCGAGTCCTGGCTGCCGTAGCGGTCCAGCAGCGCCCGGATGCGGGCCTCTTCGTCGCCGTGCAGCGCGGCTTCCATGCGCTGCGAACGGAACAGGGTGGCCGCGGCGTTGAGCAGGGCCAGCGCACCGAGCAGCCCGAGGACGGCGCTGGTCCAGTGCGGCGGATGGCCCTCGATCAGCCGGCCGCCGACGAGTCCGCCGCAGACGCGGTTGGCGGCCCACAGCAGCCGGTTGGCGGCGCCGGGCTCCAGCGTGCCGGGGGCCAGCGACACCAGTCCCCAGCCGATCAGCACCGCCGCGGCGAGCCCGCCGATCAGCACCAGGATCGCGCGCAGGAACGCGCCGCGCCGGGTGATGGCATAGAACTCCCGGTGCGAGACGAGCAGCAGCACCAGCGCCCCGGCGCAGAGCACCAGGGAGAAGGCGTACTCCCAGTAGCCCCCGGCCAGGAACAGCGCGTCGGCCAGGGTGACCAGCACCATGTAGGTCACCACGAACCACAGCGCCACCTGTTTGCGCGCGGTCATCGCCGCGGCCAGGAGGAAGAGGAACACCGCGTAGGCGAAGTTCGGCACCACCGGGATGGTGAGCGTGTCCAGCCAGTAGATCACCGGGTGGAGTCCGCGCCGGAGGGGCCCGATCAGCGCCATCAGGGCACAGAAGAGCCCCAACAGGCTGAAGATGATGGCGAAGCCATTGGGGACGCGGCGCCGGAAGCGCTGCCACCCCGTGAGTTGATCCTGGTCCTGCACGGTGCTCATTCCGTCACACTAGGCTCTGAAAGGGTTCAGCTGCTCGACGCGCGGGCGCTGGTCTGCTGCCATGGGGATCAGCCGACATGCCAGTCTCCGATCCCGATGGCCCTGTTGTCTTCCCCTCGTACGGAGGGTGCGGCGACCTCTAAGGGGTCACCCATGTGGACCTTGCCACAAACCTGTCGCATGTCCGAGTCGGTGCATCTCCGGCCGATGGTGAAGTTCAGGTCATAGTCGTTGGCGAAGTAGCGGCCGCCGCCGGAGTCCACCCCGCCGAGATCCGCCCGGAGCGTGACCTCGGTACCGGGCTTCCAGGGCCCGGCCGGACGCCAGTCCACCCGGTCGCCACCGCTGCCGTCCTCGCCCCAGTCCCACGACCCGCTCATCCGGCCGTCGGCGCTGAGGCTCAGCCGCCGTTCCACCGCGGCCCGGTCGGTCACCGGGAAGTTGAAGAGGATCCTGAGGGGCCGGCCGGCGTCGGTCACCGCGCCCGGTGAGCGGGGATCGAGCATCAAGGTGTTGAGCCTGGACGCCTTCGCCGTGGTCAGCGACTCCTTGGCCGCACCGACACCGCCCTGTGCGTTCCTGGTCCTGGCGACGACGGAGTACTTGGTGTCCGGCGCGGCTTTCGCCCGGGAGGTCCAGCTCCTCCCGTCGCGGCCCAGCCCGCCGGGCAGCGGCCGTCCCCGGGGATCGGTGACCCGCACCTCGGTCAGCACCCCGCCCCGCGCGGTCACCTGCAGGCGGTCGCCGGCCTGGACGGTCCGGGTCCCGCTCGCCGCCCCCAGCGCCACCTTCACCGGATCGCCCTGCGGCTCCGCGCTGCCCCCGCACGCGGAGAGCGTGCCCATGCCGATCACCGGGACCAGTGCGAGCACGGCACGCCGCGGCCGGAAGGGCCGTCGGCGGCGGGGGAGGGGCTGGCTCATGTCGGGGGCTTCCGTCTGCGGTGCGGGGTGGGCGGCGCTGTCGGCCGCTAAGACGGCGGATCGCCACACTCCGTTGCAGGGAGTGACGTGATCCACGACACAGTCGGCGACGGGTCGCGGGGGTGCGGGGCGAGTCGTGCGCCGACGCTCGCCGCTTGCGGTGATATGGGTGATTCGTTCCGTGTGGTCGGTGAGGGCAGGTGAGGCGTGGGTCGGCGCCGGCCGGCCGACGGCGGAGGTGCCCGCCTCGCTCCCGGATCGATGGGCTTACCGCCCCCCGGTCCGCGGTCGGTCCGCCGTGCCTCGCCCCCGCCCGCCGGTGACCCGCAGTGATCACCTGATCGGAGCACCCGGACGAGAAGCTGACATACCCCGAAATACGCCAAACTGGCCACCCCTTGCTGCCCGTTCGGGCGGCAGCTGAGGAGGTGTGCGTCCCATGGCCATTTCCATCTCGGTCGTACTGCTGCTGGTGATCCTGACCGTGATCTTCCTGCGCAGCGGCAAGCTCAAGATCTCGCACGCCCTGGTGTGCGCACTGCTCGGCTTCTACCTGGCGAACAGCAGTCTCGCCCCGGACATCCACCAGGGGCTGTCCGGCGCCGCCGACGTGGTGAGCAGCGTGCGCCCGTGACGGTGCCGGCCCGCGGCCGGGCGCCGTCGGCGGCCGCCCGGACGCTCACCCCGAGGAGAACACGCCGATCGCATTGGGCACCGGCCGCTCTGCCCCGCCCGACGGATGGTTGCGGACCGTCGCCCCGTACGCGTCGCCCGTGACCAGCGTCGAGGACCCGCCGCCGTCCAGGTCCATGGCGTCCCGTGCACCCAACTCGGCCATCAGATCCGCCAGTTCGCGCACCGTCAGCCCGGTCTGCCCCGGGGCCCCGTCCAGCGCCATGAGATACAGCAGCCGCCCGCCGTCCCCGATCCCCGCGGAGGTACGCACCGCCACCGCGACGGTGTCCAGGCCGGCCACCGGCTCGTCGTCCCGCACGATCGGGAAGCCGCCCACCGCGAACCGCAGGGGGGTGGGGCTCCGGCCCACGAGGCGGGGGGCGAGGTGCACCGGTTCACCGATGTCCAGCGCGCGCAGCTGCCGCGCCCCTTCCTCCCGCCCCACCAGCACCACGCTGTCCGACGGCACCCCGCCGGCGCCCGGAGCGTCCTCCACCGCCGTCACCCGGCCGCGCCGGACGGTCACCTCCGCGGTGTCCGTACTGCACGGCGCCGCCCGGTCGGTGTCCGTGCCGCAGGTGGCGCGCACCCGGGACGCCGGGCCCCACTGCGGGGTGTAGGCGCCGATGCCGCCGACCGGCAGCGCGTACTGGTTCAGCCCGCGCAGGGGCAGCGCCCCCTCGGCGGTCAGCACCGCGCCGCGCAGCGTGAGCCGGTCCAGCCGGGCCCGGTGGTCGTAGCCGACGCCGATGACGTCCTCGGTGGTCGCGCCCGGCGGCATGACCGGCCCGAACCGCTGGCCGTCGGGCACCGCGCCCTTCAGCTGCCGCCCCGAGGCCACCGCCGGACCGACCGACGCGCCGGTCGCCTCGACACCCGGGTGCTGGGTCTCGGTGATGTTGAAGAAATCGCCGTTGACGGCCCCCACCGCACCGCGGTCGGCGGCCAGTTGGGACACCGGCGACCGTGCGCCGACCGCCCCCGGGTAGAGCAGATCGACCGAGACCCGCGGATCGGCCAGATCGACGGTGAGCAGATGCCCGTGCGCGATGCCGCGCGGCAGCGTCATCCGGAACTCGCCGTACGCCACGCCGGGCGCCACCGGCCTGGTAGGGGAGCGGTGGAGCGTGGTGCCCGCGGCCGTGGCCGGTGCCCCGCCCGCCATCCCTCCGCCGGCCAGCACCCCCCACGCCACCAGCACCGTCAGCATCGCGCGCACTCGACCGAATCGCCGCTTCACGATCCCCCCTGACGTCGTGCCAACTGTCCCAGGTGTCGAAGACGTTCACTATGGCCCGGAGATGTCATGAATGCGTAGACCCGCGGAACGTCCGTCGTGTCGCTCGGCGTCGCCCTCGTCACGGGCGTCACCGCGCCCGCCTCCCGGGCGCCCATGGAGGCCGAGCGCGTGCGCCGTGCTTTCTGCGACAGCCGCCCGGAGCCGGGTCATCCGGATCTCCGCCAGGACGCCTCGTCGACCAGCTGCAGATAGCGCGCCCAGTCCCAGAACTCACCGGGGTCGGTGTGGTCGGTGCCGGGCACCTCGACATGGCCGATGATGTGCTCGCGGTCCTTGGGAATCCGGTAGCGGTCGCAGATGGCGGCGGTCAGACGGGCGGACCGCTGGTAGAGCGGGTCGGTGAACCACGTCGGGTCGTCGATCCAGCCCTCGTGCTCGATGCCGATGCTGCGGGTGTTGTAGTCCCAGTTCCCGGCGTGCCAGGCGACGTCGTGTTCGCGGACGCACTGTGCGAGCGCGCCGTCGGCGGACCGTACGACGTAGTGCGCGGCCGCCTTGTGCTTGGGGTCCTGGAACAGCTTGAGGGTGTCCGCGTAGGTCTCCTGGGTCACATGCACCACGACCAGCTCGACCGGGTACTTCGTCGGGCGGCGGGCGGCGGTGAAGTTGGACGGGCTGGCCGGAATCCAGCGGTGCGGGGGGTAGGCCCCGCCGCGCGGAGCCTGGCGGTGGGGAGCGGCACCGGCCCTGGCCGCGGTGAGGGGAGCGAATGCGGCGGACGCGGCGAGCGCGGCCGCACCGGTGAGCAGGCGACGGCGGTCGGGCTCCATATGAACTCCTGACAAGGACCGTGGGGGCATGGTCGCGTACATGTCACACACCTGCGGTGCGTTCATGATGCGCAACAGGGCACGCCCTGCCAAGGGAATGGCCGTTCTGCCAATGGCTCGACCAAAGGCGGCAACGGCGCAGGTCAGGAGAGCGGAGATACCTGATCGGACGTCACTCGGGTGCCACGCCCACGGCCTTGCCGGCTTCGTGGGCGTGGCACCCGGATCGCGGGCTCCCGCCGGTCAGTGACCGATCTCTACGTCCTCCAGGATGCCCAGGGCGTCCGGCACCAGCACCGCCGCCGAATAGTAGGCGCTGACCAGGTAATTGATGACGGCCTGGTCATTGATCCCCATGAAGCGCACCGACAGTCCCGGCTGGTACTCGTCCGGGATGCCGGTCTGGTGCAGCCCCACCACGCCCTGGTTCTCCTCGCCGACCCGCAGCGCCAGAATCGAGCTGGTCTGGTCCGGCGTGACCGGGATCTTGTTGCAGGGCAGCAGCGGGATGCCCCGCCAGGCGCGGACCGCCGTGCCCTCGCACTCCGCCGTGGTGGGGTAGAGCCCCCGGGCGTTCCACTCCCGCCCGATCGCGGCGATGGTGCGCGGATGGGCCAGCAGGAACTGGGTCTTGCGGCGCCGGGAGATCAGCTCGTCCAGGTCGTCGGGGGTCGGCGGCCCGCTGCGGGTGTGGATGCGCTGCTTGAGGTCGGCGTTGTGCAGCAGCCCGAACTCGGGGTTGTTGACCATCTCGTGTTCCTGGCGCTCGCGCAGCGCCTCCACGGTCAGCCGCAGCTGCTGGTCCAGCTGGTTCATCGGGTCGTTGTAGAGGTCGGCGACCCGTGAGTGGACCTTCAACACGGTCTGGGCCACGCTGAGTTCGTACTCCCGCGGCGCCAGGTCGTAGTCGACGAAGGTGCCCGGCAGGGCCGGCTCACCGACATGGCCCGCGGCCAGCTCGATGGCCGCCTCGCCGTGCTTGTTCTGGGCCGGCACCAGCGCCGCACGGAACTCCTCCAGGTGGGTGCGCAGCGACTCCGACCGGCCCAGCACCTCTTCGAGGTCGCTGCGGTAGAGGGTCAGCGCGGTCACCCGGGTCACCGCCCGCACGGAGTGCTCCCACTCCGCGTCCGGTGTCAGCAGCGCCGCGGCCCCGACGGCGTCACCGTCGGCCAGTCCCCCCAGCACCGTTTCGTCGCCGTACTTGCCGGCACCGATGCGGTCGAGCTTGCCGTGGGCGATCAGGATGACGCGGTCCGTGGGCGCGCCGGTCCGGGCGAGCACCTCACCCGGCGCGAACTCCCGCTGGACGAACCGGTCCGCCAGCGCCTCCAGCGTCGCGGCGTCGGTGAATCCGCGCAGCGGTGCCAGCTCCCGCAACTCCGCCGGGATCACCCGGACGTCGGAGCCGGTCGAGGTGAACTCGATCCGGCCGTCACCGAGGGTGTGGGTGAGGCGCCGGTTGACGCGGTACGTACCGCCGGAGACCTGCGTCCAGGGCAGGATGCGCAGCAGCCAGCGGGAGGAGATCCCCTGCATCTGCGGCATGGTCTTGGTCGTGGTCGCCAGCTTGCGGGCGGCCGCGGTGTCCAGGCTGGACCTGCCGTGGCCCTGCTCGATCGCGGACGACTGCGGGCCGGACGTCGGATCCACCGATGTGGTCATGGAGAAAGCTCACCTGTTCTTGTCGGTGCGTGCTGTGCTGTGTGTGCGATGTCGGCGCATGCGTACGGCCGGCGCGGCCGGGCGGGGACACGGACCGTTCCCCGGGCGCGCCGTGACCTTCCGCGGGCCGTTCAGTGGCCGATCTGTACGTCGTCGAGAACGCCCAGCGCATCGGGCACGAGAATGGCCGCCGAATAGTAGGCGCTGACGAGATACTTGAGTACGGCCCGGTCGTCGAGACCCATGTAACGCACCGAGAGGCTCGGTTCGTATTCGTCGGGAATTCCGGTCTGGTGCAGACCGACCACGCCCTGCTTTTCCTCGCCCGTGCGCAGCAGCAGAATCGAACTCGTCCGCTCCTTCGTCACCGGAATCTTGTTGCACGGGAAAATCGGCACCCCGCGCCAGGAGGGCAGCGAATGCCCCATGAAATCGACCGCGGTCGGATACAGTCCGCGGGCGCTGCACTCCCGGCCGATCGCGGCGATCGTGAGGGGATGGGCGAGCAGGAAGCCCGGGTCCTTCCACACCGTCGCCAGCAGGTCGTCGAGGTCGTCCGGGGTGGGCGGGCCGGTGCGGGTGCGGATGCGCTGCTTGAGGTCGGCGTTGTGCAGCAGCCCGAATCCGGGGTTGTTGATCATCTCGTGTTCCTGGCGCTCGCGCAGCGCCTGGACGGTCAGCTTCAGCTGCTCCTCGACCTGGTTCATCGGGTCGCTGTAGAGGTCGCCGACGCGGCTGTGGGCGCGCAACACCGTCTGCGCGACGCTGAGTTCGTACTCCCGCGGCGTCAGGTCGTAGTCGACGAAGGTGCCGGGGAGGGACGGCTCGCCGTGGTGCCCCGAGGCGACGGAGACCGCCGATTCCCCCGTGGCGTTCGTCGGCTGCGCGGCGTCCTGTCCGGCCGCCGCCAGATGGTCGCGCAGTTCGGGGGAGCGGTCGAGGATCTCCCGGACGGCCTGCCGGGGCAGCGCCATCACGGTCACCCGGGTCACCGCGCGATAGCTGAACTCCCAGCTCCCCTCGGGGTCGGTGAGCGGCGCGTCGCCGAGGTGGTCACCGCCGGCCAGCGCTTCGAGCACCGACTCCTCGCCGTATTTGCCGGTACCGATGCGGTCCACCCGGCCGTGTGCGATCAGCACCAGCCGGTCGCCCGGCGTACCGGCCTCGGCGATGAGTTCACCGGGCGCGTAGTCCTGCTGGGTGAACCGGTCGCCGAGCGCGGACAGTACCTCGGTATCGGTGAATTCCCGCAGGGCCGGCAGCTCGCGCAGCTCCTCGGGGATGATCGAGACATCGCTGCCGCTGATATCGAAATCGATGCGCCCGTCGCCGAGGGTGTACGTCAGCCGGCGGTTCACCCGGTAGGTGCCACCGGACACCTGCACCCAGGGCAGCAGTCGCAGCAGCCAGCGGGAAGTGATGCCCTGCATCTGCGGCGCGGTCTTGGTGGTGGTCGCCAAATTCCGCGCGGCGGTGGTACTCAGACTGGAATTCTGGGCTTCTTCCGCACTGCCGTGCAGCGATTCGTCGGCAATCGTCACTATGCCACCTATCTCTCCGAAGGGTGCTGTGCGGACCGCCTCGAAACCCCCTCCAAGGCAGCTCCGCGGCAACCCGCCGAACCGACGGTAGTCGTGCTGTTTTTATCGGCACAATCGCTCGATGGGGTGGCATGGAATTCCCGTTCCATGGATAGGTTTAGCGGGTTCAATTCCGGGGAGAGTGAGCCGGGGTGCAGGAACGGAGGGGATCGTCCAACACGGCCTGGAGCGCGGCGTGCGCCGCCCCCAGCAGCGGCCCGTCCGCACCGAGCCGGGACACGGTCACCCACGGCCCGCCGCCCCGCCCGGGATCCGCCGCGACGGACGTCCGCAACGCCAACTCCCGCTCCAGGGAGGGCAGGATCCACGGTGCCAGGCCGGCCAGCGCGCCCCCGAGGACCACCGCCCGCGGATCCAGCAGATTCACCGCACCGGCGAGCGCGATCCCGAGCGCGGTCCCCGCCGTGTGCAGCGCCTGCACGACGGCCGCGTCCCCTTCGGCGGCCCGGCGCGCCAACAGGCCGATACGGGCGCCCGGCCCCGGATGAGCGGCCGCCGCCCGGCCGGGGGCGAGGCCGCCCGCGCGCAGCACGGCCTCCTCCCCGGCGTACTGCTCCAGACAGCCCCGGCCGCCGCAGTCGCACGCCGGACCGTCCGGATACACCGGCACATGCCCCAGCTCGCCCGCGAACCCCCGTGCCCCCCGCAGCAGTTGCCCCTCCACGACGACCGCTGCGCCGATTCCGATCTCCGCCGACACATGCACGAAGTCCGCGGGCGGCGCCGGCTGTCCGTCGCCCCCGCCCAGCCGCAGTTCGGCCAGCGCGCCGAGGTTGGCCTCGTTCTCGACGGTGAGGGGGAGGGCCGGGGTGCCGTCGGGCGGGGCCGTCGCCCCGGCGAGTCCCGGTGCGAGATCGACGGCCCGCCAGCCGAGGTTGGGGGCGTGCACCACGGTCGTCGCGCCGCGGGCCACCAGACCGGGCACGGCCACCGCCAGCCCGGCCGGCCGCAGCCCCTCGGCGGCTATCTCGCCGGTCACCTCCGCGAGCAGCGCGGACAGCCGCTCCAGCACCGGGCCGGGCGCGCTGTGCCGGTTCGCCGCATCGGCCGCCACCCGGGCCCGGACCCGCCCGCGCAGATCGACCGCGCACACCGCCAGACGGTCGACGCCTATCTCGGCACCGATCCCGGCCGGGCCGCGGTCGCTGACCGCCAGTTCACCGCCCGGCCGGCCCCGGCCGCCGGTCGTCGCCCGCCCCGTCCCGACCAGCAGGCCGGCCCGCAGCAGCTCGTCGACGAGCGGGGCCACTCCCGCCCGGGTCAGCCCGATCCGCGCCGCGACCGCCGGCCGGGACAGCGGGCCCTGTGCGGCCACGGTCTGCAGCACCCGGGCCAGATTGCGCCGTCGGATGCCGTGCTGGGTGTCGCCGCCGGGCGCGGTCACGGGGATCTCCTCGGGAGGGGGCCGGGGAGCGCGGGCCCTCCGGGTGTGCGGCTGCGGTGCCCGCGGGCGTACGGCTGCGATGCCGAGGTCATCGTCGCAGCAGCGCCGCGCCGTCGGCGAGCGTCGCCGCCAGCCGGTCCCAGGCGGCGCCGTCCTTCGGCTGCGCCTCGTACTCGGCGCCGCGCGCCGTTCCCCAGCGACGGGCCACCGCCGTCGGATCCTCCTCCAGCAGCAGCCCGGCCGCCTGCGCCGCCGCGCCGAACGCCACCAGCTCCTGCGCCTCGGGCACCACCACCGGGCGGCCCGACAGCCGGCGGACGGTCTCCCGCCAGGCCCGGCCCTTCGCCCCGCCGCCGATCAGCAACAGGGGGGCATCGGGCGCGGCATCCGCGTCCAGCACCCGGTCCAGGGCCTGCAGCAGCGCGAACACCGCGCCGTCGTAGGCGGCCTGGAGCAGTTGCCCGGCCGTGGTGTGGTGCCGCAGGCCGTGGACCAGGCCCGAGGCGCCCGGCAGGTTCGGGGTGCGCTCACCGTCGAGGAACGGCAGCAGCACCACCTCGCCGCCCCCCTCCACGGCCTCCCGGTCGCGCCCCAGCAGGGCCGCCACCCGGTCCACGGCGAGGGTGCAGTTCAGGGTGCAGGCCAGCGGAAGCCAGTCGCCGCGGGCATCGGCGAAGCCCGCCACGGTGCCGGTCGGATCGGCGGGCCGGTGGGTGGAGACCGCGTAGACGGTCCCCGAGGTGCCCAGGCTCAGCACCGGCTGTCCGGGACGCAGACCCAGCCCGAGGGCGGCCGCCATGTTGTCCCCCGTCCCGGCGGCCACCAACGCGCCGTGCGGCAGCGGCAGGTCCTCGGCGTGCACCGTCCCGGCGGCCTCGCCCGGGAGCGCCACCCGCGGCAGCGCCTCGGGGGACAGCCCGACATGCTCCAGGATCTCCGGGTCGTAGGCCCCGGTGGACGACGCCCACCAGCCCGTCCCGGAGGCGTCGCCGCGGTCGGTGACGGACTCGCCGGTCAGGCGCTGGGTGAGGTAGTCGTGCGGCAGCCGTACCGCGGCGGTCGCCGCGGCCGCGGCCGGCTCGTTCTCCCGCAGCCAGGCCCACTTGGCCACCGTGAACGCCGGACCCGGCACGCTCCCCACCCGCCGCGCCCAGGCCTGCGGGCCGCCCAGTTCCGCGATCAGCCGTTCGCTCTGGGGCGCCGGCCGGACGTCGTTCCACAGCATGGCCGGACGCACCGGCGCACCGGCCGCATCCAGCGTGACCAGCCCGTGCTGCTGCCCGCCGACGGACACCGCCGAGGCCTGCCGCGCCGCGTCGCCGCACTGTGCCAGAGCCTCGCCCAGCGCCCGCCACCACTGCACGGGGTCGCTCTCCTTGCCGTTGCCGCCGTCGACCGTGTGCGGTGCCTGGCCCCGGGCGACGACAGCACCGGTCGCCGCGTCCACGACCAGCGCCTTGGTGGACTGCGTCGAGCTGTCCACCCCGACGACCAGCGGTCCCGCTGACTGTGCGCCCATCGTGCACTCTCTCCCTCGGCGGCCCGTGCTCCATGGTCCAGGTCCAGGGGGTTCCCCGGTGTGCTGCCGCATATTAGTTTGGCCGCGGCGGAATTTGTAAAGTGCGTTGACGAAATCACCGGGAGCCGTGATGAGCCACCAGCCCGTGCCCGAGGACAAATTCAGCTTCGGCCTGTGGACCGTCGGCTGGCAGGGCCGCGACCCGTTCGGGGACGCCACCCGCCGCGCCCTGGACCCCGTCGAATCGGTCCGGCGCCTCGCCGACCTCGGCGCGTACGGCGTCACCTTCCACGACGACGACCTGATCCCGTTCGGCGCCGGGGACCTCGGGCGCGAGACGGCCGTCAAACGCTTCCGGCAGGCGCTGGACGCCACCGGCCTGGTCGTGCCGATGGCCACCACCAACCTCTTCACCCACCCCGTCTTCAAGGACGGCGCCTTCACCGCAAACGACCGCGACGTCCGCCGCTATGCGCTGCGCAAGACGCTCCGCAACATCGACCTCGCCGCCGAGCTGGGCGCGCACACCTATGTCGCCTGGGGCGGCAGGGAGGGCGCGGAGTCCGGTGCGGCCAAGGACGTACGGGCCGCCCTGGACCGGATGAAGGAGGCGTTCGACCTCCTCGGCCAGTACGTCGTCGAGCAGGGCTACGACCTGCGGTTCGCCATCGAGCCCAAGCCCAACGAGCCGCGGGGCGACATCCTGCTGCCCACCGTCGGCCACGCTCTCGCGTTCATCGAGCGGCTGGAGCGCCCCGAGCTCTACGGGGTCAACCCCGAGGTGGGGCACGAGCAGATGGCGGGGCTGAACTTCCCGCACGGCATCGCCCAGGCGCTGTGGGCGGGAAAGCTCTTCCACATCGACCTCAACGGCCAGAGCGGGATCAAGTACGACCAGGACCTGCGCTTCGGCGCGGGCGATCTGCGGTCCGCCTTCTGGCTCGTCGACCTGCTGGAGACGGCCGGGTACGACGGGCCGCGGCACTTCGACTTCAAGCCGCCGCGCACCGAGGACCTGGACGGCGTGTGGACCTCGGCGGCCGGCTGTATGCGCAACTATCTGCTCCTCAAGGAGCGTGCCGCGGCCTTCCGGGCCGACCCGGCCGTCCAGGACGCGCTGCACGCCGCGCGCCTGGACCAGCTGAGCCGGCCCACCGCCGAAGACGGCCTGGCCGGGCTGCTCGCCGACGGCACCGCCTACGAGACCTTCGACGTCGAGGCCGCGGCCGCCCGCGGCATGGCCTTCGAGCATCTGGACCAGCTGGCGCTGGAACACCTGATGGGGGCCGTCTGAGGGCCCTGGGCCCCGCGCGCCGGACCCCGGACCCCGCGCGCCGGACGGCTCAGCCGAACAGCTTGCGCAGAAAGAGCATTTCCGCCGCGCGCTGCTCGCCGCCGCCCCCCTCGTGGGCATTGAACCGCCACACCTTCAGCTCCTTCTCGCCCGCGTAGTGGTGGTACGCGGCGAAGCCGGTGGACGGCGGCACCACGTCGTCGCGCAACGCCGTGCCGAAGAGCGCCGGGGCGGTGGCGCGGGCCGCGAAGTTCAGGCCGTCGAAGTGGTCGAGGGTGTGCAGCGCGGTGTCGATCCGGCCGCGCTCGCCCGCGAAGTAGCGGGTGAGTTCGCCGTACGGCCCGCTGTCCGTGATCTCGACGGCGCGGCGGATGTGGGTCAGGAACGGTACGTCGATCAACGCGCCCGCCAGGCCGGGGACCAGCCCCGCCGTCGCCAGGGCCGCGGCGCCGCCCTGGCTGCCGCCGGCGACCACGATCCGGCCGGCGTCCACCGCCGGGTGCCCGCGTGCCACCTCCACGGCCCGTACCGCGTCGGTGAACAGCCGCCGGTAGTAGTAGTCCTCGGGGCGCAGCAGCCCCTGGGTCATCTTGCCGGGCACGCCCGGATTGCCGGAGCCGGCCGGATCGGGGGTGTCACCGGGCCGGTTGGGGCCGCTCTGCCCACGGGTGTCCATGACGAGCGTGGCGTACCCCGCGGACGGCCACAGCAGCCAGTCGTGCGCCACCCCCCGGCCGCCGCCGTAGCCGAGGTACTGCACGACGCAGGGCAGCGGCCCGTCCGCCGCGCGCGGCAGGAGGAACCAGCCGCGGATACGGTGCCCGCCGAAGCCGGAGAACGTCACGTCATGGGTGCGCAGCAGCGCCAGCCCCGTATCGACCTCGGTGAAGCGTGCGTCGAGGTCATGGGCGCGGACTTCGTCGAGGGTGCGCTGCCAGAACGCGTCGAAGCCGGCCGGCTCGGGGCGCGGCGGGCGGTAGGTGTGCAGCTCGTCCAGGGGCAGGTCGGTGAACACGAAGAACCTCCGCGCCGTAGGGTGGCTTGCTGCCTGTCGCCAACGGTGCCCACCGGCCGGATATTTCAGACGCGGAATGTTCCAGGTTGGTCACCGCGTCCCTGAAGACCGAGTAAAGAAGCGATCATTTCCCCCATGAGTTTTCCTCCGCCTCCGCCGTCGAACCAGCCGCCTCAGCCGCCCCACGGCAACCCGGGCGGCTACGGCCCGCCGGCCGGTGGCTACGGCCCGGGCGGTCAGGGTCAGGGCGGATACGGCCCGGGCGGCTACGGTCCGCCCGCGGGCGGCAACCAGCCCGCTGGCGGCTTCGGCCCGCCCGCGGGTGGCTACGGCGCTCCGGGCCCCGGCGGCCCCGGCGGCTGGCAGCAGCCGCCCGGCCCGCCCGGCGGTGGCGGCAACGGCAAGACCATCGCGGCGATCATCGGTGGTGGCGCCGTCGTCCTGGCCGCCGTCATCACCTTCATCGTGATCAACAACAGCGACGACGGCGGCAGCACCGACAACCGTGCCCAGTCGCCCGGTTCGAGCGCGGGCGCCACACCGTCCGAGAGCGCGTCCCCGACGCCCTCCTACGAGCCCACCCCCACCGCGACGCCCACCGACAGCGACTTCGAGAGCAGCCTGCCGACGCCCGGCGCCGGCAAGATCCCCTTCTACCTGATGAAGCCCGGCGACTGCTACGACCGCCCGGCGGGCGGTGGCGGCAACAACGACAAGGCCTCCTGCAGCGGCCCGCACGACGCCGAGGTCGTTACCACCCACCGCCTCGCGTCCGGCCTGACGACCGAGACGGACATCCGCTCCAAGGCGTCCTCGCTGTGCCGCAACGAGCTGGAGCGCAAGGCGGCCCGGCAGCCCGCCGGGACCGCCGAGGGCACCTACGTCCAGTACCCCACCCTCCAGGGCTACAAGATCGGCATCAAGACGATCAGCTGCAGCCTGGCGGGCAACAGCACCGGCACCAAGAAGCTCACCAGGCCGCTTTCCTGAGCGGGACGGTCATCGTTCGAGGAGGCCGGGCCGCCGCCGGAGCCGCCGCGTGAGTCGTCGGTACCCCGCCGGCCGCGAGGCGGCCCTGAGCGCCGAACGCATCAGGGCCGCCCGTCCTCCCGAAGCCGTCCGGCGCCGCCCCGGCAGCGGGGGCGGGCGGCCGCTCAGCGGTCGACGCGCTTGCCCGCCGCCCCGGTGTCCGCGACCTCGCCGACCTCGGCGGCCGCCGGATCCAGCACCCGCGCCAGGAACGTCCTGGTCCGCTCGTGCTGCGGGGCGCCCACCACCTGCTCCGGGGTGCCCTCCTCGACGATCACCCCGCCGTCCATGAACACCACCCGGTCGGCGACCTCCCGCGCAAAGCTCATCTCGTGGGTGACGACGAGCATCGTCATGCCCTCCTGCGCCAGCGCCCGCATCACCGCCAGCACATCGCCGACCAGCTCCGGGTCCAGCGCCGAGGTCGGTTCGTCGAAGAGCATCAGCTCCGGGTCCATGGACAGCGCACGGGCGATCGCCACCCGCTGCTGCTGCCCGCCCGACAACTGCGCCGGGTAGGCCGACGCCTTGTCGCTCAGCCCGACCCGTTCGAGGTTGGCGCGGGCGACCCGCTCCGCCTCGTCCCGGTCGCGGCGCAGCACCCGCCGCTGGGCGATCGTCAGGTTCTCCAGCGCGGTCAGATGCGGAAAGAGGTTGAAGGCCTGGAAGACCATCCCGATCCGCCGGCGGACCCGGTCGATGTCCACGTCCGGGTCGGTCACCTCGGTGCCGGCCACCGTGACCCGGCCCGCGCTCGGCTCCTCCAGCAGATTCACACAGCGCAACAAGGTCGACTTCCCGGACCCCGAGGGCCCGATGACACACACCACCTCGCCGCGTGCCACCGAGAAGTCGATCCCGCGCAGCACCTCCAGCTCACCGAACGCCTTGCGCAGGCCCTGTACGTCGATGGCCTTCGCATCCGTCGTCGCCGGTGCCGCCTGGTCGGTCGTCACGCCGCTCACCTGGCCTTCGCCGTACGGGCCTCCAGCCGACGGACCAGTTGGCCGAGGGGGAGGGTGATCACGAGATAGAGCAGCCCGGCGATCAGGATCGGGGTCAGGCTCTTGTGCTCATTGAGGGCGTCCCGGCCGAAGTTGGCCAGCTCGAACTGGGTGAGGGAGAGCCCCAGCAGATACACCAGCGAGGAATCCTTGGTGAGCAGGATCAGTTCATTGGTCAGCGGCGGCAGCACGATACGGAACGCCTGCGGAATGACGATCGAGATCATCGCCCGCCCGTGCGACATCCCCAGCGAACGCGCCGCCTCCGTCTGCCCCTTGGGAACCGCCTGGATACCGGCCCGGATGGTCTCCGCCATGTACGCCGCGCCCACCAGCCCGAGCGACAGCATGACCGTGATGTTCATATCGAGCGCGACCTCGAAGGCCAGCGGCACACCGAAGCCCAGCGCGATGAACACCAGCAGACAGGGGATCCCACGGAAGAACTCGATATAGGTGACCGCGATCCAGCGGTAGGGCGGCACCGACGAGAGCCGCATCAGCGCCAGCACCAGACCGAGCGCCAGACCGAAACCGAAGCCGAGCAGGGTGTAGAGGACGGTGTTGACCAGCGCCGTGGTGATGATGTCGGGGAACAGTGCCTTCGCGACCTCGACGTCGAAGAACGCCATCCGCAGCTGATGCCAGTCGGCGATCAGCGCGAAGACCACCACGGCGAGGACCAGCACGCCGTACTGCACACCGCGGATCGCCCGGGCGCGCTGTCGTTTGGACAAGGACATGACGGCCGGCCTCAGCTCTGCGGAGTGGTGCCGAACCACTTCTTGTAGATCCGGTCGTAGCTCCCGTCGGATTTCGCCTTCTTGATCGCCGCGTTGATCTTCTTCCGCAGCGCGTCGTTCCCGGTCCGCACGCCGACGCCGTAGTGCTCTCCGGTATTGAATTCCGCGGTGACCGTGGTGTCCGGGTTCTGCTTCACATAGTCGAAGAGCACACCGTTGTCATTGATACCGGCATCGACCTGGCCGGACTTCACGGCGGTCAGCAGCAGCCCCAGGTCCTCGAACTCCACCAGCTCGACGCCCTTGCCGTGCTTCTTGGCGAAGATCCCGCCGGTGGTGGCCTTCTGGTAACCGAGCTTCTTGCCCTTGAGGTCCTCGACCTTCTTGAAGGGCTTGCCCTTCTTCGTCAGCAGCGCCTGCGTGGCATTGAAATACGGGTCCGAGAAATCCATGACCTTGTCCCGCTCGGGCGTGATCGTCATGCCGGCGGCGGCCAGATCGCATTTGCGGATGGTGAAGTCCTGGCCGGTCTCGATGCCTTCGAAGGGCGTATTGACGATCTCCTGCTTCACGCCCAGATCCTTGGCGACCAGGTCCACCAGATCCACATCGAACCCGACGACCTTGCCGTCCTTCTTCACCTGGAACGGCGCGTAGGGAAGGTGGGTGCAGGTCTTCAAGGTCCCGGAGGAGACCAGTTCCAGACCGCCGGAACCCTTCTTCCCGTCGGACTTGGTGCTGCTGCACCCCGCCAGAACGGCGACGGCCGCGGCGACGGCTATGACAGGCAACGCGGAGCGAGCGGACACGGGCCCTCCAGGGGCAGGATGAACATCAACCAAGCCATGCGTGCTGCGATGTGGCTGCATCCTGCCACCGGCCCGGGGCTCTGTCGCCGCCGCGTCGGTTGCGTCTGTGTAACGCCTTCGGCCCGCATCCGGGCCGTCCCGTCAGCGGCCGAGCCCGGCCGCCAGCTCGGTGATGGCGTCCGGCCCCACCCGGCAGCAGCCACCGATGAGCCGGGCGCCGTTTGCGGCCCAGGCGGCGACCCGGTCCGCGCTGAACGCCGCCTCGCCGCACCAGGCCCGCGCCCCGGCGTCCCAGCTCTCCCCGCTGTTGGGGTAGACCACGACCGGCTTGCCGGTGACCTGCGCCGCCAGCCGCACCGCCCGGTCCGCGTCGTCCGGCGCGCAGCAGTTGATCCCCACCGCGATCACCTCGTCGGCGTCGGCCGCGACCGCGAACGCCTCCGCCAGCGGCTGCCCGGCCCGGGTGCGGTCGCCCGCGACGCTGTACGACAGATAGGCCGGCACGCCCAGCCCGCGCACCGCCCGCAGCAGCGCACGGGCCTCCTCGGCATCCGGCACGGTCTCCAGCGCCAGCACATCGGGCCGCGCCGCGGCCAGCACCTCGAGCCGCGGCCGGTGGAAACGCTCCAGCTCCTCCACCGACAGGCCGTACCGGCCGCGGTACTCGGAGCCGTCCGCCAGCATCGCCCCGTACGGGCCCGCCGAAGCGGCCACATACAGCGGCCGGGACACCCCACCGTCCCTCGCCCGCCCGGCCGCCTCGCGGGCCAGCTCCACGCTCCGGCCCAGCAGTGCCGCGGCCCGCTCCGCGCCGATACCGCGCTGCGCGAACCCCTCGAACGTCGCCTGATAGCTGGAGGTGATCGCGACCTGCGCCCCGGCCTCGTAGTACGCCAGATGCGCCTGCACCACCGCCTCCGGCTCCTCGGCCAGCAGCCGCGCCGACCACAGCGCGTCGCCGAGGTCGTGCCCGGCGGCCTCCAGCTGATTGGACAGCCCGCCGTCGAGGACGACCGGGCCCGCGGCGAGGGCGTCGGCGAGCGGCGGGGACGTGCTGATCATGGTGCGAAGCCTCTCGTGCTGCGGGACGCGTGGGTGCTCACGCCTCACCCCGGATCGTATCGCCGGCCGGTGACAACACCCCTGGCCGCATCGGGGCGCCGACGTACGGCAGGGGGTGCGCCGGCAGCCACGGCACGGCGGCCGGCGCACGGCCGGCGCGGGGTTCAGCCCAGCGACGAGAACACGAACGAGAACCGGGCCGGCGCCACCTCCAAGCGGTGCTGCGGCAGTACCCCCGGCCCGCACGACCGGCTGCCGATGCCGTGCTGCGCATGGTCGAGGTGGAGCCACAGGCTCTCGCCGGGCCGCAGATCCGTGGTGTGGCGGGCCGCGGCCAGTTCCTCGGTCGACCACCGGCGGGCGGTGAGGAAGAAGTCCGGATCGCCCTCGATCCGCAGGCCGGAGCCGTCCGAACGGGTCAGCTCCGCCCAGCGCACACCGGGCCGCGCACCGTTCTCCTGCGGCCGCACGTACGGCGTCTGCAGGGCGTCCACCGGCATCGACCAGCGGCCGATCCGCGCGGCCGCCCGGGTGTCCGGATAGCCCTCGCCCGGCCCGCCGCCGAACCACCGGGCCAGGCCCAGGCTGCCGCACACCTGCATCCGCACCCCCAGCCGTGGCAGCGGCACCGGCCAGTCGCCCTCGGGGTCGACGCTCAACTCCAGCCGCAGCGCATCCTGTTGGGCCGTCCAGCGGTACTCCGCGCGCAGCGCCAGCGGGGTGCCGGCCGGGGCGACCCGGGACCGTACCACCACGGCGTGCGGACCGGTTTCGACGGTATCGACGCGGTGCCGCATCCGGTGCAGGCCGATCCGCCGCCACTCGGTGGCCGGCCGCGGCCCCGGCTGCCAGGGCGCGGCCTCGTCGTTGTCGGTCGGCGCCCGCCAGACGTCCAGCCGGGGGCCGCCGATCCGGACGCCGCCCAGATAGGCCAGCGCCCCCGTCCCGGCGTCGAAGGTCCCGGGGCCGAGGACGATCACATTGCCCTCGCCGCGGCGCGGTGCGGCGGTGGCCGCCGGGGGAGTGCGGGCGGGGCGCGGGGCCGCCGGCAGCTGGCCCCAGGCGACCTCGTGCCCGGCCGGTGCCCAGGCGGTGTCCTGGTCCAGCACGGCCCGGACGGTCCAGAGCGCCTCCTCGCCGTCGCCCGGCTCGGCCGGCGGTGCCGGCAGCCGCACCACGGCCGACGCCCCGGGTGCCAAGGACGGCACCTCCAGCCGGCCGTGCCCGCGCGGCGCACCGTCCACCTCGTAGCTCCAGTGGAAGCCGAGGTGGCCGAGGCCGGCGAAGTCGTACAGGTTGGTGATCCGGACCGCGCTCGCCGTGCCGTCCTCGTCGGCCCCGGCCGCGATCCGCACCGGCTCGACGACCTTCTTGAATTCCCGCAGGCCCGGGGAGGGCACCCGGTCGGGAAGGACCAGCCCGTCGCAGACGAAGTTCCCGTCGTGCAGCTCCTCGCCGAAGTCCCCGCCATAGGCATGGAAGACCTCACCGGCGGCCGTCTGCTGCCGCAGTCCGTGGTCGATCCACTCCCAGACGAAACCGCCCTGGCAGCGCTCATAGCGCTCGAACAGCCGCTGGTACTCGACGAGCCCGCCCGGCCCGTTTCCCATCGCATGCGCGTACTCGCACAGCAGGAACGGCAGGCCACGCCGCCGGGCGTTCAGCTCCGGATCGGGCAGCGGTTCCTCGGCGCGCCGCCCGATACGCTCCACCTCGGCGTGGTCGGCGTACATCCGGGAGTAGACGTCGGTGTCGGCGCAGCTGGGGTCGCCCTCGTAGTGCAGCGGCCGGGACGGGTCGCGCTCGCGCATCCAGGCGGCCATGGCGGACAGCCCGCTCCCCGTACCGCACTCGTTCCCCAGCGACCACAGGACGACGGCGGGGTGGTTCTTGTCCCGCTCGACCATCCGCCGGGCCCGGTCGAGCAGCGCCGGCTCCCAGCGCGCGTCATCGACCGGATTGTCCCGCCAGCCCTGGGCGCCGAACCCGTGCGTCTCCAGATCGCACTCCTCGACGATCCACAGGCCCAGCTCGTCGCAGAGATCGAGGAAGGCGGGGTGCGGCGGATAGTGGCTGGTGCGCACGGCGTTGATGTTGTGCTGCTTCATCAGCAGCAGATCGCGGCGCATCGTCTCGGGGCCGACGGTGCGTCCGTCGCGCGGATGGAACTCGTGGCGGTTGACGCCGCGCAGCAGGATCCGTCGTCCGTTGACCTTCAGCAGCCCGTCCTCGACGCGGACCGTACGGAACCCGATCCGCAGCGGGATCCGCTCGCCGGAGGTGACCAGCTCCCCGTCGTAGAGGTGTGGTGTCTCGGCCGTCCAGGGAAGCACCGGCACCGTCGCGCTCTCCCCGGTCGGCAGATCGAGGCCGAGCGCCGGCACCGTCACCCGGCCTGCCGGTTCGCACTCCACGCGCAGGGTGCCGCGGCCCGTGAGGTGATCGAACCCGGCGTGGACGAAGTGGTCGGCGACCGACCCCTCGGGACGGCGGTGGAGCGAGACCTCCCGGAAGATGCCGGGCAGCCACCACTGGTCCTGGTCCTCCAGATAGCTGCCCGACGACCACTGGTGGACGCGGACCGCCAGCACATTGCCGCGCGGCCGCAGCAGCGGCCCGACCTCGAACTCGTGCGGCAGCCTGCTGCCCTTGAAGTGGCCCAGTTCCCGGCCGTTGAGCCAGACCCGGGCGCAGGACTCCACCCCGGCGAAGTGCAGCGCCGCACCTCCCTCGCCCCACCCCGCGGGCAGATCGAAGACATGCCGGTGATCGCCCGTCGGGTTCTCGTCCGGCACCCGCGGCGGGTCGACCGGGAAGGGGTAGGCGGTGTTGGTGTAGGCGGGTGCCCCGCCCGGCCGTGCCGTGCCGCCGCCCTCGTAGGAGCCCTCGGAGGCGAAGCGTCCCTGGAGCACCCAGTGGCCGGGCACCCGCAGCTCCGGCCACTGCGCATCGTCGAAGTCCGGGCGGGCGAACGCGTCGTCCTCGGCGGTGGCGCTCGCCGCGAGCCGGAACCGCCAGCGGCCCTGCAGCGGGAGGCGGGCGGCATCCGATCGCGCGTACCAGGCGCGCGGCGGCAGGGTCCCGCTCCCCGGTGAGCGGTCCTCGTAGTACGGGAGGCGGTCCGGGCGGTGCGGTGCGCCGTCCGCCTCGTCGACGGTCCGTGCGGGCTGGTCGTACGACGTGGGGTGCGGCGTTTGCGGCGAGGTGCCGGTCACTGGTCCTCCTGCTGCGGGCGAGGTGCCTGGAGGTGGGGGATCGGCTCAGCGAATCATGCGCGACGGCACGGCCGCAGCCGGTTGGGGAGATGGGGCCGGGGACGCCGCGGCGAGCCGCCCGGCCCGTGGGCCGGCGGTGCACCCCGCCGTCGAACGCGATCCGGGCGGCGCCTGGGGAACCCTCGGTCCGCGCGCACGGATGCCGCCACCCGCCCCCTCACTCCTCCACCGACAACTCCGACTACTCCGCCGACTCCGACTACTCCGCCGACTCGGCCGTCAAGCCCGCCCACGCGCCCGCCGGATCGTCCGACGCCGGCCCCGCGGGTGCCCACTGCCCGTCCTCCCAGCGATACGGCCACCAGCGGCCGTCCTGTCCGTAACGCAGCTGGGCCCCGCCGCCGACCACCGTCCAGCGGTTGCCGGCGGCCCGCAGACGGGGCCGGGGTTCGCCGTCCTCCCAGGCGGCCGCGAGCCGGTCGGTGGCGCGCGCCAGTGTCCCG
Organism: Streptomyces caniferus; assembly: GCF_009811555.1. GTDB lineage: Bacteria > Actinomycetota > Actinomycetes > Streptomycetales > Streptomycetaceae > Streptomyces > Streptomyces caniferus. Next base: position 1,118,273 of record NZ_BLIN01000003.1, on the reverse strand, counting down.
GGCGCCGGCGTCCAGTCCTCCTCCAGGACCGCGAGCCCGGCCGTGCCGCCCAGCTCCCAGGCCCGTACGGCCAGTGCCAGCCCCCGCGCATCGCGCCCCGAACCGGCTGCCAGCCGCGCGCATATGGCCTCCCCGGGGGCGCCCGCGGCCAGCCGCACCGCATCCTGGGCGGGCGTGAGCACGGGCGGCGGCGGGTCGTCCGGATGCCAGGCGGAGAGCGCGTCCGCCAGCAACCGCTGGGCGCGCGCCGCCGCGTCCCCGATCAGGAACTCCAGCGCGTCCACCGCCACCCCGGCCGCGGGCGGGGTGCCGCCGCCGAGCACCGGCGGGGTGCCCGGCGCGGCGACCGGCGGCGGCGCCGCGGGCAGCGGCGGCAGAATGTCACGCGCCGCATACGCCTCGGCCGCCGGTACCCCCGGACGCAGCTGTTCCGCCGCCGCGTCCGCGCCCGCCGCCTCCTCCGCCCGTGCCGCGTTGCGTGCCTGCAGCTCGTCCAGCAGCTCCCGCTCACCCCGGCCGCGCAACAGCAGCAGGACGAACGGGTCCTGGTCGAGCAGCCGCGCCAACTGGTAGCACAGCGCGGTCGAATGCGCGCAGTGGTCCCAGGCGCCGCAGCTGCACTCCGACTCCAGGTCGCCGATGCCCGGCAGCAGTTCGATCCCGGCGGCGGCCGCGTCCTCGACGAGCACCGGCGGCATGTCACGGTCCAGCAGCGCCGCGATGTGCCCGGCCCGGTCCGCGACCATGTCCAGGAACCGGTCCCAGTCCGCCGCGCCGACCTGCGGCAGCAGGACGTCGGACCGGTGCCGCGTATGGTCGCGGTCCTGGACGACCGCGGTGATCCGGCCGGGGCGTACCGTCACCGCGCCGACCGCACCGGCCCGCGCATGCCGCCGGCCCAGCTTCAACTGCGCGCCGTCCAGCGCGGTGTCCTCCAGCGCCTTGAGCCACGCCTGCCCCCACCAACTGCGCGCGAAGGCCCCTCCGCGCGCCGCCGGCAAGGCAGCGAACGTCCGCTCACCGGCCGCCGAGCCCCCCTTGTCCGCGTACTCCTGGCCCAGGTCCATCGGTTCTCCCCCTCCGGGCATCGTCCTCATCACTCACTCCCTCGCAGCGCGACCAGGTCCGCCAGCTCGGCGTCGGTGAGTTCGGTCAGCGCGGCCTCACCGGACCCCAGCACCGCGTCGGCCAACTGCTGTTTACGGGAGAGCATTTCGGCGATCCGGTCCTCGATCGTGCCCTCCGTGATGATCCGGTGGACCTGCACCGGCCGGGTCTGCCCGATGCGGTACGCGCGGTCGGTGGCCTGCGCCTCGACCGCCGGATTCCACCAGCGGTCGAAGTGCACGACATGCGCCGCCCGGGTGAGGTTCAAACCGGTGCCCGCCGCCTTCAACGACAGCAGGAAGACCGGCACCGCGCCGTCCTGGAAGCGCTGCACCATCTCCTCGCGGCGAGCCACCGGGGTGCCCCCGTGCAGGAACTGCGTCGGCACCCCGCGTGCCGCCAGATGACGCTCCAGCAGCCGTGCCATCTGCACGTACTGCGTGAACACCAGCACGCTCGACCCCTCGGCCAGGACGGCGTCCAGCAGCTCGTCCAGCAGCTCGACCTTCCCCGAACGTCCTGCGATCCGCACCGCCCCCGCCCGGTCGCCGTCCGCCGGCCCGTTCTCCTTGAGGTACTGCGCGGGGTGGTTGCAGATCTGCTTGAGCGAGGTGAGCAGCTTGACCACCAGCCCGCGGCGGGCGAACCCGTCCGTCCCGGCGATCTCGTCGAGCCCCTCGCGCACCACGGCCTCGTAGAGCCCGGCCTGTTCCCTGGTCAGCGCCACCGCGCGATCGGTCTCCGTCTTGGGCGGCAGCTCCGGCGCGATCCCCGGATCGGACTTACGGCGGCGCAACAGGAACGGCCGCACCAGCCGGGCCAGTCGCTCTGCCGCCGCACCCGCCTCCGGGGACGCCGCCGCCCCGCCCTCGATGACCTGCGCATACCGCGTACGGAACCGGCTCAGCGGCCCCAGCAGTCCGGGCGTCGTCCAGTCCAGGATCGCCCACAGCTCCGACAGGTTGTTCTCCACCGGGGTGCCGGTCAGCGCCACCCGGGCCTCGGCGGGCAGGGTCCGCAGGGCCTTGGCGGTCGCGGAGAAGGGGTTCTTGATGTGCTGCGCCTCGTCGGCGACGACCAGCCCCCAGCCCACCTCCGCCAGCTTCCCGGCATCGAGCCGCATCGTTCCGTAGGTGGTGAGCACGAACGCGCCGTCCGCCAGATCCGCCAGGCTGCGCCGCCCGGCGTGGAAGCGGCGCACCGGCGTGCCCGGAGCGAACTTCTCGATCTCCCGCTGCCAGTTGCCCATGAGGGAGGTGGGGCAGACGACGAGCGTGGGGCCCGCCGCCCCGGGGACGCTCTGCCGGTGCAGATGCAGCGCGATGAGCGTGATCGTCTTCCCCAGTCCCATGTCGTCGGCGAGAGCGGCCCCCAGCCCCAGTGACGTCGTCCGGTGCAGCCAGCCGAGTCCGCGCACCTGGTAGTCGCGCAGCGTCGCGGTGAGGGCCGCCGGCTGGCGGACGGACTCCGCGCCACCGCTCTCCGGATCGGCCAGCCGGTCGCGCAGCCGGGCCAGCCATCCGGAGGCCTCCACCTCCACCCGGCCGCCGTCCGGGGCCTCGGCGCTTCCGGTGAGCGCGGCGCCGAGCGCATCGAGCGGCGTGACCTTACGGTCCGGCCGGTCCCGGGCGGCCCGCACCGTCTCCGGGTCGATCAGCACCCACTGGTCGTGCAGCCGGACCAGCGGCCGTCCCGCCTCCGCGAGCCGTTCCAGCTCGCTCCGGTCGATCTCCTGGCCGCCCACCGCGAACCGCCAGCTGAAGGAGAGCAGGGCATCCGCCGACAACAGCGAAGGCAGCCCCGACTGGGGCCCGTCCCACTCGGGCGGCCCCACCACGGCCCGGCTGGTCAGCTTGCGCGCCAGTTCCTTCGGCCAGTGCACCTGCACCCCCGCCGCGGCCAGCGCACGACCGGCCGGACCGAGCAGCTCCGCGACCTCTTCCTCGGCGAGTTCCAGCGCCCCGGGCACCGCAGCGGACAACAACGGGGTGAGCGGCGCCCAGACCTCCGCCGCACGACGCAACGCCAGCAGCGTGTCCATCCGCGCCCGCGGCCCCATCGCCTGCCCGGCGGACGGCGCCCCCGCCCACACCTCGGCCGCATCCGCGACCAGCGTCGGATCGGTGAGGCTGTGCAACTGGAGAACCGCGACGAAGGTCATGCGCGCATCCGCCGACCCCGCCCCGTCGTCACCATCCACCTCACCCGAACCGGCCTCCGCGCCCCGCACCTCCACCCGCAGCGAGATCCGTACGCCCGCGTCATGCCCCGCGGCGACATCCGCGGCCCAGGCGCGCTGTTCGGGGATGTGCTGCGGAGCCCTCACCGCGAACGCCGGCGCGCCGGTGACCAGCGCCGCGCCGGGGGAGCGCGGCAGCCCGTCCGCCACCGCGTCGAGGAAGGCCCGCACCTGCCGCTCGGGGTCGGGCAGCGTCCACGGCTCGGCATCCGGCAGCGGGACGGCGTGCGCATACGGCGGCATCGCCGCGGCGAGATCACGCAGCCGCTCGACGTCCCCCGGATCGAGCGGACCCAGCCGCCAGGCGTCGTACCCGTCGGGACTCACCCCCGGCAGCAGCCGCCCGCGCGCGGCGAGCTGCAGCGCCAGTACGGACGCGGCTCCCCAGAAGGCGGCAGCCGGATGGGCGCCCCGTGCGGCCCGCGCCCGGGTGAGCACCGGCACCGCCTCGGCGACCGTCAGGAAGAGCGCCGGGACCTCGCACAGGGATACCCCGCCCCCCTCGTCCGGCAGAACGACCTCCAGGGGCTCAGCAGCCTCGTCCACGGGCTCGCCATCGGGACGCCAGAAGGCGACCCGCCCGGCCCGCGGCGGATCCGACGGCAGGAAAACCGCTGCGCAGCGCGACAGGGACGAGAGCCGGGCGGGCGTGACCGCGGGGAGGGATGTCACGGGATGCAGAACTCCTCAAGTTTGACTACTGGCGCCTGGAGCGCCCGAGAGTACAGGACGGCACGCGCATTCCTGGAACCTGTTACGCGAAATCGGCGTTCAATGGAGTACACAGAGCGCGGCGGACGCCGCGGAAGGGGCGTGAAGGATGTCCACACAGGCGAAGGTCGCAGTCGGAGGCGTCGCGGTCGGAGTGATCCTGCTGTGGCTGCTGCCCTTCTGGGCGGCCCTCTTGGTCATGGTCGGGGTCCCGGCCGTCGCATATCTGACGCTCGACTCCTCCCAGCGACGCCGCCTGCGCCGCGTCAGCCGCAAGCAGATCGGCCGCTGACCGAGCGCGTCTCCCCACGCCGGCCGCCCGTGCCCGGCCTGAGCCGCGTACGGGCCTGCCCCGAACCCGCCCACCGGCACCGCCCGGCGCACTCAGCCGCTGCCGCCGGGCCAGTCCTCACCCCGTTGGCAGGGCGGCGGTCAGCGGGGATGTACCGGGAAACGCCCGCGGGCTCGGAGCGAACGCCGGGGCGCCCGATTCCCCGTACCAGGGCCGCCCGCGCCGTGGGGGCATCTCCCGGCCGGAGGCTGGGGGAGGTTCCGGTGCGTCCCCTCCGCCCCCCGCGGCCATCACGACCCCCGCAAAGCCCCGCCCCGCCTCACACCGGCCGGGCCGCCAACTCGTCGAGCGACGACAGCAACGCAGGAAGCGCGGGCCCCCGCCCCACCGGATGAACCTCCCCCGGCTCGTCGTCCAACAGCACGAACGCAATGTCATCGGTACGAGCCACCATGCTCCAGCCCGGCCCGTCGACCCGCAGCGTCCGCGCCTCCCCGGCCGCGAACGACGACCGCACCCGCCCGGCCGGCGGCGGCTCGCTCACATACCCGCGCGCCTCCTCCAGCACCCTCCGCACCCCCTTGTGCGCATGATCCCCCGGCTCGGCGAAGCTGTCCTCGTCATCCACCTGCTCGCGCCAGGCCGCCCACTGCATCGCGATCTCATCCGCGCCGAGCCGCCGTTGCGCGGGTCCCCACTCCTCGGCGTCCGGCGGCGCCAGCGGCGCCGGGTCGCCCTCCTGCGGCTCCGGATCGTGCGGCTGCGGCACACCGGGAGCCGATACGGCGAGCGAGAGCGGCCAGCCGGGAAGCGCCCCGACGATGCTCTCCTCCCCGGGGGAGAGGTCGTACTCCATCCCGCAGTCCCAGGCCGCGATCGCACAGGCCACCAACGACACATCCTCCGTCGCCACGGTCCAGCGCGCGCCGTCGCTGTCCTGACCGAGGACCAGCCCGTAGCCCTCCGCATACGGTTCGAGGCCGAGCCCGGCACACACCTCGGGGTAGTCGTCACCGAGCACGCTCGGGAACTGCGCGGGCGTCAGCAGCACCGCCGTCAGCACGAACAACTGCTCGTTGTCGGCGCTCTCGGTCGTGGGCACGCGGGCCTCCCCATCCAATCCGTTGCGGAGTACGTCGGCGCACCCTAATTGGCTTGGTGCGGGCTTGTCACCAGCCATACGCTGCGCGGATGTGTTTTTACAGCAGCCGGATGCACTTCGTGTGCCTGTCCTGCCGGGCCGCGTGGAAGAGGACCCCGGCCTCGCAGGGCCCGGCCCGCTGCCCCCAATGCCGCGCCGAATTGATCAACGCGGGCGCCGACCTCGCGGTCCCCAAGCGGCGTGACCACGCCGGCTGGCGCGCCCTGGAGGCCGTCCTGCGCGCGGGACTGACCTTCCACGGGGGCTGCTGCGGTACGGGGCCGGGCTACCGCCCGCGCACCCCGCGCGAGGTCCGGGACCGACTGGCGCTCGCCGCCCGCACCGGCCTGCCCGTCAAGAAGGCCCTGGCCGTGCCGGATCCGACCTTCACCGACCGCCACGGCGCCGCCCGCACCCCAGGACGCGGCACCCGGAGCCAGGGGCGCGGCACCCGCATCTAGGGGGCAGCACCCGCCCCCGGAGGCACGCCACCCACACCGCATCGCGCACGACAGCCACGCCCCACCACGCGAACCCGCCCTGGTCCCACCGCTCGCCGAAGACCCTGACACGGCGCAATCCGGCCACCGCACGGCCCGATCTGGCGCCCGTCACGCCCCTCAACCGCCCTTCGCGCCCCTAAAATTGGCCATCGGCGATCGAAGGGACGGATGCCAGGTGCGGCGCTACGACTGGTTGCGGGAGATCCGGCGGCTCGACCCGGAGCGCGACTTCCTGCGGATCTACCGCATCATCGCGACCCATGAATTCCCCTGGGACTTCACCAGGGCCCTGGAACTGGCGCTCTACCGCACCTACGCCGTGCCGAGCATCGGCCGACTGCTGGCCGAAACCGCCGAGCTGACGGGCCGTACGCAAAAGCGCTACGACGACACCGCCCTCCTCCTGGACGCGGTCGTCGAGCACGGCTTCGACGGCGAGGACGGCCGGACGGCGATCCGCCGTATCAACCAGATGCACCGCAGCTACGACATCAGCAACGAGGACATGCGCTATGTCCTGTGCACGTTCGTGGTGATGCCCAAGCGGTGGCTCGACGCCTATGGCTGGCGGCGGCTGACCGCACACGAACAGCAAGCCGTCGCCGTCTACTACCGCACCCTCGGCCGCCATATGGGCATCACCGAACTCCCGCAGACCTACGAGGACTTCGAGCGCTGCCTCGACGCCTACGAGGAGGCCCACTTCGGCTGGGACGAGGGCGCCCGGAGGGTGTCGGACGCCACGCTGGACCTGATGGCGGGGTGGTACGGCCCGCTCGCTCCGGTGGTGCGCGGAGCGAGCATGGCCCTCCTGGACGACTCGCTGCTGGCGGCGTTCCGTTACGAGCACCCCAGACCGGTGGTCCGGAAGACGGTACGCACCGCCCTGAAACTGCGCGCCAAGGCCGTGCGACTGCTGCCGCCCCGCCGCACTCCGCACTACGCCCGCCAGAACCCCGAGATCAAGGGCTATCCGAACGGCTTCCGAGTGGCCGACCTCGGTACCTTCCCCACCTCCCGCCGCACCGGCACCTGTCCGGTACCGCATACGGAGGGCCCACCGGCCCCCTGAGAGCCGGGCACCGGGCGGAGCCCTGAAAAGCGGACACCGGCCGGACCCTGCGAGGCGGACCGGGGAGGTGCCCGGCAAAGCGCATACGGGCAGAGCACCGCGAGCCGGACCCCAACGGCCCGTTACCCCCTCCGCACCGCCAACGCCATATACCGGGCGTCGCAGTCCTCGTACCGGACCAGCTCCCATCCGCACTTCGCCAGCAGGGGCCGCAGGTTCGGCTCCGCCCGCAGGTCGTCGGGGGTGACGGGGCGGCCCTTGCGTGCGGCGAGGGCGGCCCGTCCGATGGGGTGGAAGAGGGCCAGCCGGCCACCGGGGCGTACGGTCCTGGCGAGTTCGGTGAGGCCGCCCGCCGAGTCGGGCAGGTGGGAGAGGAGCCCGGCGGCGAACACCGCGTCCAGCGCGGCGTCGGGCAGCGGCAGCCGGGTCACGTCGGCGAGCAGCAGCGCCGCGCAGCGGTCGCGCCCGGCCCGTACGGCGGCCCGCAGCATCTCGGGCGTGAGATCGGCGCCCAGCACCGTCCCGTGCGGCCCCACGGCCTCCCGAAGCGCCGGCAGCGCGCGCCCCGTGCCGCACCCGGCGTCCAGCACCCGGTCGCCCTCCTGGAGGCCCAGTTCGGCGACGCCCGCCGCATAGGCGGGCCCGTCGTCCGGGAACTTCGTGTCCCAGTCGGCGGCGCGTGGCGCGAAGAACGCACGGACCTCGTGCGGGCGGTCGGCGTGGTGGTCGCGGTGGTGGTCGGTCATCGGGCTCCTCCGGGGGCGAAGCGGTCGGCGAGAGGGGCGGTACAGGCGTACAGGGCGCCCGCGACGGCGAGGGCCACCACGACGCCCGGGTTCATGGCCCCCAGCGTGCCCCGTGCGGCGCTGTCGGTGAGCAGGAAGCCCACGGCCTTGGCGATATGGGGGTCGCCGGACGTGATCAGCCCGAGCCCGACGACGGTGGCGACGGTGAGGGAGAACACCGCGGGGCCGCCGAGGGCCCGTACGGGCGTCGGCACGGAGCCGGTGTGCCGACGCCGCCACCGCTCCACCAGGAAGACCGCCGTCCAGGCGGCCATCGCCACCCCGATGACGGACAGGAACGCCTGGAACGTGGCGAAGAAACTGGGGGAGACGAACAGCACGTACCAGCCGCCGAAGGCCATCAGCACACCGTCCACGACGACGGCGAGGTGCCGGCGGACGGGGATGCCCAGGGCCAGCATCGCCATGCCCGAGCTGTAGATGTCCATGATCGCCCCGGAGACGAAGCCCCCGACCGCGGTGAGCAGATACGGCACCAGGAACCAGGTCGGCAGCGCGCCCGCGAGGGCACCCACGGGATCGGCGGCCGCGGCCGCCGCGAGCTCGGGATCACCGGCGTTCAGCAGGACGCCGAAGACCAGCAGCGCCAGCGGCGGCAGCACCCCGCCCAGTGTGGTCCACCCGGTGATCGCCCGGCCGCTGCTCGTCCGCAGCAGGTAACGGCTGTAGTCGGCGCCGCAGTTGACCCATCCCAGGCCCAGCAGCGTCATCGCGAACACCACGCCGCCGACGCAGGTGCCGAGGCCGGCGGCGGGGCCCTTGCCGAGGGCGGTCGGGTCGATGCGGTCGGCCATCAGCGCCATGTACACCACGGTCAGTACGGTGATCGCCGCGGTCAGAAACCTCTGCACCCTCATGATCAGTGCGTGCCCGAAGACCCCGACGACCACGACCGTCACAGCGGTCGCCGCGAAGCAGAGCGCCTGCGCCGTCGTCGTCGGAGTCCGGCCGTCGGCGCGGGCGAACGCGGCGGGCGCGAGGCGCGTCAGGATCGCGGAGCCGCCGAGCGAGGAGAGTGCGACCAGTACGGTCTCCCAGCCGACATTGGAGACGTAACTGAACAGGGCGGGCAGCTTGTTGCCCTGTGTCCCGAAGCAGGCACGCCCGATGGCCATGGTGGGCGCGCCGGTGCGCGTCCCGGCGACCGAGACCAGGCCGACCAGGAGGAAGGACAGCACGTAGCCGAGCGCCCCGGTGACGATCGTCTGCCAGGGATCGAGCCCGAGGCCCATGAGATAGACGCCGTACGCGACGGACAGCAAGGACAGCCCGGAGGCGGCCCACGGCCAGAACAGGGACCTGGGGCTGCCGTGCCGCTCGGAGTCCGGCACCGGATCGATGCCGTGGCGCTCGACGGCCCGCGTCGAAGGAGCCGCCGCCGGTGGGCCGGCCCGCTCCCGTGCCTGCTGCTGCGTCATGCGCCCATGATCCCGCACCCGCCGGGCCGGACGCCGGGTAACCGCACCCCGATCCTGCGCGACGTGGCAGACGTGCATGACGGGGGCAGACATGGCCGACGTCCACGACGGGGCAGGCATGGCCGACGGGCCCGCCCTGCCCCCTCCCCGCGCCCGAGCGAGGGAGCCTCCCCGCGGCCCAACTACCACGAACATGGCGGTAGATGGACTTCTTGATCCGAAGACGTGGCGGCTTTGGCGAATCCGGGGAAATCCCGATCAGCGGGGGGTACGGTCCCGCCATGGATTTCGGACGGCCCTCCGCCGCCGAAGGCTCCCCTCGTCGAGCCGTGGATCCGTATACCCCGTGACGCGCAGGACCTGCATCCTGGAGGAAACGGCAGATGAACGCCGCACAAGGGGCCCCGGCGGACGCAGCCCCGGACCCCGACGCCGAGCTGGCCCTGAAGGTCTTAGTCGCGGGCGGCTTCGGCGTGGGCAAGACGACCCTGGTGGGCTCGGTCAGCGAGATCCACCCGCTGCGCACGGAGGAGCGCCTCAGCGAGGTGGGCGAGACGGTGGACGACACCGGGGGAGTGGACGACAAGGGCACCACCACGGTGGCGATGGACTTCGGCCGCATCACCATCAGGCAGGGCCTGTCCCTCTACCTCTTCGGCACCCCCGGACAGGACCGCTTCTGGTTCCTGTGGGACGACCTGTCGGAAGGCGCGCTGGGTGCCGTGGTGCTGGCCGATACCCGGCGGCTGCAGGACTGCTTTCCGGCCGTCGACTACTTCGAGCGCCGCGCGATCCCGTTCCTGGTCGCCGTCAACTGCTTTGCCGAGGCGCGGTCCTACGGGGCCGACGAGGTGGCCCGCGCGCTGGACCTGGACCGTGCTACCCCGGTCGTGCTCTGTGACGCGAGGGACCGCGACTCCGGCAAGGAAGTGCTGGTCCGGCTCGTCGAGCACGCGGGGCGGCGGCACTCCACCCGGATGCTGGACTCGGTGGGGTGAACCGGCGGGCGGACGTGGCGCGGACGCCGGACGGCGCGCGCCACGCACCCCTCAGCTCGCGACACCCCCGAGGGCGACGACCTTGTCGATCCTGACCCGGACCACCACCTCGCCCGGAACGCCGTTGCGGGCGCCGTACTCCTCGGCACGGTCCTCGCCCATGTAGCGCGCCGCGATCCGGGTCGCCCAGTCACGCACGTCCGGCAGATCGTCGCTGATCTCCGCCGTGCCCTGCACGGAAACGAAAGCGAACGGCGGCCGTTCGTCGTCGACGCACAGGGCCACCCTGCCGTCGCGGGCGAGATTGCGGCCCTTGACCGTGTCCGCGCCGGTGTTGAACACCAGCTCATCACCGTCCATGAGGAACCACACCGGGGCGAGGTGCGGGCTGCCGTCGGCCCGTACGGTCGCCAGCTTGCCGGTGCGCGTGCCCTCGGAAAGGAACCTCTGCCACTCATCCTTCGTCATCTTGTGTGCCATGCCGACATCCTCATCCATGCGGTACGCACGCGCACCGCATGGCACGCCGGGCTGTGGGGCCGCTTGCCGAGACGGCGGAGGTGGGACAGGCTGGCACGGCAGTTCGCGGACCGCGGGCTGACGTCCGGCCCACAGTGCGGACGGGGACACGGGGAGGAAGCAGCAATGGCATTGAGCAGCGGACTCGACTGGCTGCTGGACGATCTGACCAAGCGGGTGCAGAAGGTGCGGCACGCGTTGGTGCTCTCCAACGACGGGCTGGTCACCGGGGCGAGCGAGGGACTGCAGCGGGAGGACGCCGAGCATCTCGCGGCGGTCGCCTCGGGACTGCACAGCCTCGCGAAGGGATCGGGGCTCCACTTCGGAATCGGCCGGGTGCGCCAGACCATGGTCGAGTTCGACGACGGGGTGTTGTTCGTGACGGCGGCGGGCGACGGCAGCTGTCTGTGCGTGCTGGCGCGTGCCGACGCCGACATGGGCCAGGTCGCCTACGAAATGACGCTGTTGGTCAACCGCGTCGGGGAGCATCTGGGCGTCGCGGTCCGCCAGCCGGAAAGTTATCCACAGGTCTGAGGCGGCGTTTGACTCGCTGTCACCGCCTGCGGCTATGGTCGTCACTGTCAGTGAGGAACCGAGTTGCGGGGGAAGCGACATGACAGTGGTGTGCGACGGACAGCAGACGCTCACGACGGGGCGGGCGGCCCGTGAACTGGAGCTCAGGACCGGCGAGTTCGAACTCGCCACCCAGCTCGGAGAAGTGCGGACGGTCGTGGCCGGGGCCGACGACCGGCCGGGAGGCGCCGGATCGCTCGGCCGACGCCGGGTACCGGCGGAGGAGATCGCCCGGCTGCAGGCCGAGCCGGGCTTCCCGGACAGCCTCCGCGAACGGATCCGGGCGGTCAGCACGACCGAGGCCGCGGCGCTCATGGGCATCGGGCCCGGCCGGGCGGTGCGTCTGACCCGGGCCGGCTGCTTCGGCCCCGTCCGGTTCTATGTGAACCGCTTCGGCGCGGTGGTCTGGCTCTACCTCGCGGCCGAGGTCGCCGACTTCGCCGACCGGGAACCCGACCTGATGCGGGGCAACACCCCCGCGGCGATGCGGGTGATGCTCGACAGCGGACAGGACTGGCGGGCGCGCCAGTGGCGCAGCAGGCGGGTCGCCCAGCTCATGGGCCAGACCGACGATCCCTGGGAAGCGGCAGCGGTGATCGCCGCCGTGCTGCCGCCGGAGGAACTCGCCTCGGTGGCCGAGGACCCGCTGGAGCGGTCCCTGCTGCGCCGCCTCCGGCCCACCCTGGCCTCCGTGATCACGGTGACCCCGGCCGCCAGGGAGTCCTTCGAACGCGTGCTGACGGCCGAGGACTTCGACGAAGTGCTCTGGTACCGCGTCCATCTCTCCCGGTGCCTGGAAAGGGCCCGCAGGGAGGACCCGGGGCGGCTGCGGACACCGGCCGCCGTGCCCTCCACCGCCCGCCCGGGTCAGTCGCCGAGCTTTCTGAACAGCCCCTCCTGGACGACCGAGACCAGCAGTCTGCCCTCCCGGTCGTAGATCCGCCCGCGGGCCAGGCCCCGGCCTCCGGTGGCGATCGGCGACTCCTGGTCGTAGAGGAACCACTCGTCCGCTCGGAACGGCCGGTGGAACCACATCGCATGGTCGAGCGAGGCCATGTCGAACCCGCGCGGCCCCCAGAGCGGCTCGACCGGGATGCGGACGGCGTCCAGCAGCGTCATATCGCTGGCGTAGGTCAGCGCGCAGGTGTGCACGAGCGGATCGTCGCCCAGCGGCCCGACCGCACGCATCCACACCGCACTGCGGGGCTCCGCGCCCGCGATCTCGTCCGGCGTCCAGCGCAACCGGTCGGCATAGCGGATCTCGAACGGCATCCTGCGCGCCATCCGCTCCAGCGACTCGGGCAGATCGTGCAGGGCCTCGCGGACCTCTTCCGCAACCGTCGGCAGCTCCTCCGGATCGGGCACCACCCGACGCAGCGGCAACTGATGATCGAAGCCGGGTTCCGGCTTGTGAAAGGAGGCGGTCAGATTGAAGATCGTGCGTCCCTGCTGGACGGCGACGACCCGGCGAGTGGTGAAGGACCGCCCGTCGCGGACCCGCTCGACCTGGTACACGATCGGCACCCCGGGCCGGCCCGGCCGCAGAAAGTACGCATGGAGCGAGTGGACCGGGCGGTCACCTTCCGTGGTCCGCCCGGCAGCCACCAACGCCTGGCCCGCGACCTGCCCGCCGAAGACCCGCTGCAGCGATTCCTGCGGGCTGCGACCTCGGAAGATGTTCACCTCGATCTGCTCCAGATCCAGCAGATCGACCAGCTTTTCGGCGGGATTGGTCATGACCGGTGGCCCTCCGTCAGATCCTTCGGCGGCCTCGGTCGAAGCCGTCGCCTCACAACTGACCCACATCCGTGACCCGCACCACCGCGCGCCCCTCCTCGTCGGAGGCGGCCAGGTCCACCTCCGCGGAGATGCCCCAGTCGTGATCACTGTTCGGGTCGGCGAAAGTCTGCCGCACCTTCCACAGTCCGTGCTCGGCATCCTCCTGAATCTGCAGCAGCTTCGGGCCGCGCGCGTCCGGACCGGTGCCCAGCTCGTCGTATTCGTCCCAGTAGGCGTCCATCGCCTCGCCCCAGGCATCCGCGTCCCAGCCGGAATCGGCATCCATCTCGCCGAGCTCCTCGACCTTGTCCAGCGCCGCCAGCTCCACCCGCCGGAACATCGCATTGCGCACCAGCACCCGGAACGCCCGCGCATTGGACGTGACCGGCCGGACCTGATCGGCCCGCTCCGCGGCCTGCTCCGCCGTCTCCACCTCGGGATTGGCGAGCTGTTCCCACTCGTCCAGCAGACTGGAGTCGACCTGCCGCACCATCTCGCCCAGCCAGGCGATGATGTCCTCGAAGTCCTCGGACTTCAGATCATCCGGCACGGTGTGGTCCAGCGCCTTGTACGCACTCGCCAGGTAGCGCAGGACGATCCCCTCCGTACGCGCCAGCTCGTAGAAGGACGTGAACTCCGTGAAGGTCATGGCGCGTTCGTACATATCGCGGATGACCGACTTCGGCGACAGCGGGTGGTCGCCGACCCACGGGTGGCTCTTGCGGTACAGGCCGTAGGCGTGGAAGAGCAGCTCCTCCAGCGGCTTGGGGTACTCGACGTCCATGAGCCGTTCCATGCGGTCCTCGTACTCGACGCCGTCGGCCTTCATCTGGGCGACCGCCTCGCCCCGGGCCTTGTTCTGCTGCGCCGCAAGGATCTGCCGGGGATCGTCCAGCGTGGACTCCACGACCGAGACCATGTCCAGAGCGTAGGACGGCGACTCCGGGTCGAGCAGGTCGAACGCGGCAAGGGCGAACGTCGACAGCGGCTGGTTCAGCGCGAAGTCCTGCTGAAGATCCACGGTCAGCCGGACGATCCGGCCCTCCGCATCCGGCGCCGACAGCCGCTCCACGATCCCGCCGTCCAGCAGCGAGCGGTAGATCGCGATGGCCCGCCGGATGTGCCTGAGCTGATTCCTGCGCGGCTCATGGTTGTCCTCGAGCAGCTTGCGCATCGCGTCGAACGCGTTGCCCGGCCGCGCGATCACGGACAGCAGCATCGCGTGGGTCACCCGGAAGCGGGAGTTCAGAGCCTCCGGATCGGAAGCGATCAGCTTCTCGAAGGTGTTCTCACCCCAGTTGACGAAGCCCTCCGGCGCCTTCTTGCGCACCACCTTCCGGCGCTTCTTGGGATCGTCGCCCGCCTTGGCCAGCGCCTTCTCGTTCTCCACCACATGCTCGGGCGCCTGCGCGACCACAAAGCCCGCAGTGTCGAACCCGGCCCGGCCGGCGCGGCCCGCGATCTGATGGAACTCCCGCGCCCGAAGCGTCCGCACCCGCGTCCCGTCGTACTTCGTCAGCGCGGTGAACAGCACCGTGCGGATGGGGACGTTGACACCCACACCGAGGGTGTCCGTACCGCAGATGACCTTCAGCAGACCCGCCTGCGCCAGCTTCTCGACGAGCCTGCGGTACTTCGGCAGCATGCCGGCGTGGTGCACACCGATGCCATGGCGGACATACCGCGACAGGTTGCGGCCGAACTTGGTGGTGAACCGGAAGTTCCCGATGAGCTCGGCGATCTGGTCCTTCTCGGCACGTGTACACATATTGATGCTCATCAGCGCCTGCGCCCGCTCCACGGCGGCGGCCTGCGTGAAGTGCACGATGTACACGGGAGACTGGCGGGTCTCCAGCAGCTCGGTGAGCGTCTCCGTCATCGCCGTCGTGCGGTACTCGTACGACAGCGGCACCGGCCGCGTCGCCGAGCGCACCACCGACGTCGGCTTCCCCGTGCGCCGGGTCAGATCCTCCTCGAAGCGCGACATGTCGCCGAGCGTCGCCGACATCAGGATGAACTGCGCCTGCGGAAGTTCCAGCAGCGGAATCTGCCAGGCCCAGCCACGGTCCGGCTCGGCATAGAAATGGAACTCGTCCATCACGACCTGGCCGATGTCGGCGTCCTTGCCGTCCCGCAGCGCTATCGAGGCGAGGACCTCGGCGGTGCAGCAGATGACCGGCGCATCGGCGTTGACCGATGCGTCACCGGTGAGCATGCCGACGTTCTCCGTGCCGAACAGCTTGCACAGATCGAAGAACTTCTCCGAGACCAGCGCCTTGATGGGAGCGGTGTAGAAGGTGACCTGATCATTGGCGAGCGCGGTGAAGTGCGCACCGGCCGCCACCAGGCTCTTACCCGAGCCGGTCGGGGTGGACAGGATGACGTTCGCCCCGGAGACCACCTCGATCAGCGCCTCCTCCTGGGCAGGGTAGAGCGCAATGCCCTGCTGCTCGGCCCAGCCCGAAAAGGCTTCGAAGAGGGCATCGGGGTCGGCGTCGTTCGGGAGATGATCGATGAGGGTCACGCCCCCATACTGCCTGTCTTCGGCCCGGATCAGGGAACCGGCGACCCAGACGGCGATCGACTCAAGATCGACAACGCCCCAAGCGACCCGCCCGGAAGGCCCCCGGCCCCCACCGCCCGCGCCCCAACCACGGCTCACTACGCCCTCCCGGCACCCCTGACCTGCGGATACAGGCCCCTCCCCGGCGCAGGCTGGCGGAGAGCCCGCCCATCACCCTCACCCTCCGTGTGACGCCGAGGGCGCGTTGTTGCCGTCGACAGTCACCCTCCGCGCCACCGCACAGCTGGTACGTGGCAGAGATCACCCAGCGTCCACAAGGTGTGCGACCGGCGAGGAGGTCCGGGCGAGCAGCGCGGGCGAGGGGGGCAGCTAGGGCGAGGGGCAAGGCAGGCGAGGGGGCGAGTCGGGTGAGGGCGCAGGCCGGGCGATGGTGAATCGGGTGAGGGGTTGAGCCGGGTGACGGGCGAGCCGGGTGGGGGAGCCGGACGACGGGCGAGCTGGGTGAGAGGACGAGTAGGCGAGGGGGCGACTCAGGCGCGGGAGCATGCCGTGCGAGGGGGTAAGCCGGGCGAAGGGGCGAGCCAGGTGAGGGGGTGAGGGCTGCTGGCCTGCTGGCCAGTCAGGGGAGACAGGAAGGCGGGGAAGGCGGCGGAGGCGGCGGAGGCGGAGGCGGCGGAGGTGGGGGCGGGCGAGGGGAGGGGAGGGGAGGGGAGGGGAGGGGAGCCAGGTTTCCGGCCGGATCGGGAAGCCGGATAGAGGAACAAGATCGTGAAGCCGGGTCGGGGAGCGCGGACGGGAGATCCGCCGAAGAGTCGGGATCGGGAGCAAGGCGCTCGCTCGCGGGCCTGGCGTAGAGACGGGAACGGTTCGAGAATTCCGGTCGAGGGGCGGGAGCGGACACGGGGCTCACGGAACCAGACGCGAGGCCGGCTGCTCTGCAGGGGCGAGGTGGACAGGTCGGCAAGCCGAGGCGGACGCTCGGCCCCTTCAGATGGCGATCGACGGACTCGGGACGAGGGGTCTCAGCTAGCCGACCCTCCAGCGGACGGCTCCCGTAGTTGGACGGCTTCCGTAGGTGGTGGGCCCAGACGGCTCCCATGGGGCGTGGGCTCTGCGTCTCCCGTAGGTGGTGGGTGGGGCAGGGGGCCGCTGGCCGTAACCAACGGGGTTGTTCGGAGGCGTAGTTGGTGCATCGGGGAGGTCGGTCTTCGATGGTGTCGGCTGTGGCGAAGGCCAGGAAGGGGGATGTGGTGAGTAGTTGTCCCCGTTGGCCGGTGGCCGTCTGGGGGCCGGGCCTGCTGAGGTCGGAAGGGTGCTCCCGTACAGGTGGTTGGCTCACCCCGTCCTCGTATGGAGATCATCTGACGCTACGCTGAGTCGCCGACCGGGCGTCAGTGGCGCGGCTCAGCAGTGCGAGAGGCACACCGTCCGCGCGGGTCAACGAGCGCAAGAGAACAAGGGGTGGGAACAACCATGATGGGACCGGCGCACTCGCTGTCCGGGGCCGCGGCCTGGCTGGGGGTGGGCGCGGCGGCCGCTGCCGCCGGACATCCGATGCCCTGGCCGGTGCTCGTCTGCGGAGCTCTGATCTGTGCCGGTGCGGCACTCGCCCCGGACCTCGACCACAAGTCCGCGACCATCTCACGGGCCTTCGGTCCGCTTTCGCGGTGGCTCTGTGAACTGGTCGACGCGATCTCGCACGCGGTCTACAAGGCGACCAAGATGCGTGGCGACTCGAACCGCAACGGAGGCCACCGCACGCTCACCCACACCTGGGTGTGGGCCGTGCTGGTCGGTGCCGGGATGTCGCTGCTGGCGATGCAGGGCGGCCGCTGGGCGGTGCTCGGCATCCTCTTCGTCCATATGGTGCTCGCCATCGAAGGGTTGCTGTGGCGGGCGGCGCGGGTCTCCAGCGATGTGCTGGTGTGGCTGCTGGGCGCTGCCTCGGCCTGGATCCTGGCCGGCATTCTCGACCAGCCGGGCAACGGCGCGAGCTGGCTGTTCACCGAACCGGGACAGCAGTACCTCTGGCTGGGGCTGCCGGTCGTTCTCGGAGCGCTCGTCCACGACATCGGCGATGCCCTGACCGTGTCGGGCTGCCCTGTCCTGTGGCCCATCCCGATAGGCCGCAAGCGCTGGTACCCGGTCGGCCCGCCCAAGGGCATGCGCTTCAAGGCCGGCAGCTGGGTGGAGTTGAAGGTGCTGATGCCGGTGTTCATGGTGCTGGGTGGCCTTGGCGGTCTGGGCGCGCTCGGTTACATCTGACGCGCGAGGACCGGTCGCCGGGAGCTGGTGGCGGCGGTTGATGCCGGGGGCTGACGCTGGGAGCTCTGTGTCTGGCGTCGGGCGCCCCGGCCAGTCCCGTGACGTCACGCTTCCCCCCGGGCAGTGGCCTGACCTGCCCGGCGGGGGCCGCCCCGCGACGACGGTACGGCGTCCCGCCCCCGGCCGGTTGGCGCTCCTGCGCCCGCCACGTCTGGGGGCCGCTGCCTTTGAACAGGCCTCAGGCTCCGCATGAGCAGGGACTGCCCCAGACCGGTCGTGCCTGCGCAAGGCCCAGGACGCTGTGTGCGCATGTCGTCCATGCCCCGCCAGAGCAGGGCCCCAGGACCGTTGCGCGAGCAGGGCGCAGGCCCGCGTGGGTGCAGGACGTCCATGCCCGAGCGTGCAGGCCCAACCCGGGCCTGACTGTGCAGCAGGCCCCCCGGGCCCTCGCCTGCACGGAGCCCACGCCCCGCGTGCGCAGGCAGAACCCCGGGCCCCGCGTGGGAAGGCCGGACCCCAGACGTTACGTCTGAAGTTCCCCAGGTCCCACGCGCAGGTTCCCCCAAACCCCCGCAGCCAACCCGCCCCCCTCGCCCCGCCCCCAGCTCAGCCCCGCCGGCCGCCAGAGCGCGCCTCAGCCGCGCCAGAACCGTCCGAGCGCGGGCTTGGTCACGCCAGGCCTGCCAGAGTGCGCGGGCCCAGTCGTACCGCCCCCGCCAGAGCGCGCAGGCTCAGCCGTACCGAGCCCCCCGGAGCGCGCGAGCCCCGCCCTACCGACCCCACCAGCACGCGCAGCCTCAGCCATGCCAAGACCGCCAGAGGGCGGCGTACGCGCCGTTTGCGGAGACCAGTTCGTCGTGGCTGCCCAGTTCGCTGATCCGGCCGTCCTCGACGACCGCGATCACATCGGCGTCATGGGCGGTGTGCAGCCGGTGGGCGATCGCCACGACCGTGCGGCCGTCCAGCACCCGGGCCAGCGAGCGCTCCAGATGACGGGCCGCCCGCGGGTCGAGCAGGGACGTCGCCTCGTCCAGCACCAGGGTGTGCGGATCGGCGAGCACCAGCCGGGCCAGTGCGATCTGCTGAGCCTGAGCGGGCGTCAGCGTGTGGCCGCCCGAGCCCACCTCGGTGTCCAGTCCCTTGCCCAGCGCCCGCGCCCAGTGGTCGGCGTCCACCGCGCCGAGCGCCGCCCACAGCTCGGCATCGTCCGCACCGCTGCGCGCCAGCAGGAGGTTGTCGCGGAGCGAGCCGACGAAGACGTGGTGTTCCTGGTTGACCAGGGCCACCTGTTCGCGGATCCGCTCGGCCGGCATCGCGGAGAGCTCGGCCCCGCCCAGGGTGACGCTGCCGACCCGGGGACCGTAGATGCCCGCCAGGAGCCGGCCCAGTGTCGACTTGCCCGCGCCGGACGGTCCGACCAGCGCCAGCCGGGTCCCCGGACGGACCCGCAGCGAGACCTCCCGGAGCACATCGACGCCCGCGCGGTAGCCGAAGCTCACGCCGTCGGCATGGACGTCCCGGCCGTCCGGGAACCGCTTCGCATCGGCTGCCTCCGGTTCGATCTCCCGGACGCCGACGAGCCGCGCGATCGACACCTGGGCCACCTGGAGTTCGTCGTACCAGCGCAGGACCATGCCGACCGGCTCGATCATCATCTGCGCCAGCAGCGCGCCCGTCGTCAGCTGCCCCGCGGTGATCCAGCCCTGGATGACGAAGGCTCCGCCGAGCAGCAGTACCGAGCCGAGGAGCAGCACATGTGTCAGATCGACGACGGGGAAGAGGACCGAACGCAGGAAGAGGGTGTAGCGCTCCCACTGGGTCCACTCCCGGACCCGGCGTTCCGACAGGGCGATCCGGCGCGCGCCCAGCCGGTGGGCCTCGATGGTGCGTCCCGCGTCCACGGACTCGGTGAGCGCCGCGGACACCGCGGCGTAACCGGCCGCTTCGGAGCGGTAGGCGCTCGGCGCCCGTCGGAAGTACCAGCGGCAGCCGGCGATCAGCAGCGGCAGCGCGATCAATGCGGACAGCGCGAGCGGCGGCGCGGTCACCGTCAGCCCGCCCAGCAGCAGCGCCACCCACACCACGCCGATGGACAGCTGCGGCACGGCCTCGCGCATCGCGCTGGAGAGCCGGTCGATGTCGGTGGTGATGCGCGACAGCAGGTCGCCGGTGCCGGCCCGCTCCAGGACGCCCGGCGGCAGCGCCACGGACCGTACGAGGAAGTCCTCGCGCAGATCCGCCAGCATCCGCTCGCCGAGCATCGCCCCGCGCAATCGGACCATGCGGACGAACACCGTCTGGGCGGCCAGCGCCGCGGCGAACAGCGCGACGGTGCGCTCCAGTTGGAGGTCCCGGGACCCCGCGGACAGCTTTTCGACGACTCCGCCGAGCAGGTACGGGCCGGCCATGGAGGCGATCACTGCGGCCGCGTTCACGACGACCAGCAGGGTGAACGCCCTGCGGTGGCGACGGATCAGCCCGCCGACATAGCTGCGGACCGTCGCCGGTGAGCCGACGGGAAGGGTGGTGAGGGTCTGCGGGGCGTCCGGATCGTGCTCCGGCGGCGCCAGGCCGATCATGCGGTCTCCTCGGTCTGGCCGGCCGACATCGCCGGCTCGGGGTCCGATGCGCGGGTGACGATCGCGCGGTAGGCGGGGTGGCTGTGCAGCAGTTCGCGATGGGTGGCCTCGGCGACGGCCTTTCCCTCCTGGAGGAGCACCACCCGTTCCGCCCGGTCGAGCAGGAGCGGACTGGAGGTGAGCACGACGGTCGTCCGTCCCGTCCTGATCCCCCGCAGGCCGTCGGCGATCCGGGCCTCGGTGTGTGCGTCGACGGCGCTGGTCGGCTCGTCGAGCACCAGCACCTCGGGGTCGGCGACCAGGGACCTGGCCAGGGCGAGCCGCTGACGCTGCCCGCCGGACAGCGACCGGCCGCGCTCGGTGATGTGGGTCTGCATCGGGTCCCCCGAGTCGCCGACGGACGCCTGCGCCAGCGCGGTCAGCACATCGCCGCACTGGGCCGCGGCCAGCGCCTCCGTCGCGCCCACCCGGCCGGATGCCGGTACGTCCAGCAGTTCGCCGAGCGTGCCCGAGAGCAGCATCGGGTCCTTGTCCTGGACGAGTACGGCCTCCCGGGCGGCGTCGCGCGGCAGGTCGTCCAGCGGGGTGCCGCCGAGCGCGACGGAGATCAGCCCGGTGCCGTCACCGCCGTCGTCGTCGTGATGCGGCGGGTGGCCGCCGAGGCGTTCGGCGAGCCGCCCCGCGCTGTCGGGGTCGCCGCAGACCACCGCGGTCAGCCGGCCGGCCGGGGCGGTCAGGCCGCTGACCGGGTCGTGCAGATCGCCGGTGGGCGCCGCCCCCGGGTCTGCGTCCTGCCCGGTGGCCGTGGTTGCCTTGAGGCCTGCGCCCAGCCCGGTGATCGAGGTCGCCCTCAGGTCTGCGTCCCGCCCGCCGGCCGGGCGGCTCTGCGCCAGGACGCGGGCCGTGCGTTTCGCCGACGGTCTGGCGAAGGAGTAGGCCTGGGCGATCTCTTCGAAGTGTCTGAGCGGGAAGAGCAGGAAGGTGACCGCGCTGTAGACGGTGACGAGATCGCCGACGGCGATCGTGCCGTCCAGGGCGAGCCGGGTGCCGTACCAGACCACCGCGATGAGCAGCAGGCCCGGCAGCAGTACCTGGACGGCCGAGATCAGCGACCACATCCGGGCGCTGCGGACGGCGGCCTTGCGTACTTCCTGGGAGGCGCTGCGGTAGCGGCCGAGGAAGAGTTCCTCGCCGCCGATGCCGCGCAGCACGCGCAGCCCGGCGACGGTGTCGGAGGCCAGCTCGGTGGCCTGGCCGGCCTTCTCGCGCTGGGCGTCGGCGCGTCGGGTGGCGTGCGGCAGCAACGGCAGCACGGCCAGTGCCATCACGGGCACGCCGACGGCCACCAGCACGCCCAGTTCCGGCCGGTAGAGGGTCAGCGCCACGGAGACGCCGGCCGCGCTGACCGCGGCGGCACCGAACCGGGAGATCGCCTCGACGAACCAGCCGATCTTCTCCAGGTCGCCGGTGCTGACGGCGACGATCTCCCCGGCCGCCACCCGCCGGGTCATGGCCGAACCCAGCTCCGTGGTCTTGCGGGCGAGGAGTTGCTGCATCCGGGCGACGGCGGTGATCCAATTGGTGACGGCCGCGCGGTGCAGCATCGTGCCACCGAGGGCGATCAGGATGCCCAGAGCCAGGATCAGGCCGCCGGCCAGGACGAGCCGGCCGACATCGCGGTCCACCACGGCCTGCACGGCAAGACCCACCGGTACGGGGGAGGCGGCGATGGCGCCGACGTTCAGCAGCCCCCAGGCGAGGGCCTTGAACTGTCCGCCGAGCTGTTGCCTGCAGAGCCACAGGAGAAAGGCGCCGCCCGTACGGACGTCCGGGACGCCCGGGTCGGGATGCGGAAGGTCGCGAATGTGCATGATGCCCCAGGCGAAGTCGTGGTGGGTGGGCGGCAACAGGCCGTTGCGGCAGGCGAAATGCCCCTCTCGCCCGTCTCGTCTCCGGCGGAGGTTCTGGAAGGTTGGCCCGTGGCGTGGGCTGATTTCAAACGGTTTTTCCGCTGTGCCCCTGCGATCCGGACAATCGTGCGGCGGCCGGTCGGCGGCGGTCGGGTGCCGAACGGCCGTCAGGGCGACGGTGCGACCATGGGGGGCATGCGAACAGCGGGCAGTGCGATGCGGATGGCGGCGGTGGCCGCGGCGGGGCTGGTCCTTCTGGTGGGCTGCGGCGGCGGTGCGAGCGGTGGCAAGGCCGGGGACGGCAAGGGTGACGGCGCGGGCAAGGGGGAGCGCCCCGGCGGCCCGGCCCGTGGCGCGTCGGCCACCACCCACCTCAAGAACATCCCCGAGGTCGGCACCGCCCTGAGGTCGCGGATCCCCGCCGGTTCCCGGCAGGTCGTGGCGGTCTACGGCAAGGACGTGGACTCGGCCGACGCCACCGTCGTCCTGTACGACAAGGGTGCCAACGGATGGGACCAGAACGGACGTTGGGCCGCCCACAACGGCCGGCGCGGCTGGACGGCCGATCACCACGAAGGGGACAAGCGCAGCCCCGTCGGGGTGTTCTCGCTGACCGACGCGGGCGGTGTCCTCCAGGATCCCGGCGCCAAGCTGCCCTATACGCACTCGTCGGCGTTCACCCCGCCGTCGTACTGGTCCAAGAACACCCGGCACGACTTCGATTACGTCGTCGCGATCAACTACAACCGCGTCAAGGGGAGCTCCCCGCTGGACCCGACCCGTCCGCAGGGTCAGTCGAAGGGCGGCGGGGTCTGGTTGCACCTGGACCACGGCAGCGGGACGTCCGCGTGCGTCAGCCTCCCGAAGGCCGGTATGCAGGCCTTGCTGCGCGCCCTCGATCCGGCACGGCACCCCGTGGTGGTCATGGGGGACAAGGCGCACCTGGCGGCCTGAGCGCACGAGGCGGGGTGCGCGTACGGCCGGCAGGTGGAGGGTGCGCGCACCTCAGGCCCAGGGCAAGGCGCCGTGCACCGCGCCCGCATGCGACAAACCCGCGCGCCCAACGCCCGGCGCGTGAACGACATCCGGCGCGCCTCTCCGCCCTCGCAAATCCGCAGGAAAGTCAACGCAACGGTCACCGCTGCCCGAATTCGGAGCTCCCGTGCATCCCCCTTGGATCAAGCTCCAAGATTTCCGGGGAAGTTACACGGACCTCTTTCGTGGTGAACAACAAGCGGCCATAGTGACGGATCGCGGAAGTCCACTTCCGCATCACAGAATCCGTCCATGGAGGAGTGCCCGTGCCGCACGCCACCGCAAGCCTCACCCGCCGCGCAGGCCGCTTCCTGCGCACCAGCCTGTTCGCGCAGGTACTTATCGCCCTGGTCCTCGGCGTTCTCGTCGGACGCCTGTGGCCGCAGGCGGGATCCTCGCTCCAGCCGCTCGGTGACGGCTTCGTACGCCTGATCAAGGCGATGATCGCCCCGCTCGTCTTCTGCGTGGTCGTCGCCGGGATCACCAAGGCGGGTGACCTCAAGGCCTTCGGCCGGATCGGGGTCAAGGCCTTGATCTGGTTCGAGGTGGCGAGCGGCGTCGCGCTCGTCGTCGGCCTGCTGGCCGGTAATGTCTTCGCGCCCGGCGCCGGGATGCATGTCGATCCGGCCTCCCTCGACAAGGGTGCGGTGGACGCCAAGACGGGCGGCGGACAGCTGCCCTCCGCCGCCCAGTTCGTCCTGGAGTCGCTGCCGGACAGCGCCGTCGGCGCCTTCGCCGAGAACTCGCTGCTGCAAGTCCTGGTGCTGGCCTGCCTGGTGGGCGCCGCGCTGCTGCACCTCGGGCAGCAGAAGGTGCCGCAGATCCTGCCGCTGATCGAGCAGGCCCAGGACGTCGTGTTCACCATCGTCGGCTTCCTCATGAAGCTCGCCCCGCTCGCGGTCCTCGGCGCCACCGCCCACCTGGTGGGGGAGTACGGCCTGGGGGCGATGTCGACGTACGGGAAACTGATCGCGGTCTGCTACGGGGTCGCGCTGGTCTTCCTCGCGCTGCTCGGCGGTGCGCTCAAGGCCGTCACCGGGCTGAGCCTGTGGAAGTTCGTCCGCTACACCCGCGAGGAGCTGCTGCTGGCGCTCGGCACCGGCTCCAGCGAGACCGTGATGCCGCGGATGATGCAGAAGCTGCGCGCCGCGGGCTGCCGGGACGATGCGGTGGGCCTGGTGCTGCCGACCGGCTACTCCTTCAACCTCGACGGCGCCTCGATCTACCTCTCGATCGGCACGCTCTTCATCGCCCAGGCCATCGGTGTCGACCTGTCGCTCGGCCAGCAGATCACCGTGGTGCTGGTCCTGATGCTGACCAGCAAGGGCATGGCGGGCGTGCCGGGTTCGGCGTTCCTCGCGCTGTCCGCGACGGCCTCCGCGCTGGGCGTCATCCCGGCCGGCGCGGTCGCCCTGCTGCTCGGCGTCGACCGGATCATGGATTCGATGCGGGTGGCTACCAACCTGCTCGGCAACTGCGTCGCGGTCTTCGCGGTCTCCCGCTGGGAGGGCGCACTGGACCGGGTGACGGCGAAGAAGGTCCTCAACGGCGAACTGCCGGCCACTGCGGCACCCGACCGGTCGGGCGAACGGCAGGAGCGGGGGGCGCAGCGGGCGGAGGCCGAGCCGGTGGAGGCGCGCGAGCCGGCGAAGGTGCGCGAGGCGGCGACCGAGCCGGGCGCCGCCCCCGTCACCGGCCGCGACACCTGAGCGACGGGCCCGGCCGGCGCACCGCCGCCCGCCGGGCCCCGCTCGCACCGCCCGGCCCGCCCGCCGCGCCCGCACCACACCCCGTCAGCCGGACCCGGCCCCCCGTCGGCCGGGCCCCCGCGCCGCCTCCGGCCCTCACTCCTCCGGCTTGGGCGAATCCATCCCCGGCCGGGTCTTCTTCCACAGCCCGCGGGTGAAGTCGGGGATCTCCTGCGGGGCACCGTTCGCCTTGATCGAGAGATCGCTCAGCGGCACCGGCGCGGTCCAGGTCGCCGCGTCATAGACGTCGAAGTCCGGTACGAGGCCCAGCCGCATGCACTGCATCAGCCGGAAGACCAGCATGTAGTCCATGCCGCCGTGCCCGCCGGGCGGATTGGCGTGTTCCTTCCAGAGCCAGTGGTCCCACTCCGCGTACTTGGCGAAGTCGCCCCACTCGTCGTTGTTCTGGTCCGGCTCGAGGTAGATCCGCTCCGGGTAGTCCTCGAAGAGGCCCTTGGTGCCGCCGAGGCTGTTGATCCGGCTGTAGGGGTGCGGGGTGGAGACATCGTGTTCCAGCCGGATCACCCGCCCCTTGGCGGTCTGTACGAGGCTGATCGTCCGGTCGCTCTCGATGTACGACTCCTTCCAGCTGGGGTCGTTCGCCGGCATGTGCTCCTTGCGGTACTTGGCGAGGCCGAGGGCGGGCGTGCCGACGCTGGAGATGCGTACGGCGCGGTCCCCGCGGTTGATGTCCATGTAGTTGGCGACCGGGCCGAAACCGTGGTTGGGGTAGAGATCGCCGCGCAGCCGGGTGTGCCACAGCCGCCGCCACGGCCCCTCGTAGTACTTGGGGTCGAACATCAGGCCGCGCAGATCGTGGATATACGCACCGGCGCCGTGCAGCAGATCGCCGAACAGGCCCGCGTGCGCCATCCGCAGCACCCGCATCTCGTTCCTGCCGTAGCAGCAGTTCTCCAGCTGCATACAGTGTCTGCGGGTGCGCTCGGAGAGGTGGACCAGCTCCCACAGCTGGTCCAGGCGCAGCGCGATGGGGCATTCGACGCCCACGTGCTTGCCGTTGAGCATCGCCGTCTTCGCCATCTCGAAATGCCAGTCCCAGGGCGTGGCCGTGTAGACGAAGTCGATGTCGCTGCGCGTGCAGAGGTTTTCGAAGTCGTGGTCGCCGTTGGTGTAGACGGCGGGCGCGGGCTGGCCCGCGGCGGTGACCTTCTTCGCGGCCTTGGCGGTCTTGTCCTTCACCGGATCGCACAGGGCGACGACGCGGACGCCCGGCATCGCGAGAAAGAGGTCGATCATGCTGCCACCGCGGTTGCCGAGCCCGATGATGCCGACGCGTACGGTGCTGCGCCGCTCGAAGGGCACCCCGATCATGGTCCTGGCCTTGGTGTCCGGGGACGCGGCGGCGGTCGCGGAGCCCGCCGCCGCGGGTGCGGCGGCCGCGGCCGTCCCGGACGGCAGGCCGCCGAGTCCCAGTCCGGCGCCCGCCGCACCGGCGGTCCACAGGACCGAACGACGGCTGGGACCCGCCTCGTTGTGGTCGTGGTTCTGCGATGGTGCCTCGTTCATCGGTCCTCCAGGGGAGCGGTGGTGTGCCGGGGCATACGTGAACCTCGGTCAGGACCCTGTCGGCCGACGGCCTGAGGCACAAGAGGGCCGATTGGACTCTTGATGCGGCACTCTTGGATTCTTTGCCGCAATCCCGGACGGCTCACGGCAACTCCGCAGATCCTGCCGCCGGTGCCTTTCGCAAGTCGCTGAAATGCCTTGCAGAAAGCCTTGACGCGTCCGCGCGGTAAACGGCAGGCTCCGAGGCGAATCCCCCCATGGCGGCCCGGCGCGTGGCTGCACTCGTGGGCGCGGTGCGTCCTGCCGTGCCCCATGATCAAGGAGCCGGAAGATGCAGCAACGTTCCCGTGTGCTGGGCGGGGCGCTGGCCGGAGTGCTGGCCGCGGCCGGCCTGGCCACCTTCGCGCCGTGGTCCTCGCAAGCCGCCCCACCCGGCGAAAAGACCGTCACCGCCACGCTGTTCGAGTGGAAGTACGCGGATGTCGCCAAGACCTGCGGCGATCAGCTGGGCCCGGCCGGCTACGGCTATGTCGAGGTCTCGCCCGCCTCGGAGCACATCCAGGGTGACCAGTGGTGGACCTCGTACCAGCCCGTCAGCTACAAGATCGCCGGACGGCTGGGCGACCGGAGCGCGTTCGCCTCGATGGTCAGGGCCTGCCACGGCGCGGGCGTCAAGGTCATCGCCGACGCCGTCATCAACCACATGGCGGCCGGATCCGGTACGGGCACCGGTGGCACCCGGTACAGCAAGTACCAGTACCCGGGCTCCTATCAGGACCGGGACTTCCACGGCTGCCGGAAGAGCATCTCCGACTACACCAACCGCGACGACGTCCAGAACTGCGAACTCGTCGGGCTCGCCGACCTCGACACCGGCAGCGACCACGTCCGCACCACCCTCGCCAGGTACCTCGACGACCTGCGGTCGCTGGGCGTCGACGGCTTCCGGGTGGACGCCGCCAAGCACATCTCCGCCGCCGACCTCGCCGCCATCAAGGGCAAGATGCACGACCCGGGGTACTGGGTGCAGGAAGTCATCTCCGGCTCCGGCGAGGCGGTGCGGCCCGAGGAGTACACCGGCACCGGCGATGTCGACGAATTCCGCTACGGCAGCCACCTCAAGAGCGCCTTCCAGAGCGGCAACCTCGCCCAGCTGAAGTCCGTCGCGGACGGCAAGCTCGGCAGCGACCAGGCCCGCACCTTCGTCGACAACTGGGACACCGAGCGCAACGGCTCCACGCTGACCTACAAGGACGGCGCCGCGCACACCCTCGCCGAGGTCTTCATGCTGGCCTCGCCCTACGGCTCACCGAACGTCTACTCCGGCTACGAGTGGTCCGACAAGGACGCCGGACCGCCCGGCGGCAGCGGCGGCTGGACCGGCGAACACGCCAAGCGGGCGATCACCGGGATGGTGGGGTTCCGCAACGCGGTGGGTTCGGCGGAGCTGACGGACTGGTGGGACGACGGCGGCAACGCCCTCGCCTTCGGCCGCAGCGGCAAGGGTTTCGTGGCCCTCAACAACGGCGACGCCGAACTGCGTCGCACCTTCGCGACCTCGCTGCCCGCCGGCTCGTACTGCGATGTCGTCGCGGCCGCGCCGTCCTCGTGCGACGGCCATACGGTCACCGTCGGGGCCGACGGGAAGGCCGAGCTCTCGGTCCCGGCCAAGGGAGCGGTGGCGCTGCACCTCACGCGCTGACGAGCAGGTGACCGCACCCGCCGGCCGGAATCCCCCCGACCGGCGGGCGCGGACCGGCGGCGTACGAAAGGGGCGGACGCCGTGAGCCAGGTGGGACTGTGCGGGCGTTGGCGCTTACGGCCAGTCACATCAGACGCTTGCTGTCCCTAGGGCGTGTCCGCAAAGTCCCGGCTGGCTCGCGGCGCTCTCCCAGCTACCGCTGGGAGGTGCCCCCTGGTGCGGTGGAGCCGGGCCCGGACACACGCTGCCGGCTCCACTGGGCGGACCTCTCACATGCCGAGCCACCAGAAAGGGCAACCGCACATAACCGAAGCCCCCTTCGCGCCGTCAACGCCTGCGAGAACGGCTCTGAGCGGGGGCGATGGGGTGCCTCGGTTCGTTGTCGATCATTCCCATGGTGTTCGCGTGGTCGATATACCTGTCCGCTATGTCCAGTTGGCCGCGAACGTACAGCCAGTTTGGATTGCTGGAGTCCTTGGTCAATTCCGCAGTGATCCAGTCTTCAAGCAAGCCGGCGCCGCGGACTGTCGCTACACAGTGAATGAATTTCGAAATATATTTTCCGGGGCCGTGCGTGTCCCATGTGTACCTCTCTCCTGCGGGACTGACATCCACTTCGACGCCGAGCCGCAGAGGAGTGATGTCCACCGACATGCGAGAAAGGCGTTCGTAGATATTACTCACATTATCCAGGGCCAATTTGATCGAGTTGTCGAAACTCTTCATCTGGCCGTTGGCGCTGGAAGTCAGAATAGTGAGATTCGCGGACCGCCGACCGTCCCCACCGAAGGACGCATTGACCAGATGTCCGGCGATGAAGGTCTCGTTCGTATACGTCGCGCGGGCGTCGACGATGGCCGGCGGCAGCTGGGAATTGGCGTCGCTTCGCTGATCCGAGAATCCGCGCGGGCCCAGAATCACGTGTCCTCGCGTACCTCCGCCGCGCCCGAACGTGGGACCGTACGTGGGTAACTGAATGTGATGCACATGCGGCAGTGTCGAGACACGTATGCGTGGCGGGCGGGCAGACGATCGGCCGGAGTGGCCTCCGTCCCTTGAGGACGACCCACGTCCCCCGGCCCTCTGTACCGTGTGACCGCCCCGGAACAGCCCTTCACCTTCCCCCACGTGCTCGCCGCCCTGCGCCCGCAGATGCCCGGCCTGAAGCAGCATCTGCACCACCGCCGTATTTCCGACAGCGCTCTGCGAAGCGAGCATCCGTTGTACGGCCGTGCCGGTGGAAGCGGAAGCCGCTCTCGGTCGCTCAGGCCCGCGAACCCTGTCGGACTTGGAGTTCTCCTCGCGGTTCAGGGCCATCTGCGTTCCTCCGGAGTCAACGGGCGAATCGTCCTTCATCACTCTTGCACGCTCAACGGACGCGCCCCAGGGACGCAGGGGCAGAGATGTGGAACGAACGGGCAACAACCCAGATGCTGCCCGTGCCCAAGAATCACGCACCTACGAGTCGTCGTTCGGACCTCGGGTTGAGCAAGACTCCGGTCGCCCGGTCGCATCAAGGCGTGGCCGACGACCACGAAGGTGCGCTCGGGGACGTCGGCCCGCCTGCGCTCAGAGGGCGGGGCGGGTGGCTCGTTCCAGCGCCAGGAGGACCGAGTAATAACCTCGGCCCTCCGTCGCGTGGTCCATGCCGATCTCGCACATCCGGTTCGCCGACAGATGCGCGTCGAAGTGCCGCGCGGTCACCTCGGCCGCCTCCTTCGCGGTGGCCGACTCCGTGAGCTCCCTGTGCAGCATTCCCCGGTCACCGGCGAAGGCGCAGCAGCCCGCGTCGTCCGGCACCACGACCTCCCGCGCACACGCCTCGGCGACCCGGCGCAGCTGCGCCTCGGCCCCCAAGTGCTCCAGGGAGCAGGTGGGATGGAGCACCGCGGAGCCGACCGGGCGCACCGTCTCCAGCCGCGGCAGCAGTTCCTCGGCGGCCCAGACGACCGAGTCGACGACCGTCAGTTCGGCGTGCAGCGCGGCATTGTCGGGTGTCAGGTAGGGCACCACCTCCCGGGCGAGACCCAGGGTGCACGAGGACGCGTCCACCACCAGCGGCAGACTGCCGCCGGCCGTCCACCCCCAGGCCGCCTCGACGATGCGGTTGGCCATCACCGCGCTGCCGCGCTCGTACCCCTTGGAGTGCCAGATGGTGGCGCAGCAGGTGCCGGCCACGTCCGACGGGATCCACACCGGCCGTCCCGCCCGCCGCGACACCGCCACCACCGCCTCCGGCAGCGACGGCCCCCGAGCCCCCGCGGGTCCGCCGAAGATCCGGTTCACACACGCCGGGTAGTAGACCGCGGCCGCCCCGGTCCTCCGTGTCGCGGGCAGCGTACGGGCGGCCGCGCCGGGGATCCGCGGGAGCCACTCGGGCACCAGATCGGGGCGTACGGCCTTCCGGGCGGCCCGGGTCAGCGACGCCGTCAGCCGGTCGCCGAGCCGGTCGGCGGCGGCCACCGCCAGCCGTGCCGCCGTCTCGACGGCCCTGAACCGCCGGGCGGTCTGCGCGGCGGCCCACTCCTCGCGCGGTGAGTGGCGCCGGTGCCGGAAGTCCTTCATCAGGGCGCCGGTGTCGATCCCCACCGGGCAGGCCAGTCGGCAGACCGAGTCGCCGGCGCAGGTGTCCACCGCGTCATAGCCGTACGAGTCCAGCAGCGCGGCGGTGACGGGGGAGCCCGGCGGCTGGCGCTGCATCTCGCGGCGCAGCACGATCCGTTGGCGGGGCGTGGTGGTCAGATCGCCACTGGGGCAGGCCGGCTCGCAGAAGCCGCACTCGATGCACGGGTCGGCGCGGGCCTCGGTCCGGGGGATGGTCTTCAGCCCGCGCAGATGCCCCTGCGGATCGCGGTCGAGCATGATGCGCGGGGCGAGAATGCCGTGCGGGTCCACGGTCTCCTTGATCCGCCACATCAACTCCGTTGCCCGCGGCCCCCATTCGAGCTCCAGGAAGGGTGCGATGTTCCGGCCGGTGGCATGCTCCGCCTTCAGCGATCCGTCGAAGCGCCGGACGGCCAGCCGGCAGAACGCGTCCATGAAGGAGGCGTAGCGCGCCACCTCCGCCGGTTGCGCCGCGTCGAAGGCGAGCAGGAAATGCAGATTGCCGTGTGCGGCATGGCCCGCGACCGCCGCGTCGAAGCCGTGCCGCACCTGCAGTTCCAGCAGGGCCGTACAGGCCTCGGCGAGCCGGTCCGGCGGTACCGCGAAGTCCTCGGTGATCAGCGTCGTACCGGACGGCCGGCTGCCGCCCACCGCGGTCACGAACGCCTTGCGGGCCCTCCAGTAGCCGCCGATGACGGACGCGTCCCGGGTGAAGGCGTTGGTGACGGACGCGACCGGAGCGACCAGCTCCAGTTCCGTCAGTACCTGGGCCGCGGCCTCTTCGTAGGCCTCCTGGGCGGCCTCGTCGGGCGCCCGGAACTCCACCAGCAGCGCGGCGGTCTCCTTGGGCAGCGCCGCCCAGTCGGCCGGCACGCCCGCCACGCTCACCGAGGCGCGCAGCGTATTGCCGTCCATCAGCTCCACGGCCCGCGCACCCGCCTCGTTGAACCGCGGTACGGCCGCGGCCGCGGCACGCAGCGTCGGGAAGAACAGCAGCGCGCTGGAGGTGCGGCGGTCCAGCGGCACCGTGTCGAAGACGGTCTCGGCAATGAAGCCGAGGGTGCCCTCGGAGCCGACCGTCAGGCCGCGCAGGATCTCCACCGGTGTCGCGCCGTCGAGAAAGGCGTCCAGGCGGTAGCCGTTGGTGTTCTTGAT
Source organism: Streptomyces caniferus (assembly GCF_009811555.1). Taxonomy (GTDB): domain Bacteria; phylum Actinomycetota; class Actinomycetes; order Streptomycetales; family Streptomycetaceae; genus Streptomyces; species Streptomyces caniferus. The sequence goes on along the minus strand of NZ_BLIN01000003.1, from coordinate 1,086,066 downwards.
CCGGTACTTGGCGCGGATCCGGGCCACCAGCTCCCGGTCCGCCTCGATCTCCGCCTTCAGCGCCAGCAGGCCCGCGCACAGCGCCGGCTCGGCCCGCGCCAGTTCCGCGTCGGCATCCGGCTGCCCGGTGTCCACGATCGTGCCCGACGGCAGGACGAGGGTGACCGAGGCCAGCGTCCGGTAGGAGTTGCGGGTGGTGCCGGCCGTCATCCCGGAGGCGTTGTTGGCGACCACACCGCCCAGGGTGCAGGCGACGGCGCTGGCCGGATCGGGCCCGAGCAGCCGGCCGTACCGGGCCAGGGTGGTGTTGGCGCGCAGCACGGTGGTGCCGGGCCCGATCCGGGCGCGGGCGCCGTGATCGAGCACCTGGATCCCGCTCCAGTGCCGGCGGACGTCGACGAGGATGTCCTCGCCCTGTGCCTGGCCGTTGAGCGAGGTTCCGGCTGCCCGGAAGACGACGTTGCGGCCCCTGCCGTGTGCGTAGGAGAAGACCGCGGAGATGTCGTCGAGGTCCTCGGCCACCACCACGACCTGCGGGACGAAGCGGTACGGGCTGGCGTCGGAGGCGTAGCGGACCAGGTCGGAGAGCGTGTGGAGCACCTTGTCCGGGCCGAGCAGCGCGATCAGTTCGCCGCGCAGCGGCTCGGGGGTGCCCGAAGCCCGTGGACCGGCCACCCGGTCGTGTGCGGGGCTGCCGGTGGTGGTGGGGCGCAGGGTCTGGGGGTTCGGCTCCAGCAGGGGCATGGCGGCACTCCTCCGGTTGACTGCGCTGTGACTCCGCGTCAGCTCAATGCGGTCGGTCCGGTCCGTCGACCAGGGTGGACAGCAGGTCGCCGAGCACCTCGCGCTGATCGGCGTTCAGGGGGGCCAGGATCTCCTCCGCCGCGGCCCGGCGCGCGCTGCGCAACGCGCGCAGCGTGGATCGGCCGGTGTCGGTCAGCTCGATCCGTACCACCCGGCGGTTGGCCGGATCGGGCACCCGGCGCACCGCGCCATGGGCCTCCAGCGCGTCCACCAGGGTGGTCACCGCCCGGGGGACGACCTCCAGCCGCTCGGCGAGGTCGGCCATCCGCGGCGGGGTGTCGCGGTAGTGGTCGACGATCCGCAGCAGCCGGGACTGCGCGGGGGTGAAGGCGATGTCCAGGTGCTCCAGGTGGTGTTTCTGGGCGCGGTGCATCCGGCGGGTCAGCCGTACCAGCTGCTCGGCGAGGTTGGTGGTGCTGACCGTCGGCTCGGGGGAGGGCATGGCGCGAGGATAGCCGATCGCAGGACTTTATTCATTGTGAGCATAGGTAACAATGAGCTAAGCTCCACGATGCTTGTCCCCGTACCCGCCCCTCCGCAGTTCCTGCCCCGCGGATCCACCACCCCTCGAAGGAGCCCATGCGCAGCGACGAACCCCAGTGGACCCCACCGCCCAAGGACCCGGAGAAGCCGGTCCAGCTGCGGCGGATCCTCGCGCTCTTCCGCCCCTACCGCGCCCGGCTGGCTCTCGTCGGCCTGCTCGTCGGCGCCTCCTCGCTGGTCTCGGTCGCCTCTCCCTTTCTCCTCCGCGAGATCCTGGACGTGGCGATACCCGGCCGGCGCACCGGACTGCTGACCCTGCTCGCCCTCGGCATGATCGCCACCGCGGTCACCACCAGCGTCTTCGGCGTCCTGCAGACCCTGCTGTCCACCACCGTCGGCCAGCGCGTCATGCACGACCTGCGCACCGGCGTCTACGCCAAACTCCAGCGGATGCCGCTGGCCTTCTTCACCCGCACCCGCACCGGCGAGGTCCAGTCCCGGATCGCCAACGACATCGGGGGGATGCAGGCGACCGTCACCTCCACCGCCACCTCCCTGGTCTCCAACCTGACCTCCGTCATCGCCACCGTCTGCGCCATGCTCGCCCTCGACTGGCGGCTGACCGTCGTCTCGCTGCTGCTGCTTCCGCTCTTCGTCTGGATCAGCCGCCGGGTCGGCAACGAACGCAAGAAGATCACCACCCAGCGGCAGAAGCAGATGGCCGCGATGTCCGCGATGGTCACCGAATCCCTCTCGGTCAGCGGCATCCTGCTCGGCCGCACGATGGGCCGTGCCGACTCCCTCACCCAGGGCTTCGCCGACGAGTCCGAGCGCCTGGTCGGCCTGGAGGTCCGCGCCAACATGGCCGGCCGCTGGCGGATGGCCACCATCGGGATCGTGATGGCCGCCATGCCCGCGCTGATCTACTGGGCGGCCGGCCTGGTCCTCCAGTTCGGCGGCCCCGTCTTCTCCCTCGGCACCCTGGTCGCCTTCGTCTCGCTCCAGCAGGGGCTGCTGCGGCCCACCGTCTCGCTGCTGACCACCGGCGTGCAGATGCAGACCTCGCTCGCGCTCTTCCAGCGCATCTTCGAGTACCTCGATCTGCCGGTCGCCATCACCGAGCCCGCCGAGCCGGTCCGCCTCCCGGCGCCGCGCGGCGAGATCCGCTTCGAGAACGTCCGGTTCTGCTACGACCCCGAGGCCGCCCCCACCCTCGACGGCATCGACCTGACCGTCCCGGCCGGCGGCAGCCTCGCCGTCGTCGGACCGACCGGCAGCGGCAAGAGCACCCTGAGCTACCTCGTGCCGCGGCTCTACGACGTGACCGGGGGCCGGGTCACCCTCGACGGCACGGACGTGCGCGAGCTCGACTTCGACACCCTCGCCCGCTCGGTCGGCGTGGTCTCCCAGGAGACCTACCTCTTCCATGCCTCGGTCGCCGACAACCTGCGCTTCGCCAAGCCCGACGCCACCGACGAGGAGATCGCCCGCGCCGCCAGGGCCGCCCAGATCCACGACCACATCGCCGCCCTGCCCGACGGCTACGACACCCTCGTCGGCGAGCGCGGCTACCGCTTCTCCGGCGGCGAGAAACAGCGCCTCGCCATCGCCCGCACCATCCTGCGCGACCCGCCCGTCCTCGTCCTGGACGAAGCCACCAGCGCCCTGGACACCCGCACCGAACACGCCGTCCAGCAGGCCATCGACGAGCTGTCCGCGGGCCGCACCACCCTCACCATCGCGCACCGTCTCTCCACGGTCCGCGACGCCGACCAGATCGTCGTGCTGGACGGCGGCCGGATCGCCGAGCGCGGCACCCATGACGAGCTGCTCGCCGCCGAGGGGCGCTATGCGGCGCTGGTACGGCGTGACGCACACCTCACTACGGCCGACGATCAAGCGATGGCCCCGTAAGTGACTCACGGGTAAGGTCGGAGTCGCGGCGGCCAGTTCACTGGTCGGGGTGGCCGCCGCACCCACTCCTCGGCCGCCCGGCCGGCCGTCGCCGTTCCCTTCGCTCTCCCACCGTCCCTCCGATCCGGGAGCTCTCCGTGGCAGCCGACGACCGTTCCGCCCGCGCCCTGGCCCGTCTGCTGGCGGGGGCGGGGACCCTTCACTTCCTCGCCCCGAAGCCGTTCGACGCCCTCGTGCCCCGGCACCTGCCCGGCAGCGCCCGCACCTGGACGTACGCCAGCGGCGCCGCCGAACTCGCCGTGGCCGCCGCGGTCGCCCTGCCGCGCACCCGCCGGGCCGGCGCGCTGGCCGCGGCCGGCCTGTTCGTCGCCGTCTTCCCGGCCAACCTCAAGATGGCCCACGACTGGCGGCACCGCCCCGCGCCGCTCAAGGCCCTGGCCTATGCGCGGCTGCCCGGGCAGCTCCCGCTGATCGGCTGGGCCCTGCACACCGCCCGCGCGGCCCGCGCGACCCCACCCGCGCCGCGCCCGTAGCGCCTACCCTGCCTGGCATGACGACGCCTCAAGAACGCTCCGACCTCCCGCAGTTCGTACTCGGCTTCCCCGGGCCGCTGCGCGACCGGCTGGTCCGCGCGGTGCTCTCCGGGGCCAAGACCACCACGACCGGTTTGCTCATCGAGTACGAGCGCGACGGCGAACCGCTGCCGACCGCCGGCCAACGGTCGGTCCTGCCCGACTCCGCCGGCCGGCCGGTGGCCGTGATCGAGGTGACCGGGGTGCGGGTGGTGCGCCTGGCCGAGGTCGACCGGGCGCACGCGGTGGCCGAGGGCGAGGGGCATACGACGGTGGCCGCCTGGCGGGCCGCCCACGAGGACTTCTGGCACGGCCCGGACGTGCGCCGTGAACTCGGGGACCCGGAATTCACCGTCGACGATGACACCTTGGTCGTTCTCGAGCGCTTCCGGGTGGTCGAACGGCTGGAGGGCGGGAGCGGGGACGGGGCGGGCGGCGGGGCGGCTCGCGAAGGGTGAGGTGGGCGGGAACCGGGACGCCGGGGCCCGGGATCGCGCGCCTCGGACGCCCCACCCGGGGAGCACGGAGCCGGCGTGGGTCAGAGCGCGACGATGTCGACGGCATCGGCCATGGCGCGGTAGCCCGCATCGTCGGGGTGCTTGTGGTCACCGCTGTCATAGACGGGCGCGAGCGCGTCCGGGTCCGCCGGATCGGCCAGCGCCGCGGCGAAGTCGGCCACCGCGTCGAACTCGCCCGAGGCGCGTATCCAGTCATTGACCTCGCGGCGCTTCGCCTCGGCGGCGGGTGTGTGGTACTCCGACCCCTTGAACGGCAGGATCGTCCCTCCGGTGATCCGCACCCCCGCGGCACCCGCCATATCGATCAACTCCCGGTATCCGGCGATGATCTCCGCGACCGAGCGATCCGGATTGGGCCGGTACGTCGGCAGTTCGATCTCGCTGAAGCCGATGTCGTTGAGGCCCACCAGCACCACCACCGAGCGCACGCCCGGCTGGTCGAGCACATCGCGGCGGAAGCGGTCACCGGCCCGGTCGCCGAACCACGCCGAGTCGGCCAGCAGCAGATTCCCCCCGATGCCCTGGTTGAGCACGGGGCGTGGGGTGCCCCGGTCGGCCAGCCGCTCGGCCAGCGCGTCCGAGTAGCGGCGGTTGCCGTCGATGGTCGAGGCGAACCCGTCCGTGAGGGAATCGCCGAAGACCACCACCGTGTCGTCACGCGCCGGACCGCCGTCGGCCAGCTCCACAGCGGCGAGGTAGTACCAGGACACCGACGTCTCGCTGAACACCGTCGGGTCGGCCGCCGTGAGCCGGTCGCCCGCGGCCCGATAGGCGGTGGCGTACGCCTGGGCGTGGAACGAGGCGGGGCCGGTGGGCCGGGCGAAGTACAGCGACACCGTCAGCGACTCGAACGGTGCCACGCTCACCTCCGCGGCATCGCTGTAGACCTCACCGCCCGCCGGAATCCGCACCGCGTCGGCCCCGCCGAAGGTGAGCCGGCGCACCGTGCCGCCGTACTCGGCCGCGCCGTGGTCCGTACGGGCGATCGTGGCACCCGCCACCTCCAGCGGGGTGCTCCCGTAGCGGTGGGAGAGCTTGATACGGGCGGAGGTGCCGGAGCCGGTGACCCGTACGACCTGGCGCACGGTCTGGTCCGCGAACCCTTCCAGCGCCCAGTTCTTGTGGAAACCCTCACTGGGGCGCTGGACGGCCGCGGCCCAGCCGGCCTTCCAGGAAGGGGAGGGAGCCGGGGCGGGGGTGGTGTGGTGGCCGTTCATGATCTGCGTACCTCTCTGTCGTTCGCCGGAGGGCGATGACAGCGAGTCTGCGGGCGGGCGCGAGGGCTACCCAGACCTCTGGCCCTGGTACGCATCCGATGCCTACCAACACCAGGGTCACCTTCCCCCCACTTCCGTCCTCTTCGCTTTCCCTCCTCTTCCGTCGCCGTGCCGACGAGGGGGCAAAGGTGCGGACCGCCTTGGCCGTTGCGCCCGTGATCTCGCAGGTCAGGCCCGGTCGATGAGGGCGTCGGTCAGCGTCATCAGGCGTTCCCGGGCTTCGGTGTCGTAGGCCTGGGGGTGGGCCCGGGCCTCGGTGAACTGGTCGAAGTAGCGGCCCGTCGTGTCGGCGAGGTCAGGGTCGAGGAGCAGCCGGACGGTGGGGCGGACCCCCTCGTCGACGTCGGTGACCGGTGTCAGGCCGTACTCGCGCACTCCGCTGGTGTCCATCAGGTGGGCCGGGTGGAGTGTGTTCACCGTGACGCCGGTGCCCGCCAGTTCGGCGGCCAGGTGGAAGGTCGCCATGATCAGCGCGAGCTTACTCCTGCAGTAGGCGCGCAGCCCCTCGTAGTCCCGCTCCAGCATGATGTTGTCGAAGTCGAGGGCCTCCTGTCCCATCGAGGCGACGTTGATCACGCGGGCGGGCGCCGAGGCGGTGAGCAGCGGGAGCAGGTCGCGGGTGAGGGCGTAAGGAGCGAGATGGTTCACGGCGAAGCGCAACTCGTAACCCTGGTGGCTCAGTTCGCGGGTGTGCGGCTCGGCGCCGCCGCCCGCGACGGCGTTGTTGATCAGGCCGTCGAGCCGGGGTTCCGCCGCCCGGATCCGGGCGGCCATCGCGTGTACCTGGTCGAGGTCGGCCAGGTCGGCGAGGTAGGTGCGGACGGTGGTCCCGGGAGCGGCGGCCCGTACCTCGCTCGCCACCCTGTCGAGACGGGTGCGGTCGCGGCCGTGCAGCAGGACGGTGCCGCCTTGGGCCGCGAGGTCGAGGGCGAGGCCGCGGCCCAGGCCCTGGGTGGCGCCGGTGATCAAGGTCGTGCGTGGATTCATGACGACCAGTCTGGCGGGCGGGCGCGGGGGCGGGAGTGTGTGCTGAGCCTGGTGTCGTCACCACCAGATACCCCTGCCGGGGCCGTCCGCGGGGGTGAGCGCCGCGCCGGGATCTTCTTCGCACGCCCGGTCTCCACGGGGCGCACCCGGGCCCGCCGGGCGCTCCGGCAGGGTCTCCCGGAACCGGTCCCTCGCGGAGGCATCGCCGGTACGGTGGACCTCCGCCACGGGCCTGCGCCCGTCTCTTCGGATTGCGAGAAGTCCGATGAATAAGACTGTAGCCGACACCTATCTGGCCGCGGCGGTGGTGGTGCACGAGGCCTGTGTGCTGATCGTGCGCCGTAGCTACCGTGAGCGCTTTCTGCCCGGCGCGTGGGGCGTGCCGTGCGGGAAGCTGGATCGCGGGGAGTCCGCCGCGAGCGGCGCCCTGCGGGAGCTGAAGGAGGAGACCGGGATCCTCGGCACCATCGTCGCGCACACCGGGGCCTCCAGTTTCCTGAGCGACTATCAGGGCCGCCGTGTCCACAACCACCAGGAGAATTTCCTGGTCCGCCCGCTGACGCTGGATGTCGTACTGCCCAGCGCAGACCAGGCCTACCGCTGGGCACGGCCTGCCCAGCTGGCCGGGTTCGGGGTGGACGCCTACAACCTCGAGGTGATCCGCCAGGCATGCGGCGGCCGGCTGGACGCCGCCGGGCAACGTGCCATGACGGGCCGCTTCGGACGCCTGGGGCCACCCCCGTTCAGTAGCCCAAAGAGCCTGCCAGAGAGTCGAGTTCGGCAAGGTAGACGGCCGGTGGCAGCGGAGTCTTGGGCGGCGGATCCGCCCGCTCGGCGCCGACGGCCCTGAGGAGGCCGCGGGGCCGGTCCCCGTCGCCGACTTGGTCCCGGTCGCCGATCCGGTCTCCGGCTCCGATCCGGTGCCCGCGGCCGTCCGTGGCGGAGCCGCTGTCCGTGGCTGGGCCGCCGCGTCCGGCGGCGAGGCCACGGACAGCGGCTCCGCCGTGCCCGACGCCTCCGCCGTTCCGGATACATCCGCTGTTTCCCCCGTCGCCGCTGTCCCTGACACCGCTGCTGTGTCTGACGTAGACATCGGTCACCGACCGCTGTGGGACGGTCTCCAGGAACAGCGTCACCGTCGGCTCCTCGCTCACCACGCGATGCAGCGTACGGGCGGCCAGGCCGTAGCTCCGCCCTGTCCCGTACCGTTCCGTGCACACCAGCCGCAGCCGGGCGTCCCCGACCCGTCGCAGCCGCCAGGCGCCGCCGGGACCGTCGATGGTCTCCCGGTAGGCGGTCGCGGGCACGCCGTTCGCGGCCGGTTCGTAGCACTCCATCCGGACGCGGCCGCGCACCACCGCCGAGGCGATCGCGCACCGGTGGTTGTGGATGTCCTCGGGGGCCGCGCCGGTCCCGCCGTGCCAGAAGTGGAGCCGCAGCATGAACCGCGGCGCACCGGCCAGCAGCAACAGCTTGTCGAAGCCCAGCACATGGCGGTACGAAAGGCGGCTGCACTCCGCCAGATCCAGATCACCGGCGGATAATCGCCGCACCAGCGGACCCAGCGTGTCCGGGTGTGCCAGTTGGGCGGTCACCGCGCGCGCCGACTCGGGCGACGGCGGCTCCGGTCCGCCGCCCAGCCGCTCCGTCAGCAGCCGCCGGGCTTCCTCGACCTGCATGCGTCTGACTCCCCTCTGCCGCCCCCGACCGTTCCGCCCCTGACCGCCCCGTCCCCCGACACCTCCCGCGCCCGGCCGCTTCCGTGCCCCGGCCACTTCCGTGACCCGAGGCTCCCATGCCCGAGCCCACCCGCGTCCGACCACCTCCGTGACCCGACCCTCCGTGCCCCGACCCTCCGTGCCCAGCCCACCACCATCAGGCCATGAGCGGTACCGTCCTCAGGCCCCCGGCCCCCTCACTTTCCGGCTCACCTCAAGGCCGGTAGACCATCAACGCATGCCGCCGCAGCACCGAAAGGCCCTGATACGCCATCCACACCGGGTGTCCCATGGGCCCGTCGTCCCACCGCCACACCCCGCCTCGCTGCATTCCGTGCACCCGCGTCACGGCAGTGGTCAGCTGTGCCTCCCATGCCGGCAGCCCCACCTCCTCGGCCGCGACCTTGCGGGCGCCGTCCGTCATCAGCGCACGGGCCACCCATGCGGCCCCGAAATGCCGTACCGACAGCAGCTCTTGATGCAGCGGGTCCTCCTGATCCGGCCGCCGCACCTCTTCCTGGCAGTTCTGCAGATCACCGATGCCGCCCGTCGGGGTCGCCGGGCCGGCCAGCAGCCAGCGCAGCCCCTCCTCGCGCACCGTGCGCTGCCGCTCGTCCTCGCCCAGCACGCGTGCGGCCCGGTCCAGCGCCACCACCGCCCGCGCGGTGTGCGCGGCGGACGGTGCCGGGTTTCCGCGGCCGGTGGCCAGCGCGGCGCCCCAGCAGCGGTGGTTGCCGCGCGCCGGATCGGCCGTGGCGCCGTTGACCAGCACCTCGCGCAGTCCGTCCAGGGCGGTGGAGCCGGGCGCCGCCCGGAGCAGCCCGCGCAGGACATTCGTCACGACATAGGTGTTCGCCAGCCCCGATGCGTCATGGTCGGGATCCCACAGCACCTCGCAGGAGCGTATTTCGGCCTCCAGCAGCCGCGGATCGGCGCCGGCCCGCGCCAGCGCGCCCAGCACGATCGCGGACACCTCGGGCCGCGCCCCGCTGCCCTGGGAACGCGCGGCCCAGCCGCCGCCGGGCAGCCGCAGCCGCCACAGCGTCTCGGCCACCTGCCCCGCCCGTATGCGGCCGTCGTACGGCGCGATGTCGAGCAGCAGATGGAGCCCGTACGCCGTACCGAACGCCGTCGGGTGCACCGGTGGATCGCTCTCCGCGAGGGAGTGCGGCCAGCCGATGAGCGGGCCGTGCCCGGCCACCTCGATCACCGAGAGGCCGCGCCGCAGCGCCTGGTAGGTGCCGTCCATCAGCTCGGGAAGCGATCCGGCGGGTGGGGGAGCCGGGGCGGGCGGTGGTGCGGCTACGGCGGCGGCCGTGGCCCGGGTCCGCAGCAGGGCCGCCGCCAGCCACACCACCACACCGACGCCGACACCGGCGGTCGCCGCCACGCAGTAGCGCGCCGCCTCGCCCGCGAGACTCTGCGGCAGGATCCCCAACAGCGTCTGGAACACGGCGAACGCGGCGGCCGGGACGCCCAGCCGGCCCAGCCACGTCAGCAGCCGGGTGGGCGCGGAGTCCGGCGGAGCGGCAGCGGGCGGGGGCGTGGGCTCCGGTGCGGGTGAGCGGCCTGCCGCGCCGGATCGCCGTGGTGGTAAGCCCTGCCGCAGCATCATCTGCTCCCTCCCCCCGGGGCGCGCACCCCCGCACCGCGTGTGCGAAAGGCATCCCGATCAGTGTAGGAATCCCCACTGACAACGGGGTCGCACACCTGTTGCAGCCCTCCGCGACCGCGGCCGCCCCCGGCTCACCCCGTTTCCTCTTCCTCGTCCGCCGTCAGCAGGATCACCTCCAGCGTCCGCGGCCCGTGCACCCCCTCCACCCGGTCGAGTTCGATGTCGCTGGTCGCCGACGGTCCGGAGATCCAGGTCAGCGGACGGTCCGGCGCCAGCCGCGGCAGCGCCTCCGGTACCGAGCCGACCACCTGGCCAGGGACGCGGACGACGCAGAGGTGACGGTCCGGAACCAGAGTGATCCGGCGTCTGCCCTGGTCGGGGTCCGCATCCAGGACGAGGGTGCCGGTCTCCGCGATGGCCACCGCGCAGCCGGTCAGCACACTGTCCACGGCGTCGAGTTCATGAGGTGTGCTGGATACGCGGTCCTCGACGCGGGTGACGTCCGCGCCGGCCGTCCATGAGGCGTCCAGGCCCGGCGGCACCAGCACCGTCCGCGCCCCGCGCTCGGCCAGCAGCCGCCCGATCAGCCCCGGCAGTCCCTCGGCATCCGTACGGTGCACGATCGCCCGGTAGTCCGCGAGATTCTCCGCGAGCAGCTCGACGGTCTGCGCGCGCGTCCGGGACCCGTGCACCCGGCGGTAGTCCCGTGCCACCGGCGGACCGTCCGGCCCCTCGCCGCGCGGCACATCCGTCAGCGCCTGCCGCACCCGTGCCAACACCACGTCCCGGCTGCTCACTTGCCGCCCCCTTCGTGCTTCGGCGAGGTGCCACGGGTGCGCTGCCACCAGTCGCGGAAGGACTCGGCAGGCACCGCGGGCAGATCGCGCGTCCGCGACCAGGCGCGGCCCGGCCCCGGCAGCCGCCGCGGATGCAGCCGGCGGGTACGGGCCGCCAGCCGCATCCCGGCACGCAGCACGCCCGGATGGTCGAAGGCCCACCCCGCCGCGCGCATCGTGGCCCGCTCGGCGGCATGTCCCCTGGCCGGTCTGAGGACGGTGCGCGCCCCGCCCCGGGTGACCGGCCCGCCCTCCACGACCCGCTCCCGCAGATGCACCAGCACCTCGGGGATGTCGATGGCGACCGGACACACCTCGTAGCAGGCCCCGCACAGCGACGAGGCATATGGCAGTGACGCTTCCAACGAGCCTGCCAGTCCCCGTAGTTGGGGCGTGAGAATGGCGCCGATCGGGCCGGGGTAGGGCGAGCCGTACGCATGCCCGCCGGCCCGCTCGTACACCGGGCAGACGTTCAGACAGGCCGAGCAGCGGATGCAGCGCAACGCCTGCCGCCCGACGGTATCGGCGAGGGTGTCGGTGCGCCCGTTGTCGAGCAGCACCAGATGGAAGGTCTGCGGTCCGTCGCCGTCCGTGGTGCCGGTCCAGGTGGAGGTGTAGGGATTCATCCGCTCGGCAGTGGAGGAACGGGGCAGCAGCTGCAGAAAGACCTCCAGATCCTGCCAGGCCGGCACCACCTTCTCGATGCCGACGACGGAGATCAGCGTCTCCGGAAGGGTCAGGCACATCCGGCCGTTGCCCTCGGACTCCACCACGACGAGGGTGCCGGTCTCCGCGACCATGAAGTTGGCCCCCGAGATCCCGACCTTCGCGGACAGGAACTTCTCCCGCAGGTGCAGCCGGGCCGCCTCGGCCAGCTCGGCGGGGGAATCGGTCAGCCCGTCCGGCGCCGGGCGACCCCAAGAGGCCATCTCACGGCGGAAGATGTCGCGGATCTCGGAGCGGTTGCGGTGGATCGCCGGGACCAGGATGTGCGACGGCAGATCGTGGCCGAGCTGCACGATCAGCTCGGCCAGATCCGTCTCGTACGCCCGGATACCGGCCTCGGCCAGCGCCTCGTTCAGCCCGATCTCCTGCGTCGCCATCGACTTGACCTTGACGACCTCCGTTTCGCCGGTCTCCCGCACCAGCCGGGTGACGATCCGGTTGGCCTCGTCGGCGTCGACCGCCCAGTGGACCTGCCCGCCCGCGGCGATGACCGCCGCCTCCAGTTGCTCCAGATAGTGGTCGAGATGGCGCAGCGTACGGTCCTTCACCGCGGCGCCCGCGGCCCGTAGCTGCGCCCAGTCGTCCAGCTCCGCGACGGCCTTGGCGCGCTTGTCGCGGATGGTGCGGGTGGCATGGGTGAGGTTGGCGCGCAACTGCGTATCGCGGGTGGATGCGGCAGCGGCCCGGGGGAACGCCGGCATGCCCAGGTAGGTGCCGCTCACCACGGACTCCCTTCGGTACTGGCCAGGATCTCGGCGATATGGACGGGGCGGACCGTCGCACCCTGGCGGGTGAGGGTGCCGCCGATGTGCAGGAGACAGGAGTTGTCGACGGTGCAGACCGCCTCGGCGCCGGTGCCGAGGATGTGGCGGACCTTGTCGGCGCCCATCGCCGCCGACACCGCCGGGTTCTTCACCGCGAACGTGCCGCCGAACCCGCAGCACTCCTCGGCCCCCGGCAGCTCGCGCAGCTCCAGCCCCTCGACGTGCTCCAGCAGCCGTCGCGGCCGGTCGCCCAGGCCCAGCATCCGCAGTCCGTGGCAGGTGGGGTGGTAGGTGACGGTGTGCGGGTAGCAGGCGCCGACGTCCTCCACCTTCAGCACATCCACCAGGAACTCGGTCAGCTCGTACATCTTGGGCACCGCGACCGCCGCCGCGTCGACGAGTCCCCGGCCACGTCCCTCGGCGGCCGCCTTCGCGCCGATCCGCGGATAGTTGTCGCGCACCATCGCCGCACAGGAGCCGGACGGGGTGACCACGTACTCGTAGTCCCTGAAGGCCCGGTCGAAGCGGCGCACCAGTGGTTCCGTCGCATGCCGGTAGCCGGTGTTGAACTGAGGCTGGCCGCAGCAGCTCTGCTCGACGGGGAAATCGACCTCCACCCCCAGCCGCTCCAGCAGCGTCACCACCGCCTGGCCCGTCCGCGGATGGAGCGCGTCGTTGATACAGGTGACGAACAGTGCTACACGCACGTTGCCATCTCCTTTCGGCCGCTACGGACCCTGGCGGCCATCCGCTTCCGCGGTACATGATCACCTGTCGGCTCATCCTGCCCCAGCAGCAGGCCGAGGAGAAGAACCGGGAGCGGAGGACCATGTCGAACGCCGAACACCTTGCCCAGGGCCGGGCGCCGAACGCTGTCCGCCCGCCGTCACGCCTGCGGCAGCTCGCCGCGGCCTCCGTCGGCAACGCCGTCGAGTGGTACGACTGGTACGCGTACTCCTTCCTCGCGGTCTACTTCGCGGGGCAGGTCTTCCCCGAGGGCGCGGGCAACTCCCTGGTGCCGCTGCTCTCCACCTTCGCCGTCTTCGCGGTCGGCTTCTTCATGCGCCCGGTCGGCGGACTGCTCATGGGGGCGATAGCCGACCGCCGCGGCCGGCGGACCGCACTGACCCTGACCATCCTGCTGATGGGCGGCGGCAGCCTGCTGGTCGCGCTCACCCCCACCTACGCGGCCACCGGTCTGCTGGCCCCCGTCGTCCTGGTCGTCGCCCGTCTGGTGCAGGGCCTGTCGGTGGGTGGCGAGTTCGCGGCCTCCACGACCTTCCTCGTCGAGTCGGCGGGCCCCGGCAGGCGCGGACTGTTCTCCAGCTTCCAGTACGTGTCCACGACCCTCGGCCAGTTGCTCGCCTCCGGGACCGCGGCGCTGCTCGCCGCGCTGCTCACCGAGCGGCAGATGGGGGAGTGGGGCTGGCGGGTGGCGTTCCTCGGCGGCGCGCTGCTGAGCCTGCTGGGGCTGTGGATCCGGCGCGGCGCCCAGGAGACCCGCAGCGCCGAACAGCAGGCTGCCGACCGGCCCGGGCTCTTCGAGGCGCTGCGCCGCCACCCCCGCCAGTCGCTGCTCATCTGCGGCATCACCGCGGGCGGCACCATCGCCTACTACACATGGACGACCTACCTGCCCACCTACGCGCAGGTCAACGCGGGTTTCGACAAGGGCGATTCGCTCACCGTCGGCACCCTCTCGCTCGCCTTCTTCGCCCTGCTCCAGCCGCTGGGCGGCATGCTCTCGGACCGCATCGGCCGCAAACCACTGCTGCTCGGCTTCTCACTGGGTTTCGCCGTCCTGGCCGTACCGCTGCTGCACCTGGTCACCGACGCGTTCGCCTCGCTGCTGCTGGTGCAGTGCGCGGGCATGGTGCTGCTCACCGGCTACACCGCCGTCGCCGCGGCCGTGAACGCCGAGGTGTTCCCCGCGCGGGTGCGTGCCGCCGGCATCGGCTTCCCGTACTCGCTCACCGTGGCCCTCTTCGGCGGCACGGCCCCGTACGTCGGCACCTGGTTCAAGCAGGCCGGCCACCCCGACCTCTTCCCCTGGTACGTGGCCGGGCTGTGCCTCGTCTCGTTCCTCGTCTATCTGACGCTCCCCGAGACCTCCCGCCAGAAGCTGGAGACGTAGCCCGGCGGAACAAGGGCCGCGGAAGCCGGCGACCCATCCGGCCGGACACGGGAAAGCGCCGCCCCTCCCGGGACGGGGAGGGGCGGCGCCTTGGGGATGAGGTCTGTCAGACGAGCCAGCCCACGAGGTGGAGGACGTGGGCCAAGAGAGCGGTGAGGATGTCCATCGGGATCTTCTCCTTGAAGTTGTGGGACTCAACTCCCCGGCCCAGCAAGGGGTTTGGACCGGAGGCGTGGTAACGGTCTGCAGCCCGCCGCTCGCGCCCCGTCATCATCGCCGGTTGCAATGAGTCAATTGAAGCCCTTCCCTTTTCGATCATGTGCACCGGCGAACAGGTGCTCCCGGGGGCAGGCGTTCGCCTTAGGGGGCCTGTGAGGAGGGGATTTGTGGGGTTTTGTCGCATGACGAATACCGCGGCGCACACGGCGGAGTGCGGGCCTATCGAGGTGCCGGGCTCCAGGCATGTCGAAGTACCGAGCTTCGGGCATGCCGAGGTGCCGGACTCCGGGATGTCGAGTGCCGGAGTCCGGGCCTGCCGCCCGTCGCGTACGCGGCCCCGCCGTGAATCTCCCCGCCTCGCCCTAGGAGGCGAGGCTGCCGGCCAACTCCGTCGCCGCATCGGCCGGTCGGGAGGCCGTCGCGGCGATCAGCCGACGGATGTCGCCGACCGCGGCACGTCCCGCGCGGTTGGCGCCGATGGTGCTCGCCGACGGCCCGTAACCGACGAGATGGACCCGCGGATCGCGCAGGGTGCGGGTGCCGTCCATCCGGATGCCGCCGCCCGGCTCGCGCAGGTGCAGCGGGGCGAGATGGTCGACGGCCGCGCGGAATCCCGTCGCGTAGAGGATCACATCGGCCTCGACCGCGCGCCCGTCGTCCCAGCTCACGCCCGTGGGGGTGAGGCGCGCGAAGAGCGGCAGCCGCTCCAGCACACCGCCCTCCCGGGCCCGCCGGACGGCCTCGGTCATCTGCAGCCCGGTCACGCTCACCACGCTCCGCGGCGGCAGCCCCTGCCGCACCCGCTCCTCCACCAGGGCGACCGCGGCCCGGCCCCGCTCCGCGTCGAACGGTCCCTCGCGGAACACCGGCGGCCGGCGCGTCACCCAGGTCGTGGCGGCGGCGACCGGCGCGATCTCCATCAACTGCTGTACGGCAGAGGTCCCGCCGCCGACCACCACGATCCGTGCGCCGCGGAAATCCTCCGGCCCCCGGTACTCGGAGCTGTGCAGTTGCCGGCCGCCGAACATCTCCTGTCCGGGGAACCGCGGCCAGAACGGCCGGTCCCAGGTCCCGGTCGCATTGATCAGAGCCCGCGCCGCATAGTCCCCTTCCGACGTCGCGACCAGCAGGCGGCCTCTCCCCAGGGTTCCGGCAGGATCCGTCCAGGGAGGAGGCCCACCGCCCTCGCGGACGGCCATCACGTTCACCGGCCGGTGCACCCGCAGCCCGAAGGTCCGCTCGTACCTCTCGAAGTACGCGCCGATCACCTCGGACGACGGGCGCAGCGGATCGGCGCCGGTCAGCTCCATGCCCGGCAGCGCATGCATCCCATGCACCTTCTCGAACGTCAGCGTGGGCCACCGGAACTGCCAGGCACCGCCGGGGCGCGGGGAGTGGTCGAGCACCACGAAGTCCCGGTCCGGCTCGAAGCCGACCCGCCGCAGATGAAAGGCGGCGGCCAGTCCGGCCTGCCCGGCGCCGACCACCACGACCTCGACCTCACGCACCCCGGTGTAGTTCATGTTTCACCTAACTCGGGGGAGGGCGGTTGTCTTCCCGTGGCTCCGTGGGGCCGCCGTCCCACAGAGCCACGAAGCGCCGAGGCCACGGCGTACCGCTCAGCGGCCCCCGGCGATCAGCAGCGGCGCCCCGCCCGGAGCGGACGCCGGCCGGCCATTCGCCGCCGGTACGCCGTCCAGCGGAGCGGGGCCCGCGTCCAGCAGCCCGCGGGCGGCGAGCTCCGGCCGTACGCCCTCCCCGAACCAGTACGCCTCCTCCAGATGCGGATAGCCGGAGAGCACGAAGTGCTCAATGCCCAGGGAGTGGTACTCCTCGATCCGGTCGGCCACCTCGGCATGGCTGCCGACCAGCGCGGTGCCTGCCCCGCCGCGTACCAGGCCGACGCCCGCCCACAGATTGGGCGAGATCTCCAGCTTGTCGCGCGAACCGCCGTGCAGCGCCAGCATCCGCTGCTGACCCACCGACTCGCTCTTGCCCAGCGCCTGTTGCGCGGCCGCGACCGTCGCCGGATCGAGGTCGTCGAGCAGCCGGTCGGCGGTCGCCCAGGCCTCCTTGGAGGAGTCCCGGGAGATCGTGTGCAGCCGGATGCCGAACCGGACCGTACGCCCTTCCTTCTCCGCCAGCCCACGGATCCAGTCGATCTTCTGCTTGACCTCCTCGGGCGGCTCGCCCCAGGTGAGGTACACATCCACATTCCGGGCGGCGACCGGCCCCGCGGCAGCGGACGAGCCACCGAAGAAGATCTGCGGCAGCGGGTCCGGCGGCAGCGCCGTCAGACCGCCCTCGACCTGATAGTGCTCGCCCTGGAAGTCGAACGGCTTGCCGCCCCACACACCGCGTACGACCTGCAGGAACTCATCCGTACGGGCATACCGTCGATCATGGTCGAGATGATCGCCGAACCTCCTCTGCTCGGTCGAATCGCCCCCGGTCACCACATTCAGCAGCAGCCGCCCGCGCGAGATCCGCTGATACGTCGCGGCCATCTGCGCCGCCAGCACCGGCGAGATCACCCCCGGCCGGAAGGCCACCAGGAACTTCAGCCGCTCGGTGACCTGGGTGAGCGCCACCGTCGTCAGCCAGGCGTCCTCGCACCATGTACCGGTCGGCGTGAGCACCGCCTCGAACCCCAACTGCTCGGCGGCCTTGGCGATCTGGGCCAGATACTCGATGTCCGGGGCGCGTACCCCGCTGACCGGGGTGATGCGGTCCCGCCGGATGCCGCCGTCGGTGTAGGCGTGCCGGTCGACGAGGGTCCGCCCGTCGCCGCCGGTCGGCAGGAACCAATGCAGGTGTACGGACATCTCAGTGAGCCTTTCCATAGGTACGCGGCGCCGTGACGGAAGGCGGCAGGTCACCGTTGAAACGGGGGTCGACGAACTTCCCGAAGTCGAACGAGCGGGGAATCAGCTTCACCGCCGCGAACGAGTCGACGATCTGCTGCTCGGAGGCGATGGCGGCCTTGTCCACGGCGACCGCGACCGCCGTGCCCCGGGTGCGCTTGACCGCGTCCAGCGCCACCTTGTCCGGCAGCCCGGTCTCCTTCGCCCAGGCCTTCGCCCAGACGCCGGGGTGCTTGAACACCCAGTTCTGCGCCCGTCGCAACCGGTCCGTGTAGTCCTTCAACGCCGCTGATTTCTTCTTGTCGTGCAGGGCGGCAGGCGCGGCCACCTGGAAGCTCAGCCCGTTGACGACCCCTTGCCCGGTGGTCAGCACCCGCGCATCGGCCTGATCCAGGGCCTGCGAGCTGTACGGGTCCCACACCGCCCAGGCATCCACCTTCCCCCGGGTGAACGCGGCGAGCGCATCGGCCGGCTGCAGGTAGTTGAGCGTGACGTCCTTCGGGGTCAGCCCGGCCTTCTTCAGCGAGGCGATGAGCTGGTATTGCGCGGAACTGCCCTGGGCCACGGCGATCGACTTGCCCTTCAGCTGCGCCGGCCGCTTGAGCGGGGAGCCCTTCTTCACCAGGATCGTTTCGCCGTCCGACCTGCTGTGCGTCCCGGCGATCACCTTGATCTTCGACTTCGCCGCGGCGGCAAACACCGGTGGGGTGTTGCCGACCCCGCCGACATCCACCGCTCCCGCGTTGATCGCCTCCAGCAGCGGCGGCCCCGAGGTGAAGGTCGACCACTTGATCTTGTACGGAAGGTCGTCCAACTCGCCGGCGGCCCGCAGCAGCGCTTCCGAACCACCTTTCTGGTCCCCGACATTGAGCGTCAGCGACCCCTTGCCGTCGGTCCCGCTACCGGTACCCCCACCGGCCCCCTTGGCACCCGACGAACCATCGCAGGCGGCCAGCAGCAGAGTGAGCGGAAGCAGCAGGGCGGCAGGGGCGATATGGCGTGCTCTCATGGGGCGTCCGTTTCGTTCTTGGGGTGGGGCGGGTGCGCGGGGGAGTGGGCAGAGGGAGGAACGGGAGAGGGAACGGGGGAGGGAGGGAAGGGAGAGGGAACGGGGGAGGGAATTCGGAGCGATCGGAGCAGGCGGCGGCGTGGCCCTGACGGCTGGTTCTCCGCCGCGTCTTCCATGGCGGGGTCGCACGGTTCGCGACGGCACTCCAGATAGCAGTCCAGATGGCAGTTCAGGCAGCAGTCCAGGCGGCAGTCCGGACGGCAGTTCAGACGGCGGCGGGGGAGGTGCGGACCGTCTCGGCGCCGACGGTTTCCGGCACCCCTGCGGTCTCTCCCGAACGGTCACCGCCCTCCTCTGAGCGGTCATCGACCTCCTCGCCGTCCACTCTTGCGTCGGTGTCCTGGCCTTCCGCGCCGTCCACGCCGAGCCGGTCGAGCAACCGGGCCCGCAACGCACCGAAGCGCGGATCGGAGAGGGCACGCGGCCGCGGCAGATCCACCGTGGTCTCGTACGCGATCCGGCCGCCCTCCATCACCAGCGCCCGGTCCGAGAGCAGCAGGGCCTCCTCCACGTCATGAGTGACCAGCAGCACCGCGCAACCGCGCTCCTGCCACAGCTCGGCCACCAGCCGCTGGGCCTTGATCCGGGTCAGCGCGTCGAGGGCACCGAACGGCTCGTCGAGCAACAGCAGATCGGGCTCCCGCACCAGCGCACGGGCGAGTGATGCCCGCTGCGCTTCTCCGCCGGAGAGCGTCTTGGGCCAGGCATCCGCTCGATGGCCGAGACCGACCTCCTCCAACGCCCTTACGGCAACGCCGCGTTCCTGTCGTCCCGGGAGCCCCAGCAGTACATTCCGCCAGACCCGCTTCCAGGGCATCAGCCGCGGCGCCTGAAACGCCACGGCCTTGCGGCGCGGCACCAGCACCTCGCCGTCGATCTCCTGGTCCAGTCCGGCCAGGACCCGCAGCAAGGTCGATTTGCCGCAGCCGCTGCGCCCGAGCAACGCCACGAACTCGCCGGGCCGGATGGACAGATGGAGATCGTCGATGACGGCCTTTCCGCCGAAGGCCCGCACCAATCCGCTGACCTGTACGGCGGCATCGGGGGCCGCGGTGGGTGTGGGGGCCGCGGTCGGCGCGACCGGCCGTCCCTGCTCGGTAGCGGTCACTGGCCCGTGAACGTCGGTCGCCATTGCAGCAGCAGCCTTTCGAGGGTACGGACGAGGAAGTCGGCGATGAGCCCGAGGATCGCGTAGACCACCAGGCACACCACGATCACGTCGGTGCGGAAGAATTCCCTGGCCTGGTTCATCAGAAAGCCGAGGCCGTCATCGGCGTTGACCTGCTCACCGAAGACCAGCGCGAGCCACGCGGTGGCCAGCGAATAGCGCAGCCCGGTCATCGCGCCCGGAAGCGCGCCGGGCAGCACCACATGCCGGATCAGACCCCACCGGCTCAGCCCCAGCGACTGCCCGGCCTCCACCAACTGGGGATCAACGCCACGGATTCCGGCATAGACATTCAGATACAGATGGAACGCCACACCCAGCGAGATCAACGCAATCTTGGGTGCCTCGCCGATGCCCAGCCAGATGATGAACAGCGGAATCACGCCCACCCAGGGAATGGAGCGCAGCATCTGCACGGTCGCGTCGACCAGATCCTCACCGAGCCGTGAAAGCCCCGACGCGAGCGCCAATGCCACACCGATCAGGCCGCCCAACAGCAGCCCGACCGCGACCCGTTGCAGCGAGACCAGCATCGCCGACGGCAGTGTTCCGTCCGAGACCAGGTCCCCGGCGGTGGCGGCGATGGTCCCGGGAGACGCCAGAATGTCGGACTCCAGCGCGCCGGTCGCACTGAGCACCTGCCACAGCACCAACAGTCCGAGGGGCCCCACGGTACGTCGCACCCACCGCGGCACCGACCATCGCCGACCGGCGACCGGATCGACACGAACGAGCTTCAGTCCCTCGGAGCCGGCCGCGGACTTCACCCCCACCCCCTCACCTTTCGCAAGAGACGGCGGCGCTGCTTCAGCGGGTATGTCGGGCGGCGCATGGCGAGCCACGGCCTGATCGAGAGTCATGAATGCTCCACGAGGAGGGGCGAGGGAAGCGGAGAGCGGAGAGAAGAGAGGTGGGGAGGAAAAGCGGGGCGGAGGAGACGAGACGCAGAGAAGTGAGGACAGACGGATCCGAGCCAGGTGCAAGCCCGACCGACCGCACGACGACACAGCGCCCAACACGGCAGTAACCCGGCAACACGGAAACCGGAAACACGCCCACGCACGAAGACGCATCAATCCGAGCAGCAACCAAAGCCGACAACCGGCATCCGAACCCGAACCCGAACCCGAATCCGACAACGCAAACCAGCGACGCGCAGACCAGCGACACGTAAACCGTCAACGGGCCAGCCGACGACAGCGAATCCGGCAACAACAGACCCATCTGCCACGGCCGCCGGGAAACGAACCAAAGGTCACCAGAGCCGGCCGACCAAAGCAGAGAGGGTGAAAACCCGGAATCAGCCGCGCAGAACCGCAGGCCGCACGAGACCGTCAAGCATCGCGCCTCAGGAAACCTGGAACGCCCTCAGCAACGGCAAAGACGATGGCAATCGCAACTGCGGCGCAACGGCATCAACAACAGCCGCCGCGGCGACACGCGGCAGAGGCCACCCGCAGCAGGTCGATGTGACCGCGCGTGGTGAGCAGGGCTGATGTAGACATGCCGCTGAACGTAGCGGTGCGCTGAGAGAGGGGTCAAACGGCATCTCGGCTGGTGGACCTTTGTTGCCGGAGTATGGAGGCAGCATTGCGGGAAGGGCCGTGGGGTTGCGGACAAGGGCACACCGTCCGTACGAAAATGAACGCATGAGCACCGCATTCACCACCCGCACCCTTGACGTCACCACCGGCTCGGCGGAGACCGTCGCCGACCTCACCGCCGACTGCGCCGCGTTCCTCCGCGAAACGGCAGACGGCCGCGACGGCCTGCTGAATATCTTCGTCCCGCACGCCACCGCCGGCATCGCCATCCTGGAAACCGGCGCAGGCAGCGACGAAGACCTCCTGGCCGCCCTGCACGACCTCCTCCCCGCCGACAACCGCTGGCACCATCGCCACGGCAGCCCCGGCCACGGCCGCGACCACGTCCTCCCCGCCCTCGTCCCACCCCACGCCACCCTCCCGGTCATCGCGGGCCACCTCGCCCTCGGCACCTGGCAGTCCGTCTGCCTCGTCGACACAAATATCGATAATACGGACCGTCAGGTCCGGTTGAGCTTCCTCGGTTAGGGCGACGCTTCAGCGAGACTGTAGAGATGTAGTCCGGCCGCGCCAAACGATCCGTGGAAGACCGTTGAGTAGCCGTCTTCGGCTCCTTTGTCCGCAATCACGGAGACTTCCTGCGAAGGCCCCGCGAGCGCTTCTCCGGACTCGCCGTCCCAGAACGCGGCGTCCGGGCAACTCGCGCTCGCAGAGGCCCCGCCACAAGCGGTCGGCCACACCAGCGCACCTCTGCGAGCCCGACAGCTCCATTGCCCCGATCGTCCGGTTGATGTCGTTCTCGGACGCGGTGGAGGAGTTCCAGCGCCTGGAATGAACTCTGGCCGAGCCCGGCCATGGTGAGCTGCGGATCGCCGGTGGCGTCCGCCCACGTGCGTGTGGAGGGCTCGGTGTGCGCTGGGTACTCGGCGACCGCCCGTCTCTGCTCAGGTGGCACCGTGATGGCGTGTGCGGTGGCGCTGGGCCTTGGCCCGGTTGCCACACAGTGCCATCGAGCACCAGCGCCTTTCCCCCTTGCGTGAAGTGTCGACGAAATGCAGCACACAGGGCGGATTGGCACACTTCCGTACGCGCCCCGGTGCCTCGGTCATCACACGGGCCAGGTCGCGTGCGCACATCCAGGCGGCATAGCGTGCCGGGTCCGCTACCTCTGGTGTTTCGACCGTCCCTTCGGCGTCGAGGGACAGCCTGATGCGTCCGTGATCGAGGATGCGGTTCAGGGCGGCCGTGTCTGAGGGATCTGCCACCGTAGCGGCGAGGGCGGACCGGGCCTCACGCAGGTGACGGCGAACGTCTGCCACAGCAGCCCCCGTGTCCAGGCCGTGCTTGTCCAGCCAGGCCAGGGTGAGCGCGTCCTCCTCCAGCAGGTCGTATTCGTCCGTCCCTGCCAGCCACCGCGTATTGAGGACATCGGCGGCCAGCGGCTCTTCCGTGAGAGGGCGTCCGGGCCACCCACGCGCCTCCAGCTGAGCCGTCAACGCGGTCTCGCTCTGCTGCATCACGATCACTACATCTCCTGGGTAACCACTCAAGCTCACTTGACAGGTTAGCAGAGGCGTGCTCTCCTCGAATCGAGCTAACCAGTAAAAGCGTCCGAAGGGGTTACGATGTTGTTGAAGCGTCGACATGTTGCGCTTCTGGCGGGGCTTGCCTGCATGACCGCAGCCTTCGGCGTGAACTTTGCAGCCGGCGCCCTGTTCCCCTTCCTCGCTGCCGAGCACGGATGGAGCGCGGCAGCCTTGGGCGCCGTCGCGGGCCTCAACACGGCGCTCACCGGGCTTCTGCAGCCACTCGTGGGCCGGGCAGTGGATGCGTGGGGCGCTCGCAGGGTCCTGCTCATCGGCATGTCTTTGCTGGTCGCGGCCCAGATGCTGCTGTCGGTGACGTCGCAGCTGTGGCAGTTCGCGCTGGCTTACGGCGTTCTCGGCGCCGCGGGTTTCGCCGCCTCCAGCACGCCGCCCGTTTCCGCGCTGGTGAGCCGTTGGTTCCCACACCGGAAGGCGTCAGCTCTGACGATCATCACCGCCGGTATCAACCTCGGACAGCTGCTCGTCGTACCGGCAGCGGCCTTCCTCGCCGGTGTGGAGGGCATCCCGACGTCCTACACCTTCCTCGGAGCGGGCGCCGCCGTGCTGGTCATCCCTCTGCTGCTGGCAACACCCACAGAGCCTCCCGTCGCGTCCGCTCCCTCCGCACCCGCGAAGGCGACCAGCGCGGCGGCACGGTCGGGCTCCCTGACGCTGACCATCACCTTCGGCCTGCACGCTCTCTCGCTGTACATGGTCATGCTGGCCCTGCCTCAGTACGCGATTGACCACGGCACAGCCCCGGCCGCCAGCGGAAACCTGGCAGCGCTCGCCGCCGCCGCAAGCCTCGCAGCCATGATCGCCACCGGCGTCCTGCTGCGCCGTGCAGCACCCCGCAGCCTGCTGTACGCACTTCATGCACTGCGTACGCTCGCGCTGCTCCTGCTGGCCTTCGCGCCCGGCCCCGCCTTGGTTCTCGCCGGAACAGTCCTGTTCGGTCTCTCCAGCTTTGCGACCATCCCCCTCACGGTCGCAGCACTCACCGAGAAGACCCCTGCAAGCCGGCTGGGCCGGTCGATGGCGCGCGCATGGCTCGTCCATCAGACGGCCGCAGCCCTTGGTGTCGCCGCCGGCGGCGCCGTGCACGCCTGGACGGGCAGCTACACCCCGCTGCTCGCCGGCATCGCCGCGGCACCGCTTCTTGCCCTGGTGCTGTTGTTGCGCAGCCGCACGGCCGACTCCGACGCCGGCGCCACGACGCAGCCGGCCCCCACCCACACTTCCGACACCCCTGTGCCGGATCTCCCCACCAGCCTGACAACGGAAGGCATGTCATGACCACCCACCACAAGTTCGCCGACATCGAAGGCCAGACGGTCTTCTACCGCGAGGCCGGACCCGCCGATGCCCCCACCCTGGTCCTGCTCCACGGCTTCCCGACCAGCTCACACATGTTCCGCGAGCTGATCCCCGCCCTCGCCGACCGCTACCACGTCATCGCACCGGACCACATCGGCTTCGGACGCAGCTCCGCCCCCTCCGCCGACACGTACGAGTACACCTTCGACAACCTCACCGCCGTCACACTCGCACTGCTCGACCATCTCGGGGTGCAGAACTTCGCCCTGTACATCCAGGACTACGGCGCACCCATCGGCCTCAAGATCGCCCAGGCCCACCCCGACCGGGTGACCGCGATCATCACCCAGTCCGGCAACGCCTACACCGAAGGCTTCACCCCCTTCTGGGAGCCGCTGTTCGCCTACGCCACCGAGCCGGGCCCCGACACCGAGCCCGCCGTGCGCGCCCTGCTGACCGCCGATGCCACGCACTGGCAGTACACCCACGGTGTCAAGGACACCACCCTCATCAGTCCCGACACCTGGACGCACGACCAGGCACTTCTCGACCGGCCCGGCAACGCCGAGATCCAGCTCGCTCTCTTCCGCGACTACAAGAACAATCTCGACGCCTACCCCGCCTTCCAGGAGTACTTCCGCACCACCCAGGTGCCCCTGCTGGCCGTCTGGGGCCGCAACGACGAAATCTTCGGCCCTGACGGAGCCGAGGCCTACCGTCGCGATCTGCCCGACGCCGAGATCCACCTCCTGGACGCCGGCCACTTCGCCCTCGAAGACCAGCTCGACACCATCGCCGGCTACATCCGCGGCTTCCTCGGACGCGTCCTGAACTAACAAACCGCCGCGCTGGGCAGGCCGGCACCCGCCGGCCTGCCCACCCCACACCGCCGCTGCCCGACTGCGCGCCGCACGCCGACACGTCAATTCACCACGCTGCAACCACCAAGGAGAGCGCATGCCTCAGCACTACGCACGCATCGCCTTCACCGACGAGGTCAAAGAAACACAGCAGGCGAACGGCAGCAGACGCGCCATGCAGCG
Organism: Streptomyces caniferus; assembly: GCF_009811555.1. Taxonomy (GTDB): domain Bacteria; phylum Actinomycetota; class Actinomycetes; order Streptomycetales; family Streptomycetaceae; genus Streptomyces; species Streptomyces caniferus. The sequence continues at coordinate 1,060,908 of NZ_BLIN01000003.1, read as the reverse complement.
GTTCGAGGAAGCCGACTTCGCCAACGACGCCCTGGGACCCGCCGAAGAACAGTTCATCGCCGAACGAGACGGCTTCTACCTCGCCACCGCCAGCAGCAGCGGATGGCCCTACGTGCAGTACCGGGGCGGCCCCCCCCCCAGGATTCGTGCACGTCATCGACGAGACCACACTCGCCTGGGCCGAACTGCGAGGAAACCGGCAGTACATCAGCCACGGCAACCTCACCACGGACAAGCGGGCCTCTGTGTTCCTCATGGACTACGCCCGTCAGCAGCGCCTGAAAATCTTCGGCAGCATCCAACTCCTCGATCCGGACCATCACCCCGAACTCCGCGCCCGGACCATGCCCTCAACCCCACGCACCCAGCTCCAGCGGCTCGCGCTGCTGCACGTCCACGCCTACGACTGGAACTGCCCACAGCACATCACCCCCCGGTACACCGCAGCCGAGCTTCAGGAGACCTTGATCCCGGTGCGAGAAGAACTCCAACGCTTGAGAACCGAGAACGACAGCCTGCGCTCGGAGTTGGCCCGCCGCGCCACCTGAGCAACAGATTTCCCTCTTCGGGAAGGTGATCGTCGCAGCAGGGACCTCGGCGACGAGAGGACGTGAGTGGCCGAACCAGGCTTGGGTTGCCTTGACGGAGGTTGGCGGATACCAATATCGATAATGTCAACCGTCAGGTGCGGCTGAGCTTCCTGGGCTGACCAAGATCGTCCTGGGGGTGGCCGCGAAATCTCCGTATCCTGCGTGCCCGAAACGGAGAGACCTTGCGCGGTACGGACCTGGACATGATCGAACGCCCCTACGGCGGATGCGGAAAGTGCCTGCTCGGCGTGCGGCGGCTGTCCCGTATGAAGCCGGCCACGTCGCCCCCCGGAGCGTCAACGGGAGGACGTGCTGACAGCCGCGGCATCTGTCGGCGGGCACATCATCGGCTGGGCCGACGACTGGGAGGTGTCGGGAGCCACGGACCCGGTCACCCGGCCCAAGCTCGGGCCGTGGCTTCGTGACGAGCGGAGGCCGTATGACGGCCACGTCGCCGCAGCGGTCGACTGGCTCGGCCGCAACATCGTTGACTGCCTGAACACCGGCTACAAGATGCGTGACGAGGGAAAGCTGCTCGTTACGTATGGCCACGACGGCCCCTGGGACCTCGACGACGCCACTGACGAGAATCGCTTCACCATGGAGGCGTGGGGCGCCCAGATGGAACTGCGCGCCATCCAGCGCCGGAATCGAAACGCCACCGTCAAGACGCGTGCTGCCGGACGGCCCATGCCTCCACCGTGATCAGGTCGTCGCCCGCCGCATCCTTGGTGCAGGCAACGAGGGAGCGGTTCCGGGCCGACCGCGAGACCGGCCTGTACGACGCGGCTGTACGTAGTCCGTTCCCGGGAAGTGGCGTCTGCCGCTGAAGGGCACGGATGGGGCACGCCCTGCTGCAATGTTGAGCGCGCGGCGGCAGAGGCTTGTCGATCGGCGATGGGTGGTGAATCACGGTCGGGTCTCCGCAGCCGGTTTGCGGCAGCACCTCTCCACACTGGGCACTTCGCCCATGCGCCGAGGGCGCCGTGCGGCCTGCCTGCGGCACCTGAGCGCCGGCCGGCCGAGCCGCGTCCGGGCCTCACCTCGGGCGTACCCGTTCCCGCCGCCTCCGGCAGGTCCTCTGCCTTTTGGTAGAGGCAGGGTCACCCTCAAGGACCAGGGAACCCCTGCTGCGGGGCCGTGATAATCGGCGTTATGTCGTTCAGCGCTTCGCCCGTCACCCAGAACCGCCCGGCCCTGAGCCTCTTTGCGGGGCCCGGGGAGCAAGGGCGGTGGCTGCTGTGGCGGGCGGCGGGTGAGGTGGTCCTGGCGGGGGCGCTGGTGCTGCTGATGTGCCGGAGCGACGGGTTGGTGAGCTACCTCGGGCCGGCGGGCGGGGCGGCGGCCCTGGGGCTCATCGGCGTCGCAGTGGTGCTGGTGTTGGTGCGGCGCCGGTTCCCGGTGGCCAGTCTGGTCGGGCTGGCGGCGCTGATGGGGGCGGTGCCCGCTGTGGCGCCGTTGACCGCGGTGGCCGCCTACACCGCGGCCCGGCAGATTAAGACGCCGCGGCGGCGTGCCGGGCTGCTGCTCGCGGCGGCCGCCTCGGCGCTGGTGACCTGCGTGGCGTTCGCGCCGTGGGTGGGCCTGTCCAGATGGGAGATCGGCCCTGCCCTCGCTGCGGTGCTCGCCACCACCACGGTCGTCGTGCCAGGGCTGGTCGGCATCTCCATGGGGCAGCAGGACCGCCTGCTGCGGGCGTTGCGGGAGCGGGCTGCCGCCGCCGAGGAGGCGCGGCGGCTGGCGGACAGCGAGTCGCGTATGCGTGAGCGGTCGCGTATCGCTGCGGAGATGCACGATCTGGTGGGGCACCGGCTGAGCCTGGTCTCCCTGCATGCGGGCGGGCTGGAGATGGCGCTGCTCAAGGAGGCGCCCGCGCTGCAAAACGAGGCCGCGCTGGTGCGGAGTGCCACGCGCGATGCGATGCAGGAGCTGCGGGAGGCGCTGGGGGTCCTCGGCCCGGTGGAGAGGGACACCGGTACGGATGTGCTGACCGATGCGACGGGCACTCGCGCGGACATCGAGGCGTTGGTCGAGGAGTCGCAGGGCGGTGGTATTCCCGTCGCGTTTTCCTGGGAGGGGCCCGATCTCGACGCCCGGCCGGCCCGGGTGCGGCGGGCGGTCCACCGGGTGGTGCGCGAGTCGCTCACCAACGTCCACCGGTATGCGGCCGGGGCCCATGTGACTGTCGCCGTCCGCCATACCGACGAGCGGGTGGCGGTCGAGGTGCGCAACGGTGTGCCGCCCGTCGCGCCCGCTGCCGCGACCGGGCTCGGCTCCGGGCAGGGGCTGATCGGGCTGCGGGAGCGGGTGGCGCTGCTCGGTGGCGCTCTGGAGGCGGAGCGGACGCCCGGTGGGGGCTTCGCCGTGGCGGCCGACATTCCCGCCGACCCCGGGCCCGGGGCGGAGATGGCGGACGCGGAGGCGTACGACAACGGGCCGGTGGCCGTCGATGGCCCCGGCAGTGGGCTCTCCGCCCTCCAGCGGCGCCTCGGTGTCGCCGTCTCCGGGCTGCTCGGCCTGGTGGGGGTGGGCGTGTTGATGATGTTCGGGCTCGTGCTGGTGGACCAGGCGCAGCACAGTCCCGAACCCCCGAGCGGCGAGGAGCCCCGGTTGGGGATGAGCAGGAAGCAGGTGGAGGGGGCCGTGGGATCGGACAGCGACACGTCGCGTGCGGTTGCCGCCGGGCGCGAGCCGCCGCGGCCGGGTTCCGCCACGGACTGCATGTATACGAACATGGGCGAGAAGCTGAAGAGTGGTCGGCTGGAGGCCGTCCGCTATTGCTTCCGGTCCGACTCATTGATGGCGATCGACCGTTTTACCGTTCCGGTGGTGACCGAACCGCCCGGTGGGAGCAGGACACATGACTGAACAGGCCAACTCGGCGGGCTCCCGGGAGGATTCCGTGATCCGGGTGCTGCTCGCCGACGACGAGCAGATGATCCGGCACGGTGTCCGGGTGATCCTCCAGCACGCCGAGGGCATCGAGGTGGTGGGTGAGGCGGCCAACGGCGCCGAGGCCGTGCGGCTCGCCGCCGAGCACCGGCCCGATGTGGTGCTCCTCGACGTCCGTATGCCGGTTCTCGACGGGCTCGCGGCCGTCGGACCGCTGGTCGCCCTCGACCCCGGGCCGCAGGTCGTCATGCTCACCACCTTCGGTGACGAGGACAACGTCATCCGGGCTCTGCGGGCGGGCGCCACGGGCTTCCTGCTCAAGGACGACGGGCCGCAGGAGCTGATCAGCGCGGTACGGGCCGCGGCCGTGGGGGACGCGGTGCTCTCGCCCGGCGTCACCGGGTCGGTCATCCGCCGGATGCTGAGAGGCGGCTCGGCCGGTGCCGGGGCCGCCGCTCCGGACAGCAGGGTGGCGGGGCTGACGGACCGGGAACGGGAGGTGCTGGTCATGCTGGGGGCGGGGCTGGCGAACCTGGAGATCGGCTCGCGGCTCGGTATCGGGGTGGGGACGGTCAAGTCCCATGTCGGGGCGATCCTGGGGAAGACGGGGTGCGAAAGCCGGGTGCAGGCGGCGTTGCTGGCGCACCAGGCCGGGCTCATGAGCTGAGCCCTGGACGGCCGTCGACTCTGACTTTGGGCAGAGAGGCCGTGGTCCGTGAGGGTGACAAGGCCGGGGCGGGTCTGACCTTCGGCAGGCGGCACATCCCCGCCCTGAGAGCGACGAGTTGGGGGGTGCGCCGCGGCCACGATGGTCGGGAGTCCCGCACCCCTTCCAGGAGCAGCCATGTCGCATTCCACCACCCGTACCACCCGCTTGAGGGCCCCCTCCGGTGCCGCCGCCCGCGCCACGGGACTGACCAAGGTCTACGGCGAGGGCGATACCCGCGTCGTCGCCCTCGACTCGGTCTGTGTGGAGTTCGGGCGCGGCCGGTTCACCGCGATCATGGGGCCGTCCGGCTCCGGCAAGTCGACGCTGATGCACTGCATGGCGGGGCTCGACTCGCTCTCCGGGGGCTCTGCCCACGTCGGTGACACCGAGCTGTCCGGCCTGGACGACCGACGGCTCACCCAGCTGCGCCGGGAGAAGATCGGTTTCGTCTTCCAGGCGTTCAACCTGCTGCCCACGCTGAACGCGATGGAGAACATCACGCTGCCGATGGATGTCGCCGGCCGCAAGCCCGACCGGCAGTGGCTGGATCTGATCGTGCGGACCGTCGGCCTCTCCGGGCGGCTGCAGCACCGTCCCTCGCAGCTCTCCGGCGGGCAGCAGCAGCGCGTCGCGGTGGCCCGCGCGCTGGCCGGCCGACCGGAGATCATCTTCGCCGACGAGCCGACCGGCAACCTCGACTCCCGTTCCGGCGCGGAGGTGCTGGGCTTTCTGCAGGAGTCCGTACGCGGGCTGGGGCAGACGGTCGTGATGGTCACCCACGACCCGGTGGCCGCCTCCTACGCGGACCGCGTGGTCTTCCTCGCCGACGGGCAGATCACCGACGAACTGGCCGCCCCCACCGCCGAGTCCGTGCTCGATCGTATGCGGCTCCTCGACACCAGCGGACCGGCGAACTGACGCGCCCTCCCGCACGGCCCGCTCCGACGCGCCGTCCCGTACGGCTCGTCCTCCCGCACGGCTCCCTTCCCTCCGCTCCACTCCAGGACTGAAACCGACATGCTGCGAATAGCTCTGCGCAACGTTTTTGCGCACAAAGCCCGATTGGTCATGACCGCGCTCGCGGTCCTCCTGGGCGTCGCCTTCGTCTCCGGCACCCTCATCTTCGGCGACACCACCGCGAACGCCTACCGCACGGCCGCCGGCGCAAGCCTCAAGGGCGTGGCCGTCTCCGTACAGTCCCAGGTGCAGTACCGCATCGCGGGAACGGGCGGCCCGGACGGCACGCCGTCCAGCACGCTCGACACCGCGCTGGCAGACAAGATCCGCGCGCTGCCCGGCGTCGCCGCGGTGCGCCCCACCGTCAACGGCATGGTCACCGTGGCCGGCAAGGACGGCCTGCCGGTCAACACCGACAGGGCCCTGCTGAACCTGGCCACCAACTACCTGCCCGGCAAGGACAGCCGCATCTCGCTGAAGGAAGGCCGCGGACCCGCAGCCGAGGGCGAACTGGCGCTGGATGCCAGGACCGCAGCGAAGGCCGGTTACCGGATCGGTGACACCGTCCGTTTCGCCATCGACGGGCCCGGCCTGGCCAAGAAGCTGGTCGGTACCGTCACCACGGACGATCCGCGGGTCAACGCCGGGGGCACGCTCACGCTCTTCGACACCAGGACCGCACAGAGGCTCTTCCTCCACCCCGGCCAGTTCCACGAGATGGCGGTCGCGGCCAAGCCCGGTACCGATCCCAGCGAGCTGACCGACCGGGTGCGGGCACTGCTCCCCGACAAGGGCACGAGGGCCACCAGCCGCGAAGACCTGGCCGCCGAGCAGGCCGAGCAGATCGGCGAGCACACCGGGTTTCTCACCAAGACGCTGCTCGGCTTCGCCGGCATCGCGCTGTTCATCGGCGCGTTCATCATCGCCAACACCTTCACCATGCTCATCGCCCAGCGCAGCCGGGAAATCGCGCTGATGCGGGCCGTGGGCGCCTCGCGCCGCCAGGTCGTACGCGCCGTTCTCATCGAGGCCGCCCTCCTCGGGCTCGGTGCCTCCGCCGTCGGATTCGTCCTCGGCATCGGTATCGCCACCGTCATGCGCCCGCTGCTCAACGCGAGCGGCGCCGGGCTGCCCGCCGGACCGCTGATCATCTCGCAAGGGACGGTTATCTGGTCGCTCGTGGTCGGCGTCCTCATCACCGTCCTGGCCGCCTGGCTGCCCTCCCGCAAGGCCGCGAAGATCGCCCCCGTGGCGGCGCTCAGCAGCGTCGACCAGGCACCGCCCGCCCGCGCCCTGGTGGTCCGCAACGTGCTCGGCACCCTGCTCACCGGGTCCGGGGCGCTGCTGATGCTGTACATCTACACGGTCGATTCCACCGACCAGACCTACCTGCTGGTCGCGATGCTCGGCGCCGCACTGACCATCGTGGGCATCATAGTTCAGGCACCGCTGCTCTCCCGCCCGCTGATCACCCTGGCCGGCAAGGCCACCACCCGCCTCTTCGGCGTCACCGGCAAGCTGGCCAAGGAGAACGCGCTGCGCAACCCGCGCCGCACCGCCGCCACCGCATCCGCCCTGATGGTCGGGCTCGCTCTGGTCACCGGCCTGACCGTGGTCGGGCACTCCACCGAACGTGCCCTGATCGCGGATGCCACCCAGGGCCTGTCCGCCGACTACACGGTCGCCAACACCATCACCACCGGGCTCGAAGTGGACGCGGCCGCCAAGATCGCGCGGGTGCCCGGCGTCGCCGCGGCCGTCCCCACGACCGTGGCGTCGGCCAGCACCGGGGGGACCAACTTCTTCACCATCACCGGCACGGACCCCAAGACCTACGGCAAGGCCGCGAATCTCGACTTCCGCGCCGGCTCGCTGCGCGACATCGGCCCCGGGAAGGTGGCGGTCTCCGACGAGTTCGCCACCAAGGCCGGGCTCGAGGTCGGCAGCACCCTCGACGTCGGCGCAATCACCGGCCGGAGCGAGAAGGAGGTGAAGCTGAAGCTGAAGGTCGTCGGCGTCTACACCAAGACCCCCACCACGGAGGATGCACTGGGCACGCTCGCCGACACCCTCCCGTACTCCGACAGCAAGAAGCTCAAAGAGGTGCTGGTCATGGCCGAACCCGGCCAGGCCGCGGGCCTTGAGCGGAAGATCCGTGCCGCACTCGGCGACAGCCCGCTGGTGGAGGTCCAAAGCCACGAGCAGGCCATCAAGGACGGCGGCGCGGACATCGGCACGGTCCTCAAGATGATGTACGGGCTCCTCGGCATGGCCCTCCTCATCTCGGTCGTCGGCGTCGTCAACACCCTGGCCATGTCGGTCTTCGAGCGCACCCGCGAGATCGGAATGCTGCGGGCCATCGGCCTCGACCGCACCGGGATCAAGCAGATGGTCCGGCTGGAGTCGGTGGTCATCTCGCTGTTCGGCGCGGCGCTCGGCATCGGCACCGGCATCTTCCTGGCCTGGGCCGGCGGCGGCCTGGTGAGGTCGTCGATGGACACGTACGAGACCCTCCTGCCATGGGGCGAGCTGGGGATGTTCCTGGGGCTGGCACTGGTGATCGGTGTCCTGGCAGCGATCTGGCCGGCCCGCCGGGCGGCCCGCCTGAACATGCTCCAGTCGATCCAGTCGAGCTGATCCGGGCGGCCCGAGCGGCCCAAGACCGGGCCACGGCGCACCACACCGGCTGCACCGTGGCTCGGGACATCGACACCGTCCCCAGCCTCCACGGTCCAGCACCCGTGGTCACTCGGCCCGGAAGCCCGTGCCCTTGGGGAAGGGGGCTGTGGCTTTACCGAGGTGGTGGGTTCTGGCACAACTTCCGTGAAACGACACGGTGGGTGACGGCTGACGCTGTCTCCGCCCTCCGGGAAGAGTGACCTCTTCTCCGCAAGCGAGTTCTGCTGTCACAAGGAGAGCGGCAGCGCGTACTCAGTTGGTGAGATGGCCGGCACCCAGTTGCTCAGCGCAAGGCACGATCCATATTGAGCCGGTGATCGCAGACCCACTGATACGCCTCCTGTACCTCTGTCACTGCACCGGCATCACGAAGACGGATCATCGCGAGGTCTCCAGAGTCCGCAGCAGCCTCAATACCACGCCAGCATCTCTCCTGCCACCACAAGATCGCAGAGACGAGATCACGCCGGTCTACGAGCTCATAACTGTCAGCGATCAACCTCAACCGTCGCGCAGCTTCGGAGATGTCTTCGACGCTCGGCCCGAGTTCGAGGTACTGCCAGCCCACTTGGGCGACATCATGGATGCGGGCGCCGGGGGCTGCCAGATCCCAGTCGATGAAGGCCACCGGGCGCAAGACGCCGCTGACAGGTCGATAGATCGTGTTCTTGGGCGAGAGGTCGTTGTGGCATACGACCTCATGTGATCCGGCCAGTTCCGTGCCTGCCGTCAGGTCGTGGAACTCCCGCACAAGCTGCGTGACCCGCAGCAGACTCTCTTCGGAGTACACATCCGGCGGCTGCTGCGGTTCCCAGGCCACGTGCCCCTTGAGGTAGGTGAGGATCTCCCGGCCCTCCTCGTCGATGCCGCGGTAGCGCGGTGCACCTGGCCAGCCACTGGCCTCAAACATCGTCAGCAGGTCGCCGATGAACTCCGTACTGGCCGACGCGGGCCGGCGCACCGTGGCACCGACACGCACCACGTGACTGATGAAGCCGCCAGGCAAGGACGACTCAGACATCCCTCTACTGTGCACGATCTTGACCTGGAGATCTCAACGACCTCCCCGCTACTCAACGTGTGCGCGTCACGGAATGTGTGCCAGAACCGCAGTGGTGACGTCACTTGTCGATGAGTTCGGGAGGCGCCCCGATCCACGGTCGGGTGATGTTGATGAGTTTGGGAGGCACCAGGTCTCTTGCCGGCGAGCATCGGGATGCTCCTGGTGAAAGGTGTACGTACACCCAAAACGCTCAAAGGCCCGTGCCCCTGCGCTTCTCGGCAGGAGCACGGGCCTTCGCCGTGTGAGGTTCGTGGATCAGACTGCCCAGCATGGCTCAGGCGGGGACTTCGAACCCCAGCGCGCGCAGCCCGGCTTCTGCGGCCTGCCGGTCCTGCTCGGCACTGCCGCCGGAGACGCCCAAACCGCCGGTGACCTCGCCGAGCTCGATGACTGGATAGCCGCCGCCGACAGCCATGAGCCGAGGATGATGGGAGAGAGGGGCGACCTCGGGGTCGGCTACGTAGGAATTCCAGACGTGGGTGGCGGTGCGGAAGGAGGCTGCCGTCCATGCCTTGTCGACGGCGACCTCAGCGGCGAGGAACGGTACGTCGTCGGCGCGTTCGAACGCCTTCAGATGGCCGCCGGCGTCGGTGACCGCGACGGCGGCTTCGAATCCGATGTTCTCGGCAGCCGCGCGCACTGTTGCGACGAGTTCGGCGGCGGAGGAGCGGGTGATCGAATGTGCGGGCAGGGAATGCGTCCGCGTGACGTTCTGCATCAAATCCTCTTCACGAGCAAAGATCACTTTCGGCCGGCTGCCGGTGGTGCACCGGATCGGCAGGGGTATCCGCGGGGAGCGGAGTGCGGTGCCGCTCGTTGTCATCCCGCGGCGGTGCCGTCCCATCCGGTGGTGGTCAGCCAGTCGCTGAAGGTGGCGAGTTCGGGGTGCAGGGCGGGCAGGTCCCGGTCCCGGGAGAGGAGGTCGCGGTCCTGGAAGAAGGCGAACATCGCGGCCAGGTCGTGGCCGATCCCTGGTAGAGACCGGCTGAAGTCGTCGAGGTCCACCGCTTGGTAGGCGCTCGGCACGCCGGTCGTCCTCTCGAACGCTGCCGCGATCTGGTCATCGGTGAGGGCTTCGGCGGCGATGCGCAGGGTCCGGCCGCCCCAGTCGTTCCAGTGGTCGAGCTGGTGGCGGGCGAAGAAGGCGATGTCGTCGAGCGCGATCAGGGGCCAGCGGCCGTCCTTGCCGAGCGGCAGGGCGAACAGGAGGCCCTCGCGTCCGTCGGGCAGCCGGGTCGGCTGTGGCGCCAGGGCGTACAGGTTCTCGAAAGACCTGGTCGACACCGTGGAAAGCGGCCTTCAGGGACTGTTCGTCGTCCAGGTCACCGCGGACCGGCCGAACGTCACCGGGGGTGGTCTCGACCAGGGCACGGGCGCGGTCCGAGGATGGGTTCCGCGTCAGTACCCGTACGACGGTGCCGGTCCGTGCGGCGAGGGCGCGGACGACCCGGGTCCCCATGGCCCCGGTGCCCCCGACCACGAGCGCGGTCGTCGACGTCACTGCGTCACCTCCAGCACGAGCTTGCCGCGGGTGCGGTTGGTCTCACCCAGCCGGTGCGCCTCGGCGGCCTGCTCCAGGGCGAAGGTGCGCTCGACCTCGACCCGGACCGCGCCGGAGTCGACGAGGCCGGCGATGGCCGTCAGAGCGGCGGCGTCCGGCTCGACCAGAAGCGGGCTGGAGCGCACACCCGCCTGTCCGGCCGCGGCGGCCAGGCCGTCCGTGACACCGCCCGGGACGGAGACGATCAGGCCGCCGGGCCGGGTCACCGACACGGACCGCACGTCGGTGTCATCCAGAGTGCCGAGCAGGTCGATGACGACATCGACCTTGCCGGTGGCCTCCTCGAACCGCTGCCGGGTGTAGTCGATCGTCTCGTCCGCGCCCAGTTCCTTGAGCCAGGTGTGCCGGGGCTCGCGGGCGGTCGCGATCACCTCGGCGCCAAGGTGCTTGGCGAACTGCACCGCCAAGTGCCCCACGCCACCGGCCGCGGCGTGCACCAGCACCCGCTGCCCGGCGGTGACGCCCGCCGTGTCGACCAGGGCCTGCCACGCGGTGAGCGCCGCGAGCGGCAGAGCCGCGGCCTCGACGTGCGAGAGCGAAGCCGGCTTGCGGGCGAACTGGCGGGACGGTGCCGTGACGAACTCGGCGTAGCCGCCGGCCGGGCGCGGGAACCACGGCATGGCGTAGACCTCGTCGCCGGGTGCGAGCGTAGTGACTCCGAAGCCGACCTCCTCGACGACGCCGGAGACGTCCCAGCCGAGGATCAGCGGCAGCGTCTGCAGCCCGGCCATACCGTGCCCGGTGCGGGTCTTCCAGTCCACCGGGTTGATTCCGGCGGCGTGCACGCGCACCAGCACCTCGGTCGGCAGTGGTTCGGGGCGCGCTACCCGCCCGGCGCTCAGCACCTCCGGTCCGCCGAACTCCTTGATGGTGACGGCGCGCATCGTCTGCTCGCTCATAATTTCCTCGCTCATATCCGCTTCGCATGTTCTTCAGTCCGGGCCCGGAGCCCGGGCACGTGCTCCAGCCTCGCCGACGCTCAGAGACGCCGTGAGTGGCTGGACAGTCACCTGTCGTACCATTCCAGCCATGCCGCATCGTGTTGCCGTTCTCGCCCTCGACGGGGTCATGCCGATGGATCTGGGCATCGCGGCCCGGGTGCTCAACGAGGCCCTCGACCCGACCGGGGCACGGCTCTATTCCGTGACGACCTGCTCACTCGGCGCCCGGCCGGTCCGCACGAACGAGGGCTTCCGGATCATCGTCGACGACGACGAGTCACTCCTGGAGAGTGCGGACACCGTGGTGATCGCCACCCAGGAGCCCGACGAACACCTGCTGGCCACCGGCGAGCTGCCCGCCCGGGTCGCCACGGCCTTCGCCCGGATCGGGCCCGAGACCCGCATCGTCAGCCTGTGCACGTCGTCATTCCTGCTCGCGGCGGCCGGCCTGCTGGACGGACTGCGGGCCACCACCCACTGGGCGCTGTGCGGCCAGTTCACACGACTGTTCCCCGACGTCGAGGTCGATCCGGACGTGCTGTTCGTCGACAACGGGCGCATCCTGACAGCTGCCGGCGGAGCGGCCGGCATCGACCTGTTCGTCCACCTGGTCCGCAGGGACCACGGCGCGACCGTGGCCACCTCCGCAGCGCGACGATGCGTGGTGGCTCCATGGCGCGAGGGCGGACAGGCGCAGTTCATCGAGCACCCGGTGCCGAAAGATGCCGACCGTTCCACCTCGGCCACCCGCCAGTGGGCACTGGGCCGGCTGGCCGAACCGGTCACGCTGCAGGACATGGCCCACCATGCCCATATGAGCGAGCGCACCTTCACCCGGCGGTTCCGCGCCGAGGTGGGCACGAGCCCCCTTCAATGGCTGTTGCAAAGCCGGCTGACCCAGGCGCGCCGCCTGCTGGAGTCGAGCGACCTGACCGTCGCGCGCATCGCCACGGCCTGCGGCTTCGGGGATCCCGTCGCCCTGCGCAAGCACTTCCACACCCACCTCGGCCTGTCCCCCCTGACCTACCGCCGCGCCCACTGCGCCCCTGAACCGGCCCGGACGGAGCCGCTCCAGGCGCCCTGAGGCCTGGTCGGTCCACCCCGCCGCACGGCGACGTCCTGCAAGCGGCCCGGGGTCCAGGGCTCGGGGCGCGCAGGGCGGTTCGTTCGCCTGGGCAGGCAAACGGGAGTCAGCTGCCGCAGTCCTCTCCCCGGGCGTATCCGTCCTTCCCGGTCCGGTTGGTGAGGGGGTGTTGAGAGGCGGTCGGTGGTGTGAAGAGTGCCTGGACGGTATCGGTGGCCAGCTCTCGCAGCCAGGTGTGGGCGCGGTCGTTGTCGTAGCGCTGGTGCCACAGCAGGTACAGGGGTATGTCGGGCAGCGGGAGTGGCGGCGGCATTGTGGCCAGGCCGAGCCGTTTCCGGGCCGTTCGGGTGACCGCGTCGGGGAGGGTGACGACCAGGTCGGTGTCGAGGGCGAGTTGCAGTGCGAAGGCGGCGGTGGGCCCGGCGGCGACGACGCGTCGTTCGAGGCCGTGTGTGGTCAGGGCGTCATCGATCGGGTCGCGCAGGTTTCCGCGCCGCGAAACGGTGAGGTGTTCGGCAGCTGCGTAACGCTCAAGGCTCAGCGGGCCTGCGGTGAGCGGGTGGCCCGGGCGGACGGCGACGACCAGCCGGTCGCTGCCGACGAGGCGGTGGCGGATGTGGGGGAGCGTCGGAGCGCTGGAGCTCGATTCGAGGTCGACCTCACCCCGGCGCAGCTCGGCGTCATCTCTTCCGGGTTCGGCGGACAGACGCAGCCGGACGCCGGGGGCCTGATGATGGACGGCCGAGGTCAAGGCGGTGCCGCACGCGGCGGTCAGGGCGTCGTGCCAGCGCACGGTGAACACCCGGTCCAGAGCCGCCAGGTCGAGTTCCTGCTGCGCGGACAGAAGTTGGTGGGCCTGCTGCACGAGGGCGTGGACCTTGGCGCGCATGGCGAGTGCGCGGGTGGTGGGGACCATGCTGCGGCCGGTGCGGACCAGGATCTGGTCACCGGTGGCTTTGCGGATGCGGCCCAGGGAGCGGCTCATCGCCGGTGAGGTGACGTGGAGGCGTGCTGCCGCGCCGGCGACGCTGCCCTCCTCCAGCAGTGCGTCCAGGGCCGTGAGCAGGTTCAGATCCAGTTGCATGGCAGTAACTCTACAAGTGACAAGCATGCACTTGTTGTTAATGATCGGGCGGCCTACCTTCGAAGTGCGGGGGCGAGACAACCGCCCCGCTTCCACCGATCCCAGGGAGCCCGCCCATGAGCACAGCCATGCCTTTCGCCGCCGGTACGACGCTCCTGTCCGATGTGACAGCTGCGGTGAAGACCGCCGGCGTCACGCTGCGCGACCGCCACACCCCGCACGCCCGGGGCGTGAGTCTGGACGAGGTCGTCGGCGAGATCCACGCCAACGACGACGCGGTGCTGAACGTGTTGCGGGAACCGCTGCTGCGGGCCCGGCCGGGGTCGCAGTGGGCCGAGGACGAGCTGGCCGGCGGCGCGCTCCCGCCCGGTGAGTGGTGGGTCGTCGACCCCGCCGAGGGCAACATCAACCATGTCCACGGCATGGAGGACTGGGCCGTCACCGCCACCCTGGTCCGCGACAACCAGCCGGTAGTCACCGTCGTACACCTGCCGCTGACCGGCGACACCTACACCGCGGTCGCCGGCGGCGGTGCCCGCCTCAACGACCGGCCCCTGAAGGTGTCTGCCAAGACCGACCTGGGCGCCGCGCTCATCGGCACCGGTCAGGCCAGGCCCGGCGAGGACGAGCGCACCTTGCGGCGGATCGGTGACTCCGTCACCGCGATGCTCATCAACGGCCTGGTCGTGCGTGTGTCCGTTCCCGCCACGATGCAGCTCATCCACGTCGCCGCCGGACGCATGGACGCGTTCTGGCAGTTCTCCGACGTCCGCTCCGGCCTGGTCGCCGGCGCCCTGCTGGTCTCCGAGGCCGGAGGCACCGTCACCGACCTGGCGGGCGAGCACTGGAACACCGGCAGCCGCGACTTCCTGGCCGCCGCCCCCGGCATCCACGGCGCTGCCCTCAAGGTCCTCTCGCCGATCGCCTGACCGGGAACCTCCGCTCTTCCCCACCCCGACACCGCAAGGAGCAACACCGCATGACCAGCATCGGCATCCTGGGCGCCGGCCGCGTCGGCACCAACCTCGCCGGCAAGCTCTCCGCAGCCGGACACCATGTCACCCTCGGTGGCCGGAGCCCCGAAGACACCGCCGCCCGCACCGCCGGGCTCGCCCCGCGGATCGCCTTCGCCGACCAGCGCACCACTGCCGGCACCGCGGACATCGTGATCAACGCGACGCCCGGCGACAGCTCCCTGGACCGCCTCACCGACCTGCGCACCGAACTCGCCGGGAAGATCCTCATCGACGTCTCCAACGCCACCCGCGACGACGGTGACGGCCTGCCCGGCGACCTGTGCTATCCCGGCAGCAGCCTCGCCGAGAAGCTCCAGGCCGCGCTCCCCGACACCCATGTGGTCAAGACCCTCAACACGATGCTGTTCATGGTCATGACCGCCCCCGAAACCCTGACCACCCCACCGACCGCCTATCTCTCGGGCGACGACGAACACGCGAAGAGGACCGTCACCGGCCTGCTCGGCGACCTGGGCTGGCAGCCCGAACGGATCGAGGACCTCGGCGACATCACCACAGCCCGCGCCACCGAGGCCATGATCCTCGTCGTGCCCCACATCCTGCGCCGACACGGCTTCAAGCCCTTCGCCGTCTCCCTCGCCCGCTGACCCACCAAGACCGCGTTCAGACCAAACCAGGTAGCGGGCTCGTGCGAGGCGGCTGGGTACTGGCAGGCACATTGCCGGCCAGGGCGGCACGTGACGCCCAAACTCATCGACACCGATCGTGCCTACCACGCGCGAGGCGACTCCCGAAGTCGTCGACAAGCGACTCCCCTTCCCGAGTACGGAGCCAGGGGCTGACGAGTCCATAAGGGATATACCGCAATGCCGGGAGTGCGTCCCGGGTCAGTGCGGGTGCGGATGACTGTGGTCATCGCGGTGGTCGTGGCCTGGGGGCGTTGCGCCAGGGTTCGGGCGCGTGTGGTGACCTCGTCGGTGGACACAGCGCACTGGGCGACGAGCACGTCCTCCAGCGCGCCCAGCCAGAGCCGGTAATAGTCGTAGGGCTCGTCCTGATCATGTGCGGTCTCCCATGCCGCGATCCGGGCGATCAATGCGGCCTGGAATTGTGTCCAGGTGAACGTGCCCGCCTCGTACGGGCTGACTGCCATGCCGAAGGCGCGGCCCTCCCAAGGTCTGGCGCTCTATGCATTCGCCTTCCGGCGCTTCGACCTCGGCCAGCTGCGGTCCGGCGCGGGCGACCAGTGGGTGGCGGGCGGGACGCCGGCGATCTGTGCGCTCGCCGGGTCGAAGCTGCTGGCCGTTCCCGCCTGGCGCGGCACCGCTCTGCACGACGCGCTGCGTCCGCTCACGCTGGTGACGCTCGCGCTGTCCGTGTGTTGGTACGCCGTCCTCGTCTTCGCCGAGGTGCGTTGGCCGCGTCCCCACTACGACATGGCGCGCTGGGCGACGGTCTTCCCGATGGGCATGACGGCCGTCGCCACCCTGTCCATCGCCGACGCCGCGGCCGTGGGCCGGCTGTGGACGCTGGGCCAGGTACTGCTCTGGGCCGCTGTCGCCGTCTGGGTGCTCACACTGGTCGGGCCGGTCAGGCACTTGGCCGCGTACTCCCGGTGACCTGTGCCGGGACGGTGGCAGGGGTCTTTCCGGGCACCCCTGGCGCGGCGGTACGCACCAGGTCGGCGGGGAAGACGAGCTGGACTTCGAGTTGTTCGGTGGGGCTGTCAACTCGCCTGTGGCAGACCGGTCCGGTGCCGGCGAGGGGGGCGATTTCGCGTGGGGGCCACGTTGGGGGGCCAGGAATGGGCTCGGGGCTGTCAGACGCTTGGGGGATGGGCATGATGGCACCAGACGGCATCGGCCCCATGCTGAGAGGGAGTCGGGAATCGGCCCGGCTCACGCGCGATCAGCGGGCTCTGGCATGACAAGAGGCCCAGGGCGGAAGGTGGCTCGACCCGGAAAACCTGAGGCCACGGGCACCCGAATATGGGGCGCCATCGCCCTCACTTCTTCATCCTGACCGCCCATGCACGGCCTCGCATCTTCGGCCCTGGGGGACGGAAAGCAGCCTCGGGT
Source organism: Streptomyces caniferus (assembly GCF_009811555.1). Lineage (GTDB taxonomy): Bacteria > Actinomycetota > Actinomycetes > Streptomycetales > Streptomycetaceae > Streptomyces > Streptomyces caniferus. The sequence goes on along the minus strand of NZ_BLIN01000003.1, from coordinate 1,044,293 downwards.
GCCGCCCGGAGGATCTGGATCACGGCGGTCGAATGCCGAAGATGCAGACGCCGCACGGCTTCCTCAACCCGTTCGGCTCCGGCGACCTTGCCGAGCGACAGGTTGGCCAGAGACCAGTCCGACAAGGCACGGTGCACCCGTGACAGCGACTCGCCGAGTGCGCTGAGCCGGTACGGAGCCCCGTGGCGGTCCTCGACGCGGGCGACCAGCCCGTCAGCGTGCATCGTGGCCAGCCACTTGCCGACGAACTGCTCGCTGACGAAGGGGAGCCTGGCGGCGACCTCGCGCACACGCATGGGGCGGCCCTGCTGCGCCAGGGTCTGCGCCGACCAGGTGGTCCACTTCGGTGCTATCAGGGACAGTGCGTCCTCGACGTGCTGAGCATCGACGGAACCGAAGGAGACGGCAGAGGACAGTACGGGGGTGGACATGGGCGAACTCCGTTATGGGGGGAGAGGCTTCCAGCTATGTGCTGAGACCGAGAGGTCAGCGGGAGACGCGCTCGGCGCAGATGCTCTGGAGCGCTGTGCCGAGGCGGCGGTTGCTGACGCGGATGCCGCGGTCGCGCAGGCCCGGCACAGTGCCGAGTGGTTACGACGTTGCAGGTCGGCGGCCACCTCCCGGGCGATGGCCGGCAGGTCCTGATCATCAGGTGCCGGGGCTGCTCGGCGGCCCGGAGGCCGTTGAGCGAAGGGGGCCTAGATGCCGGGCATCTCGGCAACTAGGCAGGCGCCGGGCCGCTTGGTCGCGTCATGGGGGTTGATTCGGCCCCCTCCATCACTCGCCGTCCTGCTCGGCAGCGTCGGGCGAGGCGACGTCCGGGTCCGGGGGCTCCGTGGGGATGCCCGCGCGCGTGCAGATCTGTTCGACCGAGGTGGGCAGCTCGGGGTCTACCTGCCTGGACGGTGAAGTTGATGCGGGCCAGGCCATGTTGGGCGCCGACCCGTTGGCGTCGGATCGGGTCACGCCCTCCTCGGTGGCCTCATCCGTGCCGTGTCGAGGAGGCGACGCAGGCGGAGGCCATCCGGGGCGAGGGCAGTGACGAGCGCGGCGGGTCCCGCGAGTGGTGTCAGGATGGCTTGGCCGTCTTCCGGCTCGTCGACGAAGAGTTGGACTCCGGGGGGCTTGCTTTCGAAGGCCGGGTCGACGATGAGGATTTGCCCGGTCGCGCGGTGGTCGGCGAGGACGGCGGGGCCGTCCCAACCGGGTGAGTCCGGACCGTACTCGGTTTCCTGGTCGAGGAGCAGGTGCCCGCCGCGTCGGACGGTGAGTCGGCTGGCCACATTGCCGGGCGGTTCGCCCGTACGTCCGAGAACCTGCTCTTCGCGCAGCACGAGTCGTGCGGTGGGGGCGAGGTCGATCGTCCACGTCTGCCGCAGATTGCTGCTGGCGGCACAGATCAACGGCTTGGGCAGCCAGTGGAGCTCCGCGTCCTCTGCCACGGTCAGGTGCACGTCGTAGCTGGCGTGTTCCGGGGTAGGGCCTGGCAGGGCGAGGGTCGCAGCGGCAGAGGTGATGTGGAGGGCCGCGCTCTGCCGGGCGGTGGCTTCGATGCGCAGCCGGTCGCCGCCGAGGGGGGCGCACATGGCGCCGACCACGCACACACGTGCCTCGCTGCCGCGCGAGCGCAGACGCCGGAGCTCGAAGGGCCCGTCGCCGTCGAGGACGGGCAGGGTGGTGGTACCGCCCCTGAAGGCTGCCGTGATGCGGGCGGTGGCTTGTACGCCTGCGGCAAATGCGGACTGGGCGGCCGGCGCGGTGTGTTCGGTTGCGAGGGTCATGCGGGGCCTGCGCTCCAGTTGGTGAGGCGTTCGCGCACCCAGTCGGCGACTGGTTTGACGCCACCCTCGGTCTTGAGGGAGGTGAAGGCGACGGGGAGGTCGCCGCGCTGGGTCTTTGCATCGCGGGCCATGCCCTCCAGGTCGGATCCGACGTAGGGGGCGAGGTCGGTCTTGTTGACGACGAGGAGGTCGGCGGTGGTGACACCGGGGCCGCCCTTGCGGGGGATGTCGTCGCCACCGGCTACGTCGATGACGAAGATCTGCGCGTCCACGAGCCCCTTGGAGAAGGTTGCCGTGAGGTTGTCACCGCCGGACTCCACCAGGACGAGGTCGAGCGGACCGACCTCGTCTTCCAGGTCCTCGACGGCTTCGAGGTTGGCGGAGATGTCGTCGCGGATAGCGGTGTGCGGGCAGGCACCCGTTTCGACGGCTTTGATGCGCTCGGACGGCAGCACTGCTTCGCGCAGCAGGAAATCGGCGTCCTCGCGGGTGTAGATGTCGTTGGTGACGACGGCGATGGACAGCTCGGCGCGCAGCGCCCGGCACAGGGCGGCGACTGTGGCGGTCTTGCCCGAGCCCACCGGCCCGCCCAGGCCGATCCGCAGGGCGCGCCGGGTGCCGTCGGGGCGCTTGGGGGCGGCGGCGCTGTAGGTGTGCCGGTGGGGAAACTTCTCGTCGAGATCGTGACCGAGGTGCATGCGCATTCCCGTCTTGTGTGAGCTCTTGTGGTGTGGTGGTCAGGAAGCGAACAGGCGTACCGGCCAGGCGGCGTGGTGCTGGGCGGTGATGTCCAGCAGCGGCGCGGAGGCGGCGGGCAGCGCGTCGATGCCCTCGTCGGGGATGCGCTGGGCGGCATCGGCGGCGGCTGCGGCGATCTGGTCGAGTTCTGGGGCCAGGCGGGCGAGGACAGCGGTGGCGTCGAACGGGTCCAGGCTCAGCAGCCGGACCGTTGCCGTGGCCGGTCCGCTGACGGTTTCGTACGCCGCGGCACAGGCGGCGTCCAGTGGCGCCAGCCCGGCCGACCGCGCGGACAGGCCCAGTACCACCGGCTGGTGCGCGCCCTGCGGCCGGGCCGCGGCCAGTTGGTCCAGCTCGGCCGACGGCCACGTGGCGCGGGCGGCGCGCATCATCTGCCGCCCGAGTTTGCGGGCGGTGGTCCGAAGCGCCTGCACGGGGGTGCGGGCGTCGGCGGCCTCGTCCAGCTGAAGCGGATCGTGCCCCGCGGCGGCCGCGGCGGCCAGCGCCGCCGCGACCAGGCCCGCAGTATGCAACCGTCCCCGGCAGAACTCCTCCAGCGTCTCCGCATCCCTGATACGGCCTGCCGCGACGGCCGGTTCGGCTCCGCCGGAGTGCGCGTGCCCTCCGGCCGGGAACCGGCCGTCGGCCAGGACGAACAGCGCGGCACGGTTCATGGAGCGCAGGTCACCTTTCCTTCGTTTCTCGGCTACTGGTCTTCTGCGTCACCGGTGGGTATCTCTTGGCGGATCAGAAGAGGAAGTCAGAAGAGGAAGTACCTCTGGGCCATGGGAAGTTCAGAGACGGGGGCACGGTCGACGATCTGGCCTTCGACAAAGGTCGTCACATCCGTCACCTTCGCTCCGCCGATGATGACCTCGTAGGTGTCGGGGTCGATGCGGACGTCGGGGGTGGCGTTGTTCTCCTTCATGTGCTCCTTGAAGACGCCACGTGTGTCCTTGATGGCCTTGAACCGTTTGTTCAGCGTGCGGCCCCTGGACAGGTTCTTCTTGACGGCCCGATCGGTGACGAAGTTGTAGGAGAGGGAGCCAGGAGCCAGTCCGGTGGCCCCCCACATGGGGCGCGGCAGGACCGGCTGCGGCGTGGGAATGGACGCGTTGGCGTCGCCCACCTGCGCGTAAGCGATCTGTCCGCCTTTGATGACCAGGTGCGGCTTGACCCCGAAGAACTTCGGCTCCCACAGCACCAGGTCGGCCAGCTTGCCCGTCTCCACCGACCCGACGACGGCGTCGATGCCCTGGGCGAGGGCCGGGTTGATGGTGTACTTCGCGACGTACCGGCGGGCGCGCCTGTTGTCGGCCAGCGGCGGCTCGGGCTCCGGCGTCTTGTCCACCGGCGTCTGGTCCTTCGCCTTTTTGCCCTTCGGCTTGTTCTCCGGCTTGTCAGCGGGCTGGTCTTCTTCCAGGAAGCCGCGGCGTACCTTCATCACGTGCGCGGTCTGCCAGGTACGCATGATCATCTCGCCGATGCGGCCCATGGCCTGGGCGTCGGAGGACATGATGGAGATGGCGCCGAGGTCGTGGAGGATGTCCTCGGCGGCCATCGTGGAGGGCCGGATCCGGGAGTCCGCGAAGGCCAGGTCCTCGGGGACGGCGGGGTTGAGGTGATGGCAGACCATCACCATGTCGAAGTGCTCCTTGACCGTGTTGACGGTCAGTGGCCGGGTGGGGTTGGTGGAGGCGGGCAGCACATTCGGCTCGCTCACCATCTTGATCATGTCGGGGGCGTGGCCGCCTCCTGCGCCCTCCACGTGGAAGACATGGATGGAACGCTTTTTGATGGCATCGAGGGTGTCCTGAACGAAGCCGGCCTCGTTCAGAGAGTCGGCATGGAGCGCGAGCTGGACACCGGTCTTCTGACACACCTGCAGGCACTTGTCGATGACGGCGGGGGTGGCACCCCAGTCCTCGTGCACCTTGAACCCGATGACGCCGGCATCCACCTGGTCGAGCATGGACTCCGTGGACATCGTGGCGCCCTTGCCGAGCAGCCCGATGTTGACCGGGTAGGCGTCCAGCGCCTCGAACGTACGGTCGATGTGCCAGGACCCGGGCGTCACGGTGGTGGCGGTACTGCCCTCCGCCGGGCCGGTGCCGCCGCCGATGAGCGTGGTGACACCCGCGGCCAGGGCCTCATCGATCTGGTCGGGGCAGATGAAGTGGACGTGCGTGTCGATCCCGCCGGCGGTAAGGATCCTGTCCTTCCCCGCGATGACCTCGGTGTCGGGACCGATGACGAAGTCGGTGGGCTTCGGGCCGATACCGTTGTGGCTGACCCCGCCGTCGTGCAGACGATTCATCGTCTCGGGGTTGTACGCCTTGCCGAGCGCGACGATGTCGCCGTCGCGGATGGCGACATCGGCCTTGACGATGCCCCAGTGGTCCAGGACGACAACGCCGGTGATGACGGTGTCAGGGGGGAGGGCCGCAGTACTGCCCGCTGACGTATCCGCCTTGCCCTTGCCGGGGTCGCGCGGCACGACGGACTGCCCCATCGATTCACGGATGACCTTGCCGCCGCCGAACACCATTTCATTGCCGCTGCGGCCGGGGCCGCCCGACCAGTCATCCTCGATCTTGATGCGCAGCGCGGTGTCGGCGAGACGGATACAGTCGCGGGTCGTCGGGCCGAACCGGTCGGCGTAGTCGGACCGGGGCAGCGGGCCGAAGGGATTCGTCTCTTCTGGGCAGCAGGAGCAGTTGGGGCACTCAGCCATCGAATTCACACCCGCTCCTTGTCGAACGAACCCTTGGTGTTGTCCAGCGAGCCATGGATTTTCTCAGGCAGACCCTTGATCTTGCCGCGCAGACCGTGGACCACGCGCTCACCCTCGATGGGTACGAGCTCGACTTCTTCGGTGATACCGGGCTCGAAACGTACAGAGCTGCCGGCGGGAATGTTCAGACGCTTGCCCCACGCCATCTTGCGGGGGAATTTCAGCCCGTCGTTCGCCTCGGCGAAGTGGTAGTGGGATCCGACTTGGACGGGTCGGTCCGTCGGGTTTTCGACCGTGAGCTTCGTGATGCGGTCCAGTTGCCCGGGGCCTTCGTTGAAGGCCACCTCCTCGTCGCCCTTCCGCTGGGAGAAGTCCACCTTCCCCGGGGAGATGTTCGGCTCTTCGTCCTTGCCCACTTCAGGGAAGGGGCTGTGGATGGTGACCAGCTTCGTGCCGTCGGGGAACGTGGCCTCCACCTGCACGTTCTCGATCATCTCCGGGACGCCCTCCATCACCTCCTCCCGGGCAAGCACCTTCCGCCCGGAAGACATCAGGTCGGCAACGGTCCTGCCGTCCCGGGCCCCCTCAAGGACGTGCACGATCAACAGCGCCATCGTCTCGGGGTAGTTGAGCCGCACCCCCCGGGCCCGCCGCTTCTCGGCGACATCCGCCGCCAAATGAATCATCAAGCGTTCTTGCTCATGCGGAGTCAGGTGCACTGCCACATCCCTGTGTTCGCCCCTTCCCAGAACTCCTGTCCTGGGCCCGCATGCTGGGACTGGCCATCCGCCGTCGTGATGGGGGGCGAAGTCTTCACGGCATTTCGCCCCCTGCCCCTGGCGCAGTGCAGCTTCCACCTCGATCACTCAGCCCCAACCCGCGTACGGACCATCCTGATCACGCCGGCAGAGCAGAAACGGCACTCCTCCCGGCCAGCACCCGAAAGAGTGGTAATGACTTGCAATTCGGGGCTGGTGGCGCTCTTCCGGGAGTGGGCGTGAACGATCAGAGTTGCTTCGCTTTCGTATCCACTACCTCAGACTGACGGCGCCCTGGAAAGATTGGGGTATGCCCGACATCTCATCATCCTCGCCAGTCCTCGGGCCGGAGGCGATGCTGCCGTGGGCGCGGGAGGTGGGTTTGGTGACGGATGCCCGCGGGGAGCGGCGCCTTGCCGCGGCTCGGCTGAATGTACTGGCCGACTGTGCTCTCCAGCAGGGCGATGTCGCGGACGTGGCGCTGACGGCGCGGTGGGCAGCGTTCATCTGCTGGATGGACGACCAGATCGACCGGTGGGGCCTGGGGTCGGTCCCGGGTGAGCTGGAACGGTTCACCGCGCCTCTGCGCCAGGTACTCGCACCCGGGGCGGAGCCGCCTGCTGCCGGTCTCCCGCACGCGGCGGCGTTGAGGGGGCTGTGGGAGCAGACGGCCGCGGGGATGCCCCCCGCTGGCGACGTCGCTTCACCGCTGATTACACGGACTTCCTGAGCAGAATCCCGACGGCGGGTGGGGCCAAGTGACGCCCTCAGCACCGCCTACGCCCTCATCACCCTCAGCGCACACAGCGACCACGCCGCAGCCGGCCCCGCCGCCCACGGTGCCGCCCACCTGCTCACCCAACAACGCCCCGACGGGTCCATCGCCGGCCGCCCGCATCCTCCGGCAGACGATTCCGGCGCCCTGAGACGGGGCTGAGCGGCAGGCCCGGTGCTCCCATGGCAATGCCGTCGGCCATGCACGTCGGGCTGCGACGAGCGCTCGGACAGAAGTGATCAGGCTCGGGGGACGGAATCTGCCCGGTGAGGTCGAGAATGCGTCATTGTGTCTCCCGAATCGCCCTGGGACTTACCGTGGGAGCCGTTTTGTCGTGCTGCGGGTGTGCAGAGGCTGGAGGCGGCGTGCGGGATCCCTACGCAACGAGTGCGGGGAGCAGAGCGGGACAAGGACAGCTGACAGTGGGGGTGGAGGAAGAGTTCCTTCTGGCGGATGCGGTGACGCGCGAGGCGGCGCTCGTGGCGGATGCAGTGGTGGAGGCGGCCGGCCGGCTGGCAGGGGACGGGCATGTGGTCGGCGAGATGGCGCTGGCGCAGCTGGAGACCGTCAGCGGTGTGTGCTCGGACGGGAGCCAGCTGCACACGGAGGTGATGCGGCTGCGCCGGTGTGCGGCCCGCGCCGCGGGGGAGGCCGGCTGTCTGCTGGTGGCCTCTGGCACGGTCCCGCTGGGCGATCCCGGACCGCCGCCGATCCTGGACAAGCCGCGTGATCACGCGATCGCTGCCCGCTTCGGGGCACTAGTGGACCAGCAATGCGCCAATGCTTGCCATGTTCATGTGGGCGTGCCGGATCTGGAGGAGGCCGTACAGGTGGTCAACCATCTGCGGCCGTGGATGCCACTGCTGCTGGCGCTGACCGCGAACTCCCCCTTCTGTGGCGGCCGCGACACCGGACACGCCAGTTGGCGGGCGATGCTGTGGAGCCGGTGGCCGACCGCCGGCCCGCCGCCGTACCTGCGCTCGGTGGACCACTACGAGCAGGTGGTGGCGGCGCTCGTGGACAGCGGTGCGGCGGTGGATCCGGCCATGTTGTACTGGTCCGTCCGCCCCTCGCGGCATGTGCCCACCGTCGAAGTCAGGGTCGCCGATGTGCTGCCGGACACCGAGGACGCCGTTGCCTATGCCCTGCTGGTGCGCGCCATGGTGGCCGCGGCGCTGACCGACTTGCGCGAGGGAAGACCGGCCCTGCCGGTGGAGGACGCCGTCCTTCGCGCGGCGGCGTGGCGCACGGCCCGTGACGGTATGTCAGGCCAGGCGCTGGCCTTACCGCTGACCGGCCCGCCCAGAAGCGTCCCGGTCTGGCATCTGACCAAGGCCCTGATGGGACACGTGCAGGGGCACCTGCAAGCAGCCGGCGACTTCGACACCGTGCGACGTTGGCTGTCTCGGCTGCAAAGGCACGGCACGGGCGCCGCACGGCAACGCGCTGTGTACATGTGCACAGAACGGTTGGAGGATGTTGTCGACGCCCTGGCAGTCTCCGACCCGGCCGACCACGGCGTCGCCCCTGACCGGAAGGGTCGTGCGTTCCGCGACGGCACGGTGCAGCCCACTTGACCCGTGGCGGCCGCTTGGGTTCCTGCCGATGTCGGCAAGGCCGAGAAGTATGGGGGGTGTCCGTGGAATCCCGATGTGGAGGGCCCGGGACGGCTCCTCACCGCCGCGACCCCGGTGCTCAACGCGATCCTCGAGAGCGTCGACAAGTACGGCACCACGCTCGCGCCCGCAGACCGTCAGCAGGTCAAGGGCCTCGCCACCGGCATCAAGAACAGGACCGTCACCCACCAGGCCGGTGCCGCCCGGCACGAGGGCGGGGACAACTTCGCCCAGGTCTGCATCTGGTTGCCCGGCAACCTCTTCACGGGCCCCAAGAACCGCGCCGATAACCCCGGTGACCAGTTCGACGCCTCCGTCCGCTTCATCATCGGCGCCCGGCAGCGCCCCGTGCACGACGCTCCAAACGGTGATCGGGAAGATCGACCAGTACGCCAAGGACCGCAAGAAGACCGGTTACGCCGAGGAGGCGTACACGAGTCTCGGCACCGTTGCCCGCACCCACTGTCAGATCCTCCTCCTGCGCGCCTCTTACCCCGGCCGGCGCCGGCGCCCGGCAAACGCCGCTGGAGCGCCACCCAGCCGTGATCAACTAGCTTCGGGCTTTCACGGATGAGTTTGTCCAGGCCTTGACCAAATGAGCGGAGAACGCCGCTGACCTGCAACGATGCGACATGTCGAGGGTCCAGTCAGCTGCAAGGGAAGAAGCACTCTCCTGGTGAACAAGCGTATCGGGTTGTACCCGCAGGCCCGTGTCCAGGACGACGGCGCGGTCGGCGCACGCTGATCCGCACCGACTCCGCAGGCGGCAACCACGACGTCCTGGCCCGGCTGACCACCCGGGGCCGGTAGCTGCCCTACTTGGTCGGGGTGACCGCAACCCCGCACCGACGGCCGGGCGTGCGATCAAGGGCGGGCTGGATGGGGGCACACGATGTCATAGGAGTTCGGTAGCGAAGTCCTTCCGGAGGCCATCAGTTCTTCCCGCCCGGACAGAAGCGAGAATCCGATTGTGACGCGCCTGCCATCCGCCTGACCTGTGGGCAGGCAAGGAGCCTGGGACAGTACCTGGGCCACCGCCGGGCATCGTGAGGTACGGAGCGTCGGAAAGCGCCCTCGCCACCACCTCCTTCCACTCCTAACGCACCTATCCTGTCCGGCTGTCGTCTGCCGGACGGTGAAAGGCGTCCTCTTGACCGTCTACTCTCAGCACGCCAACCGTGGGAAGAATCAGATCCTGGCGACCTATCAGGGTCCGGACGGCGTCGTATCCAAGACCGTGACGAGTCTTGGCGACTCGCGCCTCACGGTTCCGATCGTCGACGCTCTCAATCGGATCTCCGCCTTCGCCACCGTCCCTGTGAGTGTCCACGACTGCCGGGAACAGCGTGTGGACTACTACCCCCGCAAGCACCTTGCGGCACTGACAGACGCTACTGCCCGTGCCGATCTTCTCTGCGGCGCCCACAGTCTGTGGTACGAGTACGTCTGTCTGCGGCTTCACCAGGCGCTGGCCGATCTGGATAATGCCTTGCTGATTGTGCCCGATACGGTCAGTCGGGCGATTCGTTCCGAACTGGAGCTAGAAGAGGCCGAGTTGGGTGCGGCACTCGACGATTCCTCGGGGACTTCCTCGGTACCTGACATGGAGAACGCGCGTCACTGGGAATTCGGCCATCCCTTCGTGAAGTATGACGACGGAATGGACACACTGAGCGACGAGACGCGCGAACAGCTCGATCGCTGTGAGGCAGGGTTCACCACGGAGGAGCGGGAGAACGCTGTCGCCGGCCTCCGGGTGCTGGTCACAGCACACTCTCGGTGCGCCGGCACGGGGGCCTCACTGGATGACCCCAGCCGCGAGATCTTTGCGGAGCCGTACGACTCCGACGGCTTCTACATGACGGTCCAAGCGCCCGAACCCGGCGACGACGACGGTTCCTGGGAGATCGAGATCGGACATTGGGAGCCGGACGATCCCGACGAAGAATACGGAGAACACAGCAGTGCGACGGGCAGCACCGTGATCGGCTGCACCCTTCCGAAGCTGGGTGGCGTCCTCGGCGAAGGTGACGTCCCTGACGTGGTGCAGGGCTTCGACGGTCCAGTGCCCTCGGATCAGTCGGGCGAGCTGAGCCGGGCCGGCCTGCTCGGCGGTGAGGATGGTGACCGCGTGGACGGTCTTGAGGCTGAACTTCCCGGTCTTGCGGTGGATGCGGCGGCGGACGATCTGGACGGCCTGGCGGGCGCCGGGGAAGAGCAGGTTGTTGACCGTGCACACCTTCAGTCGGCGGATCTCCTGGCGGCCGTGACCGGTCGCGCGGGTCCTGTCCTGCAGTGGGATCTGCGTCCAGGGAAGGGACTTGAGCTGCCGACAGAGCTTCTTCGTGTTGCGCTTGGCGATCACGATGTGGGCCTGCCGGTCGAGCAGGTAGACGGCATGGTCATGCTGGGTGTGCATCGTGTCGCTGGTGACGACTGTGCCAGCCAGATCCTCGAGGGTGTCGAGCAGAGGCCGGAAGCGGGTGATCTCGTTGGTCTTCTCACCGACGTCCATCTGGGCCAGGACCAGTACGTTCACGTGGTCGCAGGCGGCCAGGAGGTGGATCTTCCGTCCCTTCGCGCGGGCCGCACCCCGCAGCGACTTCCCGTCGACCGCGAGCCCTCGCAGCTCTTGTCCCCTGGTCTGCCGGTCCGCGAGCCAGGCTCCGACCGCCCGGTCCAGGGCGTCCGCGTCGATTCTGGCGAGCAGTCGCCGGATCGTGGATTCCGCGGGCCAGGACCGTTTCGGGACCAGCGGGGCGACGGCCGTGCCGAGGCGTTCCAGCAGAGTCGGAAGATCGCTCCTGGACACTTCCGGATGCGGTCTGAGCTGTTCAAAGGCGGGGGAGGTCAGGGATGACGCGTCGGCAGGCACGGGCAGTCCAAGGTCACAGAGCGTAGAGAACTCCATGATCGCGGACGCCCGTGCCTGCTGTGTACCGAACCCCGCTCAACATGACGAGACGTCAGCAACCGAGCGTCAGCCGACTACGCCGAAGTGGCCGAAGAGGGCGCGGTAGTACGCGACTTCCGGTTCGCGCTTCATCCAGATGTTGCCGGTCGGGGTCTCCGTTGCTGCGTTGTCGGACCATCCGGTTGGCTTCCGCTGCGCTCTTCGAGATGCACGACGAATGGATCGCCTTACCGCGCCGCCACCTCCCCGATGGTGATATGGGTGATATCTGCCGTAAGCTCTCTTGTAGTTCCTCCGCGCCACCCAGCGCACCGCAATACAACCGCCGGTTGATCCCCAACAGCATGACGAGGGACACTGCCTGGCGGATGCGTGTTCCCGGCCGAGTGGCACTCGCTTCGACATCCTCCCGTGCAGGTCATCGAAGGCCATCTACCCAAAGATTACTGGGCAGTTGACCTCAGGGTTTCGTGATAGCGTTCTTGTTCGGAGGGACAATGCAACCTGAAAGGGAAATCGTGAACACGGAGAAGATCGCCGCTCGCCGCCTCTCGCTGGAAGAGGTGACGAAGCTCGGCGTGAAAGACAGGCTCTTCATTTCCGCTGACACGGCAGAACTCAAGCTTCCCGACTGCTATGTCCCTGCTTTTCTGACCAAGTCCGGTGAGGATTTCGAGGGCGGCTCGATCACGGCGAGAACCGTATTTCAGGAAGAGGTCTCCTGGCTTCCCGATGACGAGAATGAAGCCGGAATCTACTTGGCCGACGAGAACGGCTCGGTGACCATCGAGGTCCTCCAGTCCGCCGGTGTCGTGCTGGACCTGGCGCTTTTCGTTCCTAGTGGGGACAAGGGGGCCCTCACGGCCCTTTACGCTGCGGCCCGGCAGGCCTTCGGCGCCGACGTCGTGCAGATCTGGCGCCAGGGCCTCAAGGAGGTTCCCGACGTGAAGGTCGACATCTTCGAGGAGCAGATTCCCCGGGGGCGCAAGGGGAGCGACAGCCCCAAGCGTGACCGTCGCGCAGTCGACACCTACCCCACCCGTGCGGACTTCATCGAGTTCTCCGCGGGGTGGAAGCCGGTCGTTGAGATCCACAGGCCGATTGTTGACGACACCCCGACCATCTGAGGCGGCGTTACCTCTCGGTCTCGGCCTGAGAGGTCGCCGAGAACGCATGCACCGGCCCTGGTCGACCCCTGAGCGGCCCAGGGAGCCGTCGGAAAATAACTCACGAACGCTGAAGCGCCGTTCCACTCGATGACCTGGCGAGACAGCCCGCCTGGCCAAGATCAAGCCTGAAGTTATTCTGCGACAGCCCTCAGGGCTTCGGTGTAGTCGAGTGAGGTCCGCTTCGTGCTCAGGCGAGGCCGAGGAGCGTGAGGGGGCGGCGGGCGTCACGCGCATTGCGGCGACGGCCGGAGGCGATGTTCTTCGCGCCGTTCAGCCGCAGGGCGCCGACCGCGAGGTTGCGCCAGGTCGCCATAGCGCGGGGTGCGCTGTCGGTCCGCCACCGCGCACGCGGTCAGGTCGAGGACGGCGGCCAGCGCGTGCCGCGCTCCTCGTAGCCGGATGATCTGCTATCAGCCCGAACGCCCAGCCCAGCCGCTCATCCCATGCACGAGCGTCGTCCGCATCTGCACCCGTCTCTTCAGCCACGCAGGCGTCATCCCCCGGCACGGTCGGCTGGCTCCGCCCGACGGTGCGCGGAGATGCAGGCCACCGAGGCGCAATGGACATGAGACAGGAACCGTCCGCTCGCACTCCCTTCACTGCAAGTGGTCACGAAACGGACGCCCGCCGACTACGCCGAAGCCCTGAGTGCCCATCGCTCGCCCCGGAGGGTGACTGCATCGCAACTGCGCGCTTTGCTTGCAAATGGCGCGATGGGCAAGCAAGGGTCTTCGTGGGAGCCGTCATGACTTACATCACAGTCGAAGTGTCCGACAGTTCGGTCGTTTCCGGAGGGTGAGCGTCTGTGGACCGCGCCCATGGCCCCCGGGAGGGCCAGCCACCCTCGGCCTCACCCGACAGAGCAATCAGGGCCTTTCTTTTGGTCCAGCACTCGGAGCGACGGAGGCAAGTCGTGATCGCCGCCTCGATACCGGTCGGCGCGTGACACGGTGTAGGGGGCGGCGAGCGCCGTCGGCTCCACGAGCTCTTCGACCGCGTCCGACTCGCAGCACGCCTCGGCCGCGGCCCAGCACACGAACGGCTCCTCCTCGTCCCACTCCGCCTCGCAGCATCAGAACGGCGCCAAGTCCACCAGGGTGTTGGCCACCGCCGGGGGCGGCGTCGCCCACGCGGGCAGTCACCGCACGCTCGTCGGCAAGCTGGAGTACCTTGCGCCCGGCAAGCTGATCGTCAAGCCCCAGGGCGGTGGCATGGACCAGGCGTTCTTCGTCGCCAATGCCACAAAGATCCTCGGCGCGGCCGCGATCTGTTCGGACGACTCGGGCAGCGTGTCCATCGGCCAGGACGGCTACGGCACCGCGAAGTGCACCGTGGACCAGCTGGAGAAGACTGCCAAGACCAGCAGCGTGACCGTCCGCGTCACCATGAGCACCAAGTCCGGCGCCGCCGAGACGGTCGAGGAGAAGTACCACCCGTAAGCCCCCGCACCCCGCGCCATACGCGCCCCATGGACCGCTCACCGCTCTACCGGTGCGGGACGTGCCGACCAGCTCGTACGAGGGCCCCGGCCCCCGGACAGCACTGGCCAGAAAAGCTCACCACCCGGTGAACGACGTACAGCTCAGGCGGTTTTCGGCCGCAGCGTCTCTCCAGGAGAGCTGTGCGGAGAATGAAGGTTCGCGGACCTTGGAGCCAGGCAGCCGCTAAGACCGTGTCCTATGTGGTGAGGCGGTCGAGGTGCTTGTAGCAGCAAAGGGCGGCGGCGAGTCCGAGAAAGGCCAGGTAGTTGCGGGAATGGCGCTCGTAGTGGGGGCTGAGTCTGCGGTAGCCGGACAGCCAAGACATCGTGCGCTCGATCACCCACCTCCGGTGCCCTAAGCGTTCGCTGGATTCGATGCCTTTGCGGGCGATGCGCACTCCGATCCGCTTGCCGCGCAGCCATTTCCGCAGATCGGCGCGGTCATACGCCTTGTCGGCGTGAAGGCGCTGGGGCTTGAGGTACCGGCCTCGGTGGGGGTCGTGTCTCGTTTGGTGACCCGCCACCGTGGGCTTCAGCCCTTCGCTGTCGTGGGTGTTGCCGGCCGAGATGCCGACGAGGAGGGGCAGCCCGTTCGTGTCCGACAGGATGTGCATCTTGGAGCCCGGCTTGCCCCGGTCCACGGGGCTCGGGCCTGTGTGTTCACCCCCTTTTTAGCCCTGACATGGGCGGTGTCGAGGACAACGCGGGTGACGTCGATCAGGCCGGTGTCGTCGAGGCGGTGCAGCACGGCTTCGTGCAGGCGGCCCCAGACGCCGGCTCTCGACCAGATCAGGAACCGGCGGTGGGCGGTCGACTTCGATATGCCGAAGCAGGGCGGCAGTTGGCGCCAGGCGCAGCCGCTGACCAGGACGTAGACGATGGCCGCGAACAGCGTCTCATCAGGCGTGTCCTGCGTTCCGCCGCCCTGCGGCCGCACTCTCGACGGAGGGATCAGCGGCTTCGCGATCTCCCACAGTCCGTCCGGAACAATCCAACTCCACGTACCCCGCCCCATACCGAAGCCAACGACCGCCTCACCACGTAGGACACGGTCTAAGACGTCGTTTCTTTTGGGACGAGAGACCTACACCGATGGTCTGACGCGCTGCCCGATGTGTTTCATCACGTCTGCTGGTCCGATAGCGGAGTGAGTGATCTTGTGAACGAGCCAGGGCCAGCCGTCCTTCTGCGCTTGGCTGAGGAAAAGAACGTCTGGCTGTGCACCGTGCGTCCGGATGGCTCTGCCCACGTCACGCCTGTCTGGTTCGTCTACCAGAGCTCCCGGTGGTGGATCGGTTCGGATCACAGCTCCGTCAAGGTCAGAAACATCGGCAAGGAGCCCCGCGTGTCCCTGGCTTTGGAGGACGGCCGGTTCCCGGTCGTCGCCGAAGGAGACGCATTACTGATTCGTGATGGGTTCCCTCATGGGGTCGTGACCGCGTTCGAGCAGAAATATGGTTGGGATGTATCCGCACCCACAGGTCCTGGAAGCAAGCGAGTTCTGCTGGAAGTCCATGTGCGTCGGTGGCTGTTGGCCGGCACGGCGCAGTGACGACGGTGGCAACAGTCGACCTCAAGCCATGAGCCGACGATGACAGATGAGGGCTGCGGCGATGCCGACGAAGGCGAGGAAGTGTTCGGCCTTGCGTTCGTAGCGTCGGTGGAGTCGTCGGCAGCCGCTCAGCCAGGACACCGTTCTCTCGACTACCCAGCGGTGGCGGCCCAGCCGCGTGGAGGGCTCGATGCCTTTGCGGGCGATGCGGTGGCGGATGCCTCTTTCGCGGAGCCATCGGCGCAGGTGGTCGTAGTCGTATCCCTTGTCGGCGTGGAGCTTGGCCGGGCGTCGGCGGCGCGGGCCGCGTCGGGAGCGGATGGGCGGGATGCCGCGCACGAGCGGTTCCAGGCCGAGGCTGTCGTGCATGTTGGCGCCGGAGATGCCCAGCGACAGCGGTAGACCGTTCCGGTCCGTGACCAGGTGGATTTTCGATCCGGGCTTGCCACGGTCGGTCGGATTCGGTCCCGTCAGTGGCCCCCTTTTGCTGCCCGGACGCTGACAGAGTCGATGGCACAGCGCGACCAGTCCAGTTCTCCCCGGGCACCGAGATCGTCGAGGACGACCCGGTGGAGCCTGGCCCAGACCCGGTCCCGGCTCCACCGGGCGAAGCGCCGGTAGACCGTCTGCCAGCATGGCCCGAAGACTGGTGGCAGCTGCCGCCAGGTGCACCCCGAGGTGGCCACGAAGATGATCGCTGCCAGGCACTCACGGTCACCGGCTCGGCGACGTCCGCCGCCCTGCGGGCGTATGGCTTCCGTCGGCGGCACCACCCGCCGGAACAGAGTCCACAACTCCTCCGGGACCAACCGTTCCACCAGATCCGTCATGCACGGCTCAACGAACCATCACGCCATTAGAAACGGTGCCTAAGACCGTGTCCTATGTGGTGAGGCGGTCGTTGGCTTCGGTATGGGGCGGGGTACGTGGAGTTGGATTGTTCCGGACGGACTGTGGGAGATCGCGAAGCCGCTGATCCCTCCGTCGAGAGTGCGGCCGCAGGGCGGCGGAACGCAGGACACGCCTGATGAGACGCTGTTCGCGGCCATCGTCTACGTCCTGGTCAGCGGCTGCGCCTGGCGCCAACTGCCGCCCTGCTTCGGCATATCGAAGTCGACCGCCCACCGCCGGTTCCTGATCTGGTCGAGAGCCGGCGTCTGGGGCCGCCTGCACGAAGCCGTGCTGCACCGCCTCGACGACACCGGCCTGATCGACGTCACCCGCGTTGTCCTCGACACCGCCCATGTCAGGGCTAAAAAGGGGGTGAACACACAGGTCCGAGCCCCGTGGACCGGGGCAAGCCGGGCTCCAAGATGCACATCCTGTCGGACACGAACGGGCTGCCCCTCCTCGTCGGAATCTCGGCCGGCAACACCCACGACAGCGAAGGGCTGAAGCCCATGGTGGCGGGTCACCAAACGAGACACGACCCCCACCGAGGCCGGTACCTCAAGCCCCAGCGCCTTCACGCCGACAAGGCGTATGACCGCGCCGATCTGCGGAAATGGCTGCGCGTCAAGCGGATCGGAGTGCGCATCGCCCGCAAAGGCATCGAATCCAGCGAACGCTTAGGGCGCCGGAGGTGGGTGATCGAGCGCACGATGTCTTGGCTGTCCGGCTACCGCAGACTCAGCCCCCACTACGAGCGCCATTCCCGCAACTACCTGGCCTTTCTCGGACTCGCCGCCGCCCTTTGCTGCTACAAGCACCTCGTCCGCCTCACCACATAGGACACGGTCTTAAAGGCGGAGGCGGTTCAGGTCAATACGGTTAGCGTCGCGTCGGCACGTAGTGATGAATCAGTTGGGCATCGCGGTTGGCATGCCGGTGATGCAACTCAGCTGGATCGAGCCGAGACGGCCACCTCCCGCGCAGCAGCCGGCCCACTAAATGCGCCACGCGCGCAAGCTTTGTCTTCATGATCCCCCTCTACGGGCGCCCGTTGAGGCGCCTGATCAACTGGGTCCCTCAGAAACCGATGTCGAACAACTATGCCCCGCCCAACCACAGGCAAACGGCATGTTGCACGGTGCCACACCGGCCGCCTCGCAGACGTGGCCGAGCTGCCCTCATCGTCCTGCGCCCCGAGTTCCTGCAACGGCACGGGATGTTCACCCGCCCCGCCCTCAAGCCCCTGCGGCAACTCGTCCCTTGCGATGTCGGCGCCTGACCGCAGTCGGGGTCTGTCTGCGGCGCTGTGCAGGCGGGATGCCGTGGAGCCGTTGGTCCCGGTCGTGCAGGAATTCGCCGGGTCCCGGGAGGGAGACCCAACGAGGCTCTGCCCTACTTCCGGGACGTTGCGGATCACATGCAGTACACCAATAGAGAGGTGCACTTGCTCGACGAGCTTTAGAACTCCGCCCTCGATGCCCACCTTGCTCGCGTGGGCACGTGGCAGAACGACGATATGCGGCGCATATTCGCCTGGGCTGCCATCCTCGTCACCCCGACGCTGATCGCCGGTGTGTATGGGATGAACGTCGCCCACATGCCTGAGCTTGGCTGGGTCGCGGGTACCCGCTGGCGGTTGCCATGATGGTCGTGGCCGCAGCTTGCTGTACCGAGCCTTTCGCCGTAACAACCGGCTGCAGAAGGCTCTTGCCGGCAGCTCGGAGCTCAGCACCCACACGCGTCGACCCCCGCTCGCTCCGTGAACGTACTCCGTACGGGGCCCGGCATGGGAGAACCGCCGACGCACTCAGAGGCGTCCGCGCCATAGCGACCAGGGGCAGCCCTGGCGGCGGACGACGAGAGGGAAGAGCGTGGCGATCACTCCTCGCCTGGTGGCGAAGTACCGGATCCCGGGGATTCGGCATGCCCTGCCGGATAGAGGGCGGTTCGACCGGAGCGGGCCGATTCCGCGGCTGCTGCTCAAGGAGCCGGACGCGCTGCGGGTGTACGAGCTGGGCGAGGACATCGAATTGCTCGCCGAGTTTCCCCGCCCCACTCCGCAGGGAAGTTCTGTGAATGACTGGGCTGCTCCGGACCTGTCTTTCGCGGTCTTCCAGGACGAGACCTCGTACACGGCCGTCCACCGGGACGGCAGCCGGATGTGGCGGCAGTCGTTCGGCGCCTGGACCGCCAGCCGGTGGGGGCATGTCGGCTTCGCCATGGCGGGACCGTACCGGGAAACCCAGGTCCTGCTGCGACTGCCTTCGGGCACCGTCGGCAAGAGCCTTTTTGCCGCGCTGGACACCGCGGGAAACGTGCTGGCGTGCACCATGCTTCCCTGTGGTGGACAAGAGCGGGATGTGGGGCTGACGTGGGAGTCCGAGGGCTATCTGACGGGTGTGTACGCAAGCGGCGGCGGAGCGGCACCGACGCTTTATCAGGCATCGCTGGTCTGCGGCCATATCGCCCTCGGAAAACAGATGACGGTCGCTGCCGGACCGCCGTGGCAGCCCAACCGTGTCGCCCTGTCCACGAACCCGTCGGGCACCGGGGAGATGAGCGTCGACGAGGGTGGCCAGGACGTGTACTGGCACCGGCTTCCGTCCCTCGAAGTGGCGGCGGTACTGCGGTTGAGCGACTTCCCCGCAGCCGGCACGGGGGACTGCTCGGTCCATGACCGGCCGTGGATCTCCTGCCGGGGCGGCTATGTCGACGCGGATACCGCCCTGGTGGCCCTGCACAACTCCTACAACGAGGCTCGTGTCCTCATGTTCGGCGAAGACATCTGGGAGGAGCACAGCCACTGGCTGGCCGACCCGGAGACCGGCGAACTCCACGGCCGTATCGCCTACCCGATGCGCGACGTCGATTGCGTGTGGCTTCTTGGCGACGGAACCTGGGTGACCGCGGAGTGGAACACCCTCTACCGCTGGTCGGCCCCGGACGGCGCATGCTGAGTCCGGACCCTGTCAGCTCTCCACCTAGGTATGCCCTTTGAATAGCTCTCGCAGCACATGATGATCTGCGTGACGACGGTCTCGCACACCGGCTTGCGGTGAAGCGGTCACCGTGGTGCTTCCGTTTACCGAGGACGAGTTCCTGGTGTCGGCTCCGGTCGCGTTCGGTGGCGCGCTCTTATCGGGTCGGCCGGAATCGGGCGTCAGGAGCTCATCGAGAGCCCGGCACTCGATGACCGGGATGCGATAAGGGGCTCGGCCGGGGCCGCCACCTGAGGCTGAGCTGACCACATTCTGATTCCCGGAGGCACCAGCGTCACGTCGATCCATTCCTGTGGTGAGGACGAAGCCAAGGCGTCAGCCGCAGCCCACGAGTTGCCGCCTGGTACCGGCGTACGTTCCGGGATCGCCAAGGTGGGCGGGCGGACGGCACAGGCTCGCTGCCGTTCACCACCGGGGGAGTCATGTCGGATGCCCGGGTGGGTCCGCGGGTGGCGAGCAGTGCGAGTTTGCTGAACTGGTGATGCGGCTCCCGTCGGGCTCGGCCCGAGTACTCCTCGCCGCCGGCGGGGTGGTGGCATGCTGTGCTGTGTGGTGGCACGCTCGAATGTCGGCTTGCAGCGCGTGATCGACCAAATGGTGGGATTCGATGGCATCGTGCGGACCTCGACGCCGATCACGTTGGAGAATCCGGTGCCGCTCCGGATCACTCCACTGGTGCGCCAGGCGTCGCGCAGGCGCCGTAAGGACCGCTGACCGCTGGAGAACCGGCCTTGAGGGAGGGACAGAGAAGTGACCTTCTGGGAGTACCTGGGCACCCGCTGCCAGCAGCTGCTGGTGGGCGTCTATCAGCACACCAGCGCCGTCTTCCCGTGCATGGTCGTCGCCACGGTGCTCGGGGTCTTGATCGGCGTTCCGGGTCGAACTGCCCCTGGTTGTCCCGCTGATCCTGGCGGACGTAACCTGGAGGTGGAGTGATGCGCCCGGCCCAGGTACGGACGGCCGTCGCGGGCGCCCTGCTGCTCGCCGCCGCAGGGCTGAGCGGCTGCGGACTGACCAGCGGCAGCCCGCTGGCCGACTCGGTGCAGCCCGGCTCCATCGGGAAGGGGCGACCGCTGGAGGGTGCCCAACTCACCGTGACGTCAAAGGAGTTCACCGAGCAGATCATCCTGGGTCAGATCATGGGGCTGGTCTTCAAAGCGGCCGGCGCGGAAGTCCTGGACCGGACGAACATCCAGGGTTCGATCGGTGCCCGCGAGGCGGTCAAGTCCGGTGCGGCGGACGGGATGTACGAGTACACCGGCACGGCCTGGATCACCTACCTCGGTCACACCAAGCGGGTCGTCGACCCGTACGAGCAGTGGGAGGCCGTACGCGAGGAGGACCGCCGCAACGGGGTCACCTGGCTGCCCGCCGCCCCTCTCAACAACACCTACGCGCTGGTCGCGAACCAGGCGAATGCGCGGAAGTACCGGCTGCGCACACTCTCCGACGTGGCACGCCTGACGAAGAAGGACCCGGACGCGGCGACGATCTGCGGCGGAAGCGAGTTCTCGGTGCGCGAGGACGGCCTGCCAGGCGTGGCGAAGACGTACGGATTCGCCCTCCGGCGCGGGAACTTCAAAAAGATGGACGACGGCGTCGTCTACACCCAGGTCGCCGAGGGCGCGGCCTGCGCCCTCGGCGTGGCGGCCACCACCGACGGCCGCATTCCCGAACTCAAGCTGAAGGTGCTGGAGGACGACCGGCACTTCTTCCCCAACTACAACGCGGCACCCGAGATGAACAGCGCCACGATGAAGAAGTACCCCGCCATCGCCGACCTCCTCGCCCCGATCACCAAACGGCTTACGGGGGCGGAGGCCCAGCGGCTGAATGCGCGGGTGGACGTGGACGGGGAGGACCCGCATGAGGTGGCGAAGGACTGGCTGGTGCGGGAGGGCTTCATCCGGGAAGGCTGACAGGGGACGGAATCGCACGAGGGCGTCGGCAAGTCCGCCCTGGCCCGGTACCTGGCCCACCAGCTCGCCGCGGACTTCCCCGACGCGCAGTTCGAACTCGACCTCTACGGTCACACTCCCGACCGGGCTCCGCTGAATGCGCAGGCCGCGATGGAAGCCCTCCTCACCTGGGCGGGCATCAGCGGCGACGATGCCCCGACCCTCGATGCGAAGGCCGCGCTGTGGCGCAACTGGCTGCACGGCAGACGCGGCCTGCTGCTGCTCGACAACGCGGCGTCGCTGGAACAGGTGGCGTGCCTGCTCCCCGGCGACGACAGCAGCCTGGTACTGATCACCAGCCGCGTCGCCCTGCACGATCCCGACCGCATCACGCTCACCGAACTCGACGTCCTGCCCGCCGATGAAGCCGTACGGCTCCTGGTCGCGAGCGCCGGAGTGCCCGCGGAGGAGGCGACGGATCCCGCGCTCGAAGAGATCTGCCGGGCGTGCGGATTCCTCCCGCTCGCCGTGCAGGCGGTCGCCGTCCGGCTGCGCTTCGAGGAACCGGCGGAACTCCTGTCGGCCATGCGGGAGACGGACTCCCCGCTGCTGGAGATACCTGACGCCGACCGTCGTGTCGGCGCGGCGTTCGCCGTGTCCTGGCAGGCGTTGGAGGCGGCCGACCCGCTGCAGGCCGGCCTGTTGCGGGTACTCGCCATGCATCCGGGTTCCGAGCTGGAGGTGGAGGCGTGCGCGGCGATGACCGGTACGACGGCGCGCGAGTGTCGGCGCCGGATGGCCGACCTGGCCACCAAGCACCTGCTGCAACGCCAGGGGCGCGGGCGATTCGGCTTCCACGATCTGTTCCTCGCCTACGCGCGCAGCCTGGCGGTGGAACAGGAGCCGCAGGAGCGCTGGGACGAGGTACTCGACCGGCTCTTCACACATCTCCTGAGCCGGGGCGAGGCGGCACAGGTCGCGCTGACCACCGGTACGGGCGATCCGGAAGTTGCCCGGACCTGGCTGGACCGGGAGCGCACCAACCTGATCGCCGTGACCGTGGCCGCCGTCGAACGCCGCTCCCCGCACGCCAGGCGGCTCGCCGCGATGACGCATGCCCTCCTCAGCAGCCTCGGCGCCACCACCGAACTCGCGAGGATCTGGAGCACCATGAGGGACACCGCAGAGACCGATCACGACCGCCCCAGCCGGGCCGACGCCTTGCGCGGCCTGGCCGACACCGAGCGTACGGGCGGCGATCCGACCGCCGCCCGGGACAACTACCAGGTCGCCGCCGGCCTGTACGAGGCACTCGGCGACCGACGCGGTCAGGCCGACGCCATGTGGGGCCTCGCCGAGACCGAACGTGCCCGCAGCCGCTACGAGGACGCGCGCGCACTCTTCCTCAGGGCTCGGCACCTCTATGAGGAGCTCGACGACCGGGCGGGCCTCGCCGACGCGTACTGGGGCCTGGCCAACGTCGCTGTCTCGCTGGGCCGTTACGAGCGGGGTGCCGAGGAGTTCCGTCAGGCGCGTGAGCTGTACGCGGGCCTGGGCGACCGCCGGGGCCAGGCACAGGCCATACGGGGCCTGGCCGACATCGCGCGCAACCGGGGCAGGGGAGACGAGGCGCTTGAGGGCTACCGCGCCGCCCTGGCCACGTACGAGGAGATCGGCGATGTCCGCGGACAGGCCCAGTCACTGCGCGGCCTCGGTCACGTGGCCCGGGTGGACGGCCGCCATGACGAGGCCGCCGACCTCTTCGTCCGGGCCCGAGACCTGTCCCGCCGCATCGGCGACCGGCGCGGGGAGGCCGACATGCTGCGCGGGCTCGGCGACGTCCAGCGCCTGCGCGGCGACTACGCGGAGGCGCGCGAGACGCTCACCCGCTCCGCCGAGGTCCACCGGGACCTGGACAACGCCGGCGGCTTGGGCTTCACGCTGCGCGCACTCGGCGACACCGAACGTGCCGACGGCCGACCGGACCGGGCGCGAGCCGCCTACGACGAGGCACGCGCCGCCTTCCACCGCGTCGGCTCCCGCCGCGGCCTCGCCGACACCCTGTGCTCTCTGGCCGGCGTGCTGCCACCCGGCGCCGAGGCCCGAGCCGCGTACACCGAGGCGCTCGCCCTCTACGAGGAACTCGGCGCCGGGTGGCAGCACGCCGGCCAGGTGCCGTGAGCGCCTGGCCGAACTCGACGGGGCTTCGCCACCGGGGGAGTGATGAGCGACGGTACGCACGGGGAGGCGGTACGAGGTCACGGTGGCAGCGGGACCGCTGCCTGGGACCGCTGATCAGTGTCGAAATACGCCTGGGGGATCTGGGGGGATTGAGGTGCCTTGTCGCGACCTCTTTCCCCTCTCCTGCTCCTGCTCCTGTCTCACGGCCGCGCACTGCGGAAGGCGTTGACGCGGTCGAACTTCCCCTTCCTGACCTTCTCAACAACGTCACACGGCGACGGGCCGGCCATCGGCGTTCTCACCCCGCCCGCGTATGCACCGACCGCGCCCGCCCTACGTCCGGGCCCCTGCACGCTCACCGGAGCCGGCGCCGGCTGAGATCTGTCCGATGCCCCATTGCGTGGACGGCGCGCTCTCGGGCGTATCGGTGGGATGACCGATGTGCGGGAGGTGGGGGCGCGGTCATAGTCCTCGGGAGATCGTTCGCGGGTGGCCCTGGTGCGCCCGGTTTTTGAAGGGAACTTCTGTGGACACGTATGCGGATCTGGTGTTTCTCGGCGGGCGGGTGGTCACGGTCGATGCGGAGTTCTCCGTCGCGTCGGCCCTGGCGGTGACCGGTGGGATCATCACTGCCGTCGGTGGGAGGGACGACGTCGCGCCGCTCGTCGGTCCCGGCACCCGCGTCGTCGACCTGCGGGGCGCGACGCTGCTTCCCGGTATCAACGATTCCCATCTGCACGGATGCGCCTTCGGCATGGCGACGCCGCCGCTCTCCCTCGACCTCGGCCATCCCGCCGTGTCCTCCCTCGCGGACGTGGCTGAGGTGGTGGGGGAGGCTGTCGGGCGGGTTCCGGGCGGGCAGTGGATCATGGGGCACGGCTGGGACACCGGATACCTCGACGAGTGCGTCGCCGATCCGTCGCGGCTGCCCTCGCGGTGCGACCTCGATGCCGTGAGTCCGGACCACCCCGTCGTGCTGTACTCCTTCTCCGGGCACGCCACCTGGGTCAACTCCAAGGCCCTGGAGCTCATCGGGATCGACCGCCACACCGTCGCGCCGCCCGGCGGGGCCATCGTCGTGGACGACGCCGGGGAGCCGACCGGGCTGCTCCACGAGGGGGCCCAGGCCCTCGTCCAGAACGCGCTGCCGCCACTCAGCCGGCAGGAGAGGACCGACGCGATCAGGTCGACCCTCGCCACGCTCGCCCGACTCGGCGTGACCAGCTACACCGAGCCGGGGCTCGGCCCCGGCGGCGACAGCATCATGCGGGGCGCGCTCGGCGCGGAGACCCTCGACGTCTACCGCCGGCTGCTGGCAGACGGCGAACTGACCGCCCGCCTCGGGGTCCTGCTCCTGCCCACCGGAATGGCGAGCACCGCCGATGAGTTCGCCCGCGCCCTCACCACCCTCGACGCGTCGGGCGACGCCGATCCGCGCCGCCTCGCGATCCACGGGGTAAAGATCTTCGCCGACGGCATCGTCCCCAACAAGACGGCCTGGATGCACGAGCCGTACGCCGGCGGCGGCTGCGGCTCCCTGTGCGTCGGCGGCGCGACCGACGCCGAGCGGATCGCCGAGATCGACGTCATGATCCGGCATGGCCACTCCGCCGGGCACCAACTGGGCGTGCACGTCACCGGGGACCGGGCCATCGACACCGTCACGGACGCCTTCGCCGCGGCCATGGCCGAGCACCCGCGGCCCGACGCCCGCCACTACGTCATCCACGGCGACTTCCTCACCGCGCACAGCATGAAGGTGCTGGCCGCGCATGGCTTCGGCGTCAACATGAACCCCACCATCAAGTGGACCGTCGCCGACATGGAGGAGGAGTTCGTGGGTGTCGACAGGGCAGCGTACGCATGGCCCTACCGCGACGCCATCGACGCCGGCGTGCGGGTCGCGAGCGGGTCCGACGCCCCCGTCACGTACCCGGACTGGCGCCAGGGCGTCGCCACCATGGTGCTGCGCGAGTCGAAGGCCGCCGGCCGGGTCAGCGGCCCCGATCAGCGCATCGGCCTGGCCGAGGCGATCCGTACGTACACGATCGACGCGGCCTGGCAGGACTTCGCCGACGACTGGAAGGGCACCCTGGAGCCGGGCAAGGTCGCCGACCTCTGCGTGCTCGACGGGGACCTGCTCGCCGCCGACCCCCACGACATCCCGCAGATGCCTGTCGTCCTCACCGTCGTGGACGGGCAGATCGTGCACGACACCCTTCGCGATTGACGTATTCCGGACGCATGATCATCCTTGCGGGATGACAGCGAAGCGGACCACGGCCGACATCCTGGACGCGGCCGTCCGCGTCCGTGAGGCCGCCAGGAGCGCCACGAGCGGCGCCACCGGCATCGGCACGGTCCTGGCGGCGCTGTCGGAGGTGATGGAGTACGACCACGCCTCCCTGGCCCGGTGGGATCCGCTGCGCCGGCGCCACGCCACCCTGGCCGGGAGCTACCCGGACGACGTCACGGCCTACATCGAGACCCGCCTCCACCACGACCCGGTGTTCCCCGTGCTCCGCGGCCCGGCCCGAGGCGGTCTCTGGCTCAGGGACGTCCCCCGGCAGCTCCTGGCCGCATCCCCCGGCTTCCAGGAGGGGTTGCGGCCCCTGGGCATCCAGGACGGCGTGGCCCAGTGCCTGTTCGCCACCGACGGCCGGTACGTCGGCATGCTGAACGTCAGCACCCGCCGGCCGCGGCGCACACCCGACCCGGCGCACGCCGTGGTCACCCTGCTCACCGAGACCCTCGCCGCGGCCGTCGACCCCCGCTCGGGCCCGGCGCCCGAGGAGGCCGCCGCAGCCGGTGCCACGGCGGACGCGCGGTGGCCCGGCGGACTCTCGCCGCGGGAGCTCCAGGTGCTGGCCGAACTGACCACCGGCCGCACCAACCGGGAGATCGCCGAGCGGCTGTACATCACGCCGCGCACCGTAGGAACCCACATCGAGCACATCCTCGCCAAGCTCGACCTCCCCAACCGCGCGGCCGCCGCCGCCCGAGCCGCCGCGTGGGGGATCGGCCTCTCCTGCTGACGCGAGCCCGACACCGCACAACGCCTGCGCTCAGCTCCGGGACGAGGCCGCGCCGTCCAACCTCCGCGCTGGTCCGCCAGGTTTTGTGGGCCGGTCGTGGCGGGGCCGAGCGGAGTAGTCGGTGCGGACGGGATCGGGCCGAATGCCATCTGGCGCTCGGGGCGAGAAGAGGCAGCCCGATGGTGTACATCGGTTGGCGGCGGAGACAACCGGGTGCCCGCCGTTTCTCACTCGCGTGCGGGTGAACCACGAAGCCGCGCCCTCGTGTCGCCCGAAGCTGGACGATCATGCCCGTTATTGTCAGCTTTATGCCGTTGAGCTGTGCGTTCGTGAACCTCAAGCCCGGCGTCGGAAAGACGACGAGTGCTGTGTGGCTGGCCCATGCGCTTCATGAGTTGGGACTGTCGCCCCTGCTGGTCGACGGTGACCCGGCCGCTTCCGCGCTGCGCTGGAGCGAGTTGGCCGGTGGCTTTCCGTTTCCGGTGATCGCCCTGCCGGTGGGGGACGTCCACCGTCGCGTGAACGACTTCCTCGGCAACCGACAGGCCGTCGTGCTCGACGCGCCCCAGATGGAGGATCATCCCCGGATCACCCGCAGCATCATGAGGTACGCCGGTGAGTGGATCGTGCCCGTGACTCCCGCCCCCATCGAACTGGACCGGATGGCACCCATCCTCGGCGAGATGGCGGACGTGCAGTCCCTGCGTGCCGAGCCGGCCCGCACGGCGGTCCTGCTCAATCGCACCAACCGTCCAGATGCCACGCGCACCGGGCCCGATGCCGACGCTCGCGAGGCACTCACCGAGCGGGGTTTCGAGGTGCTGAACACCCAGATCGCGCGGCTCGACCTGTACGCCCAATCATTCGGGAACTCGGTCCAGGCCAAGGGCTCGGCGTACATGGACTTCGCAGAGGAACTGATCGAGCGTCAGGATGAGGCATGAGCCAGCGCAGGGACAACTACCGCGCCGCACTGCGGCGCGAGCAGGACGACGTCTCCGGACCCCGACCCACCAAGATCACCACGCTGCAGAACAGGTACGTCCGGGTGACCGTCGAGGTGGACCCCGACCTGCAAGGCGACCTGGCGCGATGGGTGACCCGACCGGTCTCCTCGGTGGTGCTCGTCGGTACGACCGCCCTGCGTACCCTGGTCGACACCGTCGGCAGAGCGTCTCGGCCCAGAGGCTAGGCGGCTTCGCCCCGCCATTGGATGGGGTGATGACCAGGCGCCGCTTGCTCCCCGGGGCTGTCAGGCAATAGCCCTGTGCCGGGATCGGCAGGATCGTGCCGTCACTGCCCCTCGCCAGTGCTGGTTCGCCTGGGCACCGCAGGCGCGTACGGACCTACCGGTGTCGCTGGGGGCGAGCATCCCTACCGTGCCGTGCATCCTGGCTGTCTGGGCGACGCCGTGACTCTCCATGTCGACGGCGACGGCGTCGTTGCAGTGACGCCGGATTCTGCGGGCCGTCGGGCAGGCCCGGGAGCCGATCAGTGCGTCGTCGGCGGCGATCGGTGCGAAGTGGACATCGAGGCGCACATCGTCCTCGAGCGCACCGGCGACGCCGACGAAGGAGACTGCCTCGGCTTCGAAGTGCTCGATTGCTGACTGGGTGACGAGGGCGGCTCGGGCATTGGTGGAGCCTGTCTCCGCCAGCCCAACCACCAGTCGAGACCAGGGGCCCGGCCGACGTCGCGAAGGGCGCCATGCGGTGACAGGACTTCGGGAGTTCACGTCGGCTCCTGGCCCCGTTTCTGCGCCAACGCCCGTTGAACGAGGGTGAATGAGGGGTCTCCGTGAGCCGCGTGCTCCGCCGCGGGCAACTCTGCGATCATGGAAAACATCCCTCGTAACTCCCCGACCCATTGAGGAGCGGCATGGATATCGGCGTC
This sequence comes from Streptomyces caniferus, assembly GCF_009811555.1. Lineage (GTDB taxonomy): Bacteria > Actinomycetota > Actinomycetes > Streptomycetales > Streptomycetaceae > Streptomyces > Streptomyces caniferus. The sequence continues at coordinate 1,015,879 of NZ_BLIN01000003.1, read as the reverse complement.
TTCATACCCATCGGCAACAACGGCTGGCTCATATCGAAGAGCTCTCCGCAGTACATGCCGACCTTCGAGCTGAACAAGGCCGTGGTGCAGAAAGCCGAGGAACACGGGCTTGACTTCGTGCTGTCGATGATCAAGTTGAAGGGCTTCGGAGGTGAGACGGAGTTCTGGGACCACTGTCTCGAATCGTTCACGTTGATGGCCGGCCTGGCTGCCGTGACCGAGCGGATCAAGTTGTATGCCTCCACGCCGATCCTCGCCCTGCCGCCGGCGATCGTCGCGCGCATGGCGGTCACGGTCGACTCCATCGCCCCTGGGCGGTTCGGGGTCAACATCGTGACCGGCTGGGCACCCGGTGAGTATGCGCAGATGGGCCTGTGGCCCGGGGACGGTCATTTCGGCAATCGCTACGCCCGGGCCGTCGAGTACGTCACCGTGATGAAGGAGCTGTGGAGCGAGGGCGTCAGCGACTTCAAGGGCGCGTTCTACGAGATGGACGACTGCGTGCTGTCCCCGCGACCGGAGAACGGTCACATCGACATCGTCGCTGCCGGCCAGAGCGCCACCGGAATGCGGTTCGCCGCCGAGCACGCCGACTACAACTTCGTCCTGGGCAGCGGTGTCAACACCCCGCGCGCGCTCTCGGACACCACCACCGCACTCGTGGACGCGGCGCGGTCGACCGGCCGCGACGTCGGGGCGCTGTCACTGTTCATGGTCATCGCGGACGAGACCGACGAGGCCGCCCGCGCCAAGTGGATGGACTATCACGACAACGCCGATCTCGCTGCGCTGGCGTACATGGCAGGGGAGACGGCTGCGGATGCGACGGACGACGAATCGGCCACCGCCCGGACCATCTCACTGCCCGAGGGCGCCGTGAACTTCAACATGGGTACGCTCGTCGGCTCGTACGAGACCGTCGCGAAGATGCTGGACGAGATCGCCGAGGTCTCGGGTGTCAAGGGAGTCATGCTGGTCTTCGACGACTTCCTCGAAGGAGTCGAGAGCTTCGGTACGCGCATCCAGCCGCTGATGAGGTCCCGGTCGGGGCGGTCGGCGCAGACGCCGTGACTGCCGGGGACGCTCCGAAGCGGGACACGCCGTGCGGAGCGTCCGCCGTGGCCCAGGACCGGCAGCGACCGGGAGCCCTGCCGGTGATTGTTCGGTCATTCGAGAGCTGCGTGATCCACCCCCGCTGGGGCGATTCCTGCGAGCTGGGCCACAGATCGAGGAGGCTCAGCCGTCGCGATGTCCGGCGATATCAGCCGCAGTCCTGGGCCGGCGACACCGACCGATGGCCGCTGCCAGCCTTCGATCAGCAGGCAGTCGCCTGAGCCCGTGCCCAGGCGCCGACTCGGGCGCCGGGCAGCCTGCGCCGGCCACATCGAAGCAGATGCAGTAAGGGCGCTTCAGAGCGGCAGCGTATGGTCCACCGCCCAGTGCGTACGACAGGGCCCGTCACGTGGAAGCGTGGCGGGCCCTGCCGTGTCCGGCTCGGTTGCCGACGGGCTGCTCTGCGGTGGTTCAGTGCGGGGCCGTCGCCATTGCTTCATGGACCCCAGAGGTCTTCTCTTCGGCAACGGTGGTCTCGCCGCGGTTCCGTGCCATCAGCTGACCAAGGTGGCTCGCGCGCTCAGCTCATTTCGGTCCCGCTGATGTAGTACACCTCGATGGTCGCGGTGCCGTGCAGGAACTGCTCGACCAGCGCTCCGGTGCGGTCGCCGCGGTCCCACGCAGCCCTGGCTTTGGGGCTCAGCTCGCGCAGGCCGAGACCGGTGCTGTTCGGGCGGATGAGCATGTCTGCCCAGCCCGCGCCTCGCAGGTACTTCTCCAGGGTGGGGCCGGTACTGACCTTGGACTCCAGATAGCGGTGCGGCGGGAGTCCGTCGCGGTTACCGATCGGCTGTCCGTTCAGTGCATTGGTCAAAACGGCGCGTGATGCGGTGTTCCAGCCGATGGCGGCGTGCTGGAGAGCGGACCAGTTCGCACCCTTCTGACCTGCCAGCGCGATGTCGGAGTTGGTGATGCTGCTGAGGATGAAATGCCCTGCCATGATTGTCCTTCCGGGATTCGGCCACCGCTTTTGTTCGCGGCCCGGTCGTGTGGTGCCGGGGTGAGGAGCCGGCTGGTTGTCTTGCGCTGGACCGGTGGGGTCAGTGGCTCAACGGGAGCGGACAGCCTCTCGTCGTAGCCGCGGGGGACGCCCAAAAGCTGGTTGCGCGTGGCGTTCTTCTGCCTCCGCGACTTCTGCGGACATATCCGTTCTCTCGCCATCTGTCGGCGCCTGAGGGGATCCTCACGTACGGTGCAAATGGTGGTCAAGAAGGCGTCACCGCTCTTTGCCGGTTGGGAACGGTGTTCGTATTGCGTGTTCTAAGACCGTGTCCTATGTGGTGAGGCGGACGAGGCGCTTGTAGCAGCAAAGGGCGGCGGCGAGTCCGAGAAAGGCCAGGTAGTTGTGGGAATGGCGCTCGTAGCGGGGGCTGAGTCTGCGGTAGCCGGACAGCCAAGACATCGTGCGCTCGATCACCCACCTCCGGCGCCCTAAGCGTTCGCTGGATTCGATGCCTTTGCGGGCGATGCGCACTCCGATCCGCTTGCCGCGCAGCCATTTCCGCAGATCGGCGCGGTCATACGCCTTGTCGGCGTGAAGGCGCTGGGGCTTGAGGTACCGGCCTCGGTGGGGGTCGTGTCTCGTTTGGTGACCCGCCACCATGGGCTTCAGCCCTTCGCTGTCGTGGGTGTTGCCGGCCGAGATGCCGACGAGGAGGGGCAGCCCGTTCGCGTCCGACAGGATGTGCATCTTGGAGCCCGGCTTGCCCCGGTCCACGGGGCTCGGACCTGTGTGTTCACCCCCTTTTTAGCCCTGACATGGGCGGTGTCGAGGACAACGCGGGTGACGTCGATCAGGCCGGTGTCGTCGAGGCGGTGCAGCACGGCTTCGTGCAGGCGGCCCCAGACGCCGGCTCTCGACCAGATCAGGAACCGGCGGTGGGCGGTCGACTTCGATATGCCGAAGCAGGGCGGAAGTTGGCGCCAGGCGCAGCCGCTGACCAGGACGTAGACGATGGCCGCGAACAGCGTCTCATCAGGCGTGTCCTGCGTTCCGCCGCCCTGCGGCCGCACTCTCGACGGAGGGATCAGCGGCTTCGCGATCTCCCACAGTCCGTCCGGAACAATCCAACTCCACGTACCCCGCCCCATACCGAAGCCAACGACCGCCTCACCACATAGGACACGGTCTAAGACCTTGTTTCACGTGGTGGGTGGGTGGTGGCCGATGAGGGCTGCGGTTATGTCGGCGAAGGCTAGAAAGTGTTCCGGCATGCGTCCGTAGCGTCGGCGGAGGCATCGGCAGCCGCTCAGCCAGGAAACCTTCTTCTTGGTCACTCGGCAGTGACGACCGGGTCGTTGTGAGGGTTCGACGTCGGAGGCGGTCCGTTGTGGTCGGTGATCGGATGCATCCCTCGCCCGCCCGAGCCCGGCCGCCGCCCTGCGGGCGGGCGCCTCACCGCCGTGGGCGGTGCTACTCGACGGAACAACGCCCACACCTCATCCGGTACCAACCGCTCAACCGGGCAGAGCCGTCATGCACCGCTCAGCGAGTGAACCAGCCATCGGGGACGACGCCTTGATGAGGGGCGGACCGAGCGGCGTGCGGCTCAGCATGGTGCTCGGGCCGCACGTGCTGCCATCGGTCGCGCCTTGTCGGGCCGGACGACGAGCGAGGTCGCGGCCGTTGTGGTGTCCTCCCTGCGACGCCGCGACGGCCCGCACCCTGATTGTCCGGAAAAGGCTCCCGGCGTACCGAACCTGCCACGGGCATTGCGCATCTTCAGGTGCGTAGGCGCGCACTGACCTCGCGTGCCGATTCTTCTTCGAGTGGGGAACCCCGAAATGAAGAGCAAGCTCACCGCCGCTGCCGTTGCGGCCGTCGTCGTCGCCGGCACTGTCGCTACCGCCATCCCGGCCTCGGCCGCTCCGGCCAAGGCCGAGCCCACCCGCTGCCACACCGCCGACCTGAAGGCCGGCTTCGCCACGGGGGAGGACGCGAGACCGGAGATGGAGCAGACCGACAAGCAGACCCAGGCGTACATCTGGTTCACCAACCAGAGCAAGCGCACCTGCACCCTGTCCGGCTTCGCCGGTGTCGACATGATCGGCGCTCAGGGGACCGACGGCACCTGGTCGCTGGCGCGCTCCGCCACCAAGCCCGACAAGATGGTCCTGGAGCCGGGGGTCACGGTGGACTTCAGCATCACCCTTCTCCCGGTGGCCAAGTCCACGCCGCAGAAGGAGAAGTTCGTTCCGGCGACGTTCCTGGTCACACCGCCGAACGAGACGGATCACTTCACCCTGAAGTGGCCCTTCGGCGGCCAGATCCTCAAGCAGGACGGCGCCACCCACCCGGCCACCTACCTCAACCCGGTCGGGCGGTAACCGACCGGACAGCATCTGAGCCTCCCTTCAGCGTCGCTGGTGGCCACCGCAGGACTCCCGGAACGAGGTGAAGCCTCCGGGTGGCGCGGTGGCCACCTCTGATACGTGGCATGTCCGGCCTTCTCGCGCCGGTCTCGTTGGCGCTGGTCATGGACATCCCTCCCCGTGGGTCCCTCCTTGGTGGGGCCCACCCTCCTGCGCGAAGCCCGGCTCCCGTATCGGGGGCATCGGCCTTTGTGGGCGTCGGGACGACGACGTGACGGGGGGCTTTCAGTCTCACTGGTGAGGGCGGACGAGGCCCCGCAGGCAGCCCCGGCCAGAGCTTCGCGAAGATCGCTTCCTCCCACCGCACGGGTCGAACGACGGGCTCCCCGCAGACGCTGCTCTCGCTGCACCATGCGGACCCCTGACGCCGCCCAGAAGTCGCATAGGGGGCAATTTCAGCCAGCCGCGCTCGCTGAGCCGCCGGTGTTTGTGGCGTGCAATCGCCCCACGCCACCCTCGGACCCCGGCAGTCACTCCCGTACCGGCACTCGGTCCACGGTCGCGAACGCCTGCTGATCGAGCTGCGCTTCGAGCAGGAAATGCCCCAGGCCCAGGTCATCAGAGTGATCGGGCGGGCCAAAGTGCACGGTCGCGTGATCCGTCTCGGCCGTGAGGCGTCACGCGGCCTGCTCGTCCGCCGCGGCGTCACCTTCCAGTACACCAAGACTGCGGTGGCGTAACGCCAGCGCCCGCCACCGCGACGTCCTGGCCGCCGAGCGCAACGAACGTGCCCGCGTCCGCAGCGAGAAAGGCATCCGCTGGAGAGGCCGACCGCTTCCGGCAGCGGCTTGATCAGACAGGGACTTCAAAGATGGTTTCGAGGCCGTCTTCCTCGTCCCATTGCTCTCCGACCTCCACAAAGCCGAACCCGGAAATCGTAGCCAGGGACGCGGTGTTGTCAGGACTGATCGTCACCCGCACGGTCCTGACTCCAGGTTCGGCAACAGACCGACGTACCAACTCGGTCAGCATCGCCCTGGCGTAGCCCTGACGACGGTGGGCGGGGGCCACGGAGTAACCGAGCTCCACCATGCCTGCCTCATCCGGCGGCCCGTGGAAGCCGGCATACCCGACGACGGCACCTTCCGGCTCGGCCACCACGGCATGCGTGAGCCACCCCGCGCAACCCGGATCCGAGGTGAGCTGATTGACCCGGTACTGCCACACCCACTTCGCCCTGTCGGTGACGAAGTACTCGGTCAGAGCGACACCTGCTTCGGCACTGGCTCGAGTCAGATCGTCGTTCAGCAAGGCGGTCATGGCCGCGCTCGACAGCGCAACGAATCGTACGGACTTCGGGCTGGTGGGGACGGGGCTCCGGCGCTCGGCTTTGTCTGTCACAGCGCGGATCGTCGTGGAGGGTCCAGGACGTTGTCCACCAGTTTTTCGCGGTGGCCCATACATGCTTCGACCAGCTGGAGGCCCCTAAGGGAGACCTCAGCCGACGAGAACCGGTGCTTCCGGCGCCGGGAGCGGCCGGGTACGCAATGCCCACCGGGTGAGCGGCCGGGCGGCGAGGCCGCAGAGCGCGAGGACGACGCCCAGTACCACCCAGCCGGGCTTGCCCCACTGGAGGCAGAGTGCGGTGAGCACGACCGGAGCCGCCGCACGCACCACGCCATCGGCCAGGTTGAAGGCTCCCTGGTACTGCCCCTGGGCGTGTTCCGGGGCCAGCGCGAAGCTGATTTCGAATGCCCCCGCGGCCAGGCCGAGTTCGCCCGATGACAGCAGGAGCACGCCGACGAGCAGCAGGGTCGCGGCGACGGGGGCGGAAACCCCTGAGGCGAGGGCGAGCACGACACAGCCGGCGAGCGACAGAAATCCCGCTCCACGGAGCGCGGTGGAAGCGGGCAACGGGCCTTTCACCCACCGGGTTGCCCTGACCTGGAACAGCACGACCACTGCCATGTTCGTCACCAGCAGTGCGGAAAGCCACCACCGGGGCGCCGTGGTGTGTGACACCAGCCAGAGCGGCAGGACCAGGGACACCACGTCGTACTGGAACGCGATGACCCCGCACAACAGCGACAGGGCGAGGTACGGTCTGTCCCGCATGGCCTCCATGCGCCGCGCGCCCGGCGGGCGTGGCACCGGCTCCACGGACGGGATCTTGAGCAGCAGTCCTGCCGCCGCGAGGAAACTCAGCCCGTTCGCCAGGATCAGAAGCGTGTAGCCCGTCGTCGAGTCGAGTTGGAGCGCGACGCCGGCCGCGGCGGCGCCGATGCCCATCCCGAGGTTGGTGACCGCTCGGAGATGACTGCGGATGCGGGTACGTTCTCCGGGCTCGCTGATCCGTGCGATCAGGGCGCCGCCGACCGCTTGGGCGCCGCGTTGGCCGATGGCGGCGACGGTGACCAGCGTGAGAAAGACGGCGAAGGAGTGCGTCATCGGGAACAGGAACATCGCCGTCGCCTGGACACCTTGGGTGGCGACGTACAGTCCCCGGGGCCCGACGCGATCGGCAACGGCACCGAGGGGGAGGCCCGACAGGATGCCGACGACTGTCGCGATGGCCAGGCCGGTGCTCACACCCGCGACACTCAGCCCGACAACGCGGGTGAAGAACAGCATGCTGCCGGCAAGATAGAGGCCGCTGCCGACGGTGGTGACGAAACTGGCGATCGTCAGGAAACGTACCGGGCCCCGGAACATATCGATCGTCATATGCGACTCTGCCGGGTGCCGTTGGTGTCCTGGTGGTACACGTGCTGTCCTTCGCATCGGGTTCGGATACCTGCTTTTCCGGGGACGTCCCGGGGCCTCACTGTGGTTCTGGCCGGCGTTTCTCGCGGCCGGACCCGGAACCGGGGCCCTTTCCCGGCGGAGAGCTGACGCCGAGCCAGGAGGCCGCAAGGCCTTCTCCGGTTGCGCCTGCTCCGGTGATCTACTGGTGCGCCCGTCGGGCCTTGGCGCACTTGGCGAGCCACAACGGATGCCGGGTCGGTAGGAGCGGTGGGGCTGCCGCAGAGGCCGTACGAGGACTGTCCGCGTCCCGCGCCCTCGCGCGGTGCCGACACCATGGGTTCTTCCCTCACGAGCCGCTAGCAGCGGGCCAGTTGCTCGCGCATGGCCGACAGACACTCGGCCCGGTAGGCCTCCAGGCCGGGCGCCGCCGCCCGTTTCCTGCGGGTGAACTCATCGCTGTTCACCCAGGTGACGATCAGATCCGCCAGGGACCGAATGCCGTCGTACCGTGCCGTCATCCCCTCGATATGGCTGCTCAACGGATAGAAGGCCGGCATGAGCGAGGGAAGTCCGAACCGGACCATGTCATTGATGTTGCCCGTGACACAGGTCTGGCCGCGGGTCTCGATGATGCCGTTACGGGTGAGGTACTCGGAGACCGGAAGAATGAGGAAGTCAGCCTCTGCCAGCGTCCGGTCGAACTCCTCTTGCGCCACGTAACCCGGGTGATCTCGCAGTTCGACCGAGGGCACGACCGTCTTCCTCGCCGCTTCTACGGCAGCCTTGGTCTCCTCGGTGGAGTGCTCTCCGAGAAATTCGACTCGCAGTCGCTTCGTCAGGCGTGGGGCGGCGATTTCCAGTGCGGACAGAACCTCGGCGTGGTCCCTGCCGGAATACATTCTCCCCGGGATACAGCACCGCACCTCGTCCCTCACGAACTCCGTGGGCGGATGCTGCGGATAGGCGATGTTGATTGCGTGCGTCCGCAGAGGGTCACCGGATTTCCTGAGCCGGAGATCCGGGAGAAGGACACCCGTCGCGCCGTCGAGAACGAGCTTCGCGATGGCAGCGCTCGGCCGATTGTCGTCCGACGAGTTGAACGTATTGAGATTGTGCACCAGGCAGTGCCAGGTGGCTGACGTCGCGCTCGCATCGGAGAGCGAGCCGCACAGGGAATCGACCGGGGTGATGATGAACAGGTGATCCTGTGAGCCGATCGAGGACTTGCAGTTTTCCAGGAATTCCGCGTACGGCAGACCCGGGGGACACACCTGCCACTCGACCGCCGCGTATGCGGCGGCCTCCGAGGATTCGGCGCAGAACGGGTTGGTGTAGACGGTAGGGCTCGCCCCGACATCGATGGCTTGCCTTATGAGACTGTCGAGGACCTCGCTGTGTGCGCTGAGCTCGATCAGGCCGATCTTCATCGAGTTTTCTCCGTCGGTGGTGAGCGCCCTGCGGGGTCAGGACCTTCGAGAGGAACTGACCCCGTGGTACAGGCCCGGGAAACATGGAACGCCTGCCCGTCGTGCCGCGGGCCGGGCCGGAATTTTGGCGGTGCTCACGCCGACGGAGGATTGTCCTCCAGAAGGATCCCTTCCTCGACCAGCAGCCGTAGCAGGGGGGCGATGTCTTCGGCCGGGTCGAATCCGGGGGCCCAGCCGATGGCTTCCCCGAGGGTGAACGACTCGTGGCGGAAAAGATTGTCGATGAGTTCTGCGGGAGCGCCGTCGAGCGTGATCTTCCTCGTGCCGAACTGGATACGGTGCTGTTCGGCCTCGGCATCGTAGTCAACCTTGACGGGGTTGAACTGTGCTTGCCGCAGACGTGTGTCGGGCTTCGTGGAGAGGGGGTGGAACCCGGACTGGCTCGGGAGGCTGACCTCGCGGTGACGGCTGTCCTGGGTGGTCAGATGATTGGCGAGGTACGCCTCCACCAACTGCTCGTCGTCGGCCAGCGTGGCGAGCCTGCCCATCAGGCCGCGGACATGGTCGGCGAGCTGGGCCGTGTCACCTCCGATGACGGGCGGGAGATTGCGCCGCCATTCCTCCTCGTCCATCAGCTCGTCCGCGAGCCACTTCAGCCAGTAGACGCCGGTGCGGCACGTCACGCCCAGCGTCAGGTGCAACGAGGGTTCGTCGCCGGCTACCGCGTAGTGCCAGTGGCCCCGTGGAATGTAGAGCACGTCCCCCGGATGGAGTTCGGTCTCGATGTACGGGAGCCCCTTGGGTTCGCCTGTGTCGACGGAGACGTTGTTGTATTTGTCGAGCGGGTATTTGTACGTCTCCTCGGAGACGACCCATCGCTTCGTCCCCTCGATCTGCAGGATGAAGACCTCATGGTCGTCGTGGTGCTGGTCGAACCCCTGCTGCTCAGGCCAGGAGCAGTACATGTTGACCTGACTCCGGTGGCCGATCGCACGCTCGATCGCCGTCGCCAGTTCAGCGATCGCGGGCAGCCGCCTCTGCAACTGATTGATGATGAGGGTGTAGCCGTCCTGGCAGTGCCTGATCCACTCTTCCGGTGTCTCGGGCTGATTGGAGATCTTTCTGCCTATCGCCGCCAGGCGGATTTCTTCGCCGAACCGGAGACGGTGGAAATTGAGAAGATGGTTGAGCTGATCCCAAGAGAAGAGCGAACGGAATCGGTCCCGGTCCTGCCCGCGTAAGACGACGCCCCGGGTTGTCCAGTTTTCGCGGAGAAATTGATCGAGGGTCATCGGGTCAAGCAGGGATTCGAGATCGAACACGCCAATCCTCACGGTTAAGGGGAGTGCCCGGTGACTCCAGGAGCCACCGGGCGGGTCAGGACAGTGACTTGACCCCTGCTCTTACACGTCCTTCTGGTCGACTTCGAGGTTCGGCACGCTCTTGACCTGGGCCGTCTTCACCGTCTCCACGGAGAATCCGATCCGCTTCGGCTGACGGGCCGCGTGAGACTCGCTCTTGGGTGCTGCGGAAACCTTGGCCATCGATGACTCCTCGAGTAGGGAACTTGCCCTTTCATTCCTACTACTTGTTGTTCATAACTGTGAGAAAACGTGTGAAAGATCACGAGCGATACATCGAGCCATAGTTTCCACGACACTTGCTAAACGTTGATGATTGTGCGCCGTGAGGGGCGGGTTACCGATCGTTTCAGGATGCGGTGCGGGATGAAGGGTCGTCTCTGCGTCGCCCTTCGAGAGCGTGAGATTTGGCTGCAATTCCTGCGAGCAGGTTTCTTCGTCTGCTAGTGGGCCCACTGGGGTAGGTGGCGCCGGCTTACTGCCGTGCGGGCCGTTTCAGTCGGCGGGAACACTTCGCTCTCGGAGGGCCCCCGCACCAACTGCCGGCACGGGCGCAGCCGCCGCGGGCCCCGCACCCCCAACGCCTACCTGCTCCTGGCCACCCATACCTGTCGGCACTCCGACTCACCGCTCCCGGGCTACGTTCGCCGTCGGAGCGGATGGATGTGCGGGGCGAAATCGCGGGCCCTCGCGATCCCATGCTCGCGATCGGCATACCCATCGGCCCCTTCATCTAGGGCTCGTCCGGCGGATCATGGGCCGAGCCAGGGCCGGACCGAGGCGAGGGCCGGCCAGTGCCCTCATTGTGTTGACCGCCCCCGGCAGGCAGTGCTGGAGTCGGCGCGTGGACAGCATCCCCGCCAACCGGCGGCTCTGGAACCAGATCAGCAGCGCCTACCAGCACAAGCACGACCCGCGAATCGGCGCCACACCCCGGCTGTGGGGCATGTACTCCATCCCCGACGAGCACCTGCACGCCCTGGGCGACGTCACCGGCAAGCGTGTCCTCGAACTCGGCTGCGGAGCCGGCCAGTGGTCCAGGGCGCTCGCCGCCGAGGGCGCCACCGTGGTCGGGCTCGACCTGTCCGAAGCCCAACTCGCCGCAGCGGCCCGCGCGATGGGAGCGGACCGCTACCCGCTGGTGCAAGGCGCCGCCGAACAACTCCCCTTCGCCGCCGACAGCTTCGACCTGGTGTTCTGCGACTTCGGTGGGCTCAGCTGGGCGCCCCCGCACCTGGCCGTCCCGCAGGCCGCACGCGTCTTGGGCCGAGGCGGGCGCCTGGTGTTCAACGTCGCCAGCCCATGGTTCGAAGCTTGCTACGACGAAGCCGCCAGCCGCGTGACCACGACGCTGCAGCAGGACTACTTCGGGCTGAACACCATCGCCGAAGGCGACGGCGCGACCAGCTATCAGCTCACCTACGGCGACTGGGTCAAGGTTCTGCGCGGCGCGGGTCTCATCATCGACGACCTCATCGAGCCGCGGCCCGAACTCGGAACACCCAACGGCTATAACGAAACCGACCCACCCGACTGGGCACACCGCTGGCCAGCGGAACTGCTCTGGGTCACCCACAAACCGTAAGTTCCGCCGCGCCGAGACGTGAAGGCATCCCCTCTCCGGACACGCCTAGGCCGCTACGCCTGGCTCTTCGGGTTCTCCTTGGGCTGCCGCCGGCCTCACCCTGACCGCCTGCTCCGGCTCGGAGGCCGCCGACGCGAAGTCCGCGGGCCACACGAACGCGAACTCGGCCGCCGCCGAGTCCACCGCCTCGGGCTGGTCCGGCCTGCAGAGCACCGGCGCCAAGGCGGGCATCGCGAGCAAGCAGTCGGGCAGCGCGCACGTCACCAACGCTGGCAAGGCGGCTTCCCCGGTGCGCACCCAGCGCCTGGCGGACGGCGTCAGCAAGGCCGAGATCTCCCAGCTCGGCGACCAGCACTACCGCGCCAAGATCGTGGCCCGCGGTTCGGTCCTGGCCACGCTGGAGACCAACGGGCACGACGACGGGCTCGACGCCAACGACATGTTCGTCACGCTCACGATGGACGGCCAGGTCCACTCCTGGATGGGCGGCGGACACCAGGGACCGGGCACCTTCAAGCTCGCGGGCGGCTGGACCGCGAAGGTCACGAAGGCCGGCGAACTCCGGTACCGCGCGCAGATCATCGGCCACGACGGCGTAGCCGCCACGCTGGAGACGAAGGGGCACGACGTCGGCCTCGACGCCAACGGCATGTACATCGTGCTCAGCGCCGGCGGCGTGCTCAGCGCCCACGCGTCATTGTCTGTCCGGCTGCGCGGTGGCTCCACCGCGCAGGGAGGGAAGCGTCCGAGTGGCCCTGACGCCCTCCTGGGAGTTGTCTCCCAAAGTCACGCCCCCGTCAGCCGTGCCGCGCGTGGCACTGGCCCTCCTGCCGCCGTGGTCATCGAGCTTTCTCCAGCCTCAGCTGGCGTAGGCCAGGTGCAGGGTGAGGGTGGCTTGGACGAGGGTGGTGATGCCGTTGGCGGAGCATCGCAGCTTGCGCAGAGTCGCCATGACTTGAGGGTGGCCATGGCCCGCTCGACGAGCGCGCGGAGCGTGGGGTGTGAGCGGTTGACGGCTTGCCGGCCTGCGGAGAGCGTCACCCAGCGGCCCCAATACGGTAGGCGGATGGTGCCGCCGGCGCCCCGGTAGCCCTTGTCCGCGAAGCACGGCACGCGAGCTTCCACGCGGGCGTCCAAGATGCCGTGCGTCCGTGCAGCCTTGTGGTTGGTGACCATGGGGGTGGCCCTCACGTCGCCTGAGCCGGGCCGGGCCGGGATGCGGTGCCGGCGGCGTTGCGGATACGCAGGCAGGGCCTCAGGTGGAGGCGGGGGTATCGGAGAGCGCGGTGCGCAGCGCGAAGACGCCGAGCAAGCCGCCTGCCGTGAACCGTTGGGCGGTCATGACGCGGGGCCGGGCGGCCAGAAATCCGGACACCCGTGCTGCGCCCAGCATGATCAGAGCGTTCACAGTGACCCCCACGATGATCTGTACAGCGCCGAGCTGGAGCAGTTGCTCCGAGGCCGGACCCGCCTGAGGGTCCAGGAACTGGGGCAGTAGGGCGGCGTACAGCAGAGCGATCTTAGGGTTGAGCAGGTTGGTCAGCAGTCCCATCGAGAACAGTCGGGCATCGGAGACCGGAGGCAGGTCCCGGTCCGGGGCGAAGGGCGAACGCCCGCCCGGCTTGAGCATGCCCCACGCGAGGTAGGCCAGATAGGCGGCCCCGGCAAGCTTGACCACCGTGTAAGCCAACGGCACGGCGGTGAACAGCGCGGAGAGGCCCGCAGCCGCGGCCAACAGGTAGCACACGAAGCCCACGGCGGTCCCACTGAGGCTGACCAGGCCCGCCCTGGGGCCTTGGATGATCGCGCGGGATGCGAGGTGGATCATGTTCGGTCCCGGAGTCAGGGCCATGCCCAGTTCGACCAGAGCCACTCCTCCCACTGCGGCTGGAGTGATCACCGGTCAACCTCCTGGTCGTTCATCGGGTACCTGGTACCCCGGAGTGGGGAGGCGCCCGGCTGCAACGGACGACTGCGTGCATGAGCAGCGCCTGCCTCGCCCACCGCAGGATACGGCCTGCCGCGCGGTACCTCCATGCTCGCCATTCGGCTTCCGTAAGGGGCCACTGGGAAACGCTGGACCCGGTGCCGCGGAGGGCCGATGCGTCGCGGCCTGAGCGGCGGGCGCGGCGGGTGCGGAGGCCCGCGGAGGCCCGCGGCGAGGACGTTGCCACCCGGTGCGCCGAAGAGAGCCATCATCTCTACGCCCCCCGTCGCCGTGACCCCTCGCGGTGAGTAGCCTGTCGCGCCGTCGGCCATGCTCCGTCAGTCTCCGGGCGTGCGCAGGCATGGCCGGCCACGCCGCCCGAGTGTCGCGAGAGGCCACCCCGGTACTGGTGCACTGGCCGACGAGGTCCGCCTCAAGCTTTGCCCCGAGGCCCGAGGCCCGAGGCCTCGACAGACCGACTGGTGTGAGGCCACCGCCTCCGCCTGGAACCTGATACCGATCCGACTATGTGGCCGCACCACCATCACCTCGCGCTGAAGGCGCTGCCACCCAGATCGGCGAGCAACCCGCCGATGTGTCGTGCGACCTCATCGCCGACCGGCCCGACGGCGCCGAGCCCGTAGCCGGAGGGGCCGTACAGGGCCGGATGCGGGAGTGTCTCCTGCGGGGCGGCCTCGGGCCAGGGAGGACGGGGCCGCCGATGACCTTGCCGGGGTTGCGGCTTCCCATGGGGGCGGGGCGTTCCTCAGGGGCGCGGCGCATGGCACGCCGTCGGGGGAGGGCTCGGCATGCCGGCAGCCTCGCTCGATGGAGCCGGTGCCGTACTCGCCGGAGTGCGACCGCGCCTTCTTTGGGCTTTGAGTGCTTGTTACGCGGGGTGCTCAGCGTGTTCTCGTAACGGTGCGGCCCGCGGTGCGCGACCATACGGACGCCGACCCAGGATCGATCATCGGCGTCGTGCATGAGGTGGGTTCTCGTCGGCCGGTGGCCCGCGTCGACTGCCGCGGGTCCGGTCAGAGGTTCCCAGCCGGCGGGCGCCATGGCGCGCTGCGAGCGCGGGTCGCAGTGTTCGACACCACGAAACAAACCAACGTCAAGAGCAAGCAGCCAGCCGAAGGAAACACCGAGACAGGAAGAAGGACGGACGTGTCCGGCAGCGAAAGCGAGAACCCGGTAATCCCCTCCCCGGCCCCCACGCCGACTCGGCCCAGGACGAACCGGGACTGGTGGCCGAATCAGCTGGACCTTCAGATTCTCCATCAGCACTCGTCCCGGTCCAATCCGATGGACGAGGACTTCACCTACGCCGAAGAGTTCTCGACCCTCGACGTCGACGCGCTGAAGCACGACGTATTCGAGGTGATGAAGACGTCGCAGGACTGGTGGCCTGCCGACTACGGCCACTACGGGCCGCTCTTCATCCGGATGAGCTGGCACGCCGCGGGAACGTACCGCATCGCCGACGGCCGGGGTGGTGGCGGGGCCGGCGCTCAGCGCTTTGCCCCCCTCAACAGCTGGCCGGACAACGCGAGCCTCGACAAGGCGCGCCGTTTGCTCTGGCCGGTCAAGCAGAAGTACGGCCGGAAAATCTCCTGGGCCGACCTTCTGGTCTTCGCCGGCAACTGTGCCATGGAGTCGATGGGGTTCAAGACGCTCGGGTTCGGCTTCGGGCGGGAGGACATCTGGGAACCCGAGGAAATCTTCTGGGGCCCCGAGGACACCTGGCTCGGAGACGAGCGTTACACCGGCGACAGGGAACTCACCGGCCCGTTCGGTGCCGTGCAGATGGGGCTGATCTACGTCAATCCGGAGGGGCCCAACGGCAACCCGGATCCGATGGCTGCCGCCAGGGACATCCGCGAGACCTTCGGGCGGATGGCGATGAACGACGAGGAGACGGTGGCGCTCATCGTCGGCGGACACACGTTCGGCAAGTGCCATGGTGCCGTCGATCCCTCGTACATCGGCCCGGAGCCCGAGGCGGGCTCCCTCGAACAGCAGGGCCTCGGCTGGAGCAACACGTACGGCAGCGGCAAGGGCGCCGACGCGCTCACCAGTGGGCTGGAGGGCGCATGGACCTCCGAGCCGACGAAGTGGGACAACGGGTTCCTGGACCATCTGTTCCGGTACGACTGGGAGCTGACGACGAGCCCGGCCGGTGCGAAGCAGTGGACTCCCAAGGATTCCGCGGCCCAGGGCACCGTGCCGGATGCCCATGACCCGTCGAAGCGGCACGCTCCCATGATGCTGACGACGGACCTCGGGCTGAAGGTCGACCCGGTCTACGGACCGATCGCGAAGAGCTTCCACGAGAACCCGGACAAGCTCGCGGTGGCGTTCGCCAAGGCGTGGTACAAGCTGCTGCACCGCGACATGGGCCCCGTCTCGCGCTACCTCGGCCCGTGGATTCCCGAGCCGCAGCTGTGGCAGGACCCCGTCCCCGCGGTCGATCACGAACTGGTCGCGGAGGACGACATCGCTGCCCTCAAGGAGAGGATCCTCGCCTCGGGACTGTCCGTCTCCCAGCTGGTGACCACCGCCTGGGCGTCGGCGGGAAGCTTCCGCGGCACCGACAAGCGTGGCGGGGCCAACGGGGCACGGATCCGCCTCGCGCCGCAAAAGGACTGGGAGGTCAACGACCGGCCCGAGGTGGCCGAGGTGCTGCAGACCCTCGAAGGGATCCGGCAGGACTTCAACGGCTCGCAGCACGGCGGAAGGAAGGTGTCCCTCGCCGACCTGGTCGTCCTGGGCGGATGCGCGGCCGTCGAGCAGGCCGCGAAGAACGCGGGGCACGACATCACCGTCCCGTTCGCACCCGGGCGCACGGACGCCTCGCAGGAGCAGACCGACGTGGAGTCGTTCGCCGTGCTCGAACCCCGGGCAGATGGATTCCGCAACTACCTGCGGGCGGGGGAGAAGCTGTCACCGGAGACGCTCCTGCTGGACCGCGCCAGCCTGTTGACGCTGACCGCTCCCGAGATGACGGTGCTGATGGGCGGTATGCGCGCCCTGAACACCGGCTACGCAGGATGCCCCCACGGCGTCTTCACGCACCGGCCGGAGACACTGACCAACGACTTCTTCATCAACCTGCTCGACATGGGTACGGAGTGGAAGACGTCGGCATCGGCGGAGAACGTCTTCGAAGGCCGGGATCGCGCCACGGGCGAGGTCAAGTGGACCGCCACCGCGGTCGACCTCATCTTCGGTTCGCACTCCCAGCTCCGAGCCGTCTCGGAGGTCTACGCGTCCCAGGACGCGGGGGAGAAGTTCGTGCGTGACTTCGTGGCGGCCTGGGACAAGGTGATGAACCTCGACCGGTTCGACCTCGCCTGAGCCCGATGTCCCGGTCGGCCACACATCGGCCGACCGGGACATCCTCCGGACGGTCGGGGCGGCGGCGAGCGGTCCATGAGGGCACCCTCCGCGACCACTGGCCAGGGCTTCGGAGCAGTCGTGTGATGTGCGTTTCGTGATCACGTGAGTCCGAGTAGGACGGCGTGGGTCGTGCGCGTTGCGGCGGACGCGCAGCGCGCACCTGAACGAGCTGCCTGCCCTCCCTCGACGAACAGCGCTGTGGGCAGGTCGGACAACGCCGGGATCCGCACCTAACCGAGTGCCGGAGGGGGCTCGGCTGGACGGCGTCCCCAGGCCGAGATCAGCGGCGCGAGTGTCAGGTCGAGTTCGCCCGCGTGGATGGCGGCCAGGTGCGCGTCGATCTCGGCATCGTCGGCCAGGCCGGCCGCGAGCAGCTCGCCGCGCACGTGCCGGATGGTCGCCGCCTCCAGCCGGTCGCAGGCCGGACCGCCGACCGGGAAAGAGCCCCGCGCGGCGACATCTACCAAGCCGGCCTCACGCAAGGCCCGCGGCAGTGTCCGGCCGTAGCGCAGGTCCGCGCCGCGGCGTCTCAGCAGCTCCCGGACCGCGTCGCGCAGCCGGTTGGCCCGCCGCTGCGCAGGGCCGCTGTCGTCCAGGCATGCCAGTGGCTGCAGAGCGGTATCGGCGTCCTCGATCAGCAGCCAGCCGCCGGGCCGTAGCGCTGCCGCCATCGTGGCCAACGCCCGGGCCCGGTCGGGCACATGGACCAGCACGAGCCGGGCGTGCACCAGATCGAACGTCCCCGGCTCCGGGGGCGGATCAGCGGCGACGTCGTGCCGGCGCACCTCGTACCCGTCGCCTGCCTTCAGCCACGACGGGTCGATGTCCGTGGTCAGCACGTGCCCGGTCGGACCGACGGCCGCCGCGAGCGCCTCCGGGATACTGGGGCCACCGGCCCCCACTTCCCAGCAGCGCGAGCCGGCCCTGACCCCCAGTCGATCGAAGTGCCCGCGCGTCACACCGTCGAACAGCTCGGCCAGCCAGACGAATCGCTCGCCCGCCTCGGCGCGCGCGTTGTCCAGCAGGTAACCGCGGGCGGGAGTGGACTCTCCACCGAGCGCGGTAGTGCCGTCTGTCGGATCCGGTCGGCCACCGACGTGCGGCGGGCGGGGCGAGGAGGTCATGACTACATGGTCGACCTTCCCGGGCCACCAGCGCCACGACGACGGGGGAGGGATGCCTCACACAGCCAGGACCTCATGAACCGGACACCACTCGACTACGCCGAAGCCCTGACCACTCGGCCACCACGGCGCGACCGAAGAGAACGAGAGTCGCGGTGCCGTTCATGGAGCCTTCCCAGGACTTCATCAAGGCGGGCTCGACCGAGATCTGGGAGTACATCAACCCCAACCACGGCGCCCACCCGATGCACGTCCACCTCGTCAACTTCCAGGTGTTGAACAGGCAGCCGATCGACGCGGCCGGCTACCAGGAGGATTACGAAAAGTGGATCAGCGGTGGCCGCAGACCGGAGGACAAGCCGGTGTTGGCGCACTATTTCACCGGCCCGCCGATTCCGCCGGACCCGGACGAGGCCCAGTCCTACAAGGACACCGTCAAGTCGTATCCGGAGACGGTGGCCAGGATCATCACGGGCGAATTCAGCCCGCCGACGGATCCGATCGCGTCGCTTCCGAACCGGCGCCGTGCTCCCGGCGACATACGTCCACCACTGCCACCTTCTCGAACACGAGGACGACGTCCTGATGCGTCCGTGGACGATCGTCGGCCACGGCGACCACGGCGGTGGCCACGGTGCCGGTCACGACCACGGCCACTGACGGGATCGCCGACCCGCCTGCGCCGGTCCGCGCCCAGGGGGCCCGGACCGGCACTGACGCCGCCGGCCGGGAGGCGGGCGGCGTCCGCGGGGACCTCTACGACACGGGGCGTGAGCGCCTGGGCCTGCCGCCGCTGTCCGTGGACGCCGACTCATCCGCGCTCCACCGGCCGGATCTCACCGGTTCCCCCTTCCCGGGGTACGCACCGTCCGGTCGTCATGGAGATCGCTGAACAGCTGCCTCGCCCGCGCCCTGTCCCAGAGCACGGCGCTGCCCTTGGAGGTGGGAAAGCCGAGCCGGGCCACAGGGACGTTGACCTGCTTGCCGTGCCCGCCGGTGACCCCGCGGATCGCCTGGAACATCGAGGCGATGTCCAGCAGGCCGGTGTCCCGGTCGACGAGGAGCGTGTCCAGTCCGGCGTCGAGGGCCGAGTACACCGCGAACGGGTTGATCAGCGTCCCCGGCGCCGCGGCCCGGTGGGCGAGGGCCGAGAGGAACCGCTGCTGGTTACGGGTGCGGCCCAGGTCGCCGTGGGCCTCTTGGTGGCGCTGGCGGACGAAGGCGAGCGCCGCCCGGCCATCGAGGGTATGGCAGCCCTTCCGGAAATCGGCGCCCGACTTCTCGTCCTTGAGGTTGCGGTCGAGGCACATCGGGACACCGCCGACCGCGTCGACGAGATTGACGAAGCCCGCGAAGCCGACCTCCACGTAGTGGTCGATCGTCAGGCCGGTGTTGTGCTCGATCGTGTTCACGAGCATCTTGGGGCCCCCGAGCGCGAACGCGGCATTCAGCTTGTTCTTGGCCGCGCCGTGACGCTTGCCGGTCATGGGGCTCGTGTAGGCGGGGATGGTCAGCCACGAGTCGCGCGGCAGGCTCACCATCGAGGTGCCGCCGGCGCCGGTGTGCAGCAGGATCATCGAGTCCGTACGCCGGCCGCCGGCCGATCCGGTGTGCAGCTCCTGTTTCTCCCGGTCGGTGAGACCATCGCGGCTGTCGGACCCGACGAGGAGGTAGTTGGTGCCCTGTCCGGTCGGGTGGCGCCGCCCCGGCGTGCCGAGATCGACCGTGTTGTTGAGGTCGCCGTCGGCCCAGGCATATGTGCCTGCGAGGAGGGCCACCAGTCCGGCGAGCAGCGCCAGGGCCGTCCGCCGCAGCGGCCGCTTGCGCCGGGCCCGGTGGGCCGGGCGCCTTTGGACGTGGCCGAAGACGCTGTCGGCTGTGCCGGGTTCCGTTCCGCTGTCGGCCGCGCCCGGGTCCGTACGGCCACCGACGGCAGCCGGTTCCGCACTGCCGCCTCCCGGGGCGGCTCGGGTGCCGGTGTCCCGGGGTGCGGACGACAGGACGTGCTGCCGGTCCCCGGTCGTCCTGAGGTCCTCTCCGAACACGGAGAAAGCGTCGGGGTCGTCCGGTCCTTCCGCGGAGGTGCCGCCGGCGCGGGGGCCCAGCGTGCTGCTCATGTGCTCACTCTCCTCGGTCACTTCGACGACAGGCTGCTGGGGGACGGCACGGGGCTCTTGAGCAGTTGCTGGTTGGCGGTGCCGGAACGGTGCATGCGGTGCCACCTCAGGCGGGTGCCGAGCAGTGCGGTGGTCACGGACTGGATGACCACGAGGTACAGCATCTGCCGGTAGACGAACAGTTGGAGCGGCAGGGCCCACAGCACACGGAGCCGTTCGTGGTCCAGCCGCAGCGCATACCCCGCGGTGACCATCTGAGCGGCGAGAAAGGCGAGCCAGACCCCGAGGCCCTGCGGAGTGTCGCCGAAGCACAGCCCGTACAGGGCGTAGACATCGACGACCGGCGCGAACAGCGGAAGGACGATCTGGAAAAGGGCGAGATACGTCAGACCGCGGCGGCCGAAGCGCCCGGCCGGCCCGACTTCGACCACCGCGTGACGGTGCTTCCACATCGACTGCAGCGTTCCGTAGCACCAGCGGTAGCGCTGCCGCCACAACTGCTCGAAGGTGTCGGGCACTTCGGTCCAGGCGATGGCCCGCTCCTCGTAGACCACGCGCCGGCCCATTCGCCACAACGCCATGGTGAGGTCGGTGTCCTCGGCGAGCGTGTCGTCACTGATGCCGCCGATGGCCGTCAGTGCGTCCTTGCGGAAGGCGCCGATGGCGCCGGGCACCGTCGGCATGCACTCCAGCACCTCGAACATCCGCCGGTCCAGGTTGAACCCGAGGACGTATTCGAGGTGCTGCCACCTGCCGAGCAGCCGACGCCGGTTGCCCACCTTGGTGTTGCCGCTGACCGCACCGACCGTCGGGTCGGCGAGGGGCTGGACGAGGTGGTGGAGGGCATCCGGTTCGAAGACCGTGTCCGCGTCGACCATGACGATGATCTCGCTACGCGCGTAGCTCAGGCCCGTGGTGAGCGCCCTGGGTTTACCGGAGTTGGGCTGCTGCACCACGGTCACCCGCGGGTCGGTGATGTCCCGGGCGATCTGCACGGTCCGGTCCGTCGAGCCGTCGTCGATGACGATGATCTGCAGGTCCCGGTAGGTGGAGGCGAGGAGCGAGCGCACCGTGGCCTCGATGCCCGCCTCTTCGTTGTACGCGGGCACCAGCACCGTCACCGGCTCGGTCACCTCGTGCGGCCAGGGCGAACCGGACCGGTGCCGGCGTCGCGCATGGACGCGGGCGAGGCACGCGAGCAGCACCAGCCGGAGCATGCCCAGTCCGCCCGCGATGCCCAGCGCCCAGGTCATGAACTGCGTGAAGGTGTGCCCTACGGATTGTGTCCAGATCAGCGCCCGGCCCTGGATCCGCTGCGGCAGAGAGGCCGGCGTGGTGAGCGGGGACCGGCCGAGCCCTTCGGTGACGGTGGTGAACCGTCCCACCTCCGGATCGGCCAGCAGCTTCGCCGCCTCCTGGTAGCCCAGAGAGGTGTGGCTGTACTGCCGTACCACGCCCTGCGGTGGCTTACGGGAGTGGCCGGTGGCGGCGACCAGCAAGTAGCCCTGGTCGGAGGCGCGTTGCGCGGCCGACCATTCGGCGCCGCACATCGTGTCGGCAGTGGTGGTGTGCGGCAGCCGCAACAGCCGGGTGTTGACCGCCGCGGCTCCCGCGAGGGCGGACTGGGTGAGGGACAACTCCAAGTGGGAGCGGAGGCGCGAGGCGCTGCCCAAGTCGCCGCCGGTGTACGTGTACGAGCCGATCTCATGGCCCTCGTCGTGGATCCTTCGCACCAGGTCCGGATGGCGTGCGGCCTGGGCTCCGTAGAGGAAGAAGGTCGCATGTGCGTGGTGTGCCCGAAGCAGGTCGAGCAGCCGTGGTGTCCATACGGGGTCGGGTCCCCCGTCGAAGGTGAGCGCGGCGGTACGGTGCGGCATCCGCGCGGTCTCGGTGCCGTCGCCGGTGACGCGCAGCACCGGATCGCCGTTGTCCGCGGATCTCGGTATGGGGGCGGTACAGGCAAACCGCTTCCGCGCTCCGTCGACCTCATGGGTCGTCCAGCCTTCGAAGAGCAGCGAGATGCCGATGATGGGGAGGATCAGCAGCAGGAGGAACCAGTGTCGGTATGGGGGGTGACGCAGCGCGTGCCGCCCCTGCCCTGTCAAGGCCACGTGGAGCCCTTTCCGTAGAAGATGCAAGCCGTGCGCGAGGCGATCGCCCGCGCCGGCACACAGGGGTGCCAAGCGCGGGCGAACAGCGACTCGAGGGCCGGAGAGGCTTCACACCCAGTGGGCGGGCCTGTCCGGTCCGGCTTTTCTCACGGGGCAGGGGTGGGGTCGGCGGGCGTGGGGGCCCGGGGGATGTGGTGGCTCACGGGCACAGTTGACCCGTGGGCTCCGGACGGCGCCGGTCGACGGTGGCCGCCCGGACTGCCGGGGTGATGGTGTCCGGCGCGCTCCGGGAGCGGATTGGCCCTTCCCTGCGCCGGCTTTGTGCCGGGTTGCAGGAGACCGCCGAACACGATGGCGAGAAGTACGAGATAACCGGTACACATGCACCCAACGGTCAACGCTGCCCGTCCTACGAAGCGTCGACGCCTGCCTGAGGTGTCGACGAATACGGGACGATTACGCTGCTTACCGGGGCGAATGCTGTGGGGGGTAGCGGTTCGCATGGAGCGTGAGTGTAGCCATATATACGCAAAGGAGAAGAGCGAGTTCGGCCAGTGCTTTGCCGGTGCGTTCCCTGTCCGGTGGCGGAGGCGAAGTCGGCACAGCAAGGATCTTACTCCTACCCCGTCATTGCCCTCTCATTCGTCAACATCCCTATTCGCGACCGCCAGTGGTTCACTTAAGGCCTGATCACCTCCTCGACCCCGTTCCCGCAGCCCCTGACCACCGACTCGTACTGTGAAGTAACTCACGCCTCCGATGGCGGCTTCGGACAATTGCTCAGCTCATTGGCGATACGGTGCGTTTTTGGGGCAAGTGGCCAGGGGCGGGGAGCGGTGGGCGCATTCCCGCTCCGGCGATGGCGTACGCGCCGTCGGGCGGCAGTCGCAGCGAGTGGGAACAGGGGGGCTGCCTCGTCCCGGTCGTGGCCGAATGTTGCGGCGTACCCCCGGTTGTGGTCGGTCGACCACCTTCCGGCCGCGGTACAACGGGTTCCTGGTGGCTCACGGTTGCGATCGCGTGCGACCGCGCGCCCTTCCGTGTTCCGTCCGTGCCCCGCCGAGATTGCCGCGGTGTTACCCGACTCCCTTGCGTCTATTCCTTCGGCGCAACCGTCAGCGGATTCTCGTCGTTTCCGCTGACGCATTTTCTGAGTGATGTCCTGAGGGTGTCTCTTCTGCCAGCCGTACGCTCGAATGCCATGCGTCATGTGCGGAATCAATTTCCATCAACCGCTGTTGGTGGTTTTCTGCTCGCCGTAAGAAGGAAATCTCCTGAGCTGAAATCACTCGTCGGTGCGGACCCGGATCGCGTGGCTGCTGCGGATGCTGCACCGAGCGAAGCGCGCGCCGTGTTTTCTTGCTGTGCCGAGGGCGCGCGGAACTCGTGCGAGGTCGGACGGGTGCACTGGGGCGGCACGGTGGCCAAGGGGGCGAGGGCGAGCCGCGCCTTGGGCGTGTAGGCCTCCTGGACAGCCCTGGCTTCTCCGGCGGTGCCGAACGGAATGATGGCGACCGGCGCAAGCCCGCGCAGTGGCAATCCGTCCGACGCGCCATGCCGGGCCTTTTTGGCGCGCGCGGCGGAGTGCGGCGCCGCTGATGCGGTACAGGTATTGACCGAGGTCAACGGAACCAGGGCCGCCAGGTCGACGCCCAACGACTAATAGTCATCCAGGAGTTGAAAGCACTGCGTGAAGAGGGGTGGCAATGCTGCGCAAGCCCCGTAGCGTCCCCCGCAGAATGCCCAGTGTCGAGAGGGTGAACTGACGGTGAACTGGGGGTCGGTGGACTGCGTGACATCCAAGCAGCGGATGGGGGCCGCTGTTGCTGGGCGACAAAGGCGATCAGAAGCGCCACGGCGAGGAGCCCGAACCCTGAATCCCGAACTGCGGGCGGCGCACACCGTTGTGTCCGCCGGGCCGGGGCGGGCTGTATACGACGCGCCCGGGCCGGCGGCCGACGGCGGTCGACCGCGCCTCACGCCCCGGGGGCGCCCGCGCGCAGGCCGTCCATGACGAGGTCCAGGAGTCGTTCGGCGCGGGACTGCCAGTCTCCGTGGGGGTCGAGCTGCCAGAGACCGGCGATGGCGAGTACGAAATCGTCGGGGGTCACGCCGGGGCGGATGGTGCCGGCCTCCTCGTTCGCCTGCAGCAGGAGGGTGACGGCCGAGGTGACGGGGCCGTGGCCGAGGCCGGCCAGGGCATTCTGCTTGCTGGTCGCCCTGCGCATCGCGTCGGCCAGGCCGGCCTTGGCCATGGCGTACTGGGCGAGGCGGTCCATCCACTCCCGAAGGGCCTGGTCGGGGGTACGGGTCTCCAGCAACTGGGCCGCGGTGTCGGCGACCTGCTGGACCTCGTAGCGGTAGACCTCCAGGACCAGCGACTCGCGGTTCGGGAAGTGGCGGTAGAAGGTGCCCTGGCCGACGCAGGCCTTCTTCGCGATCGCGCTCAGGGGGGCGTCGGCCGCATTGGTGAGCTCCTCCAGTGCCACTTCGAGGATGCGTTCGCGATTCCGTTGCGCGTCCGAGCGCAGTGGCGCGTCCTTCTTCTGCTGCACTCGTCCTCCTTCCGGAAAAACGCTGATGGCCGGTCTTGCTAACCGGACAGCTGTCCGGTAAATTCTCGGGGTAGTGGACAGTTGTCCGCTTAGGTCCACCATAGCGGCAGATCCGGCCGAGGGGGCGACCGGTGGCCACCATGACCTGCATGTCGTCCAGCGCCTGCGCCGTCGGCGCCCGAGCTGACGCCGTTCTCCACCACGCCGTTTCCTGGCCTATCCGTCATCCGTCTTCCGAGCTGTCTCCGGGAGCGTCTCGTCCGACACTCTCGCTCTCGTGTGACAGGGACCGTTCGACTTCCGGGTCGACCACGTCGGCATCCGGGCCCGCGGCCCGACGCCCGCCGCGCCTCACACACGCGAAAGAAGGCTGTACATGGCCCTATCGACGTCCAGCGCCATCACCTTGAACATCAACGGCGAGAAGCACACGCTGCCCGTCGATCACCGCACCACTCTGCTCGACGCACTGCGCGAGCATCTCGACCTGACGGGCACCAAGAAGGGCTGTGACCACGGCCAGTGCGGGGCTTGTACGGTGCTGCTCGACGGGCGCCGGGCCGTCGCCTGCCTGCAGCTCGCGGTGGCCGCCGAGGGGCGCGTGATCACCACCATCGAGGGCGTGGCGGAGGGCGAGCGGCTGCATCCGGTGCAGCAGGCCTTCCTCGACCTGGACGGCTACCAGTGCGGCTACTGCACACCGGGCCAGATCTGCTCGGCGATCGCGGTGATCGAGGAGCATGCGGCGGGCTGGCCGAGTGCCGTGACCGCCGACGTACGGCCCGAGGCGGGGGTGCCCCCGCTCACCGCCGACGAGATCAGGGAGCGGATGAGCGGCAACCTCTGCCGCTGCGGCGCCTATGTGTCGATCGTGCAGGCGATCGCGCGGGCGGCGGAGGCCGAGGCGACGCCGTCGCCTCCCGCGCCGCGGCGCGAAAGCGATCTGGACGACGCTGCCGGCACGGACGACGCGGAGATCACGGTATGAGGGAATTCGGTTATCAGCGCGTCTTCGACGTCCCCGGGGCGGTCGCCCTGCTCGGCTCCGACCCCGACGCGCGCTGTCTCGGCGGCGGCACCAATCTCGTCGACCTGATGAAGGCCGGGGTGGAACGCCCCGCGCTGCTCGTCGACGTACGGGAGCTCCCCCTCGACCGGATCGAGGCGAGGGACGGCGGCGGTCTGCGGATCGGCGCGACCGTCACCAACAGCGAGCTCGCGGCCCACCCCGAAGTACGCCGCCATTACCCGGCGTTGGCGCAGGCCGTCCTGTCCGGCGCCTCGGGGCAGCTGCGCAATATGGCCACGGTGGGCGGCAATCTCCTGCAGCGCACCCGCTGCGGCTACTTCACCGACGCGACCAAGCCGTGCAACAAACGGGACCCCGGCAGCGGCTGTCCCGCGGTCGAGGGCGAACACCACAACCATGCGATCCTCGGCGCCTCCGAGCACTGCGTAGCCGTCCACCCGTCGGACATGGGGGTGGCGCTCACCGCCTTCGACGCCGTCGTCCAGTACGAAACGGCGGACGGCCCGGGAGAGCTGCCGCTCGCGGAGTTCTATCTTCCGGTCGGGGAGACCCCGCATCTGGAGACGGCGCTGCCGTCCGGTGCCCTGATCACCGGCATCACCCTGCCGCCGGCCCCGGTCGCCGCCGTCTCCCGCTACCGCAAGGTGCGCGAGCGCGCGTCGTATGCGTTCGCGATCGGTTCGATCGCCGCCGCCCTCGATGTCCAGGACGGCGTCGTCCGTGAAGTCCGTCTCGCCTTCGGGGCGGTGGCCTCCCGGCCGTGGCGGGCGAGGGAAGCCGAGCGGGTGCTGACCGGAGGACCGGCGAGCGCCGAGGCCTTCGCCGCCGCCGCGGATGCCGAACTCTCAGCCGCCGAGACGCTGCCCCACAACGGATGCAAGGTGACGCTGATGCGCAACCTCGTCGTGGCCGTGTTGACCGAACTCGCCGAGGAGGCCGCCCGATGACCACGACCACGGAGACCGGGCCCCTGACGAGGGCCTCCGGCACCGCCCACACCCGCCTGGAGGGCCGGGACAAGGTCACCGGCGCGGCGCGTTACGCGGGGGAGGTTCCCTTCGCCGAACTCGCCCATGGATGGCTGGTGTTGTCCACGATCGCCCGGGGCCGTATCCGCTCCGTGGAGTCCGACCCCGTACTGGCCATGCCCGGCGTCCTCGCTGTCCTGCACCACGGCAACGCCCCGCGGGTCAACGGGGACTACACGAGCGGTTTCGGCGTGGCGGACCCGATCCTCCAGGTCTTCCAGCACGACCGGGTGCCGCACGTCGGCTGGCCGGTGGCACTGGTCGTCGCCGAAACTTCAGAGCAGGCCAGGGAGGCCGCCGAAACGCTCGTCGTCCGGTACGACGAGGAACAGCACGACGTCGCGTTCTTCGCGGGCCGCCCGGGGATGTACACACCCGGTGGTTCCCTCGGCGCGCCGACGGAGACGGAGAAGGGCGACCTGGAGAGCGAACTCGCCGGGTCCTCCGTGCTCGTCGACGCGGAGTACACCACCCCTGAGGAACACCACAGCCCGTTGGAGCCGCACGCGGCGATGGCGCGCTGGGACAGCGGCCGGCTCGAAGTCGTCGACTCCAACCAGGGCAGCAAATTCGTGGCGGACGAGCTCGCGAAGCTCTTCTCGCTCGACCCCACCTCGGTACGGGTGCGGTCCGAGCACGTCGGCGGCGCCTTCGGGTCCAAGGCGACCCGCCCGCCCGCGGTGCTCGCCGCCATGGCGGCGACCGTTCTCCACCGCCCGGTCCGGGTCGTACTGACCCGCCGCCAGATGTTCTCCGTCGTGGGCTATCGAAGCCCCACCGTGCAGCGGATCAGGCTCGGCGCCGACGCGGACGGACGGCTGCGTGCCTTCGACCATCAGGCGGAGTGCCTCACCTCGACCATTCATGAATTCGTCGAGCGGAGCGCCCATCTCGGGCGGGCGATGTACGACGCGGACGCGCACCACACGGTCGACCGGGTCGTCCCGCTCGATGTGCCGACACCGAGCTGGATGCGCGCGCCGGGCAAGGCGCCGGGGTCGTTCGCCCTGGAGTCCGCGCTCGACGAACTCGCCGAGAAGTGCGGCATGGATCCGATCGCGCTGCGGGCGCGCAACGAGCCGGAGGTGGGACCGTTCTCCGGCCTGCCGTTCAGCAGCCGCAATGTACTCGCCTGCTTCGAGAAGGGCGCCGCACGCTTCGGCTGGGCGGACCGGGACCCGCGTCCCGGCCTTCGCCGCGAAGGGCGCTGGCTGCTCGGAACCGGCACGGCCGCGTCCACCTTCCCCTCGGCGGCCGCCCCGTCCACGGCGGCCGTGACGGCCGAGGCGGACGGCACGTTCACCGTGCGGATCACCGCGGCGGACGTCGGGACCGGCGCGCGCACCGCCCTGGCCCTGATCGCCGCGGACGCGCTGGAGGTGGAACCGGCACGCATCCGGATGAAGATCGCGGACAGCGATTTCGGCCCGGCGATGGTCGCCGGCGGCTCCATGGGCACCCGCTCCTGGGCCTGGGCGATCACGGCCGCGGTGCGCGAACTGAAGGAACAGCTCGCGCTGGGCGGGGTCGTCCCGCCGCAGGGCATCACGGCACGGGCGGACACCGGCGAGGCCATCGGCGCGCTGGCGAAGAAGGAACGGCACTCCTACGGCGCGCAGTTCGCCGAAGTCGCGGTGGATGTCACCAGCGGTGAGGTCCGCGTACGACGGATGCTCGGGATCTTCGCCGCGGGCCGGATCATCAACCCGCTGACCGCACGCAGCCAGTTCATCGGCGGAATGATCTGGGGCCTCTCCATGGCGCTGCACGAGGAGGCGGTCCGGGACCCGGCGTCGGGCGGCCATGTCGGCGCCGACCTCGCGGGCTACCACTTCGCGGCGAACGCCGATGTACCGCTCATCGAAGCGGACTGGGTCGACGACCCGG
The DNA here is from genome assembly GCF_009811555.1 of Streptomyces caniferus. Classification (GTDB taxonomy): domain Bacteria; phylum Actinomycetota; class Actinomycetes; order Streptomycetales; family Streptomycetaceae; genus Streptomyces; species Streptomyces caniferus. The sequence continues at coordinate 987,158 of NZ_BLIN01000003.1, read as the reverse complement.
ACGAGGACGACCCGGTCGGGATCAAGGGCATCGGGGAGATCGGCATCGTGGGAGCCGCGGCAGCCGTCGCCAACGCGGTCTGGCATGCGACCGGGGTGCGGCACCGGACCCTGCCGATCCGTCCGGACCGTGTCCTGCTGGCGGGGACCGGGGACGGCGGCACCGGCTGAGTCCGAGGACGTCCCGGCTCGCCTCCCGTCCCGCCGCGCGACGAGCCTTCGCCCACGGCCTGCACACCAAGAGGAGACCGAGATGCTCGACATCGCCGACGAGTTGAACCGATGGACGGAGGAGGGGCGGGAGTTCGCCGTCGCCACCGTCGTGGCCGTCGCGGGCAGCGCGCCGCGCCGCCCCGGCGCCGCCCTCGCCGTCGACAGTCACGGCGTGGCCATCGGCTCGGTCTCCGGCGGCTGTGTGGAAGCGGCGGTGTACGACCTGTGCACCCGGGCGCTTCAGGACGGCACGACGGTGCTGGAGCAGTTCGGCTACAGCGCCGAGGACGCCTTCGCGGTGGGACTGACCTGCGGCGGAATGATCGAGGTCCTGGTCACGCCGGTGCGGGCGGACGCACCGGACAGAAAGGTGTTCGCGGCGGCGCTGTCGGCCGCCGCCCGCGGAGAGCCGGCGGCGGTCGCCCGCGTGGCCCGGGGCCCGGCCGGACTCCTCGGCAGAGCGCTGCTCGTACGCTCCGACGGCTCGTACGAAGGAGGCCTCGACGGGCATCCGGAGCTGGACCGCGCCGCGGTGGCGGAGACCCGCGCCATGCTGGAGGCGGGGCGCACCGGCGCGTTCGCCGTCTCGGAGAGCGGATCGCGCTGCGCGGCCGACCTGACGCTGTTCGTCGAATCGAGCGTGCCGCCACCCCGCATGATCGTCTTCGGGGCCATCGACTTCGCCGCGGCGCTGGTGCGTACGGGCAAGTTCCTCGGCTACCACGTGACCGTGTGCGACGCCCGCCCCGTCTTCGCCACCCGGGCCCGCTTCCCGGAGGCCGACGACCTCGTGGTCGACTGGCCGCACCGCTACCTCCGGCGCACCGGGACCGACGGCCGCACGGTCCTGTGCGTGCTCACCCACGACGCCAAATTCGACATCCCCTTGCTGCAGGAGGCCCTGCGGCTGCCGGTCGCCTTCGTCGGCGCGATGGGCTCGCGCCGCACCCACGAGGACCGCAACCGCAGACTCCGCGAGGCCGGTGTCAACGCCTCCGAACTGGCGCGCCTCCACTCCCCGATAGGTCTCGACCTCGGCGCACGCACCCCCGAGGAGACGGCCCTGTCCATCGCCGCCGAGATCGTCGCAGCACGCCACGGCGGCACGGGCGCCCCGCTGACCGGTTCACGGACACCGATACACCGGGATACGGAGGTGGGCGGAGACGGGGCGGTCGGAACGCGTGGGGGAGGCGAGACGGTCGGGGTGTCTGGGAGAGGTGGGGCGGTCGGGGCTCGGGTGGTGGCGTGACCTCGCAGCCGAACCGTCCCCTGTCCCCTGACCCATGTCCCCTGACCCCCTGAGCGCTGGTCATGGTGAGACCGCAGTGACCGGTAGCGACACCACAGGAAACGGGGACTTCGCGCATGGATCACGTCCGAGACCGAGGAGTACACGGTCCGATGCCTGCTGCGTGAGCAACGTCCGGACCTTGTGGGGCTGAGCCTGCGCCGGGTGGCCGTCGGCTGGGACAGCCAACTCTGGTGCCTCGACGAAGAGGCGGCTGTGAGTCTGTTCCGCACGCCCGCCCGCACGCCTGCCCCGCCCGCCCCCGCGCCCCGTCTCTTCTTCGCCATGCGTAGCGATGGCTGCCGGTCCAGGCTCGGCGTCTCCGCTGCCGGCACCATCGACGGCGGCCTCCGGGCAGGGCGACCGGCGGAAAGGAACGTGACGCCGCCTTCACGCCGTACCGCGGCGGCACCCTGCTGCACTGTCCTGGGACGGAAGGCGGATGCGCTCCCGCGGTTCGTTGTCTCTTCGCCGACGGCTGTCCGACCGGGGCGATCATTCATCCGGACGGCGGCTACAGGCTGCGCTGGTCGGCGGTTCGTCCGGCTCGGGGTGCGGGGCGGGGGAGAGGTTCGTGAGGTGCGGGCCGAGTAGGAGACGGCGGCCCCGGTTCTTGTTGTGGTGAGTTGCGGGCGGGGGTTCTGTGACGACCGTCACGCGGGATCTTCGGGTGCGGTGTAGACCGGATGCGGTGCGCCGGGCGTATGCCGGGTGAGACCGAAAAGATCCGGGGAGTGGCTGTTGACCGTCGAGGAGTTCGAGGATTTCTATGCGCAGACGGTGGCACGGCTGACCGGGCAGCTGTATGTGATGCTCGGCGATCAGCACGAGGCGCAGGACGTGGTGCAGGAGGCATTCGTCAGGGGCTGGAACCGTCGGCGTCAGCTCGACCGGAGCGGTCAGCCCGAGGCGTGGATCCGTACGGTCGCGTGGCGCCTGGCGGTGAGCCGGTGGCGGGTGCGGCGGCGCGCCGCGGATGCGTGGCAGCGGAGCGGTGCCCCGCCGCATGTCGAGGGCCCGGGGCCCGAGTCGGTGGCACTGGTCGACGCCCTGCGGCAACTGCCGGCCAAGCAGCGGCGGACCATGACGCTGCACTACGTGTGCGACCTGACCGTTGAGCAGATCGCCGCGGAGACCGGGCTGTCCGCCAGCACCGTCAAGACGCACCTGGTCCGGGGTCGGACCGCACTCTCCCTTCGTCTGCAGGACCCGCGTATCGAGGAGGCTCCCGGTGCCTGAACCCCATGATCCGCTGCGGTCGTTGTTCCAGGAAGCGGCCTCCACCGGACAGTCCCGTGCGCGCACCGCGCCGGTCTCGCTCATCGCCCGTCGCGCGGAGCGGCTGCGCCGTCGCCGGATCGCCGCGCTCGCCGTCGGCGCCTGCCTGGTCTTCGCCGGCACCGGTGCCGCAGCGGCCGTACTGCTGCCCGGTGACGCGGGCACCAGTGTCCCGGCCGTGACCCCCTCTCCGTCCAAGCCGTCGCTCACACCGACACCCGTACCGACGGCACCCCGTAGCACCACGCCGGGGACCGGGGCCCCCGTGCCCGGCCGGAGCTCATTGGAGGGGCCCACCACCTCGCCGCCCCGAACCGGCCAGGGCGCCCCGGGGCCGTCCGCCACCTCCACGCACAGCACGTCGCCGCCGTCTACGGAGCCACCGGGCTGATCCCCCACCACACACGCACGACACGCAGACATATACGCACGGCAGGTCCCTCGGGCCGCAGGGCCGCAGGGCCACCGTGCCCCCGGCACGGCACGCCCCGGTCCGTCCGCCGAGCTCCTGAGCCCCCGCTCCCCGCGCCCCCACGCTGCCCCCACCCCCTGACCGGCCGTCCCACCCGCCCGGCGATCACGGTCGTCGGGCGGTCCCCGCCGCCGGGGCGGTCCCGCACATCCGCATCCGAGCAGGAGATCCCCATATGCCCGTGTTGTCGCCACGTCCGCGGCGGAAGCACCCGTCCCTCGCCGCCGCTCCTGATGCCGGGCCCCAGCGGCGTGCGGCGGTCGACGCCGCGGCGCCGGCCGATGTGGTCGGTGGGTCTCGCGCGCCCCGCCCATGGCAGGAGGCCCTCCGGCGGCGTCTCCTTCCCGGGCACGCCGATCGTGAGGTGCTGTGGCTGTATCTGCTGACCCGGTTGGGGATCTGGACCACCGCCTACTGCACCCGGTGGCTGTTCCCCGGCGACCGGACGACGCATCACGCCGCCGCCTTCCTCGCGCCGTGGCAGCAGTGGGACTGGGGCCACTTCCTGCACATAGCCCGTGACGGCTACTTCCCCGGTGAGGACGGACCGTGGCGGAACGGCTGGGACAACAGAGAGGCGTTCTTCCCCGGCTTCCCCCTTCTCCTGCGGGTCGTCCACACCGTCGTCCCGCACTGGGCCACCGCAGGGCTGCTGATCTCCTTCGTCTCCGGTGCCGTCGCGGTCCTGGCCCTTGCGCGGGTCGCCCGGCTGCATCTGCCCCACGGGAGGGCCGGTCAGCGCGCGGTCCTCTTCCTACTGGTCTCGCCGTGCGCGATATTCCTGGCGGCGGGGTACACCGAAGCGCTCTTCCTCGCGCTCGCCCTGCCGGCCTGGCTCGCCGCCCAGCGGCAGCACTGGCCCGCCGCGGCAGGCCTGGCCGCTCTGGCCACCACCGTCCGCGTCAGCGGCCTGTTCCTCGTCGCCGCCCTCGCCGTCCACTTCGCTCTCACCGCCCGCACCCGCCGGCAGTGGCGGGCCCTGCCGTGGCTGGCGCTGCCCGCACTGCCACCCGTCCTCTACAGCGGGTACCTCCGGCTCCACACCGGCGACTGGATGGCCTGGAAGCATGCCGAAGAACGCGGCTGGTACCGGGACTTCCACGCCCCCTGGGAAGCCTGGCAGCACACCTGGCACGCCGCCTTCGCCGAGTCGCTGCCCACCGGGTATGCCCTGATGTCCCAGGCCGAACTCCTCGCCATGACGGTCGGCCTTCTGCTGGTCGGGGTGCTGGCCCGGCGGCGCCGCTGGCCGGAGGCCGTGTACGTCGGCCTCAGCCTGTGGGCGCTGGGCACGTCGTACTGGTACACCTCCATCCCCCGCGCCACACTTCTGTGGTGGCCCCTGTGGGTCCTGCTGGCCGCATGGAGTCTGCGGACTCCGCGCGTGAAAACCGTGTACCTCTGCCTCGCGGGGCCGCTGATGACCGTCTTCGCCCTCACCTTCCTGTCGGGGCGATGGGCCGGGTGACGCAGCGGACCGCGTGAGGGGCTGTGCCGGGGGAAGGCGGCGCGCCGGGGAGGACGGGGTGTCCCGGTCGGGGGCGAGACGCCGTGGTGAGGACGGGATGCGCCGTACGGCGTCTCCTACGGGCGACGGCCGATAGCCCCCGCCCCGGACCGGGCAGGGATCCGGCCATGACCGTCCTCGTCGGAACCTCCGGCTGGCAGTACAAGGACTGGCGCGGTGTCCTCTACCCGGCGGACCAGCCGCAGCGGCTGTGGCTGGAGGAGTACGCGCGGCAGTTCGCCACCGTCGAGAGCAACGCCGCCTTCTACCGGCTGCCCGAGGAGAAGACCTTCGCCGACTGGCGGGACCGCACCCCCGACCGGTTCGTGATGGCCGTCAAGGCCAGCCGCTATCTGACGCACATCAAGCGGCTGCGCGATCCGCAGGAGCCGGTCGGACGCCTGATGTCGCACGCCGCCGCCCTGGGCCCCCGGCTCGGGCCCGTCCTGCTCCAACTCCCTCCCACACTGCACGCGGACGCCGGGCTGCTGGACGCCTGCCTCGGCTGCTTCCCCGCCGGCACCCGTGTGGCGGTCGAACCCCGCCACGACTCCTGGTGGACCGCGGAGATCCGTGCCGTCCTGGAGCGGCGGGGCGCCGCGCTGTGCTGGGCGGACCGCGGCTCCCGGCCCGTGACGCCCCTCTGGCGGACCGCCGACTGGGGGTATCTGCGCTTCCACGGGGGCCGTGCACAACCCGAGCCCCGCTACGGCAGACAGGCGCTCACCACCTGGGTGCGACGGATCGCCGACGCCTGGCCGGACCGGGCCGACGTCTACGCGTACTTCAACAACGATGTGGGCGCGGCAGCCGTCCTCGACGCCGCCAGCTTCGCCCGCGTCGCATCGGCCGCCGGACGCTCCGTGAGCCGTACGCCGTCCGGGCGTGGCGCCGCCCGCTGACCGCGGGGGCGGGATATATCTGCGCACGTACCGCCGGACGAGCGAACGAGGTGAGGCACCGATGATCCGCAGACGGGTGGTGGTCTCCGGAGACGTGCAGGGTGTGTTCTTCCGCGACACCTGCCGGCGCACGGCCGAGAAGCACGGAGTGGCCGGCTGGGTGCGGAATCTGCCGGACGGGGCGGTGGAGGCCGTGTTCGAGGGGGAGCCCGAGCGCGTACAGCAGCTGGTGGACTGGGCAGGCGAGGGGCCGCCGATGGCGACCGTCAACACCGTGTCCGTGCATGAGGAGGAGCCGGAGGGGACGAGGGGCTTCGAGATCCGGCCGTCGCCCGGCGGGTTCTGACGCGCCGATGATTCCCGACCCCGGCCCCAGTCCCCGGTTCTCAGTCCTCAGCCCCCGGAACCCTCACGCCCCAGAAAGACAGCGACTCCTCGTCAGCTCATGAGCAGCGCCGCGTCCCAAGTGTGGCGTTCGGCGAGTGCGGCTCCCCGGCGGGCGTCGGCGTAGTCGGCCAGTACGAGGGCGACTCCGGTGGCGCCGTCCAGCAGGCCGGGATGGTGGACACGGTCGGGGACGGTCGACGGAGGCGGAGCCGGTGAGGGAGCCGGAGACAGTGAGAGGGACGGGGACCGTGACGGCGGCCGCACGGGGGGCAGAACCTGGGCGTAGCCGAACGGAGTCCGCCCGTCGAATGCTGCGACGAGTTCCCGGGCGAGGTCGTCGGCGGCCTCCCACAGCCCTGCACGTCCGGTGACACCGGCCATCCGGACGAGGGTGTGGAGGATGCCCGCACGGCCGTGGCAGAGGCCCGGGTCGTCGGACGCCGGCCCGTCGTGGATGCGGTGCGCGAGGCCGGTGATCGCCTCCTCGGCCAGGGCCGTCATCCGGTGGTCGTCGAGTGCCTGCCCGGCCAGGTGGAGGGTCCAGGCGATGCCGGAGGTCCCGTAGCACCAGCCGGGTCTGCTGGGTGCTCCCGTTTGCCGGGAGGGCCGCCGGGACTCTCCGGGGAGGCCCGGGAAGGCGACCCGGCCGGGCCACTGCATGCCCCGGTCGTCGGTGTACCCGACGCTCCTCACCCAGTCGGCCATCCGCCGGATGGCGTCGCGCAGGCCCGGCACCCGGTGGCCGGAGCGGTGGGCCAGGGACAGCAGGGCGAGCGGGCCGCAGATGCCGTGGGCGGCGCCGACGTTGAAGTCGCCTCGCGGGAACTCCTGACGGTCGCGGGGGACGAGGTAGCGGTCGGGTGCGCACCACCATCCGGGCACCGGGGTCCCGTTGGCTTCCGCGGGGCGGACGGGGTGGCTGATGCCGACGAGAAAGCGCAGCACGTCGCCGAGGGCCTCCGCGCACGGCTCGTCGCCATGATCGGCCGCCAGCAGGAGGCCGCGCCCCTCTCCCGCCAGGCCCGCGATCACGTCGTAGTCGCCGTACGCCAGCCCGGGGCCGTGCTCCCGCTGCCGTGCGACGAGGTGGGCGACACGCGCCCGGACATAGGCGGCGTGCACCTCGGCGGAGCGGGCCAGCAGCCGGGTGTATCCGCCGTGTGCGTTGGCGTGCAGCCGCGCGGGCAGCAGCAGGTCGCCGACGGCGGCCGGTCCGGCGTCGGTGGCCGCCGCCACGGCTGCCGCGAGATGGGCGTGCGCGAGGGCGGCGTACCGGGCATCGCCCTGGGCGCATCTGGTGTGCAGCAGCGCGATACCGGGGTGTCCGATCAGCAGCGAGGCGGGCTGCCAGCCGGAGTGCGGCAGTTCGCCGGGCAGCGAGGCGAAGGCGTCGCGGGCGGCGTCCGCCACCCGCTCCGGTGTGTTCAGCAGGTCGGCGACGCGGTGGGCGAGGTCCGACGCGGTGTCGCACAGGGCATCGGGTGCGGTCACGGACATCTGTTGTTCCTCTTCCGGCCGAGCCACAGCGCGAGCGCCTCACGGGCCGTCACCTGTGCGGTCAGTTCCTGCTCGGGAGCGGGGCCGAGCAGCCGGTTGCAGTGCATATGGGCCAGGCTCCGGGCGATCCGTCCCGTCCGGTCCGGGTCCGTTCCGCCGGCGGAGAGCGCCGCGTGCAGAGCGGCCAGTGCCGGACCGCGGGTGCTCCAGCCCACTCCCCAGCCGTCCGCGGCGCCGGGTGGCAGGGGCCTGCCGTGGGCGTCCAGCAGCGCGGCGACGTCCTGTTTCCGGGCCCGCGGCACGTCTCCGCGGCGCTCCATCACCGATGGGCTGCTGAGCCAGCCGAGTGCCTGGTCCGGGGAGCCGAGGTGGGTGAGGACGTCGAGGATGCCCAGCGCGGCCGGCATCGTCGGATCGCCCAACTGGTCGGGTGCCATGGCCAGCAGCGTGACGACGGATTCGCTGTCGGCGTGGAAGAGACGCTCGGCGTGGCCGAGTGCGGCCGGTCCGCCGTACCGCTCGATCTCGGGTTCGTAGGTGTCGAGGACCATCTTGGCGAGCAGCCCCGCCTCCGTGCGCTCCTGCGCCCAGGAGTGGAGTGCGGGCAGCAGCACCGGCCACAGGGACTCCGGCTTGCCGTGGAAGCGCAGCCGGATGTGGGGCGCCGGGTCCTCGTACCGCAGGAAGAACCACAGGTCTGCGCCCGCTCTGCGGAGCAGTCCGGGGTCGGTCAGCGGCGCGAGGTGGCGGGCCAGCACCTCCGCCTGGCGGGCGCGCGGTACGTAGAGCTTCGCGTAGAGCCATTCGCCGCCGGGCAGTTGGGCGCGGGCTCCACGACCGCTGTCGGTGCCGTGCGTCAGAGGCGGGACGGGCGTCGCCGTGGGGAGGGGATGCCGGCTGTCGGGTGAGGCGCTCCGGCCGGTGGTGGGCCGGGCGAAGACGGGGAAGAAGAACTCTGCGGCATGGGGGCCTTCCGGGCCCCGGAACCACTGCCTTCCGTCCCGGCCCCCGTACTGCTCCACCACCGTCAGGCCGGGCGCCCGCCGTACCTCGTCGCGGAAGGCCATGCGGTGCAGGGGATCGTCGAGGTCGGCCGCGACGCGGTGGTCCGCCTTGGTGAGCAGCACCTGCCGTGGGACGTCCCAGCGCTGCCGCCACTGCCCGACCTGCTGGTCCCACTCCTCGTCCCCGCGGTCGGCGGCGGCGCGCAGCGCCCGGTCGGGCAGCCAGCGTGCCGGGCAGAGCACGGTGCGGCCGTGCCGCACCCGGGGCAATGCGGGGGACGAGGCCCAGCTGCCCCAGTTCCACGGTGCGCAGAAGGCCTGCCCCTCCTGCCCGAGCTCCAGCAGGAACCGGGCCACGTAGGGGAGATGGCCGCTGCTCGGGTTGAGCATCGAGTACGACAGCGGCCGCACCCTTCGGCCGGTCGAGGTGTCGACGAGCCGGAGGCCGTCCGGGTCCGCGAACACCGCGAGATGTGCCGGCCGCAGATCGTGGGGGCTGGGTGCCGCGGCGGGGCCGACACCGAGCGGGATGCGGTGGGACAGCCACTGCGGGACGGCGGACACATTGCCGGAACGCGCCACCCTGGGCCGGTAGGCGACACACGCCGGGATCTCGGTGTGGGGTGCGGTCCGCTCGGTGTGCCGGGCCAGCTCCCGGATCTGCCCGGCCGACGGGCCGAGCACCGGCGCGAACCGGCTGAACACCGCCCCGGCCAGCGGCGACACCGCATGAGGACCGAGCACCAGACGGAAGTCCCCGACGCACAGGGCGTCCCAGTCGGGCGCCACCAGCTCGGCTCCCACCTCCATGCTCGACGGGGCCGGTCCGCACCGCGCCGGTTCCAGGGCGCGTACGGACTCCTCGTCGAGCACCACTTCGCGGTCGCCGCTGCGGACGGCGGCCATCAGCAGCTCGCCGAGGTGGCGGTCGCGCGCGGCGGTCTCGGGGGAGGGCGGGACGGGCGGTGGCGCACCGTGCTGCCGGTGGTCGCGGGGCAGCCCCAGCCCCCGGGCCTCGTCGAGCAGATCGAGGACCGGTACCGGCCTGTCGGTGCCGTACCGCTCCAGGAAGGCCAGGTGGTAGTCGCGCAGGCCCGGATTGCCGCGGTGTACGGGGGAGGTCCGCCACAGCACGGTCGCGGCGCGTTCCGCTTCCCGGGCCACCTCCTCCGGCAGCGTCAGCCGTACCTCCAGCGCCAGATCCGTCTGGAGGACGTCCGCGGCCGGGCGCACCGCCCGCATCCGCTCGCGGACCGCGGTCAGCCGGGCTCGCCGGGAGTCCGGGGGCGCGGCGTCCAGAGACCTCAACTCGGCTCTGATTCCGTGCAGTTCGAGGGCCGTAGGGTGGTCGACTCCGTGCAGCCGGTCGCCTATGTGGTCGAGCGGGGCGGTGCAGTCGGGCGGCGGTGTCAGATCGCTGAGCAGGAAGTGACCGCGCACGAGCTGCGCGATGCTGTTCTCGACCGCGCCCTCGGGTGCTCGGGGGAACTGCCGCTTGCCCTCCCGCACCAGCTCGGGAAACGGCGTGGGCCGGGCCGCGGCCGCCAGCAGGTGGCGGACCACCCGGGTGTGGCGCACCGAGCCGGTCAGTTGCCGTGTTCCGGTGGGGTCATGGCGGTCGACCAGCACCAGCCGGCCGTCTCGTACGGTGTGCAGGTTGTTGGCGGTCAGCCGCGAGCGCTCCAGTACGGCCGGGACGTCGAGCAGGGTCTCGATGACGCCGTCCAGCCAGTCCGCGTCCGGCCGGGTCACGCTGCGCCCGCCACCGACCGGCTCGCGCGCGGGCGCGGGCCCAAACCCGGCGACGCCGACCCCGGCGAACAACCCGAACGGGGTGGGACGGTGCGACATCCGTGAGTGGTACTTCGTCAGTGACACCGCGATACGACGCAGCGACTTGGGTCTGAGCCGTTCTCCCGCGACGACGCGGTCCACCTCCGCCGCGAGGCCCGCGCTGGCCAGGTCCACCGCTTCCATGAGCCGTGCGTCGGCGGCGAGCCGGGTCACCTCGCGGCGCAGCCGGTCCTCTTCGTGCGGGTCCCCGCCGGACGGCCGCGGCTCGCGGGCCGGTGCGTCGTCCGCGGGCAGCGGGAGGGCCGCGGCCCGTACCAAGGCCACCTTCCCGCACTCGAAATCGACGTCGTTCCGGCCGCCCACGATTCTCCCGCCCCGTTGCCCGCCACCGCTTCGCCCGATGAGGGTGCGGGGCGGCGGGACGAAGTCCTCGGCGCCGCCCCGCACCCCTGTCTCAGCTGCAGCTCCAGGACGTGACCGGACAGACCTGCGTCATGAGCTTCGACTCCTGCGCACTCATGGCGACCGTGGCCGAATCGGTGATTTCTATGTCGAGGTCGAGGTCGAATTCGTCCATGCTGGTGATGATGTTCTCCATGGTCCCCTCCAAAGAAAGATGTTTTAATCCCGGAGTATTTCCGGTTGCTGCAAAGGGATTTCGCAACCGCCGAAGCGTTTCACCGTAGTGCGGAGAGCGTGTCAAGGGCGTGCAGGCGTACGCCACTTGGTGCGAACTCCGGAATCGAGGAATCCGCTTCCAGTCGACTTCTTTTGCCGACGGCCCGATTTCACCGCCGAATTGTCACCGTTGTCCGGAGCGTCGGCGAGTGGGCGAAGGGTGTTCTCCCGGGCGGTGAGCTGGCAAGAGTGGCCGGACTGTCACCTCGGGCAAAAGAACTTGCCGGTACTCCGGGAAAGTGCGAGGGCGCTGCGTGCATCGCGGAGAAAAGGGGCGGTGCGAAATGCCGTGAGGTGCCGGGTCGGGCCGTCGACTGCGCCTCTCGCCGGCCGCTTGGCCATTCGGCCCTGCCGCCCTCATATTCGGCTTCGCGTGAATGCCGAATCATCGGGGCGTGAAACGTACTTGCTGGCGTGATTCCCCTTACTGCCGGCGGGGAGGCCGAGTTCAGAGGAAGTCGATTTCGGAGGTGAGCCGCACTCCGGTACGGCGCAGGACCTCCTGGAGCACGATGTCGATCGCCCGGGTGAAACCCGCGGCGCTCGCCCCCTCTTCGGCGACCAGGGTGTAGTGCAGGGAGGAAATCCGTACGCCCCTGACGATCGGCCGGCGCAGTGCGAAACCTGCCTCCCGGATGAGCCAGCTCGCACTGACCCGGATCGAGCCGTCGGGAAAACGGTTCACCGGAGCCTGGAGCGCCCGCAGGCGTTCGGCCTGGGCGGGGGAGATCTCGGGGCTGAGGAACACACTGCCCACCGAGCGGTCGTCGGCGCCGCTGCACCCCAGGACCATGCCCTTGCTCTTGCGGACGGCGAGCACCGCCCGTGCCGCCTCGTCCAGCGGCACCCTGCTCCCGACCGGAACACCGAGCTCGGCGGCGACCGTCCGGTAGGTGACCGGCGCGCTCAGCTCGGACCGGCGCAGCGCGAACACCAGGCTCAGCAGGGTCCACCGGCGGGAGTGCTTGAAGACGCTGGTGCGGTGGCCCAGGCCGCAGGCCGCCGCGTCCAGGGCGACCATGCGGCCCGACGCCCAGTCCCATGCCGTCACCTCCACCAGGGTGTCGGCGGTCTCCTGACCGTAGGCGCCGACGTTCTGGACGGGGAGGGCGCCGGTGGTCCCGGGGATGCCCACCAGCATCTCCATACCGGTGAGGCCCTCGGCGATGGTGGTGTCGACGAGATCGGCGAGCGGATGCCCGGCCTGGACCTCGACCAGCACCCGTCCGTCGGCGGCGGTCCCGGCCACGCGGACGCCCTTGGTGCTCATCCGCAGTACGGCGCTGTCGCATCCGGCGTCGCCGACCAGCACGTTGCTGCCCTCGCCCAGGCAGACGGGCGCGCCGGGGAAGGTGCCGGCCAGTGCCACGAACTCGGGGAAGTCCGTGGGGTCGTACAGCTCGATGAGGGCCGCCGCCGGTCCGCCGATGCCCAGCGTCGTCAGCGGGGCGAGCGGTGCCTCGTGAGTGACTCGCATGTCTTCCTGTTTCTCCTGGATGCCGTTCCGGTCCGGGGCCCGCCAAGGGGTGCGCGGCGGTGAGGGCGCGGGCACCTGCCTAGCAGGCGGACCGTGCCCCCTCCACCAGCAGGTCGTCGGCCCGTTGCACGATCTCGCGGGCCGCCGCACCGTCATAACGCTGGAACCGCTGCCGCAGGGCCATGAGGCGGGTGTGGGCGCGCTGCGAGGTGACGTTCTCGGCCAGGGTCAGGGCCTGTGCGGCGGCCTGTGCGGCGCCGTCGACCTCGCGGTGCGCCAGGCGCGCCTCGGCCAGCGAGGTACTGTGCAGCAGCAGGTTGCGCGGCTGGCTGCCCTGGAGCATGTCGATCCCCTGCGCGAGATGCCACTCCGCGCGCTGCGGGCGCCCCAACTCCAGCCAGGCCCGCCCGGCATCGGCCACCATGACCGCGGGGGTGAGCCAGTAGGCCCAGGGCGCCTCGGACGAGGGCCGGCCGGCCCCACTCAGCTCGGCGGCCTCGTCCAGCGCCCGCCGGCAGCCCGCTTCGTCGCCGAGACTCGCCCGGGCCCTGGCCTCGCGGGTGGCCAGCAGTGCCTGGCCGATGCCCATCTCCTCCTGCGCCGCTCCCTTGCGGGCGATACGGATCAGGCGCAGGGCCTCCTCCGTCCGTCCGGCCCAGACGGCCCGGTAGCTCATGCAGGAGATGATGTACGCGGCGAGCGGCCGGTCGCCGGCGGCACGGGCGGCGCCCAGCGCGGCCACGAAGCGGGAACTGCTCAGCTCCTCCATGCCCTGGTCGGCGGTCAGCCAGGCGCTGAGCTGGCCGAGTTCGGCGATGATCCGGTGCAGCCGCAGCCCGGTCGGGGCGTCGTAGGAGTAGCCGGCCGCCAGCTTCTTCGCCCACTTCAGGTCCTGGAGCGCCCAGTCCAGGACGAGCCCGCCGCTGCAGCTGTCATCCAGCTGACGCAGCTGCTGGATCCTGGCGGCCAGCATCTCGACCGCGACGCCGGGGACCTCCTCGCCACGGGTCCGGGAGGGCGGCGGCGCGTCGTCGGTCACCAGCCAGTCCACCGAGGCGGTGACCGGATCCAGGCCGGCCGGCCGGGAGACGGTCGTCATGGGGTGCCGTGGGGCGGGGATACGCCGGCAGGACGCCGTAGGGAAGTGCTCGGGCCACAGCGCCGCGACCGCGATGGGCTCGCCGAGGTGGTCGGAGAGGATCGTGGCGACGATGTGCGGCAGCCGGCGTCGGGGGCAGGCGCCCTTCAGCCAGTTGTAGGGCGCCTTGCTGCTGATGGTGCCGCTGCCGCACCTTCTGTTGATCTCCCGGGCCAGCCGCTCCGGCGGCCAGGATAATCGCGCCAGGCACGACGCTAAGACGGACGTATCGTTCATGGGCGGGGAACCTCGACCGCAGCGGCGCGTGATGCCGATGGGGTGGTGTCCGGGGCGGGATCGGTCGGCTCCGGCGACCGTGGGGGGTGTTCCGGCGCGGTGCCGGAACAGAGCTGGCTCGGGCCGACGGTGTGCATAGCTTCTTTCCACGCCCCCTGCCGAGAACTGCCTGACCATCCTAGGAATGCCCGTGCGCCCGGTGGTGAATCTGTGACGACGGACACAGCAACTGCCCTTTCTTTGCAGGTGCGTTGCTCCTGCAAGAGGCGGCAGGGCCGCGGACGGCCTCACACCCGGTCCAGCTGCCGGGCGGGGCCGGAGTCCGCCACCGCGGCCGGGCGCAGCGCCCCCCAGTAGAGCGCGACCCCGAGGGCCAGAACGGCGACGGCGAACAGGAACGGCGCCTCGAACGATCCGGTCACCTGCGCCAGTTGACCGGTGAGCAGCACCCCGCCGGCCGTGGCCGCCGTATTGAGGAAGTTCATCAGGCCGCTGACCGCCCCCACGGTCCCCGGCGGGGCCAGCAGCCCCGGGAGGCCCCAGGCGACGGGCGCGGCGAGGGCCAGCCCCGCCAGCGAGAGGGACATCCAGACGACGGCGACGGTGGGCGACCCGGCACCCCCCGCGGCGCCGATGGTCGCGCCGAGCGCCAGCCCGCACGTCAGCACCGTTCGGCGCACCGTCCACGGAGCGCGGCCCCGGCGCACCAGCCGGTCCACCAGCCAGCCCCCGACGAGGAGTTCGGCCACCGTCGCCACCGCCCACGGAATCATCGAGTAGAGGCCGGACTGCAGCAGCCGCACGTGGAACTCGCGCTGGAGGAACTCCGGCATCCAGGTCAGCACGATGTTGATGGTGTAGCCGTAGCAGGCGAAACCGCAGGACAGGAGCCAGATCCTGCCGGAACGCAGTGCCGAGCGGAACTGCCGCGCCCCGCCCCGGTCGACGTCCCGTGCCCCGCCGTCGAGGATGAACGCGCGCTCCGCCGGACCCAGCGAGCGGTACGCGGAAGGGTCGCGGTAGCCCCACCACCACACGGCGGTGAACAGCGCGCTCACGACGGCGGTGAACAGGAATCCGGCCCGCCACCCCCACTCGCTCATCACGAACGCCAGGACCGGGAAGGCCACCATGTTGGCCAGCTTGGTGGCTCCGTCGAACATCGCGGTGGCCGTCCCGCGCTCGCTGAGCGGGAACCACGCCGCGGTCGCCTTGGAGGCGCCGACCATCGAGGGCCCCTCGGCGACCCCGAGCAGCAGCCGGGCCGCGATGAGGGGCCCCACCCCGCCGGCCACCGCGGTCAGCAGCCCGGCCACCGCCCATAACGCGGAGGCGATCCGGGTGAGCCGCGAGACGCCCAGGAGGTCCACCAGCAGGCCGGCGGGCAACTGGACCAGGCAGTACGACCAGGTGAAGGCCGAGAGGACCACACCGAGTTGCTGGAGGTCCAGCCCGAAGTCGTCGGCGATCGAGGAGCTCGCCACCGATATCGCGGTGCGGTCGAGGAAGTTGACGAGGATGCCTCCGGCGAGGAGTCCGCCCATCGCCCAACGGGTGCGTCCACGGGGTTCCACGCGGGTGAACCAGCCTTTCGTGCTGCGGCCGTCACGGAAGCGCGGAACGGCCCTGGGATGCCCTGGCAGATGTTCCGCCGGGCCTCCCGGACACGAGCCCGGTGGCGCACCGGCCGGACCGGCCGGGGTGATCGGCGGAACGCTGTCCATGGTGATCACAACTGAGCCGGACCGGTACCGCACCGATGCGCCGAACAATGGCCGGAATGCGAGAAGGCACGGTATCCGGAAGCCCCGGGAAGGGCCGGGGCGCGCTCCGAGCGGCGGCATCGGCACGGCCGCTCCCGCACGCAGGCGGCACCGGCCGGTCGTGCGGGAGCGTGCCGGCACCGCCGGCGGGCGGGCGTGGCGCGGGCGTTACGAGACGACGTCCCGCAGCGGCTGGCCCTCCAGATGGCCGAGGACGTTCTGCACGGCGGCCAGGGCGATCCGGACCAGCGTCTCGCGGGTGACTCCCGCGACGTGCGGGGAGAGCACCACGTTCGGGGCCTTGAGCAGCCGCAGGGCCGCCGTGGGCGGTTCGGGGTCGAAGACGTCGATACCGGCGCCGGCGAGGGTACCGGCCGCCAAGGCGTCCGCGAGGGCGTCCTGGTCGATGAGGGCGCCGCGGGCCGTGTTGATCACAAAGGCGGTGGGCTTGAGGAGGGCCAGGCGCTCCGCGTCGAGGAGATTGCGGGTCCGGTCGGTGAGCGGGGCGTGCAGGGTGATGTAGTCGGAGGTGCGCAGCAGTTCGTCGAGGCCCAGGTGGCGGGCGTTGCCGAGGCGGGCCGCGGTCTCCGGGGCGACCGGCCTCGGCCCGGTGTAGACGATGTCCATGTCGAACGCGACGGCGCGGCGGGCCACTTCCTCGCCGATCTGCCCGAGGCCGATGATGCCCAGGGTCTTGCCGGACAGCTCGGTGATGGACTGCTGGAGGCGCGGCAGCGCCCAGTCGCCCTCGACGAGCGCCGTATGGGCCGGGACCAGCTGCTTGGCCAGGGCCAGCATCAGGGCGAAGGTCTGCTCGGCGACGTTCTGCTTCTCCGCTCCGCTGGACCCGATGTTGCAGACCGGGATGCCCCTTTCGCGGGCCGCGTCCAGGTCCACGTAGTCGAAGCCGTGGCTGGCGCACTGGACGACCTCCAGGTCCGGTGCGGCGGCGAGATGCGCGGCCGTGACCGGGCCCAGGCCGGTGATGAGGAGATGGGCCTCGCGCAGCGCCCGGGGGTCCTCATCGGTCGTCTCGACGACGGTGACCCGGGCCTGCCCGGGAAAGAGGCCGCTCAGCGCGGCTCCGGCGGCGCGGCCGCCGACGTGCGGCGAGACCACCGCGAGGACGTTGCGCACGGGGCGGGCTCCGGTGGCGGGGGACGGGTCGGGGGAGGTGGTCATGCGGATTCCTCGATGAGGTCGTCGGCGGTCAGCGTGGCCGGACGGGAGTGCCCGGACAGCGCGAGGGTCAGGTCGAACTCGGCGAGCAGACAGCGGATGACGTGCTCGACGCCCGCCTGGCCGTCGAGGCCGAGCCCATAGGCGTACGGGCGTCCCACCAGCACCGACTTCGCGCCCAGGGCCAGCGCCTTGAAGATGTCGTCGCCGGTGCGGATGCCGCTGTCGAAGAGCACGGTGAGCCGGTCGGCCGCCGCTTTCACCACGCGGGGGAGCGCATCGGCGGCGGCGACGGAGCCCGCCACCTGGCGGCCGCCGTGGTTGGAGACCACCACCCCGTCCATGCCCGCCTCGGCGGCCCGCAGGGCGTCCTGCGGGTGCAGGATGCCCTTGAGGACGATCGGGCCGTCCCAGTTCTCGCGCAGGAACGCCAGGTCCGGCCACGTCTTGGCGGGGTCGGCGAACATCCCCAGGAAGTGCATGACGGCCGCGTTCGGGTCCTCGTGCACCGGCTTGGCGAGCCCCGCACGGAACGCCGGATCGGTGAAGTAGTTGGCGGTGCCCACGCCGTGCAGGAACGGCAGGTACGCCTGGTCGAGATCGCGGGGCCGCCAGGCGAGGAGCGGGGTGTCCAGGGTGACGAACAGCGCGGTGTACCCGGCCGCCTTCGCCCGCTGCAGAAAGCTCCTGGTGACCTCGCGGTCCTTGGCCCAGTAGAGCTGGAACCACCGCTCCCCGTCGCCCATCGCCTCGGCGACCTCTTCCATGGGGGTGCTGGAGGCGGACGACAGGATGTACGGAACGCCCTGGGCCGCGGCGGCCCGTGCGGCTCCGGGCTCGGCGTCCGGATGCATGATCGACAGCACGCCCACGGGCGCCAGCGCGAGCGGCGCGGGCAGCGTCCGCCCGCACACCTCCACCGACAGATCGCGTTCGTGCACCTCGCGCAGCAGCTGCGGGACGATCCGCCGGCGGTGCAGCGCCGTCCGGTTGGCGTCGGCGGTGCTGCCGGTGCCCGCGCTGCCCGCCACGTAACCGACCGGGCCGGGACCCAGGCGCCGCTCGGCGAGCTCCTCCAGCCGCGTCAGATCGGTCGGCAGCCGCGGTACCGCGCCCGTCATACCGTGGAGATAGATCTCGTACTGGAAGTCCGCCCAGTGCTTCGCCATCCGTACGTCCCGCCTCTCGTCGCTGAGACTGCGTGCTCACCCGAGATCCTGGCGACAGTGACAACACCCGTCCACCGCGGTGCGCACAACACGCGGGTGGAATCATCACCCTGTGATGAAGGAACGGGAGCGGGTCAGGCAGCGGCTGATCGCCGACCCGGGGGTGGTCGCGACGATCGTCGCCGCCGTGCGCGAGCAGGTGCCGGCGTATGCCGCCCTCGACGACGGACGGCTGCACGAGGTGCGTGCCATCGCGGCCTGGGCGCTGGACCGGCTGCTCCACCTCTGGGTCACCGACGGTGCGCTCACCCCGGCCGACGTCCGCCGGTTCCGCGGTATCGCGGCGGCGCGGGCCGCGGACGGCCGCCCGATGCAGGCGGTCCTGAGGGCCTACCGGATCGCGGCGACGGTGATGACCGACGAGGTGGCGGCCACGACGCCCCCGCCGGGCGCGGCGGACGCCTTCGCGCTGGCACGGATGGCGCTGACCACCCTCGACACCCTCTCCGAGGAGATGGCCACGGCCTACACCGCCACCAGCGAGGATCTCACCGCGGACCGCGACCGGGCGCTGCGCCTGCTCCTCGACGACCTGATCGCGGGACGGCACGCCTCCGTCGGCGCGCTGACCGACCGCGCCGCCCGGCTGGGCAGGCAACTCCCGGACCCCTACTGCCTGTTGGTGGCCGAGCCCGCCGAAGGTGACGGCACGGGCGTGACACAGGAGGCGGCCGCCGGGCTCCTGGCCGCGTTCGACGGACCGGGCGGCGATCCCACCCTGCCGGCGACGGTCCGGGGCTCGCGCCTGGTCCTGCTGCTGCCCGCCGAGGCCGGCCGGGTCGCGCCCCGGGCCCTGGACGAGCGGGGCCTGCGCGGCTGTGCGATCTCGGGGGAGAGCCTGGACCGGATCGCCGTCGCCTACCGTCTCGCGGCCGATGCCCTGGACGCGGCACCCGCCCACGCCCACCACCCCGGACGGGTTCTGACGGACGGTGACGCCCAGGTGCTGGCGCTCCTCGGCGGACGCCCCGCCACCACTCCCGAACAGATCGGCCGGCTGATCCTCGGCCCCCTCGTCCAGCCCGGCCGCCGCCACCTCATGGAGGCGCTCACCACCTACCTCGACACCGGCTCCGCGAACGCCGCCGCCCGGCGGCTCGGCCTCCACCCGCAGTCGCTGCGCTACCGGCTGCGCCGCATCGGCGACCTCACCACACGGGACCCGCGGGACCCCTGGCAGCGGCTCACGCTCGACATCGCCCGGACGATCGCCCACTGAGGCGCGGGCGGCCCGTTCTCAGGCGTCCTTGTCGGCCTTCAGCTTCCGCCACACCGTGCTCAGCGCCGCGAGGTCCTCCTCGTCGAGGAGATCGGTGAACACCGGGGCCAGGCAGGAGCGACGGGTGGCATCGGCCTCCTCGAAGACCCGGCGGCCCTCCGGGGTGAGGGACACCTCCACGGAGCGTGCGTCGCGTGCGGAGGGCGTGCGGGTGACCAGCCCGCGGGTCTGCAGCGCGTCGACCACACGGGAGACCTGGCTGCGGCTGAGCATGGTGCTGTTGCCGAGCACGGAGGCGGGGACCGGGTCCGCGCTGGAGGCGAGCCAGAGCATCACCTCGAACCAGGAGACGGGCAGGTCGTGGGCCTTGGTCAGGGCGCGGTCCACGCGTTCGGTGAGGACGGCTCCGGCCCAGACCAGCCCGTAGAAGGCGTGGTCGGCCACGGGCATCTCGGTCTGGGTGAGCTTCCTTTTCGCCATGCCGCAAGGCTACCGGTTGCGTGTGTGCGCACATAATGTCTATGGTGTGTGTACACGCACTTAAATTGCTCCGTCACACGGGGTCGAAAGGTTCGCCATGTCTTCCAAGGTTGTTCTGATCACCGGCACGTCCTCCGGCATCGGCCTGGCCGCCGCCGTCGCCGCGGCCCGGGCGGGCTGGCGGGTCGTGGCCACGCTGCGCGACACCGGCCGCGCCGACGCTCTGCGCGGGGCGGCCGCCGAAGCGGGGGTGGAGCTCGACGTGCGGCAGCTCGATGTCACCGACGAGGCCTCCGTCGCCGCCGCGATCGACGGGGTGATCGCGGATCACGGCCGCCTCGACGCCGTGATCAACAACGCGGGGGCCGGGCACCTCGGCACGCTGGAGAACGAGAGCGTCGCCGAGGTGCGCACGGTGATGGAGGTCAACTTCTTCGGGGTGCTTCATGTCTCGAAGGCGGCACTGCCGCACCTGCGTGCCTCCGGTGGCCGCCTGATCACCGTCACCAGCGTCGGCGGGGTCATCGGCCAGCCCTTCAACGAGGCCTACTGCGCGGCCAAGTTCGCCGTCGAGGGCTACATGGAGAGCCTGGCGCCGGTGGCGGCGCGGCTCGGGGTGGCGGTCTCCGTCGTCGAGCCCGGCGCCGTGGCGACCGAGTTCGTCAACAACATCGGGCTCGACCTGGCGGGCGAGGTCGCCGCCGCGGGCCCCTACGCCGACGCGCTGCAGGCCTATCTGGACCGCACCGTCGGGCAGTTCCTCGACGGCGCGCAGACCCCGGCCGAGGCCGCCGAGGCCGTGCTGGAGGCGCTCACCGCGGACCGGCCCGCGTTCCGTATCCAGACGTCGGACTGGGCGCGCGGCTTCACCGGTACCAAGCTCGCCGACCTGGACGGTTCGGCGGTGCTCGGCCTCACGGGTAACTGGGTGGGCTGATCCCGGCGCGGACGGGTCAGGGGGTCGACGCCGCCCGGATTCTCTTGCGAAGAGGGCCCGGGCGGAAAAAATCAATCTAAAGACATTCCCAGGGGTTCCCCATTTACGGTCGCCCAATTCGGCGGGGGAGTGGAATGGTCGGGGCGGCCGCCGTCGTCCGGACGTCGCCGGCTCGACCCGAATTGGTCTTGACCACTTGCCGCCCGGCGCGACGACGCCGCGGAAAAGCTGTGGGCAGCACCTATTCCTCTCGGCCCTTGCGGCCCGATGGGTGCGACGAAAAGAGCCACCGTGCTCGCGAATGAGTCCACGGAGTCGTGCGGTCGCTCAACTCCGCACGCATAATGCCTGGTTGGACCCCTGTGTGGCGGTGTGGGGCCGGGCTTCCGCCCACTTCAGGCGGCCGAGGTGACGGACGGGAGTCGGAGCGATACGGCGTGTTCCGGAATGAATTGACCGTTTCGATACCGTCCGGAACGCCTGTCGAGTGACGGGGCTTCGGAGAGTCAAATCACAGTACACTTCCATATCGTTGTTGCTTCGTTTCTTGACGGTAGGGCCGAAGATGACGTTCACTTCAGCCGTTCTGGGCCGGTCAGGAGGCCCCTTTGGAGGTACCGGGAATGAATGCAATAATGCGGCGTGCCCTCACCGGCGCAATGGCGATATCGCTTGCAGCGCCCTTGGCGGCGTGCGGGAACGATCACCAGGACACCGGTGCCGGCAAGGACTCCATCGGGTTGCTGCTGCCGGAGAGCAAAGCGGCCCGGTACGAGAAGTTCGACCGTCGCATCATTTCGTCGCGCATTGCTTCCCTCTGCCTCGAATGCAAAGTCGACTACCACAATGCCGAGCAGCAGGTCGACGCCCAGAAGAGCCAGTTCGAGGCCCTCGTGAAGAAGGGCGTCAAGGTCATCATCCTGGACCCGGTCGACGCCCAGGCAGCCAAGAGCTGGGTGGACTCGGCCGCCAAGAAGGGCGTCAAGGTCGTGGCGTACGACCGGCTCGCCGAGGGCGATGTCGCGGCCTATGTCTCGTACGACAACGAGAAGATCGGCCGCCTCCAGGGGAAGGGCATTCTCGCGGCCCTCGGTTCCCAGGCGGCCACGTCCGACGTCGTCATGATGAACGGCTCGCCGACCGACCCGAATGCGCCGTCCTACAAGAAGGGCGCGCACGAGGTCCTCGACGGCAAGGTCCGTAAGGTCGTCTTCGAGAAGGACATCCCCGACTGGTCCGCGGCGGCGGCCAAGAAGGAGATGGGCGACTTCATCGACGCCCATGGCCCGGAGGGATTCGACGCCGTCTACTCGGCCAACGACGGGATGGCGAGCGGTATCGCCGCGGCACTCAAGTCGGCCGGTATCAAGAATGTGCCGGTCGGTGGCCAGGACGCCGAACTCCCCGCGCTGCAGCGGCTGGTCGCCGGGACCCAGTCCTTCACCATTTACAAGGAAGTCCGGCCGGAGGCCGAAACCGCCGCGGAAATCGCCTTCCGTCTGCTGCGGGGCAAGAGCATCAAGCCCCTCACGTCGGCCACCGCCGACAACAAGAGCAAGTCCGGTATCCCGGCCCAGCTGTTCAAGGCGCAGATCGTCACCCCGAAGAATATGAAGGACACCGTCGTCCGCGACGGCGCCGTCCGGATCGATCTGCTGTGCGCCGGTCTCGCCGCCGAATGCAAGTCCCTCGACCTGGAGTGACCGCCCCGGTCAGGGGGAAGAACCGGCCGGCTGCCCGAGCCAGTCGTATGCGGCCCGCGCCGTGAATTCCCCCTGACCGCCCTTGAACAGCAGCCCGGCGCTCGCGAAAGCCGGGTCGTCGGCGGTCGCGGTCACATACGGAACGGCGATGCACCGCATTCCCGCCCGGTGTGCCGCGAGCGCACCGGGCGCCGCGTCCTCCAGCACCACACAGCGGACGGGTTCGACACCCAGCCGGTGTGCCGCCTCCAGGAACACATCCGGCTCGGGCTTGCCGTGCGCCACCTCCTCCGCGGACACCACGGTGGTCAGCAGCGCATCGAGCCCCGTACCGGACAGCACCGCCTCGATCGCGGCCCGCGACGAACCGGACGCCACGGCCATCGGATGCCCGGCCGCCGCCAGCCGCTCCACGAACGTGCGCATCTCGGGGAAGACCTCGGTGTGCGCCCGCGCCAGCTCCAGATAGGTGCGGTTCTTGCCGGCCAGCAGCTCCTCGAGCGGCGCGTCGATGCCGAACTCCCGGCTGAGGATCTCCAGCGTCTCGCGGGTGCCGATGCCGATGAAGCGGGCGTGGTGCTCCCAGCTGAAGTCCGGCACGCCGTACCCGGCCAGCAGCCGGCGCCCCGCCTCGTAGTAGTTCGGCTCGCTGTCCACCAGCGTGCCGTCGAGGTCGAAGATCACCGGAGCGGGTGGGGCGGACGTGACCCTGGAGGCGGCGGAGGTGCTCATGTCCCCCAGCATGCCAAGCGGCCGGCTCAGCGCGACCCGGCGCTGCCCACCGCCTCGACCAACGGCAGCATCCGGTGCGGCACCCGCTCGCGCAACGCCACCTCCGTACGGGTGCGGACCACGCCCGGCAGGCTGATCAGCCGCTGGATCACATCCTCCAGATGCTCCGCGTCCCGTGCCACCACCCGGGTCAGCAGGTCCCCGCCACCGGTCGTCGAGAACGCCTCGATGATCTGCGGGACCTCTGCCAGGGCGTCGGCCACCTCCTCCAGATGGCCCTGGGTGACCTCGATGTGCACGAAGGCGAGCACGGGGTGGCCGAGCGCGGCGGGGGACAGCCGGGGGCTGTAGGCGGTGATCACGCCGTCCCGTTCGAGGCGGTCGAGGCGCGCCTGCACGGTTCCCCGGGCGACACCGAGGAGGCGCGCGTACTCCCGCACACTGGTGCGCGGCTGCTCCAGCAGCAGCCGGAGGATCTTGGCATCGAGGGCATCCACGGCCATGGTGCTACGGCCTCCTCACGGGGACGACGGGCTTCCTGGGGAGTGGTGACTGTACCAATGGCTCAGTGAAGGTGGAATCGGGTGAGCCATCTGCCCTCCCGGACCGGCCGCACTCCGCGCCGCTCCCGAACCCACTGCCTCCGTCCTCCCGGCTTCCCGCCGTCGCCGGCCGCCGAGCTCCAGCGGCGCTGGAGAGGTACTGCAGTCCCGGGCGGAAGAGTGGGCCGCGGCCCGGTCGCCGTCCGTGGCGGCCGGCGTTCAGCGGAGGGAGCAGCCGTGTCGCAGGTGGTACGGACAACGGAACGTCAGGTCACCGGGGACCTCTACGCCGAGGTGCGGACCTTCTACGCGCGCCAGATGCGCCGCGTGGACGCCCTGGACATCGAGGGCTTCGCCGAGACCTTCACCGAGGACGGTGAAGTGCTGCACGCCAACGGCGAGGTGGCGAAGGGCCGGGAGGCCATGGTCGCCGGGATGCGCGCGGCGCTGCCCCGCTACCGCGACATCGCTGTACGGCACTGGTTCGACCACGTGCTGATCGAGCCCGCCGACGAACCGGGCGAGGAGCTGAGGGTGTCGTACTACTCCCTGGTCACCCGGACCGACCGGGCGGGCGTCGTCACCTTCGAACCGACCTTCACGGTCGAGGATGTGCTGGTGCGGCGGGAGGGACAGTTGCTGACGCGGTCGCGGGTGATCCACCGCGATGCCCCGGCCGCCGTCTGACGGCACGCCTCCGGGTACCACGCGGGCGCCGGCACGGCAGGCACCGAGGCGCGGTCCGGCGGTGCGCGGGCGATGAGGGCGGTGGGAGATCTCCCACCGCCCTCACGCGTGGTCCGCGGGCGGCCCGCTCGCTGCGGGAGCGGTCCTCAGGCGTGGCAGGCCGGGAGGTGCCCGAGGTAGGCGACCATCTCCTGGCAGGAGGCCGCGACGTCGATACGGGCGCCGGGCGCCAGACCCGTCGCCTCCGCGTGGGCGCGGTGCAGGTTGCCGACCAGCCGCTCGGGGTCCACCAGTCCGGCGAAGCGGCCCAGGTCGGTGGCGCGGGCGGTTTCCAGCGGGGTGCGCCCGGCCCGCAGGCCGTCCCGCGCCGACCGGGCCAGCCAGCGCAGATAGTCCTCCGTGGCGTCCAGCACCTCGGGACCGCCGACCGGGCCGTGGCCGGGGACGACGGTCCGCGGCCCCAGGGCGCGCAGCCGCTCCAGCGCGCGCAGGGAACCGGAGACCGAGCCCATCAGGACATAGGGCGTCACCTGCGACCACACCACGTCCCCGGTGAACAGCACCCGGTGTTCGGGCACCCAGACGACCACGTCGTTCGCGGTGTGGGCCGGGCCGACGTGGAGCAGTTCGATGCGCAGTTCACCGGCGCGCAGCGTCAGCCGCTCGGTGAACGTCAGGTCGGGAAGGGCGAGGGCGACCTCGCCCCAGTCGACGTCCGGCCACAGCCGGCACAGGCCGAGCCCCGACTCGGCCATGTCACTGCGGGTCCCCTCATGGGCGATGACGGTGGCGCGGGGGGTGAAGAGGGAGTTGCCGAAGACATGATCGCCATGGAAGTGGGTGTTGACCACGGTGTCCGGGCCGCCGGGCGCCACGCGCGCCACCTCGTCGCGCAGCCGCTCGGCCCTGGCGCGGGTCGCCACCGTGTCGACCAGGACGCACCGGCCGCCTCCTGTAATCACTCCGGCGTTGTTCAGACACCAGCCGCCGTCGGGCTGTTCGTAGACGAAGACGCCGTCGGCCAGCTCCCGCAGGGCGGGCGCCCCGGCCGACGGGCGCGGGGTGCGGGCCGCGGCGGAGCCGACCGCGGCGGTGGGGGTGTTCACGCGGTCTCCCCGGTGGCGGACAGCCGGGTGTAGCGGCCCTGGTGGAAGACCAGCGGCCGGGCCGCGTCGGGCGCGCGGTGCACGGCCACCACCCGGCCGATCAGCAGGACGTGGTCGCCGGCCTCGTACTCCGTCTCCAGCCGGCATTCGAAGGCGGCCACGGCGGACGGGACGACGGCGTTGCCGGTGGTGCCCTCGACCGCGCCGATGCGGGTCATCGCCCGCTGCCCCTCCGGACGGTCCGGCCGGGCGAACTCCGAGGACAGGTCGCGGTGCTGCTCGCCGAGCACGTTGACGGCGTAGCCGCCGCCGCGCCGGATCCTCGGCCGCATCCGGCCGTCCTTCTTCACGGACACCAGGATCAGCAGCGGGTCGAGGGAGACCGAGGCGAGGCTGTTGAGCGTCATCACGATCGTCCCGTCGCCGCTGCCCTGGGTCAGCAGGGTGACGCCGGTCGGGAAGGCTCCCATGGCCGCCCGGAACGTGGCGGTGTCGGGAGTGTCCAGCAGGGTGGTTCCGGGGTCGGTCATCGGTGGGGCTCCGTCTCTGTCGTCCGCGGCGGGGTGCCGGATCAGTAATTGCCGAGTCCGCCGCAGACGTTGAGCGCCTGCGCGGTGACCGAGGCGGCGGCGTCGGTGGTCAAGTAGCCCACCAGGCCGGCCACTTCCTCGGGGGTGACATAGCGGCCGGTCGGGATCCTGGCCTCGAACCTGTCCTGGACGTCCCGTTCCGAGATGCCGAAGTACTCGGCGTGGCCCTGGCGGACGCGCTGTGCCATCGGCGTCTCGACGAAACCGGGGCAGACCGCGTTGACGGTGATGCCGGTCTTGGCCAGCTCCAGGCCCACGGCCTTGCTGAAGCCGACCACGCCGTGCTTCGAGGCCGAGTACGGCGCCGCCAGCACCACACCCTGTTTGCCGCCCGTGGACGCGATGCTGACGATGCGGCCCCAGGTCCCGTCCTGCATCCGGCCGGTGGTCAGCACCTCGCGGGTGACCCGGAACACGCTGTTGAGGTTGGTGTCGATGACATCGAGCCAGGTCGCGTCGTCGATCTTCGCGGTCTCGCCGCCGCCGTTGCGGCCCGCGTTGTTCACGAGGATGTCGATGCGTCCGTAGGTGTCGACGGCCTGCCCGACCGCCGCGCGGATCTGCTCCGCCGAGGAGACGTCGCAGGTGGTCCCGGAGACCTCCAGACCCTCGGCGCGCAGCCGCTTGACGGTGCTGCGCACGTTCTCCTCGCCACGGGACACGCCGAACACGGCACTGCCCCGACGGGCCAGCAGCTCGGTGACGGCCAGGCCGATCCCGCTGGTGGCGCCGGTGACGAAGGCGACTCGTCGTGGTGCGTCAGTCATGGTGCTCTCCCGTTGTCGTGGCCGCGGACTGCCGACGGTGGCGGCGCGGCCTTGCGCGCTTCTCGACCGCCTCTGGAGCGCGGCGGGCGGCCGAGGGCCCAACGGGAGGCGCCGGGCGGCGGGTCGAGCGGGACTCGACGCGGTGTCGAGGCCGGCCGGTCAGCGTGCCGGTGCGCCCAGCCACGAAGGACACGAAGCACGAAGGAGGAGCCGTGCCCGAGCAGACACAGGCACCGACACCGCCGCAGACGATCCCGGACGTACGCAAGTCGGTGACGGTCGCGGCCACACCCGAGCACTGCTTCAAGGTGTTCACCGAGCGTCCCGCGGACTGGTGGCCGCCGTCGCACATCCTCGTCAAGAAGGAACGCGCCGGCCTCGCCTTCGAACCCGGCGTCGGCGGCCGCTACTACGAGTGGGACGTGGACGGCAACGAGATCGCCTGGGGCCGCGTCCTGGAGTGGGACCCGCCGCGCCGTCTCGTGATGACCTGGCGCATCGACGGGCACTGGCAGTCCATCCCGGACGACGAGCGGGCGAGCGAGATCGAGGTCGACTTCACGGCCGTCGACGCCCACACCACCAAGGTGGAGCTGGCACACGTCAAGCTGCACCGGCACGGTGAGGGTGCGCAGGGCATCTTCAAGGCACTCGACGGGCCGAGCCCGGGGGAGACGCTGGAGCGCTTCGCCCGAGCCATCTGAGCAGCCACGACCGGCCGGGACGCGGCGGCCGACGGCCCGCTTCCCCGGCCCGCCTCCCTCCCGTCCACCCACCGGCTCCCGCGGCGGTGCCCCGCCGCCGTGTGGCGCGCGGCGCGTCCACCACCCCAGGACACGCCGCGCCACCGCGCAGGGACGCCCGCACCCCGTACGCCCCTGCCTTCCGAGGCCCCGGACCCCAACGGCGTGGTCCGGGGCCTCGCCGGTTTCCCCGGCCCAGGCCAACGGGGCCCTTCGCCGGCCGCGTTCCAGACCCGGTGCAGCCGGCCTCTAGCCCGTCCCCGCACCCTGACCGGTCACCGCACCACAAGGCCCGCCATCACAGGAGGACATGAGGATGCCTGCCGAAACACAGCTGGACACCGGGCTCGTCCCGGCCGCGGAGAAGGTGCGCATCCTCGCGGCCGAGCACGCGGCCGAGGCGGACCGCACCGGAACGCTCTCTCCCGACGTCATCGACGCCCTGCGCGCCGCCGGCTTCGCCCGGCACTTCGTGGCCCGGTCCTGGGGCGGCACCGAGGGGACGTTCGCGGAGCTGACCCGCGCGGTCCTCACGCTCGGGGAGGCCTGCGCGGCGACCGCCTGGTGCGCCTCGCTCAGCGCCTACTCGGCCCGCTTCACCGGCCATCTGCCCGCCCCCGGCCACCAGGAGGTCTGGGGAACCGGCCCGGACCCGGTGATCGCCACCGCCCTGATGCCCGGCGGCCGCGCGGTGCCCGACGGCGACGGCTGGCGGCTCACCGGCCGTTGGGCGTACGTCAGCGGCATCGACTTCGCCGACCGGGTGCTGGTCTGTGCCACGGTGCCCGGCGGCCCGGACGGCGGCGACGGGCCGCCCCCGATGCGGTTCTTCGCCCTGCCGCGTGCGGTCTGCACCGTCGAGCGGACCTGGGACAACGTGGGGATGCGGGCCACCGGCAGCCACACCGTGTCGGTGGACGGGGTCGCCGTCCCCGGCCATCTGTCGTTCGACCGGGCCGACATGCTGGCCGGCCGCAGCCCCGACTCCGACGTGGCCGCCCACCACGTGCCGTTCCAGGCCGTCGGCGGACTGACCTTCATCGCGCCGGTCGTGGGAGCCGCCGCCGGCGCGCTGGCGGCGAGCGCGGCGACCATGAGCGGCCGGCGCCGCAACCCCACGAACGAACTGCTGCTGGTCCGCGCCTCGGGCCGGATCGACGCCGCACGCCACCTCGTCGAGGAGAACGCCGAGGTGCTCGACGAGCGCCGCTTCACGCCCGAGCACATGGCCCGCAACGAGCGCAACGCCACCTTCGCCGCCGAGCTGTGCACCGACGCCGTCGGCCTGCTGGTCCGTGCGGCGGGAACCGGCGGCCTGGGGGAGTCCTCACCGCTCCAGCGGCTGTGGCGGGACGTCACCTCGGCCGCCGGTCACATCGCGCTGCAGTACGACACGGCGGCCCGCAAGAACTACTCGGCGGTGCTGCTGGGGGCGGCCGGGGTCTGACCGGAGCGGGTCCGGGCGGCGGTGGATGCGGTGGATCCCCTCCTTCGGCGGGGATGGCCCGTCGCCCCGGCCCACTCGCCCGGGGCGCGCCACCACGGAGCTACGAGCGGGCCGTGTCCCGCGGCAGCCGTTCGCGCAGCGTGGCCGCGAACTCCTCCGCCCGCGCCAGCTGCGTACGCAGGTCCGCCACCCGCTGCTGGGCGGCCTGCTCGAAGGCACGGAGCTGCCCGAGCAGTTCCTCGCGCTCCCCGGCGGGCAGAGGCCCGCCGGAGTCGAGGCGGTCGACGGCAGCGAGCAGCTCGCGCATCTCCTCCAGGGTGAAGCCGAGCGGCTTCATGCGGCGGATCACCATCAGGCGGGCCACGTCCGTCTCGGTGTACAGACGGAATCCGCCCTGGGAGCGGGCCGAGGGGATGACCAGGCCGGTCTCCTCGTAGTGCCGGATGGTGCGCAGCGACAGCCCGGTCCGCGCGGCGACCTCGCCGATCTGCATGTGCTCGCCGCTCACGCGCCCGCCTTCCTCGCTCTCACCGCCCGCCCGGCGGCCGGCCCCGATCTCTACCGTAACGTTAGGGTAGAGTCGCTGGATGCCAGGGTCGGCCCGTGAGCCGGCCCTTTGCCTTGTGCGGGACGTCCTCCCGTACTCCTCTGCCGGGTCGGCCGCCCCGGCCTCCCGCCCCCTCTTGCGCGCCCCGGGTGACGGCGGGCGTGCCCGAGCACGACAGGTTCTCTCTTGTCCTCTTCCGCAGTCTCCCCTGCCGCCCGGCTGCGCGGCCTCAAGCCCGACTGGCTGTCCGATCCGAGGGTCTGGCGCACCGAGATCCTGGCCGGGCTCGTCGTCGCCCTGGCCCTGATACCCGAGGCGATCTCCTTCTCGATCATCGCCGGAGTCGACCCCGCGATCGGCCTGTTCGCGTCCTTCACGATGGCCGTGACCATCGCGATCGTCGGCGGCCGTCGCGCGATGATCTCCGCCGCCACCGGCGCCGTCGCCCTCGTGATCGCCCCGCTCAACCGTGAACACGGGCTGGGCTACCTGGTCGCGGCCGTCATCCTCGCCGGGGTGTTCCAGATCGTCCTGGGCGCGCTGGGGGTGGCCAAGCTGATGCGGTTCGTGCCCCGCTCGGTGATGGTCGGCTTCGTCAACGCCCTCGCCATTCTCGTCTTCCTCGCCCAGGTCCCCGAGATGACCGGCGTGCCCTGGCCCGTCTACCCGCTGATCGCGGGCGGCCTGGCCCTCATGGTGTTCTTCCCCAAGGTCACCAAAGTGGTCCCGGCGCCGCTGGTCTCCATCGTCGTCCTCACCGCGATCACCGTCGCCGCCGGCATCGCGGTGCCGACCGTCGGCGGCAAGGGCGAGCTGCCCTCCTCCCTGCCGGTGCCGGGCCTGCCCGACGTGCCCTTCACGACGGACACCCTGACGACGATCGCCCCGTACGCGCTCGCCATGGCGCTGGTCGGCCTGATGGAGTCCCTGATGACCGCCAAGCTCGTGGACGACATCACCGACACCCGCTCCTCCAAGACCCGCGAGTCCATCGGCCAGGGCATCGCCAACATCGTCACCGGCCTCTTCGGCGGCATGGGCGGCTGCGCCATGATCGGCCAGACCATGATCAACGTACGGGTCTCCGGCGCCCGCACCCGCCTGTCCACCTTCCTGGCGGGCGCGTTCCTGATGGTGCTGTGCATCGTCTTCGGGCCGGTCGTCTCCGACATCCCCATGGCAGCTCTCGTCGCCGTCATGGTCATGGTGTCCTTCGCGACCTTCGACTGGCACTCCATCGCCCCGGCGACTCTCCGGCGCATGCCCGCCGGAGAGCTCTCCGTCATGGTCGTCACCGTCGCGGTCGTGGTCGCCACCCACAACCTCGCCATCGGCGTCGCCGTCGGCACCCTCACCGCGATGGCCGTCTTCGCCAAGCGCGTCGCCCACCTGGTGAGCGTGACCTCGGTGACCGATCCGGACGGAGGCCAGGTGGTCTACTCCGTCACCGGCGAACTCTTCTTCGCCTCCGCCGACGACCTGGTCACCCGGTTCCATTACGCCACCGACCCCGACAAGGTCGTCATCGACCTGACCGCCGCCCACATCTGGGACGCGTCCTCCGTCGCCGTCCTCGACGCCATCGGGACCAAGTACGCCCAGCGCGGCAAGACCGTCGAGCTCATCGGCCTCAACCGGCCCAGCGCCCACCTCCACGAAAAGCTCAGCGGCGAACTCGCCGGCGGTCACTGAGCCTTCCGCCGCCCTCCGCGCACCAGGGCCCGAAGGCCCGCCGCTCACCCCGTCCCGTGCTTCAACGGCTTCCACCAGGCGGGGTTGTCCCGGTACCAGGCCACCGTCTCGGCCAGGCCCCGGGCGAAGGACACCGCGGGCGCATACCCCAGCTCACGGCGGATCTTGCCGTCGTCCAGCGCATAGCGCAGATCGTGGCCCTTGCGGTCGGGCACCGGGCGCACCAGGTGCGCCTCCGCATGGCACAGCTCCAGCAGCAGGTCGGTCATCTGCCGGTTGGAGCGCTCGTTGCCCTGGCCGATGTTGTAGACCTCGCCGGCCTTCCCACGGGTCAGCACGAGCTGGATCGCCCGGCAGTGGTCGTCGACGTGCAGCCACTCCCGTACGTTCCTGCCGTCCCCGTACAGCGGCACCGGCTCTCCCTGCAGCAAGTTCGTGACGAACCGGGGGATCAGCTTCTCGGGGTGCTGGTAGGGGCCGTAGTTGTTGGAGCACCGGGTGATCGACAGATCGAGACCGTGGGTGCGCCAGTACGAGCGGGCGACGAGATCGGCGGACGCCTTGGAGGCGGCGTAGGGGGAGTTGGGCAGCAGCGGGTGGTCCTCGGTCCAGGAGCCCTCGGCGATCGACCCGTAGACCTCGTCCGTGGAGATGTGCACGACCCGCGGTATGCGGGCGGCGACACAGGCGTCGAGCAGCGTCTGGGTGCCGCCGACGTTGGTGCGCACGAACGCGCCGGCATCGGTCAGGGAGCGGTCGACATGGGACTCCGCGGCGAAGTGGACCACCGCGTCGTGGCCCGGGAGCAGGTCGAGGAGCAGGCCCCGGTCGCAGACGTCCCCTTCGAGGAAGGTCAGCCTCGGGTGGGCCGCCGGGAGGTTCGCCCGGTTGCCCGCGTAGGTGAGCTTGTCCAGGACGGTCACCGCGGTGTTCTCCTGGCCCGGGAAGCCGCCGGCCAGGAGGGTGCGGACGTAGTGGGAGCCGATGAATCCGGCTCCGCCGGTCACCAGGACGTTCATCTGCCGGCCTCCGCCGGGACCAGGGGCTGCATGGGTCGTCCTCCTCCTAGTGACGGTCCGGCTGCCGCCGTGCGACGGCGGCGGACAGGCCGAGGTTCTGATGGATCTCCAGTGTCGCGGTGGACCGGTTCAAGGTGATGTAGTGCAGCCCCGGCGCTCCTTCGGCCAGCAGCCGCTCGGCCATCAGCGTGGCGTGCTCGACGCCGATGCGATGGGCCGCGGCCGGGTCATCACGGGCCGCCTCCAGCCGGTGCGCCAGATCCTCGGGGAACGCCGCACCGCTCAGTTCGGCGAAGCGGCGGATCTGGCGTACGTCGGTGGCCGGCATGATCTCCGGAATGACCGGGGTGTCGCATCCGGCCGCGGCGACCCGGTCCCGCAGCCGCAGATAGTCCTCCACGCGGAAGAACATCTGGGTGAGGGCGTAGTCGGCGCCGGCCCGGCACTTGGCGACGAAATGGCGGATGTCACTGTCCCAGTCCGGCGAGGCGGGGTGGCGCTCGGGGAAGGCGGCCACGCCGACGCTGAAGTCACCGGCCTCCTTCACCAGCGTCACCAGCTCGTGGGCGTGGCGCAGCCCGTGCGGATGCGGGCGCCAGGGACCGCGGGGCGCGCCGGGCGGGTCGCCGCGCAGCGCGAGCACATCGCGCACGCCGGCGTCCGCGTACTGCCCGATGATGTGCCGCAGCTGGGCGACCGAGTGGCCCACGGCGGTGAGGTGCGCCACCGGCCGCAGTGTGGTGTCGCGGGCCAGCCGCTTGGTGACCTCGATCGTCCGGTCGCGGGACGAGCCACCGGCCCCGTACGTCACGGAGACGAACGTCGGCGACAGCGCCTCGATACGGCGGACGGCCTGCCACAGCGTCCGTTCGCCCGCCGCGGACTTGGGCGGGAAGAACTCGAAGGACAGCGACCGCTCTCCTGCCGCCAGCGTCTCGCGCAGGGTGTTCATCCCCGCCCTCCCGCGTTGAAGTAGCCGGCTTCCGGGTGGTGGACGACGATCGCATCGGTGGACTGCTCGGGGTGCAGCTGGAACTCCTCGGAGAGCTCGACGCCGATCCGCTCCGGCCGCAGCAGGACCGCGATCTTGGCGCGGTCCTCCAGATCGGGGCAGGCGGGGTAGCCGAAGGAGTAGCGGCAGCCCTGGTACTCGGTGCGCAGCATACCGTCCAGCGTTGCCGGGTCGCCGGAGCCGATGGCGAGTTCGCTCCGGACCCGGGCGTGCCAGTATTCGGCGAGTGCCTCGGCCAACTGGACGGACAGGCCGTGGAGTTCGAGGTAGTCGCGGTAGGAGTTGGCGGCGAAGAGTTCGGCGGTGGCGCCGCCGATCTTGGAGCCGACGGTGACGACCTGGAGGCCGACGACGTCGGTCTCGCCGGTTTCCTCGGGGCGGAAGTAGTCGGCCAGGCACAGGCGCCGGCCGCGGCGCTGGCGGGGGAAGGTGAAGCGGGTGCGCTCGGTGCCGTCCTCGTGCAGGAGGATGAGGTCCTCGCCCTTGGACACGCAGGGGAAGTAGCCGTGGACGACGGCGGCTTCGAGGAGGTTCTCGGTCTGCAGCTTGTCGAGCCAGCCGCGCAGCCGGGGACGGCCCTCGGTCTCCACCAGCTCCTCGTAGGTCGGACCGTCGCCGGTACGGGCCTGCTTGAGCCCCCACTGCCCCTTGAACAGGGCCCCCTCGTCCAGCCAGGCGGCGTACTCCTTGAGCGGGAGTCCCTTGACGACCCGCGTGCCCCAGAACGGCGGGGTGGGGACCGGGTTGTCGAGGGCGACGTCGGAGCGGGACGGGGGCTCCTCCGGGCGCTCCTCGACGAGGACGGCGGCGGCCTTGACCCGGCGTTGCTTGAGTTCGGGGAGGGTGGCGCCGGGCACGCCGCGCTTGACGGCGATGAGGGCGTCCATCAGGCGCAGGCCCTCGAAGGCGTCGCGGGCGTAGCGGACCTCGCCCTCGTAGATCTCGTGGAGGTCCTGTTCGACGTAGGCGCGGGTGAGGGCGGCGCCGCCGAGGATGACGGGGAAGTCGGCCGCCATCTTGCGCTGGTTGAGCTCTTCCAGGTTCTCCTTCATGATCACCGTGGACTTGACCAGGAGCCCGGACATCCCGATGACGTCGGCGCGGTGCTCCTCGGCGGCTTCCAGGATCGCCGAGACCGGCTGCTTGATGCCGAGGTTGACGACGTTGTAGCCGTTGTTGGACAGGATGATGTCGACGAGGTTCTTGCCGATGTCATGGACGTCGCCGCGGACGGTGGCCAGCACGATGGTGCCCTTGCCCTCGTCGTCCGACTTCTCCATGTGCGGCTCCAGATGCGCCACCGCGCTCTTCATCACCTCGGCCGACTGCAGCACGAACGGCAGCTGCATCTGCCCGGAGCCGAACAGCTCACCGACGACCTTCATGCCCTCCAGGAGGGTGTCGTTGACGATCTCCAGCGCCGGCCGCCCCTGCAGCGCCTCGTCGAGGTCGGCCTCCAGACCGTTCTTCTCCCCGTCGATGATCCGCCGCTGCAGCCGCTCCTCCAGCGGCAGCGCCAACAGCTCCTCGGCCCGCCCGGCCTTCATCGACTGGGCGGTGGCGCCCTCGAAGAGGACGAGAAGCTTCTGCAAGGGGTCGTAGCCCTCGCTGCGCCGGTCGTGGATCAGATCGAGGGCGACCTCGACCTGCTCCTCCTCCAGCCGCGCGATCGGCAGGATCTTGCTCGCGTGCACGATCGCCGAATCCAGGCCGGCCTTGACGCACTCGTCCAGGAACACGGAATTGAGGACGATCCGCGCGGCGGGATTGAGCCCGAAGGAGATGTTCGACAGGCCGAGCGTGGTCTGCACGTCCGGGTGTCTGCGCTTCAACTCCCTGATGGCTTCGATGGTGTTGACGCCGTCCTTGCGGGACTCCTCCTGGCCGGTGCAGATCGTGAAGGTCAGACAGTCGATGAGGATGTCCGACTCGTGGATGCCCCAGTTGCCGGTCAGGTCCGCGATCAGCCGCTCCGCGATGGCGACCTTGTGCTCGACGGTGCGGGCCTGGCCCTCCTCGTCGATGGTCAGCGCGATCAGCGCCGCACCGTGCTCGGCCGCCAGCGCGGTGACCTTCGCGAAGCGCGACTCCGGCCCGTCGCCGTCCTCGTAGTTGACCGAGTTGAGGACCGCCCGGCCGCCGAGCTTCTCCAACCCGGCCTGGAGGACGTTCAATTCCGTGGAGTCCAGCACGATCGGGAGGGTGGAGGCGGTCGCGAACCGGCCCGCCAGCTCCTCCATGTCCGCCACGCCGTCGCGCCCCACATAATCGACGCACAGATCGAGCATGTGCGCGCCCTCACGGATCTGGTCGCGCGCCATCTCGACACAGTCGTCCCAGCGCGCCTCCAGCATCGCCTCGCGGAACTTCTTCGACCCGTTGGCGTTCGTCCGCTCCCCGATCGCCAGATACGAGGTGTCCTGCCGGAACGGCACCGTCTGGTAGAGGGAGGCGGCGCCCGGCTCGGGGCGCGGCGTACGCGTGGGCGGGGCGATGCCGCGCACCCGCTCGACGACCTGCCGCAGATGCTCCGGCGTCGTCCCGCAGCACCCGCCGACCAGCGACAGCCCGTACTCGGCGACGAACGTCTCCTGCGCGTCGGCCAGCTCACCGGCCGTCAGCGGATAGTGCGCACCGTTCTTGCCCAGCACCGGCAGACCAGCATTCGGCATACACGCCAGCGGGATGCGCGAGTGGCGGGCGAGGTAACGCAGATGCTCGCTCATCTCGGCCGGACCGGTCGCACAGTTCAGACCGATCATGTCGATGCCCAGCGGCTCCAGCGCCGTCAGCGCCGCACCGATCTCCGACCCCAGCAACATCGTGCCGGTCGTCTCGACGGTGACCGAGCAGATCACCGGGAGGTTGCTGCCGGTGGCCTTCAGGGCGCGCCGCGCGCCGAGAATGGCGGCCTTGGTCTGCAGCAGGTCCTGCGTCGTCTCCACCAGCAGCGCGTCCGCACCGCCGGCGATCATCCCCTCCGCGTTCTGCTGATACGCATCGCGCAGCGTCACATACGGCGCATGCCCCAGGGTCGGCAGCTTCGTCCCCGGACCCATCGAGCCCAGGACGTAGCGCTGCTGGCCCGTGGAGGCGGTGAACTCGTCCGCCACCTCGCGTGCCAGCCGGGCACCGGACTCGGACAGCTCGAAGACCCGTTCGGGAATGTCGTACTCGGCCAGCGCGGCGAAATTCGCACCGAACGTATTGGTCTCGACGCAGTCGACACCGACCGCGAAGTACTCCTCGTGCACCGAGCGCACGATGTCCGGCCGGGTGACGTTGAGGATCTCGTTGCAGCCCTCCAGCTGCTGGAAGTCCTCCATGGACGGATCCTGCGCCTGCAGCATGGTGCCCATCGCACCGTCCGCGACCACCACCCGCGAGGCCAGGGCCTCACGCAGCGAGGTGACGCGGGCGTTCATGAGAGTGCTCCCGGCCAGGGGGCCGACGGCCGGGCCGCGGTGAGCCCGGAGGCGGTGGGTCCGGCGGCGGTGAGTCCGGAGGAGGTGGGCCCGGAGGTGGTGGGGAGATCCGCGGGGGAGCCGCTGACGGCGAGGCGCATCTCAGACTCCTGCGGCCTTGCGCAGGACGTCCACCCGGTCGGTGCGCTCCCAGGTGAACTCCGGAAGCTCCCGGCCGAAGTGGCCGTACGCGGCGGTCTTGGCGTAGATGGGGCGGAGCAGGTCGAGGTCGCGGATGAGGGAGGCAGGACGGAGGTCGAAGACCTCGGTCACGGCCTTCTCGATCCGCTCGGTGGCCACCACGGCGGTGCCGAAGGTCTCGATGAAGAGGCCGACGGGCTGCGCCTTGCCGATGGCGTAGGCCACCTGGACCTCGCAGCGGCGGGCCAGCCCGGCCGCGACCACGTTCTTCGCCACCCAGCGCATCGCATAGGCCGCGGAGCGGTCGACCTTGGAGGGATCCTTGCCCGAGAAGGCGCCGCCACCGTGCCGGGCCATACCGCCGTACGTATCGATGATGATCTTCCGGCCGGTGAGGCCGGCGTCGCCCATGGGGCCGCCGACCTCGAAGCGGCCGGTCGGGTTGACCAGCAGCCGGTAGCCCTCGGTGTCGAGCTTGATGCCGTCGTCGGCCAGTTGCCGCAGGACGTGCTCGACGACGAACTCGCGGATGTCGGGGGCCAGCAGCGCGTCCAGGTCGATGTCGGAGGCGTGCTGGGACGAGACCACGACGGTGTCCAGACGGGTCGGCTGGTTGCCGAGGTACTCGATGGTGACCTGCGTCTTGCCGTCCGGGCGCAGGTAGGGAACGGTGCCGTCCTTGCGGACCTCCGTCAGCCGCTGGGCGAGCCGGTGCGCCAGCTGTATGGGCAGCGGCATCAACTCGGGGGTGTCGTCGCAGGCGTAGCCGAACATCAGACCCTGGTCGCCGGCGCCCTGACCGTCGAGCTCATCGGTCTCCCCGCCCGGCGCGGCCTGTGCCGCCCGCTTCTCGTATGCGGTGTCCACGCCCTGCGCGATGTCGGGCGACTGGGCGCCGAGGGAGACGGAGACGCCGCAGGAGGTGCCGTCGAAGCCCTTGGCGGACGAGTCGTAGCCGATGTCGAGGATCTTCTCGCGGACGAGCGCGGCGATCGGAGCGTACGCGGTGGTGGTCACCTCACCGGCGAGGTGGACCTGCCCGGTGGTGATGAGGGTTTCGACGGCGACCCGGGAGGCGGGGTCGGCCGTCAGCAACGCGTCGAGGACGGTGTCGCTGATCTGGTCGGCGATCTTGTCGGGGTGGCCCTCGGTCACGGACTCCGAGGTGAACAGGCGGCGGGACATGTGCACTCCAGGTGTCGGCGGTTCCGGGGTGGTCAGTAGCGGTAGTGGTCGGGCTTGTACGGGCCCTCGACCTGGACGCCGATGTAGGCGGCCTGCTCCGGGCGCAGCTCGGTGAGCTTGACGCCGAGGGCGTCGAGGTGGAGGCGGGCGACCTTCTCGTCGAGGTGCTTGGGCAGCACGTAGACGTCGGTGGGGTACTCCTCGGGCTTGGTGAACAGCTCGATCTGGGCCAGCGTCTGGTCCGCGAAGGAGTTGGACATCACGAAGGAGGGGTGACCGGTGGCGTTGCCCAGGTTGAGCAGACGGCCCTCGGACAGCACGATCAGCACCTTGCCGTCCGGGTGCGTCCAGGTGTGCACCTGCGGCTTGACCTCGTCCTTGACGATGCCCTCGAGCTTGGCCAGGCCGGCCATGTCGATCTCGTTGTCGAAGTGACCGATGTTGCCCACGATCGCCTGGTGCTTCATCCGCGCCATGTGCGACGCCATGATGATGTCCTTGTTGCCCGTCGTGGTGACGAAGATGTCCGCGCTCTCCACGACCTCGTCGAGGGTGGTGACCTGGTAGCCGTCCATCGCCGCCTGCAGCGCGCAGATCGGGTCGATCTCCGTGATGATCACCCGCGCGCCCTGGCCGCGCAGCGACTCCGCGCAGCCCTTGCCGACATCGCCGTAGCCGCAGACCACGGCCGTCTTGCCGCCGATCAGCACATCGGTGGCACGGTTGATGCCGTCGATCAGGGAGTGCCGGCAGCCGTACTTGTTGTCGAACTTCGACTTCGTCACGGCATCGTTCACATTGATCGCCGGGAAGAGCAGGTCACCGTCACGGTGCATCTCGTACAGACGGTGCACACCGGTCGTGGTCTCCTCGGTGACACCACGGATCTCGGACGCCAGGTCCGTCCACTTCTGCGGCGCCTCACCCAGCGTGCGGGTCAGCAGCTCCAGGATCGCCCGGTGCTCCTCGCTCTCCGCCGTCTCGACCGCCGGAACCTTCCCGGCCTTCTCGTACTCGACGCCCTTGTGCACCAGCAGCGTGGCGTCACCACCGTCGTCGAGAATCATGTTCGGGCCGCCGGTGGGCGAGTTCGGCCAGGTCAGCGCCTGCTCCGTGCACCACCAGTACTCCTCCAGGCTCTCGCCCTTCCAGGCGAAGACCGGAATACCCGCCGGCGCCTCCGGCGTCCCGGTCGGGCCCACCGCGATCGCCGCGGCCGCGTGGTCCTGGGTGGAGAAGATGTTGCAGGACGCCCAGCGGACCTCGGCGCCCAGCGCGGCCAGGGTCTCGATCAGGACGGCCGTCTGCACGGTCATGTGCAGGGAACCGGTGATCCGCGCACCGGCCAGCGGCCGGGCGGCGGCGTACTCCTTGCGGATCGCCATCAGACCGGGCATCTCATGCTCGGCCAGGGTGATCTCCTTGCGGCCGAAAGCGGCGAGGGACAGGTCGGCGACCTTGAAGTCCTGGCCGGTGGCTGCTGTCGTCATGCGGGCTGCTCCTCGGGGCGTGGCGGGCGGTCGGGCAGGGGTGTCAGACGGGGAGGGTGGCGGCGGGTGCGTCGGCCGGAAGATCGGGGCGGGCGGCGGTTCCGGGTACGCCGGTGCGCGCGGGCGGCAGGGTGCCGTCCACGAGGTAGCGGTGGACGTGGGCATCCACCCGCGCATTGCCGGACAGTACGAACACCTCGTGGTCGCCGGAGTCCTCGACCGTGACGAGGTGATGGCCGAGCCGTTCGGCCATGGCGACGCCGCCGGCGTAGTGGTCCATGGGGTCGCCGTCGGCCTGGACGACGAGCCCGGCCGGGTAGCCGCGGCGCGCGAGGGTCACGGGGCGCTCCGGCGCGGTGAAGGTGCGGAAGGCGCCCACCCAGGGCTGTGCCCGCAGCACTCCGTAGCCGTAGGGGAAGCGGCGGCGGAACTCCCGCATGTCCGCGAAGTAGGTCTCCGGGTCCGCGGGCCAGTCGTGTTCCAGGGTGATGGCTTCGAGGACGCCGCAGCGCAGATCGCCCTCGCTGTCGCCGGGCCGCCAGGTGCCCTGTTCCGACAGCAGGTCGTGGAGGCGCGTCTCGTCCCCGGCCCGTGCCGCGGCCCGTACGTCGCGTACCAGGAAGCCGAGTTCGGCCCACTGGGCGCGGTCGGTCGCGCGGGTGCCCACCGCGCCGTCGAGCAGGGTGCGCAACCGGCAGCCGTCCGGCCGGTGTTCCAGGCGGGCGACCACGTCCTCGACGGAGGCGAGCACCGCGGTGGCGTCGGTGCCGAGGCCGAAGTGGCGGTGGCGGTCGCCGGTCCACCCGGCCCAGGCGTCCACATTGCGCCGGACG
Source organism: Streptomyces caniferus (assembly GCF_009811555.1). Taxonomy (GTDB): domain Bacteria; phylum Actinomycetota; class Actinomycetes; order Streptomycetales; family Streptomycetaceae; genus Streptomyces; species Streptomyces caniferus. The sequence continues at coordinate 946,777 of NZ_BLIN01000003.1, read as the reverse complement.
GCGTCGCCCTGCCACAGGAACTGCTCGCGCCAGGTCCAGCCGGGGTGGACGCAGGAGTCCAGGACGCTGCGGTCCAGCCGCTCGGGGAAGAGCGAGCCGTAGACGGCGCCGACATACGCCCCGTACGCGTACCCGACGAAGTTCAGCCGTTCCTCACCGAGGACGCAGCGGACGAGGTCCATGTCCCTGGCGGTGTTCGGGGTGCTGATGTGGGGGCGCAGCGCGCCGCCGGCCCGCTCGCAGGCCAGTTCGCGGCGCCGCATGTCCTCGGCGAGCGTGTCGAAGGCGGAGTCGGGCGGGCGGGAGTCGAACGGTGCCTTGGGAAGCGTTACTTCGGCGTGCAGCGGGGTGGAGGCCCCGGTGCCGCGCGGGTCGAAGCCGATGAGGTCGTAGACCTCGTGCAGCGGGGTGCCGGCGAACTTCGCCACCAGGCCCCGGCCCAGGCCCCAGTCACCGCCGGGGCCGCCGTTGACGGCCAGCAGGATGCCCCGCCGGCGGTCCGGGTCGGTGGCCCGGTGGCGGCTGAGTGCCAGGGTCAGCCGCTCTCCGGCGGGATCGGTGTGGTCCCGGGGCACCTCGATGGTCGCGTACTCGACCGGGAGGCCGTCGTCGGTTGTGGCCGCCGTCCACAGCGGCTGCTGGGTGCGCAGGGCACGCAGCGCGGAGGGGGGCGTCGGGGAGTCGGACCGCTTCATTACCACCGGGGATCTCCGTTCTCGTGAGGACGTCAGCGTTGCGGTGCCGCCTTGAGAGGCCCTGGAACCGCTCCGGACCGGGAGCCCGGCGCCGGGACGGGGGAGCCGGCCGGTGCACCGGCCGGCGGCCCGGAACCAGGACACGGGCCCGGACCTGCGGCGGGGCGGGCGAGGCGCGTTCAGCGCGCGGTGCGGTGCAGCGCCGCGAGCTTCTCCAGCACGGGCACCGTGTCGTTCGGGCTCGGCATGGCCAGCCAGTCCGCATGCAGCCGCCGGGTGCCCTCCTGAAACGACGGCTCCGTGAGGACCCGCAGGAAGCGGGCGCGCATCTCCGCCACCGACTGCCGCTGAGGATCCACCGCGAGGCCCGCTCCGTGGCCGACCGCATAGGCGGAGTTGGCGGCGTACGCCACCCGCAGCTCGTCCCCGACGACCAGCTGCGGCACGCTGTGGGCGACGGCCGCCGTGAAGGTGCCGATACCGCCGTGGTGCACGATCGCCGAGCAGCTCGGCAGCAGCAGGTTCAGCGGCAGGTAGTCGACGGCACGGACGTTGTCCGGCAGGCGCTGTCCGCCCAGTTGAGAGGTGTCGAGGGTGGCGATCACCTCGATGTCCAGGCCGTCCACCATCTCCAGCAGCGACGGGACCAGCACCTTGTCGTTGTCGAACATGCGCTGGGTCGCGCCCAGCGTCAGCGCGACCCGCGGCCGGGCGGGCCGCGCGCGCAACCAGGACGGGACGGCCGCAGCGCCGGTGTACGGGATGCGCCGGACCGGGACGGTACGGGCGCGGCTCGGCAGCCGCATGTCGGCGGGCGTCGGATCGAGGGTGAACTGGCCCAGCAGCAGGTCGTCGTCGACCGGTACCCCGTGGCGGTCGGCCGCCGGGCGGACGATCTCGGCCACCGGGTCGGGCAGCCCGGCGGCCGCCAGTTCGGCACGGCGCCGGCCGATCCGGTGACAGGCCCAGCCCAGGTAGTCGCGCCCCCACAGCACCCGCCCGTGGGCCGCGCCGCAGGCCCGCGCGGCGACCGCGGCGGCCGGCCAGTTCGGGTCCCACAGCACCAGATCGGGCTGCCAGTCACGGGCCGCGGCGACCAGATCGTCGACCCCGCCCCAGCCTTCCGTCGCGCCGTCCGCGGGGTGGAAGACGCGTGAGGACGCCAGGGTGTACGTGCTGACGGTGGCCCAGACATCGGTGTCGCTGTCCCGGTCGACGTCCAGAGCCGCGGCGAGCCGCTCGCGGTGGTCGGCGGGCAGCAGGTGGTCGCCGACGGCCGCGGGGGAGGCGATGGTCTCCGGCGTGCCCAGCGGCACCGCGGGCAGTCCGGCGGCGGTGATGGTGCCGGCCAGGTCCGGATGGGAGGCGACACGGACCTCGTGGCCCGCGCCCTGGAGTGCCCAGGCGACCGGAAGGGTCGGGTACAGATGTGCGGTCAGCGGCCACACCACGATCAGTATGCGCATGGGGATCCCCTTAGCTGTCCGGCCCGAGTTGCGGACACGCCCCGGAGCGTCACATGCGGCCATCGAGGGGGACTCGACTCCCTGTCTGGCTCCCGGCTCCCCGCTCCCGGCTCCCGGCTCCCGGCAGCCGTCCGCCCCGCCCGGTGCGGAGCGTCCGGGCAGGGCGGGGGCAGCTGCGTTGAGGGCGGCGGGCCGTGGCGGCCGGCCGGGAGGTCAGGCGATGACCGCCTCGATGACCGACATCAGGGACGGTGTCGGCAGGATGCGGGTGATCCTGAACCCGGCCTTGGTGAGGATCTCCTCGAACTCCCGCTGGGTGCGCTCCTTGCCGTCGTAGACGGCCATCATCATCACGTCGATGGTCTTGCTGGCGTCGAACGCGTTGCCCGACGGGATGACCGGGTCGACGACCAGCAGCTTGCTGTCCGGGCGCATGCCCGCCCGCACGGCCTGCAGGATGCGCAGGCAGTTCTCGTCGCTCCAGTCGTGCAGGATGGACTTGAGCAGATAGTGGTCGTGACCGGCCGGCACCGACGCGAAGAAGTCGCCGGAGGCGGTGGACCACCGGCCCGCCACCTCGGGCCCGTCCAGCTGGTGTTCGGCGATGACCGACGCCTGGTCGTACAGCGTGCCGGTGATCCGCGGGTGCGCGGCGAGCACCGAGCGCAGCAGACCGCCGCGCCCGCCGCCGACGTCGACGACGGTGGTGCCCTCCGGGAAGTCGTAGCTCTGCGCGACATGTTCGGTCACCAGGTGCGAGAAGCCCGCGGTCCCGGCGTTGAAGAGCGAGGCGGCGGCCGGGTCCGTCTGCAGATGCGCGAAGAACGGCGCACCGAAGATCTCGTCGAAGGCGGTACGGCCCGTCCGGACCGTCTCGTGCAGCCGGCCGACCGGCTTCCAGTACAGGTCGTCGCCCAGCATGAGGAAGCTGTCGCGCAGGGAGCCGGGCACCTCGCTGCGGAGCAGCTCCGCCATGGGCGTGAGAGCGAAGCGTCCCTCCGCGTCCTCCTGGAACACCTCGCGCGTGGACAGATAGCGCAGCACCCGGCCCAGGTGCGGGCCGTGCAGACCGGTGAGCTCCCCGAGCTCCTCGGGCGTGCGCGGGCCGCCGGCGAGATGGTCGGCGACACCGTGCAGGGTCACCGTGTAGAGCGCCGCCGAGTACAGAAAGCCGTTCATGTGCTCCGACAGCTGTGCGCTGAGCTCGGCGGCGTCGCCGTGAGCAGATGTCATCTTCGTCCTCCGAGGTGTACGGAAAGGCCCGTTGGCGGGCCCGGAGTGTGGCGGTGCTGCGTGTCCTCCACGGTGCCGACCGCCGCATGAGCGACGGCACAGGACGGGTCGCACCCCGCCTGAGCGGCAGCCCACGGGGCACGGACGGTGCGGACCGTCAGCGGCGGCGGGTCGCGCGCGCCGCGACCTCCGCGCGCTCCAGCAGCCGGTCGTCGGCGTCGTAGACGTGGGACACCCCGGAGCTGGTGAAGGTGTCCCCGGTCTGTACGACGTGCTGCTCGATGTCCACCCAGCCGGTGAACGTGCCGTCTGGGTCGAAGACGAGCTCGGCGAGCCGGAAGGAGAAACGGCCGTCCCCCGTCGCGGTCCAGCTGCCGGCGCCCACACAGCCCGGACGCGGGCCGGCCAGCAGCAGGGTGCGGCCGTTGGGCGTGAAGCGCAGGGTGCTGGTGTACGTCCCCCGCTCCAGGAGCAGTTCCTCCGTCCAGGTGCCCACCGGGGTCGTCGCCGTGGCGGTCGGGCCGGTCACCGACTGGTCCATCTCCTGTGCCTCCTCACCCGCCGCATGCGGCGCCGCTGGAGACCCCAGCCTCGGGCCCGCCCCTCAACGACCGCTCGAGTCACGGTCAGCCGGCCCGTGCCGGACCGGCTCCGCACGGAGCCGAGCCGCCTTCGAGCGCGCCGTCCTACCGTCGGGCCGACCGCCCCGCCGCCGTGTGCGGCCGCCGACGCAGGAGGAGCCATGCCGCCCCCCGTCCGGATCGCCGTACTGGGCTGCGCCGCCATCGCCCGCCGGCGCATGCTGCCCGCCTTCGCCCGTACCCCCGGAGCGACGCCCGTGGTGGTGGCGAGCAGGGACGCCGCCCGTGCCGAGGAGCTGGCCCGGGTGTACGGATGCCGGTCCGTCCAGGGCTATGCCGCGGCGCTGGACGCCCCGGACGTGGACGCCGTCTACCTTCCGCTGCCCGCCGCGCTGCACGCCGACTGGGCGGAGGCCGCGCTGCGCGCCGGCAAACACGTCCTGGCGGAGAAACCCCTCGCGCTCGAGCCGGAGCGCACCGACCGGCTGCTCGAACTGGCCACGGCACGGGGACTGGTGGTCGCGGAGAACGTGATGTTCCCCCACCACCGCCAGCACTCCGCCGTACGGACCCTGGTGCGTGCGGGCGCCATCGGAGAACTCCGCTCCCTGCACGCGTCCTTCGCCGTGCCCCGGCTGCCCGACGAGGACATCCGCTACCGGCCCGAGCTGGGCGGCGGCGCCCTGTGGGACACCGGGGTCTACCCCGTCCGGGCCGCCGTCCACCACCTCGGGGGTGGGCTGCGGGTCGCCGGGGCCGTCCTGGCCCGCGGACCGGGCCGCCTGGTGGACACGGCCGGATCGGCGCTGCTGGTCCGGGACGACGGGGTGAGTGCCCAGCTGTCGTTCGGCCTGGACCACCCGTACCGGAACGTCTGCGAACTGTGGGGCACACGGGGCCGCCTCGTCATCGAGCGGGCCTTCACCCCGCCCGCCGATCTGACGCCACTGGTCCGCCTGGAGGACGGCACGGGCACCCGGGAGATCCGGCTCCCTCCGGACGACCAGGTGCAGAACACCGTCCGTGCCTTCTGCGCCGCGGTACGCGCCCGCCGGACGGCGCCGGACGGCGCCATCCGCGAACAGGCACGGCTGCTGCACGCCATCCGCCACCGGGCGCACATGCGATCGGCGGACGACCCGGCCTCCACCGGGGCTCCCTACCGTGCCGCCCGATGAATCGGCCCGTACGGAGGTGTCCTGGTGAGTGAAGACCGCATCGTCGACCTGGCGGCCCTGGGGGAGGACTTCACCCGCGACCCGCACCCGGTCTACGCCGAACTGCGGGCCCGGGGACCGGTGCACCGGGTGCGGTTGCCGGAGGGCTTCGAGGCCTGGCTGGTCGTCGGCTACGAAGCCGCCCGCGCCGCGCTGGCCGACCCGCGGCTCTCCAACGACTGGCGCCATGCCGCGGGCGCCGGAGCGGGCGACCCGGCGGCCGCGCCGCACATGCTCATCTCCGATCCGCCCCGGCACACCCGGCTGCGCCGGCTGGTGGTCAAGGAGTTCACCCCGCGCCGTATCGAGGCCCTGGGACCCCGCGTACGGGAGATCACCGACGAGCTGATCGACGCCATGCTGAGCCGGCCCGACGGCCGCGCCGACCTCGTGGAGGACTTCGCCTTCCCGCTGCCCGCCGCCGTCATCTGCGAACTCCTCGGGGTGCCCTACGCCGACCGGAAGGCGTTCCACGGGTGGTCCACCGAGGTCACCAAGCGCTCCGGCGGCCCACAGGCCGAAGCGGCCATGGGGGAGCTGGTCGGCTACCTGGTGCGGCTGCTGGAGGACAAGGGCCGGCGGCCCGGTGACGATCTGCTGAGCGCGCTGCTCCGCACGACCGGCGAGGACGGCGACCGGCTGTCCTCGGACGAACTCCTCGGCATGGCCGTCCTGTTGCTCATCGCCGGTCACGAGACCACCGCCGGACTGCTCTCCAACGGCATGCTCGCACTGCTCCGTCATCCGGACCAACTGGCTGCCCTACACGCCGACTTCGGCCTCCTGGACGGTGCGGTGGAGGAGATGCTGCGGCACAGCGGGCCGACCGGGACCTCGCTGCACCGGTTCACCACCGCACCCGTCGACCTCGCGGGCACCCTGATTCCGGGCGGCGGGGAGCTCGTCCTGATCGGCAACACCCCCGCCAACCACGACCCCGGCCGTTTCCCGGATCCCGGACGCTTCGACATCCGTCGCGCCCCGCACGGCCATCTGGCCTTCGGGCACGGCATCCACTACTGCTTCGGCGCCCCGCTCGCCCGTCTGGAGGCGCGGACCGCGATCCGGGCCCTGCTGGAACGCTGCCCCGGCCTCGCGCTGGACGCCGACGCCGACCGGCTGGTGTGGCACCACAGCGCCATGATGCGGGGCCTGCCGCACGTCCCGGTCCGGGTGCGCCCCGCTCCCGGCACCCCGGCCGCACAGGTGCACCACGCCTCGAGCGCTCGTTGAGGAGGGTCCTGCACTGTGACGAGGTCAGAAGGAGCGCTGGTGGGAGTGGAAGGGACAGGCGATGACCGACACGGCGAGTGAGCTGGACCCGTCGACGGGGTGGGCCGGACCGACGGCCGAGGCACCGCCGGAGGCGGCACTCATGCAACTCCTGATGGGTGGATTCGTCACCCAGTCCATCGGCGTGGCGGCCCGGTTCGGCGTGGCCGACGCCCTCGCCGGCGGCCCCCGGCACGTCGACGACATCGCCGCCGAGGTCGGCGCGCACGCGCCCTCCCTGTACCGGCTGCTGCGCGCCCTGGGCGACTTCGGGGTGTTCGCGGAGCTGGCGGACCGGCACTTCGCGCTCACCCCGGCGGGCGAACTGCTGCGCACCGACAGCACGCCCTCGCTGCGCGGACTGGCGGCGCACTTCGGATCGGGCTTCCACCGGGCCGCCTGGAGCGGCCTGTACGACAGCGTCCGCACCGGCGAGGCGGCCTTCGAGCGGGTCCACGGGGCGCCCCAGTTCGACTACTACCGCAGCCACCCCGAAGAGGCCGCGGTCTTCGACGCGGCGATGACGTCCGTGGCCTCCGCGATCTACGCGACGCTGGAGTCCTACGACTTCGGGCGCTTCTCCACCGTCGTCGACGTGGGCGGCGGCAACGGCGCCTACCTCTCCGGCATCCTCGCCTCGTACCCGGCGCTGCGCGGTGTCCTCTTCGACCTCCCCGACGTCGTCGAGCGCTCCGCCCCGGTCCTCGCCAAGGCGGGCGTGGCCGACCGGTGCGAGGTGGCAGGCGGCTCCTTCTTCGACGAGGTGCCGCGGGGCGCCGACGCCTATGTGCTGACGGCCGTCATCCACGACTGGGACGACGAGGCCTCGGTACGGATCCTGCGCAACTGCCGCGCCGCCATGCCCGCACACGCCACCTTGCTCCTGGGCGAACCGGTGCTGCCGGACGGCCCGGAGCCGTCCGTGGGCAAGCTCCTGGACCTGGAGACCCTGATCGGTACGACGGGCCGGCAGCGCACCGAAGCGGAGTTCCGCGAGCTGCTGGACCGTGCGGGGCTGCGCCTCACCCGTGTCATTCACAGCTCGGGACCGGACAGCCTCGTCGAGGCCGTGCCCCGCTGACCGCACACGGCACCGCACCCGGTGCCCCCGGTGGACAAGACCTCAGCGCAACGGACGAAGGAGTGGGATCAGCCGATGGGCAGCGACAGCGCACAGGACGGCAGTCTGCGACTGCTGGAAATCAGTGAGAGCTTCATCTACGCACGGGCGCTGCATCTGGCGGCGGAGCTGAAGATCGCCGATCTGCTGGCGGACGGCCCGCGCCCGACGGCGGAGCTCGCCGAGGCCAGCTCCACCCGGCCGGCGGCCCTCTACCGCCTGCTGCGGGCGCTGGCCGGCCGCGGGGTGTTCACCGAGGTGGAGAGCGGCCGCTTCGGCCTCACCCCGGTCGGCGAGTGCCTGCGCTCCGACCACCCGCGCTCCGTCCGGGCGACCGTGGCGCAGGCCGGCCGGCTGACCGCGACGACGTTCCAGCATGCCGAGGAGGTGCTGCGCACCGGCGAAGGGGCGTTCACCACCGCCTTCGGGCAGCCCGTCTGGGACTATCTGCAAGAACACCCCGACGAGGGCGCGGACTTCGACACCGCGATGCACGAGCACAGCCGGATCGAGCGCGACGCGATCGTGGCGGCCTACGACTTCTCCGGCACCGCCCGGCTGGTGGACATCGGCGGCGGTGACGGCACCCTGCTGGCCACGGTCCTGGAGGCCCACCCGGAGACCGCCGGTGTGCTGTTCGACCTGCCGCATGTCGTCGAGCGGAACCGGATCGGCGACGCCGGGCTCACCGGCCGCTGCGAGATCGTCGGCGGCGACCTCTTCGGCGAACTCCCCGCCGGCGGCGACCGGTACATGATGAAGTCGGTGCTGCACGGCTGGACCGACCGGGAGGTCGTCGCCATCCTCACCGGCTGCCGGCGGGCGATGAAGCCCGACGGCACGCTGCTGCTCATCGAGCGGGTGATCCCGGTCGGGGACACTCCGCACTCCAGCAAGGCGTTCGACCTGGCGATGCTCGTCATGGCCGGCGGCCAGGAGCGGACCGAGGACGAGTACACGGCGCTGCTCACCGAGGCCGGGTTCCGGGTGCAGAGGGTCATCGGCACGGACTCGTCCCTGAGCATCGTGGAGGCGGTGCCCACCGGCGCCGCGCTCTGAACCGTTCCGGGACAGGGGGGCCACCGCCGTGCGCCGCGGTGGTGCCCCTGTGCCGTGCGCGGACCCCGCGGGACGGGGCCGTCACGGGTGCTGAGCCGGGGACCAGCCGCGCCCTAGCGCACGGTGGCAGCCTCGCCCCATGACTGCCACCGCGAAGATTGCACTGATCACCGGCGCCAACAAGGGCATCGGCTACCAGGCCGCCCGGCGGCTGGGCGCCCAGGGCGTCGTCGTCCTGCTGGGCGCCCGCGATCCGGCGCGCGGCGAGGCCGCCGCCAAGACGCTGCGCGAGGAGGGCGCGGACGCGCACGCCGTGCCCCTCGATGTCACGGACGCCGCCGGTGTCGCCGCCGCCGCACGGTACGTCGACGAGCGGTACGGGCGGCTGGACATCCTCGTCAACAACGCCGGGATCAATGTCGAATGGCCGGCCGGCGCGCCGAGCGAGCTGACCCGCGAGGCCCTGTGGGCGACCCTGGAGACGAATGTGGCCGGCCTGGTCGAGGTCACCAATGCGCTGCTGCCGCTGATCCGGCGCTCGCCGGCCGGCCGGATCGTCAACGTCTCCAGCGAAATGGGGCTGCCCGCCTGGCTGGACGGCTCCGAGATGCCGGCGATGACCGCGTACAGCGTCTCGAAGGCGGCGGTGAACATGCTGACCGTGCTGTACGCGAACGAGCTGCGGGGCACGGCCGTCAAGGTCAACGCCTGCTCGCCCGGCTTCGTCGCCACCGACATCAACTGGGGCGTCGGCGAGCGCACGGCGGAGGAGGGCGCCGAGATCGAGGTGCGGCTCGCGACCCTCGGCGCGGACGGCCCGACCGGCCGCTTCCTCAACGACGCCGGCACCGTGGCGTGGTGATCACCGAGCCATGAGCGCGAAAGGCCCGGCCGGGCGCCGCGCGGACCCGCGGCGCCCGGCCGGGCCGGACCGTGTGCGGCCGCCGTCACGCGTGGGGGCCGACGCTCACCTTCCCGATCGTCAGCTCGGCGGCCCCCTCCAGCACGGCTTCCAGCCGCTCCACCTGGACGTCGAGCTCCGCGCGCTGCGCGGTCGTCAGGGGGGTGCTCGGCTCGACGGTGACGGTCAGCCGGCGGCCGGACCGCCGCTGGTGCCAGACGCCGCTCACCACGCCGTCGACCAGCAGGACCGGATAGTTGCCGGCCTGGCCGCTCGGTGTCAGCGCCCGCTCGGCCATGGCCCCCGGGTAGAGCCGGTCACGGGGCCGGCAGGCCACCACATAGGCGTCGAAGTACGGCAGCAGCCGCACCCCGCGCGGCGGTTCCGCGGGCATGTCGGTGTCGCCCGCGTTCACCCAGGCCTCGGTGCCCTCCAGGTCGACGCGCTGGAGCGCACCGCCCAGGGAGTCGAACAGCTCGCCGGCCCAGCGTGGTGAGACATTGAGCCACCGCGCGAAGTGCTGCGGTGTGGCCGGGCCGTAGGCGTGCAGGTACCGCTCCACGAGACCGGCCAGCGCCGCCGTGCCGTCCGTGGCGCGGGCCCCGGCCGGCAGCCGCGGGTGGGTGTACGTCACCTTGCGGCCGCGGTTGGGGCCGAAGCACAGCTGCCCGCGGTGCGAGGCGAGGGTGATGGCCTGCCGCCAGCGCGGCCACATGCCCTGGAAGGCCGGCATGACCAGGTCACCGGCCCAGGGGCCGGTGGCCTCGATGACGGCCTCGCTGAGCTCGTCGATGGTCAGTTCGGCGTCCTGCAGGGCCGAGCCGATCGCCGCGACGACCTCCTCCGTCTGCCCGTCCGTCATCCGGACGTCCTTGGGGAACGCGCTGGGCGAGAGCGGCAGGGCGGTCAGGGCGCCCACCCACATCGGCAGTTCGGCGGCCGGCAGCAGATGGACGGTGCCCCGCGGCCCGTACATCTTGATCAGCGCGGCCTCGTCCCACAGCGCCTTGCGCACCACGCTCCGGGTGATGCCCTCGCCCCGCATGCCGATGGACAGTTCGGCGGCGCTCAGCACCTGGGCGTGCGCACCGCACAGGGCGCCGACGATCCCGGCGGGGTCCAGATGCGGTGACGGCGCGGCGAGCGCGCTGCGCTCCAGACGCCGGGCCGAGACCGCCGGCCACCGCAGCCGGACGACGTCGGACGTGGTGTCGCTCATCAGTGATCACTTCCTGTTTCTCGCGGTGCCGTCCCCCGCGGCACCCGGACTGGTGAACCTACCGACTGGGGCCCGTGTTTGGCTCGACCGGCCCTCGACTCGCCGTGCCGTATGCGGCGCGACACGACGGCCGGCCCGCGGGCCCGGGAGGGGCCACGGGCCGGCGCGGTCGGGCGCGGCTGCGGGCGGGGGGTCAGCCGACGGTGGGTGTCGGTTCGTTCGCGATCGGCGCGGACTCGCCGCGCGGCGCCGGGGAGCCGTCGGCCGACGAGGTGCCGGGGGCGGCGGCCGGGTCTTCGGCGTCGTCCTCGGCGGGCGGTGCGAACTGGGCCCCGGCGGCCTTCGGCAGGGCGAACATCAGCAGGAAGGCCAGTGCCATACCGCCGATCACCCACCACAGCGAGTGGGTGAAGGCCGTGATGAAGGCCGTACCGCCGGTCGCCGCCGGCTGCCCGGCGTCGTCCACGACGGTGAAGAAGGCCACCGACGTCAGACCCAGGCCCAGGGACAGGCCGACCTGGTTGATCGTGTTGATCAGCCCCGAGGCGGAACCGGCGTGCTGGCCGGGCACTTCGGAGAGCACCGCGCTGGTCAGCGGCGCCATGATCATGCCGAGGCCGCAGCCCCCCACGATCAGGGGGACGGCGATCTGCGCCGGAGTGACCGCGGTGCCCTGCTGGTGGGCGATCCAGCCGTAGAGACCCAGTCCGACGATCATCAGCAGCGCCCCGGCCTGCAGCACCTTCCGGCCGAACCGCGGCACCAGCTTCGGTACGGCGACCATGGCGACGCCGGCCATCGTCGCGCCGAACAGCAGGCTCGTCAGCGCGGCCCGCAACGGCGTCCAGCCCAGGCCGACCTGCATGTACAGCGCCCCGGTCAGGGAGAAGAGACCGAAGGAGGTGCCGAAGGTCAGCTGCACGGCGATGCCGGCCGCGAAGCTCCGGATGCGGAACAGCGAGAGCTCCAGCAGCGGGGAGGCGTTCTGGCGGACCTTGGTGCGCTGGTGCAGGACGAACAGCACGAACACCACGACGCTGCCGGCCATGGAGGCCAGGCACCAGGCCGGCCAGCCCAGGTCACGGCCGCGGGTGAGCGGGAAGAGCAGCATGAACAGGGCGAGCGTGACGAGCGTGACGCCGACCAGGTCCAGGCGTGGCGCGCTGGGCGCCTTGGACTCGCGGACGAAGCGGTGCCCGAGGATCAGACCGGCGATCCCGATCGGCAGGTTGACCAGGAAGATCGGGCGCCATTCGAGGCCGAAGAGGTTCCACTCGGTCAGCAGGGCGCCGAGGACCGGGCCGGAGACCGCCCCGATGCCGCAGACGGCTCCGAACATTCCGAAGACCTTGCCGCTCTCCTCCGGAGCGAAGGTGACATGGATGATCGACAGCACCTGCGGCACCATCATCGCGGCCATCCCGCCCTGCAGCACACGGGAGATGATCAGCATGTCCGGGCCGGTCGCCAGGCCCGACACCGCGGACGCGAGGGTGAAGCCGGCCATGGCGAGCAGGAAGACTTTCTTGCGTCCGAAGATGTCGCCGAGCCGGCCACCGGTGACCAGGCCGATGGCGAACGCGAGCGTATAGCCTGCCGCGATCCACTGCACGGCCGTGTAGGAAGCATGGATGTCCCGCTGGATGCTCGGAATCGCGATGTTGATGATCGTCGCGTCGAGCAGATCCAGCAGGGTCGCGGTCAGTAATACGGCCAGTGCCATCCAGCGCCGGGCATCCGCGACCGGTTCTGCCGCTGTTTCGCGGGCGGAGCTCATGGGCCTCTCCTGATACGGGGGTTCGGGCGGGACGACCGAGCTTGCTGTACCGCGCTAGAGCCTCGCTCGGGTCTCGCCGGAGCCGGGAGTTCCGCCTCCGGTACGCCGGACCACGACAGCGGCGGGCCGGCCGCAGGACGGTGGGGCGCAGGCCTTCAGCGACACTCCACGGGCGTTCGAGTCCGGTCCACGACGGTGGTGGCGTCCGAGCCGGCCCGGCTCGCCGTTCGACGCGCCCTGGAGGACGAATGGTCATCGATGCCTGCCGCATCTGCGACAACCGCACGCTGTTGCCCGTGCTCGACCTGGGCCCCTCCGCCCTCACCGGCGTCTTCCCGGCGACGCCGGAGCAGCAGGTGCCCACCGTCCCGCTGGAGCTGGTGCTGTGCTCGCCCGACGGCTGCGGTCTGCTGCAGCTGCGGCACACCGCCGACCTCGGGCTGATGTACGGCGAGCACTACGGATACCGTTCGGGCATCCGGCCGTTCATGATCGAGCACCTGCGCGGCAAGGTGGCGGCGATCACCGAACGGGTCGCACCCGGCCCCGGCGACCTGGTGCTGGACATCGGCAGCAACGACGGCACCCTGCTGGGCTGCTACCCCCGCAACGGCGTCACCCTGGCCGGCATCGACCCCTCGGGGGAGAAGTTCCGCGCCTCCTACCCGCCGGACGCGGAACTCGTCACCGACTTCTTCTCCCGCCAGGTCTTCACCGAGCGGTTCGGCGCCCGGCGCGCCAAGGCGGTCACCTCCATCGCGATGTTCTACGACCTCCCGCGCCCGCTCGACTTCATGCGGGACGTCGCCGCCGTCCTCGACGACGACGGCGTATGGGTGATGGAGCAGAGCTATATGCCGGCCATGCTGGAGGCCACCGCCTACGACGTGGTCTGCCACGAGCACCTGGAGTACTACGCGCTGCGGCAGATCGAGTGGATGGCCGAGCGCGCGGGGCTCGAGGTCATCGGGGCCCGGCTCACCGACGTGTACGGCGGCAGCCTCTCGCTCACCCTGGCCAGGAAGGGCAGCCGGCACCCCGTCGACCACGCCGCCCTCGGCCGCATCCGGGCCCACGAGCGGGAGCTGGGACTCGACACCCCGGCCCCCTACGAGGCGTTCGCCCGGCGGGCCGTCGACTCCCGTGACCGGCTGGTGGAGTTCCTCGCGGACTCCCGCAAGGCCGGCAAGCTGACCGTCGGGTACGGCGCCTCCACCAAGGGCAATGTCATCCTCCAGTACTGCGGCCTGGGCCCGGACGACCTGCCGTGCATCGGCGAACCCAACGAGGAGAAGGCCGGCTGCTTCACCCCCGGCACCGGTATCCCGATCGTCTCCGAGGCCGACGCCAAGGCCCTCGCCCCCGACCAGCTGCTCGTCCTGCCCTGGATCTACCGTGACGGCTTCGTCGAGCGGGAGGCCCCCTTCCTCGCCCACGGCGGAAAGCTGGTCTTCCCGCTCCCGGAAATCACGGTCCTGTGAGGGCGCCGGCCGCGCCGCCCGGCATCGGCCTGACGCCTTGTCAGAGGAGGTGGTGAGCCGTGCGTACCCGAGAGCTCGCCGTGTCCGGCGCCTTCGCGTTCACCCCGGACGTCCATGCCGACCAGCGGGGGAGGTTCGTCTCGCCGCTGCAGGAGGAGGCGTTCCTCGCCGCCGTCGGCCGCCCCTTCCCGGTGGCCCAGACCAACCACAGCCGATCGGCCCGCGGGGTGCTGCGCGGGGTGCACTTCACCACGGCGCCGCCCGGCCAGGCCAAGTACGTCCACTGCGCCCGCGGCCGGGCCCTCGACGTGGTGGTCGATCTCCGGCTGGGATCCCCGACGTTCGGCGTCTGGGACACCGTGGACATGGACGAGGAGACCTGCCGGGCCGCCTACTACCCCGAAGGGGTGGGACACGCCTTCCTCGCCCTGGAGGACGACACCGTCATGTCCTACCTGGTCTCCACCGGCTACCGGGCCGAACGGGAGCTGGCCGTCAGCCCGTTGGACAAGGACCTGGCCCTGCCCTGGCCGGACGGAGTCGACTTCGTCCTCTCCCCACGCGACCGCGTCGCCCCCGGCCTCGCACAGGCCACGGCCCAGGGGCTGCTGCCCCGCTACGCGGACTGCGCACGGGTCTGACGGGAGCCTCGATGACCACGACAGACCTGCCCCGCCGGGTCGCGGTCCTGGGTGCCACCGGCTGCGTGGGCCGCCACCTGTGCGCGGCCTTCGCGGCCCGGGGGACGGACGTCGTCGCGATCGCCCGGAACAACGCGCCGCACCTGCACCCCCATCCGTTCCTGTCGCTTGACCTGGCCCGGTGCACGGGCGCCGAGCTGGCCGCGGTCCTGGCGGACCAAGGGGTGGACACGGTGGTCAACGCCACCCTCGGCTGGGGGAGTACGCCCGAGGAGATGGCGCACTCCAACGTCCGCCCGGTGGAACGGCTGCTGGCCGCCCTGCCCCGGCTGGCGGAACCGGCCCGGCTCGTGCACCTGGGCACCATCCACGAGTACGGCCCGGTCCCGGCCGGCACCTCCCTGGACGAGAACGTCGCACCGCGTCCGGCCTCCCTGTACGCCCAGGCGAAGCTGACCGCGTCGCGTCTGGTGCTGGCGGCCGTCCGCCGCGGGGAGGTCCAGGCCTCGGTGCTGCGGCTGACCAACACCGTCGGGCCGCACCCGGCGAAGGAGAGCTTCTTCGGGGCCCTGGCGGCACGGCTGCGGCAGGCCGACCCGGCCGCGGGGCTCGACGTCACGGTGGCCGCGGCACGCCGCGACTTCGTCGACGTCCGGGACGCGGCCGACGCGGTGCTCGCCGCGGCGTCCGTCCGGTCCGCCGAACCCCTGATGAACATCGGCCGGGGCACGGCGGTGGACATCCACACCCTGGTCCGCACCCTGATCACGGTCAGCGGCCTGCCGCCGCACGCCGTCCGGGTCCGCCGGGACGACGTACGCAGCCGCAGCGCCGGCGCGGACTGGATCCAGGTGGACCGCTCCCGGGCCGAGCGGTCGCTGGGCTGGCGCCCGCGCCGCGCCCTGGCCACCTCGCTCCGCGATATGTGGGACACCGTGGGCGGGCCGCCCGCCTGAGCCGGCGGCCGACGCGGGGAGCCGGTGGCCGCCCACGGGGCCACCGGCTCCGGCGCGCCATCAGCCGATCAGGACCGGGCCCGTCGCGGCCGTCGCGCGCCGCCCCGTCGCGCCCGTGCCGTCGGGCCCCCGCAGAAAGCCGAGCAGCCCGCCGGCCTCCTCCCGTACCTCGGCCGCCTCGTCCGGTGCCAGCGGCCGGAACGGGGTGACCTCCACGGTGCCGTCCCGCCACGACCAGATGCCGCGCACAAAGCCGTCCACCAGGAACACCGGGCTCACCTCGCTGCCGATGATCACCCGTCTGCGGTCCTCGTCGTCGATCACCCGCGTCCGGTCCGCATGGCCGAGGACGAGGTTGTCGAAGCGCGGCAGGAAACGCACCGGCGCGGGCCGGTCCGGATCGGCGAGGGCGGCGCCCGGCACATCGAACAGCTCCCGGCCCGCGGCGTCGTGGTACACCCGCAGCCGCGACCGCATGCCGTCGACCACCTCCCGCAGCCTGGTCAGACCGCACCACGCCTGGATGTCGCGCACCGCGGCCGGCCCGTAGGCCGCGAGGTAGCGCAGGATCACCTCGTCGATGCGGGGCCGCCGCGCCATCGGGCCGCCGAGCCACTCCTCCGCGAGGACCAGCGGGGTGGCGCCGCGACGGCCCCAGACGCCGCTGGGCGGCGGGTGCACATGCGCCACCAGCGACTGCACGGCATAGGCCAGGGCGAGGCTGTCCCGGCCGGGGAACCGGGCCGCCAGCGCACGGCCCAGCTGCGGACGGGTGAGCCCGTCGCCGCTCATCAACTCCCGGCCCGCCCGCACCAGATCGTCCGTGTCCAGCCCCTGGATGGCCCGCCCGAACGCGCCCTGGCGGGCCTTGCCGAGCACCGGGGCGAGCAGCGGATGGAGCGTGCGGAAGTCCTGGGCGTCCACCAGGTGCTGGGTGTTGCGCTGGAGCTTGGCGCGGACGACCGAGCGGTCGTGCAGCAGCGCGGTCAGTCCGTCGTGCCGGAAGTCCGCGAGCCGTGCCCACAGGCCCACATAGGGCGCGTCGGGCTCCTGGCCCTGCAGGCCCATCAGATGCCGGACGGCGTCGAGGGGGCTGAGGCCGGCCCGGTCGAGCAGTAACTGCCGGTCCAGGTAGGTGCGGTTGAGAGTACGCAGGGAGAGCGGGGACATGCGCCCATTGTTGCCGTCCGTACTCGACCGTCGCTCGAGGCGGCGCCGCCCGGCTCCGCGGTCAGTCCTGGAGGCGGGCGGCGCCGGTGGTGAGCAGCGAGAGCAGGCTGCGCGCCTGGACGTTGAGGTAGTGGCCGTGCCGGACCAGCGCACCGAGCATGCCGGGCGTGACCCACCGGTAGCCGGGCGGCAGGGCATCGTCGGGTGCGTCGTCCGACGCCTCGACCAGCAGATAGCGGCTCTCGGCGTGGAGGAACCGGCCGCCCTCCTCGGAGTGGACCGCCGCGTACCGGATGCGGCCGGGCGGCGCCGTCAGCACCGTGTCGAGGAACGGCGGCCGCTCGTCCGGGGGCAGCGCCGCGTGGTTGCCCGGCACGCACTGGACGGTCGGCCCGAGTTCGACGGTGTCGAGGAAGCCGCCCTCCACCCGTGCGTGCACCAGCACCTGCGGGACGCCCCCGATGCGGCGGGTGAGGAAGGCGGTGACCCCGAGTCCGCACGGCTCGATCAGGGGCTGGCTCCAGCCCGCCACCTCGCGGCTGCCGGCCTCGACGGCCACCGCCACCACACGGAAGTACCGGCCGTCCGGGCGCTCGACGGTGTGCGTCCCGCGCCGCCAGCCCGTCACCGCGTCCAGGGGGACGAGCTCGGCGCCGACCGTGTGGCGGGAGCGCTCCGCGGTGAACCACGACAGCAGCTCCGTATCGGCGTACGGCGCACCGCCGGGCCCCGGGCCGCCGCCGGTGGGCACCCCCGCGAGGACCGTCCGGGCGTCCATGTTCACCAGGTTGTCCCGGCGCAGCAGCCGGCCGATCTGTCCCAGCGTCAGCCAGCAGAAGTCCTCCGCGACCGGCACCGCGTCGCGGGTTTCGACGATCATGTTCCGATTGCTCTTGCGGAAGAACCAGGAACCGTGTTCGGACTGGAGCGAATCGGCCACCACACTGCCCGGGGCGGGCCGCAGGAAGTGGTCGAGGTAGGGCACGTCCGCGCCGCGGTGCACCTTCGTGTAGTTGCTGCGGGTGGCCTGCACGGTCGGCGACAGCTGGAGCAGATTCCGGTTTCCCGGCTCCATCTTGGCCTGCATCAGGAAGTGCAGCACCCCGTCGAACTCCTTCGCCAGGAGGCCCAGGATGCCGACTTCCGGTTGCTTGATGACGGGCTGCTGCCAGTCGGGGTACGGCCCGTCGCCGACCGAGACCCGCAGCCCCTCCACGGTGAAGAAGCGCCCGCTGTCATGCCCGAGGTTCCCGGTGCCGGGGGCGAAGGACCAGCCCGTCAGCGCCGCGAACGGGATGCGCCGCACCGCGAAGCGGTGGGACGCGTGGCGCTGTGCCATCCAGCCGGGGACCTCGGCGGTGCGCAGCCACGCGCCGGCCTCGGTCACCGCGGCCGAACGCGCGAAGCGCTCCACCAGATCCGCTGCCGTGCGTGGGGGCGTGGCGGTGGCCATGGCCTCAGGCTCCCCAGGTGACCGGAAGGCTGGTCAGGGTGTGGTTGATCTCGCCGGTGTGCCAGGGCAGTTCGCTCTCGGGTACGGCCAGCCGCAGGTCCGGGAAGCGCCGTACCAGCCCGGCCAGGGCGATCTCCATCTCCATCCGCCCGAGCTGCTTGCCCAGGCAGTAGTGGATGCCGTGGCCGAACGAGATGTGCGGATTGCGGCCGCGGGAGAGGTCCAGCCGGTCCGGGTCGTCGAAGACCGCCGGGTCGCGGTTGGCGGAGGCGAGCGACAGCAGGACCGGCTCGCCCGCGGCGATGTGCACCCCGCCGATCTCCAGGTCCTCCACGGCCATCCGCGGGAACCCCGAGGTGTCGGTGGCGAACAGGTTGACGTGCCGCAGCAGTTCCTCGACGGCGGCGGGTATCCGGCCGGGGTCCTCGACGAGCGAGCGCCACTGGTCGCGGTGCCCGGCCACCAGCGCCAGCACGGAGTTGGCGAGCTGGTTGGCGGTGGTGTCGAAACCGGCGCCGATGAGGGTGAAACCGAACGTCACCAGCTCCTGTTCGCTGAGCCGGTCGTCGTGGTCCCGGGCCGCGATCAGGTCGGAGAGCATGTCGTCGGCGGGCTCGGCCCGCTTGTCGGCGATCAGGCCCACGATGTACTCGTTGAGCTTGGCCAGTCCGGCCAGGGACTCCTCGCCGCCGGCCCGGTCGTCGACCGTGGCGAAGGCGCGGGCGTAGGTCTCGAACTGCCGCAGATCCTCGCGCGGGACGCCGAGCAGCTCACCGATGACCGTCAGCGGCAGCGGCACCGTCAGCTGCTGCACCAGATCCACCGGACCGCCGCGGTCGGCCATGTCGTCCAGCAGCTCGTCGGCCACCTTCTGCACACCGGGCCGCATCTGCTCGACCCGCCGGGTGGTGAACGCGCCGACCACCAGCTTGCGCAGCCGGGCGTGTTCGGCGCCGTCCAGCGAAATGATCATCTCGGGCGTGGTCGTCATCGACCCGCCGATCCGCGGCGCCCCGGGCCTGCAGGTTCGGGCCCTGCTGAGCCGGGGGTCGGCCAGGGCCGCCCGGACGTCCTCGTACCGGGTGACCAGCCAGGCGTCCACACCGCCTGCCGTCCGCACCCGTACCACCGGCTGGTCGGTGCGCAGCCGGGCGTAGTGCGGGGCCGGGCCGTTGTAGGACGAGCCGGGGAAGGGGAACGCGTCGGAGACGGGGCAGGCGGACAAGGGGCACCTCCGCGGTGTGCGGCTGGTTCGGATCGGATCGGACCGGGGGCGGCCGGTGGCCGGACATGTCCTAGGACGGGTTGTGGATCTTGTCGGCCCAGGCGGGGGAGTCATGGGTGACGATGCGCGAACGGGTGTACAGCTCACCGTCGATACGGACCAGGACGTCGTCCACGACGGTCGTCGGCTCGAAGCTGACCTTGCCCGCCGCGTCCGTCATGCTCACGATCGCCTGGTAGCGCACCCGCAAGGTGTCCTCGTCGACCGGCTCGATGTGCATCCGGTCGAACCAGTAGCGGTACACCAGACCGTCGTAGTACGAGACGTTGCGCTCCCGCGCCTCGCGGGCCGAGATCTCCTCGACGAGCGGCTGCTCCGGGTCCCCGCGGCGCGCCCGCATCTCGGTCAGCAACTGCTGCCGCCCTTCCAGCTTCCAGCCGCCGGGGCGGTGCTCGATCGAGCCGTCCTCGGTCAGGGTCTCCAGGAACTCCTCCAGCTTCCGGGCTTCCAGGAGCGGCATCTGCCGTGCGTAGAACTGCTGCACCTCGACATACAGATCCGCGGTCACCCGCTGCACGGTTGCCTGCGTTACCTGGGACACATCGGCTCCTTCCGGTCATGGCGCGCCACCGTCGCCGGTGGGTCTGTGGCGCCGTCCAAAGTGACGTGCCGAGCTGGACGCGCCCTGGAGAGGCACTACAGCGCCGCGTGTCCCCGGCCGGACCTGCGACGTTGTGCAGGCCGGCGCCGCGGACGGCGCGGCGGACCCAGCACGGACGAGAGGCGAGAGAGGCATGCCGACCATGGCTGACCCCCGGATGGACGAATGCGAAGAGCTCCTGGCGGCCTGGCAGGAGCACCGCGAGGCGCTGCGCCGGGCGTTCGGGGGCCTCAGCGAGGAACAGGCACGCAGCGCCCCCAGCGTCAGCACGCTGTCCCTGGCGTCGCTGCTCATCCACGCCGTACGCGGCGAGCCGGCCTGGATCCCGGTCATCGCCGGCCGGGGCGCCGACTGGCTGCAGCGCGACGGACAGGCCGAGTTCGAGGTGCCCGCGACCGGCACGGTGACCGGGCTGCTGGCCGAGCACGCGCGGGTGGGCGCCGACGTGGCCCAGGCGGTGCGGGCGGTCAAGGACTTCGACGAGCGGGTCCCGATGCCCAAGACCCCGTGGGGCCCGCAGGACGAGCCGCGTACGGTCCGGTGGATCCTGCTGCATCTGATCGGGGAGGCGGCCCGGCACGCCGGCCACGCCGACCTCATCCGGGAATCCCTCGACGGCGCCAACGCCTTCGACCTGCAGCAGGCCGCGCCCGACGCCTGACGGCACCCGGCCCGTCGTACCGCCCGGCGCTGGACCGGCGCCCGAGGCGGCCGCGAGCGGGCCGGGATATCCCTGGGGTGTTTCAGCCCAGGCTGCCGACGGAGGAGAGTCATGAGCGCTGGTGTGGGTCCCGGCATTCCGCAGAAGGCGCGGGAAGTACGGCTGTCCGAGCACTTGGAGGGTGAACTGACCCTCGGCCACTTCGACATCGTCGAGGTCGAGGTGCCGGAGCCGGCGCCCGGCGAGGTCCTGGTCCGTACGGACCATCTGCCGCTGGCGGCGGCCTACCAGGATCTGATGCGGGCCGACTGCCCGTTGCCGCTGCCGCCGTTCCAGGTCGGCGAGCGGCTCGGCGGGGGCGCGCTGGGCACGGTGGTCCGGTCCGCGAGTCCCGACCTGGCCGTCGGTGACGTCGTCCAGTCGATGTCCGGCTGGAGCGAGTACTCCTGCGGTCCGGCCAACACCTACTTCAAGGTGGACCCGGACCTCTTCCCCAGCCCGGTGTACTACCTGAGCCAGGGCCCCACCGCCTACTACGGCATGGCCGATATCGCACGGGTCGGCAAGGGCGACGTGGTGTTCGTCTCCGGCGCGGCCGGCGGGGTGGGCTCGCTCGCCGGGCAGATCGCCAAGTGCCGGGGCGCGGCCCGGGTGATCGGCAGCGCCGGCAGCCAGGAGAAGGTCGACTACCTCGTGGGCGAACTGGGCTTCGACGACGCCTTCGACTACCACGACGGCCCGGTCGTCGACCGGCTGCGCGAGCTGGCCCCCGACGGCATCCAGGTCTTCTTCGACAACGTCGGCGGGGAGCAGTTCGAGGCCGCGATCGAGGTCGCGGCCCCGCATGCGCGGTTCGCCCTGTGCGGCGCCCTGTCCGCGCAGAACGGCTCCCAGGCGTACCCCCGGCTCGACCTCATGACGGCCATCACCAAGCATCTGGAACTGCGGCCGTTCGCGACCTACCACACCCCCGAGCAGATCACCCAGTGGACGCGGCACTTCGCGATGTGGGTGGCCGAGGGCACCTTCGTCTTCCCGCACACCGCCGTCGAGGGCGGCATCGAGACCGCGCCCGCCGCCCTGATCTCGCTCCTCCAGGGGGCCTACCGCGGCAATGTCGCCCTGCATCTGACGGCCGGGGAGTGAGCGTCAGGAGCCGACCGGATCACTCCGTTACGGGCAGGCACTCGGCGAGCAGGTCGACGATGTCGTGCCAGGCCCGCAGTGCGTGTCGTGGGTGGTGGCCGACGCCGGGGCGCACGATGTGGTCGACCGTCGGGTGGTGGAAGGCGTGCAGGGCGCCGCCGTAGACCGTGAGCCGCCAGTCGACGCCCGCGGCCTGCATCTCGGCTGTGAACGCGTCCCGTTGCGCGGGCGCCATGATCGGGTCTTCCGACCCGACTCCGGCCCACACCGGGCAGCGAATGCGTGCCGCCTCGCCCGGCCGGCCCGTGGTCAGCGCGTTGACGGTCCCGATCGCGCGCAGGTCGACGCCGTCCCGCCCGAGTTCCAGCGCGATCGCGCCCCCGGTGCCGTAGCCGACGGCGGCGATCCGGTCGGGGTCGGTCCGCGGTTCGGCACGCAACACGTCGAGCGCCGCGTGGCCGATGTTCCGCATCCGGTCGGGGTCGGCGAGCAGCGGCATGCAACGGGCCAGCATCTCCCCAGGGTCGTCCAAATAGCGCCCGCCGTGGAGGTCGAAGGCCAGCGCCACATACCCCAGCTCGGCCAGGGCATCGGCCCGGCGGCGCTCGACGTCGCTGAGCCCCGTCCCCTCGGGCCCGATCAGGACCGCGGGCCGGCGGTCGGCACCGGCGGGGAGCGCGAGGTGCCCGATCATCGTGAGGGCGTCGGCCGGGTAGGTGACCGTACGCGTGGTGAACGTCGTCATGAGGCTGGACTGTAGTGATCACCGAGCCCGGTCGGGCCGGTGTTCACCGCCGGCAGACAGCGAGTACAGCCGGGGCCGTGAACAACGGCTTGGCGTCGACCGCTTCACCCGTCCCAAGTCCGCCGCACGCCCCTATCGTTGGCCGATGTGCGCACACCCTGTTGACCGCCCGCGTGCGGCCCCTCACTCCCACCGGCGCGCGATGATCGCCACCGGCACGCGGTACCGCAGGACGCCCCGTGCGTCATGTATCCGGGACACCCCGCAACTGGTGAACGCCGCGCCCCGGCACACGCCCGTCTGGTCGATGTCCACCCAGCCCGTGCACCGGCCGTCCGCGTCGATGAGGGGTTCGGTGATCCGGTAGGAGAACGCCGATGTGCCCGTGGCGCTCCAGGAGCCGCAGCCGGCGGTGCCGGAGAGCAGCAGGGCCGCGCCCCGCGGGGTGAAGACGAAGGTGCTGGTGGAGGTCTCCCTGGGGCGCCGCACCAGCGCCCGCCAGGTACCGGCCGCGGCCGGCGGCGGGGTGTGGTCGGCGAGGTCCGGGCGGGAGCGGGGGAGCGGCATCGGGCCTCCTCGGGGATGCGGCCGCCCAGTGTCCGGGCGGCTCCTCGCACTTTGCTGGAGCACCGCGCGTGCAGCGTGCTTCGAGCGCCCGTCGAGGCGGCGGCCGCAGCCTGGCCCGACCGGTCCACCACAGCAGACGCGCTGCGCGCGGGGGAGGAACAGCATGAAGCGTTCGGCAGGCGGAGCACGACGGCCGCGGAGTGCGGTCGTCGTGGCGGCCGCGGTCCTGGCCGCGGTACCGATGGCCGGCACGTCGACGGCCCTGGCCCCGGCGGGAGCGGGCGACCCGGCACCGCGCACGGAGCGCACGGCCGCCGCGAGCCCCGTCGGGAGATGGGCCCTGAAGGTGTCCTTCGAGGGACGGACCTATGACAGCACCGTGCAGTTCACCCCGGGCGGTACGGCCTTCATCGTGGGCGGCGGCGCGGGCAGTTGGAGCCGCACCGGGGACGGGCGCTTCACCTTCCGGATCGCCGAACCCGTCTGGGGCTCCCAGGGCGACTACCTCGGCCGGGTGAGCGTCGACCAGAGCGCCCGGCTCACCGGCGACACCTTCACCAGCAGCGGCGTCTCCCGGCAGTACGACGCGGACGACGTACTCGTGCGCAGCGTGCAGGCGCACGACACCGGCACCCGCTCCTGAGTCACTTGCCCCAGATCTTGCGGTACGCCTGGCGGTAGCCCTCGGAGTCCCAGGAGAGCGCACCGCCGCTGTTGGCGGAGGTGGCGATGTGGACGGGGGCGGTGTACCCGCTGTCCGGGGCCTTGCTGAAGGCGCGGTTGAACTCGTCGACGATCTGCCAGCCCTGTTCGGAGAGCGGCTCGGGCACGGTCGCTGCCTGGAACTCCTTGCCGTTGACCCGCTGGAAGGCCGACGGGTCGCCGTCACCGGCACCGATGTTGAACGGGGCACCCGCGCCGTCCTTGCCCGCGGCGCGCAGCGCGGGGGCGGCGTGCTGGAAGTACAGGTCGTTGATGGCGGCGGAGTAGGTCCACTTGCGGCCGAAACGGGACAGCAGCGAGCGGACCTCCTTGATGGACCGGCTGTTGACCTGCGGAATGGGCATGTTGGTGTAGCTCAGCAGCTCGGTGCCCGAGCACGTCGCGAGTTCCTTCCTGATCAGGTCGGACTTGCGCTTCGCGAAGGGCACCGTGGCGTCGGTGAACAGGACGACGCCCGCGTGCCCGTTGGACCGGGCGATGATCCAGTCAGCGCTGATCTTCGCCACGTCCTCGACCCGGGAGGTGACGTTGCTGAAGAGTCCGGGGGATTTGCCGGGGGTCGGCGCGGCGTGCCAGCCGACCAGCGGAATGCCCTCGGCACGGGCCTTCTTGACCTCCGCCGGGGTCGTCGAGGGGTCGAATCCGCTGATGACGATGCCGTCCGGCTTGAGGCGCAGGGCCTGCTTGAAGGCGGCCTTGAGGCCCTCCGGTGTGCCCTGGCCGTTGAGGGTGCGGGCGTGCCATCCGACGATCTTCGCGGCTTCCTGGACACCCTGGGCGACTCCGGCGACGCCGGGGTTGGTCAGGGTCTGGGCTATGTAGACGACGGTCTTGTCCTGGACGGCCTCGGGTCCCGTGGTGGGCCCCTCCCAGGGTGCGCTCACGGCCTCGGCCTTCTTGACCGCCTGCTTGGCCCTGGCGAGGGCGGTGGGGCATCCGGGCTCGGTGGAGCCCTGGTGGGACGCGGCGGCGCCGCCGGATTCACAGCCGGCGACGGTGGCCATGACCAGGAATGCGGCGGCGGTCACGACCGCCTTGCGGGTGGGGTGCACGGGTCTCCTCGCAGGGCAGCGGGATGAGGATACGGGTGGGGTGGGGGAGACAGGTTACGGGTGACGGCGCTCCGGGGAGCAGCCGCCTCCGGCAGGCCCGGCGTACGCCGCCGACACAGCGCGCACACCGGAACGAGTCACTCCACATACTCCACTCCCCGTCGGAAACCGGCCAACCAGGCCATCCCGCCCGACGCCGCACCCCCCGGTGAAGACAACGGGCCAAACATGACAAAGAGTTGAATACAGCCTGATCATTGGTAGTCCTGTGGTGCCTGTGCGTGCACAAGCGGTAGTGTTCACGGCCGTCGGAGGTGTGGCGTGATCCTTTCGCTCGTCATGGGCTGGGAATCGCGATCGCCACCCTCCGTGCCCGTCGTCGGCGGTCGGCACCAACACCCTCTCGGTCCCCGCTCAGGAGCACGTCGTAAGGAGACCTGGGTGTCTGCGGACGCAACGGACCCACCACACGCACCGGACCGTTCCCGGCGTTCGCCGTCGGGGCCGCGGCTCCGTCAGCGCACGGGTGCGCTCCTGGACCGCTGGCCGTTCCGGCGGAAGCTCAACGTTCTGGTGATCGCGCCGGTCGCGGTCGTCGGCGTCCTGCTCGCCATCGGCGTCGACAGCCAGATGAACAAGGCCCTGGACGCCGGCCGCACCGAAGAGCTGGTGCGCGACAGCGAGCAGGTCACCAGGCTGATCAACGACATCCAGGCCGAACACCGGCAGGCGCTGCTGCTCTCCGTGGAGCAGGAGGCGGCCCGGCCCGGTGCCGCACTGCCGTCGACCGCCACCTACCGCCAGGCGCAGCGGAGCACCGACGCACAGGTCACCACCGTGCGTTCCGCGTTCGGGCCCGACTTGCCGAAGGAGGGGGCGCGGGCGCTGGAGTACGTCCGGGGCCTGGCGGTGCTGCGCGACAAGGTCGAGCGGGGCTCGGTGCCGGCCGCCGGTATCGACCCCGCCTACGCCGCCGCGGTCGACTACCTGATCGACGGCATCGGCCTCGACCGCTTCCTGGGCACCTCGTCGTCCTCGGTCACCGATCTCCTCGACACGGTGCTGCGCGCCGACGCCGCCCACGCGACCTACGAGAGCGGGGTGTTCTCCGCCCAGACCCGGGACGCCAACGCGCTCACCGAATACACCCGTGCCGTCGGCGCCCACCGGCTCTACGAGGAACAGGCCGCCCACTTCGCCCGGATCGCCTCGCCGGGCCAGGTCCTGCGCCTCGGCGGGATCGAGCGGGACGCCGAGGCGAACGGCATCGACGCGCAGTTCGCGGAGCTGCAGATCGACCCCGGCTCGCTCCAGGGCCAGACGCCGGAGCAGCTGCGCAAGGCGATCGCCGCGGGCAGCCGGCAGGCCGGGGCCCGTCTCGACATCACCCGGTCGCTGATCGATGACATCGCCGCCCGTGCCGACAGTCTGTCCGCCGATGCCCTGCGGAACGCGCTGCTCATGCTCGGCCTCGCGCTGCTCGGCTTCGCCTCCTGGCTGACCTTCTCCGTCCAGGTCCGGCGCTCGGTGGTGCGTCCGCTGACGGCCCTGACCGGCGCCGCGCAGCAGGTGGTCGACGTGGCCGGGGAAGAACTCGCCCGCGTCGAGGAGGACGAGTCGACGGACAGCACCCCGCTCCGGCCGCGGCCGATCCCCGTCCCGGTGCGCGACGAGATCGGCCACCTGGCCGAGGCGTTCAACCAGGTGCAGGTCACCGCCGCGGCGCTGCTGGAGCGGCAGGTGCTCAGCCGCCGCAACGTCGCCGAGATGTTCGGCAACGTCGGACGCCGGGTCAGCAACCTGACCTCCCGCCAGCTGATGCTGATCGACGCCGTGGAACGCGAGGAGACCGACCCCGACGTGCTCCAGCGGATGTACCGCATCGACCACATCGCGGTACGCCTCCAGCGCAACGCCGACAGCCTGATGCTGCTCGCCGGCGTCCGGGACCCCGAGCTGGAGGCCCGGCCGACCAGCCTGGTCAACGTCATCCGGGCCGGGCTCGGTCAGATCGAGGGCTTCCAGCGGGTGTCCCTGCGGTCCGAGACCGAGGTCACCGTTGGACCCGACGTGGTCGACGACCTGACGCTGATGCTCGCCGAACTGCTGGAGAACGCGGTCTCGTTCTCGCCGTCCGACACCCCCGTCGAGGTGGTCGTCCGCCCCGGCACCGACATCACCGCGGACGGCGGGGCCCTGATCGAGATCATCGACCACGGCCTCGGCATGAGCGCCGACCGGCTCGGCGAGGAGAACTCCCGCCTGGTCCGCCGGGAGCGGCTCGACCTCGTACCGACCAAGGTCCTCGGCCTGTTCGTGGTCGGTATCCTCGCCCGGCGCTCGGGCATCCGCGTCGCCCTCAGCCGTACACCGGGCGGCGGCATCACCGCCGGAATCTATCTCCCCTCCGCGCTGCTGCCGGCCGTGCTCCCCGTCGGCTCCCCGTCCCCGGCGGCGGATCCGTCCGCGACGGAGACCGGGGACCAGGCGCGGGAACAGGCCGGGGAACAAGCCGGGGAACAGGCCGGAGAGCCGGACAGTGCGGGTGCGGGTGCGGGTGCGGCGCCCGGCGCCGGGGCCCCGTCGGCGCCGTCCGCCCCGCCTGAGCCCGCCGCGCCCGGGTCCGGGCAGGCTCCCGCCACGCCGCTCCCCGTGCGGACCTCCGCCGCCCCCGAGCGGCGGCCCGTCACCCCCGAGCGGCAGGGCGAGCTTCCCCGGCGCCTCCCGCGGCGTACGGACGAGGAGCGGACCGGCTCCCCGGCCGGTCCGCGCTCCGCACCGGCCGGCCGCCCGCTGCGACGGCGGGTACGAGGCGCGACCCTCACCATGACCACTCCGGCGGCCGACCGGGAGACCCAGGCCCCGCGCGGGCCCGTCGACGCCGACGCGGTCCGGTCCGAGCTCGACGAATTCGAAGCCGCAGTACGCCGGGCGGAGCAACAGAGCGCTCCGCCCCAGGGGGACCCAGCGCCCTCGCCACACCAGCAACCCCGGAAGGAGTCGGGCAGTGACGACGCCGACAGGTAAGAGCAGCCCCGAGCGGGCGGAACCCATGGATCTCACAGCCGCCGCGGCCGACTTCACCTGGCTCCTCGACCGGTTCGCCAGCGAGACCGCCGGTGTCGTCGACGCCATCGCGGTGTCCTCCGACGGCCTGCTGATCGCGGTCTCCCGCCTGCGCGAGCAGGCCGACTCCGAACGGCTCGCGGCGATCGTCTCGGGCGTCACGAGCCTGGCCGCCGGTGCGTCCGGCAACTACGGCCTGGGCGGCCTGAACAAGGTCATCATCGACCTGGAGGGCGGCCACGTGCTGGTGTCGGCCATCGGCTGCGGTGCCGTCCTGGGCGTGGTGACCTCGAAGGAGGCCAAGCTCGGGAACATCGCCTACGAGATGACCCTGTTCGCCAACCGTGCGGGCGGCGCGCTCACCCCCCAGCTGGTCATGGAGCTCAAGAAGAACGCCGGCGCCGCACCGGCCCGCTGACCGTTCCCCTCCGCGGAGGCGGGATACGGGTACCGAGAAGAGGATCATGATGGCCGCCGGTGAACCAGGACCGGACGAGGACGGGGGTCCCCCCAGCTCGTGGGGGTCGCCCCGCCCGAACGAAGCCGGGAGCGGGGCAGGAGCCGGGAGTTCGGGGGCGGGCGACGCCCCGGGCACGTCCGAGCCGGTCGGCCGCGCTCCCGCGATCCGGCCCTTCCTGCTGACCGCCGGCCGGGTGGCGGGGGGCGGCACCGGCGGGTCGCTGCCGGTCGAGACCCAGATCGTGGCGACCTCGTCCGGGATCACCGCCCTGGGGTCGCTCGCCTTCGAGCAACACGACATCGTGGCCGCCTGCCGGCGGCCGCAATCGGTGGCGGAGCTGGCCGCCGGACTCCGCCTCCACCTCAATGTCGTCCGGGTGCTGGCGGAGGACCTGCGCACCGCCGGCCATCTGGCGGTGCACGTCCCGGACGCCGGCACCACCCAGGACATTTCCGTACTGCGAAGGGTTATCGATGGTCTCCGCGCCGTCCCCGACTCACGAGGCGCACTCCGTGACAGCGGTTGAACAGCCGCCGGTACCGGTCAAGCTGGTCATCGCCGGCGGCTTCGGCGTCGGCAAGACCACGGCCGTCGGCTCGATCTCCGAGATCCGGCCGCTGACCACGGAAGCCGCCATCACCGAGGTCGCGGCGGGGGTGGACGACCTCACCCACACCCCCGGCAAGACCACCACCACGGTCGCCATGGACTTCGGCTGTCTCACCATCGATCCGACGCTGAAGCTCTATCTGTTCGGCACGCCGGGCCAGGACCGGTTCGGGTTCATGTGGGACGACGTGGTCGAGGGCGCGCTCGGCGCCCTGGTGATCGTGGACACCCGCCGCCTGGACGACTGTTACGCCGCGGTGGACTACTTCGAGCACAAGGGCATCCCCTTCGCGGTCGCCGTCAACGCCTTCGACGGTGAGGTCCACCACGCCCTCGACGAGGTGCGCTGGGCGCTGGACGTCTCCTCCCACGTACCGGTGGTCGTCTTCGACGCCCGCGCCACCGGCTCGGTGCGGGACGCGCTGCTCGTCGTCCTCGACGTCGCGCTGTCCCGCGCCGAGAACGGCGCGGCGGGCTGACGACCCGGACAGCGGAGGGCCGGCTCGCGCGACGCCGCGTCATACGGCGGCGGCCTCCTGGAACGCCTTGAAGCCGAAGCCGGGCGCGGCCGCCTCCCGCGGGGTCGGCAGCGGCGCTCCCGCGCCCATCAGCCGCCGGGTGATCATGTGGTCGGCCGGCCGGTTCACCGACTCGGTGGCGAGCAGCCGGTTGCCCCGGAAGCACAGCAGCGAGAACCGGCCCGCGCCGGGATCGCCGAGGGTCACCACCCGGTCGTGTCCCGTGCCGATCCCGGCGATCTGCAGCCGCAGGCCGTACTGCTCGGTCCAGAACCACGGCAGCGCCGCGTACGGCCGGGGCGTCCCGCAGAGCGCGGCGGCCACGCACCGGGCCTGGTCCGACGCGTTCTGCACCGATTCCAGGCGGAGCGGGCGCCCGGTGTGCGGGCTGGGGAACCGGGCACAGTCGCCGATCGCGTACACGGCGGGGTCGCTGGTGCGCAGATGCCCGTCGACGAGGATGCCGTCGCCCACGGCGAGACCGGCCTCGGCGGCCAGCCCGACGTCCGGCAGCGCGCCGATCCCGACGACCACCAGATCCGCCGCGATCCGCTCCCCGCCGTCCAGTTCGGCCTCGCAGACCCGGCCCGCGCCGTCGCCGTGCAGGGCCGTCACCTCGCGGGAGAGCAGGACCCGGACGCCGTGGGCCCGGTGTTCGGCGAGCAGGTGCGCCGACATCGCGCCGCTGACCGCACGCGCCAACAGGCGGGGCCCGAACTCCACGACGGTCACCGCCAGCCCGGCCGCCCGTGCCGTCGCGGCGACCTCCAGTCCCACGAACCCGCCGCCGATCACCAGGAGCCGGCCGGTGTCGCGCATCCGGTCCCGCAGCCGGCCGGCATCGGTGAGGGTGCGCAGGGTCAGCACCCCGTCCAGCCGGGCGCCGGGAACGGGGAGCCGCCGCGCGCGGGCGCCGACGGCCAGGACCAGGTGCTGGTAGCCGAGGGTGCGCCCGGAGGCGAGGGTGACCCGGTTGCCGTTCCGGTCGAGCCGCACGGCCGGGTCCCGGCCCACGAACTCGATGTCCCGCTCGGTGTGGAACGAGGCCGGGCGCAGGGCGAGATCGGCGACGCTCCTGGCACCGGCGAGGAACTGCTTGGACAGCGGCGGCCGTTGGTAGGGCGGGACGCCCTCGGCGCCGACCAGGGTGATCCGCCCGCCGAAGCCCTGGGACCGCAGCGCGGCGGCGGTGTCCGAGCCGGCCTGGCCCGCACCGATGACGACGACCGACGGCGCTGCCATCAGCTCTGGGTCTCCGGCAGGTGCACCACGAGCCCGTCGATCTCCTCGGAGACCGGCAGCTGGCAGCTGAGGCGGCTGGTCGCGCGGCGCGGGGCGGCGGTGCCGTAGAGGACGTCGTCCTCGGACTCGTGCATCGCGGGCAGCGGCAGCGCGTTGGCCTCGTCGATGTACACATGGCAGGTGCCGCACTGCGCGGAACCGCCGCACTGGGCCTCGATCCCGTCGATGTTGTTGATCTTCGCGCCGCGCATCACGGTGTTGGGCACCGGGACGTCGACGACGGTCTCGGTTCCGTTCGGGTGCCGATAAGTGATCTTGGCCATGGAGCTCTCCTCGTCGGGTGACGGCCGGCGGACGGGCGGTACAGGTGCCACGGGGCGCCGTGCGGCGCCGGCCGGGCCGGGGCGTGTCCTTGCGAGGTCACCAGGTGACCGGCAGCTCCCACAGCCCGTAGATGACCGCGCCCTCCTTGCGCGGGATCTCCAGGAACGGCTTGGCCAGCCGGAGGGTCGGGATGCGCCGGAAGAGCTTGCTCCACACGATCTCCAGCTCCAGCCGCGCCAGGTCCGCGCCGATGCAGTGGTGGACGCCGTGGCCGAAGCCGAGGTGCTTGCGGCTGCCGCGGGTGATGTCGAGCTTCTCCGGCTCGGGGAAGGTCTCCGGGTCGCGGTTGGCG
This sequence comes from Streptomyces caniferus, assembly GCF_009811555.1. GTDB lineage: Bacteria > Actinomycetota > Actinomycetes > Streptomycetales > Streptomycetaceae > Streptomyces > Streptomyces caniferus. The sequence continues at coordinate 915,185 of NZ_BLIN01000003.1, read as the reverse complement.
GCCAGCCCCAGGCACAGGATGCCGTCGCCCTTGCGGATCAGCGCCCCGCCGATCTCGATGTCCTCCAGCGCCACGCGCGGCACCGCGGTGTCCCCGATGGTGGCGAACCGCACCAGCTCCTCGACGGCCGGCTTGACCAGCGACGGGTCGTCCAGCAGCAGTTGCAGCTGGTCGGGGTTCTCCAGGAGGCAGGCGGTGCCCAGCGAGATCTGGCTGGCGGTGGTCTCGTGTCCGCCGTTCATCAGCAGTCGCACCATGTTGAACAGGTCCCGGTCGGTGTACTCCTCGCCGGACGCCGCGTAGTCGGCCATCGCCCGGCTGAGCAGATCGTCGCCCGGTTCGCGCTTCTTGAGCTGGATCAGCTCGTCCACATAGGCGTTGACCTCGACGATGGCGGCCTGCCGCTCCTCGGTGGAGCTGTGCCCGCCGAGCAGGGCGGTGCCGTGCTTGATGAAGAAGTCGTGCTTGTCCTGCGGGATGCCGAGGAGTTCGCAGATGACGGTCATCGGCACCGCCAGCGAGAACACCCGGTGCATGTCGACGGGCGGCTGCATGCCCAGCATCAGGTCGAGGTGCTCGTCGACGATCTGCTCGATGCGCGGCCGCAGCCGCTGCACCTGCCGGTTGGTGAAGGTCAGCGCGGCCTTGCGCCGGGTCGTGGTGTGCTCCGCGCCGTCGTACCCGATGAACGAGGTCTCGGTGCGGTACTCCGGCGGCGCCACGAAGTAGAAGGGGAAGTTGGCGTGCTTGCGCGAGGCGCTGACCCGCGGATCGGTGAGCAGCTTGCGGATGGTCTGGTAGCCGGTCACCGTCCATATCCGCAGCCCGGAACCGGTCAGGGTCACCTCCGAGACGTCCTGCTCGGCCATCGCCGTGTACTCGGCCGGCGGGCTGAAGGGGCACAGGCGCTGATAGGGGAAGGTCTTGGCGCCGGTGGCCGCGCCGGGTCCGGTGGCAGAGGTCGTCACGATGAGTCCTTTCCAGAAGGGGCGTGGGTCAGCGCAGGGTGCGGAAGAAGGCGCGCAGTTCGCGGACGAGGTGTTCGGGCTGTTCCAGGGCGGGGAAGTGGCCTCCGTGCGTGTGGTCCTTCCAGTCCCGCAGATCGGTGAAGCGGCCCTCGATCCAGGGCCGCGGCATCCGGCCGTCCTTCGGGTAGTTGGCGATAGCGGTGGGGACGTGGACGGGGGCCAGCGCCAGCTTGTTCTGGCTCTCCCAGTAGATCCGCGCCGACGACGCGGCCGACGCGGTGAACCAGGACACCGATACGGCGTCCAGCAGCCGGTCGCGGGAGATCACCTTCTCCGGGTCCCCGTCGTGGTCGCTCCAGGCCCAGTACTTCTCGGCCATCCAGGCCAACTGGCCCGCGGGGGAGTCCGTCAGCCCGTAGCCGAGCGTCTGCGGCCGGGTGGTCTGGAGGACCGAGTAGCCGCCCTCCTCCTGCTGGAACCGCTTCATGGCGGCCAGGCCTGCCAGGTCCCGCTCGGACAGCTCGGCCTGCTCCTGCGGCGGACGGGCGAACGGCATCGTCAGATGCAGCCCGAGCAGACTGCCGCGGTCGGTTTCGCCGATCACCGCCGAGATGAAGGAACCCCAGTCCACCCCGTGCGCCGCATAGCGCGCGTACCCGAGCCGCGTCATCAGCTCCTGCCATGCGGCGGCGGTCCGCTCGGCGGTCCAGCCGGCCTCGGACGGCTTGTCGCTGAAGCCGTAGCCCGGCAGGGAGGGGCACACCACGTGAAACGCGTCGGCCGGGTCCTCGGGGTCGGTCAACGGGCCGATGATGTCGAGGAATTCGACCACCGAACCGGGCCAGCCATGGGTGATCAGCAGCGGTACGGCCTCCGGGTGCGGGGAGCGCACGTGCAGGAAGTGGATGCCCAGCCCGTCGATCTCGGTACGGAACTGCGGCAGTGCGTTCAGCCGGGCCTCGGTGGCCCGCCAGTCGTAACGCTCCGCCCAGTAGGCGCACAGGTCCTTCATGGCCGACAGCGGGACGCCCTGGGACCGGTCGGACACGGTCTCCGCCTCCGGCCAGCGGGTCCGGGCGAGCCGCAGCCGGAGGTCGTCGATCTCCGGCTGCGGAATGTCGATGCGGAACGGGGTGATTGCCGGGCTCATGTGAACGTCCCCTCCAGCGCTGCGGCGTGCCTCGGTCGCACCGAGGCTAGAAGCGGGCCCTGAACAGCGGGTCGAGCCCGGGTGGACCAGGGCCTGTCGTCAACGTCCCGTCTTCGCCCACAGGTCAGGCGGGGCGTTGACGACAAGGCCCGACGCGCCGCCGCGGGTCAGCCGCCCTGCGGGCCGCCCACGTCCATCCCGCCGTCGATGGTGAGGACCTGCCCGGTGACCTGGGCGGACGACGGATGGGCCAACTGCACGATCCAGGGCGTGATGTCGTCGGTCTCGGCGACCCGGCCCAGCGGGATGCTCTGCGCGACCCCCGTGAACAGACCCTCGACCTCCTGCGGCGCCAGGCCGTTGGCGGCATAGGCGTCGGTACGGACGAAGCCGGGGGCGACCGCGTTGACCCGGATGCCCTGCGCGGACAGTTCGGCCGCCCAACTGCGCGTCAGGCTGTGCACGGCCGCCTTGCTGGCCGAGTACAGCGAGCTGCCGGGGCCCGGGTTGTGGCCGCCGCGGCTGGAGACCAGCACCAGGCAGCCGCCGGGCGTCCGCAGCAGCGGCAGCAGCTGCGCGGTGAGCAGGACCGGGCCCATCACATTGGTGTCGAGCACGTCCCTGGCGGCGGCCACGTCCAGCGCCGCCAGCGGGCTGAAGCGGAAGATGCCGGCGTTGTGCACCAGCACGTCCACCGTCCCGCCGTGCGCCCGTACGGCCTCGGCGACCGCCTCGGCGCCCGATTCGGTGGTGACGTCGGCGGTCACCGGGACCACCGCGGAGTGCGCCGCGGCGGTCCCGGCCAGCCGTTCCTTGCGGCGGCCGGTGACGATCACCTTGGCCGCGCCCTGCTCGGCGAAGGCGAGCGCGGTGGCGCGGCCGATGCCGCTGCCGCCGCCGGTGACGACGACGGTCCTGCCGGTGAACGGTGCGTGGGGCATGGCGGGTTCCTCTCGGGAAGGCCGGGCGGCTCGTCCGCCCGGGGCAGGGTCGTACGGGCGCACCTGCCGTGACGGGAGGGCGCTCTTACCCTCCGGGCGGTGCGAAGCGGATGTCGTGCACGCCGGCGTCGGCCGCGGCGAACGCCAGCAGACGGGCGCCCTCCTCGGTCAGGGCGGCGCGGTCCGCCGCACCGAGCGGCGCGAACGGCTCGATGCGCAGGACCGCCCCGTCACGGTCGCGGTCGAGGGCCCACATCCCGCGGACGAAACCGTCGACGAGGAAGGTGGCCCGCACGATGCCGTTGCGGGTGAAGATGCGCCGGCGGTCCTCGTCGCTGATGATGCGGGACCGGTCGGCGTGCGACAGCAGGATGTTGTCGAACTCCGGAAGGAACCGCACGGGGACGCTCTGGCCGGGGTCGGGCAGCGGCGCCCCGGGGACGTCGAACAGCTCGTTGCCGGCGCCGTCCCGGAAGGTGCGCAGCCGGTCCCGCAGTGCGTCGAGCACCGGGCGCAGCCGGGTCAGCCCCGACCAGGTCTGTACGTCCTTGACGGTGGCAGGACCGTACGCCGCCAGATAGCGCAGCACCATCTCGTCGAGGGACGGCTCGGCCACGAGCGGTTCGCCCAGCCAGGACTCGGCGGTGGCGTACCGGGTGCGGCCGCCCACCCCCCAGATGCCGCGGGGCGGCACCTGCACCAGCGGCAGCAGCGTGCGCGCCGCGTACGCCAGATGCCGCGCCGCCACGTCGGGCCACCGCTGTCGCAACGCCTCGCCCAACTCCGCGGTGGTCAGGGCGGTGTCCGCCAGCGCCGCGCGCGCCGCGGCGGCCAGTTCGGCCGGGTCCACCACGCCGTCGACCGCCTTGCCGGACCCGCTGCCCACCCACAGATCGCGGTCCAGGGCCGGCTGGGTCAGCGGACGCAGCGTGCGGCAGTCCTGGGCCGTGACGAGATGAACCGTGCTGCGCATCACGGCGATCCGGGTCAGTGAGCGGTCCCCGATCGCCCCCGCCACATCCTCGATCGCCAGCCCTTCCAGCCGGGTCCACAGGCCGATGTAGGGCGGGTTGGGCGCCTGGGCCTGCAGTCCGACGAGCCGGGTCACCGCGTCGACGACACCCAGCCGGTGGCGCCGCAGCAGCAACTGACGTGCCAGCAGTGCGCGGTTGAGGGCACGGGTGCTGAGGACGGGGCCGTCGTCCTCGCCGTTGTGCGGGCGGCTGCTCGCCGGCATCCGGGTGGCCATCGGGTTCCTTCGGTCGTGGTGCAGGAGGGGCAGGCCCACTATGGACCGCGCAGCTCGCCTCCGGCTCGAACCACGCGCGGGCGGGCGTCGGCGTGGCGCGAGAGCCCCTCAAGGCCCGGTGCAGCGACCGCTGTCACCCTCCGCGGATGCCGCCTTCCTCCTTCGCCGGCCGTCCGCCCGCCGGTACACCGTCCCGCCCCGCCGCCCCTTCCGCGCCGCTCCACCGGGACCCACGGTGAGCGGCGGCCCGCTGCACGGGCTGCGGGTGCTCGAACTCGCCGCGATCGGCCCCGCGCCCTACGCCTGCATGATGCTCGCCGACCTGGGCGCCGAGGTGATCCGCGTCGACCGGCCGGGACAGCGGCGCGCCTTCGCCGCCTGGCACCGCATCCTCGACCGCGGCCGCCGGACGGTCGCCCTGGACCTCAAGGACCCCTCGGACACGGGGCTGCTGCTGCGGCTCGTGGACGGTGCGGATGTGCTGGTCGAGGGCTTCCGGCCCGGGGTGGCCGAGCGGCTCGGGGCCGGGCCCGGGGTGTGCCGCGACCGCAACCCCGCGCTGGTGTACGGCCGGATGACCGGCTGGGGCCAGGACGGGCCGCTGGCCCATGCTCCCGGCCACGACATCAACTACATCGGACTCACCGGAGCGCTGCACGCCATCGGACCGGCCGGCGGCGCCCCGGTCCCGCCGGTCAACCTGCTCGGCGACTTCGGGGGCGGCGGCATGCTGCTGGTCGCCGGGATCCTCGCGGCACTCGTCGAACGGTCCCGCTCCGGCCGGGGCCAGGTGGTGGACGCCGCCATCGTCGACGGCACCGCGTCGCTGACGGGCATGCTGCTGGCCATGGAGCAGGCGGGCGAGTGGGGTGCGGACCGAGGCGGCAACCTGCTCGACGGCGGTGCGCCGTTCTACACCGTCTACACCTGCGCCGACGGCGGGCATGTCGCGGTCGGCGCGCTGGAGGAGCGCTTCTACCTGGCGCTGCTGGCGGGCCTGGGACTCGACGCGGCCCGGCTGCCGGACCGCGACGACCCCGCCAACTGGCCAGCCCTCCGACGGGAGTTCGAGGCCCGGTTCGCGACCCGTACCCGCACCGAGTGGACGGCCGTCTTCGAGGGCACCCAGGCCTGTGTGACCCCCGTCCTCAGTCTGCCGGAGGCCGCCGGCCACCCGCACCACCGGGCGCGCGGCACCTACCTCCGCACCGCCGACGGCGTGCAGCCGGCCCCCGCGCCCCGCTTCGAACGCACCCCCGCACAGCCGGAGCCGACGGCTCCGCACGCGGCTTCCCGGCACCTGCTCGCCCGCTGGGGCCTGACGGAGCCGGAGCGCGCCCGGCTGTCCGCGGCCGGGCAGCCCGCCCCAGCCCGCTGAGCAGGTCCCCGCCCCGCCGGCCCGTCGGACGACACAGCACGGAGACGGAAGGCACCGGGAGGGGAGAGCCGGGGGAGGGAAGGGGGGAAGACGGCGAAAACCAGCGGGGGTTGAGCGCGCCGCGACCCGTCCGCCGCATTCTGCGCCGGCAGGTCCCAGGCCGCCCGCCGCCGTGCAGCGGCGGCCGGCGACGCGGTGAGGAAGGACGTCCCATGAAGGCACTCGTGTTGGCCGGCGGCCTGGGCAGCCGGCTGCGCCCGTTCAGTCATTCCATGCCCAAGCAGCTGATCCCGATCGCCAACCGCCCGGTGCTCGTCCATGTGATGGCGGACCTGCGCGACCTCGGCGTCACCCAGGTCGGACTGGTCGTCGGGGACCGGGGCGACGAGATCGTGGCCGCCCTCGGCGACGGCACCGGCCTCGGCGTCGAGCTCACCTACATCCGGCAGCACGCACCGCTCGGCCTGGCGCACTGCATCACCATCGCCAGGGACTTCCTCGGCGACGACGACTTCGTGATGTACCTGGGCGACAACATGCTCACCGACGGTGTGGCGGACATCGCCCGGCAGTTCCGGGCCGACCGCCCCGCCGCCCAGGTGGTGGTGCACAAGGTGCCGGACCCCAGGGCGTTCGGGGTCGCCGAGATCGACGAGAACGGCCGGGTGGTGCGGCTCGTGGAGAAGCCCGCCGAGCCGCGCAGCGACCTCGCCATGACCGGCGTCTACTTCTTCACCCCGGCCGTGCACGAAGCGGTCGCCGCGATCGAGCCGAGCGCCCGCGGCGAACTGGAGATCACCGACGCGCTGCAGTGGATGGTGTCGAACGGCGCGGAGGTACGGGCGCGGATCTACTCCGGCTTCTGGAAGGACACCGGCAGGATCGAGGACGTCCTGGACTGCAACCGCGAACTCCTCGACCGGCTGGCGCCGTCCGTGCGCGGCACGGTGGACGGGGCGAGCGAGGTGACCGGCCCGGTGGTGATCGAAGAGGGCGCCCGGGTCGTCCGCTCACGCCTCACCGGCCCGGTCATCATCGGCGCCGGCACGGTGGTGGAGGACAGCCACGTCGGCCCGCACACCTCCATCGGCCGGGACTGTGTGCTGACCGCGGCGGAGGTGGAGTACTCCATCATGCTGGACGGGGCGACGGTCCGGCGCGTCGGCGGTGTGCGCGGCTCGGTCATCGGCCGGGACGCGACGGTCACCTCCGCCGTCCGCACCCGGTGCTCCCGTCTCGTCGTCGGCGACCACTCCAGCGTCGAGGTCGCCGCCTGACCGGCGGGACCGGACACCCTCGCGGTGCGGCGGCCGTGGCAGCCGTCGCACCGGGCGTCGTGCTGCCCGTACGCCGCACCCCCTCTACGTGCCCCGGCGGTCCCGCGCGGCGGCCGCTTGAGCGGTCCTCCATCCCCGCTCCACCCCGCCGCCCGACCGTGACCGCTCCGAGCCGCCGACCGAGAGCGGCGTGAGTCAGGGACGGAGGGACCATGGCCGACCAGCGTTTCCAGCTCTACGACACCACCCTGCGGGACGGAACGCAGCAGGAGGGCATGGTGCTCACGGTGGAGGACAAACTCGCCGTCGCGCGCCATCTGGACGCCTTCGGCGTCGGGTTCATCGAGGGGGGATGGCCGGGAGCGGTCCCCAAGGACACCGAGTTCTTCCGCCGCGCCGCACAGGAACTCCAGTTGCGCAACGCCCAGTTGGCGGCCTTCGGCGCGACCCGTAAACCCGGTGCCATGGTGTCCAACGACCCCCAGGTGCGCGCACTGCTCGCCTCGGGCACCCCGGTGGTGACCATCGTCGCCAAGAGCCACCCGCGCCATGTCGAACTGGCCCTGCGCACCACGCTCGCCGAGAACCTCGCCATGATCGGCAGCACCGTGCGCTTCCTCGTGCACGCGGGCCGTCGGGTGTTCGTCGACGCCGAGCACTACTTCGACGGCTACCGCCTCAACCGCGAATACGCCCTGGAGGTGGTGCGGATCGCCGCCGACGCCGGCGCGGAGGCGGTCGTGCTGTGCGACACCAACGGCGGGGGACTCCCGGACCGGATCGGCGCGGTCGTCGACGACACCCGCGCCGCCACCGGCGTCCGCCTCGGCATCCACTGCCACGACGACTCCGGCTGTGCGGTCGCCAACACCCTCGCGGCCGTCGACGCGGGCGCCGACCACGTCCAGGGCACCGCCCACGGGTACGGCGAACGCTGCGGCAACGCCGACCTCTTCACCGTCACGGCCAACCTGCTGCTCCAACGCGGACTGGAGGTGGTCTCCCTCGACCAGCTGCGGGAGATGACCCTCTCCGCCGGGTCCATCGCCGAACTGACCGGCATCCCGGTGCGCACCGCCGCCCCCTACGTCGGCGCGGGCGCCTTCACCCACAAGGCCGGGCTGCACGCCTCCGCCCTGCGCGTCGACCCCGGCCTCTACCAGCACGTCGACCCGGCGCTGGTCGGCAACGCGATGCACACCCTCGTCTCCGACATGGGAGGCCGCTCCTCCGTGGAGCTCAAGGCCCGCGAACTGGGCTACGACGTCGAGGCCGGCTCCGAACCGGTCGCCCGCGCCGCCGCCCGCATCAAGGACCTGGAGACGCGCGGCTACAGCTTCGAATCGGCCGACGCCTCGTTCGAACTGCTGCTGCGCGAGGAGCTGCAGGGCGCCGTCGCCGGAGCGCTGGAGTGCCCCTTCGACGTCGAGACCTGGCGGGTCGGCGTGGACCGGCGGCCCGGTGGCGGCACCCGCACCCAGGCCTCGGTGCGGCTGCGGGTCGACGGGGTGCCGCTGAGCGCCGCCGGCGAGGGCAACGGACCGGTCAACGCCCTGGACCGCGCGCTGCACACCGCACTCGACCCGTTCTTCCCGGAGCTCGCCGCGCTGGAGGTCGTCGACTACCAGGTGCGGGTCCTGCCCGGCAGCGCCGGACCGGGCGGCGGCAGCGGCGCGGCCGCCCGGGTACTGGTCACCTTCAGCGACGGGCAGCGCCGCTGGGGCACCGTCGGCGTGGACGAGAACACCGTCGCCGCGTCCTGGCGGGCCCTGCTCGACGCGGTCCGCTACGTCCTGCTGTCCGGTGCGCGGACCGGCGGCGAGCGCCGCCGGGCACTGCCGACCGCCGCCGTTGCCGACTGAACCCGCCGGCGCGCCGCCGAGCACCCGGCCGCGCCGGCCGCGAACCACACTCCAGGAGTGGCTGTGCGAGTGGACGACATCTTCATCCGGGGGACCGCGACCAGGCTGCCCTCCTCCTTACCGATCGCCGACGCGGTCGCCGACGGAAGCTGCCCGCCCCAGGTGGCCCGGGCCACCGGCATGCTGTCGGTGGCCCACTCACCGCACGAGTCGGCCGCCGAGATGGGCGCGGCGGCCGCCCGCGCGGCCCTCGCCAGGGCCGCGTCCGCCCCGGCCGACATCGCGCTGATCCTGCACGCCGACACCTACCACCAGGGCCAGGACCTGTGGCCGGTCGCCTCGTACATCCAGCGCGAGGCGGTCGGCAACACCTGCCCGGCCATCGAGATCCGGCAGATGTCGAACGGCGGGATGGCCGCCCTCGACCTGGCCACCGCCTACCTCACGGCGACCGCCGGCCGCCGGGACGCCCTGCTCAGCGCCGCCGACCGGTTCTGTGCGCCCGGCATCGACCGCTGGCGCACCGACCCCGGCACCCCCTACGCCGACGGGGCGAGCGCCCTGGTGCTCTCCCGGCAGGGCGGCTTCGCGCGGCTGCGGTCGCTGGCGCTGCTCGCCGACCCCGAACTGGAGCCGATGCACCGCGGTGACGAACCCTTCGGCCCGGCCCCCTTCAGCCACCGCACCCCGGTCGACTTCGAGGAGGCCAAGCGCGCCTTCGTCGGCCGGGTCGGCATGTCCTTCGCGATCAGTCGCGCCAACGCCGGCCAGCGCACCGTCGTCAAACAGGCCCTGGCCGATGCGGACCTGGAACTGGCCGAGGCGGAGTGGGTGGTGCTGCCGCACTTCGGCCGCCGCCGGCTGGAGGCCATCTACTACCGGCCGTACGGCATCGACCCCGCCCGCACCACCTGGGAGTGGAGCCGCACCGTCGGGCACCTCGGCGCCGGTGACCAGTTCGCCGGCCTGGACCACCTCGTCACCTCGGGCCGGGCGGTGCCCGGCGACCGGATCGTGCTCATCGGCGTCGGCGCGGGCTACAGCTGGGGCGCCGCCGTCGTGGAGATCTGCGACCGCCCCGCCTGGGCACGGGCCTGAGCCCGCCCGCGGCCCGGACCGGTGAGCCGCCGGTCCGGGCGCCGTCCGACCCGCGCTCCAGCTCCGCTCAAGTCCCCCCTGCCAGTCTGATGCCGCCGCCTGCGCGGCGCGTAACGAAGGGAAGGTCCGCCGTGGCGCCGACCGTCACCACCACCGGCACGACCCATGTCACCGAGCACACCGTCACGGTCGCCGCCCCGCCCGGCACCGTCTACGCCCTGGTCGCCGACGTCACCGCCTGGCCGCAGGTCTTCGGGCCGACCGTGCACGTCGAGGTGCTGGAGGAGGCCCGCGGCGAACAGCTGCTGCACATCTGGGCGTTCGCCAACGGCGAGGTGCGCAACTGGACCTCCCGCCGCACCCTCGACCCCGCCACGCACACCATCACCTTCCGCCAGGTCGTCTCCGCCGCACCGGTGGCGTCGATGGGCGGCACCTGGCGGATACAGCCCGACGACGACGGCGGCTGCCGGGTGGTGCTGCTGCACGACTACCGTGCCGTCGGCGACGACCCGGCAGCCGTCGCCCTCATCGAGCAGGCGGTCGACCGCAACAGTCGCGCCGAACTGGAAGCGCTGAAGAACGCCGCCGAACTCGCCGGCCGGCGCCAGGAGACCACCTTCACGTTCAGCGACTCGGTGGAGATCGAGGGCGCCGCCGCCGATGTCTTCGCCTTCCTCGACCGTGCCGACCGGTGGCCCGAGCGGCTGCCGCACGTGGCGCGACTGCAGCTCACCGAGCACGAACCGGGCCTCCAGCACCTGGACATGGACACCCGCAGCCCGGACGGCTCCACCCACAACACCACCTCCGTGCGGATCTGCTTCGCCGACCGCGCGGAGATCGTCTACAAGCAGCTGCGGGTGCCCGTCGCCATGGCGGGGCACACCGGCCGCTGGGAAATCACGCCACACGGGCCGCGCGGCACGGGCGTGACCGCCACCTCCTGGCACACTGTCACCCTCGATCCCGAGGGGGTGCGTCAGACGCTCGGGCCCGAGGCGACGCTCGAAGAGGCCCGCACCTTGGTGCGCACGGCACTGGGGACCAACAGCTCGACCACGTTGCGCCATGCCAAGCAGTTCGCGGAGGAAGCACATGCCCGGACGTGACCTCAACGGGCCCGTCACCGTCATCAACCGGTTCCGCGTCAAGGGCGACACCGGCAAGTTCGAGCGGGAGTTCCACGAGCACTCCCAATTCCTGCGCCGACAGCGGGGCTTCGACTTCCTCGTGACGGTCCGGCTCGTCGAACAGCCGCACATCTACGTGCACCTGGGGCACTGGCGCAGTCTGCGGGACTTCCTGGACGTGGTCCACGACGACACCTTCCTCGACCGGGTGCGCCACCTCGGAGCGCTCGTGGAGACCGAGGCCGACCAGGCCGTCAGCGTGGGGCGGATGCTCCACCACGACGCCGTCGTCGGCGACGCGGACGTCGTCCTCACCCACGCCCGGGTCCGCGGCTCCGGCGCCGAGTTCGAGCGCCGCTTCGCGGAGCTGACGGACCATTGGTCCCGGCTCGACGGCTTCGGCGGCAGCGACCTGCTGCGCTCCACCCTCAGCCCCATGACCTATGTCGGGCTGTCGTGGTGGCGGAACGGCGACGCCTGCGTCTCCGCGCTCGACGACCCGCGGGGCGTCGACCGCCTGCGGGACGTCTCCGAGATCGCCGACGTCACCACCGAACGCACCGTGCACATGGCCTACCAGCGCGTCATCCGCTGACACCGTACGAAGCGCGCACCCCCGGAGCCGAGGACCCACCGGTCCTCGGCCCCTGCCGTTCCCGCCCGCGACCGCCCGGGTACAGCGATCTTTACGGGCGGACACGAGTGCCCTTCGAGCGCCCCGGCGCATCCTGCGGACATGGCCAACGACATACGGTTCACCGTGGTCCGGGGGAGACCGGACGAGGCCGAACTCGCCGCCGTCACCGCCGTGTTGCTCGCCGTACTGCGGACCGGTGAAGCCGCCGGCCCCGGAGCCGGCGAGCCGCCGGTGCCACGTGCCGGATGGGGCCGCGCGCACCGCCCGCGCCGCGCACCCGTCGGCTGGTCCACGCCATGACCCCGCGGCCGCCGCGCGCACCGCACCACCGGTCCCCGCACCTCACCGGAGGCGTCGCGCCCGGCGACCGCACCGCACCGCCGCAGGGGCCGACCGGGGCCCGTACACCACGACATGGGAGGGGGAGGCGTTGAACGGCAACCATGACTTCGCCCAGCTCGTCCGCTCCAGGGCCGCCCAGACGCCCGACCGGGAAGCGCTGATCGTGCTGCCCGCATACGAGGGCCGGGCCCAGCCCGAAGTGGTGACCTACCGAGCGCTGGACGAGGGCGCCCGGCGCCTGGCCGGCTGGCTGCAGGAACGCGGGGCCGCCGGCGAACGGGTGCTGATCGTGCACAGCGACCGCCGGCTGTTCGCCCTCAGCTTCCTGGCCTGCCTCTACGCGGGCGCCCTCGCCGTCCCGGTGCCGCCGCCCGACGGCCGCGGCCACCTCGAAGCCCGCCTCGCCGGCATCGTCAAGGACGCCGCGCCGCTCCTCGCCCTGGCCGACGGGGCCGGCGCGCCGGACGTCTCCCGGCTGCTCGCCCGGCACGGCCACGGCCACATCCCCTGCCTCGCCACCGATGTGGTCCCCGCCTCCGGGGCCTGGCACGAACCGGATCTGCCGGGCGACACGGTCGCCTTCCTCCAGTACACCTCCGGCTCCACCCGCGAACCGCGCGGCGTGGTGGTCACCCACGACAACCTCCTCGCCAACCAGCGGGCGATCAGCCGGGTGCTCCACACCCTGCCCGGCGCCCGCCTCGGCGGCTGGCTGCCCTTCCACCACGACATGGGCCTGATCGGTCAGTTGCTGCACCCGCTGTGGCTCGGCGGCAGCAGCGTGCTGCTCTCGCCCGAGGCGTTCGTCCGCCGCCCGGTGCGCTGGCTGGAGGCGATCCAGCAGCACCGCGTCACCGTCAGCGGCGCCCCGGACTTCGCCTACGACCTGTGCGCCCGGCGGGTCACCGACGAACAGCTCGCCGGCCTGGACCTGTCCGGATGGGAGATGGCGGTCAGCGGCGGCGAACCGGTGCGCCCGGCCACGCTCCGCGCCTTCGCCGAACGGTTCGCCCCGGCCGGCCTGCGCCCCGAGGTACTCACCCCCTGCTACGGCCTCGCCGAGGCGACCCTGCTGGTGTCCGGCGCACCGGCCGGCACCGAGCGCCGCGAGCTGACCGCCGACGCCGCCGCCCTGGAGACCCATGAGCTGCGGGCCCCTGCCGACGGCGCCCCCCGGCGCCGGCTCGCCGACTGCGGCGAACCCGCCGACGGCACCCTGCTGATCGTCGACCCGGCCACCCGCAAGCCGCTCCCCGACGGCCGCATCGGCGAGATCTGGCTGCGCGGCGACAGCGTCGCCCGCGGCTACTGGCGCCGCCCCGCCGAGACCGCCGCGGCCTTCGACGGCACCACCGCGGCCGGGCACGGCGGCCACCTGCGCACCGGCGACCTCGGCACCTGCGAGGACGGCCGGCTGTATGTGACCGGTCGGCTCAAGGACATGATCGTGGTGGCCGGCCGCAACCTCTATCCGCAGGACCTGGAGACCACCGTCCAGCGGCTCAGCGCCCTGTTCGGGGCCGCCACCGCCTTCGTCGTCCCCGGCGAACGCGAACGCGTCGTCGTCGTCCAGGAGTTGCGGGCCGGCGCCCGCTACGACACCGATCTCGCCGCGCTCACCTCCGCGGTCGGCGCGGCCCTGACCGACGAGTACGACGTACGGGCCGGGGCGGTGCTGCTGGTGCGGCCCGGGACGGTCCGTCGCACCACCAGCGGCAAGGTCGAACGCGCGGCGATGCGCCGGCTGTTCCTCCAGGGCGAGCTGCGGCCACTGCACCAGCAGATCGAGCCCGACGTCCAGGAACTGCTGCCGGCCGGGAGCCTGCGGTGAGCGGCCCGGCGCAGGACCGCATCGACCGGCTGGAGTCCGCGTTCGGCCCGCTGGACGACCCCGCGAACCCCTGCGGCCAGGACGCCCTGCTCGCCGCGGACTCCGCCGGCGAGGCGCTCGCCGCGGCGGAAGCGGTGCTGGACGCCTTCGCCCTCGACGCCGAGTTCGTGCCGGAGCGCCACGGCGGGCGGCTGGCGCGGATGGACGTCCTGGGCCGGGTGCTGCGCCCGGTCTTCCGCCGCGACGCCTCCCTGGGCTTCGGCTACGGACTGAACTGCTTCTTCGCGGCCGTCCCGGTATGGACCGGAGGGCAGGACGACCAGTGCGCGCTGGCCGCCCGGCTGCTGCTGGAGGGCCGGCGGATCGCGGTCGCCCGGCACGAGGTCGCCCACGGCAACGCCTTCGTCCGCGAGGAGTTCGCCGCCGAACCCGTCGCGGAGGGCTTCCGGCTCCACGGCAGCAAATCCGTCATCGCCAACGCCGCCCGCTCCACGGGGCTGGTGGTGTTCGCGCGCACCGGCGAGACCCGGGGCCGCACCCACTCGGTGCTGCTGCTCGACCGCGACCGGCTGCCCGCCGGACGGGTCACGAACCTGGGCCGCCGCGCCACCAACGGCATGCGCAGCACCGACTTCAGCGGACTGAGCATCACCGACTGCGTCGTCCCGCACGAGGCGCTGGTCGGCTCGCTCGGCGACGGCTACGAGCTCAGCCTGCGCTCCTCCCTCGTCATCCGGGGCCTGATCCCGTCCATCGTGCTGTCCGGCGCCGACACCGCGCTGCGCACCGTCGCCCGGTTCGCCACCCGGCGCCGCGCCGACGGTCGCTCCTCGCTCGACGTGCGGCACGTACGGGACGTGCTGACCGGCGCGTTCCTCGATCTGCTGCTCAGCGACTGCCTGGCCGCCGTCGCCACCCGGGCACTGCATCTGCTGCCCCGCCAGATGAGCGCCTACGCCGCCGCTGCCGCCTACCAGGCGCCCAAGCTGCTCGCCGAGTCGATGGACGAGATGTCGGCGGTGCTGGGAAAGGCGACCTTCGCCGAGGCGGGGGCGTACGCCATGTTCCAAAAGCAGCTGCGGGACCTGCCGGTCACCTCGCTCGGGCACGCCGGCAGCGCCGGCCGGCAGGTCAGTCTGCTGCCGCAACTGCCGTACTTCGCCCGCAACGCCTGGTTCGCCGACCCCGAGGCGCCGGCCGCGCTGTTCCGCATCCACGACGGACTGCCGCCGCTGGACCTGTCGGAGCCGGCGCTGCTGGGCGACGGCGACCCGCTCGCCGCGACCCTGGTGGCCTGCACCGACCGGCTGGAGGCCGCCGCGACCCGGGACGGCACCCTGCGTTTCCTCGCCCGCGCCTTCACCACCGAACTCGCCGATCTGCGCAAGGCGTTCACCGACATCGCCCCCGACGACCGCAAGGCGATCGCCAGCCCGCACGCGTTCGGTCTGGCCGACCGCTACTCCCTCGTGCTGACCGCGGCCGCCTGTCTGGGGGTGTGGCACGAACAGCGCGCCGGCTCGGACGCCTTCCTCGCCGACCCGTCCTGGGCGACCGCCGCGCTCTACCGCCTCGGCCGCCGCCTGGGCCTGCCGCTGCCCGACCGCCCGGCCGCCGACGAGGAACGCGTACTGGCCGAGGTGCTGGCCCGGCTCCACGGCCGCCGCAGCTACGACCTGTACGGATCCGCGCTGGCCTGACCGGCCGCGCACCCCGTCGCCGTACCGACGCACCCGACCTGCCCAGGAGGAGCCCGCCATGCACAGCACCCCGCCGTCCACCCCGCCGAACGAACCGGACTACGAGGGCTGGCTCACCGCGCGCCTGCGGCACTACCTCGGCCGGCCGGTCGCGGCCGATGTCGCCTTCGCGGAGTACGGGCTGGACTCGGTGGCGGCGCTGAGCCTCTACGGCGACATCGAGGAGGAGTTCGGCCCGCTGATCGACCCGACCGACATCTGGGACTACCCCACCGTGCGGGAACTCACCCGCTACCTCCAGCTCCGCGACATCCGGCCCTGCGGCGGCCGGCGGATCCGCGCCGCCTTCGTCTTCACCGGCCAGGGCTGCCAGCACCCGGGGATGACCGCCGGCCTCTACATGCACTCCACCGGCTACCGCGGCTACCTCGACGAGGCGGCCGACGTCCTGCGGCCCTACACCGGCCTGTCCGTCGTCGACCTGATCCTCAGTGGCGACCGCCGGATCCACCGGACCGCCTTCACCCAGCCCGCGCTGTTCGCCGTGCAGTACGCCCTGGCCCGCACCCTGGAGGAGGCCGGGGTGCGGCCGGTCGCGGTGCTCGGCCACGGCATCGGCGAGTACGCCGCGGCCACCGTCGCCGGGGCCCTGCCGCTCGCCGACGCCGCCAAACTCGTCGCCCTGCGCGGGGCGTTCATGCAGTACCTGCCGTCCTCGGACGGCGGCATGATGGCCACCTGCGCCGCGCCCTACGAGGCCACCGAGGCGATCGCCGGCGAGCCGGGCGTCGTCATCGGCGCGATCAACGCCGCCCGGGCGACCGTGCTCTCCGGGGAACTGGCCGGCCTCGAACGGGTCCGGGGCCGGCTGGAGGAGCGGGGAATCCGCTGCACCATGCTGGAGGTGTCGCACTCCTTCCAGTCGCCGCTGATGGAGCCGATGCTGCCGCGCTTCGAGGCGGTCGCCCGCCGGCTGCCCGGCGGCGCCCCGCGGCTGCCCTACTACTCCACGGTCCACGGCAGGCTCACCACCCAGCCGCTCTACGCGCCGTACTGGAGCCGGCAGATCACCGCCCCGGTCCGGTTCGCCGACGCGGCACGGCAACTGCTCGACCAGGAGACCCCCAGCCATGTCGTGGAGATCGGCCCGCGGGTGGTGCTCACCCCGTTCGTCCGCCGGATGGGCGGTTCGGCGGGTCCGGTCTGCCTCGGGGTGTGCCGCGGCCCGGAGAGCAACGCCGTCGACCTGGCCGGTGTGCTGTCCGCGCTCGACGCCGGCCCGCTGTCCGACCCGCTGGTGCGGGCCTGACATGGCACCGGCGTCCCCCGCTGCCGGGCCCCCGCTGTGCCGCCCCCGGGCCGTCGTCGGACCACAGGGGCCGTGGCACTCGGTCCACGACGACCTGTCCGCCACCGGTGTGGTCCTCGTCTACGGGCGGCTGGCCCAGTGGCTGCCGCACATCCAGGACGTGGCCCGGGTGCGGCCCGTACTCGGCCGCGACTGGCACCGCTACCAGACCCTGACCCATCCCCGGGCCAAGGAACGGTTCCTGGCCTCGCGACTGCTGCTGCGCCACGCCGCCGCGGTGGCCATCGAGACCGCACCGGACCTGGTGGACCTGGCCTACCAGCCCGGCGGCCGGCCGTTCGTGCGCGGCTGCGACCAGATCGACATCAGCCTCAGCCACACCGAGGAGGTGATGGTGGTCGGCATCACCAGCCGCGGACGGGTGGGCGTCGACGTGGAGCTGGCGGCGCGCCGGATGGCCGGCACCGGCTCGGAGGCGCAGGGCTGCACCCCCTACGAGCGGCAGCGGCTGGACGCGGCCGACGGCCGTGACCGCAATGACACGCTGGTGCGGCTGTGGACGCTCAAGGAGGCGTACAGCAAGGCGCTGGGACAGGGACTGCGGTTCCGCTTCACCGAGTTCGGCTTCGCCCTGGACGGTACCTGGGCCCGGCTGGTCGGGCCCGACGGGCGGGACGCGGGGGCCGACGACTGGGTCTTCGCCACCTTCGCCGTCGACGGCAAGTACGTCGTCAGCGCCGCCGTGCAGGACGCGGGGTTCGGCGGCGGCACCGACCTGTCGGTCCAGACGGCCCTGGACGCCGGCCTGTTGGACGCCCTGCTGGACACGACCGGCTGACCGCGCGCCGGTCGTGCCCCCGCCGGACCGCCGCCGTCACGGGATCCAGCCGGCCTCCTCCGCTATCCGGACCGCGTCGATCCGGTTGCGGGCGTTGAGCTTGGCGACGATGGCCGTGAGGTAGTTGCGGACGGTTCCCTGCGACAGGAACAGACAGCCGGCGATCTCCGCGGCGTCCGCGCCGCGCGCGGCCAGCCGCAGCACCTCCAGCTCGCGCGGCGAGAGCGGGTTCTCGGGGGAGTCCCAGGCGGCCAGGGCCAGTTGGGGGTCGATCACCCGCCGCCCCGCCGCCACGCTCCGCACCGCCTGGGCGAGCTGGTCGGGCGGTGCGTCCTTCAACAGGAAGCCCGTCACCTGGGAGGCCAGCGCGCGGCGCAGGGTCCCCGGACGGCCGAGGGAGGTGAGGATCAGCGTGCGGCAGTCCGGGAGACGCTGGTGCAGCTCCGCGGCGGCGGTCAGCCCGTCGATGCCCGGCAGATCGATGTCGACGACGGCGACATCGGGCCGGCTGGCGAGCGCGGCTTCCACGATCTTGTCGCCGCGGTCCACGGAAGCGATCACCCGCAGGTCCGGTTCCAGTTCCAGAAGGGCGATGAGCGCACCGCGGATCATGTGCACGTCCTCGGCGAGCAGGATCTTGACGGCGAGCATTGGCAGGTCTCCCCCGGCCGGCAGGTGCCCGGCCGCGGCCGGGCAGACATCGATCAGGCCGCGGGTCTCGCGGCCATCCGGTCTTGCGTCGTGCGCGCGGCGATCGGCCGCGTCGGCGCCTGGGCAACCATCCGGAAGCATCCGTCGCGCGTCCGCTCCGCCTCCAGCCGCCCGCCGACCGCACCGAGCCGGGCCTTGAGATTGCCGATTCCGCTGCCGCTGTGGGGGGAGAGCGCGGGCAGATCGTCGGGGACACCGTCGTTGGTCAAGGTCAGCGTCACTCTCTCCTCTTCCGTGACGGCGCTGATGCGACAGGTCTCGACCTTGCTGTGACGGAGGATGTTGGTGACACCCTCGCGCAGCGCGGTCGCGAGCACGGTGTCTATGACCGGATGCAGATGTCCGCAGGCGATCTCGACCTCCGCCTCCACGTCCGCCGAGGCCAGGATCGCCGCGGCGGAGTCCGCCTCCGCGGCGAGCGACATGTCACGGTAGCCGCTGGCCACCGTGCGCACATCCGACAGCGCCTGACGGGAGATGTCCAGCAACGAGGCGACCTCCTCGCGGGCCTGCTCCGGCCGGCCGGGCACCAGGCGGTAGATCAGCTCGCTCTTGAGCGTGATCGCGGAGAGGCTGTAGCCCAGCAGGTCGTGCAGGTCCCGCGAGAAGCGCAGCCGCTCCTGCGAGACGGCCAGCCGGGCGAGTTCGGCGCGCGAGCGGTGCACCTCCTGGACGAGGTCGGTGAGCCGGGACAGTCCGTAGATCACCAGGCCCGTGAAGAGCGTCGACAGCACCAGATAGGACGTCTCCAGCCAGCTGAGCGACACCACCAGCTGGAAGGAGGCGGGGACCGCGACGGTCGCCGCGAACGGGATCCACGCCCGCGGGAACGGCACCAGAAGCAGAATCGATCCCGCCAGCGGACCGGTCATGCTGACCCAGGTGCGGTGGAAGATCAGGACAGGTGCGTAGGTGAAGACCGCCTGGGTCAGCAGCATCAGGACCCGGGTCCGCGTCGTCCAGCGCTGGGCCCGTGTGGAGGAGTGCAGGAACTGCAGGAGGAACACGGCCAGCACGATGGCCACCGACGCGGCCAGCGTCGGCGTATCGGCGCTGTACTCCAGGGAGTTGAGCGAGACCACGATCGACAGGCACAGCAGCACCACGATGGTGATGGTCCGGGCGAGCCGCGGCGCGGGAAGATCGCGGTCGGGCAGCCCCGCGGGCCATCGCGCACGCTGCGGTAACGGCTCCGCGTCGGCATCGGACGGAACGCCGGTGACACCCATGTATGCCCCCCCGTGCCTTGGCTGCGCGGCTCTCGGACGTGACAGCATAGTATGGCCCAATCCTGGGTCCGGACCGTCCGTGGAGCGGGTTTTGCGGAGGTGGGCGGGGCCTCTGGCATATGGCCCGAGGACTGTCGGGACGCCCCCTTCTACACGAAGAGCGGGACGGGGTTGAGGTCCGCGTAGCGCGTCGGACGCGACAGCCGGCCCTCGGCCACGGGAACGTCGAAGAGCCTGCCGGGAGCGAACCGCGCCCAGAAGTGCCGCAGCCCCGGCACCAGCACCGCCACCACCGGAATACCCACGTCCGGTCTGGTCTGGTCCAGGACCAGCAATTCCAGCCCCCGAGCGGCCACCAGCCGCTTCGCCGCCTCGATGTCCTCGCGCAGATCGCCTCGCGGCCGGTAGCCGTAACTCCCCGGTGCGCGGGCGCTCTGCCCGGCGTCGGGCAGCAGGTACGGCTGCCCGGCCACCGTCGCCCCGGTCCACCACGCGAGCAGATCACGGTCCCGGGTGAGGTACCCCGTGCCGTCCTCGCGGGCGCCCAGCACGGGGGGCAGCAGCTGGTTCATCTCGGTCAGGGCGCGGCGCAGCGCCAAGCGCGGGTCGAAGTGCGCCCCGAACCCGAAGGTGATGTCCTGCGCGGCCTTGTCCCGGCGCCGGGAGACGGCCGCGACCACCGGAATGCCGAAGTCCGAGGTGAGGTCCAGCGCCCACACCTCGCGGTGCAGATCCCGTTCGTAGGCCGTGCGCAGCCCGGCGATCCACGGCTCGTCGAAGGCGTCGAGGTCCACCGCGGTGTGCCGGGTCCGGTTGTACCACCACTGGGCGACCGCGTCCCGCTCCACCAGCTCCAGGAAGCCCTGCACGATCGCGTCCTCCAGGCTGCTGCCGGCCGCCCTGCCGTTGGAGTCGGCCGGCACGGCGGGCGGGGCGCCGTCCGGGCCCGGCCCGAAGTACAACAGCGAGGTGGGCAGCAGGCGTTGGCGGCCGTGGGTCAGCGACCACACCGGGGTCCACTCGGCGGGAGCGGTGGCGTCGAAGGGCGCGGCGACCCGCTGGAGCGGTGAGGCGGCCGCGTTCCAGCTCTCGCGGTCACGGAACTGCCGTGCCGCCCACAACTGGCAGCGGTTGGGATGCAGCGCGTCGCCGCCCAGCGCCCGCAGCGAGTCACGGATCACCGGCTCATCACCCTGACGCGTTCCCGAATAGCGCTCCACGGCCTCGCACAGCGCACTGACCTGCGCCTCGACCGCGGTCACGCCCTTGCCGCCGCTGAGGCTGCGCAGCCCGCCGCGCAGCCAGCCCAGCCCACCGCCGAGCGCCACGTTGTGTCCCGAGGTGTAACAGTGCAGCGCGGCGGGGGCGTTGTCCGCCCGCCGGATCTCGCTGACGACGCCGGTCACCGGCCCCACCAGGTGGCCGTGGCGCGCCAGCATCTGCTCCGGGGGCAGCGCCCGGTGGTTGCCGCCGCCGTGCGCGGCCTTGGGGCGCGGGAGAGGCACCACCGGCCGGCACACCGTCCGCGCCACCAGCCCCGGGTCACCGCACCCCGGGCACTGGGGTCTTCGGTGCACGGTGTGGTGCCGGGTGTGCAGCGTCAGGGTGTCCAGCGCACAGACCGCGTCATGGCTCTCCCGCCGCACCCCGCCCAGCCAGGTCGCCGCCATCAGCACCGCCAACTGCAGGCCCATGGCGCGCCCGGCGGCCAGCGAGGCCTCGGGCGCCGCCACCGGGCGGTCGGCCCCCAGGGCGCGCTGCACCGCCAGTTCGGCCCGCCGGTGCCCGCGCAGCCGGTCGGCCAGACAGTGCCAGCAGGCGCCCTCGTGCGGCCGGAAGACCGGCCCGGCCCACGGCTCCGCGCCGCCGGGACGCACCGGCAGCCAGGGCCGCCCCTGCGCCCGGTGCCAGGAGTCGAGTGCCGCGAGGTCCGGGGCCAGATAGTCGTCGCAGAGCACCAGGGAGAGATCCGCCGCGCCCGCGGACGGGCCGCCGCCGGGGCCGGGCACGGCCACCGTGAGGCCGGAGTCGGCGCATGCGGTGCGCAGTCCGTCGGCCGCACCCCGGCCCACGGTCAGGATCTCGACGGTCGGCCGGAGGCGCGCCGGGGCGGACCGCAGGCCGGAGACCTCCGCCAGATCCCAGAACGCGGCGGCCGCGCCGTCGGACGGCGCACCGGGCGCGGGGCGGTAGCCGATCAGCCCGGCCGTCGCCAGCTCGGCCACCACCGCGCCGGCCTGCACCGCGGGCAGCTCCCGCGCCGCCTCCGTCAGCAGTGCCGACAGCGTCCGGGTCCCGTCGAGCAGCGGCGCGACGACCTCGGCGGGCCGGCCGAACAGCGCGGTGACGCCCCGCCCGGACAGCAGATAGGTGGCCTCGTCGGGCACCACCTCGGCACGCAGATGGCGGCGGAAGCCGACGAAGGGCTCCGTGGTCTCCACGACGTCAGACGGCGTACGGGATACCGGTCAGCAGCGTGGTGGCCGTGGCGTCAGGCCGTCCCAGATCCTCGATGACGAGCGACGGCGCGGTGTAGACGGGCTCCGCGCCCAGCAGCCCGAACTCGGCGAACACGGCCGCCGGGTCGTCGGTGTAACGGCGCTTCAGGTCGGGCTCCAGCCCCGCCCGGGCCACGAGTTCGGCGAAGCGGCAGAGGTCGGCGGCGGCGTCGGCCGCGGGGCGGGCAGGCATGGTCCGGTGCGTCGCGGGCATGTGACTGTTCCCTCCGTTGTCGGATGGGCCGTCCGGGGTGGCCTGAAGTGCTCGGCCCGACGACCCGGCGTCCGGTGAGGCAGTATTCTGCGGGCGCCGGAGGCACAGACCCCAGTGCCTGGTTCACCACATCGGCATGACATTTTCATGATTGTGCTCGTGAGTGGCTCACTGGGCTCGCGCGCTCCTCGGTGCGAACCTCGCTTGAAGCTCGAGATGACCCGCGGCCCCGTGGCCGGCGGTTGTGACTCACGAGGGGAGAGCACTCATGGAAATCAAGGTTCTGGGCCCGCTGACCGCCCACGAACACGGTGTGTCGCTGGTGCCGAGCGCCGCCAAACCGCGGCAGATACTCGCGCTGCTCGCGCTGCAGGGCGACCATGTGGTGACCGTGCCCACGCTGATGGAAGAGATCTGGGGACAGAACGTGCCGCGCAGCGCGGCCACCACCCTGCAGACCTACATCCTCCAGCTGCGCCGCAAGATCGCGGTGGCCCTGGACGGCGACCCCGTGCGCAACGCCAAGGAAGTCCTGGTCACCCAGCACGGCGGCTACCTCCTCCAGATCCAGCCCGGCCAGGTCGACGTCCAGGAGTTCGAGCAGCTCGCCCTGTCGGGACGCGGCGCCTACGACGCCCACGACTACGCCGCCGCCTCCGCCCTGCTGGGCAAGGCGCTGGCCGTCTGGCAGGGGCCCGCGCTGGTCGATGTGCCCGTGGGCGGGGTGCTGGAACTGGAGGTGCTCCGGCTGGAGGAGGACCGGATGGCCTGTCTGGAACGCCGGATCGACGCCGACCTCAAGCTCGGCCGGCACACCGAGGTGGTGCCCGAACTCTGCTTCCTCGCCGCCCGGAACCCCATGCACGAGAACTTCTGCGCCCAGTTGATGACCGCACTGCACTGCTCGGGCAGCTCCTGGCGTGCGCTGGAGGCGTACCAGCGGCTGCGCGAGGCGCTCGTCGGGGAGCTCGGCATCGAGCCGTCGGCCCGGCTCCAGCAGCTCCAACACGCCGTGCTCTCCGGCGACGTGAACCTCGGGCAGTCGCTGACCGCCACCGGCTGACGGCGGCCGGCCGGCCACCGCCGGGCAAGGACGGTCCGCACCGACCGCCGCCGCACCGCCGCGCGCTCTCCAGCGGAGTTCGAGCCGGCGTTCCTACGTTCTGCCGATGACGATCCTTCAGGAAACCGCGACGACGCCGCTCACCCCGCCGCGCCCCGACCTGGGCCGTGCCACCGCCGAGCTGCACCGCCTCAAGGAGGAGGTCGGCCGGGGCCCCGACGCGGCCGCCACCCGCCGCCAGCACACCAAGGGCAAGCTGACCGCGCACGAGCGGCTGGAACTCCTCTTCGACGAGGGCACCTTCACCGAGATCGAACCGCTGCGCCGGCACCGCGCCACCGGCTTCGGACTGGAGTCCCGCAAACCGCACGGCGACGGCGTGATCATCGGCTGGGGCCTGGTGCACGGCCGCACCGTCTTCGCCTACGCCCACGACTTCCGGGTGTTCGCCGGGGCGCTGGGCGAGGCGCATGCGACGAAGGTGCACAAGGTCATGGACCTCGCGGAGGCGTCCGGCGCCCCGCTGGTCTCGCTCAACGACGGCGCCGGCGCCCGCATCCAGGAAGGCGTCACCGCCCTCGCCGGCTACGGCGGCATCTTCCGCCGCAACGTCCGCGCGTCCGGGGTGATCCCGCAGATCTCCGTGATGCTCGGCCCGTGTGCCGGCGGCGCGGCCTACTCCCCGGCACTGACCGACTTCGTGTTCATGGTGCGCGAGACCGCCCAGATGTTCATCACCGGTCCGGACGTCGTCCAGGCGGTCACCGGCGAGAAGATCACCCACAACGGTCTGGGCGGCGCCGATGTGCACGCCGGGACCTCCGGCGTCGCCCACTTCGTCTTCGACGACGAGGCGGCCTGCCTGGAAGAGGTGCGCTGGCTGCTGTCGCTGCTGCCCCGCAACAACCGTGAACTCGCCGCGCCCGTACGGGGCGAGGACCCGGCGGACCGGCGCACCGACGCGCTCACCGCCCTGGTCCCCGCCGACCCCGGACGGGCCTACGACATTCGCGCGGTGATCGAGGAGATCGTCGACGACGGCGAGTACCTGGAGGTGCACGAGGGCTGGGCCCGCAATGTGGTGTGCGCCCTGGCCCGGATCGACGGGCAGACCGTCGGCGTGGTCGCCAACCAGCCGAACACCCTGGCCGGCGTGCTGGACATCCACGCCTCGGAGAAGGCCGCCCGCTTCGTCACCACCTGCGACGCCTTCAACATCCCGCTGGTGACGCTGGTGGACGTGCCCGGCTTCCTGCCGGGCGTCGACCAGGAGCACGGCGGCATCATCCGCCACGGCGCCAAGCTGCTGCACGCCTACTGCAACGCGACCGTGCCCCGTATCTCCCTCGTGCTGCGCAAGGCCTACGGCGGCGCGTACATCGTCATGGACTCCCGGTCCATCGGCGCCGATCTGTCCTTCGCCTGGCCCACCAACGAGATCGCGGTGATGGGCGCCGAGGGCGCGGCCAATGTCGTGTTCCGCCGCGAGATCGCCGCGTCCCCCGACCCGGAGGCCACCCGCGAGCGGCTCGTCAAGGAGTACAAGTCCGAGCTGATGCACCCCTATTACGCGGCCGAACGCGGCCTCGTCGACGACGTCATCGACCCCGGCGACACCCGGCGGGTGCTCGCGAGGTCGCTGGCCATGCTGCGCGAGAAGAAGGCCGAACTGCCCGACCGCAAGCACGGCATCGTCCCGACCTGAGACCGCCGGCACCTCGCTGACCTGCGACTTCGGTATCCCCGACGGCAGATCCACGCACATACGAGCGGGTATCGAGGCGAGGGCCGAACCATGGCGGAGCCGACAGCGGGGGAGCGCCACAAGCGGCCACCGAAGCTGTCCGCCGCGGCGGCGGGGCGCGGGGGTGCATCCTCCGCCCGGCCCCGGCCGCCGGGCTCATCGAGGAGCGGACCGACCGAAGGGAACACCGTGGCCCGCAACGTTCCGTCAGGCCCGTACCCGCAGGGGTACCCGGCCCCGTCGAAGGCGAGGTAGCGACGATGCGCAGAGTCGCCATCACAGGACTCGGGGCCGTGGCGCCCGGGGGAGTCGGCATCAAGAACTACTGGGACCTGCTGACCGCCGGCCGGTCGGCGACCCGCACGATCTCCTTCTACGACGCCTCCCCGTTCCGCTCGCGGGTCGCCGCCGAGTGCGACTTCGACCCCGCGGCCGCCGGGCTGACGCCCCAGGAGATCCGCCGGCTGGACCGCGCCGCGCAGTTCGCGGTCGTCTCCACCCGCGAGGCGCTCGCCGACAGCGGCCTGGAGACGGCCGGCATCGACCCGGGCCGGATCGGCACCTCCCTGGGCAGCGCGGTCGGCTGCACCACCAGCCTGGAGCGCGAGTACGTCGTCGTCAGCAACGGCGGACGCAGCTGGCAGGTCGACCACACCTATGCCGTCCCCGAGCTCTACCGGCACTTCGTGCCCAGCTCGATGGCCGCCGAGGTCGGCATGGCGGCCGGCGCCGAGGGGCCCGCGGCGGTCGTCTCCACCGGCTGCACCTCCGGCCTCGACTCCCTCGGCCACGCCGTCGAGCTGATCCGCGAGGGCACCTGCGACGTCATGATCGCGGGCGCCACCGAGGCCCCGATCTCCCCGATCACCTCGGCCTGTTTCGATGCCATCCACGCCACCACCCCGCGCAACGACACCCCGGAGAGCGCCTGCCGCCCCTTCGACCGCACCCGCAGCGGGCTGGTCCTCGGCGAGGGCGCCGCCGTCCTCGTCCTGGAGGAGCTGACGAGCGCACGGGCGCGGGGCGCGCACATCTACGCGGAGATCGCCGGGTTCGCCGCGCGCTGCAACGCGTACCACATGACCGGACTCAAGCCGGACGGCCGCGAGATGGCCCAGGCCATCGACGCCGCCCTGGCCGAGGCCCGGATCGACCCCACCGCCATCGACTACATCAACGCCCACGGCTCCGGCACCAAGATGAACGACCGGCACGAGACCGGCGCCTTCAAGCGCAGCCTCGGCGCGCACGCCCACCGCACCCCGGTCAGCTCCATCAAGTCCATGATCGGGCACTCGCTCGGCGCGATCGGCTCGCTGGAGATCGCCGCCTGCGCACTGGCCATGGAGCACTCGGTGCTGCCGCCCACCGCCAACCTGCACGAGCCCGACCCCGAACTCGACCTGGACTACATCCCGCTCACCGCCCGCGAACAGAAGACCGACACCGTCCTCAGCGTCGGCAGCGGATTCGGCGGTTTCCAGAGCGCGATGGTGCTGGCCCGCCCGGAGAGGAGCGCCGTATGACCGCCACGACCGTGGTGACCGGCCTCGGCATCACCGCGCCCAACGGCCTGGGCACCGAGGACTACTGGAAGGCCACCCTGGACGGCCGCTCCGGTATCGGCCCGGTCACCCGCTTCGACGCCTCGCAGTACCCCGCGACGCTGGCCGGCGAGGTCCCCGGGTTCGTCGCCGAGGAGCACATCCCCAGCCGGCTGATGCCGCAGACCGACCACATGACGCGCCTCGCCCTGACCGCCGCCGCCTGGGCCATCGACGACGCGGGGGTCGACGCGGCGGCCCTGCCCGAATACGGCATGGGCGTGGTCACCGCAGCCTCGGGCGGCGCCGTCGAGTTCGGCCAGCGCGAACTGCAGAACCTGTGGAGCAAGGGCAAGGAGTACGTCAGCGCCTACCAGTCGTTCGCCTGGTTCTACGCCGTCAACACCGGCCAGATCTCCATCCGGCACAAGATGCGCGGCCCCAGCGGAGTGCTGCTGACCGAACAGGCCGGCGGTATCGACTCGCTCGGCCACGCCCGGCGCCACATCCGCAAGGGCATCCCGCTGGTCGTCGCCGGCGGTGTCGACGCGGCCCTGTGCCCCTGGGGCTGGGTACCGCAGCTCGCCTCCGGGCGGATGAGCACCGTCTGCGACCCCGCCCGTGCCTACCTGCCGTTCTCGCCCGATGCCTGCGGATACGTGGCCGGGGAGGGCGGCGCGATCCTCGTCACCGAGGACGCCGGCAGCGCCTGCGAGCGCGGCGCCCGGCAGATCTACGGCGAGGTCGCCGGATACGCCGCCACTCTCGACCCGGCCCCCGGCTCCGGCCGTCCGCCCGGTCTGGGCCGGGCCGCGCGCCTCGCGCTGGCCGACGCCGGTCTCACCCCCGCGGACATCGATGTGGTCTTCGCCGACGCCGCGGGCGTACCGGAACCGGACCGGGAGGAGGCCGAGGCGATCTGCGCCCTCTTCGGCCCGCGGGCCGTGCCCGTCACCGCCCCCAAGACCATGACCGGCCGGCTGCTCGCCGGCGGCGCGGCCCTGGACGCGGCCACCGCGCTGCTCGCCCTCCGCGACGGCGTCATTCCCCCCACCGTCAACGTGGCCGCCCCGGCCACGGACTTCCCCCTCGATCTGGTCACCGGCTCACCGAGGGAGCAGGACCTGCGCGCCGCGCTGGTGCTCGCCCGCGGCCACGGTGGCTTCAACGCGGCCCTCGTCGTACGACGGCATGCCGCGACGACGGACCCGGCATCCGGCCGGAACGACTGAGAGGACACGCCATGCCCATCACCACCACCCACGTCACCCTCACCGACCTGACCCGGATGCTGCGCGAGAGCGCGGGCGAGGAGGAGGGCGTCGACCTGGACGGCGATGTCATCGACACGCCCTTCATCGAGCTCGGCTACGACTCCCTCGCCCTGCTCCAGGTGATCGGCGAGATCCAGCGGGAGTACGGCGTGGAGATCCCGGACGACGCGGTCGTCGACGCCGAGACCCCGCGCGCCCTGCTCGACCTCATCAACGCCGGCACCGCGTCGGCCGCATGATCTGGCGTCGAAGGCGGCCGTCCCGGTTCCCCCGGCCGGATGGGCCGCCTTCGGCGCCGCTCCCCGAGGAGTGAGGCTGCCTGGTGGCGGGTGCCCGCACCACCGCCGGCCCCCGCCACGCAGGCTCCCGCTCCGCCCCGCCGCGCACCCCTCGCCACACGCTCCCTGTGCACCCGCCCGGAAGGAGGGCACCCATGTCTCTCGCCAACCAGACCGCGGTGACCAGAAGGCTGGAGATCACGCCCACGTCACCACCGCTCCCGGGCGAAACGGACGCTCCGGCCGCCGCCACCGGCACAGCGGGCCTCACCACAGCCGAGGGCGACCCCACGGCCGACGGTGCCGACATCGCCGCGCCCGAGGATGCCGACGCCGCCCCGGCCCGCGCCACCGCCGCCGACTCCCTCTCCGACACCTCCGCCGGCCGCACCCTCCCGCCCACCGCCGTCACCGCCGTACTGCACGCCTTCGGCGCCCGGCCCGCGGAACTTCCGCCCCGTACC
Organism: Streptomyces caniferus; assembly: GCF_009811555.1. Taxonomy (GTDB): domain Bacteria; phylum Actinomycetota; class Actinomycetes; order Streptomycetales; family Streptomycetaceae; genus Streptomyces; species Streptomyces caniferus. The sequence goes on along the minus strand of NZ_BLIN01000003.1, from coordinate 886,453 downwards.
GTCGTCTTCATCGGCTCCACCGCTCCGCTCACCGCCCTCCCCGCCGTGCACGAGGGCATCCCGGTCCGTACCGCCCCCTCACCCGCGCACGCCCTGCACCTGGCCCACCACGAACTCCAGGCCAAGAGCGCCGACCTGGCGCTGGTTGCGGGCTTCCAGGAGCCCCTGGGCCGGACCGTCACCGTCCAGACCCTCCGCCGGGCGGCCGAAGCGGTCGCCGCCGACGACAGTGTGCTGGGGGTGCTGGACTTCGACGGCTGCGCGGGCCCGGCGGACGAGCCGATCCTGCGGCCCTCCCGGCACAGCCGTCGGCTCACCGACCCCGCGGCGCCCCGCCTGCTGCTGTGGTCCGGCGGCAACGCCGCGGAGGAACAGCGCGTACGGCGCGAACTGGCGCCCCTGCTCGACGGGTTGTTCCCGGAGGCGTTCCCCGCCCTGCCGGCCACCATGCCCTGCGGCCAGGCCCCCGGCCCGGTCCGTGCCGGGGCCGTCACCACCGCCGAGCGGGCCCCCGCCGCGGTCGCCGCGGCCCGCACCGTGCACGCGCCCCGCCCCCGCCCGGTCGCGCTGCTCTTCCCCGGCCAGGGCTCCCAGCACACCGCGATGGCGGCCGGACTCTACGGCCGGGAGCCGGTCTTCACCGCCGCCGTCGATGCCGTACTGGAGCTGCTCGGCCCGGAGGGGGCCGCCGTCCGCGCCGACTGGCTCGCCGACACCCCGGCCGTCGCCATCGACGACGTCCGCCGCGCCCAGCCGCTGCTCTTCGCGGTCGACTACGGCCTGGGGTGCATGGTGCTCAGCTGGGGCATCCGCCCGGCCGCCCTCCTCGGGCACAGCGCCGGCGAACTGGTCGCCGCGGTCCTCGCCGGGGTGGTGCCGCTCAGCGACGCGGTGGCGATGATGCGCGAGCGGGTCGTCGCGGCGGTGCGGATTCCCGCGGGCGGCATGCTCGCGGTGGCCGCCGGCGCCGAGGCCCTGCGTCCGTACCTGCGTGCCGATGTGGTCGTCGCCGCGGTCAACGCCACCAGCCAGACCATGCTGGCCGGTTCGACCGCTCCGCTAGCGGAGACCGCCGCCGCGCTGCGCGCCGACGGGCACACCGTCGTCACGGTGCCCGCCACCAGCCCCTTCCACAGCCCGGCCATGGCCCCGGCCTCGGAAGCGGTGGAGCGCGCCTACACCGGACTCCCCTTCCGCGTCCCCGATCTGCCGCTCTACTCCGGCTACACCGGTGGTCTGCTGGGGCCCGACGACGCGGTGAGCCCCCGCTTCTGGGCCCGGCAGATCACCGACCCGGTGCTCTTCCAGCCCGCGCTCGACCAGCTGCTGGCGGCCGACGACATGCTCCTCCTCGAAGCGGGCCCCCGGCAGACCCTCACCGTCTTCGCCCGCCGCCACCGCGCCGTCCGTCTGGGCGCCTCGGCCGCCGTCCCCCTCCTGCCCGCCCGCCCCGTCACCCCGGAGGCCGACCGGCACGCCGTCCTGACCGCGGCCTGCCGTCTCTGGCAAGAGGGCCACCAGCTGAAGGGAGAAGCCCTGGCCCGCCTCTGGACCTGCGCCGCCGAGGAGGACACCCCCGCCCCCGCCACCCGGGCCGGCTCCCCGGTGGGCGTCGCGGGCTGAGGCCATCGCGCACGGGGGCCGGCGACCCGCTCCGACCCCGCCCGGAACGCTCCCCGCCCCGACAGGGCCTGGGAGCGTTCCCGTCCCCCGTGCGCATGCCCGCTCGCCCCGCCCCCGCCCATTGGCCCCCTCCTGGCACGAGCCGGGCGGGCGGGACTGTACCAATGGCACAGTCCTCTCGGCCTCTGTTGAGCAATCTGCCGAGGAGATGCTGTGATGTCCCCGTCGATGGCGCTGCGGATCCCCGCGGCGCCTTTTTCATGCGGGAACGGTCTGAGGGGCGGGCGCTGTGCTGAAGAGGATGTTCGTGGCTCCGGATCCGGGCCGGCTGCGGCTGCGCAGCGCCGCCCGGTCCGTCCTCGGCATCGGCCTGGCGGTCACCGTGTGCGGTTTCGTCGGGCACTCGCTCGTCGCGGCCGTCACCGGCGGGCTCGCCGCGCTGCTCGCCCTCTTCACGGTCACCGACACGACGGTCCGGGCGCAGATGGTCACCACCGTCCTGCTGCCCGCGGTCGGCTTCCCGGCGTTCGCCGCGGCGGCGGTGCTCCACGATCATCCGGTGGGGCGGGGCCTGGTCTTCGCCGCGGTGGTGGGCGCGGGGGTCTACGCCCGCCGCTGGGGGCCGCGCGGCCACGCCCTGGGGGTGTTCGCGTTCATGACCTTCTTCGCGGCGCAGTTCCTGCACACGGTGCCGGGCCAGCTGCCCGAGCTGTACACCGCGATCGCGCTCTCGCTGGCCGCCTCCTCGACCGTCCGCTTCGGCGTGTGGTGCTACGAGCGCCGGCTGTCCCCGGCCGTCCTGCCCGCCCCGCCGGGCGGCAGGGGACTCGCCCGGACGACCACCCGCCAGGCGATCCAGGCCACCGCCGGCAGCGCGTTCGCCCTCGTCGTGGGCCAGATGCTCTCCGAGCAGCGCTGGTACTGGGCCGTGGGCGCGACATGGTGGATCTTCGTGAACACCGCCTCGCGCGGCGAGACGCTGGTCCGCGGCTTCCGACGGACCCTCGGCACGGTCATCGGCATCGTCCTCGGCCTGCTGGTCGCCGTCCCGCTGCACGGCGCCGTCGTCCCCACCGTGGCCCTGGTCGCGGTCAGCGTCTTCGGGATCTTCTACACCGCCGCCGTCTCGTACACCTGGATGATGCTCGCGGTGACGCTGATGGCCACGCTGCTGTACGGCCTCCTGGGGGTGCTGGATCCCGGCCTGCTCACGCTGCGGCTCGCGGAGACCGGTGTCGGGGCGCTCGGCGCGGCGCTGGCGGTGGTCTTCGTGCTGCCCGTCACGACCCACGCCACCACCGACGCCTGGATCCAGCGCGCCCTGCGCTGTGTGCACCACTGCACCGCCGAGGCCGCCGCCCGCCTCGCGGGCTCCCCGACCGCCGACCCGGCCCCGCACGTCGCCGAACTGGGGCCGCTGCTGAGCAGGGTGCGCCTGTCGCTGTCCCCGCTCGTCCACCCCCTGAGCCCGCTGCGCGCCCGCAAGGCGCGGGCGCGCCAGGTGCTGGCGCTGCTCGACGACTGTGCCCGTGAGGTCCGCGGGCTGGCCTCCATCGCCGCCGACCCGGAGGCCTCCCACGACGCCCGGCTCACCGCCTCCTGCCAGCGCGTGGAGGCCGCCGTCGAGGCACTGACCACACCGCACGGGGCACGCGACGCGGCAGCCGCCGCCGTCGCCCCGGCGCACCCGCCCGCGGCCGAACCCGCGCTGGTCCACCTCCACGGCCTGGAGCGCGCGCTGGCCGAACTCTCCGCGCCCCTGCGCAGCTCCCCGCGCTCCCCACTGGTCGACGCCTGACCACGGTGTCCGGGCGTCCCTCCCGGCGGCCCCATGGGTCCGCCGGGCACACCCGGTGGGCGGGAACCGGTCATCGCCCCCACCGCCCCGCCCCCGGCTGTTAGCGTCGCCGGGGGACCTCAACGGGCAGGCGGACGAAGGGCGGACCAGTGGGGACGAGCGACCACGGGCGACGCGCGTACATCGGATCGTTCACCGCGGCCGGCGGCCTCGGCATCACCACCGCGGCCGTCCACCCGGAGACCGGCGCCCTCACCCCGCTGCACTCCACCGACGCCGTCCCCAACCCCTCGTACCTGGCCCCCAGCCCCGACGGCCGGTACCTCTACGCGGTCAGCGAGACCCCGGACGGCGCCGCGGCCGCCTTCGCCCTCACGCCGCGGGGCCCCGAACTGCTCGCGCCTGCCGTCCCCGTGGACGGCGCCGATCCCACCCATCTCACCCTGGCGAACGGTCGCCTCCTCACCGCCAACTACAGCTCCGGCAGCGTGAGTTCGCTCCCCGTACGGTCCGACGGCAGGCTCACCGGCCCCGCCACCGTGCTCGCCCACCGGGGCAGCGGTCCGCGGGCCGACCGCCAGGAGGGCCCGCACGCCCACGCCGTGCGGCCCGACCCCGGCGGCCGCTGGCTGCTCAGCGTCGACCTGGGCACCGACTCGGTCCGCGTCTGCGCCCCGGCCCCGGCGGACGGCGCGCCGGCCGTACACGCCGAGACCCGGCTGCGGCCCGGCAGCGGCCCGCGCCATCTCGCCTTCCACCCGCACGGCGACCGCGCCTATGTCATCAACGAACTCGATCCGACCGTCACGGTCTGCCGATGGGAGGCCGGCCCCGGTGCGCTGACGCCGCTGGGGGAGACCCGCCTCCTCCCGGAAGGGGCCGACGCGGCCGGCACGTTCCCCTCCGCGCTCGTCGTCTCCCTCGACGGCCGGTTCGCCTGGGCCGCCAACCGGGGCCACGACAGCCTCTCCGTCCTCTCCCTCGACGGCGACTCGGCCACCCTCGCGACCACCGTCCCCTGCGGCGGCCGCTGGCCCCGCGATCTGGCGCTGCACCCCGACGGACGGCACCTCTACGCCGCCAACGAGCGGTCCGGGGACGTCACCTGGTTCACCGTCGACCCGGCGACCGGCATCCCGGCCCGGGGCGGCTCCGTCGAGGCGCCGGCGGCCTCCTGCGTGGTCTTCGTCTGAGCCGCCGCGGGCCGCCTCAGCCCTGCGGAAAGCGCCCGCCGAAGTACACCTGCGTCTCGGCGAGCCGGCCGTCCCGCACCGTCATCACCTCGACATTGCGGTGCCGCTCGCCCGTCTTCAGTTCGTACTCGTAGCGGACGAAGACCTGCTCGCCGTCGAGGGCCACGGCGTCGAGGATCTCCTGTGAGCGCAGCCGGTCCGCCGTGGGGAAACAGATCTCCAGGAAAGCGGCCTTGCCGATGTGGTCGTCCTGCGGGCTGGTGAAGACGAAATCCTCGGCGAGCAGCCGGTCGATGGCCGCACGGCCTGGGCGAGATAGGCCCCGAAGGCGGCGCGGACGAGGTCGACGTTCGACATGAACTTCCTTCCGTGGGCGGCCCGCTCCCGCCACACGGCGCGGACGGGCCGGCGAATGGCCTCTGCAGGACGGTAGACGCCGCGGCGCTCCCGGACTCATCGGTCGGCGCGTCAGGGGTACGGCAAGCCCCCTGTACGGGCCTCTCGCGGACGTACGCCCCTCGGTTCGCCAGCACCCGCCGCCGCCTGCTTCCCGAGCCTCCTGAGGGGCATCTGCGCCGCTCGGAGCGGAATCGGACGCATCGCCTCCGCCTGAACGACCCGGAACGAGACAGCCGGGCAAGGCGGCCGGGCAAAGCAGCAGGGCAAGCGACCGGGACACGACGACCGGAACGACGAAGGGCCGCCCCGCGCGGTGCGCGAGGACGGCCCTTCGTCGAGCGGCGTGCCGGGGCGGGGTCCTAGCGGACCGGCGCTCCCTGCGCCTGGGTCGGCAGGGCGATGCCCACCGCCGCCGCGTAGTTCGACAGCGCAAGGCGGCCGACCGTGCCGTAGGCGCCCAGCGCCTCAGCCGATGCGCAGCCCGCCTCCGCCGCGGCCGCACCCAGAAGGCCGTCGGAGATCTCCGGGCCGATCAGGTACGGGGCCAGTGCCAGCTGCTGCGAACCGGACTCGCGCAGCTGCTCGGCCGTACGGGAGATGGCACCCTCCTCGTCCAGGGCGGCGGCCAGCACCGGTACCGCGAGCCGCGCGGACAGCAGCATGCCGGTGATCCCGGCGGCCTGCACGGCCTCCTCGCCGCCGACGGTGGCGAGGATGATGCCGTCCGCCGCCGTGGCGACGGTGAACAGCCGGGCACGGTCCGCGCGGGCCAGACCGGCCTCGGAGAGCCGGACGTGCAGCGCCTCGGCCAGCAGCGGGTGCGGGCCGAGCACATCGGTCAGCTCGGCGCCGGAGCCGCTGTTCATCATGGCCTGGCGTATCCGGCGCAGCAGGGCGCTGTCCGGACCTGCCAGCAGCGGCACCACCACAGCGGCGGGGCCGGGGTCGGGCTGACCGTCGGCGTCCGCCCGGGCCTTGTGCTCGTTGGCGGCCTGCGCCAGCACGGCCTCCAGGGACGGGAACTCGTCGTCGCCGCCGTCGACATAGCCGATCCGGGCGTCGAGGCCCGGAAGCTCGGAGCGGGCGATGCTGGAGACCTCTTCCGCCAGGCTGCGCGAGGCGGTGGAGGGGGTGCCGGGCACGGCCAGCACCAGTGCGGGCGCGCCCTCGGGCGCGGCCAGCGGTTCCGGCTTGCGGTGGCGGCCGGTCTGCCGTCGCGGCATTCGTACAGGCAGGCCGGGTGCGGCTCCCGGGCTCGGGGATGCGGCGTCAAAATCGGGCGAGCCAGGTGCGGGCCCAGTGGGGGAACTCATGGCGCCGCATGCTAACGGTTCGGACCACCCCCGCGCGGAGGGAGGGTTCGGTGGAGAGGTATCCGTCCCGATTTATCCCGCGCGTCACGCCCGCACTACCCCGGCGCAGGCCGTGTGATCTGCAACAACTTCGTATCGGCGGGCAGTGTCAGACGGTCACCGGCCAGTGCCGCGGCGATGGTCAGCGCCCCGTCGAGCGGGCTCCCCGCGGCGGCTGTCGGACGGGCCCGCGGCAGCCGTTCGGCCAGCGCCTCACGCAGCGGACCCAGCAGCGGTTCGCCCAGGCCGAACAGCCCGCCGGTGCAGGCCACCGCGGCCCCGGCCCCCGGCGGACAGACCGCGGCGGCGGCATCGGCGATATGGCCCGCGGCGGCCCGCAGGATGCCGAGGGCCACCGCGTCCTCCTCGGCGGCGCAGCGGGCGACCTCCGGGGCGAACGAGCCCAGCACGGCGGGCCGGTCGGAGCGCGGGTAGAGGGCGCCGGGCAGCCCGGCGACCGGACCGAACACCGCTTCCGCGCGCGCCAGGAGGGCGGCCGAGCCGCCCGTCCGTCCGTCGTGCGCCCGCATCGCGGCCTCCAGACCGGCGCGGCCGATCCATGCGCCGCCGCCGCAGTCGCCCAGCAGATGCCCCCAGCCGTCCGCCCGGCGCCAGCCGCCCGCCGCGGTCAGATCCGTTCCCACGGCGATCATGCCGGTGCCCGCGGCGACCACGGCACCGGGCCGCTGGCCCAGTGCCCCGGCGTACGCGGTCACGGCGTCCGCGGCGAGGGCGAGGCGGTGCGGCCCGAACGCGGTGGCCAGGGCGCCCGGCAGCCGGGCCCGCAGGTCCTCGCCCAGGGTGGCCATCCCGGCCGCGCCCACGCACACCGCGGCGAAGCCGTGCACTCCCGCTTCGCGCCCCAACTCCTCGGCGGCGGGCAGGAGTCGGGACAGCAGATCCTCCGCGTCGATCCCTGCGGGACCGGTGCGCACCGGCTCGTCCCAGGCGCGCGCGGCCGGCGGCCGGGCCCCGGGGGCGTCGGCGCGCGCGACGGCGATCCGCAGCCCCGATCCGCCCGAGTCGATCGCGAGGACGCCGGGAAAGGGACCGGACCCGAGGGCGCCCGGGGTGCGGCCCGCGGGTTCACCCAAGGCCGCGGGCGTCCTGCTTGAGGGCGGTGTCGACGGTCAGGGCCGTGGCGACGACCAGGCTCAGCAGCGGGTCGGGCAGCTGATGGTGGATCTGCAGGACGTAGTTGTCCGCCGACGTGAACATCGTCTTGGCGAGGCCCTCCCAGGTCTTGGTGATCCGGGCGACCTCGGTGTCGGCGTGGTCCACGATGGCGAAGTTCCAGGCGCGCCAGTTCTCGGCCTTGATGGCGCCGATCCGCTGGCCGTTGACCATCATCGCGAAATTGATCTTCCCGATGGCGTTCTGCTGCACGATCTCGCCGACCGGGGAGCCGTCCGGCCGCTGCACGATCACCTTGGACTTGATGATCTTCGCGGGCCGGGTCAGGATCAGCTGCGGCTGGCCGTAGGCGTCCCGGATCTCCAGCTTGTGGGTCATGTACTGATCGAGGCTGGAGACGACGCGGAGCACCTTCTTGGCCGTGCTCTGGCCGACCTGGACGACCGCGCCGATCGTGTTGCCGTGCTGGTCGAAGACGCCGTACTCGTTGGTGACCTCGATCAGCTTGGCCTTCTGGTTGACCACCAGCACCGGCTCGGTGAACAGACTGCCGCCGCCCGGTCCGCCGGCCGCCACCCCGGCCTGCTGCTGCACTTGTTGCTGCACGGCGCCCGGATGCGGCATCGGCTGCTGCCCGTACTGCTGCTGTCCGTACGGCTGCTGCATCGGCTGACCGGCTGCTTGCTGGCCGGGCGCCTGCTGGGGGTAGCCGTAACCCTGCTGACCGTACGGTGCGCCGCCCTGCTGCTGGCCCGGATACGGGGCCTGGCCCGGCGCCTGCTGCGGTGGTGCGGACTGCTGGGGCATCTGCTGCTGCGGCGCGGACTTCTGCAGAGTCTGCTGCTGCGGGGCGTGCTGACCGGCCTGCTGCTGGGGAGCCGGTTGCGGTGCGGCCTGCTGAGGGGCCGACTGCGGCGCCCGGCCCTGGTCCGGCGCCGCGGGCTGTTGTCCCGGGTGCGTGTGCTCCGTCCACCGGGACCCGTCCCACCAGCGAAGTTGGTGGGGGGTGCCCTGCGGATCGGCATACCAGCCCGCAGGGATGTTCGCATTCGTCATGCCAGGCACACTATCGCCCGACGTCAGGGCAGCCTCCAGTCGACGGGCTGGGCGCCCTGCCGCGCCAGAAGGTCGTTCACCCGGCTGAAGGGCCGCGAGCCGAAGAAGCCCCGGTCGGCGGACATGGGGGAGGGGTGCGCGGACTCGACGGCCGGCAGATCGCCGAGCAGCGGCCGCAGATTGCGCGCATCGCGCCCCCACAGCACCGACACCAGCGGGCGCTCGCGCGCCACCAGTGCGCGGATGGCCTGCTCGGTGACTTCCTCCCAGCCCTTGCCGCGGTGCGCGGCGGGCTTGCGGGGCGCGGTGGTCAGCGCTCTGTTCAGCAGCAGTACGCCCTGCCGCGTCCACGGGGTCAGATCGCCGTTGGACGGGCGGGGCAGCCCGAGGTCGGAGTGCAGCTCACGGAAGATGTTCTCCAGGCTCCCGGGCAGCGGACGCACCTCCGGTGCCACGGAGAAACTCAGCCCGACCGCATGCCCCGGTGTGGGGTAGGGGTCCTGTCCGACGATGAGCACCCGCACCTCGTCGAAGGGCTGTTGGAAGGCGCGCAGCACATTGCTGCCCGCCGGCAGATAGCTACGCCCCGCGGCGATCTCGGCCCGCAGGAAGTCGCCCATCGCGGCGATCCGTCCGGCGACGGGCTCAAGTGCCTTGGCCCAGCCCGGTTCGACAATGTCTTGGAGAGGTCGTGCAGCCACGGGATCACCCTACTGGCCCGGACCCGCTCCTCTTCAACCGATGGCCCGAGCCCCGGCCTCCTCCGGCCTGCTGTCCGGACGGCAGGCCAACGTCCCGGCCCCTGCGGGGTGTCCGCCCCACGGCGTCCCTCACGCCACCGCGGCCGCTCGCACGCACAGCACATCCGGCAGATGGGAGGCGAGCTGTTGCCAGCTGTCGCCGTCGTCCGCGCTGGCGTACACCTCGCCGTTGCGGTTGCCGAAGTACACCCCGGCGGGATCGGCGTCGTCGACGGAGAGCGCGTCTCTGAGCACCGTGCCGTAGTGGTCCTCGTCCGGCAGTCCGTCGCTCAGCGGCTGCCAGCTCCCGCCGGCGTCGGCCGTGCGGTAGACGCGGCAGCGGCGCCCGGCCGGCACCCGGTCGCTGTCGGCGGTGATCGGGAAGAGGTAGGCGACATCTCCCGTGCGCGGATGGGAGGCCACGGCGAAGCCGAAGTCGGAGGGCAGCCCGGCGCCGATGTCCGTCCACTGCGCGCCCGCGTCGTCGCTGCGGTAGACGCCCCAGTGGTTCTGCAGATACAGGCGGTCGCGGTGCACCGGGTCCTGCGCGATCTTGTGGACGCACTGGCCGAACTCCGGATGCTGGTCCGGCAGGAAGACCGCCTTCACGCCCTTGTTGGACGGGGCCCAGCTGGCGCCCCCGTCGCGCGTGCGGAAGACCCCCGCCGCGGAGACGGCGACGGTGACCGCGTCCGCGTCCCGCGGGTCGGTGATCACCGTATGGACGGCCAGCCCGCCGCCGCCCGGCACCCACTTCTCCCGGCTGGGGTGGTCCCACAGCGCCCGCACCAGCTCGAAGGTCTCCCCGCCGTCCTCGGAACGGAACAGGCCGCCGGGCTCGGTGCCCGCATAGACCACCTCGGGCGCGGCGGGGCCGGCCGGATGCAGCTGCCACACCCGCTCCAGCGAAGTCCCGGTGTACTTCGGGTACTTGACCGCGGGACGGGAGGGCTCGTGCCAGGTGTCGCCCAGGTCGTCGGAGTGGAAGACGGAGGGGCCCCAGTGGGCGCTGTCGGCCCCGGCCAGCAACCGGGGCGTGGCACGGCGGGTGTCGATCGCGAGGGAGTACACCGCCTGGGCGGCGAAGTGCGGACCGCTGACCTCCCAGTCGCCGTGCCGTCGGCGGCCGATGAAGAGCCCTTTGCGCGTGCCCACGCCGAGTAGTACGTCAGTCATGCCGGAACACCTCCGGGACGCCGTTGTCTCAGACAAGGGCAAGTCTGCACCCGCCCACTGACAACGGCGTCCCGGAACGTATCCCCCCAGGTCGGACGGTGCGGCACCCGCTCCTGCCACGGCTGCCGCGCGCCCTCGCCGAGGGCCTCAGACGGCCCGGTGGTACTGCTGCGGCCCGGTGAGGTGCGCCCCCAGTTCCCGTGCCGCGTGCTGCGCGAAGCTGGGGGACCGCAGGAGTTCACGGCCGAGCAGCACGGCGTCGGCCTGCCCGTCCGCGATGATCTTCTCGGCCTGCCGCGCCTCGGTGATCAGGCCGACGGCGCCCACCGCGAGGCCGCTCTCCTTCTTGACCCGCTCGGCGAACGGCACCTGGTAGCCGGGACCCGCGGTGATCTTCGCGTCCGGCGCGTTGCCGCCCGTGGAGGTGTCCAGCAGGTCGATCCCGTGCGCGCGCAGCTCGCGGGCGAAGCGCACGGTGTCGTCGGCCGTCCAGCCCTCGCGCTCGTCGCTCTCGTCCTCGGTGAGCCAGTCGGTCGCCGAGATCCGGAAGAAGACCGGCAGTTCGTCGGGCCAGACCTCCCGCACGGCGTCCACGACCTCCAGGGCGAACCGCGTCCGGTTCTCGTACGAGCCGCCGTACTCGTCGGTGCGCAGGTTGGTGAAGGGCGAGAGGAACTGGTTGATCAGGTAGCCGTGCGCACCGTGGATCTCCGCCACCTCGAAGCCGGCCGCCAGCGCCCGCCGCGCCGTCGCGCGGAACTGCGCGACGATCTCGCCGATCTGCGCCACGGTCAGCTCCGCGGGTGCCGCGAACCCCTCGCCGAACGGCACCGGGCTGGGCCCGACCGGCTCCCAGCCGTGCCGCTGACCAGGGAGGACCGGCGCGCCACGGTTCACCCAGGTGCGCTCGGTCGACGCCTTGCGGCCCGCATGAGCGATCTGGATTCCCGGGGTGGTGCCCTGGTCCTTGAGGAAGCCGGTGATGCGCCGGAACGCCTCGGTCTGGGTGTCGTTCCACAGGCCGAGGTCGTACGGGCTGATGCGACCCTCGGGGCTCACCGCGGTGGCCTCCGTGAGGATGAGGCCGGTGCCGCCCGCCGCCCGCGCGGCCAGGTGCTGGAAGTGCCAGTCGCCGGGCGCCCCTTCCGCAGGGCCCTCGGGAGCCGCGGAGTACTGGCACATGGGCGCCATCCAGAGACGGTTCGGGACGGTCAGCGAGCGAAGGGTGAGGGGCTCGAAGAGTGCGCTCACGGTGGGCTCCTGTACGTGAAGGCGAACGGGTGCCGGCCGGCCCCGCACTCATACGATAGGTGTCGTACTACGGTGGATGTCAAACTACGATGCTTCTCGTACAATGAGCGGGCGGGCGGCGCGCCAGGCCACACCGAGCCCCGCAGGACGAGTCAGGAGTCGTGATGCCGACCGATACGACCCCCACGCGGGCCCCTTCGGGTTCCCGGTCGCTGGAGCACCCGGCCCGTGAGGACATCCGGCTGGCCGAGGTGCTGCATGCGCTCGCCGACCCGGTGCGTCTGCGGATCGTCTGCGCCCTGGCGGCCGCCGAGGGCGAGCTGAACTGCGCGGACATCGAACTCCCGGTCAGCAAGTCGACCTGCACCCACCACTTCAGGGTGCTGCGCGAATACGGCGTCATCCAGCAGCTCTACCGCGGCACGGCCAAGATGAACGGGCTGCGCCGGGCCGACCTGGAGGCGCTCTTCCCCGGCCTCGTCGACGGCGTGCTCCGGGCGGCCGATCTGCAGGCCGGCCGCCTCGGGGAGGAGTAGTGCGTTCCGGCTACAGCTCCGCTGGCCGGCCTTCCTCCCACAGTGCCGCAACGTGGGACGCGAACCGGTCGTACAGCCCATCGTCCTCCGGTCGGCGGAGGTGGAGCATGGGGGACTCGTCGCCCAGCAGCGATGCGATATGCGGTGTAACGAGCATCTGGTCATCGAACAGAAAGACGGACAGTGCGATGTGTTGATCGCTGAAGCGGGCCTCGACACCATCGTGCCGGCCCATCTTCGCCAGCGCATCGAGTGTGATCTTGATGCGCGTACTGACGGTCAGCGGTACGCCCTCCACCTCTTCCCGCTTCGTCGTCACCTCCGACTCGGGGTCGCCTACGAGGAAGCGGACGCGGGCCCCGTGGTCGGCCTTTACTGCAAGGCGCGTCCCGAGCCGCGGATGCTGCTGCCACAGGAAGTAGTTCGTATATCCGGCAAACGTGAGGTCCTGGGATGCTCCGTCAATGAGGGAAGCCCAGAGGGAGGTAGGTGCGGAGCTGCGGAACGGGTACGCCGCGACGATCTCCCGGTCATGACCGGTTTTCACGCGGGACTGGACCGACTTCGGCCACGGGGTCACGGGGTCCACTCCTCACGCCTGGCCGACGCTCGCCCGTGTCCCTTCCCGCGGGGCGCGCTCGGGGTAGGTCAGCCACCTCGAAACGGTCTTGTGATCCACCCCAACTTTAAGTGCTGGCTGATGCGGTCGGACACCGGCCGCTCCATAGCGTCCTTGAGTGCAGTATTCAAGTCTCTCCCTTGGGACGTTTGGCCCTCTTCGGACGATAGTGCTGAAGTGGGCACTCCGTCCCGGCTATGGGTGTACCAACGTCCCGTGTGCCACCCGATATTCGGAGCATGACCGAACGGTAGAGAACACTGACACCGCCGGTACACCTGCCGGACCCGTTGGGGGATCTGGATGCGGAACCGGCTGCCGGCTGCGATGTCTGCGGCGCACTGGCCCGTCAGCGCCAGGTAGCGCGCGAGCAGAACAGGCTCGCTGACGCCGCTACTGCAAGCAACGAGATCGCGAAGCACCCGCACCCGCCCAAGCGGAAGGGGCGGAAGGCGTGATCCACAGCGCATCGCGGATGAGGGGCTTAAGTTCGTAGTCGCCTGCGCGACCACGCCTGACGCCCCGCTCGCTCCGTCGCGCGTCGTCGACGAAGGGTGGCACGCGCTCATCCTCCACACGAAGGTGTACGAGGAGCTGTGCGCGTCGCTCGGGGAGTTCGTACACCACTACCCCGGGTACGCCCCGGATAACTACGACCCGACGATCCTGGAGCGCACACAGGACGTCATCCGTGCCCGCGGATACGACGTCGACGAGGAACTGTGGCGCGCCCCATCCGACGACGAGTTGATCAGCGTCACGGCGAAGTGCCAGCACTCCCCGTCGGACGCTGGCCCCATCAAGCCCATGCCGACCCGCGTCCGCCGTGCCGGGACAAGCCGTAGCCGGCGTCTGCCACACTCGGAGCGTCGACAGGAGGCCCCATGGCTGAGTTGATCAATAGCCGGTACGCCGCTCTGGTGGCTGCCTACCGGGAGGCTCAGGAAGAGGAGCAGGAGGGGACAGCCCCTGTTCGAGGGTTCATCATCCCCGACCCTGAGCTCCGCAAGGCCGAGTAACGCCGCACCCCGAAGCCCCGTCCGTGCACCCGCGGACGGGGCTTTCTCATGCCTCCGCGCCCCCGACGTCTCGTCGGCTGGAGAGAGCCGCCTGAGCGACCCTGGAGAGTGTCAGGGAGCGATCTGCGTCGACGATGAGCCAGCCCTTGTGCAGGAGCGCCTGGAGCCGCGGACGGACCTCGTCGCCCAGCTCGTCTGCCAGGCTGTCGTCAGTGGGAGAGTGGCCGGCGCGGAGCTGCGCGGCGACGCGGATCAGGAGCGCTTCCTCTTCCGCCGTGATGTTGAAGTCCATGAGGTGACGATATGGCCCGCCTGTAGAAAACGCAGGCCAGAGGCAATTTGGGTCACCTGATGATCCAGAGGCGGTTCGGAACGGTCCAGCAGCTCTACCGCGGCACGGCCAAGATGAACGGGCTGCGGCGGGACGATCTGGAGGCGCTCTTCCCCGGCCTGATCGACGGCGTGCTCCGGGCGGCGGACCTGCAGGCGGGCCGCCTCAGGGAGGAGTAGCGGGGTGCCGGGGCGGCCGGGAGGGTCGGCGCCCCCGGGGGTGCCGGGGCGGCTCCGGGGCGGTGGGCCGACAGGCCGGTGGGCCGGCAGCAGCCCGGTGGGCCGGCGGACCAGTGATCGGCGGACCGGAACCTGGCGCACCGGCCCGCCAGTGGATTCAGCGGGTCGGGTCCGCCGACCCCGCCGCCGCCAACAACCCCGCCCAGTCCGGCAGTTTGACGGTGCCGCGCCCCAGTCCGCGGCCCCACTCCGCCTCGGCGGCCTCGATGGCCAGCCACCCAGGCCACGGGACCGGCCGCTGCCCCGCCCGGGTCAGCGCGACCACCGGATCCTCGCCCGCGCCGCGCTCCGCGAGAGCGGGGGCGTCGGCCAGCAGTGACTGCGCCGTCTCCTTGGCGCACGGCCGGTTGGTGCCGATCACCCCCGTGGGGCCCCGCTTGATCCAGCCCGCCACGTACACACCGGGCAGCGGCGCGCCGTCCCGCAGCACCCGCCCCGCCCGGTGCGGCACCGTCCCGGTCCTCTCGTCGAACGGCAGGCCCGGCTGCGGCGTCCCCCGGTAGCCCACCGAACGCAGCACCAACTGCCCCTCGATGTCCTCGAATTCACCGGTGCCCGTCACCCCGCCGTGCCCGTCCGGAGCCGTCCGCTCGAACCGGACCCCGCGTACCCCGGAGGCATCCCCGAGCACCTCGACCGGCCGCAGGAAGAACCGCAGATGAATACGGCGCCGAGGGCCGGCGGCCCCCGCCTCCGGGCCTGACGCCGCCCGTTCCGTCGCCCGCTCCGCCCAGCCGCGCAGCACCTCGACATTGCGCCGCCCCACCGCGGGCAGCTCGCCCGGATCCCGGTACGCCGGATCCAGCGCCAGCTCCTCGGGCCGGACGCAGAGGTCCGTATCCGGCAGGGAGCCCAGCTCCCGCAGCTCCTTGGTGGTGAACTTGGCCTGGGAGGGGCCGCGTCTGCCGACCATCCAGACATCCTCGACGCGGCTGTCCGCGAGTGCGCCGAGCGGACCCTGCGGCATATCGGTGGCGGCGAGCTCGGCGGCACCGCGGGAGAGCATCCGCGCCACGTCCACCGCCACGTTCCCCACCCCGATCACGAGGGCGGACCGTGCCGCGAGGGTGAAACGGACCGCGGCCGCATCGGGATGGGCGCTGTACCAGGCGACGAACTCGGTCGCCGGATGACTGCCGGGCAGCTCCTCGCCGGGGATGCCCAGATGCCGGTCGGTGGCGGCGCCCACGCAGAACACCACCGCATCGAAGATCTCCCGCAGTTCCTCGACGCCCAGCCCCGGCGCCCCCACCTCGACATTGCCCAGGAAGCGCACCCTGGGGTGCTCCAACACCGTCCGCAGGTTGTTCTGCAGCGATTTGATCTTCTCGTGGTCCGGGGCGACGCCGTAGCGCACCAGACCGTACGGGCAGGGCAGCCGGTCCAGGACGTACACCTCGATGTCCGGGACGGTCTGCTGCTCGATCAGGGACTGGGCGGTGTAGACGCCGCTGGGTCCTGAACCGATCACTGCGACACGAAGCACGAGTGGCCCCTTCCGCGGGATACCCCCAGGATCGCACCGGCAGGCGCGCGACGGGAGATGCGCTATCGGGGTTGCTCCCGGTGGGATGAGCGTGCCGCGCTACTGGGCCGGGTGAGCGGGGGGCTAGGTTTTCAATGTGTCGGAAAGTGACTTTTATACCGTTAATCACCGATATGAAGCCCAGGGCGCGCCATTGGAGTGGCCCACGTGGGAGCTGCGGGCGCACGGCTCGGCCGCGCCCGCCCCCGACCCCGCAGCCCCGGACGATCCCGCCGGACGCCACGGCCCCGGATGCCCGCTGCCCCGGCTCGATCCGCTGGGCCCCTGGTGCAGCGCCCGGCTGACCTTCGCCGACGGCGCCCGGGTCGATGTCCTCGTGACGGTCTCCGACGACCACATCACCGTCGAGGACGTACGGGCCGACCCGCCGCTGACGCTCGCCGGCCTGACCGACCTGGCCCGCTGGATCGAGGGCCCGCTGGACGACGCCTTCCGGGCGGCCACCGGGCGCCCGCGGAGGGCCCGGCCCGCACCCCGGCAGCCGGGCCCGGCGACCGCCTCGGCGGAACGGGACGACCGGCCGCGGACCGGACCGGCGGCGTCGGTGCGGCCCATGGACGCGACCGGCAGCGTCCGAGGCGACGGTGTGCTCCAGGAGGCGAACCCGGGTGCCGGCACCGGCCACCTCGCCGGGCCGTCCGCAGAGGGGCCGGCCGATCCAGCCGCCGGTCCGACCGCCGGGGCGTCCGCCGGACGCGCTGCCGAGCCGGCCTCCGAACCGACCTCCGAACCGACCGCTGAACCGTCCTTGCGGCCGACCCCTGATCCGGCCGTCGAGCCGTCCGCCGATCCGGCCGGCGAACCGGCACCCGAGGCGCCCTCCGCTTCGCTCGCCGCACCCCTCCTGTCCGCGCCGCCCGCCATCGTCGCGTCGTCCCCGGCCGCCCCCGTCTCCGCATCGCCGGTGCCGCCCGAATCATCGGCGTCGTCCGAGGAGTCGACGCCCTCCGCGACGTCGGCGCCGGCGGAGACGCCGACACCGTCCCAGGCGCCGACCGGTTCCGAGACGCCGACCCGGTCCGACGCATCGACGCCACCCGGACCGTCCGGACCGCCCGGACCGTCCGCCTCCGCTCCGCCGCCCGCGCGTGTCCGTTCCGCCGTCCTCGCCCGGTCGCGGGCCGGTGAGCGCCGGAGGGTCGCCGCGGACGCATACCGTCAGGCCCAGCAGGAGGGGCGCGATCCGGTGCAGGCCGTCATGCTCGCCACCGGCCGTAACCGCCGAAGATCGCTCCGCCTGATCGCCGGCGCCCGGGACGAAGGCCTCCTGACGCCGCGCCACAACAAGCGCTGACGGCCGAACGCCGGGGCACCTGCCCCGCGCGTCCACCTGCCCCGCCCGCATCCGCTACGCCCGCTGCATCCGCCGCATCCGTCCGATCTCCGCGCTCTGCTGCGCGATGACCTCGTTGGCCATCTCCTCCGCCAGGGTGTTCCTGCCCCCGGAGAGCAGCTCCGTGGCCATCGACACCGCGCCCTGATGGTGCGCGATCATCAACTTCAGGAAGAGCGCGTCGAACTTCTCGCCACGCGCCGCCCGCAGTTGGGCGAGCTGGGCGCCGGTCGCCATCCCGGGCATCTCCCCGTGATGATGGTGCCCGCCCGCCGTGCGCGGCCCGCCGAAGCCGGTCAACCAGCCTTCCATGGCGCCGATTTCAGGCCTCTGGCCAGCGGCGATCCGCTCGGCCAGCCGTCCGACCCGCTCGTCATGGGCGTACCGCTTCGCCAGGGCCGTCATCACCAACGCCTGGCGGTGGTGCGGGATCATCATCTGGATGTAGGCGAAGTCGGCGGAGTTGGGGGAGTCGTCGCCGCGCGCCTTCCTGGCCTCGTCGGCGGTGAGGGTCCTCGCCTGCTCGCCCGGCTTGCCCGGTGCCACCACTTTCGCTCCGCCGGCCCGGTCCGCCTCGGCGTCGTCCCCGGATGAACAGCCGTTCAGGGCAAGGGAGATGACCAGCCAGCCGGCGGCTGCGACGAGGACGCTCGCTCTCCTGGGACGCTTCACGGTGCGCACTCCTGTCCGTCGGACCATCCGTCGGGGCGTGCCCGGTCGTTACCTGCCCCGCTCGGCCATTGCCTGCGCATTTTCTTCTATTGATATGTACATGAACAGCGCGATACTACCGGGGCCAAACCCGTTCACCTCGGAACGGACTCCAGGAGGTCCTTGTGACGTCGTTGCACAGACCCCGCGTGCGGCGCAGACCCCTCAAAGCGGTGGCCGCGGCCCTCGGGCTCGCCGCTTCCCTGCTCGTGGCCGGGCCGGCGGCCGCCACCCCCGACCCCGGCGACCACCCCTCCGCGGCCCGGGAGATGAGCCGCGGCCAGGAGGCGGACACCCGCGCCGCGATCAGGAACGGCGAGATACCCGGCGTGGACGAGGTGGTCCACAGCGCCAACGTCCGCCCGCTGGCCACCCTCCCCAAGCAGGCGCTCCAGGGCACCAATTCCGACCTGGCCTTCCAGGGGAAGTACGCCTTCGCCGGCAACTACGACGGCTTCGTGATCTACGACATCTCCCGGCCCGCGGCGCCCAGGACCGTGAGCCAGGTGCTCTGCCCCGGCTCGCAGAACGACGTCTCGGTCTCGGGGAACCTGCTCTTCCTGTCCACGGACTCCTCGCGCAGCGACGACTCCTGCCACAGCACCGCCCAGCCCGCGACGGAGAAATCCTCGTGGGAGGGCATGAAGATCTTCGACATCAGCGACAAGAAGAACCCCAAGTACGTCGCCGCCGTCGAGACCGCCTGCGGTTCCCACACCCATACGCTGCTTCCCGAGCGCCGCAACGTCTACGTGTACGTCTCGTCCTACTCGCCCAGCGAGGCCTTCCCCGACTGCCGGCCGCCGCACGACGGCATCTCCGTCATCAAGGTGCCGCGCTCCGCGCCCGAAAAGGCCGCCGTCGTCGACTTCCCCGTCCTGTTCCCGGACGGCGGCAACCCCGGCGGCAGCACCAACCCGGGCGTCTCGCAGACCACCGGCTGCCACGACATCACCACCTTCCCGACGCTGAAGCTGGCCGCGGGCGCCTGCATGGGCGACGGCATCCTGCTGGACGTCGCGAACCCGGCCGCGCCCAAGGTCATCGACCGGGTCGAGGACAACGTCAACTTCGCCTTCTGGCACTCCGCGACCTTCAACGAGCGGGGGAACAAGGTCGTGTTCACCGACGAGCTGGGCGGCGGCGGAGCGGCCACCTGCAACGAGAGCACCGGACCGAACCGCGGTGCCGACGGGATCTACGACATCGTCAGCAAGGGCACCCACCGCAAGCTGGTCTTCAAGAGCTACTACAAGATCCCGCGGCACCAGGCCGACACCGAGAACTGCGTCGCCCACAACGGTTCGCTGATCCCGGCCAGGAATCGCGACATCATGGTCCAGGCGTGGTACCAGGGCGGCGTCTCGGTCTGGGACTTCACCGACTCCGCGCACCCGAAGGAGATCGGCTACTTCGAACGCGGCCCGCTCTCCACGGACTCACTGATCACCGGCGGCGCGTGGTCCGCGTACTACTACAACGGCCACATCTACTCCAACGACATCGCCAAGGGCTTCGACGTCCTGCGGATCGACGACCGGCGCACGGACAGCGCCGCGTCGGTACGGATGCGGGAACTCAACGTCCAGACCCAGCCCGACTACCGCTGACCGTCCGCCCCTGTGCCGTCCCGCGCTTCGGCGCTCCCGCCGGGCGGCTCCTCGTCCGGCGGGACCCCCGACGCCCAGTCCAGCCCGTACCGTTGGAACAGCTCGGCGCGCAGTCGCCCGCGCGGCATCGGCGCTCCCGGCAGCAGCATCGCCACCACCGCGCCCATCAGCAGGGCCCGCAACAGCGGATAGTCGGCATCGGGGTCGGGGGAGCCGTACGCCACGACCGTCTCCCGCAGCAACTGGGCCAGCCGTTGCTGCTCGGGGCACTGGATGAACCCGTCGGCCGTCAGCATCCCCGCCATATGCGTCCGCATCAGCAACGGGCGCTCATGCGCCAGCCCCAGGATCGCGTCGATGGCCCGCGCGAGCAGTTCCCGCCCCGCGTCCGGCCCCTCCGGCCGCGGTTCGCGCTCCAGCGCCTCCTGCAGCGTGCGATGCATCAGGCGGTGCACGGCGGACTGGAGCAGCCGGCGTTTGCCGGGGAAGTAGTACGAGACCAGCCCCCGCGCCGTCCCCGCCCGATGGGCGATGTCCGCCAGCGTCGTCGCCTCGAAGCCGCGCTCTCCCACCAGCTCGACCGTCGCCTGCAGCAGCCGCTCGCGGGACCGCCGCCGCAATTCTTCATTGACCGATGCGCTGCGGGGGGACATCCTGTAACTCCTGCGTTGACTGGCTCACGGCCAATCTACTCTGTACGACTCCGGATATCCGCCCGTAGGTGGAAAACCGGTCAAGCTGCCTGATTCGGGCGACGCGGGGGATCGCCCGAATTGGGCGTGGACGAGGCCGGGGCTGGCCTCGTGACCTGCGTCAGACCAGGTCACGAGGCCAACCCCGGCTTACGGCGCGGTCCTCACACGTCGGTGCGGATCACCACTTCCAGCGTGCGCGGGCCATGGACCCCCTCCACCCGTTCGAGCTCGATGTCCGAGGTGGCCGAGGGGCCGCTGATCAGGGTGAGCGGGCTCGTCGGCCGGAGCCGCGCCAACGCCTCCGGCACACCGGCCTCGACCGACGACAGGTCGACGACGCATACATGCAGGTCGGGGACGAGCGTCAGCGCCCGCCGCCCCTGGTCCGCCGCGGCGCCGTCCAGGAAGACCGTGCCGGTCTCCGCGCAGCTGACGGCGGAGGCCGTCACCACACCGTCCAGGGCGTCGAGCCGGGGCGCCGGGATGTCCGGGGAGTCCGTCACCACCTCCCCGTCGAAGGCGGCCAACCAGGCCGGATCCAGTCCCGCGGGCACCCCGACCCTTCGCGCCCGGTGCCCATGGAGCACCTCGGCGAGCACCGCCGCGGTGCCGTCGGCCGTACAGCGGTGCACCCGCCCCTTGTAGTCGAGCAGCCGGTCGACGAAGAGGGCGAGCCGCTCCTCGTCGGGGAGGGTGCGCCCGGTGCGATAGGCGCGGGGGATCTCCACCTCGGGCGGGTGGGAGGAGAGGGTCAGGGCGTCCCGGACGCGCCGGAGCACCGTCTCACGTGCGGTCGCGGTCACGGTGCCTCCGGTGCGTCGTCGGTGTGCGGGGCGCCTTCCGCCGCCGCGGCCCGCATCGTGGCCGCGCCCTCGGGGGACGCGAGCCAGGAGCGGAAGGACTGCTTGGGCGGGGCGGGGGTGTCCCGGCTGTCGCTCCAGCCGTCGAACGGCGCCGGCAGACGCGAGAGCGTGCCGTCCCGCCCCGCCAGTACGCGCCCGAGCCCCGCCGCCTTCTGCGCGGCCGTGAACAGCTTCGGCCGCTTCATGACCGCGGCCGCGGCCTTCATCGCCAGCCCCTCCGCGGTGGAGCCGGACTCCTCGGTGTGCTGGTGCCGCAGTTCGACCAGCAGCGACGGAATGTCGATCTTCACCGGACAGGCGTCGAAGCAGGCCCCGCAGAGGCTGGAGGCGTACGGCAGCGAGCTGTTGGGGTCGTCCCCGGCGCCGTGCATCCCGGCGAGCTGCGGGGTGAGCACCGCGCCGATCGGACCGGGGTACGTCGACCCGTAGGCGTGGCCGCCGGTCCGCTCGTACACGGGGCAGACATTGAGGCAGGCCGAGCAGCGGATGCAGTGGAGCGCCTCGCGCCCGATCCGGTCCGCGAGCGCCGCCGTACGCCCGTTGTCGAGCAGGACGAGATGGAAATCCTGCGGGCCGTCGCCCGGCGTCACGCCCGTCCACATCGAGGTGTAGGGGTTCATCCGCTCACCGGTCGAGGAGCGCGGCAGCAACTGCAGGAAGACTTCCAGGTCCTGGAAGCGCGGCAGCACCTTCTCGATGCCCATGACGGTGATCAGCGTCTCCGGCAGGGTCAGGCACATCCGGCCATTGCCCTCGGACTCGACCACCGACAGAGTGCCGGTCTCGGCGATTCCGAAGTTGGCCCCGGAGACGGCCACGCGGGTCGTCATGAACTTCTCGCGCAGATACGCGCGCGCCGCGGCCGCCAGATGGGCGGGGACGGTGTCCAGGCCGGGGTCGATCCCGGGGATCTCCTTGAGGAAGATCTCCCGGATCTCGTCACGGTTGCGGTGGATCGCGGGGACCAGGATGTGCGACGGCCGGTCGTCGGCGAGCTGCA
The DNA here is from genome assembly GCF_009811555.1 of Streptomyces caniferus. GTDB lineage: Bacteria > Actinomycetota > Actinomycetes > Streptomycetales > Streptomycetaceae > Streptomyces > Streptomyces caniferus. The sequence continues at coordinate 864,229 of NZ_BLIN01000003.1, read as the reverse complement.
CGATCAGCTCGGCGAGGTCGGTCTCGTGCGCGGTGATGCCCTCGCTCGCCAGGTGTTCGTTGAGGCCGGTCTCCTGCGTGGCCATCGACTTGACCTTGATGACCTCGTCGCTGCCGGTGTTCTTGACGAGCCGGGCGACGATCTCGTTGGCCTCCACGCCGTCGCGCGCCCAGTGGACGGTGCCGCCGTGTTCGGTGACCTTCTGCTCCAACTGCTCCAGCAGCTCGGGAAGCCGGTTCATGGTGTCGGTCTTGATCGCCGAACCGGCGTCGCGGAGCTGCTCCCAGTCGGGCAGTTCGCCGGTGAGGGCGAGGCGCTTGGCGCGGATGGAGTGGGTGGCCCTGCCCAGGTTGCGGCGCAACTGCTCGTTGCCCAGCTCGTCCTGGGCGGCCTCGGGGAACGCCCGCTCGCCGCGCAGATGGCCCGTCCCATAGGGGGAGCGCGGCGGGACGGCGGGCATCCCGAGGAAGGTGTTGCGCGTCGAGGGGCCGGTCGGGCTGCTCATCGGGCGGCCTCCGTCAGGACGTGGGGCGAGGTGCGGGTGGCGGCGAGGATCTGCGCCAGGTGCAGCGTCCTGGTACCGGACCGGATGCGCGAGAGCCCGCCGCCGATGTGCATCAGGCAGGACGAGTCGCCCGCCGTGCAGACGTCGGCCCCGGTGCCGGTGATGTGGTCCATCTTGTCCCGCAGCATCGCGGAGGAGGTCGCGGCGTTCTTGACCGCGAAGGTGCCGCCGAAGCCGCAGCACGCGTCGGCCTCGGGAAGTTCCACCAGGTCGATGCCGTCGACGGCGCGCAGCAGCCGCAGCGGCTTCTCGCCGACCCGCAGCATCCGCAACGAGTGGCAGGTGGGGTGGTAGGTCACCCGGTGCGGGAAGTACGCGCCGACATCCGCCGCGTCGAGCACGTCGACGAGGAACTCCGACAGCTCGTACGTCTTGGCCTTCACGGCGGCGACCCCGGTGCGCAGCGCCGCGTCCCCGTACCGCTCGGCGACGATCTCGTGCTGGTGGCGGACCGAGCCGGCGCAGGAGCCCGACGGCATCACCACCGCTTCGATCGACGGGTCGCCGAACTGCTCGGCGAAGTTCCGCACCAGCGGGACCGGCTCGCGCTGGTAACCGGTGTTGACATGCATCTGACCGCAGCAGGTCTGCTCCGGCGGAAACACCACGTCGTGTCCCAGGCGGGCCAGCAGTACCGCGGTGGATTTCACCGCCTCGGGGAAGAGGGTGTCTCCCAGACAGGTGGCGAAGAGTCCGATGCGCATAGGGCCTCCTCCGTTCAATGGTCTGACCATACTAGCGACCGACCGGTCGAGGAAGGGTGAAAAGTTTGGTCCGACCTTATTGACATGCGACATCTTCAATGGGCTACTGAGTGCCGTCCCGCCGGCCAGGCGGCGCCGCGGCCCGGTCGAGGGCCCACCGGCGGGCCGGGCGGTGCACCCAACCCGAGGAGGAGCATCCGTGGCCACCACACCACCGGCCGTCCTGGCCCTCTACACACCCGACGTGACCGCCGTCGGAGGCAGCCTCACCGCCACCGCGCTCCTGGGCCTGGTGCCCCTCGCGACCTTCTTCCTGCTGCTGATGGCGGCCCGGCGGCCCGCGCTCCAGTCGGCGCTCGGCGCCCTGCTGGCCGCACTCCTGGTGGCGGTCCTCGGCTATGGCATGCCCCTACGGCTCGGCGCGCTGTCCGCCACCCAGGGCCTGGCCTTCGGCCTCTTCCCGGTCATGCTGATCGTGGTGTCCGCCCTCTGGTTCTACGAGCTCACCGTGGTCAGCAACCGCTTCGAGGACCTGCGCCGCTCCTTCAACGCCGTCGGGCGCGGAGACCTGCGCATCCAGGCCATGCTCATCGCCTTCTGCTTCGGCGGACTCCTGGAGGCCCTCGCCGGATTCGGCGCACCCGTCGCGATCACCGCCGCCATGCTGATGGCGCTCGGACTGCCCCCGCTCAAGTCGGCCGTGACCGTCCTGATCGCCAACACCGCACCGGTCGCCTTCGGGGCCATGGCCATCCCCATCACCACCGCGGGCAACCTCACCGGCATCCCGGCCGAGGACATCGCCGGCGTCATCGGCCGCCAGAGCCCGCTGCTCGCCCTCTTCGTCCCGCAGCTGCTGCTCTTCCTCGTCGACGGGCGACGCGGCCTGCGGCAACTGTGGCCCATCGCCCTGGTCACCGGAGGCGTCTTCGCCCTCGCCCAGTTCTGGTGCTCGGCCCACTTCGCCTACGAGCTGACCGATGTCGTCGCCGCGCTCGCCGGCTTCGCCGCCGCCGTCCTCATGCTGCTCGTCTGGGCCCCCACCACCCCGGACGACCAGCGCTCCCGCGTCGAGGCCGAACCGCTGACCGGCCGCCGCGTCGCCCTGGCCGTCCTGCCGTACGCCCTGGTGATCGCGGTCTTCGCCCTCGCCAAGCTCGACGTCGGCGGCGTCCATGTGCCCGAGCTGCTCGGCGCCGCCGATCTGCAGCTCAACTGGCCCGGCCTGTACGGACATCTCCTCGCCCCCGACGGCTCCCCGGCGGGCAGTGCGGTCTACAAGCTGGAGGTGCTGGGAAACCCCGGCACCCTGCTCATCCTCTCCGGTCTCCTCGTGATGCTGATCTACAGCCGGGCGAAGGACGTCGACCGCTTCCCGATGACCGTGCGCCGGGGCCTGTCCTGCGCGGGACGCACCGTGAAGAACATGCGGCTCGCCATCGCCACGGTCGCCACCGTGCTGTCGCTCGGCTACGTCATGAACCAGTCGGGACAGACCCTCGCCATCGGGACCTGGCTCGCCGCCGCCGGCGGACTCTTCGCCCTGCTCTCCCCGGTCCTCGGCTGGCTCGGCACCGCCGTCACCGGGTCGGACACCTCGTCGAACGCGTTGTTCGCCACCCTCCAGCAGACCGCTGGAAAGGCCGCGGGCATCGATCCGACCCTGCTGGTCGCGGCCAACACCACGGGCGGCGTCGTCGGCAAGCTCATCAGCCCGCAGAACCTGACCATCGCGGCGACCGCGGTGGAGCAGCCCGGCACCGAACGGATCCTGCTGCGCAAGGTCGTCGGCTACAGCATCGTGATGCTGGCGGTCCTGTGCGTCCTGGTCTGCCTGCAGTCCCTGCCGGTGCTGTCCTGGATGCTGCCGTAGTGGGGGTGGGCGGGCGCGGCCGGAAACGGGGCGCCCGCGCCGCACCGGCGAGTTGCCCGCCGGCCGGACGGTCCTACCGGTCCGCGTCCTCGGACCGGTCGTCCGGCGCGTTCTCGTCGACCAGCGTGCCGTGGAAGCCGCGGATGTGCTTCTCGACCAGGTCGGCGGCCTCGGCGCCCTTGCCCGCACGTACCAGGCGCAGCAGCTCGGTGTGCTCCTTGTTCAGCGCGGCGGTCGTGGCCGGCCAGTCCTCGGCCGCCTCCAGCGCCTGCAGGATCAGCGGCCGCACCGACTCGCGCACGGCCGAGGTCAGGGTGGAGATGAGCTGGTTTCCGGAGCCGCGGGCCATGGCGACATGGAACCGGGTGTCCAGATCGTTGAAGTCGGTCACCCCCACGTCCGGCTCCTGCATGCGGACGAGGAGCGCCTCCGCCTCGTCGAGGTCTTCCGCCGACGCATGGGCCGCCGCGGTCGCGAAGCTGGAGCGCTCCAGCACCACCCGGGCCTCCAGCACATCCCCCAGGCTGTAGCTGCCCAGGGCGAAGTGCAGGCGCAGCAGCCGGCCCAGCGCATCATCCGGGTTCCGCACGACCCGCGCCCCGGCATCCGGCCCCCGGCCGGGCTGGGACACCAGCACCCCGATCGTCTCCAGTACCCGCAGTGCCTCGCGCAGCGCGGACCGGCTGACCCCGAGCACCGGTGCCAGCTCACGCTCGGGAGGCAAGCGGTCCCCGGCCTTGAGTTCGCCCGCGAGCACCCGTTCCTCGATGCGCTCGAGCACCAGCTCATGCGTGCGCGACTGCCGCACCGGTTGCCACTCGGCAGACATCCACCACTCCCTGGCTCGGCCTCATACGTCCACGCGAAAACTATGTCACACACGCCCTGTGGTCGGACCATATCCGTCCGGAAGCGCAGGGCGGCCCGGCCCTCCGGTCCTGCCTGTTCGGCGGACGGCCCCGATCGTCGGGAAGCGGCCCGCCCGCACACGCAGTCTCCTCGGCGAGAGGGGGCGCCGTACCCCGGTGCAGGGCGCGGGCAGACTTCGGCGACAGCAGCCGGGGACGGATAGCATCGGCCTGTCGGCGGGCAAGGAACGGCGGCGTCAAAGGGAAGAGAATGTCGCAGAGTTCACGGCTCCTGCGGGAGCGTGGCTTCCCGGGCGGGACGAAGAGCCCGGGGCGGGGAAGGAGCAGGCTTCGGCCGTGGCGTTAACCTCCAGGGCTGACCGACAGCCCCGCAAGAAGGACCTCAAGCACCTGCGACGGGTCGCGGACGCCGTACCGGCCCGCCTGGACCTGCCCGACGCCTGCGGTACCGCCACGCTGACGGAACAGCTCAGCGCGGACCGAGGCCGCCCGATCCAGCTCGTCCCGCTTGCCCTGGGCGTGCAGACGCCCTGCGGTATGTGGCTGGCGACGGACACCTTCGACGTCATCATCGTCGAGGCCGAGACGAGCCGTCTGCACCAGGACCACATCATCGCCCATGAGCTCGCGCACATGCTGTGCCACCACCGTGACTCCCTGGGCCTCGACGCGGCGACGATGCGCGAGCTGCTGCCGCATCTGGATCCGCGCCGGGTGCGGGAGATGCTGGGGCGCACCGGCTGCTCCACCGCGGAGGAGCAGGAGGCGGAGATCGTCGCCTCCCTCATCCTCGAACGCGTCACCCGGCCTCCGGTGGAGTCGGTGTGGCGCGTCCCGTCCGCCGACGCCGAGACGATCGCCCGGATCGAGAACTCGCTCCATCCGAACGCGGCTCCCCTGCCGGGCAGTTGCTCAGCCGCTCGTCGCCCCACGGCCGACGGGACGCCTCGTCACCGGCGTGAAGGCCGTCGTCTTCCCCGCATGCGCCGTCCTCTGCGCACTCGCCCTGCTCTACCGCCTGCGCGACCTGCGCCATCAGCAAAACGATCCGGCAGTGCGCGCGCTGCTCATCGCCTTCTTCTGCAAGGGGATCTCCTTCACGCTCTCCACGCCGTCCGTCGCCCGGGCCGTGGACGCGCGGCTGGGAGTGGCCGGTCTCGGGGCGCTCGGCATCCATCTCCTGGGCGGCGTCGCGTCCAGTGCCGCCTTCCTCGCGGCGATCGTCCACTGGGTGTACCCGCCCGAGGCGGCCCGGCGGCACGCCCTCGTCCGGCTGCCGGCCGCCGCCGTGTGCGCGGTCGTCATGCTCACCCTGTGGGCGACGGCGGGAGCGGGCACCCAGCAGCGCAGCGCGCACTACCTGCTGCAGAACGCGCACCGTCCGCTGGTCGCCGCCTATCTGCTGCTCTACGTCGGCGCGTTCGGCGCTGGAATGATCGAGATCATCCGGCTGTGCCGGCGCTACGGGCGGGTGGCCGGCCGGCAATGGCTGCGAAGAGGCCTGTACTGCACGGCGATCGGCGCGAGCGAGTGCCTCGTGTACTGCCTGAACCGACTGCTCACGCTGATCGCGGTGCAGTGCGGGCTCGACCCGCCAGGCTGCACGCCATGGTGCAGGCCGGTTCGCCGGCCTCGGCGCTGCGCGCGAAGCGGGACGACCGTCCACCCGTCCCCACCCCGGCGGCGCTCGGCCAGGACGCCGCCACGGACGGGGGCTACACCGAAGAAGTCGCGTGGCTGCTGCACGTCGCCCGCGCCAATACCGCTGTCCGGTCCACTGAGAGGAAGACTCGATGAAGTACCGCAAGCTGGGCGACCACGGCCCCGAGGTGTCCGCGATCGGCCTGGGCTGCATGGGCATGTCGATCGCCTACGGCGTTCCGGACGAGGAGGAGTCCCAGCACACGCTGGACCGCGCCTTCGAGCTGGGCATCACCCTCCTGGACACCGCCGACGCCTACGGACAGGGCGGCAACGAGGAGTTGGTCGGCCGCTGGCTGCACCGGCACGCCCACGACCGGGACCGGGTGGTCGTGGCGACCAAGTTCGGGCTCCGCCATGACGCGGCCACGGGCCGGGTCGGTGACGTCGACACCTCCGCCGACTACGTCCCCGTAGCCTGCCGGGCGTCCCTGCGCCGTCTGGGAGTCGAGCACATCGACCTCTACTACGCGCACCGCCGCGACCCCGCGACGCCCGTCGAGGAGACGGTCGGCGCCATGTCCCGGCTGGTGGACGCCGGGCTGGTACGCCACATCGGACTGAGCGAGGTCAGCGCCGCCACGCTGCGCAGGGCCCATGCCGTCCACCCGGTCAGCGCGGTCCAGGTGGAGTACTCCCTCTTCACCCGCGGCGTGGTGGAGGGCGAACTGCTCGCCACCTGCCGGGAACTGGGCATCGCCGTGGTGGCCTACTCCCCGCTCGGGCGCGGCATGCTCACCGGAGCCGTCTCCTCCCGCGACGACCTGACCCCGCAGGACAACCGGCGGCGCTGGCCCCGGTTCGCCGACGAGAACATCCGGCGCAACCTGGCGCTCGTCCAGGCCGTACGGGACATCGCCGAGCGGATCGGCTGCTCGCCCGCCCAGGCCGCGCTGGCCTGGCTGCTCGCCCAGGGCGAGGACATCGTCCCCATCCCCGGCACCAAGCGCCGCCGTTACCTGGAGGAGAACGCCGCTGCCGTGGCACTGTCCCTGACCGGGGCCGACCGCGAGCTGCTGCGCCGGGCAGTACCCGAGGAGGCGGTGGCGGGCGAGCGCTATCCGGAGTCGGCTCTCAAGCGGCTGGGGCACTGAACCGGACGATGCCCTCTGGCCGCGGCGCGCGGTACGGCACCGGCCCGGAGGGTCGGGGCACCTGAGCCGTATTGCTAAAGGCCTGGACCCAGTGGAATGTGGCGGCGAGGCGCTGACCGGAGTGGTGGCTGCGGGTGGTCTTGTCTGATCGCATCGCGAGCCCGCGCCACTGCTTGAGCTTGTTGAAGCAGCGCTCGACGACGTTGCGGCCCCGGTACCGCTGCCGCTGCTCGTCACCGAAGTCGATCGGGCGGCCAGGTGCGTCTTGATCGTCAACCCGCCACGGGAGCGGCCGATCACGTGATCAGCGGGTTCATCTCCGAACTTCTTGTAGTTCGACCGTGCCCCCTGAGTCCCTGGGCAAGGTCGCGCCGTGCTGGTGGCCACGCACGATCGTGGAGTCGCTCGGCGCGATCCAGTCGACGTCGCCGCCCTGGTGAGCCGTCGCCTGGACCTGATCGAGGACGCGCGCCCAGACCCCGGCCTGCAACACGCTCCGAGGCTGACTGAGCCCCGTTGCCCGCGCGCACCACGAAGCGTCTACTGGTCAGACGAGATCGGTGAAGGAGATCGGCTTGCCGGTGGCGTGGGCATATGCGATCTCCCTGCTCGTGGACTCGCCGATATACCCGCCGGGGTTGACGACCAGAACCCGGTCAGCCAGGTCGATCTTGCGCAGGTGGAGGGCGTCCAGCGCGGTCTTCTGCTCGTTGGTGATCAACTCGTCTGCTTCGCCTGGCGCGACGACGATGACACCTGCGAAGGTCAGATCACGGTTCGCCGCACGCATCTCGTCCACGAACCGAGCAGAGCCGCAGATGCAGACAATCTCAGGTCGGTCGGGCACGGCTCAGTCCTTCGGTAGAACGGGAAACCGTCAATGTGCACGTTGACATCACAGACAGGCACACGAGCCAACAGTTTACGCAGCGAGATGGACACCACGCGGCTGCACCGTCGCAGGCGGGAGGCGTGGCCCGTACTGGGAATGGCGCTGCTCGACGGCGAAGTCCCGGGTGCACCCGGCTCACCAGCTTCCTTTGGCAACACGGCCTAGGACGGGTCGTAGACAAAGGGCAGGGCGTTGCTGTTCCCGGCCGGGGTGTGCGCCACGACATTCACCGTGCCGGGCGCCCCGGCCGGGGAGGTCGCGACGACCTGGGTGTCGGAGATCGCGGCGAACGAGGCCGGTACCCCGCCGAAGGTCACCGCATCGGTGTAGGTGAGGTTGCTGCCGCCCAGCACGATGGCGTCGCCCCCGACATCAGCACCGTGGGAGGGGGGGAGGCTGGTCAGGACGGGCGCCCCGAGATAGGTGTAGTACGGATTCCCGGTGGCCGCCGTGCTGGTCCCGCCCGGTGTGGTGACGGTGACGACGACCGTGCCGACCCCGGCCGGAGCGGTCACGGTCAGTTGGTTGTCGGAGACCACGACCAGGGAAGTGGCCGGACTCGCACCGAAGTTCACGGCGTTGGTGAGCGTCAGATTGGTGCCGAAGACGGTGACGGTGTTGCCTCCGGTGTCCGGGCCCAGGTGCGGGGACAGATCGCTGAGGGTCGGCGCGGCGAGATAGAAGTACGGCAGGGGATTACTGGTGCCGCCGGCCGCCCGCGCCCTGCGCTGCGGACGGACGGCGACATGGTGGCCGTGGTGTCGGCCCCGGTCGTCCCCGAGGATCAGGTGACGGTGAAGGCCTGGGCGTTGGAGTTGCCGCCGCAGGTGTGGACCGTGATGCTCCCGGCGCCGGTGGCGAGTCCGCCGGGCACCGTGGCGACGAGTTGGGTGTCGCTCACGGGGGTGAAGACCGCGGTGGCGGTGGCGGTGGCGGCGGCGCTGTCGGTGAAGGTGACGGGATCGACGCCGACGAAACCGGTTCCGTTGACGGTGATCTGGTCCCCCGCCGTCCCCGAGGTGGGAAGCACCGAGGTGATGGCCGGCGCGAGGCAGTAGTCGATCAGGGTGGTGCCCGAGGGGCTGACCCCGCCGGCGGTGATGGTCACCGGCTGGGTCGACACCGTACCGACCTGGCCCGGGTTGGCCGGTGCGGTGAAGGTGACCTGGCTCGGCTGGGTGGGGGTGACCGCCACGTTGCCGACGGTGCCCAGCCCGACCTGCGTACCGGAGAGGAAGTTGGTGCCGAACAGCGTCACCGAGCCACCCGTGGCGGCCGATACGCAGGTGACGCTCAGCCCTGTCGTGGTCGGCGAGGCGATGACGAAGAACGGCAGCGCGTCGCTGATGGCGCCGGTGCTGCTGGTGACGCTGACGGAGACCTGGCCGGAGCACGGTGCGGTACTGGGCACCACGAAGGTGACCTGGGTGGCGGTGACGCCTGTCGGGGTGACCGACGCCGAACCGAAGTTGACCCTCGTGGTGGTGGCCAGCGCGGTGCCGTTGATCTGGACGGTGTCCCCGGTTTTGCCCTGATTGGTGGTGGTCGTTGTGTCCACCAACGACGTGATTGTTGCCGTGATCTTTCTCCTTCGAACGTGCCGCTCTGTTGGGGTGCGCAGGAGCAGGCGGTTGACTGACGCGGCCCGCAAACGCAATGGATGTCCCCCGTGGGGCGGGAAGGGGATGGCGGAGACCGTTGCCTCAGGGCGCCTGGGCGGGTCGTCCTCAATGAAGCGACGCGGCGCCATATCGCGGGCGCCGTCAATCTCGCTCGTCCGATTAAAGCCAAGGGGTGAAGGAGGCGATAGGTGGAACTGGGGCATCGAGGGGTTGGTAGGTGAATAGGCTAAGAATTCGCTCTTCGATTCCGGTCGTCGTCGCGCGCCCCGGCGGCTGCGGTGCGATCCGGCGTCAAGAGGCTTGAAAGAAGGGGGAGATGACTTCGCCTGTCGGTCGGCTGACGGCATGCGCACTCGTCAGGAAGGGTGTCTGATCCCGGCCCGGCTCACGGTGGTCGGCAGCTCAGGGCGGTGCGAATCGGCGTCGGCTGCGACGGCCGAGCGCTGGTTGTGCGCTCTGCGCGGGGGCAGCGGGGGCAGCGCAGGCGGTGGAGGCAGCGAAGGCGGCGAAGGCATGAGAAAGGCGCCGTCGGCCCGGGAATTCTCGCTGTCCGCGCGAACGGAGGGACTTGCGGGCCACCTTTGACGGCGGTTCCTGAAAAGGAGAGGGAAAGGCCCGAGCCGGCGTCCCGATGCATGGTCCGCTGCGAGACCAGAAGGATGACCAAGCGGGTATGCGGCCGGCGGTCAGGCGTAGACGAAGGCCCCGGGTGCCGTGGCGGTGCCGCCCGTGGTCGTCACGACGACAGTTGCCGGGCCGGGGGCGTCCGCGGGAGGCGTGACGGCGGCGATCCGGGTGGGGGAGATGATCCCGAAGGCGGCCGCGACCCCGCCGATCGTCACCGACTGGGTGAACGCGAGCTCGGCGCCCTCGATCAGGACCGGGTCGCCGCCCGACGTCGAGCCGGTGGAGGGGAGCACGGAGGTGATCCGGGGCGGCCCCACGTAGGTGTAGGTGGCCCGCCCGTACGAGTTGCTCCGCGTGACCACGGTGACCGGCACGGGGCCGGCCGTCTGCGTGGGCGGCACCGTCACGGTGACCTGGTCGTCCAGGACGGACGAGGGGGTGACGGCCACCTCGCCGAAGTGCACCGAGGTGGTGGTGATCAGGCCCCGGCCGGTCACCGTCAGCGTGCCGCCCCCGGCCAACGGGCCCGACCTCGGGCTGATCCGGGTCAGCACGGAGTCGGGGAGGTAGTAGAACCGGCCGACGGTCCGGCTGGTGCGCTGTCCGAGGGTGACATCGACGCTGACGTCGCTGACGAGGAGCGGTGAAACGGTGCGGATCTCCCGGTCGTTGACGATCGTGAAGGACGCGGCCGGACGGCATCCGAAGCGGACGGCGGTGGTGTTGCGCAGTCCCTCCCCGATGAGGGTCACCGGCGTTCCGCCCGACATGGGCCCCACGTTGGGGTACCCACCGCCCGGCGCGCTCAGCACGCTCACCGTCTCATTGCCGTTGTTGACCACGTAGACCTCGAGGTCGTCCGGCGTGATCACCAGCCAGGCCGGCGCGTGGAAGCCCGGCACCGTATCGATGACCTCGTTTCTGACGAGGTCGATCACGGCGACGGTGTCATCGCCGTCGCAGGTGACGTACGCCAGCAGCCCGTTGTGGCCGACCGCCACGCCGAGGGGGATGGGCAGCCCGGTGAGGGTGGACGCCACGGAGTGCGTGACCGTGTCGATGACGCCCAGCCTGTTGCCGCCGTACTCCGACACGTAGGCGCGCTGTCCGTCGGGCGAGACCGCCACTCCCCGGGGGAAGAGGAACCCTTCGATGGTCGCGATGACGGTGTGGCCGGCGGTGTCGATGACCTCGACCGTGTTCGCGCCCTCCTCGGTGACATAGACCTGCGACCCGTCGGGAGTGACCGCCACACCGCGCGGACCGCTGCTCAGCGGTACCGAGGCGATGAGGGTGTCGGTGGCCGTGCTGATCACATCCACCCGGTCCCCGCCCAGGCTGGCCGCGTAGAGCCGGGAGCCGTCGGGCGTCACCGTCAGGCCGAGGGGCTTGTTCAGCCCCGGGATGGTGCTGGTGACGGAGTGGGTGGCGGTGTCGATGACCGCCACGCTGTCGGTCCCGAAACAGGCCACGTAGGCGCGCAGCCCGTCCGGGGTGATCACGATCTCCCATGGTCCGTTGGTCACGGCGATCGTGGTGATGACGGTGCGGGTGGCGGTGTCGATGACGCTGATGCTGCTGGTACCGAAGTTGGTCACATAGACGTGCCGGCCGTCCGGGGTGATCGCCGCCCAGAGGGGGGCGTGCCCCACCGGGATCTCGGTCACCAGCGGCTCACCGGTGTCCATGACGTCCGCGAGACCCGGCGCATCGCCGGCACGGAGGGGTGACGGAGGTGCCCCCGCCGGAGCGCCCTGGGTGGGGTCGGCGCTGGTCCCTGCCGGAGCCATGGTGCCCTCCTTCTCTTGCCGTGGAATCGGTCGCGCCCGGCTGACGGGGCTCGGCCGGGGCGAGGGTGGGCCGCCGCGCGCTCCGCGGTGGGGGCGCGGAGGCGGGCGGCCCGGTTCTTTGTGACGGCGATGCCGGGGCGGGCCGTCGTCAGCAGGCGGCGGCAACGGGCGGCAGGGCACCGCAGTTGCTCGGGCTGTTGCCGACCACCAGACCGCCGATCAAGGTCACCGTGCCGGCGTTGGTGAAGATGCCGCCGCCGTTGACACCGGCGGTGTTCGCGGTGACGGTGCTGCCGGTGAGCGTCAGTGCGCCATCGGTGTAGATGCCGCCCCCGTAGGACGCCTTGTTGTCGCGGACCGTGCTGCCGGTGAGGGCGACATTGCCGCCGAGGTTGGCGATCCCCCCTCCCACACCGAGGCCGGCGTCACCACCGCCGACCGATACCGAGGTGAGGGACAACTGGCCGTTGGCGCCCGGGACGTGGGACGGCCCGTCGGCCTCGAAGATCCTGAAGGCCGGTGCGCCCGGCGCCCGGACGATCTGCGTGCCCAGGCCGGCCATGGCGATCGAGGTGGTGGTGTTCGGCAACCCCGGTGCTTGTCCGGCTCCCCCCGGACTGTGGGCGCTGGTGAGGGTGTACGTGCACAGGGGGGCGAGAATCAGGCTGCCGCCGCCGGCCGCGTTGGCCGTGTTGACCGCGTCGACCAACGCCGATTCACCACACGTCACCAGAACCGGCGATGCCGCGTGGGCGCCGGGAGCGGAGGCCAGCGTCAGCGGAACGACGGCCGCCGCCACCAGCGTTCGCAGAACAGGAAGGGCTCGCACTACGCCTCCTCGGACGTGGTTGAGCCGTCTCCGCCGGCCAACACCCCTGAGGGTGCCGACTGGTAGAACCCCTCCGTCGGGCGACGCCATGCCTGTGGAAGCCGAAGCAACACACCGATGGACACACCGATGAGCCGACCGCCGCATCTCCCAGCGGAGGGATGGGCGGCCCACCTGGTAGGTACGGCCAGTAACCCACCCGGGTGACCCTCGCGCAAGGAATGCCGGCGGAAGTCACCCGTACAGCCGGGCGCGTGCGCGTCGTGTGGTCGGGTGCGTTCGATGAGCGGCGGTGGGCCGTAGTGGACAGTGCGGGACCGGGCCGCGATACCCGGTCATCTCGTTCATGAGGGAGGAAACCGGGCGTGTGAATGCGGTCGAAGTTGTTCACCGCCCGACATCTTGTGGCCTGTGTCACTGGCTGGTTAAGCTCCAGCACGCTTCTGGCACATTTCCTCCGCAAGTTGACCTATTGGTGTGGCGATCTTCACGATCTGCCCACGACGTTGAGGTGGCTTCGCATGGAACGGCGATCAGCGACCCCGCGCACCGAGGGCTTATCGCAGGGCTTACCGCACGACTTACCGTCGGAGTTATCCCAGGGGACGGGGACATCGCAGGACCGTCCGGCCAGACGTCTGACGAACCTCCCGGTCACCCGTCCGGTGACCCTCCCCGTGAACGACCCGGCAGGCGACCCGTCCGGTGGTGCCACCCGCTCCACCGCGAGACCGGTCGCGGGTCGTCCCTGATGACGCACTCCGCCCCGGCCGCGGCATCCGCCGCCCCCCTGCCGTACGCCCGCCGCGACGTCCGGCTGTTCTGGTGGGCGGGCACCTGTGACGCGCTCGGCAGCCAGACCGCCGGATTCGTGCTGCCGCTGTTGCTCTTGAGCCTCGGCCGTTCCCCGGCCGAGGTCGGGGCCGTCGCCGGGCTCTCCGCGGCCGCCACGCTGGTCCTCGGCCCGCTCGCCGCGGTGCCCGCCGACCGTGGGGCCCGCAAGCAGGTGATGGTGGGCGCCGCGGTGGTGTCCGCCGGGGCCATGACCGGGGTCACCGTGGCCGTCGCGGCGGGTCCGGTGCCGTTGGCCGTGCTCCTCGCCGCCGTACTCGTCGAGCGGTGCGCGAGCGCCTGCTACGAAGCGGCGTCGCTGGGCACCCTGGCGTTCGTGTGTCCCCCGGAGGAGCACCGGCGGGTGCTGTCCCGATTACAGGCGGGGGAGCGGGGCGCCCTGGTCGTCGGGCCCGCGCTGGGCGGGCTGCTCTTCGCCGTCGGCGCCTGGCTGCCGTTCCTCGTGGACGCCCTGTCGTACGCCGTCGCGGCGGGCGGCGTCCGGGCCATGCGCTCCGATCTGGCTCCGCGGCCGGAGCAGCGGCCGCCGGCCGGCACACCGCGGCGGGCCTGGCGGGCCCTGTTCGCCGAAGCCGGGGCAGGCGTGACGCTGCTCCGCCGGGAACCCTTCCTGCGGCTGGCCCTCGTCTGGATCTCGGCCGTCAACGCCCTGCTCGTCGCGCTGTATTACACGACGGTCTTCGCGCTCCAGGACCACGGCCGGAGCGCGGCTCCCCTGGGCCTGGTCCTCGCGCTGGCCGGGGCGGCCGGGCTGGCGGGAGCGCTGGCCGCGCCCCGACTGGCCCGTCGGCACGCCGCGGCGAGCGTGCTGGTGCCGGTGTCCTGGCTGCTGGTGCCGCCCGCCGTGGCCCTGGCGGTGGCCCGCGACGCCTGGCAGTTCGGGCTGCTCTTCGGGCTCCTCTGCTTCCTGACGCCCTCGGCCACCGTGGCGCTGCAGGCCCGGATCATCCAGCTCACCCCACCCGCGCTGCAGGCCCGTACCGGCACCGTCCTGGCCACCGCGTCGGGCGCGGCGGCGGCCCTGTCCCCGGCCCTCGCCGGGCTGTTCGCCGACCGGGCCGGAGCCGGGGCGACCTTCGCGGGCTGCGCGGTGCTGCTGGCCGTGCTCGCGCTGTACGTGACCTGTGTGGCACCGCGCCGCACCCGCGGCACCGAGGAGGAGACCGGATGAGCGCGACCGCGGCAGGCACCGCCGCACCGCCGCCCCCCGGCACCGGCTTCCGGGTCTACCGGCCCGCGCTGCCCGAGGTCTGCCCGCGCGACCCGGCGCGCATGGCGCTGGCCGCGGACGCCGACGGCCGCTGCGAGATCTTCACCTGGAACGCCGCCACCGGCACCGCCCGTCAGGTCACCGACAGCCCGGACGGCACGGTGCACTGCGCGCTCGACGCGGACGCCCGGGTGTGGTGGTTCGACGAGGACCGTAGCGGCCTCGGGCTCTGGTACTTCCAGGACTTCGGGGGCGGACCGCGGCACCCCGGTCTGACCGGCCTGCGCCCCGGCCTCCCGTGCGGTCTCGCCGTCAGCGACGCCGGCACCGTGGCCCTCGGCCTCGGGGAGGGCCGCTCGATGACCGTCCACCTCGGCACACCGGGCGGACCGGCCCGGCAGGTGCGCACCGTCGACGGCCCCGCGCTGCTGACCGGGATCTCGCCGTCGGGCGGGCTGCTGGCGCTGTCGGGGGCGGCTGGATCCGACCGTGCGGTCACCCTCGTGACCTGCTCGGGGGAGGTTCTCGACCGGCTCTCGGGGCGGAGCGGCCGGCTGTGGGCGCTCGGCTTCGCGCCGTCCCTGTCGGCCAGCGAACTGCTGCTGGTCCAGGAGGACGACGACCGCTACCGACTGGCCAGTTGGCGGCCCGGCACCGGACTGCGTCCGCTGAACTGGTGCCGCTTCGACACCGAGATCACCGCGCGCTGGTACCCCGAAGGGCGACGGGTCCTCATCCGCCAGGACCGCCACGGCCGCTCCGCCCTCACCACGGCCGACCTCGACCGGCGCACCCTGACCCCGGTGCCCTGCCCGCCCGGCACCCTGCTCGACGCCGCCCCGCACCCCGGCGACGACGTGCACTACCTCTGGACCGACACGGCCACCCCGCCGCGCATGCGCTCCACCGCCGGCACCCGGCTGCCGGCCCTCCCCGTCCTGCCCGCCCCCGCACCCGGCCGGCACCGCGACCTGTGGACCCCCGGCCCGGACGGGCCCGTGCACACCCTGCTCAGCGAACCGGACACGGCCCCGGACGGGCCGCCGCCGCTGGTGTTCCTGGTGCACGGCGGCCCCGCCGACCACGACCGCGACGCCTACGACCCGCAGGTGCACTCCCTGGTCGCCTCCGGGTTCGCGGTCGCCCGGGTCAACTACCGCGGCTCCACCGGCTACGGCCCCGGCTGGCGCGCCGCCTACGGCGAGGGCGTCGGGCTCACCCAGGTCGCCGACCTCGTCGCGGTCCGGACCGACCTGCTCCGCCGCGGTCTGGCCCGCGAGGATGCGATCGGCCTGTGGGGCACCTCCTGGGGCGGCTACCTGGCCCTGCTCGCCCTCGGCACCCGGCCGGACCTCTGGCAGGCCGGCGTCGCCGTCAAACCGGTCGCCGACTGCGCCGCCGCGCACCGTACCGGCACCCCCGCGCTGAGGGCCCTGGACGAGCGGCTGTTCGGCGGCACCCCCGACGCCGTGCCCGGACGCTACGCGCGCAGCTCGCCGCTCCACTACGCGGCCGATGTCCGCGCCCCGCTGCTGGTGATCGCCGCCACCCGCGACGTCAAATGCCCGCCCGGCCAGGTCCGCAGCTACTTGGCCGCCCTGCGGGAGGCCGGCGTCGCGCACGAGTCCCTGTGGCTGGACACCGGCCACGACGGTTACACCGGCACTCACCACGTGGCGGCCCTGCAGCGCGCCATGGGCTTCCTCGGCCGGCACCTGCGCCGCACTCCGCGGCCCACCGAACCCCCCGTCCCCCGGCGGACGGGGTCCTGGGGAGCACCGGCCCGTCCGGCGCCCCCCGGAATGTGAGATCCGTTCCCGAAACACCGGCAGAACAGGAGACACAGCCATGCAGAAGGACATCATCCACAACGACCCGCTCGCGGGTGACGAGGAGAACCGCAAGCCGGGCATCGGCATCACGGTGACCGTGCCGTTCCGCAACGCCGAGGACACCGAGGAGGACTGACCCTCCCCGGCCGGCCCGGTGCACCACCGGGCCGGCCGGACCCTCCGCACGTCACCGGCCGGCCGCCGGCCGCCTCCCCTCCCACCCCGCCGCCTACGAGGAGCCGACATGCGCGTCCTGCTGGTCAACATGCCCTGGTCCCCGATCGACCTCCCGTCCCTCGCCCTCGGAATCCTGCGACGCAGTGTCGACGAGCGCACCTCCGGCCATGCCGATGTCCTGCACGCCAACCTGGAATTCACCGACTGGATCACCCGGCGCACCGAGTTCACCGCGGACGACTACCAGTTCTATGCGCTCTCCTCGTACTTCATGGGATGCGGCGACTGGGTCTTCTCCTCCGCCCTCTACGACGAGCCCGAGTGGCGGGTGCCGGAGTTCCGCGCCTCGATGCGCGGCAAGCTGCGGGACGAACGCATCCGGATGTCCGAGGAACTGCACCGCGTGGTACCGGAGTTCGTCCGGGAGACCGCCGAGCGGATCGTCGCGGCCGGCCCCGACGTCGTCGGCTTCACCTCCACCTTCCAGCAGAACACCGCCGCGCTCGCCGCCGCCAAGTACGTCAAACGCCTCGCCCCGCACATCAAGACCGTCATGGGCGGCGCCAACTGCGATGCCGAACAGGGCGCGGCGGGCCACCGCAACTTCCCCTTCCTCGACTTCGTGGTCCGCGGCGAGGGCGAAGCCGCCTTTCCCCAGCTGCTCACCGCCCTCGACGAGGGCGGCGACCTGTCCGCCGTCCCCGGGCTGTGCCACCGCACCCCCGACGGCACCAGCACCGCCAACCCGATGAGCACCAGCCCGCTGCCTCCCGCCACCATCCTGCCGCCCGACTACAGCGGCTACTTCGAGCGGCTGGCGTCCTCCGTCGCCCGCAACTGGGTGGAGCCCAAGCTCGTCGTCGAGGGCGCCCGCGGCTGCTGGTGGGGGGAGAAGCACCACTGCACCTTCTGCGGCCTCAACGGCTCCTTCATGCAGTTCCGCAGCAAGAGCCCCGACGTCTTCTACGAAGAGATCATGGACCTGGCGCGCCGCCATCGGGTGCTGGACATGTACGTCGTCGACAACATCCTCGACATGGGCTACCTCAACACCGTCCTGCCCCGCATCATCGAGAGCGGCTACGACCTGCGCCTGCACATCGAGATCAAGGCGAATATGCGCCGCGCCCAGCTGCGCACCCTCGCCGACGCGGGGATGATCTACGTCCAGCCGGGCATCGAGAGCCTGAACAGCCGGGTGCTCGACCTGATGGACAAGGGCGTGAGCGGCTGCCAGAACGTGCGTATGCTCCGCGACGGAGCCGAGACCGGACTCTCCGTCTCCTGGAACTACCTCCACGGCTTCCCCGGCGAGACCGCCGCCGACTACGAGCCGGTCATCGCCCAGTTGCCCGCCCTGGAACACCTCGACCCGCCGGTCGACCTCTCCGCCCGTATCGCCATCGAACGCTTCAGCCCGTACTTCAACCGGCCCGAACTCGGCTTCACCGGTCTGCGGCCCGAGGAGCACTACCGCTTCACCTACGACCTGCCCGAGTCCGAACTGTACGAGCTGGCCTACGTCTTCGAGGCACCCGAACGCGGCATCGGCGAACCCACCGTCACCTCCCTCAACGACGCCCTCGCCGCCTGGCGCAAACACCACACGGACAGCAGGCTCACCCACGCCGACCTCGGCGACCGCATCGTGTGCGTCAGCCGCCGGCACGCCTTCGACTGGGGCGCCATGGAGCTCACCACGCCCCTGGAGACCGCGGCCTTCCGGCTCCTCGACCAGCCGCACGCCCCTGCCGCGCTGACCCGCAAGCTCGCCGCGCGCCTGCCGGAGCATCCGGTCGACGAGGCCGAGGTGCACGCCCTCCTCCAGCACTGGGTGACGCTCGGGCTGGTCTTCACCGACGGCGGCCAGTACGTCCACCTCGCCCCGGCGGCCGTCAACGAGGACCTGCTGCGGCTCGACTTCATGCGCCACCGTCACGCCGCCCCCGCCCCGCAGGAGACGCCGCAGGCACCCCGCGACGTCGTCCACGCCTGAGCGCCGCCCGGCCCACGAGGAGACACCCATGACCCGCACCACCACCCCCGCCCCCCGGGCGCTGATGCTCGCCGCATGGCGGGACTACGACGAGGACGCCTGCACCCTGCCCGGCATGAGCCTGGGCGAACTCGACCTGACCGGACCCCCGGAGGAGTACGCCGCCCGGCTGTGGGAGCTGGGGGTGCGGCGCGTCCGGATCGCCGAGGAGATCGACCTGACGGACGTCGCCGACCCCGAAGCCGCCGCGCACGCGGTCCGGCGGCTGTGCCTGATCCGTGATCTGACGGCACGCGCCGTGCTGGTCCAGTGGCGGCTGCGCCTGCCCGCGGAGCCCGGCGACGGCTGGCGCGAGCTCAGCCACCTCCAGCCGCCCCGGACCCTCACCGGCCCCGTCGACGAGGCGGCTGCCCTTTCCCAGTGGCGCAACGAGCACTACCTCTGCAAATGCCTGTGGCGCGAGGGTCCCGGCTTCGTCCAGATCCGCGACCGCCGATGGGGCCACCTGCGCCGCTTCACCGCGGACGAGCCCGACTACCGGAAGGCGATCAGCCAACTGTCGTACGGCGCACCGCTGTCGGCCGTGCCCGAGGCCGTCGCCGCCGACTTCCTGGAGGAGCGCCTGATCTCCCGCACCGGGCCGCTGCTGTGGTGGCTGCCGTACCGGGTGAACCGGTGGATCCAGGAGGCCATGGCCATCTGAGGGCCGACGACGGCCGGCCGTCGGTGGCGAACAGCGGGGTGTCGGTGGGGTGTCGGCAGGGTGTCGGCGCCCGCTGGGACCGTGAGGTGTGGGCGGCGCCCGTCGTGACAACGCGATCCCCGGCGCCGCCCGATCACCTCGAGCGCTAGGAGCCCGTGATGTCCTCCGTACCCCAGCCCCAGCCCCGGACCCAGCCCCAGCCGTGGGACGTGCACCGTCTTCCCCGCGCCGAGGGCAGGAGCTTCCTGGTCACCGGCGGCAACGCGGGCATCGGGTATTTCGTCGCCGAACAGCTCGCCGGCACCGGGGCCACGGTCGTGCTCGGCAGCCGCGACGCGACGAAGGCCGAAGCCGCCCTCGCCTCGATCCGCTCCCATGTCCCCGGCGCCCGGGTGCGGCATCTGCGGCTGGACCTGGCCGATCTCGCCTCCCTCAAGACGTCCGTGGACGCGCTCGGGCTGGACCGTCTCGACGCGGTGGTCCACAACGCGGGGGTGGCGCTCGACGATCCGCCGCGCCGGGAGACCGGGGACGGCCACGAGTTGATGTTCGCCACCAACCACCTCGGGCACTTCGTGCTGACCGGCCGACTGGCTCCGCTGCTCCTGGCCACGCCGGGCAGCCGCATCGTCACCACCGGCAGCTTCGCCGCCAAGACCGAACGCCTCGACCTCGACGACCTCCAGAGCACGCACGACTACCGGCCCAAGCGCACCTACGGGCGGTCGAAGCTGGCCCAGATGCTCTTCGGCTTCGAACTCGACCGCCGCCTGCGCGCCGCCGGGAGCACGACGCGGAGCGTGGTCGTCCATCCCGGCGGCGCGCTCGACTCCCTGACTCCCTCGCGTCCGCCGGTGAGCGAGCGGACCACCGGCGAGCGGCTGCGCGGCCTGCCGCTCGGCCTTCTCGTGCAGGGCAAGGAGGCCGGTGCGTGGCCGGCCGTCCGGGCCGTGCTCGACCCGGACGTGCGGGGTGGCCAGATGTGGGGACCGCGGGTGTTCGGGCTCCGCGGCCGGCCCAGGGCGGAACCCCTCTGGGACCACCTGGCCGACACCGCGACCGCGGCGCGCCTGTGGGCCGCCTGCCACGACCTGACCGGCGTCGACCCGGCCTCCGAGGCCTGAGACCCGCTGCCGCGGCCGGTGGTCGGGTGGTCACAGTGGGTGTTCCGCAAGGGGCGGGTGATCCGCCTTCCCCGTGATGCGCCCTGCGGTGCCTCGCACGCGGGATGCGGGCGTGGCAAGGTGGTGGGAGAGGTTGCCTCCCTCGCCCGTTCCTCGATTCCGATGTGGAGGCTCGCATGGACGAGAAGGAGTTCTTCCAGGCAGTGGCGCATCGCACGGGATTCTCGCGGCAGGAAGCGGCCGATCTCACCCGCGCCACCCTCGAGACGCTCGCCCTTCGTCTGAGCGACGGCGAAGCCCGCGATCTGGCCCTCGAACTTCCCGAGCCCCTGCGCGAATCACTCCAGCGGGGGCGGGGCAGCATGGTGATCTTCGGGCCCGACGAGTCGGTCCGCAGGGTGCGCGAGCACACCGGCCTGACCAAGTCGGAAGCCACCCGCGGGGTACGGGCGGTGCTCGGCACGCTCCACGAGGTCATCTCGCAGAAGGAGTTCGACCACGCCATGTCGCAGCTCGGCAAGGAGTACGCGCCGCTGGTGGAGACCGGCTGACGGGGCCCGGCCGACGGGTCCGTTCTCCCTCGTCGGGGGTGTGCGGCGGCGGATGAGGAGGCCGGTGGGCCGGCCGGTCCGGGCGGGTGGAGGGGCAACTCGGGCTGCGGTGGCGGCCATCGGCGGATGACGCCCACGAAGCAGTGCGACGGACACCAGCGACAGTGACAGGGCTTGACGGGGCCGACGTCTGATGGTGCAGTGGATCATCCACTCAGCCACTGATTCACTCAGCCCTGGCCGGGTGGTGCGCCGGCAACCGCTGCCCTGGGAGGGAAAACGTGGAGACGCTGCCCCGTGAGACCGTCGTGGACGTCCTGGAGAACCGGCTGCGGGAGGAGATCCTGACCGGCCGCTATCCCGCCGGTGGCTATCTGCCCACCGAGCGCCGGCTGGCCGAGCGGTACGGCGTCAACCGCACCACCCTCAAGCACGCCTACGGCCGTCTCCTCCAGGCCGGTCTGCTGGAGACCCGGCACGGCGTGGGCACCCGGGTGCGCGACTACCTGCGCCTCGGCGGCGCCGATCTGCTGCCGATGCTGGTACGGCACAGCCCGGACTGGATCGGTGAGATCTTCGAAGTGCGGCGCAGCATCGGCGCGTTGATCGCCGAGCGGGCCGCCACCCGGTCGGACGCCGCACAGCGCGACGAGCTGCGCGAACTGCTCGCGGCGGTACGCACGGCCGAGGGCGGCGACGCCGTACAGCTGGCGGACATCGAGGTGCACCGCGCGCTGGCCCGCGCCACCGGCAACCGCGTCTACGTGCTGCTGACCAACACCCTCTTCCACGCCTATCTGCCGGTCCGCTCCGCGCTGGTACGGCCCTTCACCGACCCGGAGGCCGCACATGCCCGGCTGGCGCCGGTGGTCGAGGCGGTGGTGGCGGGCGAGCGGGACACCGCGCGATCCGCTGCCGAGACCTATCTGACCGCCACCGAGCGGATCATGCTGGAGGAGCTGGCATGAGCGGCGGCCACAGCGCCCGCGGGACGGCGTTCACCGAGACCATGCTCGGCAGCGCCCGGCTCGACGGCGAGGACGCGACCCGGCGGGCCCGGCTCGACCTGCGGGTGACGGCGCCGCACGTACTCCGGCCGCTCGGGACGACCGTGGCCCGGGTGAGCGGTCGCCTGCGCATCGCCGGATGGGCCGACGACCCGTACGTCACGGGCGAGATGGAGATCTCGCCGCTCGCCCGGCGCCGTATCCGCTACCGGCTGGCCTTCACCGTCCAGGGACGCCGCCTGACCCTGGACGGCTGGAAGTCCGTCTCGCCACGCCGTCCCGTCCGCTCGATGACGGTGCTGCCCTGCACGCTCTACGACGGGGAGGACCGCATCGGCACCGGCACCCTGCGCTTCCCCCTGGCCACCGGCCTGGCCCCCTTCCTGGGCAGTGTCCGCTTTCCCCGCCACGAGAACGGCAGCAGCCACCTGGCGCCGCGCTGGCACGGGGAACGCGGCCGCACCGAGGTCTGGTACACCACCGTCACCGACCCGGCGACCGGCCGCGGGCTGTGGCTGCACCACGAACTGGTCGCGCCGACCGACGGTTCACCGGCCTTCGTGCACGGCTGGGCCGCCGTCTTCCCCGAGCCCGCCCCCGACGGTCCGCAGGACGCCGTGCGGCATACGCGCTTCGGCCCCGAACCCTGGCGCGGCGGTCAGGACGGCTTCCGTGCGGACGGCATCACCGCCCGTCCCGGGCACCTCGAAGGAGCCGCCGGCGACTTCCGCTGGGAGCTGACCGAACGACCCGAGGACGCACCGCTGTTCACCTTCCCGCGCTGGTCCTGGCGCCGCCCCCTGCTGCCCGCCGCGCAGATCCTCCCCGCCGCCCGTGCCACCTACGACGGCACGGTCACCTACGGGGGCGAAAAGCTGACCCTGCACGGCGCGCCCGGCGCCTCCGCCCGCATCTACGGCCACGGCAACGCACACCGCTGGGCCTGGTTGCACGCGGATCTCGGCAACGGCGAGGTGCTGGAGATCGTCGCCGCCGTCTCGACGCGACCGGGGCTGCGCCGGCTGCCGCCCCTGGTCTTCCTGCGGCTGCGCCGCGGCGGCCGCACCTGGCCCCGGCGGGCGGAGCGGGCCGCGTTCGGCTGGGCCGGACTCGGCCGCTTCCGCGCCGCCCTCGGACATCCGGACTGGAGCGTCACCGGCCGCGCCGGGCTGCGCCGCATCCGGGTCGAGGTGAGCCTTCCCGCCGAGCGCACCCTGCCGCTCGACTACGCGGACCCCGACGGCAGTCCGGCCGTCTGCCGCAACAGCGAGACCGCCGACGCCGTCGTCCGCCTCGAACGCTGGTGGGGCCGCTGGCGCACGGAGGAGGAGTGGCTCCTCGAAGGGACCGCGCACGCGGAGGTGGGCGAGCGATGAGCACCGCCGGATTCGTCGCGGCCCTCCTCGCCGACGACGGCAGCACACCCTGGCCCGCCAGGGTGCCCCGACGCCTCGACGACCTGCTGGCCTCGATGCCCGCACCCGTTCGCGCCGGGGTGCGCGCCGCGGCCCGTGCCGTCGACGCCTATGCGCTGGCCCGCACGGGCCGCCCGCTCGCCGCCCTCGCCCCGGAGGAGCGGGACGAACTGATGACGGCGCTGGCCGCCCGGCCGCGCCTGGCCCCGCTGTTCGACCTGGTGAAGGTTCCGGTGCTGCTGGCCGCCGGCACGGAGCGGATGCTCGCGGACCGGACCCGCGCGGCACACGGCACCGGTAGGTCACCAGCGGGCCCGCTCGCCCTCGCGCCGCCGTCCGACCCGCCGCTGGACTGCACACCCGCCACGGACTGGCCCGCACGGAGCACCGCGGACGCGGTGGTGATCGGTTCCGGCGCCGGCGGAGCCATGGCGGCGCGCGTCCTGGCCCGCGCCGGACTGCGCACCGTCGTCCTGGAGGAAGGGGACCACCACACCACCGCATCCTTCGGACGCCGCACGCCCCTGGAACGGTTCGCGGCGCTCTACCGCGACGGCGGCGCCACCGTCGCGGCCGGCCGTCCCCCGCTGCTGCTGCCCACGGGCCGGGCCGTGGGCGGGACCACCCTCGTCAACTCCGGTACCTGCTACCGCACCCCGGACCATGTGCTGGACCACTGGCGCACCACCTTCGGGCTCGGCCTCGCCGACGGCTTCGGGGCGCACCTCGACGAGGCGGAGCGCACCCTGGGCGTGGCCACCCAGCCCCTCGACGTGATCGGCAACAACGGACTGCTCACCCTCGCCGGGGCCGAGCGGCTCGGCTGGCGGGCCGCGCCGCTGCGCCGCAACGCCCTGGGCTGCAAAGGCTCCTGCCAGTGCGTCGTGGGCTGCCCCACCGGCGCCAAGCAGAGTGTGCAGCGCTCGGTGCTGCCCGACGCCTGCGCCGCCGGAGCCCGGATCGTCACCGGGGCACGGGTGCGGCGCATTCTGGTGGACGCCGACCGGCCCGGTGGTCCGCGGGCGGCAGGGGTGACCGTCGAGCGTCCGGGCGGCGGCGAACTGGAGATCCTGAGCCCGTTGGTGGTGGTCGCGGCAGGCGCGCTGCAGTCGCCGCCGCTGCTGCGCCGCTCCGGGCTCGGCGGCCACCCCCGGCTGGGCCGCAATCTCAGCGTCCATCCGGCGACCAGCGTGGCGGGCCGCTTCGCCGAGCCGGTGACGGCCTGGGAGGGGGTGCTGCAGAGCGTCGGCGTCGAGGAACTGCACAGCGGCGGCATCCTCATCGAGGCCACCGCCACCCCACCGGGCATGGGCAGCTTCGTACTGCCGGGCGTGGGCCGTGAACTGCGCCGTGAGGTGGACGCCGCCGACCGGCTGGCGACACTCGGCGCCATGATCGCCGACCGCCCCTCGGGCCGGGTCCTGGGCCGGGACCACACCCTGCTCCGCTACGACCTCGATCCCCGTGACGCGGGCCGTCTGATGACCGCGGTACGCGCCATGGGCGAACTGCTCTTCGCCGCCGGTGCCCGCGAGGTGCTGACCGGCATTCCCACCGCACCGCGCGCCCGCTCCCTGCCCGAGCTGACCGCCCTGCTGGACGGGATGAGCGCCCGCAGCCTCCATCTCTCGGCCTTCCACCCCACCGGAACCGTGGCCGCCGGGGCGGATTCCCAGCGCTGCCCCGCCGACGGGGAGGGCCGCCTGCGCGGCGTGCGCGGAGTTCTGATCGCCGACGGCTCGCTGCTGCCCAGCTGTCCCGAGGTGAACCCGCAGGTGAGCATCATGGCCGCGGCCCTGGGCGTTGCGGAGCGGGCGGTGGTGGCGGTGGGCTGAACGGGGCCGCCCCGGTGATCGCGTGGGCTTCCGCCGCTCGGCGGCCGGGAAAGGTCGAGCGGCGATTCCCTCCCGGGGGAGCACGCCTCGCACACCGGGCTGCGATCATGGCGTCCACGTGATCGCGACGGTCCGTCGAGGACGGAGAAGGAGCACACGATGACCCGCACTCGCACAGTGACGTTTCCTTCCGGTGTGCAGGTGCCCGCTCTCGGGCAGGGCACCTGGCACATGGGGAACGACCCCGCACGGCGCGCCGAGGAGATCGCCGCCCTCCGGCGGGGCCTGGACCTGGGGCTGAGCGTGATCGACACGGCGGAGATGTACGGAAACGGCGCCGCCGAGGAACTGGTCGGCGAGGCGATGCACGGCCGCAGGGACGAAGCGTTCGTCGTGAGCAAGGTGCTGCCCTTCCACGCCGACCGGCGAGGCACCCTCGACGCCTGCCGGGCGAGCCTGCGCCGGCTCAGAACCGACCGGATCGATCTCTACCTGCTGCACTGGCGGGGCAGCGTCCCGCTCGACGAGACCGTCGAGGCCCTGGAATCACTGGTGGCGCAGGGCAGCATCGGCTCCTGGGGAGTGAGCAATTTCGACGTCGACGACCTCGCCGACCTGCCCGAAGGCGCCCTCCCGCAGACCGATCAGGTGCTCTACAACCTCACCCGCCGCGGCCCGGAGCACGACCTCTTTCCCCGCTGCCGGGAACTCGCCGTCCCGGTCATGGCCTACTCACCCGTGGAACAGGGCCGGCTCCTCGGCCACGAGGCGCTGACCTCCCTGGCCTCCGCGCGCGGCTGGACGCCTGCTCAGGTGGCGCTCGCCTGGGTGCTGCGCCGGGACGACGTCATCGCCATCCCCAAGGCGGGCAGTACGGCCCACGTCGAAGAGAACCATGCGGCCCTCGGCCTGCACCTCACGGACGACGACCTCCGCCTCCTCGACGAGGCCTTCCCGCCCCCGTCCCGCAAGCAGCCCCTCGACATCCTGTGACCGGGCCGGTGACGTGGTCTGTGCGGCGGCCCGTGCCTCGGCCCTTCCCGTGGCCCGTGACCCGGCCGGCTACCCGGCTCGCTAGCGGCGACGGTCCTTGTGCGCGCAGTCGATGCAGGTCGTCGCCGTCGGGCGGGCGGTGAGCCGTCCTGCGGAGATCGGCTCCCCGCAGTGCTCGCAGACGCCGTACGTGCCGGCGGCAATCCGCTGGGCGGCTCGATCGAGGTCGTCCAGATCGGCGTGCGCCTGCTTCAGCATGTCGCGCAGGTGGGCCCGCTCGAAGGCGACCGTGGCGCCCTCGGGGTCGTGCTCGTCGTCGTTGGCCGTCAGGGCGGCGGCTTCCACGACGCCGTCCCACAGCCGCGTCAACGACTCGATCAGCCGCTCCGTACTCGCCCGGTCCTCGGCGATCCGCTCCGCCGCGGCCGTCCATGGCCCCGGTGGGCCTCCGGCGCTCCCGGTGTGACCTCCCACATCACCACAGAACGCCCTGCGCAATCGGCCTATTCCGGAGACCCGCCTCATCGGACCGTCCCCACCGCACCCACCGCGGCGCGGCGGCGGGCACGAGGCGGCGGCGCTCTGACGTCGTCGAACTCCGCGCCCTGGCAGCCGTGTTGGCCCTGCCGACGGCCCTGGTGCCACTGAACGCGCCGCTGTCGGCCACCTGAGCGGGTCCGCGTGAAGAGGAGCGGGGAACGGGGAACGCCGGGGCCGTCCATCGGCCCCGGCGAGAGGGTGTCACGCCGCGGTGCGGCGCAGCTTCAGGGTGTTGTCCAGGCGGGTGGCCGGCTGTCCGTCCGGGCCGGTCAGCGTGCGTGGGTGCTCCTCGCTGCGCAGGACCTCCCACTCCCCGTCCGGGAGGCCGAGAGCCGCGAGGACGTCGTCCGGAGTGGGGAAGTGCAGGTCGGGGTGCGGGCCGGGGTCCCAGGAAGGGCCCGCCGCGTGTCCGACGATGAGCAGGACCCCGCCCGGTGCCACTACAGCGGCGGCCTTCCGCAGGATTTCGTCGCGCGGCATATCGCTGGGGGAGTGCAGGAAGTGGGCGGAGACGAGGTCGAACGTGCCCACGGGGAACGAGGAACCGAGGTCGTACCACTCCCAGTTGATGCGGTGGGCCGCGGCTTCGGCCGTCTCCTTCGCATGCCGGGCCGCGCGGTCGAGGGCGACCCGGGAGATGTCGACGGCGGTGACGTGCCAGCCTTGTTCGGCGAGCCAGATGGCGTCGGCGCCCTCGCCGCATCCCAGGTCCAGTGCCCGGCCCGGCGTGAGGTCGCTGGTCTCCCGGATGAGGGGCGCGTTGGGTCGTCCGCTCCACATCCGGTCGCTCTCCGTATAGCGGGCGTCCCAGTATGCGTGGTCGGGGATGGTGCTGTCGTGGGGCATCGGCGGGTCCTCCTGATGCGTGGTGAGAGCGGTCCGGTGCTTCGTCGGTGCACGGGGTCACGGGTGGCAGCACCGCTGCGGCGGCGTGTCCCTGGGGAGGATGGTCCGCCGGGACCGCGCAAAGGGGCAAAGTTCTTTGCCGGGCCGGCAAAGAGGGAAGGTGCGCCGGTTCGGGGCCCGGAGCAGGCCCGCCCCCGTTTCGGGAGGCAGCGTCACCCGTACGGCCATAGCGTGAAGAGAGGGTCCGAAGACTTCCCCTCGATGGAGCAAAGGGGTGAGGCGCGATGACCGAGTTCGCAGAGCGTGGGTCGCGGAACACCGGGAACCTGGGACGGACGACCATCGCCGACGGTGTGGTCGCAAAGATCGCCTTCTTGGCGGCCAGTGAATCGGACGGGGTCCATGCCCTCGGCAGCGGGTTCTCGAGATCGGTGGGGGCGCTGCGCAAACGCGTACCCGGCGGGGGCACGACCGCCACGCACGGCGTCAAGGTCGAAGTGGGTGAGAAGCAGGCCGCGGTCGATCTGGACGTCGTCGTCGAATACGGCGAGGTCATCCCCGACGTGGGCAGGGGCGTGCGCGAGAACGTGATTTCCGCGGTCGAGGGGATGACCGGTCTCCAGGTCGTGGAGGTCAATATCGCGGTGAGCGACGTCTGGCTCCCCGAAGAGGAGGAAGCCGAACCGGAACGCGTGCAGTAGGCGGCGGCACGGCCGGCCCGCCTGCACGCGGAGCCGGGCCGTCCTTCCTGCCGTCGTCCGCCGACTGCCGGTTCGTCACTTTCCGTCGCTCCGGGGCCTGGTCCCGTTGCCCTTCAGCTCGTGCGGGGTGCGCCGATGGTCCGTCGGCGCGAGGTCGTCGGGCTCACGGCTCTCGACGATGTCCCCCACGGGCCCGCCCTCCGGCAGCCGCGGCTGCTCCTCGGGACCGGGCGGGCCCGGCTCACGGGCCTTGACGCGACGTCCCCATACGAAGGCCGCGAGGAGCACGGCGACGATGACCACTCCCACGAGGCTGAAGAGGACGCCGCTGGTCCCCTGGGCAGCGGCGAGCTGCGCGGTCGGGGCTGTTCCGTCCATGTCCGGATTCTCCTTTCGGGCCGGGTGCCCGGCGAGGCGAGAAGGCCGCCGGATCCGCTGTGCGGTCTCCTACGACCTGCCCGGCTTGTCGCCCGGCAGGCGGGGTACTTCGGGTGATGCGGTGTCCAGCGGCACCGACCAGGAACTGACCAGCCCCAGGTGGACACCGCGCCGCGGCTGCAGCGCGTCCAGGATCCAGTCGGCGGCCACCTGCAGACGGTTCCCCGGCATCGCCATGAGGTGATAGCCGCGGGTGAGGGCGCCGGCGAGCGGGCCGGAGAGCGGGATGTGGAAGGGGTTGGCCGCGGCCTGCGCACCGCCCAGGTCGACCATGAAGCCCAGGTCCCGGTGCTGGTACGCGCGCGGTGAGCCCTGGCCGCAGGACGCCGCGACGTTGAGCGCCGCGACCTTGCCCTGCCGCTGGGCGTGCTGGGCGGTCATCGGCGTCACCTCACCGGGGCGGGTCAGGTCCGGCACGGCCGCGGCGTCACCGCAGGCGAACACCTCCGGCCTGCCGGGCACTCCCAGGAACTTGTCGACGCACAACCGCCCCTTGTCGGTGGGCAGCCCCAAGGAGTCGACCAGCGGGTCGGGCCGTACGCCCACACACCAGATCAGCGAGCGGCTGTGGATGAACTCGCCGTCGTCGAGCAGTACCCCGTCCGAGGTCGCTTCCTTGACGGACGTGCGGGGGCGGACATCGACGCCGCGGGAGCGCAGAACCCGGTCGGCGGTGTGCGACAGCCGCTCGTCGAGTCCGGGCAGCAGCCGGTCGGCGACGTCCACCAGCAGCCAGCGGGGGCGCGGACCGTCCTTGAGCCCCACGTTCTGCCGGGCCAGGTCATCGGTGAACAGCACTCCGTGGGCAGCGACTTCGGTGCCGGTGTATCCGGCGCCCACCACCACGAAGGTGGTCCTGGCGGACCGTTCGGCGGGGTCCTCGGTCGCACCCGCCAACTCGATCTGACGGGTGATGTGGTCGCGCAGGTACAGCGCTTCGGGCATACCGCGGAAGCCGTGGGCATGCTCGGCCACGCCGGGCACGGGCAGCAGCTTGTTGACGCTGCCGACCGTCAGGACCAGCCGGTCGTAGGACAGCGCACCGTCCTCGCCCTCGGGGTCGGTGTAGCGCACCTGACGGGCGTCCAGGTCCACGCCGTGGGCCAGCCCGAGGACGAGCCGGGCGTCCGGCAGGCTCCCGGTGAGCGATACCGCGACCCGGCGGGGTTCGAGGATGCCGGCCGCCACTTCCGGCAGGAGCGGCACGTACAGGAAGTAGTCCTGGGGGTTGAGCAGCACGATCTCGGCGGCCCCCTTGGCCATCCGGGAGAGCGTGCGGGCGCATTCGAATCCGGCGAAGCCGGCTCCGACGATCACGATCCGAGGACGACGTCGATTCACGTGAACTCCTGCGGTCGAGGCGGTGTGCTCCGGCGCGGGGCCGAGCGGCGGTCGCGGTCCGGTGCGAGCGGACGGCCGGCGCGGGAACACCATGCGACGGTGTGGTGCCATGTCGGGTTTCCGGTGTGCGGCCGGGTACACATGGCGGTGTCGTTGGGCTGCGTTCTTCTCATGGTGACGGCGGCGGTCCTTGGGCCGCGCGTTGCGGGAGGACGGTGTAGGCAGGGTCCTCGGCGGAGGCGATACCGGCGGCGAAGACGCCGAAGCGGGTGCAGGCCGAGCCGGCGAGCAGCGCCAGGCCGCCCGCGACGGCCGCGCTGCGGTACCGGCCCCCGAGCGCCGCGGTCACCGCGCCGCCGACGACGAGCACCTCCGCGGCACGCAGCAGCCTGCCCGCCCGCCCCTCCCGGTAGGTTTCCGCCACCATGCCCAGGCGCCGTTCGGCCGCCCGGACCGCGGTCGCGTCCGCCACCGCGGCCAGCACGGCGGCGCACCGGGCGGGAGCGCTCTCCCGCGACGGCGCCACCACCAGCGCCATCCCGGCGGCCGCCGCGGTCGCGGAGGCGGCGAAGAGGTACGGCAGTTCCCGGTGCGCGCCGTGCCAGGCCGGTACGGCGGTGTCCGCCGCGAGGACGGCGGTATAGGTGGCCACGGCCGGTCCCAGGGTCGCGGCGGCCGCGGTGGCGACGGCACCGGTCCGGGGCAGCCGTCCGGTGACCGCGCACAGGGCCGCCGCGCCGGCCGCCGGCCCGTAGCCGCCGAGCAGCCAGGAGCCCACGCTCATCGGCGAGGTCGGCTTCAGCACGCGCAGCATATGGGCGAAGCGGTCCGGGCGGCCGAGGTCGTTGATCAGCGCGGCGGCCGAGAGGGAGACCGCCGCCAGGGAGGACACCTTCACCGCGGTCGCCACCGTGGTACGGCCGGTCAGCTGGGCGCCCGCGGCGAGCACCGAACCGGCCCCTGCCAGGCCGCCGAGGAAGAAGTAGCCGGCGATGTCGCGGGCCGCCCAGGAGGGCGCCTTGATGACCGGCCGGCCGTAGTAGGAGCGGAACTCCGCCCGGGGGACCATGAGTTGTTCGCCCTTACGGCGACGGCGCGTGCGGGTGCCCTCGCGCCGGGGGGCCTCGTGCGTCATCGTCGTCCCTTCCTTCGCAGGAGCGCGGGCAGCGCGAAGGAGAGCGCGAAACCGCCCGCCAACGACAGTGCCGCCGCCCCCGCGTGTTTCCACATCGCGGGCAGGTCCCGGGTGGTGACCACCGGGTCGGGGGGCAGCCCGTACACCTCGGGTTCGTCGAGCAGCAGGAAGAAGGCCCCGTCGCCGCCGACCCCGTCCTCGGGATCGTGGCCGTAGAGCCGGGCGTCCGGCACGCCCGCCGCGTGCAGTTGCTCGACCCGCAGCGCCGCGCGGGCGCGCAGTTCGTCCAGCGGGCCGAACTGGATCGACTCGGTCGGGCACGCCTTGGCGCAGGCCGGCTCCAGCCCGGCGCCGAGCCGGTCGTAGCAGAGCGTGCACTTGAAGGCGCGGCCGTCGGACGGGCGTTGGTCGATCACGCCGTAGGGGCAGGCGGGGACGCAGTAGCCGCAGCCGTTGCAGATGTCCTCCTGGACCACGACCGTCCCGAACTCGGTACGGAAGAGCGAGCCGGTCGGGCAGACGTCGAGGCAGGCGGCGTGCGTGCAGTGCTTGCAGACGTCGGAGGACATCAGCCAGCGGAACTCGCCGCCCGCCGCCGGCGGGTCCGCGGCGAGGGGGAGTTCCGTACGGCCCTCGGGGGCGGGCGCCTGGGCCGCGGCCGGGGGCGCCGACTGCTCGATGAAGGCCACATGGCGCCAGGTCGAGGCGCCGAGACTGCCCGTGTTGTCGTACGACATGCCGGTGAGCGACAGTCCGTCCTCCGGGATCGCGTTCCACTCCTTGCACGCCACCTCGCAGGCCTTGCAGCCGATGCAGACGGACGTGTCGGTGAAGAACCCCACCCGGGGCGGGGCGTCGGTATGACCGGCGTCGCCGGCCGGGTCCGGCTCCGGGCCGCTGAGCAGGCTGTCGGTCATGACCGCTGGTCCTCTCCGGTGTGCTCGGTGATGCCCGCCCGCTGCCGGTACTCGGCCACCAGGCGGGGGAGGGCGGGCCCGCGCGGCCGGCGCCCCGGCCGGATGTCGGCGGTGAGCGCCTTGTCCTCCTGGATATGGGCGTTGGGGTCCAGCGCGATGGCGACCAGCTCGTTCGCCGCGTCGCCGGTGACGACCCCATTGGGTCCCCAGTGGAACGGCAGCCCGATCTGATGCACCGTACGGCCGTGCACGGTCAGCGTCCTGATGCGGTCGGTGACCGCGACCCGGGCCTCGATGGCATTGCGGGCCGTGATGATCGTGGCCCAGCCATGGTGCTCCAGACCGCGCTCCGCGGCGAGCTGCGGAGAGATCTCGCAGAACAACTCGGGCTGCAGCTCGGCAAGATGGGGCGACCAGCGGCTCATCCCGCCCGCCGTGAAGTGCTCGGTCAGCCGGTGTGTGGTCAGCACGTACGGATAGACCTCGGCGCCCGGCTCGTCACCGCTGGGGTGGTAGCGGTTGCCCTCGCGCAGGTAGAGCTGCCGGGTGGGGGAGCGCGATTGGCCGGGGCAGAGGGCGTTGGGGAACGGGGAGTCCTGCGGCTCGTAATGGGTGGGCAGCGGTCCGTCGTGCAGCCCGGCCGGTGCGTAGAGCCAGCCCTTGCCGTCAGCCTGCATGATGAAGGGGTCGTCGCCGCGCAGCGCGTCGGGCCCGGTCGCCCCGGCGGGCGGCACATGGTCCGGCGCCCGGTCGGCGATGAAGTCCGGTACGTCGTGGCCGGTCCAGCGTCCGGCGTCGGAGTCCCACCAGACGTACGCCTTGTGCGCGCTCCAGGGAGTCCCGTCGGGAGCGGCCGAGGCCCGGTTGTAGAGGATCCGCCGGTTCGCCGGCCAGGCCCAGGCCCACCGCGCGGCGACCCAGTCCTGCTCGGTGTGCGGGGTGCGCCGGGCGGCGTGGTTGACGCCGTCGGCGAAGACCCCGCAGTAGATCCAGCAGCCGCACCGGGTCGAACCGTCGTCCTTGAGCTCGGTGTACGTGCTCAGCGGCGCCCCGTCGGGGCCGTGCCCGTTGATCTCGGCCAGCACGGCGGCGGCGACCGGCTCCCGCAGCGGCCCCTCCACCGGGTAGTCCCAGGTCAGGTCCTGCACCATCCGGTCCATCGGATCGGTCGACGCCGCCAGCTTCTCCTTGATGCGCCGGCCCAGGTGGTACATGAACCACAGATCGCTGCGCGCATCGCCGCGCGGTTCGACGGCGGCATGGTGCCACTGCAGCCAGCGGTTGGTGTTGGTGAAGGAACCGGACTTCTCGGTGTGGGCCGCCGCCGGGAGGAAGAACACCTCCGTCCCGATGTCCTCGGTGCGCAGTTCGCCCGTCTCGATCTCGGGGCCGTCCTGCCACCAGGTCGCCGACTCGATGAGCGAGAAGTCCCGGACCACCAGCCAGTCGAGCTGCGCCATGCCCAGCCGTTGCAGACGGGTGTTGGCCGAGCCGACCGCGGGGTTCTCGCCCATGAGGAAGTAGCCCTTGCAGACGCCGTCCAGTTGGGCGAGGACCGTGTCGTAGGTGCTGTGCGAACCGGTCAGCCGCGGCAGATGACCGAAGCAGAAGTCGTTGTCCGGCGTGGCCGCGTCGCCGTAGTAGGACTTGAGCAGGCTGACGACGTAGGCCCGCATCTCGCCCCAGAAACCCTTGTCGGTGCGGCTCGCCGCGACGAAGGTGTCGAGGTCCTCGTGGGCGTGCGCATGCGGCATCGGCAGATAGCCGGGCAGCAGGTTGAACAGCGTGGGGATGTCGCTGGAGCCCTGGATGGAGGCATGACCGCGCAGCGCCTGGATACCGCCGCCGGGGCGCCCGATGTTCCCCAGCAGAAGCTGGAGCACACTGGCCGCCCGGATGTACTGCGCCCCGGTCGAATGCTGGGTCCAGCCCACCGCGTAGACGAAGGCGCTGGTGCGCTCGCGCCCGGAATTCTCCGTCAGCGCCTTGCACACCTGCAAGAACGCCTCGCGCGGCACCCCGCAGGTCCGCTCGACCATCTCGGGGGTGTAGCGGGCGTAGTGCCGCTTGAGGATCTGGTAGACGCAGCGGGGGTGCTGCAGCGTCGGGTCCTGCGCGGCGCGGGCGTGGGCCCGCGCCCCGCCCGCGCCGTGCGTCTCGGCGTGCCCCGGGAGGTGCTGGCCCTCGGCGCCCGCGTCCCGCAGGCGCTGGTCGTGCAGCTGTTCGACATCGCCCGCCGGCGCCTGGACGTCGGTCCCCTCGTACTGCCAGCTCTCCGGGTCGTAACGCCGGCCCTCCGCGTCCAGGCCGGAGAAGACGCCGTCGAGATCCTCGGTGTCGCGGAAGTCCTCGCCGACGAGGGTGGCGGCGTTCGTATAGGCGAGGACGTACTCCCGGAAGTCCTTCTCCTCGCTCAGCACATGGTGGATGAGCCCGCCGAGGAAGGCGATATCGGTGCCCGCCCGGATCGGCACATGCTGGTCGCACAGGGCGCTGGTGCGGGTGAAGCGCGGATCGACGTGGATGATCCGGGCGCCCCGCGCCTTGGCTTCCATGACCCACTGGAAGCCGACGGGGTGCGCCTCGGCGAAGTTGGACCCTTCGATGACGATGCAGTCGGCGTGCTGGAGATCCTGCATGAAGGTGGTCGCCCCGCCGCGCCCGAACGAGGTGCCGAGGCCGGCGACCGTGGAGCTGTGGCAGACCCGCGCCTGGTTCTCCACCTGGACCACGCCGAGGCCGGTCAGCAACTTCTTGATCAGGTAGTTCTCCTCGTTGTCGAGGGTGGCGCCGCCCAGGCTGGCGATGCCGAGCGTACGGGCGACCCGCCGCCCGTCCACCTCCCACTGCCAGGTGTCACGGCGCAGCGTGATCACCCGCTCGGCGATCATGTCCATGGCCGTGTCGAGGTCCAGCGGCTCCCATTCGGTCCCGTACGGCCGACGGTGGAGAACCTGGTGGCGCCGGGCGTCCCCCGTCGTCAGCTGGAGCGTCGCCGACCCCTTGGGGCACGGCCGGCCCCTGCTGACCGGCGAGTCGGGGTCCCCCTCGATCTGCACCACCCGTTCGTCCTTGACGTACACCTGCTGCCCGCAGCCGACCGCGCAGTAGGGGCAGATCGAGGCCACCACACGGTCGGCGGTGTCCGTACGGGGCCGCAGCTCCTCGGTGCGCCGGGACATCGCGGCGCGTCCGCGGCCCAGCGGGTCCTTGCCGGTGAGCTGCCGGTACGCGGGCCAGTCGCGGAGCAGCCGGCGTCCGCCCATGGTTCCTCCAGTGCGTCGACTCATGAGGTACCTCCAAGCTCGCTGCCGGGGGCTCCGTGTGCCCCTCGGTGGGCCTGTTACTCACCCAGCCGGGGCAGTCACAAGGGGTGCGCGGGCGTCGGCGCGTGCGCACATGCGGCGCCGGGCGCCGGACGCGACAGTGAGAGATGCGGCCATCGGCATGAAGGGCGGGCAGGTCACGTGGGCGGCAGGGACGGACTGACGGCGTACCGCGGCAAACGGCACTTCGACCGGACGCGCGAGCCCGCGGGCACCGGGCCCGCCGAGGGCGGGGCGTCCCGGTTCGTCGTGCAGATCCATGACGCGAGCACCCTGCACTTCGACTTCCGGCTGGAGGTCGACGGAGTGCTGAAGTCCTGGTCCGTGCCCAAGGGCCCGTCCGGCGACCCGCATGACAAGCGGCTGGCGATGCCCACCGAGGACCATCCGCTGGAGTACCTCACCTTCGAGGGCGGCATCCCGGCGGGGGAGTACGGCGCGGGCGCCGTGATCGTTTGGGACCGGGGCAGCTATCGCCCGCTGCCCCGGAAGAAGAAGGGCCGCGCCCTGTCGTTCGGCCAGGCCCTGGCGGACGGCCATGTGGCCTTCCGGCTCGACGGCAGCAAACTCCGGGGCAGCTACGCCCTCACCCGGTTCCGCGGCGGCCCGGGGGAACGGGAGGCCTGGCTGCTGGTGAAGGAGAAGGACGACCGCGCCGGGCGGCACGGTACCCCCGACCCCCGGCGGGCCCGGTCGGTCCTCAGCGGGCGGACCCTGAAGCAGGTGGCAGCCGACGAGGCGGGGCCGGCGGTGCGGGGGGAGTAGCTGCTGCGCGACGCCGGGTGACCGGACCGTGTGTGTGCCGGTCGGCGATCCGTGCCCGTACCCGTACTCCTACCGGGCATGCTCCGGTCATTCATTGCCGCGAAGGTGCCTGAGCGCAGAATATGGCTGGGCGTATATCCACGGCGTATATCCACGGTCATCTCGCCGGGGCCGGACTGCGCGACGGGGGCCGCACGGGAGAATGGTTACTCCGGGACCGCAATATCGATACGTGGGACCACACGATGGACGCCCGGGGACGCGATACAGCGGCCTCCCGGAATTCCGGGGAATTCCGCACCGGGGCCCGCCCTGAACCTGCTCGCTAAATCTCCCCGTCCCCGTCCCCCGCATTGTCCCGCGCGATATGCACCGCCGCCTCCTCCGCCGACGCGGCGCCGCCGTCGATCCCGACGTCCCGGGCGGCGATGTCGTTGCTGCCGCCGCGCCAGAATCCCTCGTCGGATCCCACGAGCCGGCCGGCCCGCTCCTCGCCGCATTCGAGATCGGTGGGTTCCCCCACCCCGCCCGGCAGGTCGCCGATTCCGTCGCCGTCGGGTTCACAGACGTCCGGTATCTCCACGGCCAGCCGGTGGTCGAGCGTCTCGCGGTCGTGCAGCTCCCGCGCGGTGGTCCCCTCGTGATTGACCACGAAGGGCCGCTCCGGAGGCGAATAGCCCGTGTCCAGCGTCTCGTCGAGATCCGGTTCGTCCAGGGCGTCCTCCATGTCCAGGTCGTTGGGGTTGTCCTGGGGATCGGATCGGGGCGGCTGATAGACCTCGTCGCCCATTGCGTCGTCGGACATAACCGCCTCCCTCTACCCCTTCGTCGGCCCGGCCGCGGGCGCGGCAGGTGCCTCTACGACCAATTGTCCGCCTCCTGACGTCTCGCGGCAGCGCCAGGAGGCGACGGCCCGCCCGGCCTCAGGCGCGTCGGTGTTCCGTCGCGATGCCCACGGCCTCGGCGATGCTCTGCACATTGCCGAACCGCTCATGGGCGGGCAGCCGCTCGGCCATCGCCACCAGCCGGTCCGGTGCGTTGTTCCGCCGGAGGGTCTCGATGACCGTGTTCTTGTCGGCCGGATACAGGCTCCGCCCGAGGTGCTGGGCGAGTTCGGAGCGCAGCCCGACGTCCTGCTCGGACATTCCGCTCGGCGTGCCGCCCCTGAAGTCGCTCTCGGGGGACCACGCCGCCACCGGCTGATCTTCTCCCGCCGGCTGGAGCTCATGCTCCTCATCGGTCCGCAGGGAGCGCTCGGCCGTCATCTGCCCCCGCAGTTGCTTCTTCATCACGTCATCCCGGGCGGGGCCGGTCTTGTCCGTGCCGTGTTCCATGACCATGGGTGCCTCCGGCTCTACGAGTCGTACAGACCCGACGCGTTACTCCCAGTTTCCCTGGTCCCCCAGCCCTAACAACCCGGCAGCGTCGTTTCAACCGTGCACACGGAAATCGTCCGGGCATGCGCGGAACGTGACCGCAGATGCATATGCCCGTCATGCATACGCCTTTCGGGAACGGGAATTCGTAAGTCACCCCACCCCATACCGGCATACCGACAGCACACCACCGCACACCGATGACAGCCCACCGCACCACGGGAGAATCCGCCGAATCCGAGGAGGCAGCGCCATGCG
The DNA here is from genome assembly GCF_009811555.1 of Streptomyces caniferus. Classification (GTDB taxonomy): domain Bacteria; phylum Actinomycetota; class Actinomycetes; order Streptomycetales; family Streptomycetaceae; genus Streptomyces; species Streptomyces caniferus. The sequence goes on along the minus strand of NZ_BLIN01000003.1, from coordinate 826,325 downwards.
ACTCTCGCTCCTGAAACCGGTCATCGATCGGCCGGGCCCCTGGGCATCCGTCTATGCCTCTGTCCCGCACAGCAGCGAGGACGCCGCGAAGCAGCAGGAGTTGACGGCGAGTGCCACCACGGCGCAGTTGTTCGCGCTCGGCGCGGACGAGGCCACCTGCGGTGCGGTGCACGAGGCCCTGCTCACCCGGCGGGAAGGCGATACGGGGGCACATACCGGGCGGGTGCTGTTCGCCGCCCACGGCGCGATCGTGCTCGACACCCCGCTCCCCGGCCCCCCGGCCACGCCCTTCGCGGCCTGGGGCCCGGTGCCCCGGGTCACCCCCTTGCTCGCGGCCATCGGCGACGACCCCGTCTGCCTGGTGGTCCGTCTCGACCGCACCGGAGCGGACTTCGCCCTCCTGGGCGAGCGGGGTACCCAGGAAGCCGGCCAGGTCAAGGGCGCCGAATGGCCCCTCCACCGCACCTCCTCGGGCGATCCCTCCGAACGCCATTTCCAGGCCAAGGTGGAGAACACCTGGGAGCAGAACGCAGGGGAGATCGCCGACGCGGTGCGCGCGGCGTTCGAGAGGAGCGGCGCCGAGGCCGTCGTCCTGATCGGGGAGGCACGCGACCGCCACCTGGTGCACGACAAGCTGCCCGAACCGCTGCGCGCCCTCACCTACGAGAGTACGCACGGCGGTCGTGCGCCGGGTGCCGAGAGCGCACTGGTGGACCGGGACATCGCCCAGGTCAGGGCGGTCCAGGAACGCGAACACGTGGTGCAGGTGACGGACCGCTTCCGCACCGGCGCCGGGCCCGGCAACAAGAGCGCCCCGCACGCCGCGGCCGGCATCCCCGCCCTGGTCGAGGCGGCGCGGGAGCACCGGATCGACACCCTGCTGGTCAGCCCGCACGGCGCGGACATCGCCCGGCAGGTCTGGGTGGGCGCCGATGCCGACCAACTCGCCGTACGCGGAACGGAGTTGGCGTACCTGGGGGAGGAGCATCCGGCCGTCGCGCGGGCGGACGACGCCCTGGTGCGGTCGGCGGCCGCGACCGGCGCCGACATCGTGGTGGTCCGCGATCCCGAGCGCGCGCCGTCCGGCGGTCTCGGCGCCCTCCTGCGCGGGACGGTGGAAACGCAGTCGGAGTGACCCGGTGCCCCGCCCTTCCGGCGGCAAGCACCTACCCGGCCGGGCGAACCGGCCGACGACGGCGCGACCTCAGCGCTGCCGGGCGGTCATGACGGAGGTTCAGTGAGGCACCGCGCTACGGAGTGCCGTACCCGGAGGCCCGCTGCGGACGCCGGCAGCACACCGCCCGCCGACCGGAAATCCGGCCGACGGGCGGTGTGGTGCCGGGGCGTCCCTCAGTCCTGGGCTTCGGCCGTCACCGGCTTCGGGATCAGGAAGGACGTCGCAAAGGCCGCGGCCAGGATGACCACGCCCGCGATCATGCCGGCGGTGTAGCCTCCGGGCGACGACGGGTCCGCCGGCGAGGCGGCGGTCTTGACCGCGTACAGCAGCGCAAAGCTGAGCCCCGCGCCGAGGTTGAACGCGCCCGCGTTGAGGCCGGGCAGGAAGCCCGGGTTCTCGGCGGGGGACAGGACGATGCCCAGCCCGTTGAGGACGATGTTCGCCACGCCCGCGTAGGCGATGCCCACCAGGATGGACGTCACCAGCAGCAGGACCTGCGAATGGCTCTGCATCGTGAGCAGCATCAGCACGACCGTCGCCACCGACCCGACCAGGCCGCACCGCAGGATGCGGCCGTAGCCGAAGGTGGCGGCGAGGCGTCCGGCCAGCGGCCCCATGGCCAGCCCGGCGAGCGCGTACGGGGAGAGCGTCCACCAGGCGGAGGCCTCGGCGCTCATCCCGAGCCCGGCCTGGGCGTCCTGGGCGAACGCCGGGATCAGCCCGTTCATGACGGCGAACACACCGGTCATGGTGAGCACGGTGGTCAGCAGGGTCGCCCAGGTCGCCCGCTGCTTGAGGTGCCGGGTGGCGACCAGCGGGTGCCCACTGCGGTTCTCGGTCCGCCAGAACAGCGCGAAGGCGGCCGCGGACAGGACGAGCAGGACGGCGATCAGCGGCCAGTTGGCGGCGGCCAGCTTGCCCGCCTCGTTGAGCGCGATCAGCAGCGAGCCCACGGAGACGACGAGCAGCGCGACACCGGGCCAGTCCATACGGGTCGCCGCCGGCGCCTTCGACTCGGGGGTCAGGGTGGCGACCAGCACGGCGGCCAGGGCCGCGACGACCGCCATCGCCCAGAAGACCGAACCGAAACCGTGGCGGTCGGCGAGGTAGCCGCCCGCGAGGGAGTCGACACCGGCGATCCCGCCGTTGACGGCGGTGATCACGCCGAGCAGGGTGCCGTACCGCTTCGGCTCCTTGACCTCGACCCGCAGCATGATCAGGCACAGCGGGACGACCGGGCCGCAGACACCCTGGATGATGCGGCCGGCGAACAGCATCGGCACGCTGGTCGCCAGCGCGGCGACCACACATCCGACGACCATCAGGCCGAGCATCCCGGCCAGCACCCGGCGGCGGCCGATGACATCGCCCAGCCGCGGGAGGAACAGGGAGAACAGTGCCGCCGAGGTGAAGAACGCGGTCTGGGTGAGGCCGATCTCGGCGGAACTGGCGCCGAGGGTGTCCTCGATGTTCTTCAGCGCGGGGCTGAGCATGCTCGCATTGAGCTGGAAGGCGAAGCACGCCGCGAGCAGCGCGACGACCAGTACGCCGACCCGGACGCCGGACCCGCCGCCGTCCGTCGCCTCGACGGGGCGCTGCGTGGTGGAAACGTTCATGCCTCGACGTCGCCGATCCGCTCGAGCGCGTCCACGACGAGGTTCCAGAACCGCTCGTGGTCGAGCGTGACCGCGACCTGGCTGGTGCAGTCCTCCGGCGCGGGCGCACGGAAGTCCGTCACGGTCATCCCGACCGTCAGCGCACCGCGCAGCTCGATGTCCACCGGGGCCTTGCGCACGGTCATGACGTCCGGGTCGATCACATACGCGACCGCGCACGGGTCGTGGACCGGCGGGTGGTCGAAGCCCTGGTTCTCGCGGTAGGCCTCGCGGAAGAAGTCCAGCAGCTCACCGACGAACCTGGCCGGGCGGGTGCCGACCGCGGCGATCTTCGCATCGACCTCGGGGGTCGCCAGCGCCTGGTGTGTGAGATCGAGACCGACCATGGTCACCGGCCAGCGCTCGTTGAAGACGATGTGCGCGGCCTCGGGGTCGATGATGATGTTGAACTCGGCGACCGCGCTCCAGTTGCCCTCGTGGTAGCCGCCGCCCATCAGGACGACCTCGCGCACCCGCTCCGCGATCCGCGGCTCCTTGCGCACGGCCAGCGCGATGTTCGTCAGGCCCGCGGTCGGGACGATGGTGATCTCGCCGGGCTCGTGGGACATCACCGTGTCGATGATCAGGTCCACCGCATGCCGGCGGTCCAGCTCGAAGGCCGGCTCGGGCAGGTCGGGGCCGTCGAGTCCGGTCTCGCCGTGGATGTCCGGCGCCGTCTCGATGGCCCGGACCAGCGGACGCGGGCAGCCGGCGGCAAAGGGCACGCCCGTGATCCCGGCGATACGCGCCACGGACAGGGCGTTGCGGGTCACCTTCTCCAGCGTCTGGTTCCCGACCACGGTCGTCACGGCGACCAGCTCGACATCGGGATTGCCATGTGCCAGGAGCATGGCGATCGCATCGTCATGCCCCGGGTCGCAGTCGAGGATGATCTTTCTGGCCAACGGAAGAGCCCCTTTGCTCTGCTGCTCGGAAAAGCGGTGATGAAGGTGGTGTGCGGGCCGGTATGGGCTCCGGCGCACAGCGCGCCCGGCGGTCACCCATGGCGAGCCCGGGCGTGGAGTCAGCCGGCGAGCGAGCAGCATGGAAAACGTTCTCCGGAAACTTGACCCATAGACCTGCTGGTTGTCAATGGTTCAATCTCTGGTCATCCGGACGTTATCGGGACGAAGAGTGAGCGGTGCGGCCCAGGGATCCGGCTCTCATGGGACAACGTTTGCCAGCCGCGCAAGGGGGCGTATGCTCCCTCCGGTTCGGGCGGGCCGAACCGGAGGGAGCCGGGAGACGGTGGCCGAAGTCACGTTGAGGGATGTCGCGCTGGCGTCGGACTGCTCCATTGCCACGGTCTCCCGTGTCCTGGCCGGCACCCGTCCGGTCGGCGCCGAGACCGCACGCACCGTCCGCGCGGCGGCCGAGCGCCTGGGCTACCGGCCCAACCAGGTGGCCCGCGCCCTGCGCAGCCGTTCCACCGGCACCGTCGGACTCGTGCTGCCGCAGATCACCAACCCGTTCTTCCCCTCCCTCGTCCGGGAGCTGGAGCACGCCCTGCATGCCGAGGGGCGGGCCGTGCTCCTCGCCGACTGCGACGACGACCCGGTGACCGAGGCGGCCCGGATCGGCGCGTTCCTGGGACGTCAGGTCGACGCCCTGCTGCTGATACCCGTCGACGAGCGGCGCAGCCGGGAGGCGGTGGCGAGCGCGGCCGCCCGGGTGCCGCTGGTGCTGCTCGACCGCGGATGCGGCCCCGGCGTCGCCGACTCCGTCGCCGTCGACAACGCGGCCGGTATGGCCCTGGTACTCGATCATCTGGCGGCTACCGGCCGCCGTCGCCCCTGCTTCGTCGGAGCGGCCGGGACCGCGTCGGCCGCGGTCGAGCGGCGCGCGGCCTACGAGGCGGGAGCCGCACAGCTGGACCCCACGGCCCCCGGACGCATCGAACTCGGCGACTTCTCGGTGGAGTGGGGGCGGGCCGCCGTCGACCGCGTCTGGCCGTCCCGCCCGGACGCCCTGATCTGCGCCAACGACCTCATCGCCGCCGGTGCACTGCAGCGTCTGCGGCAACTGGGCGCGGACGTGCCGGGCGAGGTCGCCGTCACCGGCTTCGACGACATCCCGCTCGCGGGCCTCGCCGACCCGGCGCTGACCACCGTCCGCCAGCCGGTCGGCGAACTGGCCGCCGAGGCCGCCCGCCTGCTGAGCCGGGGCCCGGCCGGCGGGGAGCCGGGACCACGGCACACGATCCGGCTCGCCCCGCAGCTGGTCGTACGGGCCTCCAGCGCACCCGCCGACGCTCCCGGCGGCCCACGTACTTGACCGAGGGCGTCACCCAGGGGTGGCCCTGTACGGCGATCCCGGTACCGGCCCTGGCCCTGCCCCTGAACCCCGAGCGCGACCCTGTCGTTGATCGGCGGTTCGCGGTTCGCGGGTTTCGCTGACGACACGTCACGTCTGCTGCTCCTGGCGGTACTTCGTGCCCATGGAGAGGAGATGGGCCCATGCTGTCGGCGGCAGTGCGCTGCCTCCGGCGACTGCCTTCACTCCGTCAACTTCGGTTCCCTCAAGGGACAGCAGGCCTTCGTGCCCCGGACACGCTGATACGGCGCATGCCTGCTGTGCCTGCTCTGCCCTGCTAAGGGCTGTCCCGTAATCCCTGGCGGGCGCACGACGACAGCTACGGCACCTCGCCGCGTTGTCGGAACATCCGGATACGCCCAGTATCCGGACGTCCCTCCGCCTTGCGATGCACCGCATCTGACGCCGTGCGCTGATCCACCAGGGATTACGGGACAGCCCTTAGGCCTGTAGCGCCGTCAGCAAAGACGGCCCGGACCGTCCGTCCTCCGTGCCAGGCGCAAGCCCCCCATCTCTCGCCCTCGCCCCTCCGATCCCACCCCTCGTCACCCCGGTTCGGCCACCGCCGTGAACGGCAGGCGTCAGGACGGCGAGGTCGGCGGGGCACCCGTTACGATCGGCCCATTCGAGGCCGTTGTGCGTGGCCGCTGCCGGGAGGAAGAGATGCGCCTGTTCCGCCGAGGACCGAAGCGGGATCCCCGCGACCTGGCACGCGACGGGGAGTTCACCTTCTTCTCCGAGCGCGAGGGTGGCGTCTTCAGATCCCAGGTCCGGCAGGCCTTCGCGGAGCAGGGGCTCGAAGTCACCGCGTATGCGGGCGTGGTCACCGACTCCGCGGGCCGGCAGTTCGGCCTCGGCAACCTCGCCGCGGTGTGCCACCGCGACCGGCGCGGTGAGCGCAGTTGGCCCGCGCTGATCCGGGACCACGTCGGCAAGGTGCTCCGTACGATGGACGGTCCGCAGCCGCTGGACGTCCTCAGCGAGGACGAGATCCGGGCCTGTCTCTTCCCCCGGGTGGTCGCCCAGGAGACGCTGCCCGCCTCGGACTCCTTCCGCTACGGGCGTGCGCCGGCGCCGGGGCTGCGGGAGGTGCTCGCCCTCGATCTGCCCGAGGCGGTGCAGATGCTGAGCGAGGACTCCCTGGCGGAGCTGGGGGACGTGGCGGAGCTGCGGATCCGGGCGATGAACAATCTGCGCGCGCTGCCGGTCGAAGGGCACGAGACGGTGCGGCGCGGCGACGGCTCGGCGTTCGAGGTGCTGCTCGGCGACTCCTTCTTCACCGCGAGCCGGGTGCTGGTGCTGGACGAACTCGTGCAGCGGCTCATGGGCACCGAGCTCACCCCGGACGGTGCGCTGGTCGCGCTGCCTTTCCGCCACCAGCTGGCGTTCCACCGGATTCACGATGCCCAGGTGATCCCGGCGTTGCAGGCCATGGCGCAGTTCGCGGCGGCCGGGCACGAGGACGCGGCGGGGGCCATCAGCCCCAGGGTGTTCTGGTGGCGCCGGGGTGTGATGACCCCGCTGAGCCGGCTGGACGGCGAGGGGCTGCGGGTGGTGGCGGACGCGGACTTCCAGGCGGTGCTGGAGCGGTTGGTGCAGGACGACGCCTGAGCTGCGCCCTGGTCCGTACGGGCGAGGGCTGGCCCGCCACGAAGGTGCCCGCCGGGCACGTGCACGCCCCTCACGCGCACATCAAGCACTTCCACACCACGCTCAAGATTTTCCTGCGAAATTTTCACTCCGAGGGAACCTACGGCGCCGTTCATCCGTTTTCCAGGGTGAGGCCCCACGCTCTCCCCCGTGTGTGGGGCCTCACTATGTCTCCGGTTCCGGTTCCCCTGACGGTCCGGCCCGCCCGGCCTCAGTCGCCGAGACCTGCGCGTTCCTCGTCGGTGAACAGCCGCGAGCGGATCAGGAAGCGGACGCCCTCCGGCGCCTCCAGGGAGAAGCCGCTGCCGCGCCCCGGTACGACGTCCACCGTCAGATGCGTGTGCCGCCAGCGCTCGAACTGGTCCGCCGACATCCAGAACCCCACCGGCTCGGGCACGCCCTCCACGGTCAGCCGGGCCAGCAGCACATCCGACGACCCCGTACGGAACTCCCCGGCCGGGTAGCACATGGGGGCGCTGCCGTCACAGCAGCCGCCGGACTGGTGGAACATCAGCGGGCCGTGCTGTTCGTGCAACAGGCGCAGCAGCTCGGTCGCCGCCGCGCTCAGCGCGATACGCGACGCGCCCTCCGGGACGGCGTCCCCGGTGACCGCCGCCTGCTCCTCGCCGCCGCTCATCAAAACCGCCCCGGCTTCCGCGCGGAGCGTTCCTTCACGGAGCCGCTGACCTGCGGATTGTCGGTCTCTTGTCGGTACACGTCCCGTTCCTCTCCTGACCGGCCACAACAAAAGCCGCTCCCGGGACGGCGGCGGGCCGGCCCGGGATTGGCCGGATCATGGTCACCGAGCCGCCACAGAGGCAGTACCTCAGTTAACTCCCTGCAACGTTGCGAGGTGGTTGCACACGAGAGCGGACCACCGGATCCGGTGGTGACCCGCCGGCGTCCGGCCGTTCTCCACGGGGCGCGGGGCGGCCGGCCGGCGTATCCGCATGCCCGGATGCCCAGCTCGAGCAACCGACGACCACCCCCGGACGTCTCGAAAGCCAGATGCACAAGAGAGAGTTGAGCAACTGGTGACGTTCGGACATTCCCGCGATGCATGCGGTGACGACTGGCCGTTGGTGGGGCGCGAACGCGAGCTCGCCGCCCTCGACGCCGTGGCCGCCGACGTCCTGTCCGGCCGGTCCCGCGTCGTACAGCTCGAAGGGCCGGCCGGGGTCGGCAAGTCCGTCCTGCTGAGCACCTGGTGGGAACGGAACGAGCAGTTCCGAGTGCTGCGGGCCCGTTGCCATCCTCTGGAGCGCGAATTCGCCTTCGGCGCCGTGCGACAGCTGTTCAAGCCCCTGCTGGCGGCAGCCTCCGAGGCCGACCGCGCCCGTCTCCTGGACGGGACCGCGGCGGAAACACTACGGGCGCTGGACGACGACGCCGCCACCGAGCCGCTGCCCGAGGCGGCCAATGTGACGGCATCGACGCTGCGGGAGCTCGACGCTCTCGTCTCCCGGCTCTCCCGCCGGCAACCCCTGCTCCTGGCGGTCGACGCCCTGCAGTGGATCGACCAGCCGTCCCTGCGGTGGCTCGTGCACTTCGTCGGGCGGTCGGACAGCCATCCCGTGCTGATCGCGGTGACCACGCGGAGTGCCGAGGTCAAACGCCTCGATCCGCTGTTCGCCGAGCTCGTCCGCCCCGCGAACTGCCACACCATCGTCGTCGAACCGCTCGACGTGGCCGGCGTGGCGCAGCTGGTGCGGACGCTCTGGGAGGTGGCGGAGCCCGATGAGGCCTTCTGCGCCGCCTGTCACGCCGCCACGGGCGGGCACCCGCTGTTCGTCCGGGCCCTGCTCCACCAGGCGCAGCGCAGTGGGGTGCAGCCCACCACGCAGTTCCGGGACCGGATCCCCACGGTCCTGCTGTCGACGCTCGCCGGGGAGATCGCGCACCGGCTCTGCCAGGCGTCCGGCGAGGTCGTGCGGCTGGCGCGGGCGCTGGCCTTCCTGGGCGACCGCAAACCGCCCGAACTGCTCGCCGCGTACTGCGGGACGGGGCGGGCGGTGGTGCTCTCCGCGGCCGAGGATCTGCGGTCGCTGGGCCTGCTGCGGGCGGGCGGCGACCTCCGCTTCACCCACCCGGTCGTCCGCGACACGGTGCTCGGCATGCTGCCGCCCGAGGAACTCGGGGCCGGCCATGCGCGGGCGGCCCAGGTGTCCTGCCTCAGCGGACGCCCGGACGAGGAGGTCGCGGCCCATCTGCTGGCGGCCGGTCCCGTGCACGGCTCCTGGGTCCTGCCGGTGCTGCGCAGAGCGGCCACGCAGGCCTTACGGCGTGGCGCACCGGAAACGGCCGTGACCTGTCTGCGTGCCGCGCTGAACCAGCCGCTGGACGGTGCCGAGCGCGCCCGCGTGCTCCTGGAACTGGGCACCGCGGCCAGCCATTACGATGCCGCGCTGGCCATCTCCTGCGTCACCGGCGCGCTCGAGGAGCTGACCGACGAGACGGCCCGCAGCGACGCCCTGGGCGTGCTGGCCTACTCACTGCTCATGTCCCGCGGCTCCCGGACGGACCTGTCGAGCGTGGACCGGAAGATCGCGGCGCTGTGCGACCGGCGCGCGGCGGACTCCGGGGCGGCCGACCGTGAACTGGCGCTGCGGATGGGGGCGCTGCGCTCGTGGATGGAGTTCGAGCGGCCGTCCGTCGGCCGTCCGGCCCCGGCGCCGGTCCCCGACCCGGACGACGACCTCGCCGACCGCACCGCGGGGGAACGCCAACTGCTCGCGATCCGTGCCTTCCGCGCGCTGCGGGCGGCCCTGCCCGCCCCGTACATCGCCGGTCTCATCGAGCGCGCGTCCGTGAATCTGCCGGCGTTCTCCCACGACCTGTTCCCCCTGCACTACTTCGTCGCCCAGACCCTGCTGTACCTCGACGAGCTCGATACGGCCGACCGGCTCAACCGCCATCTGACACGGGAGATCTCGGGCAAGGGCATGGAACTGCTCGTCTCCTCGCTGATGCTCTACCAGGCGGGGCTGGCGCTGCGCCGGGGGAACGTCACCGAAGCTCTCGCCACGGCGCAGACCGCCGCCGACCAGGCGTCCTCCACCGGGCGGCTCCCGTATGCACTGACCTTGGACACCATCAGGATCGACGCCCTCCTCGCCCAGGGCAGGATCGAGGACGCGGAGCGGATCGCGGCCGTGCACTCCGTGGCGGGACAGGCCGAAGTGGCCTGGGAGAGACCGCGGTTCCTGATGAGCCTGGCGGCGTTGCGGATCGCCCAGGGCGAGCTGCGGGCGGGGCTCTCGCTGCTCCGCGAGTGCGGTCACCACTGCGAGGCCGCGGGGACGGTCAGCCCCGCGATGGCCCCCTGGCGCTCCCGTTCCGTGGGCGCCCATCTCGCCCTGGGGGAGACCGCGTCGGCCCGTGCGCTGGCCGAGCAGGAGCTGGACCTCGCCCGGCGCTGCCGGATCCCACGAGCCCTCGGGGTGGCGCTGCGGGTGTCGGGGGTGGCCACGAGCGGTGCCCGCGGGCTGGACCTGCTGGCCGAGGCCGTCCAGGTACTCGGCCCCACCCCGGCCCGCCTCGAACTCGCCCGTGCCCTGGGCGACTTCGGGGCCGCCCTGATGCACCGGGACGACAAGCGGGGCGCCCGCAGAGCCTTGCGCCGCGGCCTGGACGTGGCCGTGGCATGCGGTGCCACGGTGCTCGCCGCACGTCTGGAGGAGCGGCTGCACCTCGCCGGCGGGCGGGTCGGCAGAGCCGGGGCGGCGGGCACCGGGGTGCTGACCGCGGGGGAGGAACGTGTCTGCACACTGGCGGCACAGGGGTACAGCAACAAGCAGATCGCCGAGCTGCTCGTCGTCACGCTGCGGACCGTGGAGACCCATCTGACCGGCGCCTACCGCAAGCTCCGGATCGCGGGACGCCCGTACCTGGCGGCGGCCATGGCCGCCGCGGACACGTCCCGCGGGGGGAGCGGCGCGACAGAGTCCTGAGCTGCGGTCCGGGGCTTGTTGCGCCCGGCCGGACCTCGGGAAGGCCCCTCGTCTTCTGGCGGGGGGCCTTCCGGTATTTCTGTGGGCGGCCGCCGGTCCTGTGGTCGGCAGCGGCAAAGGGCTGTGGTCCTCGTGGTACGGCGCCGTGGTGACCCGTTATTTCCTGTGGTCCTCGTGGTCGCCCCGCAGGAATTCTCCGGGGTACCGAAGTCTTGGCCGGAATCAATTGATTCGGCCGTGCTGCCATGACTTACTCGGATCTCACGACGTCGAATTCTCCGATGTCACAGGAGACTTCCAGAGGGAGTGGCAACTGTGAGGTTCAACCACCGAGCCGTATTCGGTCTTCTCGCGGCGGGCGCCGCGAGCCTGTCGGCGGTACTCACCGCCCCCGCCGCCCAGGCGGATTCCGGTCACTACATTCAGATCACCAATCACGCCGGCATTCTCGCCAACACCTGCTACAAGTGGCGCGATGTCGAGGGCAAGGACTACTGCCACAACGTCCGGCCGGTGAACACCACCTGGCAGGCGTATTTCCCCGACGGGGCGACCGGCGCGAAGATCGACCTCAGCACCAGCATCGTGGACTACGCCACGAGGGACAGCGCCGCGGTGTTCGACACCAGCAAGAACCACTGCTTCGAGATCACGGGTCTCGTCGACCGGCCGAAGCTCACGGAAACGGGCTGCTGAACGCGGCGACCGGGGGAGCGCCGCCATCGCGCTCTCCTGTGCACCAGATTTCCCCTGTATCGGGTTCCCCCACCAACGGAGCGAGGAAAACGTTGATCCCCACATCCGCATCCCGTATCGGTCTCGCGCTCGGTGCCGTCACTGTCGCACTCGCCCTGACGACACCCACCGCATCGGCCGCCGAATCCACCGACATCAACGGCCACACGGACACCTGGCTGCAGGAGGGAAGTCCCTCCGTGACCTACGACAACGGATATCAGGTGAATTCCGCGGACGAGGTCAAGCGGGCGATGGAGCAGTGCAACGACAGCAATGTGTCCTGCACCGCGACGTCCGTGGAGTCCAAGAACGTGACCAAGTGGTTCGACGTGGAGAACACCGCCATGGGCATCGGCCCCATTCAGAACTGCAGTGGAGGGCAAGGGGAAATAAACCAGACACTCAGCGGGAGCAAGACCTTCACCTGGGGATGGAACGTCGGCGCCAGCGTCGATATCACCCTGGTCAAGGACAAGCTGGGAGTGGGGGCCTCCGCGCAGTACAGCCAGACCAATGCCGAGTCGAAGAGCGGCGACGTCCGGATCACCATCAAGCCGGGGCGGAAGGGGATGCTGATGCTGGGCCATGACATGGAACAGCGCGTCTCCGATGTGCGGATCCAGGGCGGCGAGTTCGGCGGCGCGAAGATCACGGGCCTGCGCACCGAAGTCCCCCTCAGCGCGGCTGCGCGGGCGGACACCGACGAGGTCTCGTGCGATGGCGGAAAGCTGAAGAACGGTAGCTGAGCCGTCGTTCCCCCCTCGCGAACCCTCCACGAAAGGTCCTCCTGTGCGAAACCTCAAGAAGTCGGTGGCCTGCGGCGCCGCCGCCCTCGGCCTGGCTCTGGCCGGCGGAGTCATGACCGCGCCGTCGGCCGCCGCCGCGGGCTCGGGCAACTACATCGGATTCACCAACAACGGCTGGTTCCTCGTCGACACCTGCTACCACTGGCAGTCCTCCTCGACCTCGGACTCGTGCGACTACGCGAAGCCCAAGGGCACCGACTGGCGGGTGGAGATCCCCGATGACGCCCAGGGCGTCCAGCTCGAAGTGAAGGTGGCGGCGCAGATCGGGGGCGGCAATGTGACGCCGCAGATCACGGACCTGAAGCGCGGCCATTGCTACGTGCTGAGCGGCTACACCTTCGATCCGAAGATCACCGAAAAGGACTGCTAGAGCATGACCGGACGAACGACACGAGAGGCGGGACCCCGCATGCGACACACGAAGCGTTCGTCGGCCTGCGGTGCCGCCGCCCTGGGCCTGGCCCTGGCCGGCGCGGTACTGACGGCGCCGTCCGCCGCCGCTGCCGCGGACAACTACATCTCCTTCGAGCACAACGCGGGGTCGCTCATCGACACCTGCTACGAGTGGAAGGGCCCGGCGGGCATAGAAAGCAAGAACTACTGCCAGCACGACCGGCCGATCGGGACCAGCTGGAAGGGGTTCTTCCCCGCCGAAGCGACCGGGGCCACGGTCACCGTGTACTGGACGGGCGGCTCCAAGCCCCTGTACATCAACGAGGCCGACAAGAACCGCTGCTTCAAGCTCGAAGGCACTCTGGTGTCCGGGATCCACGTCCTCGACGTGAACTGCTGAGCTACTCCCCGGGGCCCGTCGGCGCATTCCGCCGGCGGGCCCCGCGGCATGTCCGCCGACCGGCTCACGGGGTGAGCCGCGTCTCACCCGGGCGGTGCCCACTTGTCTATGCAACAAGTTGCATAGAAGGATCGGGGCATGGCGCTCGACCACGCGATCCTCGTCTCTCTGCTGGAGAAGCCGGGCTCCGGCTATGAGCTGGCCCGACGCTTCGAGCGGTCCATCGGATACTTCTGGACCGCCACCCACCAGCAGATCTACCGCGTCCTCAAGCGCATGGAGAGCGACGGCTGGATCGACGTCCGCGAGGTGCCGCAACAGGCCCGGCCGGACAAGAAGGAGTACTCCGTCGCGGACCCGGGCCGGGCCGCGCTCTCCCGGTGGCTGCACGAGCCGATCGAACCCGAGAGCGTCCGCCACGACCTCGCCGTGAAGATCCGTGGCGCGGCCTTCGACGACCCGGGCGCGCTGATCCGCGAGGTCGAGCGGCACCACCGGGCGCACACCGACCGGCTCGCACACTATCTCGCGGGGGAGCGGCGGGACTTCACCGGACCCGAGGCCCCCGCCGCCCCCGACGCCGGACAGGAACTCCAGCACGTCGTGCTGCGCGGCGGCATCGCCTACGAGCGCATGACCCTCGCCTGGCTCGACGACGTGCTCGCCACCCTCCACCGGCTCGCCGCCCTCGACCGACGCGGCCCCGAGGGCTGAACCGGCGCCCCGGGCTCTGCCCCGCCGTCCACCGGCACGCCCCAGAAACCTCCTGCCACGACCCTCGACCCTCATCCGGAAAGGCGACCACCCATGGCCGACCAGCTGCTGTTCAACCCCCGCACCTACGACCCGGCGCACTTCGACCCCGAGACCCGCCGGCTGCTGCGCGCCACCGTCGACTGGTTCGAGGACCGCGGCAAGCGCCGGCTGATCGAGGACTACCGTTCCCGCGTCTGGCTGGCGGACTTCCTTGAGTTCTCCGCCAAGGAAGGGCTGTTCGCGACCTTCCTCACCCCGGCCTCCGCCGCCGACGGGCAGCAGGACAAGCGCTGGGACACCGCCCGCATCGCCGCCCTCAACGAGATATTCGGCTTCTACGGCCTCGACTACTGGTACGCCTGGCAGGTCACCATCCTCGGGCTCGGCCCGGTCTGGCAGAGCGACAACGAGGCCGTCCGTGCCCGCGCGGCCGAACTCCTCGCGCAGGGCGAGGTGTTCGCCTTCGGCCTGTCCGAGAAGGCCCACGGCGCCGACATCTACTCCACCGACATGCTGCTGGAGCCCGACGGCGACGGCGGCTTCCGCGCCAGCGGCTCCAAGTACTACATCGGCAACGGCAACGCCGCCGGACTCGTCTCCGTCTTCGGCCGCCGCACCGACATCGAGGGCCCCGACGGCTATGTCTTCTTCGCCGCCGAGAGCCGCCACCCCGCGTACCACGTCGTGAAGAACGTCGTCGACTCCTCCAAGTACGTCAGCGAGTTCCGCCTCGACAACTACCCGGTCGGCCAGGACGACATCCTGCACACCGGCCGCGCCGCCTTCGACGCCGCCCTCAACACCGTCAACGTCGGCAAGTTCAACCTCTGCACCGGCGCCATCGGCATCTGCGAGCACGCGATGTACGAGGCCGTGACGCACGCTCAGAACCGCATCCTCTACGGCCGCCCCGTCACCGCCTTCCCGCACGTGCGCCGTGAGCTGACCGACGCCTATGTCCGCCTCATCGGGATGAAGCTGTTCAGCGACCGCGCCGTCGACTACTTCCGCTCGGCCGGCCCCGACGACCGCCGCTACCTCCTCTTCAACCCGATGACGAAGATGAAGGTGACCACCGAGGGCGAGAAGGTCATCGACCTGATGTGGGACGTCATCGCGGCCAAGGGCTTCGAGAAGGACACCTACTTCTCGCAGGCCGCCACCGAGATCCGCGGCCTGCCCAAGCTGGAGGGCACGGTCCACGTCAACCTGGCCCTGATCCTCAAGTTCATGGGCAACCACCTGCTGAACCCGGCCGAGTACGAGGCCGTGCCGACCCGCCTCGACGCGGCCGACGACGCGTTCCTCTTCCGGCAGGGACCGGCCCGCGGCCTGGGCTCCATCCGCTTCCACGACTGGCGCGCCGCCTACGACGCCTACGCCGAGGTGCCCAACGTCGCCCGCTTCCGCGAGCAGGCGGACGCCCTCTGCGAATTCGTCACCACCGCCGCCCCGGACGAGGCGCAGAGCCGCGACCTCGACCTGCTGCTCGCCGTCGGCCAGCTGTTCGCGCTGGTCGTGCACGGTCAGCTGATCCTGGAGCAGGCGCGCCTGACCGGCCTCGACGCCGATGTGCTCGACGAGCTGTTCGCCGTCCTCGTACGCGACTTCTCCGCACACGCCGTGGAGCTGCACGGCAAGGATTCGGCCACCGCGGAGCAGCAGCGCTGGGCGCTGGGCGCGGTCCGGCGTCCCGTCGTCGACGATGCCCGCTCGACGCGTGTCTGGGAGCGCGTCGAGGCGCTGGCCGGGACGTACGAGATGGCGCCGTAACTCTCAGCCCCCGCAGACCGCACTCCGGACCGGCGGGGCCCGGCCGACACCCACGGGTGTCGGCCGGGCCCCGCCGCTCCTGCCACATGGGCCGGGGTGGCCGGATCCCGTAGGCTCGGTGGATGGCGAAATACTTTGATGTGCACCCCGACAATCCGCAGCGGCGCACCATCAGCACCGTGGCCGAGAGCATCCGCTCCGGTGCGCTCATCGCGTACCCGACGGACTCCTGTTTCGCACTGGGATGCCAGCTCGGCAGCCGTGACGGCATCGACCGCATCCGGTCGATCCGCAACCTCGACGACCGCCACCACTTCACCCTGGTGTGCCAGAACTTCGCGCAGCTGGGCCAGTTCGTGCACGTCGACAATGATGTGTTCCGCGCGGTGAAGTCGGCGACGCCCGGCAGCTACACCTTCATCCTGCCCGCGACGAAGGAGGTGCCGCGCCAGCTGCTGCACCCCAAGAAGAAGACCGTCGGGGTCCGGATCCCGGACCATGGCGTCACCCAGGCCCTGCTCGCGGAGCTCGGTGAGCCGCTGCTCTCCAGCACCCTGCTGCTGCCCGACGAGGACGAGCCGCTGACGCAGGGGTGGGAGATCAAGGAACGCCTCGACCACGTGGTGGACGCAGTGATCGACTCGGGCGACTGCGGCACCGAGCCGACCACGGTCATCGACTTCTCCGGCGACAGCGTCGAGATCGTGCGCCGCGGAGCGGGCGACCCCGCGCGGTTCGAGTAGCCGGGCCGGCTCACGGCAAGTACCCGAAAAGCGGGCCGATTCGGGCAACGCGGCATATGGCAGTATTTCCATGGCGAACATCCGTACGGTCGGGCGTGCTGCCCGACCGGAATTCCCTGGAGAGATCATGCGACGTGCTGCCCTCGTCCTCTTAGGCGCAGCGATGCTGTTGAGTGCCGGATGTTCCCGCGATGAGGGAAGCGAGGCGCAGCCCGGGACGGCGGACGCAGCGGCAGCCTCCGCCGCGCACGAGAAGGCCGTACGGGCCGCGGTCACCGCGACGCTCCGCGGCTCGGCCCGGATCGACGGGAACATCTCGATGGGCGACCGGGGCGAGACCCATTCGCTTGCCGTCCGGGGACGCTTCGACCTGGCAGGGGACACCGGCCGGCTCTCGGTGGACCTGCCGGGAGGGGCGGTCGGCCATGTGGACGAGGTCTTCGCGGGCGGCACCGTCTATCTGCGGGGCGTTCCGGCGGCCGCGGGCGGGTGGGCGGCGATCGGCCGCGATGCCGCCGAAGCCCACTATCTGCTCCGCGCACCGGTGAACGACCCCGCGCACACGCTCCGTCAGGTGGCCGCGATGCGCTACGTCTCGAAGGTCGGTGAGGAGAAGATCAAGGGCGTACCTGCCGTGCACTACCGCGGCGCCCTCGACTACTCCACGATCACGCGCCGGATGTCGCAGGAGACCCGCACCAAGGTCGCCCAGATGCAGGAGTCGCTCGGCGGAACCCTCCCGGTCCACGCCGATGCCTGGATCGACGGACAGCAGCGCCTGGTGCGCGCCCGGCTGTCCTTCGGCAACGCCGGGATCGAGGTGTCGAACACCCTCTCCCTGTCGGACCCCGGCACACCGGTGAAGGCCACTGCTCCGGCCCGCGGCAGCGTGGTCAGGACGAGCGCGGTGAGCGGCATCCTCCTCGGGTGAGGGCCCCGCCGGTGCCGACCGCCCGCTGCCGTCAGCCGTGCCGCCCCGCCTCGTCCTCCTTCCCCCAGATCCTCAGGTACGCCGCGCGATAGCCGGACGGGTCCCATGTCGTCGCCCCGCGGCTGTTGGCGGCCGTGGCGATGTGCACGGGGGCGACGTATCCGCTGGCGGGCCTGCCGGAGAAGGCGCGGTTGAATTCGTCGAGGATCTGCCAGCCCTGCTGGGCGAACGGCTCGGGAACGGTGGCCGCCTGGAACTGTCTGCTGTTGATGCGCTGGAAGGCGGACGGATCGCCGTCGCCCGCACCGATGTTGTACGGGGCGCCGCCGCCCTTCTTGCGCGCCGCGCGCAGGGCCGGGGCGGCATCGGCGAAGTACACGTCGTTGATGGCCACGGAGTGGGTCCAGCCGTCCCGGAAACGGGAGAGGAGCGAGGAGACCTCCTGGGGCGTGCGGCTGCTGGTGTCCGAGATCGGGATGTTCTCCTCCGCCAGCAGCTTCACACCGGAACAGGTGGCCAGCTGCTTCTTGATCAGTTCGGACTTGTTCCTGGCGAACGGGATCGAGGCATCGGTGAACACGACGACTCCCGCATGACCGTGGGAGTGCGTGATGACCCAGTCCGCGCTGATCCTCGCGACGTCCGTGACCCTGGTGGTGATGTTGCTGAAGAGTTCGGGGTCCTTGCTCGGGCCGGGGTCGTCGACCGCATGCCAGCCGACGAGCGGGATGTGGTCCGCACGGGCCCTGCCGACCTGCTGCGACGTCAGGCGGGGGTCGAAGCCGCCCACGACGATGCCCGAGGGCCGGAGGGCGATGGCCTGGCTGAACGCGGTCTGGATCCCGGCGGGGGTGCCCTGACCGTCGATCACCCGGACACTCCAGCCGATGGACTTCGCGGCTTCCTGCACCCCCTGGGCGGCGCCCGCCACGCCGGGATTGGTCATGGTCTGCGCGACATAGACGATGCGCTTGCCGGAGACCGCCCTGGGCCCGGTCGTGGGGCCGTCCCAGGCGGTGTGGGGCTTCTCGGCCCGTGCGACGTCGGTCCGGGCCCGGGCCAGGACGGTGGGACAGCCGGACTTCGCCGGGCCCGGTGCGGAGGGCCCGCCCCCGGTCGAGGTGCCGCGCTCACAGCCCACGAGGACCGTGGCCGCCACCACCATGACGACCGCGCTGCCGAGGGCGGTCCTGCGGGGCGGGTGCACGGGCGCTCCCTGCGGGCGGACGACCCGGGGGCGAGGGCCGGGGGTCATGAGCCGGTACGGACCACGTCGTGCCGGGCCCGGGGAGGGTTCGTCCGCCGGTGGCGCAGCTGGCGGCGCGCGGCGTAGCCGGCCATGCCGACGGCGAGGAGCAAAGTGGCGCCGTTGAACAGCGGGGTGACCCAGAACGGGGCGCCGAGCTGGCCGATCCCGGCGAGCCCGATGGCGAGGACGACGACGGCGACCAGCGTGCCCAGGGCGTTGGGGCGGCCGGGCTTGATCGCGGTGGACCCGAGCAGCGCACCGACGAAAGCGGGCAGCAGATAGTCCAGGCCGACGCTGGGATTGCCGATCCGCTGCTGCGCGGCGAGCAGGACCCCGGCGATACCGACGACCAGCCCGGAACCGGCGAAGGCGTAGACGACGTAGCGCCGGGTGGGGATGCCCACCAGCTCGGCGGCGCGGGGGTTGGAGCCGATGACGTACAGGTACCGGCCGAGCGGCAGCCGCTCCAGGAGCAGCCACAGTACGGCGGTCAGCGCGAGGACGTAGAACGCGGACACCGGCAGGCCGAGGAACCGGGAGTCGTAGAGGTCGGTGAAGGCCGCCGGCAGACCCTGCGGGCCGGGGACGATCCGGGCCCCGTTGGTGATCCAGCCGGTGAGGGCGTACAGGATGCTGCCGGTGCCGAGGGTGGCGATGAAGGAGTTGATCCGTGCGAACTCGACGACGACCCCGTTGAAGGTGCCGACGACCGCCCCGCCCAGGACCACCACGAGGCAGGCAAGGGGCCAGGGCCACGCCTCGTCGGCGATCAGCCGCATCGTCATGACGTGCGCGAGGCCGAGCCCGTAGCCGAGGGACAGGTCGAACTTGGCGGTGACGATGGGGATCATGGCGCCGAGGGCGAGCAGGGCGGGGATCGAGTGGTTGGACAGGACCTCGGAGATGTTGTCCAGGGTGGGAAAGGTGTCCGGCAGAGCGAGCGAGAAGGCCAGGAAGAGCAGGGCGGCGAGCGCCAGGAGCCCGTAGGCGCCGAGGAGGTGCCCGAACCGGCGGCCCAGCAGGGGGCGGGGTGCGGGGGTCATGGCTCCACCGTCCCGGTGAGCGCGGGCATCGCCGAGGCGGCGCGGGTGAGTTCGGCGACCGTGAGGGCCTCGCCGCTCAGCTCGGCGGTCACCGCCCCGCGGACGAACACCAGGGCCCGGTGGCACACCTGGGCGACCTCCTCGAAGTCGGTGGAGAGGAGCAGGACGGCGAGGCCTTCGGCCAGCGCCTCCCGGAGCAGGCGGTAGAGCGCCGTCTTGGCGCCGACGTCCACCCCGGCGGTCGGCTCTTCGAGGATCAGCAGGCGCCGGTTCGTCCTGAGCCACCGGCCGACCATGACTTTCTGCTGGTTCCCTCCGGACAGGGTGGCCATCGGCGCCTCGGTGTCCCGGGGCGACACCGAGAACCGCTCGATCAGATCCGCGGCCTCGGCCCGCTCGCGCCGGGGGACGAGCGGGCGCCAGGACGGCACCCCGCTTGCCCGGGGGTTGGCGAGGAAGTTCTCCCGTACCGTCAGTTCGGCGGCACAGCCCTCTTCCTGACGGTTGCCGGTCACCAGGCCGACGCCGCAACCGACGGCGGCCCTGACCGTACGCGGGGCATAGGGCCGGCCGTCGAGCAGCGCCCGTCCGCCGGTGAGGGGCCGGGCGCCGGCCAGGGCGCGGCCCAGTTCCCCGTGCCCCGCGCCGGTGAGGCCCACCATGCCGAGGATCTCCCCGGCACGCAGATCCAGGCTGACCGGAGCCGTGTCCCCGGTCCGGACGCCGTCGAGGGTCAGCACCGCCGGACCCGTGGCGGGGGCGAACCGGTAGCCGCCCGGCTCGTGGCCCACGATGTCGCGCACCAGCCGGGCCGGGCCGTAGCCGGCGACCCGGCCCTGACTGATGAGGCGTCCGTCCCGCAGAACGGCGAAGTCGTCGGCGACCTCGTACACCTCGTCGATCCGGTGGGTGACGTGGACGATGGCGCGCCCCCGGTCGCGCAGGGTGTGCAGGACGTCGAACAGCCGGGCGCAGTCCGCTGCCGGGAGGCTGGCCGTCGGCTCGTCGAGCACGAGGACGGCGGCTTCGGTGGCCAGCGCGCGGGCGAGCGCCACCAGGGAGCGTTCGGCTCGCGGGAGGTCGGCCAGCGGGGTGCCCGGGTCGAGATGCGCGGCGACGAGGTCCAGCGCCGCGGCGCACTGCCTGCGGACCCTCCGCCAGGACAGCAGTCCGGCGCGGCGGGGGTAGCCGGCGCCCAGGGCGATGTTCTCGGCGACCGTCATCCAGTCGACCAGGCCCAGGTCCTGGTGGATGAAGGACATGGCGCGGGAGGCCGCCTCGGTGCCGAGCGGGTGCCCGGCCACGCTCACCTCGCCCTCGTCCGCGTGGTGGACGCCCGCGAGCACCTTGATGAGGGTGGACTTTCCGGCACCGTTGGGGCCCAGCAGGGCGAGGACGCGGCCGGAGCGGATGTCGAGGTCGACGGCGTCCAGCGCGAGGGTGCCGCCGAACCGCTTGCTGAGGCCGTGTACGCGGACGAGAGGCTGCGGGGCACGGCGCGGGGGAGGGGTGCTGTCAGGAGCGTCATGCACAGACTTCTCCGGAGGTCGGCCTCGTGGTCCTGCTGGGTTCGTCCCGTCTGACCGGGCACTGCTGCGGGACGCATCGTGCGGTGAGGGCGGCGGGCCCGTGACCCGGCGGTGCGCCACCCGTACCGATTACCGCAATTCCGTCATGGTACGTCCCGCTTCGGCCGAGATGCCGGATGGGCCGTCAGAGGGCGGGGATGTCGTCGAAATACGCCGCGGCGGCGTCCGGCTTGTGTGCCGACGCCTCCAGGGCGCATTCGGCCCAGATGACCTTGCCGCCGGAGGTGTAGCGGGTGCCCCAGGCCTGGGCGAGCTGCGCGACGAGGAAGAGACCGCGGCCGCCCTCGTCGGTGGTGGCCGCATGACGCAGATGCGGGGCGGTGCTGCTGGCGTCGGAGACCTCGCAGATCAGCGTGCGGTCGTGGAGCAGGCGCACCTGGATGGGGGCGGTGCCGTAGCGGATGGCATTGGTGACCAGCTCGCTGAGCAGGAGTTCGGTGGTGAAGACGACCTCGTGCAGCCCCCATTCGGCCAGTTGGCGGGTCACGGCGGCGCGGACGCCGGAGACGAGCGCCGGATCGGCGGGCAGGTCCCAGGTGGCGATCCGGTCGGGGGCCAGGACGTGGGTGCGGGCGACGAGCAGCGCGATGTCGTCGGCGGGATGCTCGGGCACCACGGCCCGGACCACTGCCTCACAGGTCTCCTCGGGCGGACGGGACGGGTGCGCCACGGCGCTGCGCAACTGGTCGAGGGCCGTATCGAAATCGCGGTGACGGCCCCCGATGAGCCCGTCCGTGTACAGGACGAGCTGGCTGCCCTCGGGAAGGGTGAAGGCGGCCGTCTCGAAGGGCAGGCCGCCCAGGCCCAGCGGCGGCCCGGCGGGGAGTTCGGGGAAGGCGACGCTGCCGTCGGGGCGGACCAGCGCGGGCGGGGGGTGGCCGGCCCGCGCCATCACACACTGCCGCGTGGTCGGGTCGTAGATGACGTACAGGCAGGTGGCGCCGATGATGCCGGGGCTGCCGGCGGCGGCGTCCTCGGTGCCCTCGTCCCGGTCGAGGCGGCCCACGAGATTGTCGAGGTGGGTGAGGAGCTCGTCCGGGCCGAAGTCGAGTTCGGCGAAGTTGCGCGCGGCGGTGCGCAGCCGGCCCATCGTGGCGGCGGCGTGCACCCCATGGCCGACGACATCCCCGACGACGAGGGCGACACGGGTGCCGGAGAGGGGAATGACGTCGAACCAGTCGCCGCCGACCCGGGATTCGGCGGGCATATAGCGGTGGGCGACCTCGACGGCGTTCTGCTCGGGGAAGCTCTGCGGCAGCAGGCTGTGCTGCAGGGCGAGGACCATGGTGTGTTCGCGGGTGAAACGGCGGGCGTTGTCGATGCAGATCGCGGCCCGGGTACCGAGCTCCTGCGCCAGCGACCGGTCGTCGTCCCCGAAGGGGGCGGGATCCTGCGAACGGTAGAAGCTCGCCGTGCCCAGGGCGATACCGCGGGCCAGGAGGGGAACGGCGATCAGGGAGTGGATGTGGTGGTCGAGGAGGCGCCGGGCGTGCGCGGGATCCTGGGCGATCCAGCCGCTCGCCGCCCTCAGGTCCGGTTCGAGCACGGGCTGCCCGTCGGCCAGACAGCGGAGCTGGGGCGTGCTGGGGCGCAGGTCGACCCGCTCACCGGCGGGGTAGAAGGGGCAGTCGTCGCGGATCCCGTGGACCACCGTGCGGTGGAGTCCGCTTCCCGGGTCGGTCGGCTCCTCGCCGCGCAGCACCGCCTCGGGAAGGTCGATGGTGACGTAGTCGGCGAGGCGCGGGACGGCCATCTCGGCCAGCTCCCGGGCCGTACGGCTCACATCCAGCGTGGTGCCGATGCGGGTACTGGCCTCGGACAGCAGCTCCAGCCGGCGCCGGGCCGCCACCGCGTACGTCCCGACCCCCGGCTCACCGATCAGTACCAGCCCGCTGGTCGCCCCGTCGGGGGGTGACCCGGCGGCGCCGGACGCATCGGGCGGACGGACCGAAGCGGCCGCCCGGCCCGGTCCGGCACCGGGAAGATGTCCGGGCAGCGGGACGGCGGGCGGGAGCACCTTCTCGTCCGGCGGGCCGGGTGCGGCGCCGGTCGTGGTGAGGACGGCGAGATGCTGATGCGGTCCGGGGAGAACGGCCTCGATCACGACGCCCTGCACCCCGGAGGGGCTGGTCACCGGGCGGCTCAGCAAGGTGATCCGCCGGCCGCCGGGCAGCGGGACCTCGACGGCGGCCCGCTGCGCCGAGGCGATCAGATCGGTGGCCCGCTCCTTGAGGATCATCTCGTCGCGCCAGTCCAGTCCGCTCCCGGCCAGCCCGCCCAGCTGCCCGTTCCCCGTCGTATCGCCGGTCGGGGCGCGGCTCCTGGCGTCGAGGTACGCCTGCAGCAGGGCGCGCTCCCGCGTCGAACTCTGTTCCAGCAGCCGTCGCTCGATGGCACCGGCCGCACTGCTGATCACGTGGTTGAGCGCCGCATCCGCATCGTCGGGCGGAAAGCCGAGGCACAGGACGCCTTCGATACGTCCACTGAGCGGATCCCGGACGGGAATGGCCGTACACGCGTTGGACTGGGAGCGTTCGGCGAAATGCTCGGCGCCGTACACATTGATCAGCTGCCGTTCCGCGAGGGCCAGCCCGATGCCATTGGTCCCCCCGAACTCCTCGGCGAACACGAAACCCGGGACGCTCTGGATCGCGGCCAGATGTCTGACCAGAGAGGTGTCGCCGAACCGCCGCTGCAGCACCGCCCCGCGTCCGTCGGCGAGGGACACGTTCATGTTCCGTCCCGCGAACCTGGCCTGCAGCCGGTCCATTACGGGCGTGGCGGCGCGCACCAGCCGGCCGTCCAGATCGAGATCCGGCCGGTACGGAAGCTCGCAGCCTTCCGGCGAAAGCCCCAGGGACCGCGAACGCTGCCAGGAATCGAGAATCGGGCTGCGTACGGGTTCCTCGACCGTCCCACCGCGAAGAAACTGCTCACGGGCGCGCGCGGGGCCGATGTCCGCTCCCACGAGCCCCATCCCGATCACTTCCCACATCGGTACGTGCTGCTGTGGCCGCCCGTACGTCGGAGCAGCCGCACCGTCGGTCACTCGGAAGTGCAGCCGCACCATTCGGTCTCATTGTAGATCTTTGCCCCTGTATCGGTACTGATCGCGGACCGGGGACGCGGAGCCCCGGAACGCGGGCCGCGGGCCTTCACACACGGTCACGGCCGGGAACGGTGCGGGCCGCGGCCCCCGCTCGACGCCCCCGCCCGATGACCGCGGTGCGGCCCGCCCGTCGGCCGCCCGCCCCTCACAGGACCGCGACCGGATCGACGGGCGAGCCCGTGCCGCCCGGGATGTCCAGCGGTGCCACCACGAGGAGGAACGCGTAGCGGCCCGTCTCCGCGGCGGCGACGGACAGCGCTTCGAGATCGAGGTTGTCCAGGAGCGGCACCCCCATCGCCACGAGGGCGAGCGCATGGACCGGAGAGTGCACCCCGTCGACCGGCGAGGGCCGTACGTCGCTGTCGCCGTCGCCGCCCAGCAGGGCGATACCCCGCTCGGCCAGCAGGGGCACGGCGTCCACATGGCACCCCGCGCTCGCCGTCCCGGGATCCCAGACGCCCACCTCCCGGCGCCGGCGCACGCTGCCGGACCGCAGCAGCACCGCGTCGCCCTCGCCGATCGTCACCCCGAGGGCCCGCTCCGCGGACACGAGGTCCTCGGCGTGCACGGCCCGTCCGGGCTCCAGCCAGTCGCACCCCAGCACGGCGGGCAGGTCGAGCAGCACGCCCTTGGTCACCAGGGGACCCAGCGCCGATACGGCGCCGAAGCGGGCCCCTCCGGCGTCGATGCACTCGCGCGCGGCGCGGCCGTCGTAGAGCTGCCCGCGGTAGGCGGCGTGGGACAGCGCGTCCAGATGACTGACCGCCTTGCCGTGGTAGTCCACGGCGATGAAGTCCTTGTGCGTGGCGGGCTCCGGGGGCTCCAGGTCGCCGAGGTCGGACATGTAGTGCAAGGCGGGCCTGCTGTTGTCCGGCCCGGGAGTCGTGTTCCAGGCACGCCCGAGGGGGACGGCGGTTCCGGACCGGACCAGGGCGGTGGCGCGCCGTACGTGCTCCGGCGTCACCCGGTTCCAGGCGCCGCGGTCGGCGGGGGTCCAACGGCCCCACGTACGCACCCTGTCGAAGAGCGCGTCGAACTCCTGGCGGGAGACGGCGGGGCCATTGCCCGTGCCGCCCGGCGGGGGAGCCGGCGCCCCGCTGCGGTCGCCGGTCATCCCACGGGCCCCGAGTCGGAGCGGAAGGGCTCTGTACGGGCGATGAGCAGGGCGACGTCATCCGGGTCGTCGGGGCGCCGGAGGTCGCGAAGGAGCCGGTCGCAGGTCTCCTCCAAGGAACGGTCAGGCGCATCGAGCAGCCGCAGCAGGGTGTCGAGGCGTTCGTCGATGGGGTGGTGGCGGGTTTCGACCAACCCGTCGGTGTACAGGACCAGTTGGTCGCCGGGTTCGAGGCGGAAGGTGGTGGTCTCGAAGGGGACACCGCCGACTCCGAGCGGCGTGCCGGTGGGCAGGTCGAGGAGTTCGGGACGTTTGCCGCTGCGCACCAGGACGGGTGGCAGGTGCCCGGCGGTGGCGATATGGCACTCGGCGCGATGCGGATCGCAGACGGCGTAGACGCAGGTGGCGATGTAGTGCTCCAGCCCCGAGGTGATCTTGTCGAGGTGCTGGAGGACCTGGGCGGGTTCGAGATCGAGGTCGGCGAAGGCGCTGGTGGCCGTGCGCAGGCGGCCCATGGTGGCGGCGGCGTCGATGCCGCTGCCCATGACGTCGCCCACGACGAGTGCGGTCTTGTCGCCGTCGAGCGGGAGGACGTCGTACCAGTCGCCGCCGATCTCGTACGTGGCCTGCGCGGGCCGGTACCGGGAGGCGAGCTGCAGCCCCGGCAGGTGGGGCGGATGGTCGGGGAGCAGGCTGCGCTGCAGGGTCTCGGCGGCGTTGCGCACGCTCTGGTGCCACCGCGCGTTGTCGATGCAGACGGCGGCGCGGGAGGCCAGTTCGACGGCGAGGGCGAGGTCGTCCTCGTCGAAGGGCAGCGGATTGCGGGCGCGGGTGAGCCCCAGGCAGCCGAGGATCTGACCGCGGGCGGTGAGCGGCGCCAGCAGGTAGGAGTGCACCCCGGCGCGGGCCAGCAAGGTGGCCGCGTGGTCGTTGCGGGCGATGCGCGCCAGGTCGTCGTCGTCCGCGTGGGAGACCAGGATCGGGCGGCCGGTGCGGACGCACTGGGTGGCCAGCCGGTCGGCCTCGTAGGCGGTGGTCTGGCCGGGAGGGTCGGCGGCCTGGAGGGCCTCGGTGGGGTAGGCGCCCTTCACGGCGAGGGCGCGGAAGACCGCGGGGCCCTCGTCACGGGCCGGACGGTGCGCGCCCAGGATGGAGTCGAGCACATCGACCGTGACCACGTCGGCGAGTTCGGGCACGGCGACCTCGGCCAGCTCCCGCGCGGTCTGTTCCACCTCCAGCGTGGTGCCGATACGGGCCGAACCGTCCGCGATCAGGGCCAGGCGCCGCCGGGCCTCGCTGGCCTCCATGGCCGCCTGGTACCGGTCGGTGACGTCCACCACCAGGTCGGCCACCCCGAGAACCCGCCCCTGGGGGTCCTCCAGCCGGTACAAGGAGATCGACCAGGCACGCTGGCGATCGGGGTCGGAGGGGCTGCGGCCGACGACGGTGGCCTGGTCGACCATGGGGACCCCCGTCTCCAGGACCTGCCGCATCGCGGTCTCCGGCACCTCGAACTTCGCGGCGCTCATGATCTCGCGGTAGTGCCGGCCGAGGTGGTCCTTCGCGGGGATGCCGTGCATCCGTTCCAGCGCGGGGTTGACGGCCGCATAGCGCAGCTCGGTGTCGAGTATCGCCACCCCGATGGGGGACTGGGAGATCAGCCGGGTGGACAGGGCCACATCCCGCTCCACCTCGCGAAGCGTCGGCGAGTCGGTGGCGAGCCCGAGGGCGTAGAAATCGCCGCGGTCGTCCAGCAGCCGCATGTTGCGCAGCTCCACCAGCCGTGAGCTGCCGTCCTTGTGCCGGACCGGGAAGGTGCCGCCCCAGCTCCGGCCGGTCTCCATGACCTCGGCGAACTTTTCGATCACCAGATCCCAGTGTTCCTGGTGGATGAGCAGCGGCGCCGCGTACTGGCCGAGCGCCTCTTCGGCGGAGTAGCCGTACAGATCCGCGGCCTGCGGGCTCCACAGGACGATCCGCCCCTCGGCATCCACCAGCACCGCGGCGACGGCAAGGAGGTCCATCAGCCCGCTCGGCTGCGACGACTTGCCCTCCGCTGCACCGGCGCCGGCCGGGCGCTCCTCGTCTGCGCTCACCCCGGCACTCCTTCCGTCTGCCGGACCACGTGGGGTGTGCCCGCACTCCGCTGCGTGGCCCGACCTGCCCACGTGTCTCGCTGTGGCCTGCCGCTGGCAGGTGAGTGCGGTGGCTTCCATCGTCCCCCCGGATCGTCCGCCCGCATACTCGTCGCCGCCGCGCTCGCGCCGGTTGCCCCGCTCGGGCACACACCGCCGGGCCGTACAAGGGGTACGCCGGGCCCCGGGAGCGCCTTCCCGTGGGCGCGGTATACCCCCTCCGTGCCCACGGGGCAGAAACCACCCGCGTCGCAGGAATAACAGGGGGAAAGGCAGCCCCCGAACGAACTGCCGCAATTCAGAGATGCGCCGGAGCCTCATCAGAACTTGCCGAGCCGGAAACCGAGGAGCAAAGTGAGGAGGAAACTCATCCGAGATCGGAGCGCGCCGTGGTCGTTCTGGGAGTCATTCTGCTCGTCATCGGATTCGTGACCGGAATTTCCATTCTGTGGACCATCGGAATCATTCTCGCCGTGATCGGCGCGATTCTGTGGCTGCTCGGTGCGATGGGGCACGCGGTCGCCGGACGAAAGCACTACTGGTAGCGCCTGCGCGCCCGGTGGCTCCGGTATTACTGGCGGCACCACTGCACGACGCACAGCGCCACACGAGCACTGACGGGCGCGGCCACACGGCCGCGCCCGTCACCTGCGCCCGCGCCCACCGGCGCCCCGGCGGCCTCCGGATGCCGAGGCCCGTCAGTCCACCGTCACCGGGGATGCAGCGGCGGCCCGCCGACGGGCGACGACGCCGAACGCCAGGTCCACGACCAGGAACGCGACGAGCGAGATGCCGAGCAACGGCACCGCCCAGCCCACCACCGCGACGACGAGCACCAGCGGAATCAGCACGGGCAGCGGAATCTGCCGCCAGGCGCCCCGCGGGACCGGCCGTCCGAAGGACAGGGTGCGGTCGCGGGTGGGACGGCGCTGCCACCACATCCGGTAACCCCAGAGGATCAGGAAGATCAGCGCAAGGGCCAGCGCGGCCAGCGCGAGCTGGTTGACGATCCCGAAGAGGGTGCCGGTGTGCAGGTCGATGCCGTAGCGGGTGAGCTGGGCCAGGACGGGATAGTCGGCGAAGCGCGAGACGTCGGTGACCTTGCCCGTGCCCGGGTCCACCGCCACCGCGTCCTGCTTCTCGGGCCAGCTGCGCTGGACCTGCTTGACGACATAAGCAGTGCCCTTGTCCGTCGGCAGGCCGATCTCGACGGGGTCGGACAGCCCCTTCGCGCGAGCCGCCCCGAGGACCTTGTCGATCCCCACGTCCGCCGCCGCGGAGCCGCTCGCCGCGCCGCCCTTCTTCCCGTCCATCCCCGGCATGTCGGGCATCCCCGCCATCCCGCCGGAGCCGCCGTGGTGGGCGTGGTCCTCCGCCACCGCCGTCGAGACGGTCGGCGTCGCCTGCCCCAGGGCCTGGCGCAGCTCGTCGATGTTCCCCCCGGCGTACGTGGACCAGGTCAGTCCGGTCGCCGACAGGAAGAACAGGCCGACCGCCGCCCACACACCCACCGCACCGTGCCAGGACAGCGTCCGGCGCCGTCCGGTGGCGGTGCGATCCGGCAGGGCGAGCGCCCGGAGCCTGCGGTTCGTACGCTTCCGGCCGATCCACAGCGCGAGGCCGCCGCCGGCGACCACCCACAGCCAGCTGGCGGCCAGTTCGCTGTAGAGACGGCCGCTGTCGCCCAGGTGCAGGTTGCGGTGGAGATCGTCCAGCCAGGTCCGCAGCGGCAGCGCGCCCGTGGCGCCGTACGTCGGCAGTGCTCCCCGGACGCTGCCGGTGTGCGGATCGACGAAGACGGCGAGCTGGTGCTCGGCGGACACCCCCGGCACGTCGGCGAGCAGGACGCGCGTGGTCTCGTCCGGCTGCGGGGCCGGGCGCACGGCGGCGATCTCGCCCTCCGGGTGCGCCTTGCGGGCGGCGGCCACCTGCCGCGACAGCGGCAGAGTGCGCTCCCCGGCTGGGACGCTCAGCTCGTGCGCATAGACCACCTTCTCCGCCTGGAACGCCCCCGCGTACAGCAGTCCGGTGACCGCGGTGACCAGGAGAAAGGGCGCGATGAGCACGCCGGCGTAGAAGTGCAGCCGCCTCACCAGCGGGCGAAGGGCGGACCACCCGGTCCGCCGCCCGGCCGCCCGTTGCACCCCGGAGCCGACGGCGTCCGGGGCATCGTCGGCATCGCTCGATGCGAGACGTGGTTCAGTGGACACGCGGACGCTCCCGGCTCGAAGGAGAAGTGGCCCGGCCCTCTGCCGTACCACTTCAGGGAGTCGGAGAACCGGACCTGCGAGTTCCGGCGACCTGATGTGACGTGGCCCATAGAGGAGGCGGCCGAGAGCCGGAGCGACGCGAATCTTTCCTCGGCCTGTTCGTCGAGCGGGGTCTCGACCATGTCACCTTCGCCGAGGTCGCGGCCGCGGCGGAGGTCTCGGGCATGAGGCGAGCGGCGCCCACCCTCACGGCCCACCTGGAGGATCTCGGCCGGCAGATGACCGGCGCACTCGCCGTCGTCTGGCCGAGGAGACCGGTGCCGGGCCGGACGACCGGACACCGTGCCTGGTGGCGAGCCGGATCGGCTGCTTCCACTCGCTGGTCTGCGCCGAGATCGGCCGGCGCATCGTCGACGGTGAGACGCCGGACGCGATCGCCGGAGCCGTACTGGATCTCCTCGACCTCGTCGAGGGTCTGCTGAGCGAACGGGCGCTGTCCTACGCCACCCGCGAGCAGTGACAGGAACGGGCTCGGCGCGGGTGGCCGCCGTCGCTCACACGGCGGCGGCCACCCACCGACATCACCGTCCTGCTCGGTCACCCGGCGCTCGTCACCCGGCCCCCGTCACGTGGGGGCCGACGCCGACGCCGGATGCACGGTGGTTGCTACGGCGACTACGCGACCACGCCGGACTTGGCGATGACGATGTCGGCGCGGGTGGCGCCGCTGCGCGAGCCCAGGGACTCGATCTTCCTGACGAGGTCCATGCCCTCGACGACCTCACCGAAGACGACGTGCTTGTTGTCGAGCCAGTCCGTCACGATGGTGGTGATGAAGAACTGCGAGCCGTTGGTGTTCGGGCCGGCGTTGGCCATCGACAGCTGACCGGGCTTGGTGTGCTTGAGCTGGAAGTTCTCGTCCGGGAACTTCTCGCCGTAGATGCTCTTGCCGCCGGTCCCGTTGCCGGCGGTGAAGTCGCCTCCCTGGAGCATGAAGTCGGGGATGACCCGGTGGAAGCCGGAACCCTCGTAACCGAAGCCGTGCTGACCGGTGGCGAGCTCACGGAAGTTCTGCGCGGTCTTGGGGACCACGTCGTCGAACAGGGCGAAGACGATCCGGCCGGCCGCGTCGCCGTCGATGGTGATGTCGAAAAATACGTTGTTATTCATGACGGCATCCTTACATCCGCCACTACCGGGGCGAGGTGCGGCCCCCGGCGCCCGTCACGACGGCGCCCGTGTAGGGGGCACCGCTCGCTCCGGGAGATCCGGCACCACGCCGGTGACCGCACGGCTCGTCCGCCCGGCCTCTGGTCTCGTCCGGCGCACTCCGCTGTCGTCGCCGGGCATCGGGCTCCTGCCCGGATGCCGGGCCGTGAACCGACCTGGGCAAGCGCACTCCGGACCGGGAAGGCGAGGCTTGGACCGGCACATGACCGAAAGTGCACTGTTCCGGCACGTTGATTGCCGCTCTTCCACGTCGTACGGCGCTATGCGCAAGACTGCCGAGGTGGATTCGGGCATAGCAGCGATTGTGGGAGCTACCGTCGGCGCACTGGGTACGGGAGGTGCCGCAGCCCTCACGGGGCTATGGGGAGCCCGGGCCGCCCGGGACCAACTCGCGGCGCAGGAGGCGCAGCTGAGGCGCCAACTACGTGTCGAGCACGTGCGGGAGCGCCGTGAGCCGCGCCGAACGGTGTACGCGGATTTCCTCAGGCAGGCACGAGCCGTCGAGAGGGCGCTCGGAAGGTACCGCGAGTCACATACGACGGACATGGACGCCTTCCACCGGGAAATCGACAAGCTCGACCATCTCGGAGTGCAAGTACTCCTGGAGGGGCCGCCGCCCGTGGCCGCCCCGTCCCAGGAGCTCATCAGAAGCGCGCACCGCTGCATCAGACCCTTGCGGAATTCCATCGGAGCGCGCGAGCAGTTCGACGCCGGGTCGCGCGAGTGCGCGGACGCCGCCGAATCCGTAGCGGAAGCCGGCCTGGCGTTCACCGCCGAGGTAAGAGACTTCGCGGAGGCCGCCCGCCGGGTTCTCGACGACGAGTCGGCGGTCGAACCTGTCCAAGGTGCCGGACATCCGGCCCACTGAGATGCGCGCTTCCCGGTCCCACCGCCCGACACGGGGCGAGGGTGCCACGAGGTCCGATCCGCGAGGGAA
Source organism: Streptomyces caniferus (assembly GCF_009811555.1). Lineage (GTDB taxonomy): Bacteria > Actinomycetota > Actinomycetes > Streptomycetales > Streptomycetaceae > Streptomyces > Streptomyces caniferus. Next base: position 794,424 of record NZ_BLIN01000003.1, on the reverse strand, counting down.
CGGGCCGCCGTCGGCGCTGCGTTCACCTGAACCGTGCGAACCGTAGAAGCTACCCACGGACCGCACCCTCATCCGCGCAGCAGGCACGCACGGAAGCACATACGGCGTGGGTGCCGCCCGCGGCCCGGACTGTGCCGGTGGCATGGGCCACCGGCAGTCTGCCCTACCGGGCGGGCGCCCTCTTCACGCCCCGAACCCGCCGCTCATGCGCCGTTCACCACCATTGCCGACGGACCGTCCGACGCCGATTTCGACCATTGGTGCGGGTATGCACACTTTCTGTTGAAGGTCGCTGCCTCAGGGCTTGGTACGGCAGGAAATCAGCAAATCCTTCTCTGGAATCGGGCGCGCCGTGCGCCCACGAGGGAAGGACGGCTATGCGACGCATCATCGTCGGCACCTGCGCTGCTCTTGTGGCTCTGGGGATCGGGCTGGCGGGCCCGGCCGTTGCCGCTCCGGTACCGGTGACCGCGCTCAGCTGCGACGGCGACACCTACAAGTGCACAGCCAACCTCCGCTTCGGTGACAACAACTGGAAGGCCGGCTGGGGGGTGTCGATCTACCACCAGGCACCCCGCTCCGCCTACCGCGCCCCGGTGCCGGTGACCGCCCTCAACTGCGACGGCGACACCGGAAAGTGCACCGCCAACTTGCAGTTCGGCGACGGGAACTGGCGGGCGAGCTGGCCCGCCACCATCTACCACCAGGCACTCCGGTCCGTTCCCAGCACGCGGGTTGCCGCCCCCGTACCGGCGAACACCCTGACCTGTGACGGCGACACCGGCCGCTGTTCCGTCAACCTCCAGTTCGGCGACGGAAACTGGAAGGCCAACTGGGCCGCGACCATCTACCACCCGTAACCGACCGGCCCCTCGGCCGAGGGGCCGTCCAACAGAAAGGCCGGGCCCGGGGACGAGTGGTACGCGTCCCCGGGCCGCACCTTCACACGGCGGAGGACGGTCCGTAACTCCACGCGGTGGAGGACCGCACGACGCGCACGCCGGGCGGCTCGCGGAACGGGCCCGCGGAACACCGGCGCACACCGGTCGGCAGTGCGGGGGTGACGCTCATTTACGTATTGTCATGTTGATTGCCGAACGCGTCATTGCTATCGGCCGCGCGCCTTCTGCCGAAGTGCCGGGAACCCTACCGTCGCATGCATCCAACAAATGACGGCGGCATCTTCCGCTCCGAAAAGACCCGTACACGAATGGGCTCGTGAACGGAGACGGAGTGGCGGCTGCCCAGGGAGAAGCCATGTCCGCAGCCATATCGCAGCAAGAAACTCCGCAGTCCTCGGGCTCCTGGCCCGGCGGGGACGGGGGTAACTGGCCCAGATACCCCCGGCTCTACGAAGCCATTCCGAACTCGGGGCCGACCACCGGAGGAAATACGGTCCTGCTCACCGGAGCGGGTCTGCAGGGCACCAGCCAGGTCACCTTCGGCGGCATCCCCGCCACCATCGTCACCCAGGACCCTTCCGGCGGCTCGGTCACCGTCATCGCGCCCCCGCACACAGCGGGCACCGTCCAGATCATCGCCACCACACCGAGAGGCAACACCAACTCGGTGAGCTACACCTACACCGTCACCCCGCCCAGCGGCCCGACGGTCACCACTCTCGTACCCAACAGCGGGCCCACGGCCGGCGGCACGGCGTTCGCCATCATCGGCACCAACCTCACCGGCGCGACGGTCACCTTCAACGGGGTGCCGGCCACCGGAGTGTCCATCAACGCCATGGGCACGGTGCTCACCGGTGTCACGCCGTCCGGGCCGGTCGGCAACGTCCCGGTCGTCGTCACCACACCGGCCGGGAGCACCACCGTCGCCGGTGGGTACACGTACACGGCGCCGCCGCCCGTGGTGACGTCGCTGACGCCGTCGTCGGGCAGTACGACGGGTGGTACGGCGTTTGTGATCGTGGGGAGCAATCTGGGTGGGGCGGTGGTGACGTTCAACGGGGTTGCGGCGACGGGTGTTTCGGTCAATGCGTCGGGTACGGCGCTGGTCGGCTTCACCCCGGCGGGACCGCTCGGGAACGTTCCCGTCGTCGTCACCACGGCGGCGGGCAGCGCCCTGGTCGCCGGTGGATACACCTACACGGCACCGTCTCCGCCTGTGGTGATGTCGCTGACGCCGTCGTCGGGCAGCGCGGCGGGTGGTACGGCGTTTGTGATCGTGGGGAGCAATCTGGGTGGGGCGGTGGTGACGTTCAACGGGGTTGCGGCGACGGGTGTTTCGGTCAATGCGTCGGGTACGGCGCTGGTCGGCTTCACCCCGGCCGGACCGCTCGGCAACGTCCCCGTCGTGGTCACCACACCGGGCGGCAGCGCGCTGGCTGCCGGCGGATACACCTACGTGTAAGCGGCCCCCCTTCCGCCGGCCCGCCCGGAGCAGTCACGGCCCGCGGCCCGCTTCCGCCGTGACGCGTCGAGCGGTGCCATGACGCGCCGTCCCCCGGCCAGTCCGATCCACACCCTGTCGCCGGCTCGTAAGGAGTCGGCGGCAGGGCACCGTCAGTGCTGCGACGGGGGCTGTCAGTGCTGTGACAGGAGCTGCCGGCGCTGTGGCGGGAGTTGTCAGCGCCGTAGCGCAAAGTGCACGCCGTCCTGTCACGTCCAACTCCGTTACAACACAGCGGACTTGGGACCAACCGTGTGCTGCCGACGCTGCCGGCCGTGTGACGTCACCCGGCCTCGGCTGCGCTATCCGGGTGAAGAGGGAGGGGCTCTCTCGCCACGGGTCGCGTTCCCTGCGTAACTGGTAGACGGCAGGCGTTTTCAAGGGTTTCACCAACGCAGAGGGCGGGGTGGCGACATGCCGATCAGTCCGGACCAGGGGTCCACCGGCGGTGGGTCCGCGGTGACCTTCACCGGCACCGGCCTGACAGACGCCACCGCTGTGTTCTTCGGGACCAAGTAGGCCGCCATCACGGCCAATACGCCCACTTCCGTATCGGTGGTCCTCCCCTCGGGGGCCGGTGTGGTCGACGCCACGGTGCGCACACCAGGGGGCAAGCAACCCGGTGCCCTTCTACTACCTCCCCCCACCCGTAGTCCTCGCCGTCTCACCGTCGTCCGGGCCCGTGGCGGGCGGCGCGACGGTCACCCTGACCGGACGCGGCCTCGACACCGCCACGTCCGTGGCATTCGGCGCGACGAATGTGACACCGACGGTCGTGTCCGACAGCGAACTCACCGTCGTGAGCCCCGCTCATGCGGCCGGAGTCGTGTCGTTGGCCGTCACCGCCCAGGGCGGCACCGACACCACCTCCGACCCCTTCCGCTTCGTGGGCCCGCCGACCGCCACCGGCTTCAGTCCGCTGACGGGCCTTCCCGCGGGCGGCACACTCGTCGGCATCACGGGCACCGACCTGTCGACGACCACCGGTGTGACCTTCGGCGGCGTTCCCGCCACGTTCGCCGTCCTGTCCGCCACCCAAGTCGCAGCCATCGCCCCCGCCCACTCCTTGGGCGCGGTCAGCATCACGGTCACCACCACAGGCGGCAGCGCCACCGCACCCGGGGTGTTCCTCCATCTGCTCGGGTGAGGGGACGGGCACCCCACGCCGAGGAGCAGGGGCGTGGCGTTCCGCCGCCTGGACATGGGGAGTGATGCCCTGCTGTCGCGGGCCCTTGAGCGTCCTGGTAGTGGTGACGACGTAATGGTGACCACTCGTCAATAATTCTCGGTCTGGCGTGAGTTCATCCCGTCGATGGTGAGGCCGAAGGTGGTTCCATGCGGCGCGGGGCGGGGCGGGGGAGCGGCGAGAGGTGTCCGCGGTGTCGCCCCAGTGACCCGGCGTCCGTCGTGTCGATCCGATGCCCCCTTCGATGGGCGCGTCACGGTATGCAAAGCCTCCGTAAAGCCGATCGACCCGCCGTTGCCTCCCGTCATCGGTCATGTGCGCATCGTGGGGTCGGTGTGCGGCGCCCGGACCCAACGCCCGTGCGGCGGGGCGAAAATCGTCCAACCCGGTGTCGGCCCAGGTCATGCGCCTCTTTGTGACTGCTGGAAGCGGCCCGGTTGCGTCGCCGAGTGGCTGACCGCCAGGTTCTGTGCATGGGGTCGGCCGGCCTTTCACGCGCGCCACGCAGGGCCGGCCTCGCGGGTGCCGAAGAGCTGGTTCCCACATGCGGGCCCATGTGCCATCGCAGGGCGGGCGCGCCCAGTTGCCGCACGCGGAATGTCTCGGCCGAATTGGAACAATTCGACAACCCTCCATGGGCAGCGCAACATGTGTTTGTGGGAGGTGCACAGATGATTGCGAACCTCGAACATCGGGAGCGCGGCAGGGCGGCGTGCGCCGTACAGGCCGGCCCCCTCCGCGATCGACAGCCATGAGCTCAGATGACCTGATTTTCTCCTGGCCACCTGCGAGCAGCAGGCCGTCCGTGCACATCGCTCTTCTCGGCGGTTTCGACCTTGTGGTGGGCGACGTCCCGGTAACGGTTCCAGTCGGCTCGAAACGGCTCCTCGCGTTCATCGCGCTCAACGGCCGTGCCGCTGTACCCCGCTCGCTGGTCGCCGGGACCCTGTGGCCCGAGGCATGCGAGCAGAGTGCGTACGCGAATCTGCGGTCGGCGCTCTCTCGCCTGCGCGGCATCGGCAGAAAAGCCCTGGACGTCTGCCCTACCGAGGTACGGCTGGCGCGCAAGGTCACCGTCGACCTGTACCACGCCCGGTCGTTGGCCCAGCGCATACTCGACCCTGGTGTCCCGGTCGAGGACCTCGATATCAATGCGGCGACCGTCGACCAACTCTCCGACGACCTACTGCCCGGCTGGTACGACGAGTGGGCCCTGCGCGAGGCGGAGCAATGGCAGCAGCTTCGACTCCATGCCCTGGAGGCACTGGCGGGCGCCTTCATCGACACGAAGCAATTCGCCGGGGCGGTGGCGGCCGCCCACGCGGCGGTCCAAGCGAATCCGTTGCGCGAGAGCAGCCAGGCTTCGCTGATCCGCGCCCACCTGGCGGAAGGCAACCCGTCCGAGGCGCTGGACGAGTTCGAACGCTACACACATCGTCTCCGCGACGAACTCGGACTCCGCCCCACACCACGGCTCTGCCACCTGGTGGACGGGCTGCAGCGGCCGGGCTCCCTCTGGTGACTCTCCGTGGCGGCCCCGGCAGGGACGGATTCCTGCCGGGGCCGCCGAGGGGTGCCGTGCGCATCCGGTACGAAGCGGGTCGGCGAAGCGGTCCGTGAAGTGCCTGGCGAAGTGGTCGAGGCTCGACGCATCCCGTGCGAGCCCCGGCCACTGAGTCATGTGGCACTGCCGCTCCTCCGACGCTTCGGTGCCGCTTCTGCGTCCGGGTCCCCGGTTGTTCCTTCGGCGTCGAGCGGTGCGCCACGGTTGCGACCGCTGCTGCCGGGCCGGAGGCGGAGAGGCCGGTTGGTGTCCTCTGTCGCGTCTGCCTGTCGTTCCACTGCCGCTGTCGTTCCACTGTTGCGTAGCGGCGCGGAAAGTGCGCCGTTTCGTCAGCCCATCCGGGTGATCGCGGAGTCCTCGGGGGGCGTCGGGTGCCTGATGAAGGGTGCTGCGGCCGGCCAGGAGGGCGTGCGGTCCGGCCTCCGGCGGGGCGAGGAGGGCAGCGAGGAGGGGCCGGTCGCTGATCCTGGCGACCGCTATGGACTGCGCGGCCTTCTCCGACGTGGCCCCGCGGTCGACCGGGCAGCGCCGCGCGGGCAGCGCCCGCCCGCTTCCGTGATGCAGAACGGGGCCGCCCCCTGGTCGGCCGCCCCCTGGCCGGGCGTACCGGCGCCTCCCGCGCTCTTGACCTGCGCAGATGCCCGGCCAGGGAACGCCTCATCAACCATTCGGCTCAATAGAGTGTTTGTGCGGCAATCGGCGCACTTACTCTCATTTCAGATGCGGTGATCTGATCAATAGCCAGGTGATCCGCAGTAATCCGCAGCAATTCGCTGAAAGCCCGGACCCGTGATCGGGGGAGCATTGTGGAGCCACGCGAGGCAGCCTCGGTCGAGACCGGCTCGGAAAGCAGCGGCGAAAGCCAGGCACCTGGAGAGTCCCCCGCCATCCGTGGGCTGCCGCCCGCGCCGAACGGATCCTGGTCGCTGCCGTCCCGGATCGTGATCATGGTGACCATCGTGGTGGCGGCGATCGGTGTGCTGCTCCACCTGACCCTGGTCTTCCTGTTCGTCGCCCCGTCGAACGCCATCAGCAGGGAGTACGGCGGGCTGGTCAACGGCTATGTCTACCCGGAGTTCGACCAGAACTGGCAGCTCTTCGCCCCGAACCCGCTCCAGCAGAACATCGCTGTGTACGCGCGCGCCGAGGTCAAATTCGGCGACGGGTCCAAACGCTTGACGAACTGGGTGGCCATGACCGCCCAGGACATCGAAAAGATCCGGGACAACCCCGCGCCCAGCCACGCGCACCAGAACATGCTTCGCCAGGCCTGGGACTTCTACAACAGGTCGCACGACGAAAAGGGAAAACCGCTCGGTCTGCGGGGCGAGCTCTCCGAGGCCTATGTGCGCCGGATCGCGGCACACCGGATCGGGCCGCGGGTCGACGGCGGCCAGGTGGTCAAGGTGCAGATCTACGCGTCGAACACCCCGATCGTTCCGCCGAAGTGGAGTACTGAGCAGGTCGACACCAGGACGACCTACCAGGTGCTTCCGTGGTGGCCGGTCTCCAAAAAGGAGTTCCAGTGAGCGTCGAGAAGGACATGGCCCGGGCGCATTCCCCCTTCAAGGGCATGGGCACCAAGCTCGATACGGCGATCGCCAGGGGACTGAACAAGGTCACGGGTGCGGCACTCGCGCCCTACCAGGCCGCGATCGTCCGGATCGGCTTCGCGCTGACCTTCGGGCTCTATCTCCTCCGCGAGTGGCCGCACCGGCTGGAGCTGTACGGCACCACCAGCCCGTGGGGATTCGACCTGGCCCACCGCCTCGTCGCGTCGAACAAGGCGTTCACCGTGCTGTTGTGGTCGAACGACAGGCTGTGGTTCGAGCTGGTCTACCACGGGACGATCGTCGCGTGCCTGCTGCTGCTCGTGGGGTGGCACACCCGCACCATGTCATTGCTGTTCATGGTCGGGGTGTTGTCGCTCCTGAACCGCAACGTCCTCCTGGGCGACGGCGGTGACACCCTCATCCACCTGATGGCGAGCTACTTGGTGCTCACGCGGTGCGGGCAGGTCTGGTCGTTGGACGCACGACGGCGGTCGCGCGCCGCGACGTTGGGCGGGGACGGCAGCAATGCGGTGAGTGTGACCCTGTGGGTGGTCTGCGGCTTGGGCCTCGCGCTCGCAGAAGTGACGGGCTTCGCCGACATCCCGTTGAGCTGGGTCCTGATCCTCTGGGGACTGTGGGTGGTCCAGGCCCTGTGGTTCTGGTCGGTTCGCAGTCGTTTCTCCGAGGTGCGGGCGGTGTTCGACGTCGTCGCCAACCTCGTCCACAACTCGGCGATGCTGGTGATCGCGGCCCAGGTCTGCCTGCTCTACGCCACGGCCGGCTGGTACAAGATCCAGGGCCCGCGCTGGCAGGACGGAACCGCGCTGCACTACCCGCTCCATCTGAACTACTTCAGCCCGTGGGTCCCGCTGTCCTCGGCGCTCGACAGCCGCTCCATGATCGTCACGCTGATCACCTACGGCACGGTGTTCGCCCAAGTCGCGTTCCCGTTCGCCCTCCTCAACCGCCGGGTGAAGAACGTACTGCTCGCGATCTTGATCACCGAACACGCGACGATCGCAGTGATCTGCGGCTTGCCGTTCTTCTCGATGGCGATGGTCTTCGCGGACATGGTCTTCATGCCGACCAACGCCCTGCGGTGGGTCGGTGGCAAGGCTGCCGCCGCGCGGGACCGCATCACCGGGCGACGCCGTCGCAACAAAGCCCCACCGCGGCCTGACGTGCGGGCCCGGGTGTGACCACCTGACCGACGCGGGCCGTGTCGCGGCCCCGCCCGCTCGCCGTCATCCCCGCAGGCAATGGTGAACGGTCCCTCCGGCGGTATCGGCTCGGCTCATGGCGGGCACGAACCGCCGGAGGGACCATGCGGGTTCAGATCAGTGCGGGATGGTTTCAGCCGGTGGTGGCACCGGTCGTGGTGGCAGCGGTGGTGCCGCCGAGGAGCCCGCCGATCGTGGCGCCGGTGGTGGTGGCACCGGTGGTCCCGCCGGCTCCGCCGGTGGTCGCGCCGGTCGTGGTGGCGCCGGTCGTTCCGCCGGCTCCGCCGGTCGTGGCGCCGGTCGTGGTCGCACCGGTCGTGCCGCCGACCCGGCCACCGATCGTGGCACCGGTCGTGGTGGCGCCCGTAGTGCCGCCGCCTCCGCCAATGGTGGCGCCGGTCGTGGTGGCGCCGGTCGTTCCGCCGGCTCCGCCGGTCGTGGCGCCGGTGGTGGTGGCACCGGTCGTGCCGCCGGCTCCGCCCGTCGTGGCGCCGGTCGTGGTGGCACCGGTCGTGCTGGTGGCGCCCGTTGTGGTGGTGGTCGCGCCGGTCGTGGTCGCACCGGTCGTGCTCGTGGTGCCTGTTGTGGTGGTGGTCGCGCCTGTTGTTGTGGCTCCGGTTGTGGTGCCTCCGGTGCGTCCTCCGACGAACCTGCCCACCGTGCAGTTCGGCGGGAACTTGATGAGCTTTCCGGTCCTCCTGTTGAAGCGGACCGACAGACAGCGCACCGAGGGTGCCTGCTTCGACGACTGTGCCGACTGCGCCGTCGCCTTGGCAGGCGATGCATCAGCGCCGGCTGCGCTGATCGCACCGAGCGTTCCGGTGAGCGTCACGGCCAGGACAGACGCGCCGATCACGTGGGGTATGCGCTTCCGGATGTTCTGCATGATGCCTCCTCCTCAGGGGCGTGGGTGCACCCCAGCGTGGAGTCCCTGCCATGACCGAGGCGTGGATCCGGCGTGACCCCCGCGTGACGCCGGTGAGTACCAGGCCCGGGCGGCCCGCCTGTCGTGTGCCGCAACGGGGTGCCGGCGGAACCACCGCTCGCGTGGCCTGACGTGCGGGTTCGGCGGTCGGCCGGTGGCAGCGGGTACAGACCCGGGGCCCGCGGCCGGAACAGGCGGGCCAAGGAGCCGCGTCACCGTCGTCACTCGGGCGCGGTTCTTCGCTCCGATCCGTCACCGGAGCCGGTTTCGTGACGGAGTGCGATGCGTGGCCGAGTCCGAGACCTGCTGGTCAGGAGCGGATGTCGGCGGAGGGGACGGGGCGCATGATCGCGAGTCGGGGCGCCATCAGCGGCTTGGCGTCGGCGGTGCGGTGAGGCGTGCCGCGCACGGCCCCGGGTACGGCACACAGCACCGGGACCGCCGCAAAACTGAGTGGAGCCGCGGAGCAGGCGCCGCCTACCGTCGACCGCATGGCTGATGAGTGCTTCGGGCAACCACGGCTCGCCGCGATCTATGACCCGCTCGACCCTGACCGCAGCGATCTCGACGTGTACGTCCGCATGGCGGAGGAGTTCGCCGCACGGCGGGTGCTGGACATCGGCTGCGGGACGGGAGTCCTCGCCCTGCTCCTGGCCGATCGAGGGGTCGAGGTGGTCGGGGTCGACCCCGACGAGGCGTCCCTCGGCGTGGCCCAGGGCAAGCCGGGCGCTGAACGGGTGCGTTGGATCTGCGGTGACGCGACCGCGCTCCCGCCGCTGCAGGTCGACCTGGCGACCATGACGGCGAACGTGGCCCAGGCCATCGTCGGTCCGAAGAGCTGGCGGGAGACGCTGCGCAGGGCATACGAAGCCTTGCGGCCGGGCGGGCGGCTGGTGTTCGAGACCCGCGATCCGGCCGGACGGGCCTGGGAGGAATGGAACCGCCGGGACTCGTACCAGGTGACGGAGATCCCGGACGTCGGCGCGGTCGAGAGCTGGGTCGAGGTGACCGACGTGCGGGGGCCGCTGGTGACGTTCCGCTGGACCTACACCTTCGCTGCGGACGGGCAGGTGCTGACCTCGGATTCGACGTTGCGCTTCCGTGAGCGGGAAGAGGTCGAGGCGGACCTGAGCGCGCAGGGGTATGTGATCGACGACGTGCGCGACGCTCCTGACCGTCCGGGCCGGGAGTTCGTATTTCTCGCCCGGCGCCCGGAGGCCCGTTCGGTGTGAGGCGGGGCGGGTGCCGACCGGCGACGGACCGATGGCGGTATCGCGGGCGGCAAGGCAGTCGGACGACAGCCATCGCCTCGTCGGCGGAGTTCCCACCGTGGCCGGCTCCCACCGTTGGGCGTCGGCGGGGGGCGACGAATGCCCGCCCCAAGGTGTCGATGTCATCGGCCCGTTGAGGCGGTAGGCCTCCGGGTGGTCTGGTCGGCTTGCTTCCTGTCCCGGGGCGCCCTGGTGCCGCCGCCCGGCGGATCAGGTCAGCAGCTGGCCCGTGCCGATGTGGGAGAGGCGGCGTGCCGTGGTCAGGAGGGCATGGATCTGGGGACCGGCCTGGTCGATGTCGGTCACCGGCGTCTTGAACGGCAGCCGGACGTCGTGGTGGCTGCGGGGGTATTCGAGCCGCAGCGTCAGGCCGTAGCGGTCCATGGCCACCGGAAGGGCGCGCCGCATGCCGCTGTCCGGGTGGGGGCGGACGAGGCGCAGCAGCAGGGGGACGATTTCGCTGTGCTCGTCGACGAGGTGGGTCAGCATGCCCGCTTCACTCGTCGCGATCGGGTCGAGTTCGGTGGCCTCCAGGGCATGGAGGGTGACGTAGGTGCGTCCCTGGTCGTCTTCGAGGACCGCCTGCCCGAACTCCATGCACGTGCTCTCGGTGGCCTCCGTGTCGTACGGGGCGGCCAGCAGCCCGGTCAGGGTGACGCGGGCACGCAAGCGGTCGCGTACGGGCGTGGGGGCGATATCGGTGAGCTCCAGCCGGACCGGGACGCGCGTCGCCGTCTGGGCTCCGGCGTCCTCGAACGGCGCATGCAGATGGAAGTGGCCCATCGCCCCCGCGCCGTCGAGACGGCGCACTTCGGCGTGCCGGCCGTCGCTCACCACCGACATCGAGTGGGCGGCGGCGAGGATCGACCGGACGCGTTCGGCGGCAGTCGGCGTGGTGGCGGCGCGGGTGTGGAAAGGACGCATCCGGTTCTCCAGGCGCGGGTAGGGAGACACCAAGCAAGTTACTTAGGTTTGCCTAACCTAACTTACTGGTCTCGGATTCGGGTAGTCCGCACCCGCGTGCGCAGGCCCCGGCTCGTGCACCGGCGCCCGGAGCTGTCCGGAGTTGACCGGACCGGCGGACGGGAGGGTGCGGATGACGCGGTGCGCCGAGGCAGGCGAGTGGACGGTACGGCGAGGCCGCCACGGCCGGGGAGCTTCGACAGGGAGCCCCGGTGGGGAGCGTCAGCGGCTGAACCGCGCCTCGCCCTGCTCGGCGAGCCCGGGACGCTCGTCCTGCCCGCCGGTCTCGGCCCGCTCGGCCGGACCGGCCAATCCGGACTCGCTCATCACCCGGTCGATCGTCTCCACCAGAGAGCTGCCCGCCGGGATCACCGTCTCGGCGCCGCCGGGCAGCAGGTCGAGCGGCCGGTACCACGAGCGCAACTGCGTTTCACCGACCTTGTCGGCGATCGGCTTGGTGGCGTGTCGCGTCAAAGTCTCCTCGAACGGGACGTCCAAATAGAAGCAGTGGGTACGCCCCGGATGATCGGCGAGCAGCGCGGCGAGCATGTCCCCGTAATGTGCGACGGACAGGATGCCTTCCAGTACGACGTGGAAGCCGTGCTCCAGGGCATGGCGCACGGTCAGCTCGATCAGGCCGATGTTCGCGCCGCCGGGGATGTCGTGTTCACGCAGCACCACGCGGCGGAGATTGTCCTGCCCGACCACGGCGAGGCCCCGCCCGTAGCGCTCGCGCACTCCGGCGGCGACGGAACTCTTGCCGGAGGCGCTGTTGCCGCGCAGCATCACGAGCCGTGTCGGGGAAGACGTCGTCACCGGGGTCACCGATGCACGCTACCCCTCGGGCCGGTCCGCGGAACCGCCGTCGCCGGCCGCGCCCGAAGGGTATTGCTTCGGATTGCCGATGCCCGCTGCCCACAACAGATCGGCTCGACGGGGCTCTTCCCGGCGCGGACAATGAGGGGCAGGCGGCCTCCGGGAGCACGGCCAAGCGCCGGTGAGGCGTGGAGGCGGCGCGTCGGCAAGGTGGTGACGGTGGCTACGTGGCGCTTGCGGGACTACCACGACGATGATCTGGACCGGGCGATCCAGATCTGGGATCAGGACCGGCAGAAGGGCGAGTCGCCTCCGGTTTTCCCGCTCTCCGAGGTCGTGACCGTGGCCCGTTCCGGCGGACCTGCCGTGGTCGCCGTGGTGGGCAAGGAACTCGTGGGCATGGCGGTGGCCCAGGTCCAGGGGGAGCGGGCCTGGATCACGTTGGTGGCACTGGCCGGGACCTGGCGAAATCGTGGGATCGGCAGCGCGCTGATCGCCGAGCTGGAGCGGCGTCTGCGGGTGCGGGGCGTCACCCGGATCGGTGCCCTGCTCGCCCCCGGGGCCACGGGAACCACCGCCCTGGAGAACTCCGGCTACCGGGCACAGGACGGCCTCTGCTTCTACGAGAAGGTCGACCACCTCGGCGCCGGTGATGCGGGGCTGCTCGCGGAACTCGGCGGGCGGGTACTGCCCCAAGGGCTGTGGGGTGCCCTGTCGGGCATGGAGCGCGAGAAGGAGGCCATCGAGCGGCGGATCGTACTGCCGCTGGCCGAACCCGTGCTGGCCGAGAAACACGGGGTCACGCCGCCCAAGGCCGTCATCCTCTTCGGCCCGCCGGGTACCGGCAAGACGAGCTTCGCCAAAGCCGTCGCCTCCCGTCTGGAGTGGCCGTTCGTCGAGCTCTTCCCCTCCCGGCTCGCGGCGACCGGTGACGGGGGACTGGCCGCCTCGCTGCGGGACACCTTCGCAGATCTGGCCGAGCTGGACAGCGTCCTGCTGTTCATCGACGAGGTCGAGGAGATCGCCGGCATCCGGTCCGGTCAGGCCGTCGACCCCGGCCACGGAGTCACCAATGAACTGCTCAAGCTGATACCCGGCTTCCGCGACCACGACGACCGCCTGCTGATCTGCGCCACCAACTCCGTGCGCTCCCTCGACCCGGCATTCCTGCGTCCCGGCCGGTTCGACTACGTCCTCCCGGTCGGCCCGCCCGATCAGGCCGCACGGGCGGCGATCTGGCAGCGCTACCTCGGCCCCGTAGCCGACAGCGTCGAGTTGCACCGGCTGGTGGCGGCCAGCGAGATGTTCACCCCTGCCGACATCGAGTTCGCCGCACGCAAGGGCGCCCACGCGGCATTCGAACGTGAGGTCGCCGACCGTCACGGCCGGCCCGCCGACACCGAGGACTTCCTGGCCGCCGTCGCCGACACCCGCCCCGCCCTCACCGACGAGGCGCTCACCGCCTTCAGGGAGGACATCGAGCGCCACGCGCGCAGGTGAGGTGGTCGAGGCGAACGACGTCCGCGGGTTACGGGCGTACGGCCGCGTCCGTCGCCGATACCTCGTGCTCCTGGTGCTCGCGGGTGTCGGGCGGCCCTGGCCGGAGGAGCCGGCACCGACGCGCGGCGACGGCGGGCGATGTGCGGTCCGGTGAGGCTGATCGAACACACTGAAAGCCACCGCGCCGAGGGACGGATGTCGGGCCGGACCCGCCGGGTGGAACGTCAGGGAAGGCAGTACGGCCAGGAGGCAGCAGGGGCAGGCAGCCGGAAGGGCAGGCGCAGCCGGAGCCGAGAAGGCGACGAGGGCCGGAACGACGGCAAGGCAGCAACGCCAGAAAGGCAGGTCATGGCCGAGGAACGGGACCTGCTGCCCCCTCCCGGTGCGGGCGGGCCGCGGCGCCGTCTGCGGTACGAGCTCATCGGCTGCGGTCTGCACGGGCACCAGTTGGTCGGCACGGACGCCGCCCGGGTGCGTGCCGATGACGCCCTGCTCGTACGCGAGCCGGCGGACGGACTGCGCTGGCACCGCTGTTTACGCTGTGACGCCTGGCTGCCGCTGAGGCCGCCGCGGCACCCCGGCCGGGAATTCCCGCCGAGCCGCGGCGAGATCGCCCTTCCGCCGCGCGGCAAGCCCCTGCGGGACCGGTACGTGCTGCGGCTGATCGCACTGGACCGGCTGCTGCACTTCCTGGTGCTGGGCGTGCTCGCCGTCGGGGTACTCGTCTTCGCCGACGAACGCGCCAGGCTGAGGGCGCCGTTCTACCGGGGCATGGACGATCTGCAGACCGGCATCGGCGGTCCCGGCGGATCCGCCGGGCACGGCCTGCTGGGGGAGCTGAGCAGGGCCTTCGCCGTGCAGTCCGCCACGCTCTGGCGGCTCGGCCTGATCCTGGCCGGCTACGCCCTGCTCGAAGGCGTGGAAGCGGTCGGACTCTGGTTCACGAAGCGCTGGGCGGAGTACCTCACCTTCATCGCCACCACGCTGCTGCTCGTTCCCGAGCTGTACGAGCTGACGGGACGCGTCACGCCCCTCAAGATCGTCACCTTGTTGATCAATATCGTGGTCGTGGTCTATCTCCTCGTCGCCAAGCGGCTGTTCGGCCTGCGCGGCGGCGGCCGCGCCGAAGCCGCCGAACGTGCCCGGGACGCCGGCTGGGAGGCCCTGGAACGCGTACTGCCCGGACCGGCCGCCGCGGGAACCGCCCACGGGCCTCCCTGACCGTCCCGGTCACCGGCGGGCCGCGTGCGTCGCCCTCCCGGATGCACCGGGCCGCGCCGAGCGATGCGGGGCGGCGAAGTACGGGTGCGATCCGTCAGCGGCTCCGGTCGGTGTTGAGCCGGGCGGCCTGGCGCGTCAAGTAGTCGCGTTCGGCGAGGTTGGGTGCCTGTTGGGCGGCCTCGGCGTAGAGCCGTGCCGCCGTCGTGAGGTCGCCGTCGCGCTCGTGGAGGTACGCCGCCACCGCGGCGTGACGGGGAACGGCGGATCCCTTGCGCGAAGGGCTCGGGGAAGAGCCGTCCAGTGCCGCGAGCGCCGCCAGCCCGGCGCGCGGTCCGTCGGCCTCGCCGACGGCCACCGCGCGGTTGAGCCGGACGACCGGGCTGTCGGTCAGGCGCGCGAGCTCGTCGTACCACTCGACGATCTGCACCCAGTCGGTCTCCTCGGCGGTGGGCGCATCCGCGTGGAGCGCCGCGATGGCGGCCTGGGCCTGGAACTCGCCCAGCCGGTCGCGGGCGAGGGCCGCCTGCAGGATCTCGACGCCCTCGGCGATCGACTCGGTGTCCCACCGGCCGCGGTCCTGCTCGGCGAGCGGCACCAGGCTGCCGTCGGGGGCGGTCCGGGTGGCGCGCCGGGCGTGGTGGAGCAGCATGAGGGCGAGCAGTCCCGCCACTTCGGGGTGGTCGATCACGGCCGCGAGCTGACGGGTGAGCCGGATGGCCTCGGTGGCGAGGTCGACGTCGCCGGAGTAGCCCTCGTTGAAGACCAGGTAGAGGACGCGCAGCACGGTGGCGACGTCGCCGGGCTGGTCGAACCGTGCCCCGGCTCTCGACGTCGCCCGAGCAGGGGACACCCCCACGCCGGAGACGGTGCGCTTGGCGCGGCTGATGCGCTGGGCCATGGTCGCCTCGGGCACCAGGTAGGCCTGGGCGATCTGGCGGGTGGTCAGCCCGCCGACGGCGCGCAGCGTGAGCGCGACCGCGGACGAGGGCGTCAGCGACGGGTGGGCGCACAGGAAGTAGAGCTGGAGCGTGTCGTCCACGGCGGGCGTGGGCCCGGGCGCCGGTTCCTCGTCGACGAGCTCCTCGCGCCGTCGGCGTGCGGTGTCCGACCGGGCCTGGTCGAGGAACCGGCGCCAGGCCACGGTGACCAGCCAGCCCTTCGGGTCCCGCGGGGGGTCGGCGGGCCAGACGCGGAGCGCCTCGACCAGCGCGTCCTGCACGGCGTCCTCGGCCGCCGCGAAGTCGGCTCCGCGGCGGACGAGGATTCCGAGCACGCTCGGCGTGAGGCTCCGGAGCAGGGCCTCGTTCATCGGGGAGGTCACTCCGTGATGGTGGGCGGAGCGGTCAGGAACGGGCGCACCTCGAGCCACTCGTGGATCGGCTTCCCGCCCGCCCCGGGGGCGGCCGACAGCTCGCCGGCCAGCTCGACGGCGCGCTCGTAGCTGTCGACGTCGATGACCATCCAGCCGGCGATGAGGTCCTTGGTCTCGGCGAACGGGCCGTCGGTGACCGGCGGGCGCCCCTCACCGTCGTACCGGACCCACGTCCCCTCGGGGGCGAGCGCCTGACCGTCGACGAACTCGCCGGTCTTCTCGAGCCGGGCCGCGAAGTCCTGCATGTACTGCACGTGCGCCGAGATCTCCTCCGGCGCCCACTGGGCCATCGGCACGTCGTTGACCGCAGCCGGAGCGCCGCGGTAGTGCTTGAGCAGCAAGTACTTGGCCATCGTGGTTCTCCTCGGTCCTGGTGCGACCCATTGTGGCCGCATGCACCCCGGGGACGGAGCCGGTCACGGGTTCTCGACATCGCCGTCGGAAATTTTTTCTGGCATCTCGCGCCCAGCACCTCGTAGCCGCGTCTGGGGGGGGAGCAGAGCGCGGGTGAGCCGTCCCGTGAGGGGCCGTCTCGCGGCGTCCGGGGCGACCAGCTCGCACCAGCTCGAGCGCCACGTGGGCAAGGCCGCCGCGTCCCGGCCGGTTTCGCCGCCCGAGGCGGTCACCGGGGCTCGATGCCGTCCGTCGGGGCGTGCGTCGGGGCGTGCGTGGTCCTCGTGCCCGGTTGCGGTAGCGGTTGCGGTTGCAGTGGCGGGCGCTGGGTCAGCACGGCGTTCGCCACGTCCAGGATGTTGCGGAACGTGCGGGTGATGACCGGCCTCGCGAGGCGCCGGGTGAGGAAGGCACCGAGCAACGGCAGGGGGATCTCGGCGCGGGTGGTCCAGCGCACCTCGGTGCCGCCGTCGACCTCGGTGAACGTCATGCGGCCGAGGGCGTGCCGGGACGGCGGCAGACTGCGCTCGACGACGTACTCCGTGGCGTACGGCGGGTCGTAGTGGGTGATGCGCTCCCGGAACCAGCCGATCAGCCAGAGGTGGTGGCGCACCGCGCCGACTCCGTAGGGCGCGGACGCGCCGTGCCGGGTCAGGCGGCAGCGCAGGATCAGGGGCGAGTGCGTGTAGTTGGTGGTCGTGGTGAGCCAGGCGAACACCTCCTCGACCGGGGCGTCGATGACACGTTCGACGGTCATGGTTTCCACGGCTCGTGACCTCCTCTGTCGAGTGGGAACACCTTCTCGGCGTGGTGCAGCTTGTCCGGGTTGCGCACGCCGTAGAGGCCGGTGATCCGTCCGTCGTGGATCTCGAAGGCGACCAGCCAGTCGAGTTCGCCATCGGTGACGAAGCGTGCCGCGGGCATGCCGTTGTAGGTGGCGTACTCGATGCGCGTCGCCGCGGTGGTGGTGCGGAGCACGCCGAGGACGAACCGGGCGACGTGGGCTCGGCCGGTGACGGGGCGGCGGGCGGCGACGACTTTCCCGCCGCCGTCGGAGATCTGCACGACATCGGGCGCCAGCACATCCATCAACGTCTGGACCTCGCCGCTCGCCGCCGCGTGCAGGAACCGCTGGACGACCTCCCGGGTGGCGCCGGAGTCGGGCTCGAAGCGGCGACGACGCGCCTGGACGTGCCGGCGGGCGCGGTGGGCGATCTGCCGGACGGTGACCTCGGTCTTCCCGACCGAGGCGGCGATCTCGCCATGGGTGTAGCCGAAGACGTCGTGCAGCACGAAGACCGCGCGTTCGGTCGGGTTCAGCGTTTCCAGGACGAGCATCATGGCCATCGACACCGACTCGGCCAGGATCGCGTCCTCGCTCACTTCGGGCGCGGTGCGGATCGGCTCGGGGAGCCACGTCCCGATGTACTCCTCGCGCCGCGCCTTCACCGCGCGCAGGTGGTTGAGGGCCTGCCGGGTCACCACGCGGACCAGGTAGGCGCGCGGATGCTCGACCGTGGCCGGATCGACCGCGCTCCACCGCAGGTAGCTCTCCTGCAGGACGTCCTCGGCGTCGGCGGCGCTGCCCAGCATCTCGTAGGCGATGGTGAACAGCAGCGGACGGTGCTCGGTGAAGCACGCTTCGGCAGGACGGCGCTCAGCAGGACGGCGCTCAGCAGAACTGTGCTCGGCGGCGCGGGCCTCGGTGAAGGCTTCCTCAGCCATGGCTCACCCCACCACAGGCCTGCGCCGGTACCCGGGCATCGGACATCACACGTAGCTCCCCTCTTCGGTTGCACAAGGCTGCACATCGAGACACCTCGCCTCGACGAACCGTGACAGGCCGTCGTTGTGAAACGCTTCACGAGGTGCGGTTCACGCCGTTGGACGGTGCGCAGGATGCCGGGGACCTGGGCCGGTGCCAGGCGGTCGTGGGGGAGCTCGTAGAGGATGGTCATGTGGTCGCCGGCGTGGAGGGCGATCCGTACGGCACCAGGAGCGGGCAGGACGCCGCGCAGACGGCAGCTTTCGGCGACGGGGGCATTCAGGTGGTGCAGAAGCAGGCACAGCGGGCGCTGGGGCAGTGGCCCAAGGCTCGGGCGATGAGGGTGATGCGGGGCGGGACGGGCCGGTCCGGAAGCCCGCTGCCCGCCTGGCGAGGGCGGTCGTTTGGCCCCGTTGGATTGCCGCAGCGGTCGGCTCAGCTGTCGCGGGCCTGCCGGGAGGGCAGAATGGCCTGATGAGGGTGTTGCCGGTGTGGTCACGGGTGCGCCGCTGGGTTCCCGCTGCGGTGATTTTTCTCGCGGCGCTGGTGGACGTGCTGACGCCGCGCTCGGTGTCGTCCGCTCCCCTGCTGGCTGTGGCTCCGGTGACGGCAGTTTCGCTGCTCAGCCCGGTGGGCATCGTCGGGATCGGTCTGACAGCGATGGTGGTGCAGACGGGTCTGGCATTCGTCGACGGAACCTACGGCTGGCAGGGCGACGCGGCCGTCCAGCTCACCCTGGCGGCCGTCACCGTTCTGGCGGTCGGCCTGAACCGGTCCCTGCGCACGCAGCACGTGAGCGCGAACCGGGCACGCTACGCCGCGGAGGTGGCCCAGCGCGCCGTGCTGCCCAGACCCCCGAGCCGGCTGGGAGACCTGCGGATCGCTGCCCGTTATGTGCCGGCCGAAGACATGGCGCTGATCGGCGGCGACCTCTACGTGATGCAGGAGACCCCGTTCGGGGTGCGTGCCATGGTCGGCGACGTGCGGGGGAAGGGCCTGTCCGCCGTCACGGCGGTCAGCGTCGACATCGGGGTCTTCCGCTACGCGGCCGACCACGAACCTGACCTGCCCGCCCTTGTGGAGTGCATGGAGGAGGCCCTGTTGCGCGAAAGCCAGCGCCGGGAGGGCCTGGACGCGACCGAGGGGTTCACCACCGCCCTGATCGCCGAGTTCGCCGACGACCTGAGCGAGGTCCGCATCGTCAACCGCGGCCATCCCGCCCCTCTGCTGCTCTACGCGGACGGCCGAGCGTCCGTACTGGATCCGCCGGAGGAAGCACCGCCCCTGGGCATCGCCACTCTGGGGGCCTGGACCTCCCCGGTCGCGACACACTCTTTCCCGCCCGGGTCGATGCTGTTGTGCTACACCGATGGCGTCACCGAGGCCCGTGACCCTGCCGGCGTCTTCTACGACCCTGCCGACCGCGTCCCTCACATGATGCAGTCCTATCTGCGCCAGACCGGCCATTTCCCGGAGCCCTCGACGGTCCTCGACCTCCTGGCCCACGACGTCAGCCGGCACAGCGGCGGCGCCCCCCAGGACGATCAGGCCCTCCTCGCCCTGCACCGGCCCCTGCGGGCGCAGGACCTCCTGGCCCGGCCTCTATGACCGTGGCTACCGGCTACCGGCTACCGGCTACCGGCCGCCGTCCGCTTCGCCCGAGCCAGGCCCACGCCACCGCGTATGCCCGGCCTGGACGCCATCCGGTACGCCAGGCCGCCCGGAACCTGATCGTCAGGTCCGGGGCAGCCTTTGTGGTGGCGTCGCCAGGGTGGCCGCTGCGGCCACCCAACCGGCGCAGTGGCGGATCCAGCACCACGGCGAGTCGACGTCGCGGCCTGTGCCGGCGGGGGAGTGGCGCAGAATCGCGGCCAAGCCGGTGACCGTGGGAGCGGAGGCCTCGGGCGATCGGCGGTGGGATGAGCGCGACGGCCGGGCCCGCCCCTGTTCTCGTACGGCTACGGCCAGGTGGCGAGTAGCGCTGAGCACATACCCGGGGCGACCGGCGGCAGGTCAGCCTCGACTCCGGGGCCAGGCTCCTCGATCATCAGCACTGGCTCGCGGAGCACGAGGAGCAGTTCCCGCGTTCCGCTGAGCAGTCTCAGCGGAACGCGGCGACATTGCGGGCGGCCCAGTCGGCGAAGGGGCGCGGGGCGCGGCCGAGGACCTGTTGGACGTCCGGGCTGACGCGCAGCTCGGCCGGGCTCGGGGAACCGAGGATGTCCAGAGTGTCGTCGGCGAGTTCCGCCGGCATGCTCTGGGACATGGCGGTCCTGGCCTCGTCACGGGTGAGCTCGTGAAATCTCACCGGCGAGCCCAGCGCGCCGGCGAGGGCCTCCGCCTGCTGGCGCGGCGTGATCACCTCAGGGCCGGTCAGCTCGTACTCGCCGCCGGCGTGCCGGTCCTCCAGCAGGCAGGCCGCCGCGACCTCGGCGATGTCCGCCGGGTCGATGACCGGCACCCCGACGTCGCCGAAGGGGGCGGCGACGACCTGTTGCGTGCGGACGGACTCGGCCCACCACAGGGCGTTGGAGGCGAAGCCACCCGGCCGCAGGATGGCCCACTCCAGGCCGGACTCCCGCAGCATGTCCTCCAGCGCGCGCATCGCGATCCGCGTGGAGCCGAAGGGTCTGGTCACCACGCCCAGCGTGGAGAGCAGGACGACTCGGCGGACCCCGCTGGCCGCGGCTTGGCCGATGATGTCCGCCGGGCGGGCCCCGGCGGCGTGCAGGTCGCCGGACAGCAGCAGGAACAACGCCTTCGCTCCGGCCAGCGCGGGCTTGAGGCCGGCCGGCTCGGCCAGGTCGGCCGCCACGTGCCGGACGCCGTTCGGCACCGCCGCCGTGTGCCGTGACACGGCCGTCACCTGCTCGCCCGCCGCGGCCAGTGCCTGCGTCAACGGCCGGCCGATATTCCCGGTAGCCCCGGTCACCACGATCATGTCAGCTCCTCGTCAGATGTCCTCTGTTGCCTGCAACTTAGGGAGCTGGCTAACTTTTCGTAAGGACGTACCTTGAAGTAAGCTCATGACGTGACGGAAGGCGCGCAGTACAGACAGGCCGAGGCGGGGAAGCGGTATGACGTGTTTCACACCGACTGCCCCGCGCGAAACGTGGTCGACCATGTGACCAGCAGGTGGGGCATCTGGGTGCTGATCTCCTTGCGGAGCAATGACCTGCGGTTCTACGAGCTGCGCGAGAGCATCCACGGCATCAGCGAGAAGATGCTCTCCCAGACCCTGCGCGCGCTGGTCCAGGACGGCTTGGTCTGGCGGGAGGTCGAGCAGACGACGCCGCCCCAGGTCACCTACGGGCTGACCGGGTTCGGCCGGGACATCGGCGAACCGCTGACGGAGCTGTTCGACCGCATCACCCGGCAGCTGCCGCCGTACAACGCGGCATAGCGTGGCAGCGGCCTGCCTTCGGTGCACCCGTCGCCCCTGCGGTGGAAGTGGGTGAGGTGCCGAGCCGCTCCCCCGAGCGGGGGGAGCCGGTCTCGTCCCCATCCACCTGGTAGATCACGCTGATGACGCCTCACGGCGTCCCGGATCAGCAGCTGCCCAAGGCGGTTGACCCCTCGGGCACGCCCTAGCGGGCGCTGCCGATGTTGCGGTCGGTGTCGGCGCCCTGGAGCATCAGGGTGGTCTCCTCGATGCGGCTGAAGCGGCCGTCGGGTGCGAGGTCGGCGAACACGTAGACCTCCATGCTGACGGTCGAGCCGTCCGTCTTCGTGATGTGGGCGGTGTGCCGGTCGGCGTACCTGCTGCCGTCGAAGAGCTCTTCGTGCACCTGGACATGGCCGCCGGCGACGATGCCGCGCAGGTGGGTCATGTGCTCGAGGAACGCCGCGCGGTCATCCCACTTCCCGTCCGTGCGCTGGCGGTACTCCGGGGCGAAGTGGCGGTCGGCGGCCTCCTCCAGGGTGAGGTCGCGGTTGAACAGCAGGTCGTTCAGGGCGGGCTCGATGCCGGTGCGAGACATGGGAGTTCCTTCTCGAAGAAGAGTAGTGCGTGCGCTGCGCACGCATCTCCTGGACTGTAGCACTGAAAGCGTGCGCGACGCACGCTATTCTTGAGGTGTGGAAAACGAAGCAGGACACGAGATCGCAGACGCGCTGGGCATCCTGCTCAGGCGCACCACTCGCACCCAGCTGCACAAGCAGCTCACCGAGGGCATGGGGGAGGCGGTGGACGAGCTGACGTACCCGGTGCTCAGCGCGCTGGCCCGGACCGGGCCCCGCAGCGCGGCCGACCTGGCTCCCGACGCAGGAGTCGACCGCTCCGGTGTCACCCGGCGCGCCTCACGACTGGAGGCCGCCGGCCTCATCCGCCGCGAGGCGGACCCCGCCGACCGGCGCGCGCACCTGCTCGTACTCACCGACCAGGGCCAACAGGCCGTCGCCGACCTGCGGGCACGTCTGGCCGCCCACATCATGGCGAGCCTGTCCTCATGGCCGGCGGGCGAGGCCGAGACCTTCGCCCGCCAACTGCGCCGGTTCACGGCCGACGGCCCGTTCGTCGTCTAGGGGGCGGCCTGCCGTGTGGACCACCCGCGCGCGGTCGGCGCCCACAGGCGCGAACGCCACCGGCCGGTCACCTCAACGCGTCACCCGCTCGAGGAACTTGGTGCCGGGGAAGTCGTCCCCGTCCTTGGGGCGGGCCGGGCTGGTCAGTTCGACGGCGCCCGTGCATGCCACCCGGTCCGTCACCTTTGCGCAGGCCACCGCCTGCCGCAGATCCGACGTGGCCAGCATGGGGCTGACAGCAAGTCCCTCACGGCCACGGGGATGGGAGGTGAGCCGGGCGTCCCGGCCGACCCAGATCGAGACCTTCTGGGCGCCGCCGGAGTGCGGCTGCACCTCCGACCAGACGGTGCCGCACGACGGGCTGAACCGGAGCCGCACGGTGTAGGTGGTGTCCACGTGGGTGCTCTCCGCGCGCGCGTCGCGATTGCAGCCGAACCTCCACGGGTACCGCCCCTGGCATCTGTGGCCGTGGCACGCGGGGGAGGCGTCCCCGTCCGTACGGGCGGCACGTGCGGGAATCTGCACGATCGAGGCCGCCGCTCCCATGGTCGCCACCAGCGCCGTCAGCGCCACCAGCGCTCCGGCGGTCCGCAGCACCCCGGCGCTGCGCAGCATCGCCCGGGCGCGCCCGGTCCGTTCCGCCGCGACGGGAACCGTGGGCGCCTCGGCCGGGTCGGGCACGGGCGCGGTCCGGGCCCGGTACGCGGCGTCGTACACCGCGAGCAGCCGTTCCTGGTCCGCGCCCGCCACCTGGCCGAGTGCCTCGACCGCGCTTCGCGGCGGCAGCTTCTCGCCGTTGAGATAGCGGTGCCACGCGGATTTGCTGTACGGGGTCTTCCTGGCCAGCCCGTCGAGGCTCAGCCCGGTCCGTTCCTTGAGGACGCGCAACTCCTCCGCCAGGTGTTGCGCGTCCGTATCGAGTGTGTCGGGCAGCGGCCGCCAGTGGGACACCGTGTGCGCCTCCCTCACCACCTGCCTCCGCCCCGGGAGCGGTCGCCTTCAGCGGCCCCGGTCGGCGGTCCGGAGGTCTGTTTCCTCCCGGATGGCGGAATGTGTACCCACGCGCGGCGGCCGATGACACCCCGTACGCACCGAACGGAACATGTCAGCTCAGCGCTTTGTCATACAGACGGAAAGTGCGCCCGCCCGCCGGGCCTTCGACGAAGCCCAGGCACAGCCGCGGCGTGCCACCGCTCCGCAGCACGGCCAGGCCCTCCGGCTCGCGGGGCGACAGCTCCGGGGCCGTCCGCTCCAACTGCTGCCACACCACACCTCCGGTCCGTAGATCGATGCGGTAGAGCCGGGTGTTGCCGCCGGAGGACGCCGGATTCCCCGTTCCGTACGCGGTGCCCAGGAGCTGGTAGGCGTAGCGGCCGTAGACGGCCATGCCCTGGAAGGGCAGTTCGAGGTCGGCGCCCGGCTGGGCGAAG
Organism: Streptomyces caniferus; assembly: GCF_009811555.1. Lineage (GTDB taxonomy): Bacteria > Actinomycetota > Actinomycetes > Streptomycetales > Streptomycetaceae > Streptomyces > Streptomyces caniferus. The sequence continues at coordinate 770,315 of NZ_BLIN01000003.1, read as the reverse complement.
TCGGTCAGGGGGAGGAACAGGCCGGCCCGGAACCGGTCCAGGTCGTACAGGGCGAACCTCGGTATGCCGTCCCGCTTGTACCGCAGCAGCAGTTGTCGATGCGTCATGTCGAGGGCGGGGAAGTTGCTGGTGGAGCCGATGACGGGGTGGTACGTGCGGAGTTCGCCGCTGTCGCGTTCCAGAACCCGGCCGTCCGTGAAACGGAAGCGGCACACCCCACGCCCGTAGCCGGACGCCGGGTTGGCATCCCACTCCGTCCACAGCGTGACCCCGTTCGCGGATTCCTCCAGCCCGAGCGAGCCGCCGTGGCCGAAGCCCTTCAGGTACATGTGCCCGGCCGCGGAGCCGTCGAGGGTGAGCCGGTTCAGGCACAGATCACCGTTCCCGGCGCGGTCCACGTGGGGAGGAGCCGTCTTCTCGCCCGTCAGCCGGACCCCGCCCGCCACCACCTGCAGGGCGTAGACATGACGGTGCTGCTCGTCGACGGCGAACGACTGCAGCACCGTGGTGTGCCGTAGCCGCCCGGCGAGGAACTGCCGGCCCGCCGCGGACAGGGCGGGCAGCTTCCGGCTCGGAGCCGGAGCCGCCCGCGCCCACCGCGCCGGCACCACGGCAGCGGCCGCCGCCATCAGCCCGAGGCCGCACACGGCCCTGCGTCCCGGTCTCGGTCCCTGCATGTCTGTGACCATCAAACGCTCCAAGAACTCGGACCGGCTGCCCGCCCGCCCCCTCGAACGGGCGGGCAGCCGGAGATCATTGCGGTGCCACCGCGGACGGCGGCGTCAGTTGCCGAGGAAGCGGCACCACGGGACGGCGCGGAAGGCGTGGACGTAGTGGGCGGAGACATAGCCCCGGTGGTGCGAGAGCTTGTACCAGCGCTCGTTGCCCCCCACCGGGCTGCCGTTGGTCTTGCACACGAGAGCTCGCACCCGGCCGGCGCGTACGGTGCCGACGACGCGGTAGGCGGTGCCCGGGCCCGAACGGACGTTCAGGTTGACGTCGTTCGGGGTCACCACGCGGCCGTACGCATGAGTGGTTCTGATCGTCGCCGTGTCCTGGTACGAGGAGTACCGGGCGGAGGCGGGGTGCGGGCAGGAGTCGGCGAACGCCACCGCGGGGACCATGGCGAGGGCGGCAACCGCGGCGACCACGCCGTTGCGCAGCATGCGTCGATTCATCGGATTCTCCTCGAGTGATCGGCAGGTTCACCGGACGTGACCCTGCGTCGCTCAGCGTTTCCGACGACTCGGCCGATGATGTGTCCCAGCCGTCCCAGGGAGGAAATGGGACGGTCCCGCTCGCGTCCCGGCTCGTGTCCCAGGCAGCCGGAACGCCGGGAACTCTTGGAAATCTCGGGGTTCTTGGCTCGCGGCGCCATGGCCTCGCCGGCGCTTCGCCCTGCTGGCGTCCGAGCCCCCGGGGCGCTAGTAGCCGAGTGAGGGGAACCAGTCGCCTCGGCCTTGGGGCGTGAGGTCGAGGAGGTGCCAGACCGGGCTGAGCAGGTCGATGCCCCGCTGATCGATGTCGTCGGACAACCGGGGGTGCGCCGAGTAGAAGTGGCGTACCGACCCGTTGCCGTCGCGGGTGAACACGGACACCGTCGAGTCCTGGTTGCCCTCGGCGTCCTCGCTCTCGAGGTCGTATTTGAAGGTGTTGGACCCGGCGCTGAGCAGGCGCAGGTTCGTCCACTGCCGGCTTCGGGCGTGTGCGCGGAGCGTCGGCAGGTCGGCCGCGGCGACGATCACGAAGTCGACGTTCTGCGCGACGTGGTGAGCGATTCCGTTGAAGCCGTCGATCCACATCGTGCACATGGGGCACGGCTGGGACTGCTGCTTGCCGTACATGAAGTGGTAGACGACCAGGTCGCGTCCGGGCCGCGTGAAGAGCTCGCTCAACCGCACGGTGGTGGCCGGGGCGTCACCGGCCTGCAGGTCGGCAGGGCCTTCCTCGAACACGTAGTCGTCGACGGCGGGTCCCAGCGGCAGGCGACGGCGCAGGTCGGCGACGCGTTCGCGATGGCGCATCAGCTCGACCTCGGCTTGTCGCAGCTCCTCGCGGGCGTCGACGTAGGCGGCCGGCTCCTCGGTGAGGTGGGTGTGATGCATCGCTGCCTCCTGCGCGACGACCGACGTGGCTGCCCGATCTGCCTCCCCCTGTTCCGGCCACCATTGTCTGCTGGTCCACTGGGGGCTCGCCAGGCGACGAGACGGCCACGCTGGTCGGCGGTGAGGCGTTTCACCGCAGGTCAGGAGGGTGGCGTCAGGGTGTGTGCTCGTCCGTCTGCGGCCGTCCTTCCGGGGCCGAGGACGATGCCGGTCCGGTGCTCCCGGATCGGCCAGGAGAGTGAGCCCGAGGAAGAGTCGCCCTGCCCATGCCCGTTCGCCGCCTGGCATGATCGAAGCGTGACCAGTGAACCTGCGCGGCCGACCCGCATGAGGTATGTCCTGTTCGATGTCGATGGCACGTTGATCGACGCGCTGAGCAACCAGCGCCGGGTATGGGGTACCTGGGCGGAGCGATACGGGCTGGATGCGGACGAGGTCTACCGGGTGGCTCTGCGGACGCGGCCGATGGAGACGTTCGCGCAGGTCGCCGCGGACCGTGATCCGCGCGAATGCCTGGCGGCGCTGCACGAGCTGGAGGACGAGGACGTCCGCTCCGGCGTCTACGCGGCCTTCGAGGGCGCGTCGGAGCTGTTGTACGGCCTGCCGCCGGGGTCCTGGGCGCTGGTGACCTCGAACTACGAGCACCGGGTGCGCGGCCGCTTCCTGCGGACGGGCCTGCCGATGCCGGACGTGATCGTGGACGCGGCCGCTGTCGAGGAGGGCAAGCCGTCTCCCGTGCCCTATACGCGGGCCGCTGCGCGGTTGGGTGCCGCGCCGGAAGACTGCCTGGTCGTCGAGGACGCTCCGTCCGGAGTGCAGTCCGGACTACGGGCCGGGATGACGGTGTGGGGCGTGAACGCCGCTGTCGCGGCCGAGGGCGTGCACCGCCACTTCGCCAGTCTGCGCGAGGCCGCCCCGCACATCCTGGCCTTCACGTCCGGCTCTCAGGGGGACGCGGCAGCCTGAGCCCGCCTGCCCGCTGGCGCCGGCGGCGCATCGCCTGGCGCGGGCACCGGGCCGAACGTCGCGCCGTCGCAGGTCAGGCTCTCGCAGCGGGAGTGGCCGCCCTCGCTCCCGGCGGGCGCACCAGGAAGACGTCGACCGGGTCCTGGGCTTCCACGACGAAGCCGTGCCCGCTCCGGTCGATTCCTGGTCGTTCTCCGCCATGGCGGCTGCCCTGGGCCCCGGGGGTGAATGGCGCCTGTGGACAGGCCTGCTGTGGACGACCGGGGCCCTACTCCTGCTCGTCCAGCATGAAGGAGCCGTACTCGGGCTTCCCCGCCCGTTGGTAGACGCAGTACTGCACGCCCACGCCGGTGGTGCGGGATTCCGTCAGTTTCCAGGCGGCAGGGGTGGCGCCCTCGGCGAAGAGCCGCTTACCGGTGCCGAGGATCACGGGGTTGACGAGCAGCCGGTACTCGTCGACGAGGTCGTGCTCCTGCAGGGTGTGGATGAGCTCGCTGCTGCCCTGCGTCATGATCACGCCGTCGAGCTGCTCCTTGAGCCGGGCGACGGAATCCGCGGCCTCGCCCTTCAGCAGATGGGAGTTGTTCCACTCCAGGCTGGTGAGGGTGCGCGAGGCGACGTACTTGGGCATGCCATTGAGCTTCACGGCGATCGGGTCATCCGCGTCGGTGACGCGGGGCCAGTGGGCCGCGAAGATGTCGTAGGTCTTGCGGCCGAGCAGGAGATGGTCGGCGGTTCGCTCGAAGACCCCGCTCATGAGGCTCATGAAGTCCTCGTCGACGTAAGGGACCTGCCAGCCGCCGTGCTCGAAGCCCGCGTCGGCATCCTCGTTCGGGCCACCGGGCGCCTGCATGACGCCGTCCAGGGTGAGGAACGCGGTGACGATCAGTTTGCTCATGGCGCTGCCTTTCGGGTGCGGAATCTGTCTGCACCGGGATGGACTCCTGGGCCGACGAGAACTCATCGCTCGCCGCGCCATCAGATTCCGCGATCACGGTTTCGACAAACACCTCCGGCAGCCGGACATCCGTCCAGCGGAGCCGCAGGGCCGCCCGGCTCCCGGCCCCGGAGTCCACTTCCGCGCGCCGTCGTAGCGGACGGGAGTGGAACGACCGCAGCGTCCTCCAGCCGCAGCTGCCAGGTCAGTCGGCGTCCGTGGGGAGGGGCGGGAGACGCAGGTGCGCGAGGTCGTCGGGGGCCGCGGTGGTGTGCGGCCACAGGGGGGTGACGCCGGTGTCGTCCGCCGCGGGGGCGTCGGTGAGGCGCATGCGTTCGCGGAGCCTGCCGTAGAAGTCGGTCGGTCCGAGTCGTACGACGCGCAGGCGCCGTGGGGCCGCGTAGACACCGATCCAGTCGCCCGGGTCCAGGACGCCGCGCAACTGGCCGTCGACGCTGACCGCCGCGCGGCCGGAGTGGCCCAGGACGCGGAGGGCGACCGCCTCGTCGGGGGCGGCGACCACCGAGCGGTTGAAGGTCATGTGCGGGGCGACGGGGGTGAACACGATGGCGTCGGCCGCGGGGGAGATGACGGGGCCACCGGCGGCGAAGCTGTAGGCGGTGGATCCGGTGGGCGTGGCGACCAGGACGGCGTCGGCGGAGTAGGAGGCCAGCAGCCGGCCCGAGACATACACGCCGAGGGAGACCTGCCGGTCGCGGGCCAGCTTTTCGAGGACGATGTCGTTGAGGGCCGTCACGTTGAGGGCCACGCCCCAGTCCAGGGCGACGGCGCACTCGGCGCGCACCAGCGGGGGCGGCAGTGCGGGGCCGCGGCCATAGTGCAGAAGGGCTTCCATCCCCTCGGGGAGGGCCAGCGGCCTGGATGCCCGCATCGTCAGCATCAGGCGGGTCTCGACATGCATCCGTCCGCGGTGGACGGTGTCCAGCGCGCACGCGACGTCCTCGGCCGGCACCTCGGTCAGGAAGCCGAGGGTGCCCAGGTCGACGCCGAGGACCAGTGCGTCGTTCTGGGCGGCCAGGCGCGCTCCGCGCAGGAAGGTGCCGTCTCCGCCGAGCGTGACGATCAGGTCGGGGCTGCCGGCGGCGTCGACCTCCTCCCGCGCGTCCCGCCGGTGCTCGTCCTGACTCCATACGTCGATGGCGACGCAGTCGACCTCCTGGCGTGCGCACCAGCGTCGGACGACGCCGGCGGCCGCCACCGCGGCGGGACGTCCCCCGTGGACGACGATGCCCACCCGTTGCACGCTCACGCAGCGCCCCCTCTCCGGCCTCCCCGGATGCCCTGGACGCCCGCCGCTGCGGGGGCCCCGGGCCGGCCACCCCCTGTGTCGCGAGGTCCGATAGTGACCGATTCATAGCATTTGTGCGTATTCCTGTGTCATCTTAGCGGGCGCTTCGGCCGTCATTTGGGGTGTCGGGGCGCGGCTGGGACTGTCGGTGTGCCGGGGGGCGGGGCTGGGGCTGTCGGCGTGTGGGGGGGGTGGCCGCCTGCTGGTGGTGCGTACGGGTCCCGCGCCCTCGGGGGCCTGTGCTGGCTGCGGGAGCGCCGGCCGCCGCCCGGCCCTGGGTGCGTGTCCGGGATCACAGGGCGATGGGGTGGAGGGGTGGAATGCTGCCGGGGCCGGGGACGGTTGACGCCTGCACGTATTCGATGCATGTACACATACCGACCGGTACCTCCAAGGAGCACCCCCGTGACCGTCACTGCGTCCGCCGCCTCCCGCGCGGCCGAGATCCTTTCCCGGCCCGTCACGCTGAACGGCCTGACCGTCCCGAACCGCATCGCGATGGCGCCGATGACGCGCATGTTCTCCCCGGGCGGTGTCCCCGATGAGGGCGTGCGGTCGTACTACGCCCGTCGCGCCGCCGCCGGTGTGGGCCTGATCGTCACCGAGGGGACCTACGTCGGCCACGAGTCGGCCGGGCAGAGCGACCGGGTGCCGCGGTTCCACGGTGAGGAGCAGCTGGCGGGCTGGGCGAAGGTCGCCGACGCCGTGCACGAGGCCGGCGGCACGATCGTGCCGCAGCTGTGGCACATCGGCATGGTGCGCAAGCAGGGCGAGCCGCCCTTCGCCGACGCCCCCGCGGTCGGCCCCTCCGGCATCCGGGTCGACGGCACCGAGGGCACCGGCAGGGCGATGACGCGGAGCGACCTGGACGACGTCATCGGCGCCTTCGCCACGGCCGCCGCGGACGCCGAGCGCATCGGCTTCGACGGCGTCGAACTGCACGGCGCCCACGGCTACCTCCTCGACCAGTTCCTGTGGGCGGGGACGAACCGCCGTACCGACGCCTACGGCGGCGACGCCGTGGCCCGTACGACGTTCGCCGCCGAGATCGTGGCCGCGGTCCGCGAGACCGTCTCGCCCGACTTCCCGGTGATCTTCCGCTACTCGCAGTGGAAGCAGGAGGCCTACGACGCAAGGCTCGCCGAGACGCCGGAGGAGCTCGACGCGATCCTGTCCCCGCTGGCCGCGGCCGGTGTCGACGCCTTCCACGCCTCGACCCGCCGCTACTGGCTGCCGGAGTTCGACGGTTCGGACCTGAACCTGGCGGGCTGGACCAAGAAGCTCACCGGCAAGCCCACCATCACCGTCGGCTCGGTGGGCCTCGGCGGCGACTTCATCCGCTCGTTCGCGGGCGAGGGCGCCACCGTCCAGGGCATCGACAACCTCCTCGACCGCCTGGAGCGCGACGAGTTCGACATGGTCGCCATCGGCCGCGCCCTGCTCCAGGACCCGGAGTGGGCGGCGAAGGTGCTGGGCGACCGGTTCGCGGAGCTGAAGCCGTACGACGCGGCGGCGCTGAAGACGCTGTACTGAGAGGCGTGTCGGGAGCACCCGGGCTCGGCCGGAGAGGACCGAACCACGCGACGGACGTGGGGTCTTCGGCCGGGCCCGGTGGCGGACCTGGTGGCCGGGCCGTTGGCCGGGTGCGGGTTGCGGATCAAGTGGCCTGGCCCGGTGGCGGATCCGGTCGAGCGGGGGCGCCCCGCCGAAGGCCCGGCCCTCGTCGCCGTCGCCGCCACTGAGCCGTAGGCGTAGCCGTCGTGTTCGTGCGTTCGTCGTCCCGTTCGGCGAGTTCATCGCGTGTGCTCGTCGAGATCACGCCTCGAGCGGCTGCCCCGCCCCCTTGATCTCGCGGCTGAGTGCCTTCAGCTCGGAAGCCGGTCAGATGTGCCCCTCCCGCAGGGCGTAGGCGACGGCATGGGCGCGGTTGCGCAGGTGGAGGCGGGTGGTCATCCCGTGCAGCACGTTCTTGACGGTGCGTTCGGAGTACGAGAGCTTGCCCGCGACCTCCGCCGTGTCCAGCCCTTCGGCGATCAGCCGGATGACGTCGATCTCGCGCGGGGCCAGCCCCGCCAGCGTGCCCGGCCGGTCGTCGGCGCTGCGCTGCATCTGTCCGACCTGGCGGAGCAGCCGGGCCAGCAGATCCGAGGGCAGGTCCCCCTCGCCCCGGGAGGCCGCCAGCACGGCCTGGTACAGCCGGTGGGGGGTGGCCTGGTGGCGCCAGAGGATCGCTCCGACGCCGCACTCGATGACGGCGAGCAGTTCGGCCTCCCGGATCTGGTCCGCCACCAGCACGACCCGTGACCCGTCGATCCGGACGAGGCGGCGCAGTTGCGGGATCATGGAATCGTCCATCGTCGTGGTGACCACGACGGCGACCGCGGCCGGGCGTTCCCCGCCGCCCTCCATCAGCCTCACCCCCCGGTGCCGGCTGAGCTGGCTGGTCACGCCCGCCAGGGAGATCGGGTCCGGTGAGTGGACCGCGACGGGTATGTGCAGCTCGGTCTGATCCTCGATTGCATGCATGTGTGTTACCTCGTCCTCTGGAGCCCCCGACCCCGGCCGTGCCCCGCCGCCTCTCCGGCGTGCCGCTACGGCCGAGTCTGCAAGAGGCGCCCACCGGACCGTCGTGTTCCGGTCTGCTGCGCACGGCCCGTGCCGTGAGCGTCTCCCGCACCCTTGTCGATAGGAATTATTGCGAATCGTGCAGAAATCATGGGGAAGCCGCGCGGTCGGGTGCCCTGTCCCAACTCCCCTTCCGGAGCGCCGATCACGGGACGCACGGCGGGGCGCTCCGGCGCGCGCTGCCCCGCTCGTTGCCGCTTGCCGCTTGCCGCTTGCCGCTTGCCGATTGCCGGTCCGCCGGACCGGTCAGTGCTGTGGCCGGCCTCCGCGCCGCCACCCGCCACAGCGGCAGGGGGCGGCCGGCCGGCCCGGAGGATGACGTTGATCCGGCAGGGAGCCGGGGAAGTGCCGGTGGCGAGAGGGGCGGTGCCGGCCAGGGCGGGTGCGGATGTGGTGCATGGTGGTGCGACTCCCCGTTGGGCATCGGTGCCCATTGAGCGGTAGGCGAGCAAGGTCGGCACTGTGGGTGATCAGTACGGTGATGGCGGGAACGCGCCGATGCGAAGCGGGTGCGCCGTGCGGCTCCCGGTTCGGCAGTGCCGTGCTCAGCCTGCGGGAAGGCCGGCTCCTGCGGCAACGAATCCGGGCAAAACAAGAACGCCGGAACGCCGAAACGTGCCCTGACCTGCGGGGAAGACCTCTGCCTGGAACGCCCGCCTGGAACGCCCTCCTGGTCTGAGGGCCTTCCGGCCGACGGGTCAGGAACCTTTGAACGGCACCGACGCGGCGCCGGCGGACACGGCCCGGCGCGCGGGGGAGCACCATCCGGCCTCGCCGCCGACGGCTCCGTGTCCCTGCCGACGACAAGCGGAAGACAGCGCTCAGTAACCGATCACCGCTCGTGCATCGGACCCGACCGGCGTGCCGACGAGCCGAAGCCCGGCCATGGCGCCGGTGCGGCACGGCCGCGGTCCCGTGCAGTTGGCCCGCCGACTTCCTCACCGGCGGTTTCGAGGGCAGCGAGGAAGTCACCTCCCTGGAATGCTCGCTCCAGGTGGAGGTGTTCAAAGCGGTACTGGACGGCCCGCCCCTGAGCGTCGATGCGGGCGGTCGGCGACGTGCGGCAACAGAACTGCCGAGGAAGGCCGTTGGGCGTGTCGCGTGGTCCGGACCGGCGGTCGGGCGGATCGGTGGGAAAATGATTCTCACGTACGAGACGACGCGGACCACCGGGAACCCACGCGGTCACCGGCGGTTCGGCCATCCGGAGAATCCGGAGGCGGCGGGGGCGTTGGCGTTGTCGGGGCGGTTGGCACGGTTGTGTCCGCGGGGACTGCACGTATGCGGTGCGCGCGGGCGGGGAGGGAGTAACAGTGGGGGCGGCTGAAGAAGCGGCTGGGGTCGCGGCGCTGCTGAAGGAGTGGAAGGACCGCTCCGGATACAGCTATGGAGTGCTCGCGAAACGGCTGCACATGAGCACATCCACGTTGCACCGTTACTGCAACGGCGACGCGGTGCCGACGGAGTACGCACCGCTGGAGCGGCTGGCACGGCTGTGCCGGGCGACGCCGGACGAGCTGGTGGAGCTGCACCGGCGCTGGATCCTGGCGGACGAGGCACGTCGGCGGGAGCGGGACCGTAAGCAAGGGGGCGGGGACGCGAGGGCAGTTGGCGCGAGTGGGGGAGGGGATGCGGCGTCAGGGCCCGTGACGGCGCCTGCGCCCGGGGCGGGTGCCGGGCCGGAGTGGGAGCAGGACGTCGTGACGGGGGCGCAGGCCGCCGCGGAGGCCGGGACCGGGACGCATTCCAGACCCGAGGCCGGGGCCGGGACGCATTCCAGACCCGAGGCCGGGGCTGAGCCCGCGGCAGAGGCGGGCACCAAACCCGGTTCCGTGCCGCCGACGGCACCCGACGCCGCACCCGCCACCTCCGTTTCCGCCTCCTCTTCCCCCTCCGCTTCCTCTTCCGCCCCCGTTCTCGGCCCCGGGCGCGAGGCCGTCGAGATCACCCCCCAGGGGCGGCCCGTGTCCCGGTTGGCAGCCGCGGGTGGCCGGCGGCGTCTCGCGTTGGCCGCCGGGATCGCCGTGGCCGCGGTGGCCGTGTCCTCCGCGCTGATAGCCGGAATGTCGTCCGGGGGCGGTGAGGGGCACAAGGCGGCAGCCGGAGCGGCCTCGACCACGGGGAGCGACAGCAAGCCGACGAGGGCCGAAGGCGGCCGGTCGGCGTCGGCGCCCTCGAAGCCGAACGATGCGGGCGACGCGAGTCGGACCCCGCAACCGTCCCGTACGCCCAGCGGCAAGGCGTCCGGCGGAGCCGGCGACCGGGCGACCGGTCCGGGTACGGCCGACCGGGCCGGACTCCCGGTGAGCGTGGACGTCCGCCCGTACACCTGGCCGGACCCGTGCACCCAGCGCTACTTGGTCGACCGGGACCCGGGCGAGATGCCCCCGCCGCCCGCCGAACAGGACGCCAGGGGCTGGATCTCGGCGCTGGGCGCGGTCTCGGCGGACAGCCAGATCGTTCAGGTGTCGGTCCAGGGTGTGGGCGACGCGACAGTGGTACTGCACGCCATGCGGGTGCGGGTGGTGAGGAGTTCGGCGCCACCCGCCTGGAGCGCCTACAGCATGGGCGTGGGCTGTGGCGGTGGTATCGAGCCCAAGTCGTTCGGGGTCTCGCTGGACGCGGCACAGCCACGGATCGTTCCGCGGAACGGACAGCGGAACTTCCCTTATAAGACGAGCGAGCGGGACCCCGAGGTCTTCGGGGTCGTCGCGCGGGCCGGAGCCCGTGACGTGCGCTGGTACCTGGAGCTGGAGTGGTCCAGCGGGGACCGGCACGGCACGCTCCGGATCGACGACAACGGGGAGCCGTTCCACACCAGTGGGATGGCCGGCCGTCCGCAGTACGACTACCCGCTGGGCGGCAGCAAATGGATTCCCAACGAGAACGGCTGAGCCCGGGGCCGGTGCCTGCGCCGGACCCGGGCTCCGGCCCGGGATCAGTGACGACCCGTCACCAGGTCAGCGCATCCGAGGCGGTGGACTGCCAGTAGGTGACCCAGGCCGAACTGTCGGTGCGGATACCGCCCTTGGGCAGCGGGAGTCGCGCGGCAGGGCCGGTGGAACCGTTCCCCGCCCGGTTGGCGAACAGGACGCCCAGGGTGCGGGCGGTGAAGGCGCTGTTGCCGGAGCCGTCCGCGGACCGGTACATCACCCCCGCGTACGCCGACTGGCCCGGTGCGAGCGTGATCACGGCCTGCGGCTTGGACTTGTCCAGGAAGGTGGTGGCGGACTGGGCGTCGTCCCAGCGGAGGTACGGGGCGTTGTAGGCGTGGCAGGGCGCGAAGCCGGTGTTGGTGGCGGTGAGAAGCAAGTGGCTGAGGGGGCGGTTGACCTTCGTCACGGTGACCTTGACCTGCGCGCCGGTGCAGGCGGCGGTCGCCTTCTGGCTGCCGGAACCCTTGCCGCCGGCCGTACTGGAACCGTTCTTCCCTCCGGTCTCCTTGCCGGCGACACCCGAGGCCTTCGACGTGTCACCGTCCTTGGCCGGGACCTTCGCGGCCGCGGAGGACGGGGCTCCCTGGCCGCCGGACTCGGGCTGGGAGGAAGCGGCCGGAGCTGGACTGCCGGCCTTCTTGCTGTCGTTCTCGCAGGCCGTCAGCGAGAGGGCGGCCGCCAGTACGGCGCCGGAGGCGACGAGGCGGGTGGTGTGAGGGGTGAAACGCATGGTGAGTGGGTGCTTTCTTCTTCGATGGGGTCCGGTCGGCACAGGTGACGTCAGAGACGGCTGACGAGCAGGAGAAAGACGGTCGCTGCCGATGCGGCGAACACCGCCAGGGCCACCACGTCAGTGACATCGGCACGACGGAGGCGGCGAAGCCGGAAGCGGGTCCGCATGGTGTCGGTCGCCCTTCGGTACGAGGTCGTCGTTGCTTGCCGACCCGAGCTTGCGACGCCCTTCGTCCCAGCAGCCACGGCCACCGCACAACACGGGACGCCGGAACGCTCCTATGGCATCTGACCTGCTGGAACGTGCCCTCCCTGGAACGCCGCGCAGGGACGCGCAGGCGTCGGCGGACGGGACGGGACGTGCGGGGCGCCGGGCTCCAGGGGACGAGGCCGCCGTCGCGTCGGCTCCAGTGGGGGGCCTCCGGTCGCCAGGCCCCGGCCACCGGCAGGCGAGTCCACGCGGCTCCGTATGAATCCTGCTGATTTATGGGCTTTCATGCTCCAATGTCCAAGTCATGCGTGACAGTCCCTCGCGGCAGGGAACTGGTTGCCGGCGTTCCCCGGAGCCAGGTCCCGGCTCCGCCTGACGGTTCGCCCCTCACCAGCGAAAGGACCCGCAGGATGTCGAATCACTTCACCGGTCTCAGCCTTGGCGCCCCGCTCGGCGACCAACGGCTCGACCTCTGTGACCTCTACGCGTTCCAGTCACCGCATGACCCGGAGCGGACGGTGCTCATCCTCAACGCGAACCCGAATGCCGACGCCCTGCACCCCGACGCCATCTATCGCCTCAACATCGACAATGACGGGGACTGTCTCACCGACATGGCGATCAGTTACGTCTTCTCGCCACCGCAAGACGGCCGTCAGACCTTCAGCGTCTTCGTCGCGCACGGCGATGAGGCCCGCTCGGCCGAAGCCGTCGGACAGCAGGTCGTCACCGACGCCGAAGTGTCGTTCGGCACCGTGGCGAACCCCGTCACCGCCGGTCCCTACACCTTCTTCGCCGGCAGTCGCAGCGACGCCTTCTTCTTCGACTACGACGGGATCAAGAATCTCTTCGACACCACCGGCGGCAGGAACTTCACCGCGCCCCATCTCGGCGGCAAGGCCCCGTGGACCGGTGTGGACTCGAACACGGAGGCCAACGTGTTCTCGACGGTGGTGGAACTGCCGACGAGCGAGCTCCGCGCCGACCCCGAGATCCGCATCTGGGGCCGTTGCAGTGTGCGGAAGGACGGCCGGCTCGTCCATGCCGACCGCGCGGGCCACCCCTCCGTCAGCAGCTTCTTCAACACCGACGAGACGAAGGAGGAGTACAACGCCAGTGAGCCGGTGAACGACCGCGAGCGGTGGACCGATCTGTTCGTCCACCTCATGGGACACACCGGCAACTACTCGCGAGAAGAGGCGATCGCGGCGATCGACGCCGACCGCATCCTGCCCGACATGCTGGTCTTCGACCCGTCGAAGCCCGCGCGGTACCCCAACGGGCGTGTCTTCACCGACGACGTCATCAACCACCGGCTCTCCTTCCTCTCGGCGGGCGACATCCCTCCCACCGGGCTCGCGCCCCACACCGACCTTCTGGACGAGTTTCCCTACCTCGGCAATCCGCACCCCAACGGGAACTGACCCGCACGACCCCCGGCGACGGCGTCCCGCGCGGCAGCGCCGGGCCCGGATTCCCCCACCCCGGCTCGGCTCCGAGCGCCCGGTGAGCCTCGCCGAGGCAGGCATGCGCGGGCAGCAGCAGCCGGAATCGTTCAGATTTTGACATTACGCTCGCGGGTGACCCGGGCCTTCTACGGTTCGCCTATGGAAGAACCCGGTCGCCTCACGCTGGCGGTTCGTACCGTCGGGCCCGCGGGCCGCCCCCCGTCCGATCCGGCCGTATGGCTGGCCGCCCTCCACGGCGCGACCTCGAAGGCGGCGCGCTCGCGCACCGCCCGGGACCTGCTCGCCGGTGTCCTCGACGCGGCCGCGCCGCTCCTGGGCGATCTGGGCGGTGCCCTCCTGCTGCTGGACGCGTCCGGCCGCTATCTGTTCCTGGTGGCCTCCCAGGGACTGCCGGACGAAGTGGCCCTCCCCATGGAAGCCATCGGCATCGACGAGGACCTCTCGGCCACCGACGCGGTGCGCAAGGCGCAGCCCGTCTGGCTGAACACCTTCGCCCAACGGCAGACGCGCTACCCGGGCCTGATCGAGCGGCTGCCGGTCGACCTGGTGACCGGGTCCCTGCCGCTGATCGACAACGACACCGTCATCGGCGTACTGACCGTGCTGCGGCAGCACGAAACCGGCTTCTCGCCCGTCGAGCGGGCCTTCCTGCAGTGCCTCGCCGATCACGCCGGGCCCGCGCTGGCCGCGCTGACCGGACGTCAGCTGGGCCACGGCGGGCCGGAGGACGACGACGTGGCCGCGGATGCCAGCGGCACCATGGAGCTGGGCACGTTCGTCTGGCACCTGGACACCGGTGTCGTCGAGGGCGACGACGCGCTGGCCCGTCTCCACGGCCTGGCACCACGGTCCGATCCGCCGCTGACCCTGGAGGAGTTCCTGTCCCAGGTGCCCGCCACCGACCTGCCCGCACTACGGCAGAGCCTGGGACACATCGCCCAGCGGTGCGCGGACTACCAGGTCCGCTACCGCGCGTACGACGCCACGGGCCGGCTGCGCACCCTCGAAGCCCGCGGCCGGGCCCATCCGGACAAGGACGGCCACCCCATGATGATGGACGGCCTGGTCGCCGACATCACCGTGGCCTGCGACCGCCAGCAGCTGAACCAGCGCCTGCTGTCGTCCCAGGCCGAGCAGTCGGGCCGGCTGCGGGATCTGGCGGCGCATCTGGTGAGCGCGGCCAGCCTCGACGAGGTGGTCAACGCCACGGGCACCGCCCTGCGGGCGTTCGGTGCCGACGGGCTGCTCGTGGTGGACACCGAACGCGACCGCCTCCGCGTCATCGCCTCCTGGGGGTACGGTCCGGCGGAGGGAGCCGCCGCGGAGGGCTTCCCGCTCCATGAGCCGACCCCCTTCCGGGACGCGCTGCTCGGGGGCACACCCACCTTTGCCGGCTCCCTGCGGGAGGGCCTGGCCACCTACCCCTCCCTGGTCGACTTCGCCCAGGCCACCAAGCGCCAGTCCTGGGCGGTCCTGCCGCTGCCCACCGCGCAGGACGGCCGCGCCGCCTGCCTGATCGGCTTCTCCGCGCCGCACGAGTTCGCCCCCGCCGAACGGTCGTTGCTCACCGTCGTGGCGGCGCTGCTGGCCCAGGCCATGGAACGGGCCCGTATCCACGACCGGGAGCACCGGCGCGCGGTCGAACTCCAGCAGGGCATGCTGCCGCAGGCCCTCCCGGAACTGCGCAACACCACGGTGCACACCCACTACCGGCCCGCGGCGGAGGGCGCCGCCGTCGGCGGTGACTGGTACGACGCCTGGAACACGCCGTCGGGCGAACTCGCCCTGGTCGTGGGAGACGTACAGGGCCACAGCACCGCGGCCGCCGCCCTGATGGGACGGCTGCGCACGGCGGTGCGGGCCTACAGCGCCGAGGGGCACTCACCCGCCGACGTCCTCCACCGCACCAACGCGCTGCTCACCCAGTCCTCCACCGATCCGGACTCCGACCTCTTCGCCACGTGCGTCATAGCCCATCTCGACACCACCACCGGCCGGCTGTCCCTCTGCCGCGCCGGGCACCCCCAGCCCCTCCACGCCGGCCCCGGGAGCCGGCCCGAGATCCTCCCCGTCGAGGGCGGACTGCCGCTGGGCATCGACCCGGGCGCGCTGTTCCCCACCACGTCGGTGACCCTCGCGCCGGGGGCGCACCTGTTGCTGTACACCGACGGTCTCGTCGAACGGCCGGGGCTCGACCTGGACACCGGCACCGAGCGGCTCCGCTCGGTCCTCGACGCCGGGCTGCGCTCGGTACCCGAGAGCGAACTGCTGGCCCACATCGAGCAGGTCTGCCTGCCGGCCCCGGTCCCCGGCGACGCCGACGACATCGCCGCCCTGTATTTACGCTGGCAGGGGCCCTGATGTGCCGTACGGACCGGGCGCGTGGCCTCACGTTGCCGCTCCACCCTGTACGGGAGCTTCCGGGGCGGCAGTTCACGCCTCAGCCGTGGGCAAGCGCGCGCTTCACGGCCGCTTTTCGGTGTATCCGCAGATCCATGCCAGCGCCGTGTGCACACCCCGCAGGTAGTCGTGCGCGGCGGTCCCCTTCCGGGCGCCTTCCCACTGCACGGCGGCCGCGTCCACCTCGGCGGTCAGGACCGCAACCGTGGGGCAGCCTTCCGTACGGAAGCCCGTGATGGGCGCGGTGACCCCGTCACCGAGAGCCCAGCGGTAGGCGGCCAGCGCACCCAGGGCCGTTCGGCTGGACGGTGAGAGGCCGTGCGCCACCTCGGCCAGCGCAGCACTGGCCTGGAGCACCTCGGTACGCGGGCGGGTGCCCAGAAGCGGCTGTGCGGACTCGGGCCCCATAGGATTCTGTGACTCCATGGCTACTGGGCTTCTCCTGATGTTGCCTGCACCGGGAAGCTCGCCTGGCGTGCGATGCCGAAGACCTTGTGGGGCAGGTGCGGTGTCAACGGGCTTCCAGCGTAGCGGTGTTGGGGGCCGGACCGTGCCTCGCCGCCTCGTGCGGCAGGGGGAGCACACGGCGCGCAAGGGTGCCCGCGAGGCGATTCCGCCCGTTCCGGGTGCCTGATCTCATCGTCGGAAACGGACCCGGACACTCCCGGACGACTTCCGGCCATTGGCCGACGGGGCCGTCCCGGGCGGCCGCGGGTGCGGTAGGAAGGGGGCCGGTCCGCGGGAACTCCCCCAAACCGGTGCGGGACGGGGCAACCGCTCCCCGCGGCCGTGATCTGTGCCGATCGGCACCGCATCTCCCTGAGTACACCGACCGAACTGCGCCACTCCGGTGTTGCCGGTTCCTTGGCGGCATCCACCGGCTCATTCCAGTGCTGACGCGGACCTTCCCGCGTCGTCGGAAACGGAGATCATGATGCGAAGACACCTCCGCGCCGCTGTGACGGTTGTCGCCACCGCCTTCCTCGCACCCCTGTTGACGGCGAGCCCTGCGCCGGCCTCGCCGGCCCGGCACACCCACGGCGCCGGCAAGCCCGCGGACTGCCGGCCGGCCCTCCAGGTCCTGGCCTCCCTCCCCGGTTCAGGAGCCAGCCAGGTCAAGGGACTCGGGCCGAACTCCCTGGCGGTAGGGGCATCGCGCGGCCTGCCCGCGTACTGGACCGGTACCCAGGTGCACCGCGTACCGCTGCCCGCCGGATTCACCGGCGGTGAGGTCGCGGCGGTCAACGCGAAGGGGCTGATGGCCGGGTCCCTGCAGGGCGCGGGCCGTACCGCCGCCTTCAGCTTCCGTGTCGGAGCCCGGGCCGTGACCCTGCTGCCCGAGGGGGCTCACGCTGCGGACGTCAACGACCGGGGGCTGATCGTCGGGGACGGGACCAAGGGTGGCGCCCTCACCGGTCTCGAATGGGACGGTGCCCGGATCCTCCGCCGGCTCGCCCCGCCGGCCGGCTACTCGCTCACCTCGGTGACCGCCATCAACAACGCCGGGCAGATCGCCGGTTCCGGCGAGGCCGTCAAGGACGACGAATCGTGGTCGGCGGGCGTCACCTGGCCCGCCAGGAGAGGAGCCGCGGCCGTACCGCTCCAGCGCTTCTGGCCCGCGGGAGTGCCCTACGACTACTGGTACCCCCGGGACATCGACCGCAGCGGACGGATCGTGGGCACCCATGACTACACCCGGCTGGACACCCTGACCCCCACCCAGTGGCTTCCGCCGTACACCACCGAAAGCGAACCGGGACTGCTCGGGGAGCGCACCAGCGGCACCTTCGAGGCCATCAGCCCCACCACCAACGTGAGTGTGGGCACCGCCCTCGACAGCCACATGGTCGGGCCGTTCCCGCCGGAGACCGCGCCCCCGGCACAGGCCCAGATCTGGCCGGGAACCGGCCCCCTGCTGGCACTGCCCAGGCTCTCCCCTGAGGGCGCCTCCGAGGCGCACGCCGTCAGTGACGATCAGCGCGTAGGCGGTTCCGCGGCCGACGCCGCGTCGACTCCCCGCGCCGTCATCTGGACCTGCGCCCTGCGCCAGGCGTACAAGCCCTGACTCCCGCGCCGGCCCTCACCTCCCGGCGCCGTACGCGACCTCCGGGGCGCCCCGGCGGGCAGACCTACGTCGGGGCGCTCCGGTCCCCATGGGTGGTGAACGCCCAGGTGGAATAGGGCAGTTGACGGCCCAGCGTGACCGGGGCGTGCGATCGCGAGCGCGGGGCGCGGCCCGGCACCGCCGTGTTCGCCGCGATCAAGACACGTTTTCCTCCGCGAGGGGACGTGCGTGGTTCTGCAACGGGATCCGGGCGGCAAGACGTGAGCGCAGTACCAGGTCATCCATGGTGTCCATGAGCCAGAGCTCGGACAGCGGCATGTGCACCGCGATACGGCTCTGGTGGGTGGCGACAATGTCGCGGAGCTGCCGGTACGCGTCGCCGGTGACCTCGTCGGTGAGCTGTACACAGCCGGCCAGGAGGGGACGGTGGGCCGCACCCGTCCGGGTTCGTACCTGCGCGAGTGCGGTCGCGGATGCCACGTCGGCGGCCTGCACCGGAAGGTAGATCCTGCCGGTGTTGAACCGTCCGACCCATGGCCCGCGGACCACCACGTCGATGCGTGAGGCCAGTTGAGCAGGAAGTTCCTGGCCTCTGTCCAGTCCTCCGGCGAGCGTGGCGTGCAGACGATCGGCCCGCATGGCCAGCCCCGGCCACCAGACGAGCGAGGTGACATCGCTCCCGCGGAGATCGTCGAGGAAGGCAGTGAAACCGGCGTCGGCTGCCAGCCGCCCGCTGTCGATCGGGAGCACCGCCGAGCGGATCGGCGGCCAGTACTCGGCCGCGCCGGCTTCGGGGCCGAGAGGTGCCCTGACCCGGCTGTCGAGAAGAGGCAACTGCCGCTCCCGGTACCGCTGGTCCAGGGTCAGCGCCTCATGGGCCGCCCAGTCGTACTCGGCGGCCTGCCGGGACAGATCCGTGATCGGATCCAGCAGGGGCGCGATGTCCTCGCTCATCAACGGTCTCCGTCCTTCGTGGTCAACTCGCGTACACCGTAGGCATGGAGGGCGTTCGTCACGCGGGCTGTCGCACGCTTTGCGACGGGTGGGCGGCCTCATGGCGCATCGGCAGGCGTTCGTGTCGCACCTCACACCGGCTGAATTCTCGGTGTGCCACCCGACGCAAGGCCGGTCGATGAGAGACTGTCGAAAACTCGAACTACTGTACCAATTTAGGGGCAGAACGTGAAGGTGACGATTTCGCCGCGCTTCTCCGAAGTCGACGTGCTCGGCCATGTCACAAATTCCGCAGTGCCGGTCTGGTTCGAGCACGGCCGGTTACCGATTTTCCGCCTGTTCAGCAAAGAAGCGAACATGCGCGACCTCGCGCTTATCCTGCGCCGATACGAGATCGATTTCACCCGCCAGATCTTCGCTTCCGTAGACGTCGTCATCGAGACGAAGGTGGCGAAGATCGGCAATACCTCGATCACCATCGAGCAGATCGCCACACAGGAGGGGGCCGAAGTGGCCCGCGGTACCTGCATCATGGTCCACTTCGACTACGAAAGGGAAACCACCACCAGCATTCCGGACCACCTGCGAGCCGAACTCAACGCGCTGTAGGGCCACAAGCAATGTGCCGGTAAAGTACCAGCCGAGATGGGACCAGTACCTTGAATATGTCACGCAACCCATTGGTCGACCTCGACTCGTCCGAATTCCTCGACGGTTTTCGGCGCAGTATCGACGAGTTCGACAGCGCCCGACTTCCGCATGAGCCGCTTTCCAGGGAAAGTCTGCGCAAGCTCGTCGAGTTAGGCATCTACTTACCGGCCATCCCGCGCGAGTACGGCGGCCGGGAAAGCCATCAGGAGATGTGCGAGATCATCGAGATCATGTCCGAGCGCAATCTGCCGCTGGGCATGTACACGATGATCGTGACGGTCCTCTTCCTCCGCAACGTGGCGGCCGGCGGTGATGACGCGCTGAAGGAAGAGGTCTTCGACGACTTCGCGCACCACCCCGTCATCGGCGGTCTCGCCTTCACCGAGCCGGGGAGCGGTTCGAACCTCGCACGGATGCAGACCACCTACCACGATGAAGGCGACGCGTACCGGATCACCGGTACCAAGCACTGGCAGGCGTTCAGTGAGCAGGCGGACTGGTGGATCATCTGCGCCAGGCATCCGGAGCGCAAGGAGTTCGCCTACTTCGCCCACAGGCGGTCGGACGGCGGATTCGTGACCACCGAGGTCTACGACAGCCTGGGGCTGAAGAACCTCGGATACGGGCTCAACACCCTGGATCTGCGGGTGCCCCGCCATTACCGGCTCACCAAGACCAGAGAGGGACTGGGCGATGCCGCCGAGATCCTCTGCGCCTCCCGGTTCAGCAAGGCCGCCATGGCCAGCGGTTTCCTGCGCAGGCTCAGCACCGAGTCCCTGCGTCAGGTGAGCACAAGGAAAATCGGTGACGGCACACTGCACGACATCGGCTACGTGCGGTACAAGGTCAATCGCATCCAGCAGAACTATGTCGTCTGCAATGCGCTGTACCGGCATCTGATGCTGGCGGAGAACTACTACACGGACCTGGAAGACAGCATGTTCGCCTCGCTGGCGACCAAGGTGCTGGCCTCCGAACTCATGCTGGAATCGGCTCTCGACTACCAGCAACTGTGCGGCGGCGAAGGGTACCGGAAGGGCGCACCGGACAACATCGCCGCCTACGCCCTGCTCGACGCGCGCGTATACACCGTTTTCGACGGAACGAACGACCTGCTGTGCCAGCACCTGGCCCATCTGTTCCTGCGCCAGTTCCAGCAGTCCGGGCTCCGGTCGCCGTTGGAGTTCCTCGGCCGGTTCGGATATCTGGAAGACGCGTTCTTCCACCTCACCGACATCAACCTCAGCCACCTCGCTGACGCACCGTCGCAGGACAAGATCGTGATCCTGGGACGCATCCTGTCCAGAATTTACGGAATCAGCACGCTGCAGAAGTCGTCCCGGTCGGCCGCGCCCAGCGCGCGGCTCGCCGTGGACGAGGCCGACTACCCCAAGGCGATCGCGGTGTTGAAGAACGAGATCGTCGGCCTGGTGAACGAGTACGAACTGGCCACCCGGCTCATCGGCACGCAGGCAGCATCGGGTGCGACCCGCCCGCGCGCCGCCACGGTCACGTTCGAGTCCAAGGTGGGAATGCGCTAGTGCCCGGCGAGACCAAGAACCTCAAGGTTTCGCTCATTGCGTTGACGTTCGTCATCCTCTACGGATCAGGTTTTGTAGGTGGCCGCTATGGCCTGCCCTACGCGGAGCCCTTCTCCTACCTGGCCATCCGGTTCGGCGCGACCGCAGTCATCTTGTTCGTCCTGATCCTGTGTCTGAGGGTCGGCTGGCCACGCTCGGGCTATGTCCACCTCATCCTCAGCGGCATCCTGCTGCAGGGCGTGTTCTCCGTCGGGGTGTTCTACGCGCTCCACCAGGGCATGACCCCCGCGGTCTCGGCACTGATCATCGCGCTGCAACCCATTCTGGTGTGGCTGATGGTCTCCGTCGTGACCGCGAGAAAGGTCCGGCCGCTGTCCGTGCTGGCCCTCGTCGGCGGGCTGGCCGGCGTCGCCATCACGGTGTACCGGGGCCTGGAGACGTCCTCCGGGCTCACCCCGACCAACGTCGCCTTCGGCGTCCTCGGCCTGGTGGGACTGGCCACCGGACAGTTCTACTACCAGCTGAAGAACCCCGGCGCCCACCTGCTGATCAATGGGTTCGTTCAGTCCGGCTCGTCGGCCGTCGTCATGCTCATCGGCGGACTGATCTTCGAGAAGGGCGTCATCCGGTGGACACCGCAGCTGTTGCTGTCGGAACTGTGGATGTCGGCCGGCGTATCGATCGGCGCGCTCAGCCTGCTCTTCATCCTGATGCGTTCCGAGAGTGCGGACCGGGTGGCCTCGTACTTCTACGGCGTACCGATCGCCGCGGGACTGATCGCCTGGCCGGTACTGGGCCAGCGCCCGACCATGTCCGAGATCATCGGCTTCGCGGTCATCATGGTCTCGATCACCGTCTTCAACCGCAGTAGCAGACCACCCCGCGCCGAACCCGCTCCCACGGCCCCGGCCGACAACTCCGTCCCGGCGGCAGACCACCGCTGAGCAACGGCGGGGACCGGCACGGTAGCTGACGCTCCGTTGCCGGTCCCCGCCGCTCCACGTGACGCAGGCCGCCCCCTGGGCGGTCTCGTTCGGATCATCTGATCGTTGGTCTGGATGTGCCGTTAACAGATGTGCAGTGGGCGCGAGTTGAGCCATTGCTCCCGGACCGGATGCCGAGCGGGGTGGACGCCGGCGTGACCACCGGGAGGTGATCGACGCGATCGCCTTCACGTTCCGGACCGGAACGCAGTGGGTCCACCTGCCGGAGAAAGACGGCAACTGGAGAGGTGTCTGCAACCGGCTGCGGATGTGAGCTCTGGACGGCACCTGGGAGCGGGTGTTCACCGCGCCGATGGCCCAGGCCGACGCGGACGAGGACCTGACCTGGGCCGTGTCGGTGGACTCCACGATCGTGCGCGCTCACCAGCTCGCAGGCTCAAGAACACGGCCGTGGGACGGTCTTGGCCCAGCGACGGTCATGGGCGGCGAGTGCCAAGGACTCCACCCATCCGTCGGTGCTGGCATGCAGGGGTGGCCGGCGGCCGGCCCGGCTGAGAGGACTGGTTCGGCCGGTGCGGGCTCGCGCCGGAACGACGGGACGGGCTCAGGTGGTTTCGGCCATGACATCGTCCAGCCAGTCGTACACACGGGCAAAAGCCAGGCGCTGGGCGCCGGCCTGGCAGTGCGCGTCCGCGCCCAGTGCGCCGGTGAACTCCAGCAGAGTCTTCGGGCAGGTCAGGTGCTTGTGGAGTAGTTCGGGCTGGCCCTCGAAGAACACGTCGTCCGAGGCCGAGCAGACCAGGGTGGGGCAGGTGATCTTCTGGGCGATGCCGTCGCGCAGGTGGTATTCGAGGAAGGTGCTGAAGACCCCGCGCGGGGTCTCGGCGCCCATGACGTACATGCCCTGGTCGACGAGCCAGCGAATCTTGGGGCTGGCGGCGACGGCCGCCTCCACGGCGGCGTCGAGCTCGGGGTCGTGGTCGGCGCGCAGCCTCCATTCGGCCTCGGCGCGGTCGAGGGACAGGGCGCCGGCGGCCATGTCACCCAGGTCGTAGACGCCGTCGAGGGCGATGACGGCGGCGAGTCGGTGATCGAAGGCCGCGGCACGCGGTGCGAGCAGGCCGCCCATGCTGTTGCCCAGTAGGGCTATCCGGGCGGGATCGACCTCGGGACGGGTGAGGGCGTGGTCGAGGACGGGGCCGACCACGTTCTCCCAGTCGGGACGGAACACCAGGCCGTGGTGGTGGCGGGTACCCGGCTGGCCGGGGCCGTCGAAGGACAGGACGTGGTAGCCGCGCTCGACGGCCGCGGCGGCGCCGCCGAAGTGCATTTCCTCGGCCGTACCGTCGAATCCGTTGAACATGACTACGGTCGGCCGGGCGGTGCCCGAGTCGTCGGCGCGGTACAGGTACCCCGGCAGCGTGGTGTCCTCGTAAGGGATCTCCACCGGCTCGACGACCGGGGTGAACAGTGCGGCTGCCTGGCGAAAACACCTCACCGACGCGTCGTAGGCGTGCAGGATGCGCGGGTCCGTGGCGTCGCCGTGCAGGAAGAACTCGGCGCTTCGGTAGTAGTTCGACGCCCGCAGGAAGGCGTCGCGGGCGCTGACGCGGTGCCCGCCGGCCAGGGCCGTACGTCCCTCATCGGCCACCCGGTCGGCGGTGGCGAGCCACTCGTCGTGCCAGCTGTCGTAGTCGTCGACGGTGATCCGTTCGGTGGTCACCACGACCTCGCCGAAGTCGGCGCCGCCGTAGGCGATGTGGCCGAAGGACCGCAGTGTCTCGAACCAGAACGAAGGGTTGTGCGGGAAGAACAGGGACTTCATCCAAACTCCTAAAGCAGTTAGTGACTGCGTTAGCGAGACTGTAGGAGCGCCGAGACGAAAAACGCAAGTGGCGACTGCGTTAAGGTGGGGGCGTGGAGAAGGAAAGGGAGCCGGTCCGCCGGCCCGGTGGCCGTGCGGCCCGGGTCCGCGCGACAGTGCATCAGGCAGTCGCGGACCTGGTCGGCGACCGCGGCTACGGGAACTTCACGGTCGGCGATGTCGCCACCCGCGCGGGCGTGGCCGATTCCAGCATCTACCGTCGCTGGGGAAACCTGGAAGCCCTTCTCTCGGACGTGGCCGCCACCCGGCTCGCCGCCACTTCCCCCGCCCCTGACACCGGTAGCCTGGAGGGCGACCTACGCACCTACGCGGCCACCGCCGCCCGCGACATCGCCGGACCGGACGGGACGGCGATACTGCGCCTGGCCATCTCCTTGTCCAACTCGGGACAGCCGGGCTTGGAGGCCCGCGACGCGTTCCTCGCCGAACGCACTCGTCAACTGCAGGTCATGCTCGACCGGGCCCGCGACCGAGGCGAACACCCGCCAGATGTGCTCCAGGTGCTCGACCTCATCCTGTCCCCGATGTACCTCCGCATCCTGTTCGGAACGGGCCCGCTCACCCCCGCCTACGTCGACGAACTGGTCGATCGCCTGCTCATCCTCCGCACCGCCACCGGAGGGTGAGACCCCGACGCGAACCACCGGTTGACCCTCACCGACCTCGCCCCGAAGTACGGCGACGACTGGATCGCCGGGGCCGCCCACGCCGCTCTGCACCGGACCGTGCAGACTCGCCCGTGTTGCGACCGCGCACCCAAGACCGCTACGAACGCTGCATCAAGGACGGCAAGTCCCGACGTGACATCGCCGGTTGCCTCAGTCTGTATTCGCCGCAGTGCACGAAAACCCAGATGTCCTGCTGAACGTGACCGACGCCTGGGACACACATCCCCGGGCCATGGAAAGCAATCGGCGAAGAAGGCCCGGTGCGAAGGATTCCGACGGTCTACTGCTCATCCGTGCAACTCTGCTGCACTGCCGAGGTAATCGATTCCCCGCAGGTTGAACTCGACATGCTCCGCAACCGGATACGGCGCATCGAACCGGACAGCGAGCTCGCCGACCCTTCCGTACGCAGCCACCGGCTGCGGGAAATCCGCGCACTGCGCCTGACGACCAGCGAGGTCACCAGCGAGGTCGCCGGAGAGTGCAAGTTCGGGGGCAACGTGGACGAGGCGCCGCACGGCAGTAGCCAGCCGGCTGCCGGCCCGGAATGAGATGATCCAAACGAAACTGCCTACGCGCTGGGATCCTGGACATACAAGGTGAGCCCGGTGACCTGGCCGGACTGGATGACGGGGCCGTGCTGAACCCCGCCACTGATGTCATTGCGCACCGTGGCCCGTCGTCGTGCGCCCGGGTCGTTCGCGAGCCGGTGCAAGGACGCGAGGAGGCTCCGGACGCACGGACGCACGGACGCACGGACGCACGGACGCACGGACGCACGGACACATGGACGGCACGGACGCTCGGTGGGGTCGGGGGGAGGAGGGGAGAGAGAATCCGCCCCGGTTTTCGAGCCCGCACCCCGACCCTGGCGCGGTGTGCCCTCAGACGGAAGCCATCGGGCGGGCGTCGTCGGTGGTGGCGGAGGGTGTCGGGGTGGCTTCGGTGGGGGACGGGGCGCTGGTCAGGCCCCGTGCGTGGGCCTTGACCCCGGAGCGTACGGCCCAGAAGTAGAAGAGCGGGGCGGTGACCGCGATCACGGCGGTGCCGAGCACGCCGGGGAGGATGCCCCGGCCGCCGAACTCTTCGCCGCCCAGCGCGGACACCGTGGCCGTCCACACCAGGAAGGCGATCATCCACCAGGCCGGGGCGAACTGCCGCAGGAGCCGCCGCTCGCCCTGGCGCCACAGCACCAGCGCCGCGACCGGTGCGGCCACCAGGGTCAGCACGGTGATCTTGCCGGTCTCCGGCCACTTCGACCAGTACAGCGCGCAGGCGGCGAAGGCGAAGGTGACCGGGCACAGCACCCCGGCGGCCGGCAGCCGGAAGGGACGCGGCAGGTCCGGGCGGGTCCGTCGCAGCACCCCCACCGCGATCGGGCCGATCAGATACGAGATGACCATGGCCGCCGACACCACGCCGGCCAGCGCCTGCCAGCTGCGGCCGATGGTGAGCAGCAGAACGACGGAGAAGCCGAGGTTGAGCCACATCGCGGGGCGGGCGGTGCCGTAGCGGGGGTGCACGGCCGCCAGCTTCCGGGGGAAGAACCCGGTCTCGGCGAGGTTGGTGACCATGTACGCGGCCGAGGCGACATTGGCGATGTTGGACCCGGCCGGCGAGATGAACGCGCCGAACTGCAGCATGGTGACCACCCAGTGCAGCATCAGCAGCCCCGCCAGGTCCGCGAACGGCGAGTTGAAGTTCACGCCCTGCCACCCGCCGGCCCGCTCCAGCAGCTCGGGCGGCACCGACCCCAGGTAGGCGGCCTGCAGCGCCGAGTAGATCACCAGGCCCAGCGCGAGCGCACCGATCAGGGCGACCGGGATGGCCCGGCCGGGGTTCTTCGCGGCCCCGCCGAGGTTGACCACGGCCTGGAAGCCGTTGAAGGCGAAGACGACACCACAGGTGGTGACGGCGGTGAGCACGGCCGGCCAGCCGTACGGGGCGAAGCCGCCGTGGGCCGTGAAGTTCGAGGGGTGGAAGCCGGACCCGACGAGCGCGAGCACCGCCAGCACCGGGATGGCGAACTTGACCAGGGTGAGCACGGTGTTGGCGCGGGCCAGCAGCTGGACCGACCAGAAGCAGGTCAGCCAGAGCGCGAGGGTCAGGACCAGCGCCACCGCCGTGCCGGAGAGGGTCAGCTGGTGGGTGGCCGGATCGACCAGGCCCTTCGCCCAGTCGAAGCTCCAGGACGTCATGTACTGGGTGGCGGCGATCGACTCGATCGGGATCAGCGAGGCGGTCGCGATCCACACCGCCCAGCCGGTGAGGAAGCCGAGCACCGGACCGTGCGAGAAATGCCCGTAGCGGGCCATGCCGCCGGGGATCGGGTAGGCCGAACCGACCTCCGCGTACGACATCGCGATCATGCCGATGAAGATGACGCCGATCACCCAGGCGACCAGCGCCGCGGGGCCCGCCACCTGGGCGGCGGAGCCGGCCCCGAACAGCCAGCCGGAGCCGAAGATCGAGCCGATGCCGATCATGATGAGGGCGAAGAGGCTGAGCCCCTTGCGCTCGCCGGCGCTCATATCCATGGGAAGTGTCGTCCGTCCTGGTGTTGCGCATGCCCCGCGTTATGGGAGGGGCCGCTGCCGTCTGCCGCCGACCACCTTATTTCCGGCCACATAGCGAGAACGCCGCTGCGCTGCCGGAACACCACGCGGCCCGGCCCCCACGGACCACGGCCCCGGCGTCAACGGCCGCGGGCGCACGGCCTGTTCACCCACAACCCGCCGCCCGTCGGCAGTACGGGAGATCACTGCATGAGACGCGTCACAGCGAAGGGTAAGCGGGCGCTTGCTTGGTGGTGAGCGCGGTGCTGTGGGCCTTGGGGGGCTTGGGGGATTCGGGGTCGCAGGTGCGGGCTCGTGGGTGACTCGGGCAGGTCTCACCCAGGTGCTCGCGGACCGCGCACGGCCAGCGGGTTCGCGTGGGTCCGTGTTCCCGCCGAGTAGGGGATCCCGCAGTCGGTCAGGAATCGTCTTCCGCTTTCCGAAGCGCCTCGGACGGCAAGGCACTGCCACGGAATGCCGGTCCGCTGCCCCGAGCAGGGTCCCGTTGGTCACATGGCGACGGTGCAGACGCAGTGCGGACCGCCCCAGGCCCCAGGCGGTCCGTCCTGGGTACGTACCGGAGGCAACCGGCGGAACAGAGGACGGCGGCTCCCAGCGCAAGGGCCAGGACAGCGGGCGACAGCATGAGTTCTCCTTTCGCGGTCGGCGGTCGGCGGTCGGCGGTCGGCGGTCGGCGGTCGGCGGTCGGCGGTCGGCGGTCGGCGGTGGCGCGGTCCGTGGGTTCGGATGTGCAAGCGTGAATCGGGCGGGCCGTGAACGGACTGAGCCGGGAAGGGCCATCGGCACGGGGGAGACCGGCCCTTCCCGGCAGGCATATCGTCAGCCGTCCGCCTTCGCGGTCCGCAGGGCCGAACAGCCCTTTTCCGTCCGGCGATCGGCCCTGGGTGGCGGGGCGGTCGGCCCCCGTCGTAGCCACCCGGTGGATGGCCGGTCGGCACCGGTGGCCTCCGGCGTGGCATCGATGATCACGTAGGCTGCCGAGCAGACGTACGGGATCTTTGGAGCAGGGCGGGCATGTCCGAATCGCAGTCATACGCACCGGCCATGAGCGGTCCGCACGGGCCGCAGCTCCGCGAGCCGGACCGGGTGCGCGGTCTGCTCGACGCCGTGATGAGCCTGGGGCGGGGGCTCGAACTCCCGCAGGTGCTCAAGGGCATCGTGGAGGCCGCGGTCACCCTCACCGACGCGGAGTACGGGGCGCTCGGCGTGGTCGGGGACGGGCAGTTGTCGCAGTTCCTGCCCGTCGGGATGTCCGACGAGCTCATCGAGCTGATCGGGCGGACGCCGTGCGGCCGCGGCATCCTCGGGGAGCTGATCCGCCACCCGGAGCCGCTGCGGCTCACGGACCTGAGCAGGCATCCGCACAGCTTCGGTTTTCCGGCCAACCATCCCCCGATGCGGACCTTCCTCGGGGTGCCGGTCCGGGTCCGCGACGAGGTGTTCGGCAACCTCTACCTCACCGAGAAGCGCGGCGGCGGCTCCTTCGACGCGGACGACGAGGCCGTGCTGACCACGCTGTCCAGCGCGGCGGGAGTGGCGATCGACAATGCCCGCATGTACCACGAGAGCCGCCGCCGCGAACGGTGGCTGGAGGCGCTGGGGGAGATCACCCGCAGTCTGCTGTCCGGCACCGACGCCGACGAGGTGCTGCGGCTGATCGCGGAGCGCGCGCAGGAGGTCGCCGGTGCGGACTGTGCGGCGGTCCTGTTGCCGGTGCCCTCGTCCGCGGACCAGCTGACGGTGGCGGTGGCGTGCGGTACGGGCGCGAGCCGGATCCTCGGGCTGCGGGTGCCGGCGGACGGTTCGCTGCCCGGGATGGCCGCCCGTAGTGGCCGGCCGGTGGTCAGTGCCGATTTACGGGCCGACCCACGGGCGTACCCGCTCGGCCCGGGTGCCGTCGGTGACGGGACCGTGCACCCGTCCGAGGACGAGGAGCCGGACGGTGCCGCGCGGAACGGAGAGCCCGTGGAGGTGCACGGGCCGACGGTCGCCGTGCCGCTCCAGGTGGACACCGGCTGCGGCGCCCTGCGGCTGAGCCGCCTGGCCGGGCGGCCGGCCTTCGACGACGCCGAGGTCACGCTGATATCGGGCTTCGCGGACCAGGCCGTGATCGCCCTGGAACTCGCCCGCCGACGGGCCGAGTCGGAGGAGCTGACGGTCCTTCACGACCGTGACCGGATCGCCCGGGACCTGCACGACCTCGCCATCCAGCGGCTGTTCGCCACCGGTATCACCCTGCAGAGCGCGACCCGGCTGATCGACCGCCCGGAGGCCGCCGAACGGGTCGGCCGCGCGGTCAACGACCTGGACACCACCATCAAGATCATCCGGTCCACCATCTTCGGACTGCGCACCACCGGGGACGGCAAGGGCGGGAGCGGTCTGCGTCGCGACCTGACGGAGACCGTGCAGCGGGCGGCCGGCCCCCTGGGCTTCAGCCCGGCGCTGCGGATCGACGGGCCGGTGGACGCCGCGGTCCCCGACGATCTGGCGCCGCACCTCGTGGCGGTGACCGCGGAGGCCCTCAGCAACGCCGCCCGCCACGCCCACGCCCGCCACCTGGACGTGACGCTGTCGGTGACCGCGGACGCGGTGACGCTGACGGTGACGGACGACGGGGCGGGGGTCGGGGACGCCCCGCATGCCGGAGGTCTGGCCAACATGCGGGCCCGGGCCGAAATGCACGGCGGCCGGCTGGCCGTCGAGACGCCGGAGGGCGGTGGCACCCGGATCGTGTGGCGGGTGCCGCTGTCGGACTGACCCGGTCCGTTCCGGTGTCCCGGTGACCCGTGGTGCCTCCGGCGCGCCGTACGGGGGCGGGGGGCGGTGGCACCTTCGCGACGCACCGGGAGTGGCGGGTCTGCCTCCTGGGATTCAGGGGGTCGGGGTCATGTCCGTGGCCCCTTCAGCCGTTCGACGACCATCGCCGCCTGGACCCGGCGTCCCACTCCCAGCTTGGACAGGATCGCGGAGACACGGTTCTTGACCGTCTTCTCCGAGAGGAACAGCCGGTCCGCGATCTGACGGTTCGTCAAGCCGTCGCCGATCAGGTCCAGCACCTCCCGTTCGCGGGGTGAGAGCCGGTCGAGTTCGGACGCCTCGGTCTCCGTCTCCCCCTCGGCAGCCCCGGCCCGGCCCGGGGCGCGCAGCCGCTCCATCACCCGTGTCGCGGTGCGCGGATCCAGCATCGACTGCCCCGCCGCGACCGTGCGGATCGCCTGTACCAGCGCGGTGCCGTCGATCTGCTTGAGCACATAGCCGGAGGCCCCCGCCATGATGGCGTCGAACAGCGCCTCGTCGTCGAAGGACGTCAGCATCAGACAGGCCAGCTCCGGCAGGCGGGCCCGTAACTCCCGGCAGACCACGATCCCTTCGTGGTCGCCGTCGGGCCCGTCGGTGCCGCCCAGCCGGACGTCGAGCACGGCCACCTGCGGACGGGTCGCCGGCACCCGGGCGAGGGCCTGCCGGGCGTCCCCCGCCTCCCCGACGACCTCGATGTCCTCCTCCGCCTCCAACAGGTCCCTTACACCGCGGCGGACCACCTCGTGGTCGTCGAGGATGAAGACGCGCAGCGGCGTCTCGGGGACGGCGGCGGGCGCGGCGGGGGCAGGGGGAACGGGCTGCTGGTTCATGCACTCTCGCTCTGTGGTTCTCGCGGATCGGCCGGGCACAAGGGTCCGGCCACGAGGTTCGCCCGGCCGGGCGGCTGGCACAAGGGCCGAACGGCCCTGGGGGATCGGGGCCCTTCGGGTACGGAGCCGCGTTGCGACACTGGCGCTCCCGTCAGGAGGTCGATTCCATGCAGCAGTCCTATCGGTCCGCACGTTCCACTTCGTCCGAGCCGGCCGTGCCGTCCGCACGTTCAGCCTCGTCCGCACGTTCCGCTTCGTCCCTGCCGTCCCTGCGGCCCCTGCCGCCCCAGGCATCCGTGCCGTCCGAGCCGTCCGTGCCGTCCGGGCGGTCCGCCGTGGGTACCGTCGGCGGCGAGTACCACGCCCTGCTCGCCCGGCACGACGCCATGCGGCTGCGGCGGCGCATCCTCGGTCAGGGCCGAGCGCCGGCACCCGAACCGGATACGGCCGCCTTGTACGACGGCGCGGCGGACCAGCGCCTGATCACCCAGTACCTCGACCTGGTCACGCCGTTCGCCGACCTGATCGCCCACCTCTACGACGAGATGTTCGCCCGGTGGCCCTGTCTGCGGTCGCTGTTTCCCGCCTCCATGGACTTCCAGCGCGTGCACCTGGCCCGCGCCTTCTGGTACCTGATCGAGAATCTGCACCGCCCCGCCGAGGTGGCCGCCACCTTCCGGCAGCTCGGTCATGACCACCGCAAGCTCGGGGTGCGCCCGGCGCACTACGAGGCGTTCGAGGCGGCACTGTGTGTGGCGCTGCGACGCACCGCCGGGCCCCGCTGGGCCGAGGCGGTGGAGGAGGCGTGGGTGCGGATGCTGCGGTTCGCCGTCGCGTCGATGGTCGAGGGCGCCGACGCCGCGCTCGCCGAACCGCCGTGCTGGCAGGGCACGGTGACCGCCCACGAGCGGCGCCGCCCGGACCTCGCGGTGCTGCGGGTCCGGCTGCACGAGCCGTATCCGTACCGGGCCGGCCAGTTCGCGGCCGTCGAGTCCCCGCTGATGCGCCAGGCGTGGCGGCACTACTCCCTCGCGTCCGCACCGGCGCCGGACGGAGAAGTGGCGTTCCACATCCGGCGCACCGGTCCCGGCGGGGTCAGCGACGCCCTGGTCAGCGGCACCCGGGTCGGCGACGTCCTGCGGCTGGGGCCGGCGCACGGCACGATGACGCTCCGGGACGAGGACCGCTCCCGCGATCTGCTGATGGTGGCGGGCGGTACGGGCTGGGCGCCCATCAAGGCGCTGCTGGAGGACTGGGCGGCCCGCCGTCGCGGCACCGACGGCGGCCTTCCGCCGCGCTCGGCCGGCCGGGTACACCTCTTCGTCGGGGCCCGCGGCCGCGCCGAGCTGTATGACGCCGCGGCGCTGGCCGAGTTGGCGGCACGCCACGACCGGCTGCGGGTGGTCCGGGTGCTGGACGAGGACATCGTCCCGGAGTTCGACGACCCGTCGGCCGGTTACGGTCCGCTGGCCGAGGCGGTGGCACGGGAGGGGCGGTGGTCGGATCACCTCGCCTTCGTCAGCGGCCCGGCGGCCATGGTCGGTGCCACGGTCGCGCGGCTGACCGCGGCCGGCATGCCCGCCGACCACATGCGCCACGACCCGGTGCCGGACCCGTTGACCCCGCCGGCCGGCCGCTGCGCGACGTAACCCGGCAGACGGGGCGGTGACCGGAGCGGCGGAACGACGGAACCGGGGAGCGGTGGCGTGACGGCGTGATGGCGCGACGCCCATCGGGCCTTGGAAGGTGTGGTCCCCAGGAGGGCCGAACGGCCCCTGGCGGGCCGCCGACGGAACCCTTCTACTGACCGTGACTGACAGCCCAGCGCGTCAGCAGTGTCACCAGCACAGGGAGCACGCCGTGAACGACCACCCGGCCCGGCACACCGCCGGGACCGCCACCGACGCCATGCCGGTGTCCTGGGCCGACCGCGAGGCGTCCCGCCGCTGCACCGAACTGGACCGTGCCGAGGCCCTCCGCCTGTTGGGCAGCGTGCCGCTGGGGCGGATCGTCTTCACCCAGGACGCGCTGCCGGCCATCCGCCCCGTCAACCACCTCCTCCACCACGGCGAGGTGATCATCCGTACCCACGAGGGCGCGGCGCTGACCAGCTTGACCGTGCACGCGGAGGACGAGGGGGTGGTCGTCGCCTACGAGGCCGACGCCATCGACCCGGCCACGCACTGCGGCTGGAGCGTGGTGGTGACCGGCTACTGCCACCTGGTGACCGATCCCGACGACCTTGCGCACTACCAGGCGTTGCTGCACCCCTGGGCCGACCACCGGATGTCCTACGCGCTGCGGATCCGCCCGGACCTGGTCACGGGGCTGCGGTTGTCCCCCTGCGCCCCCGTCGCCGTGGCCGCTCCGCGTACCGTCAACTCACGGTAAGGAACGACTGCTTCGAGGTCAGCGGCAGAGCTGTTCCCCCCTGCGCGGTACGAGTAGCGGTACGAGTAGTGGCCGACTCCCCGGCGGCCGGCCGACGCGCTGAGCACCCCCCTGAAACGGCCGTCGGCCACGCGGCACGCATGCACCACGGGGCCGACGGCCGTCTGCGATGCCTCAGTTGTTGACCACCTGGGTGGTCGTCCCGCTGGACGGTGCGTAGCTCACGTCGCCGTTGTAGTTGCCGGTGACGAGGTGGGTTCCCTTCGGGAGGGGGTTGAACTGCGCGCTGGCCCGGCCGTTGACCAGGGTCACGGTCTGGGGGTGCGCCCGGCGATGGCGAGGGTGACGGTCCCGGTGGGGGTGCCCGTTCCGGGGGCCACCGCGGTGACCGTCGCGGTGACGGTCACCTGGTCGCCCGTCGTCGAGGGGTTCGGCGTGGACACCACGACCGTGGAGGTGGTCGCCCGGTTGACCGTCTGGGTGTCGGTGCCGCTCGACACGGCGAAGCTGTCGTTCCCGCCGTAGGAGGCCGCGATGGTGAACGGACTGCCCGTGGTGCCGGTGTAGGTGTGGGTGACGGTCGCGACGCCGGCGGACACCGGTGCGGTGGCGGAGCCGGTCCCGTCGCCGAAGGTGAAGGTGACGATGCCGGTGGGGGTGCCCGCCCCGGGCGGGACGGTGGTGACCGTCGCGGTGACGGTGACCGGCTGGCCGGCCACCGACGGGCTCGGCGCCAGGCTCACGTCGGTGGCGGAGGCGGCCTGTTGGACGGTCTGGGTGTCGGTGCCCGTCGAGGCGGTGAAGTTGCCGTCACCGCTGTAGGCGGCGGTGACGGCGTAGGGGTCCTCGGCGGCGTCGGCGTAGGCGTGGGTGACCGTCGCGGCTCCGCCGCTCAGCGGGGCGGTGACGGTGGGGGAGCCGTCGCCGAAATCGAAGGTCACCGTGCCGGCGGGCGCCCCGTCCCCCGGGGGGACGGGGGAGACCCGCGCGACGAGGGTGACCGCCTGCCCGGCCAGCGAGGGATCGGGGGAGGTCTGCACGGTGGTGGTGGTCGAGGCCGCCTCGACCACCTGGGTGTCCGTTCCGGTGGACGGGGTGAAGAAGACGTCGCCGCCGTAGGAGACGGTGACCTCGTAGGGAGTGCCGGAGGGAGCGGTGTAGACGTGGCCGACCGACGCCGTGCCTCCGGTGAGGGTCGCCGGCACGGGTGCCGAGCCGTCGCCGAAGTCGAAGGTGACGGTGCCGGTCGGGGTGCCGGTCGTCGGCGGCACCCCCGTGACCACGGCGGTGAAGGTCACCGCTTCCCCGACGGCGGAGGGGGCCGGCGCGGAGCTGACGGCCGTCTCCGTGGGCGCCTGGTAGCCGAAGCCGCCGGACACGGTCACGCTGCCGCCCGGGGTGGTGATGACGAGGTCGGCCGGACCCGGCGTGCCCGGGGGCGTCACCACCACCAGCAGGGTGTCGGAGTACGCACGGAAGGAGACCGCGGGCACTCCGCCGACGGTGACGGAGGTGACCCGGCTGAGCCCGGTGCCGCTCACCACCAGGGTGGTACCGCCCGCGATCGGCCCGGTGCTCGGGCTGACCCCGGTCACCGACGGCACCGCGGCATAGGTGTAGGGCAGTTGGTTGCTCACTCCGCCGATGGTGGTGACGTAGACCGGGACGGTGCCGGGCCCCGCGACGGGGGGAGCGGTCACCAGCAACTGCCCCTCGGAGACCGCGGTGGGGAAGGCGATCGCGTCACCGAAGTGCACCAGCAGCGCGGTGCTCAGGTTGGCGCCCACCAGCTCCACCACATTGCCCCCGCCGACCGGGCCGGCGGAGGGGATGAGCCGCGAAATGACGGGCCAGTAAAGGTAGGAGAAGTACCCGATGCGCGCGCTGCCGCCGGGTGTGGTGACGGTGACCGGGACCGCCCCGCTGCCCGATGGGGTCACCGCGACGATGGTCCGGTCGTCGAGGACGGAGAAGGCGGCCGCCCGTCGGGCGCCGAAGTACACCGCGGTGGCGCCGGTGAAGTGGCGCCCGACGATCGTCACCAGGGTGCCGCCGCGGTAGGAGCCCTGGTCGGGGAAGATCCCGGAGAGGCTCTGCAGTCCGGGCACGTCGGCCCGGCCGGCGAGGTCGGTCCGCCGTAGCAGCCCCGGTGCGGTGGCCGTCCGGGCCAGCGCACCGGGCAGTGCGTGCAGCAGCATGCTGCTGTCGAGCGCTCTCGGCAGGTCGGCGCGGTCCGCCGTGGTGCGGAGCACCAGATCGTCCCCGGCGCCTCGCGCCTCGCGCCACGAGCGGGACCGGGGCCCTCAGAGTGGGCACGACCTTGCGGGAGGCCGGGTCGATGACGGCGATGCAGTTCCCGTCCCGGTCGGTGATCAGAAAGGGCCCGTCCGGGCGCTCCGGTGTCAGCATGAGACCGCCCTCGCTCGTGTGGTGCTTCCGGCGACCGCATCGACGGCTCCCGCGCGGCACCGCGCCAAGGGAGACGGAGCGGGCCGGTGCGGCAACCGGCGCGCCCTCCCGACCACGGGGCGCGGCCCGGTGAGGTACGCGGGGCGAACAGGACGGACAGCATGCATGACGGCTCCAGACCAGCTCGCGGGCCGGCCGCACC
Organism: Streptomyces caniferus; assembly: GCF_009811555.1. GTDB lineage: Bacteria > Actinomycetota > Actinomycetes > Streptomycetales > Streptomycetaceae > Streptomyces > Streptomyces caniferus. The sequence goes on along the minus strand of NZ_BLIN01000003.1, from coordinate 734,707 downwards.
ATGTGGCGCATGCTGGGGCGCCGATACGGCCGTTACCTGCATGCCTCAACGGAGGAGCGCGCTCGGACGCCTCGTCATGACGAGACTCCGGCAAGGGCGCCTTCCACTCCCCCGGAAAGGATGGGCGGCCCACCGGAATCGGACGGACTCAGTAACCCATTCCGGTGACGACGAAGGCAACACTCCGCGTACGAGGTCACCCGAAAGGCCGATCGCGCGGCGCGACACGTCGCTCGCGACGGCCGGATCCCCAGGCGGCAGTGCCGAGACGGCTGACGGCGGCCCTCGTCCCGCTCACCTCGGCGGTTGTTCCCTGCCCGGACCACTTCGCCCGCGAGGAGAAGGCGCTACCAGACCGCCCTCTCGTCATCAGGACCATCACCGGATTCTCCGCGACCACTTCAGCCAGGACGTCACGTTTTGTACCTCCCTCGAGGAATTCGGTAGCGGCTACCACAGCAAGAACTCGGGCGGCGCCTCGGAAGCGGAACTGGAACGACGTATCCAGCGGTCCTCGGAATACTTCCTCGAAGAGTTCGCCGTATTCTGCTGCCGCAAGGACAGCGGCCTGCCGGTCATGCTCTACCCCGGATCGTTCGGCACGCTCTCCGAAATCGCCGCGGGCGACCACGAGGGAGCGTTGAAACAACTGCGCGATCTGATCGTGGTGTCCCTTCGGCTCCGCGGGCGAGCGCCGTGTCCGCGGCACACCCCGGTACCCCGCTCGTAGCGATGCCGGCCTGCTGACCTGCTGAAATGGCGGCCGTGGCGGCCTTCGGCGGAGCATGGAAGGTGTGCCGGGCCCGGATCTTGACGTCAGCCGACGGAATGTTCAGGCTTGGTCCGGCAACAAGTCACTGCGGGTCCGGCATCCGGTCTGCCCGTGGCGTACACCATGGTGTCCCTCATGGCAGGCTGAAGGGATCGAAAATGTTCCGCAAGGTACTGGTCGCCAATCGTGGTGAGATTGCGATTCGCGCTTTCCGCGCCGGCTATGAGCTGGGCGCGAAGACCGTTGCCGTCTTCCCGCACGAGGACCGCAATTCACTGCACAGGCTGAAGGCCGATGAGGCACACGAGATCGGCGAGCCGGGCCACCCGGTGCGTGCCTACCTCTCCGTGGAGGAGATCGTCCGTGCTGCGCGCCGGGCGGGAGCGGACGCGGTCTACCCGGGCTACGGGTTCCTGTCCGAGAACCCGGACCTGGCGCGTGCCTGCGAGGAGGCGGGCATCACGTTCGTCGGGCCGAGCGCGGGCACGCTCGAACTGACCGGGAACAAGGCGCGTGCGGTGGCTGCCGCGCGTGCGGCCGGTGTACCGGTGCTCGGTTCCTCGGAGCCCTCCAGTGACGTGGACGAACTGGTCCGTGCCGCCGACGACATCGGCTTCCCCGTGTTCGTCAAGGCGGTCGCCGGCGGCGGAGGGCGCGGTATGCGCCGCGTCGAGGACCCCGGCACGCTGCGCGAGTCCATCGAGGCGGCGGCCCGCGAGGCCGCGTCCGCGTTCGGCGACCCCACCGTCTTCCTGGAGAAGGCCGTCGTCGACCCCCGGCACATCGAGGTGCAGATCCTCGCCGACGGGCAGGGCGAGGTCATCCACCTCTTCGAACGTGACTGCTCTCTCCAGCGCCGGCACCAGAAGGTGATCGAACTCGCACCCGCGCCGAACCTCGACCCGGCGCTGCGCGAGCGGATCTGCGCCGACGCCGTGCGGTTCGCCCGGGAGATCGGCTACCGCAACGCGGGCACCGTGGAGTTCCTGCTCGACCGCGACGGCAACCACGTCTTCATCGAGATGAACCCGCGCATCCAGGTCGAGCACACGGTGACCGAGGAGGTCACCGACGTCGACCTCGTACAGGCGCAGCTGCGGATCGCCGCGGGCGAGACACTGGCGGACCTCGGCCTCACCCAGGACACGGTCGTCCTGCACGGCGCCGCGCTGCAATGCCGGATCACCACCGAGGACCCCGCCAACGGCTTCCGCCCGGACACCGGACGGATCAGCGCCTACCGGTCGCCGGGCGGCTCGGGCATCCGCCTGGACGGGGGCACCACGCACGCCGGTACGGAGATCAGCGCGCACTTCGACTCGATGCTGGTCAAACTCACCTGCCGGGGCCGGGACTTCAGCACCGCCATCGGCCGGTCCCGGCGCGCCGTGGCCGAGTTCCGCATCCGCGGCGTGGCCACGAACATCCCGTTCCTGCAAGCCGTGCTCGACGACCCGGACTTCCGGGCCGGCCGGGTCACCACCTCGTTCATCGAAGAGCGCCCGTACCTGCTCACCGCGCGCCACTCCGCCGACCGCGGCACGAAGCTGCTCACCTACCTCGCGGACGTGACGGTGAACAAGCCGCACGGCGCACGGCCCGAGCTGATCGATCCGATCACCAAACTGCCACCCCTGCCCGCGACGGAACCGCCCGCCGGCTCCCGGCAGCGGCTCGCCGAGCTCGGCCCGGAGGGGTTCGCCGGGTGGCTGCGCGCATCGCCGGCCATCGGAGTCACCGACACCACCTTCCGGGACGCCCACCAGTCACTGCTCGCCACCCGGGTCCGTACCAAGGACATGCTCGCCGTCGCCCCGGTGGTGGCGCGGACGGTGCCGCAACTGCTGTCCCTGGAGTGCTGGGGCGGCGCCACCTACGACGTCGCGCTCCGCTTCCTCGCCGAGGACCCCTGGGAGCGCCTGGCCGCACTCCGCGAAGCCGTGCCGAACATCTGCCTGCAGATGCTGCTCCGCGGCCGCAACACCGTGGGCTACACGCCGTACCCGACCGAAGTGACCGACTCCTTCGTGCGGGAGGCCGCGGCCACCGGTATCGACATCTTCCGGATCTTCGACGCGCTCAACGACGTCGGGCAGATGCGGCCCGCCATCGACGCCGTACGGGAGACCGGGACGGCCGTCGCCGAGGTCGCCCTGTGCTACACCTCCGACCTGTCGGACCCGTCCGAGCGGCTCTACACCCTGGACTACTACCTCCGTCTGGCCGAGCAGATCGTGGCAGCCGGCGCCCATGTCCTCGCCATCAAGGACATGGCGGGGCTGCTCCGGGCGCCGGCCGCCGAGACCCTCGTCTCGGCCCTGCGCCGGGAGTTCGACCTGCCGGTGCACCTGCACACCCATGACACCGCGGGCGGCCAGCTGGCCACCTACCTCGCCGCGATCCGGGCCGGCGCGGACGCGGTGGACGGCGCGGTGGCGTCCATGGCCGGTACCACCTCGCAGCCTTCGCTGTCGGCGATCGTGGCCGCGACCGACCACTCCGCACGGCCCTCAGGGCTGGATCTGAAGGCGGTCGGGGACCTGGAGCCGTACTGGGAGAGCGTCCGCCGGATCTACGCGCCGTTCGAGGCGGGCCTGGCCTCGCCGACCGGCCGCGTCTACCACCACGAGATCCCCGGTGGGCAGCTCTCCAACCTGCGCACACAGGCAGTCGCGCTCGGCCTGGGCGACCGCTTCGAGGAGATCGAGGCGATGTACGCCGCCGCCGACCGGATTCTCGGTCGCCTGGTGAAGGTGACCCCGTCGTCCAAGGTGGTCGGTGACCTGGCCCTGCACCTGGTGGGCGCCGGGGTGGCGCCGGAGGACTTCGAGGCGGCTCCGGACGAGTTCGACATCCCCGATTCCGTCATCGGTTTCCTGCGCGGCGAGTTGGGCAACCCGCCCGGCGGGTGGCCCGAGCCGTTCCGCACCAAGGCGCTGCAGGGCCGCGCCGAGCCCAGGCCGGTGCAGGAACTGACCGCGGACGACCGTACGGGACTGGAGAAGGACCGGCGCGCGACGCTCAACCGGCTGCTGTTCCCCGGGCCGGCGCGCGACTTCGAGGCACACCGTCAGGACTACGGCGATACCAGCGTGCTGGACAGCAAGGACTTCTTCTACGGTCTGCGTTCCGGAACGGAGTACGCCGTCGACCTCGAGCCGGGCGTACGGCTCCTGATCGAGCTGGAGGCCGTCGGAGAGGCCGACGAACGCGGTATGCGCACCGTGGTGTCCACCCTGAACGGCCAGCTGCGGCCGATCCAGGTACGTGACACCGCAGTGGCCTCCGACGTACCGGCGACGGAGAAGGCCGACCGGGCCAATCCCGGTCATGTCGCTGCTCCGTTCGCCGGAGTGGTGACGCTCGCGGTGGCCGAGGGCGACGAGGTGGAGGCCGGCACCACAGTGGCCACCATCGAGGCGATGAAGATGGAAGCCGCGATCACCGCCCCGAAGACCGGGCGGGTGGCCAGGCTGGCCATCAACCAGATCCAGCAGGTGGAGGGTGGCGACCTCCTCGTCGACCTCGGGTGAATCGCCTCCCGCTACGGCACGAGCGGTGCCGCCACCGGCACGGATGCCGGCCACGCCAGGAAGGGCGTGGCCGGCATGAGCGATCCGGGTGCGAGCAGGTTCACGCCATCGGAGGTCCGATGCTCGTCCGTGAACAGCCGGAATCGCCGTCAGGAAGGGGCAGTCGGCGTAAAGGGCCGTCCCGGGCTACGGCCCCCGACGAGATCCCGCCGGCCAAGGAGAGAAACCCGGCAGCGCTGCCGCCAGTTGCTCGGCTCCTCCGGCCTCGTCGGCCCGAGGCCGCTACGCGGAGGCGGCTCGCTCCCAGATCTGCCGGGAGGCTTCCAGCGGGTAGGCGGCGTCGGAGGGCGGGAGGTTCCAGAGCCGGGTGGTCTGCCGGTCGAGGGTGAAGCGCGGCCAGCCCGGATCGCCGGCCGAGGCGAAGGAGGTCCAGGCGGTGCGCAGGCGCCCGGACAGGTCGGCGAAGTCGGCGGGCGGCGGCGAGCCCAGGAACCGGGCGGCGAAGCGGCTGGTGGCATTGCCGAAGGTGAAGGGGACGTCGATGCCGTGGGCGGCGCCGAGCGTGGGGCCCTGCCAGGTGAAGTCGTACAGCCAGGTCCGTCCGCCCGCGCCTGCGTGAGCCCGGGCGACACGAGTGGTCGGCATCCGGATGAGCGCGTCGGACAGCATCGTCGTGAACAGGTCGGAATCGGTGAGCCCGGGGTGGGCCCGGCGGTAGGCGGCAGCCGCCTCCCCGCCGAGCCCGACCGCTTCGGCGACCGGACCCAGGTCGACCCCCGCGGGAGGGGCAGCGCCCTGGCCACGGAACTCCTCGTGGGTGAAGCCGCAGATCAGGTCGATGCCGCTGCCCGCACCCGCTTCAAGGGCAGCCCAGGGCTGACCGGCCACCAGGTCGCCGTCGATGACGGGGCCGAACGCCGTGAAACCGTCGTCGCGTCCGCGCAGCGGAGCGTCCTGGACCGCCAGGAGCGCTTCGGGCGACAGCCCGCTCAGCCCGTCCCGCGTGGCCGCGACGGCCGCGGCCCGTGCGATCGTCGCGGTGACCGTCCCGGCCTCGGCCCGGCTGCGGACCCCGGCCGGGACGCTCTGGGCGATGACGCGCCGGAACAGGCCCCGTGCGGTGGGTGCGGTCATCAGCAGGACGGCGGAGGCGGCCCCGGCGGACTGTCCGAAGACGGTCACGTTCCCGCTGTCGCCACCGAAGGCGCCGATGTTGTCCCGGACCCATTCGAGAGCGGCGACCTGGTCGCGCAGCCCACGGTTGTCCGGAACGCCCGGCAGGTGCCCGAATCCCTCGAAGCCGACCCGGTAGTTGAAGGTCACCACGACGACCCCGGAGCCGGCGAGCACGGCTGCGTCATAGTGGGGCATGCTCGCCGCTCCGTGCTTCCACAGGCCGCCGTAGATCCACACCATGACCGGCAGACCGGCCGCACCGGGGTCGGGGGTCCACACGTTCGCCGTCAGGCAGTCCAGCCCGTCGTCGGGCCGCCACATCGCCGGGGCGCCGGGAGCCGGGGCCAGTTGCGGTGGCGCGGCCCCGAAGGCGAGGCCGTCCCGGATGCCGTCCCATGCCGCGGGCGGCTCCGGGGGCCGGAACCTCAACGGGCCTTCGGGCGGGGCGGCGAAGGGGAGGCCCAGGAAGCGCGCGACCCCGTCCCGGCAGGAGCCTCGAACCCTCCCGGCAGACGTCGGCACCACAGGATCCATACAGCCCTCCTCGGACAAGACGGTTGACGGTTCTCCCGGCCACAGAGAGGCCAGCGGGATTCTACGGCGGACCGGGAAGCGGAGCGGGGGGCGGGAAGCGGCGGCCGGAGCGCCCGCTGAGGCGGGCATCGAGCCGGCCGCCCCACGAGGCGGGGCCGGCCATCACCTCCGACAGGCGGTGCGGGAGCCCCCCTCGGGTAGGGCGAACGGCTGCATCCCGTCGCACCCCGCGTCCGCCGGCCGGCTTCGGGGGGAAGAGTGGGACTGCGCGGAGGACCGCGCTCGTGCGGCACCGGATGCGGAGGAGCCAGATGAGCAGCCGACGGAACGACCGCGAGCGGTGGGACGTGGTCGTGGTGGGCGCCGGACCGGCCGGGCTGGCCTGTGCCCGGGACCTGCTCACGGCGGGGCTGCGGGTGCGGCTGCTGGAGGCGACCGACAGCGTCGGCGGCCGGATGCGCACGGACCGCGTGGCGGGGTGCACGGTGGACCGGGGCTTCCAGGTCTTCAACACGGCTTATCCGCAGGTGCGGCGCCGGGTACCGCTGAAGCGGTTGCGGCTGCGCCGCTTCACGCCCGGCTTCCTGGTGTACGACGGCGACCGGCGGTTCAGGTTCGCCGACCCCACCCGCGCCCCCCGGCAGGCACTGGAGGGGCTGGCGGGCGGCCTTGCCGGGCCGCGCGACCTGGCCGCCCTCGCCACGCTGACCGGCCGGGACGCCCTCGCACCCGCGGCGCTGCTGCGGCGCGGGCGGGACACCACGACCCGGCGGACGCTGGCCAGGGCCGGCTTCACCGACGGCTTCGTCGAACGGTTCTTCCGGCCCTTCCTGTCCGGGGTCTTCCTGGAGGACGAGCTGGAGACCTCCAGCCGGTTCTTCCACTTGGTGTGGCGGAGCATGGCCCGCGGCACCCTCTGCCTGCCGGCAGAGGGCATCGCGGCCGTGCCCGAGCTGCTGGCGGCAGAGCTGCGGCCCGGCACCCTGGCCCTGGAGTCGCCGGTGACGGACCTGACGGACGAGGGTGTCCTCGTGGACGGAGACCGGCCCGTGGCGGCGCGGGCGGTGGTGGTGGCGGCGGAGCCCACGGCGGCGGCCCGCCTGCTGCCGCGCCTGACCGTGCCCCCGTACCGAACGGTGACGACGTACTACCACCTCGCCGCCCGCTCCCCCCTGCGCGAACCGACGCTGGTGACCGATGTGCGGGGGCGGTTGGTGAACACCTGCGTGCTGAGCGAGGTACAGCCCGGTCACGCCCCGCACGGGTACGCGCTCGTGGCGACCTCCGTGCTCGGCGGTGACGCCGACGGCCGGGAGAAAGCGGTGCGGGCGGCCCTCGCCGAGTGCTACGAGGCGGACACCGGCACCTGGGACCTGATCGCCACGTACACCGTGCGGGACGCGCTCCCCGCGATGCCGCCGGGACTGCCGCTCAGCCGCCGCACCCGGGTGAGCGCGGGGCGCTATGTGTGCGGCGATCATCGGGCGACGGGGTCGGTGCAGGGGGCACTGGCATCGGGCGCACGAGCCGCCCGGGAGGTGGCGGTGGACCTGGCGGGCGGGTGACGGGGCGGCTCGGACGGGCCGGCATCCGCCCCGCCGGACCTCCGGCCGGGTGGGCCGGGGTCAGGGCGGCCCCTCGTCCCACCGGCGGTCGGTGCGCAGCACCTCGTCCAGGTCGCCGAGGCGATCGAGGCCCCGCACGGTGCGCGCGGTGCGCTGGTTGCCGGCGAGCAGGACGCGGTGCCGCTGGGTGAAGGACCAGTAGCCGGTGGTGTAGGGGCAAGCCCGCTGCCCGGTGCGGTCCGAGGGGCGATAGGCGCAGCCGTCGCACAGGTCGCTCATGCGGTGGATGTAGGCGCCGCCCGAGGTATAGGGCTTGGTGGTCATCCGGCCGCCGTCGGCGTACTGGGACATGCCGGTGACGTTGGGCAGCATCACCCAGTCGTACCCGTCGACGAAACAGCGGTGGAACCAGTCGGTCACCTCGCGCGGGTGCCAGCCGCGTTGCAGGGCGAAGCTGCCGAGCAGCATCAACCGCGGGATGTGGTGCGTCCATCCGGTGTTCCGCACCTGCGCGAGGACGGTGGCCAGGCAGCGGGCGGTGACGCTGTCCGCGTCGAGTTCGCGGAACCACTCGGGCAGCGGCGCGTGATGGCGCAGCGCGTTGCGGTTGCGGTAGTCGTCGCCGAAGTGCCAGTACAGCTGCCATACGTACTCGCGCCAGCCTGCGATCTGCCGTACGAACCCCTCGACGCTGTTGACGGGTGCCCGGCCCGCCCGCCAGGCGCTCTCGGCAGCCGCCACACACTCGGCCGGGTCGAGCAGGCCGAGGTTGAGGGAGGACGACAGCAGGCTGTGGCTCATCACCGGGTCGGCGGCGAGCATCGCGTCCTCGTGCGGCCCGAACCCGGCGAGCCGGTGCTCGACGAACCGGCGCAAGGCGGTCAGGGCTTCCCGGCGGGTGGCGGGGAAGCGCCATGGTCCGTCACGGCCGACGAAGCGGATGCCGTCCTCGCGCTCCCAGCGGTCCAGGTCGGCTCGGACCTCCTCGTCGATGCCGTCCTCGCGGGGCCGGTAGGGCGCGGGTGCGCCGAGGGTGCGGGCGTCTTTGGGCGGTGGCTCCCGGTTGGCGTGATCGTGGTTCCACCGCCCGCCGGCCGGGGCGTCGCCGTCCATGAGCAGGTCCAGTTCGCGGCGCACCCAGCGATAGAAGTCCTCCTGCCGCAGGTGGTTGCCGCCGCGCCCGGCCGCCCAGGTGCGGAACCTCTCGGGCGGCAGCAGGAAGCCGCGCGCCGGCAGCATCCGCGCTTGCGGCAGCGAGCGCACCAAACAGTGGGCGGCATGAGAGGTGGGGTGGTGCACGGTCACGGCCCGGTCCTGCGCAGCCTCCCGCAGCCCCTCGCGGTAGGTCTCGGCCTGCACGTGGACGACGCGGTCGCCGAGTTCGGCGGCCCGGTGGCGCATCGCGGAGAGCACCAGGTGGGCCTTGGCACGGTGGAAGCGGCGCCGGCGGAACACCGAGCGGGCCTCGATCAGCACCACAGGAGCGTCCCGGCCGGGCCCGTCCGCGCCGGGGGTCAGGAAATGCGGGCCGAGCTGGTCGCCGAACAGCCAGTGCGGAGTGATCACGATGACCACCTTGCTACGCCTGCTCGGCACCTGCCCGTCGGAGACGAGCGGACCTTGTCCGGGTGACGGTCGTTCACTAAGCGCATCCAAGACATGTGCTATGAAACACCTGGCATTACATGGCGTGGGGGCGAAGTGATGGCTTCATTCGAAGGTTGGCTTGTGGGTCGCGCGGCTGAGATGGCGGAGCTGTCCAGGCTGGTGGAGTCCACGCTCGCGGGCGAGGGGCAGGCCGCGTTCGTCGTGGGTGAGGCCGGTCTCGGGAAGACCACGGTGCTCGAACAGGCCGCGGCGGACGCAGAGCGCAGGGGCCTGCGGGTGCTGCACGGGAGTGCCCAGGAGCTCGCGGAGGCATGGCCGTTCGCCTTCATTTCCAGCTGCGTGGGGCTGGAGGAGTCTCCCTCGGATGCCCGGCGGGCCCGGGTCGCCGAGGTGCTGCGCGGCGATGCCCGCTATGGGGTGCCGGGCGCCAAGAGCGAGGCGGCCGGGGCGTACGCGGCGACGATCGAGGCGCTGATCGGGCTGGTCGAGGACTTGTGCGCACAGGGGCCGCTGGCGCTGTTCCTCGACGACCTCCAGTGGGCGGACTCGGCAAGCGTGGCCGTGCTGCACAAGCTGGTGTGTTCGGTGCATCAGTTGCCGCTTCTGGTGGTGGGCGCTCACCGGCCCGTGTCCGGAGCCGGGGAAGTCGACCACCTGTCGCGGAGCCCGATCGCCGGACGTCGCACCCTGCTGGAGCTGGCACCCCTCGATACGGAGGCCGTGGCGGCTCTGCTGGCAGACCTGTGCGGCCGGCCGGCCGGTCCGCGACTGCGCCGCATGGCCGAGGGAGCCGCAGGAAACCCGCTGTACCTCACCGAGTTGATCGCCGCGCTGAGGCGCGAGCACGCCATCGAGGCCGGTGGGACCACGGCGGACATCGCCGCCGGCATCTCGCTGCCGCCGCTGACCGCGCTGGTGACGCACCGGCTTCGCCCTCTGCGTGATGACGTGGTGCAGGTGCTGCGCGTCGCCTCCGTACTGGGCGCCAGTTGCACCACCGCCGAGCTCGCTGAGGTGGTGGACCTTCCGCTACGCGACCTGCTGGCCGTCATAGCGGAGGCCGAGGCAGCCGGGGTGCTGAGGGACACCGGCCAACACCTGCGCTTCCGGCATGAGCTCATCCGGCACGCCTTGTACGACGCCGTGCCGGGTTCGGTCCGGGCCATGCTGCACATGAGAGCAGCACAGTGTCTGGCCCGGGCCGGCGCAGCTCCCGAACGCGTTGCCGAGCACCTCCTGGGCGGGCTGCCGAGCCCGGACTTCCTGATCACGTGGCTGGAAGGATCCGCGGCACGGCTCACCACGCGGGCACCAGCCATGGCGCTGCGACTGCTCACCACGGCACTGGAACTCGGCGACCCCACGGATGCCGGATACGCCGGCCTCCGTCTCCACCACGCCCTTGCCCAGCTCTCCTGCGGTCTCCTCGCCGAGGCGGAGGAAAGTGCCCGCTGCGCCCTGGCCAAGGCACCCGACCCCGGGTGGGAATGCCTGATGCGCTGGATCGTCATCCAGGCCGCATTCGCCCGTGGCCGGCCCGACCTGGCGCTGGCGGAGGCACGGGCCGGATGCTTGAGCCCGGACCTGCCGGCGATCGAGGCGGTCCGGCTCCAGGCGTTCAGCGCCGTATGCCTCTTCGCGCTGGGCGACCTCACCGAGGCCGGCGCGGTCGCCTCACGTGCCCGGCGCGCAGCCGACAAGGCCGGCGACAGTCAGGCGCTGGCCAGTGCCCTGCACGTACTGGCGGCCAAGCGCTTCCTCGAAACACCTGACGCCGAGGCGGTCGAACTCGCGCGGCAGGCGTCCCGCCTCACGCCCGACACGATGCACCCGGCGCAGTGGGTGGGGCTGCAACTCGCGCTGGTGAACTACTACGTCGACCTCGATCTCGGACGCGACGCCCAGCGGACCCTCGCCGCCCTGCGCATCCCGGCGGAGCGCACCGGAGGGATGTTCCTGCCCTGGTACCACCTGTCCTGCGCGCTCCTCGCGTTCCACACGGGGCGCTGGGACGATGCGCTGGCGGAGATCGCATCAGGTCTCGACTGCGGAGGCCAGGACGAGCTGAGCCGGGCGCTGCGGGCGGTGGCGGCATTGATCGCCGTGCACAGAGGCAGAAGGCCCCTCGCCGAAGAACATCTGACCGCTCCGCTGCCCGAGGTCGACCACTCGACGGTCGCCGCCTTCTACGAGTATCTGCCGCTGTGCGCCGGCGTCCTGCTGGACGAAGCGCAGGGCGATACCCAGCGCGCCTACTCCCGACTCGCCGAGGCGTTCGACAGCGGCGTCGGCCACCTGCCGGGCCAGCTGATCCTCAGCTTTCTGACACCTGATCTGGTCCGCCTCGCCCTGGCACAGGGGGACCATGCGAACGCTCAGCGCTACGCCGCCGCCGCGCAACGGCGCGCCGACCACAGCGGCGGCCTCTACCACCTCGGTGACGCCTACCGCTGTCAAGGTCTGCTGAGCGGGGACCCCGATCTGCTCATGGAAGCGGTCCGCTGCTACCGCAACGCTCCGCGGCCGCTCAATGCGGCGCACGCTCTCACCGATGCGGCGGAACTGCTGGCCCGTAGAAGGCGGCTGGACGACGCCCGCGTCCTGCTCGATCAGGCGCTGGACACGTTCACGCGGATGGGCGCGGTCTGGGACGCGGCCCAGGCGACGTCCCGGCTGCGTGCGGTCGCCGTTCGCCGGGGCTCGCACCGGACCCGAACCGGTTCTCGCGACGGCTGGGAAGCACTCACCCATACGGAACGCCTGGTCGCGGAGCACGTGGCCGAAGGGTGTTCCAATCCCGAGATAGCGTCTCGGCTGTCCATCGCCCGGAGCACCGTCAGCACCCATGTGTCCAGCATCCTCAGGAAACTGGCGATGACCTCACGGGTCGAAATCGCCGCGGAGGTGACCCGCCGGCAGAAGTCCGGAGGGCCACCTCCGCAGGACTGACCCCCTCGGCGCTCGACGCGTGGTTCCCCGGCCCCGTTCGCGGAGGCCGGGGAACCGTCCGACGGCGTGCCGTCAGATCATGCGGCGGAGCGCACTCGGATCACGGGGGAGTGCTCGGCACAGGTCACCGGTTGTCGACGCACTCCGGAGCGGGGCTGTCGCTCGTGCACAGCACCAGGTCGCTGCTGCGGCTGTCGGTGCCGTCCTTGGCGGGGACGGTGGCGGTGCCGTCGCCGGACCAGGTGTCACCGAGATCATTGGTGAACGTCCACTTGCCCGTCACCGTCTTCATCAGCTGGCCTCGCATGGCCCAGCTGTAGTTGCCCGGCTTCACGGAAATCTTGTTCGCGTCGCTCACGGCGTCGGTCTGGGTCCAGGAGTGCTCGTAGCGTGCGGAGAGCGCCGTACTGACCTTGGCCGTGACGAATTCGACGTTGACCCCGACCTCGCTGGTGACGGTGAGGGAGGTGCCCACCGTATTGGTCTGGGACGTGGTCTGCGTCCAGGTGATGGTCCGTTCCCCGGCGTCGGTGCTGTTGTTCCACACGTTGGAGCTGACCCGCTTCAGGTTCCCCACGGAAGCCACGCTGTCGCCGGTGACCTCGTAGTCGCACGACTTGACGCTGCCGGCAGCATTGCTGCACTGCTTCAGGGCGTACGCGGTGGCCAGGTCCGCGAGGCTGGGGCCGGTGTACTCCGACCCGGGCGTCGGGCCGATGGTCCACTCCTGATTGCTGGCACCGTTGCAGTCGTGGATACCCACGGTCGTGCCGTCGTTCGCGCTTCCCCCGAACACGTCCATGCACTTGTCGGTGCTGACGTTCCGGATCAGGTAGTAGTTGTCACCACCGCCGGAGGGCTGCAGATACCAATTCTGCTTGCTGTTTTTCTGGTCGCAGTACTCCGGCTCGACGAGGTGGCCGTTGTCGGTGTCGAAGTCGACGCACTTCTGCGTCTTGTCGTTGCGGATCAGGAAGCTCCCGTCCCTGTTGGGAAGGATGCTCCAACTCGCTATCGGAGACTTGTTGATGACCATTCCGGTCTTGTAGTCCGGCGAGTCCGCAGCCAGGTCCAAGGACGCCGCGAGGCCGTCGCTCTGGGGCAGACGCGGCGACAGGGACAGGCCGGTCATGGCGGGGGTGTCCGCGTGAGCCGTTCCGGTCGTGAGCGGAGACACTGACGTGGCCAGGGTGGCGAGGGCGACCGCGGCAAATGCGGCCAGCGTCCGCCGCGCTGACCCGTGGGGGGCCGGCTCGGTGATCATGGTTATTCGGTTCTCCTCGGGCAGTTCTTGCCTGTGGGGCGGGTCGGTGACCGGCCCTCGTGCCGTGGCAACGCCCTCGGAAAAGGGAGGAAGCACCCATCCCCGGCTGTGGCCCTGCTGCGGCGGTGCCAACGTACGGAGGTCCGCCCGGTGTTACATCCGTCAACTGACGGAGGACTTGCGGGAGGGCACTCTCGGCGGTGCCGCCTTCTCCGTTCGACAGGCCGCGCCGACGCCGGCCTGCGCCGCACTCCCCTGACCGGCGTCAGCTCTGCCCCCGGCACCGGCTGAACGCCCTCGCCAACGTTCCCTCAGGGGCGGGTACTACTCCGCCTCGACTCCGACTCCCCGCGGCCAAGACGTCCGGCCCGAAGCCACCTTCGAAGCACCCGCCCGTGCCCGATCACCAGGCGCCTCGGCCCGTGCGCTTCACGCAGCCGAAGGCCACCGCCTCTCCTCCGCCCGCCCCGGCAGCTGCGCCCGCCCGGACGGCGCGGGCCCACCGACCGTGAAAGCCGCCGAAGTTCCTGGACGGCGTCCGGGAGCAGCCACCCCCTCATCGAGCAGTCCAGACAGGAGTGGACCGCGTCAGCCAGGGCGCGGCACCGGCGGGCCGACCGAAAGGCGCCCGCCAGGCAAGAGCCCGGTCCAGGCGCCTTTCGTCGTGCCCTTAGACATCGTTTCTTTTGGCGCCTCGCGGCGACTGCTACGTGGAAGGTTGTCCTGTCACCGCCAGCACGTCCATCAGGTGGTGCTGGGCTTGGGCGTGTGCCTCCTGAGCATTGAGTGTTCCTACATCCAGGCTCAGAACATGCCACGGGGTCTGTGCTAGGAGACGGCAGGTCAGGTCAGCCTCGAAGCGGAGATGAGCGGCGGCCGACGAGAGGTCATGAACAGCCCGAGTGCCAGGGGAGCCAGCGAGTTTCCGCACGTACCAGTCTTCCCAGACATCGCCTTCTCGCTCGACTGCGCGCCGCAGCGCCGTCTCCGGATTGTCGTGGACGTAGACGACGGTGACCTGGGCCGGCTCCACAGCCCGGGCCAGCTCTTCCATGACGTGGACGAGAGTCCCCTCGTCGTGGCCCCATGCCACAAGGGACGGAATGAAGGGCAGAAGGGCATCCGTCACCAGGTAGTCCTTGCCCGCCGCGAGTGAGTCCGCGACGTAGGCGCGAGTGCACTCAACTAAGGTCGCAGGCTGGACGGCGGAAGCCCCACCAGCGAACTCTTCAGCCACGGGCCGGAAGGCCGACCGTGTGAGAATGTCGGCCTCCTCGAAGTGGTCGACCGATGCGCCGACGCTGGTAAGCCACTGGGCCACCGCACGGCACAGGGTGGACTTGCCGACGCCAGGGCTACTCCCGATGACGGAGATGAGATGCATAGTCATGGCGGCAGTCTCGCACCCGTGCGGAGTCCTTCACCCGGTGAGCCGACGGTAGTTGATGAGGGCTGCGGCGATGCCGACGAAGGCGAGGAAGTGCTCGGCCTTGCGCTCGTAACGGCGGTGCAGGCGTCGGCAGCCGGCCAGCCAGGACACGGTCCTCTCGACCACCCGGCGATGACGGCCCAGCCGCTGTGAGGACTCGATACCCTTACGGGCGATGCGGTGGCGGATGCCACGCTCTCCGAGCCATCTGCGCAGGTGGTCGTAGTCATACCCTTTGTCGGCGTGGAGCTTGGCCGGGCGCCGGCGGCGCGGGCCGCGACGGGAGCGGATAGGTGGGATCCCGCGCACGAGCGGCTGAAGACCAAGGCTGTCGTGCATGTTGGCGCCGGAGATGCCCAGGGACAGAGGCAGTCCGTTCCGGTCCGTGATGAGGTGGATTTTCGATCCGTTCTTGCCGCGGTCGGTCGGATTCGGTCCCGTCAGTGGCCCCCTTTTGCCGCCCGGACGCTCACAGAGTTGATCGCGCACCGCGACCAATCCAGCTCACCGAGGGCGCCGAGTTCGTCGAGGATGACCCGGTGGAGCCGGGCCCAGACCCGGTCCCGGCTCCACCGGGCGAAGCGCCGGTAGACCGTCTGCCAGCATGGCCCGAAGACTGGTGGAAGCTGCCGCCACGTACACCCAGAGGTCGCTACGAAGATGATCGCGGCCAGGGCCTCGCGGTCACCCGCCCGGCGCCGACCCCCGCCCTGCGGACGCTTTACTTCCGTCGGCGGCACCACTCGCCGGAACAGTACCCATAACTCGTCCGGCACCAGCCGTTCAACCAGGTCCACCATGACCTATCCAACGACCGTCAGACACCAAAAGAAACGATGTGTTATCGGCAATTTCCTGCCCACTGCCGAACCTGAGCCCCCCGGCCGGGTCCCCGCCCCGGAGTCGTAGTCACGAACCATGCCGACCGCGGCCTCGTACAGCCCTGGGGACGAGCCGCGCTGAACGACGTCGCCACGCCGGGCAATCTCTCCCGCGTGGCTTTGTCAGTAGGTACCGGTTCTGACTCACATTCCGTGACGTTGCACGGCGCCGACGCGGGTCGGCCGAGGGGCGCTCTGGCAGCCTGGATGAACTCTGCGAGCAGAGCGACCGCTCGCTGCTCCCGCCGATACGGATCGGTAGGCACCTCGTATCGCCAGGACAGATCTGCTCTCCGCCATACAGGTCAGTGCCAGTTACGCGACTGAATGATCAGAACGCTGTCGGCAGCGCCGTTCCCTCGCGCCACTTCAGGATCAAATGGCGCGAGGGCACGGCCTGCTGACCAGAGGGAACTACGTTCGGTAGTTGATCGCTTGGGGCCCGTAGTGCTTTCCGCGCGCTGTGCTGTGGAGGTGCCCGCCGAGGGCACTTCCAGAAGGGGCACACGTATGTCAGCGCTGCTGGGCCTTGCGGCGGCGGAACACGAGGTAGCCGCCGGCCGCGACGAGCGCAGCGGCTGCCGTGGACAGCAGGCCGACGGGGGCGCCGTTGCCGGTCTCGGCGAGGTCGCCGCTGTCCTGTGCGGACGGGGACGACGGCTCAGGAGGCGCCGGGACGGCGCTCGCGGGGGCGGTCGATGTAGGGGTGGTGGTCGACTGCGCGGGGCTCGACGGGGTGACGGACGCCGACGGCTTGCCGCCGCCCGGCTGGGTGTCGTCCCCGCAGTCGGTCCAGAAGACCTTGTGCTTGGCCCGGCCCCGCTCGCCGTCGAAGTTCCAGAAGAGCTTGTAGTGCCCGTCGGGCAGGGACTGGTCCTGTGTACGGCCGTGTCCTTCGCCGTCGAGTGTCAGGGATCCAGTCTTCACGGTCTCGCCCTTGACGCCGGCGGTCGGGGCCCAGGATTCGATGTGCCAGTCGACCTGCTGGCCGCCGTCGAAGCCGAAGGCGTCGAGGTAGAAAGTGCACACGTGGGGCTCGTTCTTGCGAAGCTCCTCACCGGTCTTGGCGTCATGGATCTTCACGGTTCCGTTGTCGCCGGGGGCGGTGGCGTGAGCGGAAGGGGCGAGCAGCAGAGCCACGGCCACGGCGGCCGTGAGCGTGCCTGTGGAAACAAGCGGGCGCATGGGCATTCCATCGGGAGAAGAGGAGGGTTGCCGTGGGGGGCGGCTCAGCTTCCTGCGCCCCCAGAGGACCGTCAAGGCACCGCAAACACTTATGCCGCATAGCGCATCGCTCACCCCATTAGTCCCGCGTAACGATTGGGTACGGGCCCACTGGCCTTGACCACGTCCTTCTGAACCGCTGATCCCGGTTGTCATCCCCTGCCGCGCTGGGATGGACAGCCGCGACAGCGTGCGCGAGGCTCCGCCAGGTGGAGGGAACCGTCACGCCGGACAGTGGGGTGTGACGCGCCGCATTTCGTTCCGGTCTTGAACCGATTTGGCTCCCGCGCCCGGCAGGCAGACACCCACGGCCCCGCACTGGCAATCTGTGCGGCGACAAGGCGGCCAGCTCCTGCCGGAATCGCCGATACCGCGGGTCAGGCCCGTGATCACGCCGCGGGCGTCGGAGCGCCAGTACGGGGCGAACAGGCCGGAGAAGGCAGGGACGATGTAACAGCCGCCGTTGTCCCTCACCGAGCTCGCCAGGGTCTCGATCTCCGCGGCGGTGCCGATCAGGCCCAGCTGATCGCGCATCCACTGGACCAGCGAGCCGGTGACCGCGATGGAGCCTCCAGCGGGTAGACCGGCGCTCGTCGGCCGATCCGGTGGCCGACCGTGGTCAGCAGCCCGCTGTGGGAGTGGACGGGCCGGCGGCCGGTGTTCATCAGCAGGAAGGTGCCGGTGCCGTACGTGGCCTTGGCCTCGCTTTCGGAGAAGCAGGTCTGGCCGAACAGCGCCGCCTGCTGGTCGCCGAGCGCGGAGGCGACCGGCACGCCGTAGAGGGCTCCGCCGGCCATGCCGTACACCTCGGCGGAAGAGCGGATCCGCGGCAGGATGGCGGCCGGGATATCCGTGACGGCAAGGAGGCGCTCGTCCCACTCCAGGGCGTGCAGGTTCATGAGCATGGTGCGCGAGGCGTTGGTGACGTGGACGCCGCAGGAAGGGCCGCCGGTGAGGTTCCAGATGACCCAGGAGTCCATGGTCCCGAAGAGGATCTCGCCGCGCTCGGCGCGCTCGCGCAGGCCGGCGACGTTGTCCAGCAGCCAGCGGATCTTGGGGCCGGAGAAGTAGGAGGTCAGCGGCAGGCCGGTCGCGTGGCGGAACCGGTCCTGGCCGACGTTGCCGCCGAGCTCCTTGCACAGCGCGTCGGTGCGGGTGTCCTGCCAGACGATGGCGTTGTGCACCGGCTCGCCAGTTTTCTTGTCCCAGAGGACGGTGGTCTCGCGCTGGTTGGTGACGCCGATCGCTCTGAGGCCGCGGGTGATCCCGACTTTGTCGAGGGCGTCGGCGACGACCTCCTCGACGTTGGTCCAGATCTCACTGGCGTCGTGCTCCACCCAGCCCGGCCTGGGGAAGATCTGCTCGTGCTCCTTCTGGTCGATGGAGACGATCCGACTGTCCCGGTCGAAGAGGATGCATCGGCTTGACGGTGGTGCCCTGGTCGATCGCGGCGATGAACGGGCCGGCGGTTCGCGTGTCGGTCACGGTGTGCTCCTGGAGCGGCGGCTCAATACGGTGCGGGGGGTGGGGCGGCTGGGCTCGATTGATCCTTGAGGTAGCGATCCAGAGCCTGCCGTGGCCGAGACCGCGCGGCACGGCGAGGGCGCAGTCTCGTATGGCAGCCGCGCCCGCACAGGTCGCCCGCCCGGAATCCCCCGGGGTGATCGAGCCGAGCTCTTCCGCGAGCGCACTGTCGGCGTAGGCCAGCAGGGGCCGGCCAGAGATGGGTGGCGCTGCTCGAGGCCCCATGGAGCGCAGGGCGATCCGGGCCGCCGCCTGCAGATCGTCCATTGGGCGGGCCACGTGACCTCGCACTGGCCGACGTAGGTGACGCCCCATCAGCGAGTGTGCGATGCCGTCGTCTGTCCCGGATGCGGAGTGACGATGCAGCCGCCTGCGTACGGGAGCCGTCGCGGATCGTGAGTGTGTGGGCCGCGGAACTCGCCGTGGGAGGAGGTCATTTGCCTCCAGCGCAGTCGTAGAGGGTGAAGCTTCCGTCCGAGATCTGACCGTAGGCGCTTGGGGAGACGGGGGTGCAGCTTTTCTTCACCCAGACCGACGCCGGAGTGGACGGTCGGCGCGTGGTGAGGAGGGCGTAGCGCAGTTGGTGGGCGGAGACCAGGTCCCTGAGTCGTGGTGCGGTCGGATAGGGGGTCAGGCCGGTAAAGCCGCCCATGACCAGGAGGGGTTGGGGGGTGGCGCGCAGCAGGGGCTCGGCGCCGTAGGCGGCTTGGGTGGCGAGCAGGTACTTCTCCCCGGAACGGTGCGCGGAGAGGTAGTGCAGCAGTGCGGTGTCCCGCGCGGACGGTGTGTTCAAGGGGTTCCGGAGGACCTTGGCCCGGTGATGGTGCGTACCGTGGAAGCCGGGGCCGACCGGTCCGGCCAGGGGTTCGATCGGTGAGCCGGGGTAGCGCGGGTTCAGGCAGGAGGCGGCCCAGACGGCCGGGGCGAGGAGTACGGCCGCCAGCGACGCCGCCAGGGCGCTGCGCATGGCCGCTCGTGTGGTGCGGGGCCCGCTGGTCCACAGTCCGACGGTCCCGCACAGGCCGAGCATCAGCACCACCGGCAGCAGCCAGGGCACGAATTCGCTGTGCGGGCCGTCGACGACCGCAGCCCACAGTGCCGTGAGCCCGACAGCGACGGGCAGCGCCGCCCGGCGTCGGCCGCCGGCGCGGTACTCGGACCGGAAGAGCGCGATTCCGCCACCGGTCAGCGCGGCGAGGGCCGGGGCCAGTACGGCCGTGTAGTAGCCGTGGTTGCCGTTGGAGTTGCTGAAGACCACGAGGTGCATCACCAGCCAGCCGCCCCAGAGCAGGAACCCGGCCCGCGGCCCGTCGGTGCGCGGTCGTCCGGCGCGCCACCACACGCCCAGCGCCAAGGCCAGTACGGCGAGCGGCAGAAGCCAGGCGATCTGCGGGCCCACGTCATGGTTGACCACCATGCTCCACCCCGTGTTCCCGCTGGTACGGCTGGCGGCGGTCCCGGCGACGGCGCCCAGCGCGTGCGGGTCGTGGCCGAAGCGGCTCAGCCCGTTGTAGCCGAAGACCAGGGTGAAGGGGTTGTTGTTGCTGGTTCCGTCGAGGTAGGGACGGTTCGCGGCGGGGGAGGCCCATACCAGCAGCAGCCAGGAGCAGGAGACGACGAGTGCGGTGAACCCGGCGAGCAGCAGCCGCCGGGCCCGGTCCCACCAGGGGCCGGGCGCTGCGAACTGGTACACCGCGGCGAAGACCGGCAGGACGAGCCAGGCCTGGAGCATCTTGGCCTGGAAGGCCAGTCCCACCCATGCCCCGCAGACGAGCAGCGGCAGCAGTCTCCCGGTACGGACGGCCTTCTGCAACGACCCCGCCGCCAGGACCAGCAGCAGGACGAGCAGGGTGTCGGGGATGTTGTGCCGGTTGAGCGCGACGGTGACCGGGGTGAGGGCGAGCGCCAGCGCGGCCAGCAGCCCCGCCAACGGCCCGGCCCAGGCACGCACGATCCGGTGCAGCGCCCAGACGGCGAGGAGGCCCTCCAGTACCTGCGGCAGTACCGCCGCCCAGTTGTACGGCCCGAGGATCCGGACGGAAAGGGCCTGCGGCCACAGCGCTCCGGGGATTTTGTCCAGGCTGATCGAGCCGCTCGGGTCGAGCCCGCCGAAGACGAAGGCGTGCCAGTCCGCCGCCATCGACCGCACGGCCGCGCTGTAGTACGGATGCACCGCGGCACGCCCGAGGGCCCAGGTGTAGAGCACCGCGGCGGCTGCCAGGATCAGCAGCAGGGCGTATGACTCCCGGCTGAGGGGGGTGGGTTGCCGGAGCTTGGGGCGGACGGCGCGGCTGATGTCGCGGATGCGGTCGTGGCGGTCGGTGGGGTCCCGGGTGACGGGGACGGTGGCCATGGCGGGGTCTCTCCTGGGGCGGCGGGCTGGGGACGTCGGCTTCACAGGCGGCGGGCCATGCGGAATCCCTGGGCGTAGAAGCCGGAGCCGTCGAGCGTCGCGCGGCCGGCCCAGTCGCCCATGGTGGGCCCGTTGGCCCGCGAGCGGCTGGAGTAGAAGCGCGGGCGCCCTTCGGTGTCCGGCCCCAGGTAGATGCCGCAGTGGTCGATGCCGTGCGGTCTGCCGATGTCGATGGCGAAGAAGACGAGGTCGCCGGGGAGCAGCTGACTGAAGTCGGCAGGCGGCCGGCCGGTGTTCGGGATCAGCAGTACGCCGGGGGCCCGGGTGGCGATGGCGTAGGCCCGGCGGGGCAGGCCGATCCCCGGGCCGTTGGTGGCGTGCATGGGGTAGCCCATCCGGTAGCCCCAGACCAGGCGCATGAAGCCGGAGCAGTCCACGTCCCCGTAGCGCTCCTTCTCCGGGTGCTTGCGGGTGCCGTCCGGGAAGGTCCAGGGAGTGCCGAGGTAGTCGTAGAAGTCGGACTGCTCGTCGCGGTAGTGGAACGACGTCGGAGACTGCCCGGGAACGAGCGGGCCGAAGTGCGCCTTGCCGGCGTAGCGCAGGCCCGAGGCGGTGTGCAGATCGTGCGCCCCGTCGCCGTATTGGAAGGCCACGGCGAAGGCGTCCGGACTGCGGTCGGCCAGGGCTTTGGGGAACCACTCCCGGAACCATCGGGTGTCCTCCTTGCCCTGGCTCCATGCGCTGCCCATCAGCCGTATCCAGGCGTCGCTGCGCACCACCGCACTGGTGGTGCGCGGCTCGCTCCAGGTACGGGTCGGTCCGGTCAGCAGCGCGGTGCGGGCGCCGTCGGTGAAGGTGGCCAGCACGCGGTCGTCGGCGGCGCGCACCACCGTACGGGCGGGCGCGGCGCGGCGCTCGAAGCGGTAGCCGCCGGCCGGTACCGGGACGTCACTGTCCGGTGCGCCGCTGCGGAAGTGGTGCCAGGCGTATCCGGTGACCGCTCCGGCGGAGGCCAGACCGGCGGCACAGACCAGGACCTGGCGGCGACTGGGCCTGCCGGACGGGGTGGGGTGGGTGCCCATGTGACCTCCTCGACGTGCGGACGGGTACGGCGGATGCGTGCGGCGTTCAGCCGACGGGCAGGGCCCCCAGCAGCAGCCCGGCGACCAGCACCACGTACGTGCCGAGGGTCACCGCCGTGGTGGAGACCACGGTGGCCGCCAATGGCTGGCGGACCAGCTGATAGGCGATCAGGCCGGGCACGATGAAGCCCAGGGTCTGCGCGGTGTACAGGAGCGGGAACTCGTGCTGGAGGGCGAGCATCACCGTGGTCTGGAGCAGTACGGCGGACAGCACCACGGCGGCGAACAGCCGCTTTCCGTAAAGGATCACATGACGCTGGAGGAGCTTGGTCGCGGCGAGGGTGAGGGCCGTGACGCCGATCATCATCGCGGCCCGGACCACATCGGTGACCAGGGTCAGTGCCAGCCAGCCGGGGGTGATCATGCCGCCGGGGGAGAGGTTGGTGGTCAGATAGCAGATCAGCGAGAAGAGCAGTCCGAGGGCGATCCCCAGTGCGGCGGTCTGCGGAGTGACGATGACGGGGATCACAGCGGCTTCCTTGCGGTTTCGTACCGGGAATCGGCATGGGCGGGGGAGGGGCTCGGGACAGGTGCGCCGGACGTCGGGCCGGTCAGCGACCCCACCCAGCTGTACGGCTCCGTCTCGGGCGGGTGCGCGACCGGAAGCGGCTCGTCGTCGTGGTCCGAGGCCAGCCTGCCGAGGTGGTCCAGGAGGAGTTCGCCCTGGCCGTGGATATTGCCGACGGCCACCAGCGAGGAATCCGGGGCCAGTTCGGCGAGGAGGGCGTGGGTCAGCTCCTGCGCGTCGCGCCGGTCGCCGCCCAGGTCCACCACCCGGCCCGGTGAGCCCGGCGGGATGCCGTCGAGGGCGCTCTTGGTCGGATGCCCGATGAGGAACACCGTCTCCGGGGCCAGGTCGGGGACGATCGCTCCCATCTGGCCATTGCGTTCCACCCGGTCCGGGCGGCAGTTGATGACGAGGTTCAGCGGGCGGCGGATCGCCCCGAGTTCCTCCAGCTGACGGACGTTCATCAACGTCGACTCGGGGTCGTTCGCGGCGAAGACATTGGCGAAGCGCAGCCGCTTGCCGTCCGGTGTGCGGTAGCGCTCGACGGAGAGCACGCCGGGGTCCGGCGGCGCCTCCCGCATACCGCGCAGGGCGGTGGCCCGGTCCACACCGAGCAGTTCGGCCACGGCCAGCGCGATGGCGACGTTCTCCTTGAACGTGAACCAACTGAACTCGCGCAGCTCCTCGTCGGTGACCGACTCCGGATCGACGGCGATCAGCCGGCACCGCCGCTTGTCCGCCTCCTCTTCGAGGATGTGCAGCCGCTCCTGCTCGGCGGTGACGCAGACCCCGTCGAACGGCATCGACCGGGACAGCGAGCGGGCGACATCGTCCAGCGTCGGCCCCATTTCGGCGAGGTGGTCCTCGCGCACGTTGCACAGCACGCCGATGGTGGAGCGGATCAGCTTCTCCTGGTTGACCTCCTGCAGCGCGGGCATCACCGCCATGCACTCGATCACCAGGGCGTGCGGCCGGTACGCCGCCGCGCGCCGGACGATGCCGATCTGCTCGACGACGTTCGCGATGCCGAACTTCCGGTACACCGGCTCCTCGGTGGCGTCCGGGTGGATGAACCGGGCAGCGGTGCCGGTGGTCTTGGCCACGGTGACCAGACCGCCGCCGCGCAGCGCTCCCGCGCACAGCCGGGTGATCGAGCTCTTGCCGCGAATGCCGTTGACCAGCACCCGGGTGGGGATCTGCGCCAGCGCGGCGTAGTGGCGCCGCTGCTCCAGCACGCCGGCGACCAGCAGCACGGCACAGCTCAGCAGCAGGACAACATAGAGGAAAAGCACGTCGGTCGATCCTTCACTACGGTGCGCTGCCGCACTGGAACGAGGGGACAGGGACAGCGGCCAGACCGGCTCCCGCGCCACGGTCCCGCTCCACCAGCGCCTGCCGGAGCAGTTCCAGACTGCGGGTGACCGAACCGCACTCGTCGTGGTGGACCGGGAACAGCACGGTGCGGCGGTCACCGGCGGCGAGCCGTTCCGCGCATCCGGTGAGCGTGCGCAGCGGTCTGACCACCACGATGTGGAGCCAGCCCAGGCAGGCGCCGCCCGCGGTCAGGGCGAGCAGCCCGGCCAGCATGGTGCGTGCCTGGACCTGATATGCCGCCAGTTTGAGCGCCGCGGCCGGCTCGGCGGAGACCACCCGCCAGCCGAGTCCGGCGGCAGGCCCCTTCTGTGCCAGTGGCGCGGCGGCCGCGACCGACAGACCCTCGCCCGGGGAGGTCCCCGCGTGCAGTACGGCCGATGCCGACTTGCCCGCGCCGCCGGGGGCCGCGTCGGTCTTCGCCACCAGACGGGTGAGGCGCCGGCTGGGAAGGGACTGGAAGGCTTCAAAGCCGACGCTCGCCGCAAGCACTCTGTGGCGCTCGTCGGTCAGCCACACGCTGCCGAGCCCGGGCCGGGAAACCAGGTCGTCCAGCGCGTCCACGCCGATCTCCGCGACGACGACAGCCGGGGCGGTGTCCTCGGCCTTCTTGGCGCCCTTGGCCTTCCCGGGCGCCGGGATCCGGGCGTAGGCGGCGATCGCCGGGATCTTGCCCGACGTGTTGACCTGGGTGATTCCCCCGCCGGTTGGCGGGACTTGGGTGCGCACCGGCTGCTCGCCCACCTGCTGCACGAGGGCACCGGTGCGGTCCAGCACATACAGCGACCGGAACGTGGGGTGGTCGGCGCGTTCGCGCCGCAGCACCTCCGCCGCCCGGTCGCGTGACGCACCGGAGAGGGCCGACGCCGCCGCCGCGAGGTCGGTGCGGCTCCCGCCGAGGGACCGCTGCACCCGGTCGGCGGCGGCCTCGGTGCGTGCCTGCTGATCGGCGACGGCGGCTGCCGGTACGGCCTTGGCCGCCGGTACCCGGTTGAGCAGGAACAGCAGCGGCACCCCCCACGCGGCGATCACGAGAGCGCAGACGAGCACCAGCGCCCGGACACCGGGACGGCGCCGCACCTCCTGCTCCGGCTCCGGCCCCGTCTCGCCGAGCAGTTGGCGGCGGATCGACTCCAGCGCCCGGCCGGCCCTGCCGGGCTCGCCGAACCCGAGAACCGGCACCGGCCGCGCCAACTCCGCACGCTCCTCCGGCACTTCGCCGACACCCCTGGCCAGCCGTGCGGCGGACAGATGCAGCCGCAGCAGCGGACGCTGCATCGTGCCCCACAGCACCAGGGTGACCAGCACGGCGATCACCACCAGCGCACCCGCGGCCACCAGGGCGAACCACATGTGGTCGGCTCCCGCCTTCGCCGGAGGCACCTCCCGGGCCGTCAGGACGGTCAGTCCCAGGCCGGAGGCGTCGTCCTTGCCGTCCTCCGAGACGACCGAGGCCCACCCCGTGACCCTGCGCAGCCCGTGGCGACCGTCACCGAGCACGCTGCCCGAGACGTCGCCGGTGTGAACGCTGGTGTTCGCGGCGTTCGCCGCAGCGGCAGGCAGCGCGCGGTGGCCGGTAGCGGCCGCCAGGGCCGCGCCGGTGGTGGGGGCGGAAGCACACACCTTGCCGTTCCGGTCCACCAGTTGCCCGGTGCGCCCCGCTCCGTACACCGCTGGAGCAGCGACCTTTTCGGAGACGACAAACAGGAGTCCGCGTTCCTCCGCGTCCTGATCCCCTCTCAGGTCCCCCGCCTGATCCTGGTTCTCGTCCTGCTTGCGGTCCGCAACGGGGACGCTCACCCGGGCGAAGAGCAACAGCCGCGGTGCGCCAGTGCCGGAAGCGACCACCCGGGGCGCGATGTTGCCGGTATCGGGCCGCGCCAGATCCTTCGCATCCACCCCGGTCAGCGGCACCTTCTCCCCACTGGCCGCCAGCGGTTTGCCGGTGCGCGGGTCGAGCAGCACACCGCCCGCCGCAGGGTGCCCGGTCGGGAGAAGGGACCGCAGAACTGTCGCCGGTTTGCTGCTGCCGGGGGGTGTGGCCGACGCCGCAGAGCGGCGCACGGCCCTGGCACTTGCGTTGATGGAGGTCCCGACCGAGTCGGCGGCATCCTGGGCGATCTGGCGTTCCGCGTCGCTCAGGGCCTGGGGCACCTCCTGTTCGTGAACGGTACCGAGACCGAGAGCGGTCAACGCGGAAACTGCCAGCAGGCCGCAGAGCAGTGCGGCGATCGGTGGGCGGACGCCTCCGAGCATGGGCATGTCGGCGCGGCGTCGGGTGCGGTGCGGACGGGGTGCGCGGGCAACGGCGTGCAGGACAGCGTCCTCTCGGCGTGTGGGGAATGGCCGTGCGGCAACTCAACCAGTATGAATACTGGGAACACAGGATAATCACAAGGGTGTTCGTTCTGTGCCCTCCATGCCGTCCCATACGGCACTTGGCTCAACTCGCCCTGAAAAGCGGCCGCTTACGCGGTCTCGACATCGTCCCGGCGTGCGGAATTTCCCACGCAACAGCCGACAGGGTCGTTTGCCCCTTCGTTCCCCGTCTGCATTCGATTCCTCACGCACAGTCGCGATTGCGCCGAAGGCGGCCACCGAAACTGCCCCTTCCCGGGGAAATGCGCAATTCCACAGGGGGCGGTCGTCCCGGTCGGCAGTTACGAACTGCCGCGTAATAAACGCACTCAGTGAAAACGGTGAGCAAAGTCGAAGCAAACCTGGATCCGATGGCCACCATCATGCGATGGCGTGAACCAGCCACCTTTCACAGAGGCGTGCTGGCCGGGACTGACGCTCCTTCAGTCAACGCACTGAGGCAACGAAACGGTCGTGCACGTCCGGCCTCCCCCGGCTTGGGCCTTGCTGCTGCAACTGGTTGCCCGGGGATGCCGAGCGGCCCGGCGCTGACAACTGCCACCGGCCGCACCAGGGGATTTCCCCTTCGCGCATCCCGCACGGACACTCCACGTTGCTCAACTCGGTGGCATGCACCACCAGCGCCGACAGACAGTGCCCAGCGCATTGGGGTCCAGCGCAAAAGGCAGGTCACAGGGGCCCGGCGACGGACGGTGTACGAAGCCGACACCGCGCAATTCCGGACGCGTCATGAGCGCTCACCTCACCCACCGCCGTGGATAACTCCCGGCACTATCAAGTGGGTTGGCTGGGCCATGGCAAAACTGCATATACGATGACCGCCAGCCGATCGCTGATCACGTGGCGATCACCACCATGGAGGGGGGCTGCCCATGAAGCACGCACGAAGGCGCCACAGCCGGTTGCGCACCCGGGTCGCCGGCACCACAGGACTACTGACCCTCGCCCTGGGCGCGGGGATCGCGCCGGCCACCGCCGCGGAGAAGACCGCCCATGCGCCCATGGCCGCGGCGGCGGCCTTGGACACAGCGGCGTCCGCGGACACGGAAGCGGCCGTGGAACCGCCCCAAGCCCCGGGCCAGCTGACTCTCCCTGCTCCGACCGGTCGCCATCGCGTCGGGACGGTCGACCTCCACCTGCGCGACTCGTCCCGCATGGATCCGTGGGTGCCCGGACAGCAACGCGAGCTGATGGTCTCGCTGTGGTACCCGGCGACACACACGAGCCAGTACCCCGCCGCACTCCTCCCCAACAGCCAGCAGGTGCTGCCGGGCGGGGTGACCCTGCCCACCACGGCCGGGCACACCGGCGCCCCGGTCGCCCGCAAGGACGGCAAGCTGCCGGTGCTGCTGTACTCGCCCGGAGGGCGTGGGAACCGTGCGACGGGCACGGCACTGGTTCAGGACCTGGCCAGCCGCGGCTACTTGGTCGTCACCATCGACCACACCCACGACACCGGCGATGTGGTGTTCCCTGGCGGGCGACATGAGGTGAGCATGCTGCCGCCAGGCACCAAATCGCGCGACTTGATCGACGTCCGGGCGGCGGACAGCCACTTCGTCATCAACCAGCTGGCCGAGATCGCCCGTGGCCACAACCCGGACGTGGAACACAAGCCGCTCCCCCACGGACTGACCCAGGCCGTGAGCACGAAACACGTCGGGATGTTCGGCGCTTCCCTCGGCGGCGGATCAGTGGCCGCCGCCATGCACGCGGACCACAGGATCGACGCCGGCGTGAACCTGGACGGTCAGCTCTTCGGCCGGTCGGAACACCAGCGGCTCGACCGCCCTTACATGCTGTTCAGTTCCGAGCACCACAACCGCAACACCGACCCGAGCTGGGCGCGGCTCTGGGAAAACCTGCACGGAGAGCGGCTCGACCTGAAGCTGCGCGGCTCCGGGCACAACTCCTTCGTCGACAACCAGGTCCTTTTCCCCCAGGCGCCGGGCGCATTCGGGATGACCCCGGAAGTAATGCAGCAGGCACTCGGCACGATCGACCCCAACCGCTCCATCGAGGTCCAACGCACCTACGTCGCCGCCTTCTTCGACAAGCATCTGCGCCACCAGCACAGCAGCCTGCTCGACGGCCCCTCGCGCCACTACCCAGAGGTCGACTTCATCCGCTGAACCGACCGGACGTCACCGTCGGCCACTGCCCGGCGCGACGGTATGTCCCGGCCGTACACCCGCACCGCACGCTGACCTGCTGCAGACGCTCGACGGGTGCCCCGTGGCCCGGCAGCAACGGACGAGCTTCGAGGGCAACCGAGCAATGTGCACGAGGGCGTGGCACGACATCCGTTTCGATCCGCCAGGTTGATGCGCATGATGACGCCACTGCTGGTGCCCAGGCGGCTCCACTGCCGTACCCGACGCGGTCCGACTACCGCAGTTGGGCCAGCTCGTAGCCGAAGGTCATGGCCACAGTCGACCATCGCAGCCGCAGCGATGCCGAGCGTCGACCGGACAGGAAAGATCCCGCCCCCGAACACCCAGCCGCTCACCCATCAGGCTGTGCTGGTACTCCGCGGCCACCGGCGCGTAGAGCCGTCGGTGCCGAGGTCAGCAGAGGATCGGGCCCACGGGTTCGCTGTCGTAGAGGAGGGCTTCCAGGGCTGAAAGACCTGGCTGCAGGCCAAGCGGCAAGACAGCCCAATCCCGTTCGGTCAGTGGCGCGGGGAGCGGCTTCTCGGCCAGCTGCACCCACCACGCGTACGTCGTGACCGAGGTGACGTCGCGCACGACGGGAGCGGCGTCCGCGACAGCGATCACCGGTGACGTGACATACCCACCTCACATCGCGCGACGAGGTGCTTCCCCAGAAGAGGCGCGCCCACCGGCTGGCCACCCCAGACCGATCCAGGTCTGAGGGGCGGTCGATATCCGACCCGGCGAGCGCCCGCTCGTCAGCCGCTGCCCAGACCAGGAGGCACTGGACGCTCTCAGCCAGGCGCAGGAGATAGATGCGTGACCCCAGATAGTCTCGCGGCGCCACCTGGCGTTGCACCGACCGTGCCGAGGCAACTGCCTTCCGGAGCACGGGTATGCGCCGACGCCATCGCGGCATGAGTTGTCGGTCCAACCGCGCGATATGGACGTGCAGCCGAGACCTGCCCGAACGCTTCGGCCCTTGGCAGACCGTTCACGGACGCTTCGCCCGCTGGGCCGCCGACGGCACCTTCGACCGCCTCTTCGCTGCCGCCCGGACGCGGGCAGAAGTGGACTGGCTGGTCGCGATCGATTCGACGATCGCACGGGCTCACCAGCACACTGCGGCCAAAGAGGGCTCGAGGAACGCGGACTTGGACGCTCCCGCGGCGGACTGACCAGCAACATTCACCTGGCCTGCGACGGACGAGGCAGACCGTCGGCTTTCCAGGTCACCGCCGGCACTCGCAACGACTGGACCACTGGCTCGCACAAGGGCCGACGTCCGCTGTACCTCGTGTCGGACGACAACACCAACAGCGAACAGACGACACGTCTCTACGCGTTGAGCGTGCAGCTCCCCTGAGTTCGCCCGTCGATAAAAGCTGTTCCTAGAGGACAACGAAGCCAACGGGTCAAGCCTCTCGTGCGACGGTGATCTGCACGAGAGGCACGCGCCGTCGTGGATGCGCAGCGCCACCTGGTCGCGGTGAAGGACGTCGAGCACGTCGAGAATGTGCCCGATGCCGCGTACAAGGCGGATCTTGGAGATGAGCACGGTGCCGCCCGGTTGCAGAACCCGACCACCTGTTGTGGATGAGGTGGTCCTAGGTGTGGACACCCACTGGGATGTTCATGTGGCCGCCGTGCTCTCCATGCCAGGGGCGGTCATGGACTCCGCGCCCTCTCCCGCCACGGCGGGGGGCTATCGCGAACTCTGGAAGTGGGCCAGCCGGCTGGGTACGGTGTGCAGGGCCGGGGTGGAAGGGTCCGGCAGCTACGGAGCTGCTCTCTCCCGCTACTTGCTGGCCTGCCGGGTCGAGGTGTTCGAGGTGAACCGGCCTGATCGTTCGGTTCGTCGACGGCGGGGTGCGTCGGATCCGGTGGATGCGCAGGAGGCGGCGCGGGCGGTGCTGAGTGGCCGCGCTCGCTCACAGGCCAAGGCTGGGGATGGGCCGGTGCAGTGTGCCCGTCTGTTCAAACTGGCCAAGGATTCCGCTGTCAAGGCTCGCACGCAGGCGATCAATCAGCTCGAGGCTGTCCTGACCACCGCCGATCCGGACCTGCGCGAGCAACTGGCCGGTCTGAAGAACCCGGCCTTAGTCAGGACTTGCGCGCAATTCGAAGATCATGAGAGCGGCGACGGCGCGAGAGGAGCTGTGGAGCAGGCAGCATCACCACCGCCTCGACCGCGGCGGCGATCGACGAGCCAATGCCGCCCTGGGCTTGGCGATAGGGGCGCTGCCCGAGCAGGCTTCCACCTTGTCGGCTCTGACTCCCAAGCTGCGTCATAGGCGTGACGGTGCACAGCGGTCTACGGCGGTGTGCAGAGGCCGGCGGGGGAGCGTTGTACTCAGGCTCTCCGCTTTCGAGTACGCGCAGCAAGGATGCGGTGACGACGCGGGTTCTGTGGCCCAGGCGCAGGACTCGGCAGGGGAACTCCCCGCGTCGAACCAGGTCGTAGCCTTTGGCTCGCGCGAGCCCGAATGCCCTGGAGGCATCCTCTCCCGTGGAGTTCCGGTGTCGCCGAGGGACACGTGAGCCGGGTGAAAACGCTCACGAGATCCATGTATGGCCGGGCCTCGCTCGAACTCCTCCGGATCCTCATCCTCACCCAGCCATGAGAGCTGGGGTCAGGAGAAGGCACCGGGCGACAGCACAGCATGTACGAAGTCGGTCGGCGGCAAGTAGCCGTGGGCTTCGACATAGTGAGCAACCAGCTCAGGAGCAGCGTAGGCGATGCCATTCCCCATGACGCGTATCTCTGAACTACCCCGTGGACTGTCACCACGCGGTCCGAGGAGTCTCGAGGCACACCAAGGGCAGACGTGATAGCCGCGCGTCTGCTGGGCCCGATGCGTCTGAGTCATACGCTGCAGCGCGTCTACCAACTCTGGCGACGGCACCCCTTTTGAGTAGTTCTTGCTGCGGCTGAGCCACCCAACGTTCAACAGCTGGACGCCTCGCCAGCGGCTTGACGCTTCTGGGTCCCAACTGTCCCTGTCATACGTGTACGGGGTCAGGTCTGCGTAGTACGTCATGGTGATTGTCTATCAACCAAGGACGAGCGAATTGCATGTGCGGCGACCCGACCACGCCGCAACGCGCACGAGGGGCACGGAACGGCGGACAGAGCCAAGTTCAACAAGCTCATCAGCGTTGCCGGACGGTGCGTGTCCTGCAGCCATTGGGCGGTGCTGGCCGCGAACTGGCGCCGGTCGCCCATGGCGGTGGCGAGTTCCTCGCCGGTGTGACCGACGGCGCCGGTGCGCTCGCCAAGGTCTTCCGGGACATCGGCGAAACCGGGGCGCGCGACAGCGACCGCGAGGCGTACTGCGGCCTGGCGATCATCCCGACGCTGTGGCCGCGCATCAAGCTGGCCCGGGATGCAGAGTGGGTTGAGGCCCGCGGGATGGAGGCCACCAGCTACCCCGAGGCCATGAAGGGCATCGGGTTCGGCTGGGAGTCCAACGCCGCCTCCGCTCGCAGGTGCTGGGAGCGGGACTGGGCGGTCGTCGTGGAAGTCCCGCAAACGCCCTGTACGACGTGCGAGGCCGGGAACGGCGAGCAGTGCCGCACAAGAAGGGGCCGGCTCGGGCGGGGCTTCGGGCAGGACGGCGGCGGGCTGCTCCGGGCGTCGGTGGATGGGGTCGGCGGCCGGTGGCGCGGCAGACCGGGGCCAGGGTGAGGACGAAGTCGCCTGCTGTCCCGTCCCGGTGTCCACCGGTTGCTACGTGCCGTCCGGGTCCCGCGGTAGATGCCGTCTTCGTCTGCGTCGCGTGACCAATCGGACGGGTCGGAAGGCGCCTGGCGGACAAAAGCCCAGGTCAGGCGCCTTTTCTCGTGCCCCTAGAAGAAGCCGAGCTTCTTGGCCGAGTACGAGACCAAAACAGGTTCTTCGTCTTCTTGTGGTGCACGCCTGACCTCGTTCCTGACCTGCGACAAAGAGTGGAAACGTCGAGTGCCAGGCTGATTTGGTCCGCACCTGGTCCGGATCTTGATGAGTGGTACGTGGTGCTAGCGAGTGGGCCGCGGTACCACATGGCACAGGTCGTAGCCCGTGTCCTGGAGCGTCCAGCCGAAGCAGGGAGTGGCTCCCAAGGTCATGTCGGAACTCTGAGTCCCGGGGGCGTCCACACAGTCTGTGAGACGCCGGTGAGAGGTGAGGAACCCCCGTCGGCTGCTCCGGCGGGGGTTCCTGCGTTCGGGGGTGGGCCTGACGCGTGGCGTTCAACGCGGTCTTGCTGTGCTCCGGCTCGCCGTTCTCGACAGCGCTGGAAGGGCGGCGGTGGCGACGCGCGTGCGGTGGCTCCGGCGGGGGTGAGGGTGCGTGGCCACCGGTCGGAAAGGCGGTGTGGGGATTCGGTTTCAGTACAGGCCGGTGGTGTGCTGCTGGTAGGTGTTATGGAGGATGTCATTGAGGAAGGTGTCGAACTTCGCTTCCAGTTCCAGGCCGGTTCCCGGTTCGTAGCGGAAGAGGCCGGGAACCACGGTCTCGTCGAGGCTGCTGTCGACGAAGAGTGCGTACGAGAAGCGGTCGTGTTGGTCCGGCCTGGCTTTACGCTGTTCGACCACGCGGTGGGCCACGGCCGCAACCGGGGTGGCCGTGTTCCGCGTGAGGATTTCCATCGCGCAGCCGAAGTTGACGATGAACTCGCCCGGTTCCGGGTCGATCGGTCGCCACTCGCCGTTACTTTCAACCTCCAGGCCGGGCTCGATTGAGCGCAGGACGGTCACCCAGCCGGAGTCCTTGTGAATGTTCAGGCCGCGGGATTTCACCTCGGGCCGGAAGTGGTTGAAGGTCAGGGTGTGCGTACCTTGTCGGGTGAGGGCGCGGCCGGTTGCCTGGTCCCAGAGCTCGGGGGGCAGGTCGAGGTAGTTGAGCACTCCGCGCAGGATGGCAAGGGCGAAGTCCCTCATGTTTGCGGCCTGTTGTGCAAGTTCCTTGGGGTAGACCGTGTCCCACCAGGTGCTTTCCAGGAAGAACTGCTCGGTCTGGTCGGCCTGGCGTCGGAAATAGCCCTGGTGCGGGCCCAGTTGTTCGGCCGTCCAGAGAGCGAAGCCGTGGTAGGGGTCGTCGTCACCGCCGGGTGTGGTGGGCAGGTAGAAGCTGCGGGCGAAGTGGTCGCCGGCCGTCATTTCCATGTCTGGAGGCTGCTGCACGTAGAAGAATCCGTCCTTCAGCGCCCGTTCGATTCCGTTCTCCTGGTCGAAGACGAGTGTTCCGTCCCGTGGCCTCAGTTGCGCCTTCTGCCATGCGTGTCCGTTTGTATTCGTCATGACGGATCAGATCCGGGAGTGGAATTCGTATCCGAGCTTCTTTGACTTCTCCACGGAGTAGTCCCGGAAGCCCTGGTACTCGCCGAGCACGCCGTCGGTCCCGTACTGGTACAGCATCATGTCCATGCGTGGGCCCATATAGACCGTGAACGAGGAGCGGTCGCCGTTCGCCACCGGGGCTGGGCGGGGCGGGACCCGGTGAATGACCGCGCCCGCTGCACGGGGCAGGTGTGCCGTGAGGACCTCGGCGGCGTCGCCGAGGTTCACCACGAAGTGCCGCGGTGGCACTTCCACCGGTCGCCAGCGCTCGCCGTCCAGGATTTCGTAGCCCTGCTGGTCGGCGTAGATCACAGTGATGAAGCCGCTGTCGGTGTGCTCGACGATGCCGTGGTCGCGGCTGAGGCCGGCCCGGTAGTGGTTGACGGTGGTGTAGCACCAGCCGGTCTCCTGGCGGGCGCCGCCGGTGACGGTGTCCCAGTCCCGCTCCGGTACGCCTGAGGCCGCGAGGCAGCTGTTGAGGGCGCTGAGGGTGAGTTCACGCATCCGCTGGAGCAGGCCGATCACGTCCTCGGGGAAGTACTTGTCCCAGTGGATGCTTTCAATCTGGAGCTGTTCGACCTGGTCGGGCCTGTCCTCGTAGCCGAGCTTGGACGCGGCGTGTTCCCGTGTCCGGTGCCCTCGGTAGCGGTCGTCGGGGCCCCCGTCGGGGTCCAGGTAGAAGTTGCGGCAGAGGCGGAGCCCCGGCTCGGCGTCGAGGTCGGCGGGGACGGGGAGGAGGAAGGCGCCCAGGCGGAGGGCTTGCTCCCAGCCGTCGGGAGCTGCGAAGTCCACGGCGCTATCGGTGAGCTGGGCGATGGGAAGGTTCAGGGGTGGGCCCTGAACGGCAGTGGTGGTCGTCATGCGGGACCTTTCGTATGGCTAAGGGGTATACCGGGGTGGGATGGTGGCCGGATCAGAGGTGGGAGTCGTCGTCGTAGGTGCGGTTAACCTCCTGCATCGCGAATTCGGAGTGCGGCTGGAGGGGGCGCGGCACACCGTTCTCGTAGCGGTACACGGTGCTGTCGAGGCCGGAGTCGAGGAACGTCACGTAGGAGGTGCGGTGGGCCTGCCCGGGTGCGCGTTCGGTGGATGCCACGCCGTGGACGTTGGCTCGTACGGGGTGTGGCAGGCGCTCGGTGAGCACTTCGAGCGAGCTGCCGAAGTTGACGATGAAGTGGCCCGGCTCCGGGTTGACCGCCCAGAGTGTGCCGTCGATGAGGGCGAGCAGTCCCGGGTCGGTCGAGCGCAGTACCGTCACCCATCCCGAGTCACGGTGGAACTTCGAGCCGCGCACCGCCTTCTCGGGCCGGAAGTGGTTGAAGGCGAGCAGGTGGTGGCCGCGGTAGTCGCTCAGTCCGCCGGTCACCTCCGCCCAGTCGCGCTCGGGAAGGTCCAGGTGGGCGAGCAGGCTGTGCAGCACCGTGACGCCCAGGTCGGTCATCTGGTGGCCTAGCTGAGCGACGGCGTCCGGGAGGAGCCCCCAGTTGGCCTGTTCGATGTAGAAGTTTTCCCACTGGTCGTGTTCGCGGTCGAAGTGGCCCTGATATGTGCCGGGTACGTCGATGTCGCGGTAGCCGCGGAAGGGGTCCAGGGGGTCGCCGTCGCCTTGGCGGCGTTCGTGGAAGTGGGCCGCGAAGTGGTCCCCTGCGGTGGTGTCGAGCTCCTCGGGGATGGCCACGAGGAAGAAGCCTTGGGCCAGGGCTCGGTCGAAGCCGTCGGGCCGGTCGAAGACCAGGCGTTCGCTGGCGACTCGGGCGCGTTCCAGCTCGACCGGTGGGTAGGTCGTCGAGGCTTCGTGCTCGGTGGGCATGGCCGGGAGGACGACCGGCGCCCGGAGCGTCGCGGAGTCGGGACGTGGTGCGGTCACGGGGTCTTCTCCTTCGGTGGCTCGTGCGCCGTACTCGCCGGGCCGGCGGACGGGGTGAGCAGGACGGTCCCGGGGTGCGCGGGGCGTGGCATGGACGAGTGGTCCTTCAGCCTCAGGTCAATGCCGTCCGCCGTGACCTCGTACTGTGCGTACAGCTCGGCCAGGAGCATGGACTGCATCCGCACGGAGAAGAGGCGCCCGGGGCACTTCCGGGGGTTGCGCCGGGAGTTGACCATGCTGAAGGAGTTGATCTCGTAACGGTTGCGGGAGAGCACCGACGACACCGTTTCGCGTCCGGACTTGAAGATCGCGCGGATGTTGTCGGGATCGAAGCGGTCAGGGGCGGGGAAGATCCGTGGGTCCTGGTTCGCCTGCCGGCGGTCGAGCCAGAGCATGGTGCTCGCCGGTACGGTCACCGACCGGCCGCGGTGCTCCAGTGTGAACGGCCGGGTCGTACGCCGCCACAGTGCGGCCGGGTTGCTGCCGCCCAGCCGTACGGCCTCCAGGACCGCCAGGTCAATCACCGAGGGCCCGGGGCCTCCGCCGTCGCGTGCCGCGGCGATGACGCTGCGCCTGTGCTCCGGTGAGGTCTCCAGGTACGCCAGTGCCCATTGGAGGCTGAGGGCGGTGGTGTCGTAGGTCGCCACGATGATGGTGCCCAGTTCCTTGAGCTGGGCGGTTGTCAGGCGGGCGAAGCCTGCGGGCGAGACGGGAAGCTCCCAGACCGAGAAGTGCCTGCGGATCACGTTGGTTTCGGGGGCGTGGGCCAGGGCCTCGGCGTTACTGTCGAGCAGGTCGCGGACGAAGGGGGCGACCATGTCGACCTCCCGCATCGCCTCCCGGTTGATCTTGCTGATCACGTCGGAGGCCAGCTCGAAGAGGTCGCGCATCACTCGCCCGTAGCGCGTCGAGGAGAGATACTCCGACAGCGGTTTCTGCGTGAGGTCGAGGACCCCGGGCAGAAAGCTGTCCACGTGGGTCACCAGCCCCAGGGCGAAGTCGTCGAGAGGCAATTCCCGCCCGGCCACGCTGCGGAAGTACTCCGCCGCGTACTTCTCTACCGCGGGCTCCAGTTGACCGATGAATGTCGCATTCCCCAGAGTGCGTTCCACCGCCGCACGCTTGACCGGGCGGCAGGGGTGGTCGTTGGGCTGGGAGCCGATGAAGTCGCCGAACAGCTCACGGTTGGCGTCGGTGGAGGGCGCCAGCGCGTCGTCGTCCGTCAGCGGGGAATTGGTGATCTGGTAGAGGGCGGTGCGCCGCCCCATACGGAATGTGCAGATTCCTCCGTTGGCTTCGGCGCAGGCGCTGATGCCCGAGGCGCGGAAGTAGGCCGAGGCGCTCTGGCCGTGGACGACCGTCGCCCGGTGGAAGGCTTTGGCGTGCCCGGTGAACAGGTTCGGGCCGCGGTGGTGCGCGAGAACTGCGGGAAACCGTGCCGCGATGTGGCGTGGCAGCCGGCAGCGGCCGAGTGTGCGCAGACCCCAGGCACGGAATCGTGCGGGGAACGCCTGGCGGCGGGTGGTGGGCGGCGCGTCGCTCCCGGCGCGCGGTGGGACGGGGCAGCGGGTCATGCGGTCGCTCCCGAGATACCGAAGTCCTCGTACTGGTCCGACCAGGTCTTCTCGTTGAATTCGCGCAGGAATTCCTTGGAGCTGCGGGCTGCGGCCGCCGCGCCGTCGGCGTGCACTTGGTAGAGCAATCCGTCGGCGGGCGGGTTGACGAAGGCGGCGAAGGAGAACCGGTCGGCGTCGCCGGAGGGAGTGCAGTGCTGCACCCGGTGCAGGATTGCCTGGACGGGGGTGGCAAGTCGCCGGGTGAGTAGTTCGAAGGCCGCGCCGAAGTTCACGACGAAGTAGCCAGGGACCGGCTCGATCGGGGTCCAGCCGCCGTCCACACGGACCTCAAGGCCCTCCTGTTCGATGTAGAGGACGGTGACGAAGCCGGTGTCCTTGTGCGGGGCGCAGCCGAGTTGGGCGCGCTCGGGGCGGTAGTGGTTGGCGGCGAACCACTGGATTCCGCCGCCTTCGACAGCGTTGCCGGTGAGGGTGGGCCACAGGTGGCCGGGGACGCCGAGGTGGGTGAGAACGGTGCGCAGGACGTGGACGGCCAGGCCGTGCATGCGGTCGGTCATGGCCATGACGTCGGGAGGAAAATGCTGCCGGCGGGCCGGGCCGTCAATGAGGAGGTGTTCGGTCTGGAAGTGCTCCCGGTCGAAATAGATGCCCTCCAGGTCGCGGAACCCTCGGTAGGGCCGGGTTTCCTCAGGACCGTCCTGCAACGGCCGGTAGAATTGCCGGGAGAGCTCGATTCCCGGGGTGAGGTCGATTTCTGGGGGGATCTCCAGCAGAAAGCACCCATCGCGTAGTGCTCGCGGAAGGCCGTAGGCCCTTTCGAAGGCAATCCCCTCCGCGGTTTCCTGGGCGCGCTCAAGAGCCATGGGTCGTTGAGTCACGGGGTGCGCCCTTCCGGGTTCACGGTGCCTTCGTATATTTCGGAGTCGTTCTCGTCGATGAGTTCACGGGAGCCGCAGACGCGGTCCAGGCCGATACCCGGAAGATAGCGGTAGATTCCCTCATCCGATCCAGGCGCGCAGTTGCTGGAGCTGAAGTGCCCGAACGTGGAGCGGTCCGTGGTCTGTCGCGCCACCCGGTGCATGATCGCCGTCACCGGAGCAGCGCAGTGCGCGGTCAGGATCTCCATCGAAAGACCGAAGTTGATGATGAAGTAACCGGGTTCGGGCACCACCGCTTCCCACCGGTCGGCGCGGCTGACTTCCAGCCCGGGAGCTGTGGCCCGCAGGAGGGTGATGAATCCGTCGTCCTTATGGGAGTTGAGGCCGTCGGCGTCGTGGGCGGGACGGTAGTGGTTGAAGGTGAGGTGATACGAGCCGGCCGCCTCGGTGCAGCCGCCCGTGGCCTGTTCCCAGTCCTTCTCAGGGATGCCGGCATAGCAGAGAACCGAGCGGATAACCTGGCGCGACAGATGGGTGAGTTCCTCGCCGAGTTCGGCTATCTCGGGGGGATAGCAACGCTCCCAGAAGCGCCGCTCCAGTAGGAACTGTTCGATCTGATTGGTCCGTTGATGGAACCCGAGTAATGCGTCACCGAAATGTTCCGAGGTCAGCTCACGGTAACGCCCGTAGGGCGGCGCGGAAGCACCCTGGTAGAACTGGGCGGAGAATGCGTCGCCGCCCCGGACGCCCAGCTCCGGTGGAATGGCCAGGAGGAACAGCCCATCACCCAGGGCCCGTTTCCATGCCTGGTCGTCCCCCTCGAAGATGAGGCAGTCGCCCTCGATGCGGGCGCGCTCCAGCGCAGCCGTGGAAGTCACCAGCTGGGTGTCGACGCGTTTGCGGTAGACGTCCTGGTAGATCCGGCCGCGCCGGATCTCGGGCACGTCGGCAGAGCGTGCTGCGGACACGGTCACCGTCCTTGGAGTTTAAGGGACACCACGATCAGGTCGCGTAGTTCTTTTGGCGCTCCCTCGTGCTCGCCCGCGGCGATTTCGGAGAGCGTGCTGAACGATCCTGGATAGAGCATGACTGGCAGGCCGCGTTCTTTGAGGCAGCAGAATATGGCGAACTCTTCGAGGAAGTAGTCCGAGGACATCTGGATACGCCGTTCCAGTTCCGCTTCCGAGGCGCCGTTGGAGTGCTTGCTGTGGTAGCGGCGACCGAACGCCTCTACGGAGGTGCAAAAATCGGCATCCTGGATGAAGTAATCCCGCAGGGACCGGTGATAGCTCTGGTAGGCGTCCGAGGTCTGGACCTCGCTACAGTTGATGAAGGTGAAGTCCGTCCGGTCCCGGAAATCATCGAAAATATGGGCCTGTTCGTCGATGAATTCACGCCCCAGGCGTAGTGCTTCGGTCAGGGCTTCCGGAGGACATAGGCCGCGGGTGGACTCCAGGGTGATGCGATGAATGCTGTCGCCGACGAGTACGGTACACCGTGAGAATCTTCGGGATATCCACTCGACCATGCTGCGTACCTTGATCGGGCGGAAGTTGCTGTTCTCCAGGCTGATACCCAGGAAACAGTGGCTGTGCTCTTCGAAGGTATGGCGGTCGGAGACTGGAGAGACAAACGCTATCTCGGTTTTGTAACGCCTTCTGCGCGAAGGCGGTGAAGTCGTCTTCGGAATGGCGAGAGAGGATGTCACTTCGAACGGCATGGCACCAACCAGGTATGGGGGTGGGCAGGCGGCGGAAGCTGCATCGTGGTCACGCTGTAGCGAGCCCCACGATGTCCGCACAGACGTTCCTTTGGCGACTTACGGAACCACCGTACGGATTGCCGAGCAGCTCGATAAAGCAGGTTTTGAGTCAGTCGATCACGTGGCGATTAACGGTTCGCTCCGGAGCCCTGCCCGACCGCGGGAGTCCCGCTGAATCACCGGTTCCGAACGGAACGCTGAGTGCTGGAATCGGGACGTATTCGCTCTTCCGTCGCCAGTCGTTGGTGGCTGGATCCTTCCGGACGGCGGTGGGTCGTGACACCGCACAGGGTCTGGTGTACGGTGAAATCACCTCACTGAGCCGGGAGGCTGGCGACCGGGGCATTCACTGCCCGAGGCCACCCCCGCTTTCGTGTTCTGGCGTCTTCGGCGCCCCGAGCTTCGGTGAGTTTCCGCGCAGGTTCCGTGCACGGCTTGAAGCCCTTGTTCCTTCTCGGGCCGGCCCTCCTGAGCGCAGCCCCTTCCGGCGCAAGCAATCCCCCCCACCCCCTGCAACCAGAGACGTTCGTGAGACGACGCCGCCGCCAGGCGAGGCGGCGGAAAGGGAGTGCTGTGACTGTGTGGGAAGTCGAGGGGCGAAGCGGAGCCCGCTGGGCGCTGGTCTCGGTCGCGTTGGGTGTCTTCTGCATCCAGCTCGACTCGTTCGCCTTGAACCTGGCCCTGCCGCACATCAAGGATGAACTCGGCGTACCGACCGGACAGTTGCAGTGGGCGGTCAGCGCATACCTCCTGTCGTGCGGCACACTCATGTTGGGCGCGGGCCGGATGAGCGACCTGTTCGGCCGGCGCCGCCTACTGGTCGCGGGACTGACGCTGTTCGGACTGGCGTCGCTGTGGTGCGCACTGGCGCCCTCGCTGCCGGTGTTGGTGGTGGCCCGCGTGGTACAGGGCGCGGGCGGCGCGTTGATCATGCCGGCCGGACTGGCGCTCCTGACGAACGTCTTTCCGCCCGCCGTGCGCGGCCGGGCCACAGGGTGGGCCCTGGGCATCGGCGGACTGGCCACCGCCTGCGGTCCCTTCGTTGGGGGCGCCCTGACCCAAATGGTGTCGTGGCGGGCAGTGTTCTGGCTCAACGTGCCGCTGGGCGTGGTGGCTGCGATCTGCGCCCGCCGGGCCCAGGAGTCGCGGGACACCACGGTCTCCGGGCGCGTCGACTGGCCGGGGCTGGCCACCGGGACCGCCACCATCGCGGCCCTGGCCCTCTTCATCGACCGTGGCCCGGTATGGGGCTGGACCTCCCCCGCCGACCTCGGCGCGCTGTGCCTGGTGGCGGTGGCGCTGGCGGCCTTCGTACGGATCGAACTGCGCACGGCCGATCCGCTGATCGCCCCCGCGTTGTTCCGAAACGGTGCCTTCGTGGCGTTGACCGCGGCGGGCGCGGTGGCCAACGCCGCGACAGTGGTGTTCCTCTTCGTCGTACCGCTCTCCCTCCAAGAGGGGCAGCAGCTGACGCCGTTGATGGCCGGGGTGGCCTTCGTTGCGCCTGCGGCGGCAATGGCCGCCGCAGGGCCCTTCGCGGGCCGGGTGACCAGCGTACGCGCAGTGCCGGTGATGGCGACGAGCCTGGGAGCCGGCGCGGTGGTCCTGCTGGGCGGCGCGTTCGTCTCCGCACTGCCGTCGTATCTCGCTGCGGTCACCGCCAGCGGGGCGGCGCTGGGTGTCGGCAATGCCCTGACGCTCACCGCTACCCAGGGTGTCATCCGGCCTGAACGCGCCGGTGAGGCATCCGGCTTGACCAAGACGGTCATCACCGTCGCGGCCGGGCTGGGCATGGTCGCCGCGGGCCCCGCCGCCGACCCCGGCAGCACCGCGGCGACGGGAGACAACTGGCCCCTGGCCGCGGCGGGAGCCGGCTGCCTGGCGGCTTGCCTCCTGCTGGCCCTGTGGATGTGGATCCGGCGCTGCCCGAGGGCTCGGCGGCCGCAAGAGGAGGTGCCATCGGCGACGGACAGCGTGGTGCGTTGACCGACGGCAAACACCCTTTAGCCGCTTCGGCTACTCGTCAGAGTCTTCGTTCCCCTGTTCCTCTGGTGGCGCGGACCTTCGGTATTGCTTCACGAGGGCCATCCCCGCGGGTGCGGGGAGCAGCCGGTGCCCGGGGCTGCCTTGACTGTTTGTACGCGCTTCTTTGGGCACCAGCGCACCAGCGTTTCGTGGCTCCACTGCGTTCCAGGTTGATCTTGCCCCGCCGGTATGACAAAGCGGTTCAGGCAGGGTCCGGCTGGCGTGTGCATCGCGTCTTGCTCGTGATCGAATAGGGGATGACCTCGTTCTGGACTGGCAAGCGGGTTCGTCTGCGCGGTATCGAGCCCGAGGACTGGACGGCGTTCATGGGCTTCGCTGTCGACGAGGAGCGGTTGGGAGACCTGCTGCATCCGCCTCGGTCTGCCGAGGGGTTCTGCGCCTGGGCGAAGGAACAGGCCGTCACGAAGTCCGACGGCGACTGCTTCAGCTTGGCCGTCGAAGCCTTGGACACGGGGCAGACCATCGGGGTTGTGGGCTCGCACTACGCAGATCCGCGTGCGGGGCGGTTCGAATACGGCATCACGATGGGTGCGGGGCACCGACGCAAGGGAAGCTTCACATGCCACCCGCGGCGACACCACACGTGACCTCTTCTTCGGTGCCGGAAAGTAAG
Organism: Streptomyces caniferus; assembly: GCF_009811555.1. Lineage (GTDB taxonomy): Bacteria > Actinomycetota > Actinomycetes > Streptomycetales > Streptomycetaceae > Streptomyces > Streptomyces caniferus. The sequence goes on along the minus strand of NZ_BLIN01000003.1, from coordinate 692,280 downwards.
GGACCACCCCTTCCCCTTTGCACATCGCTGAGCGGGGGGAGGAACCCGGTGTCCGAGGTCACTGCACCATAGTTCAGACGGACAGCCGGCGCTCCGCAACAGGCCGGGGACTGTGCTGGTGACGTGGACCTGGCGGACAGCTGGTGAGGGCCCATCAGAGCCGTTGGGCCAGAAGGATCCGGTGCATCGGCGCGTCCAGGGTGGCGACGCGCTTCATTCCGGCTCCGGCGAACCAGTCGTCGTAATCCTGGAACGTGTACGCATCGCCGCCACCGGTGTTGGCCATGGACGCCGCGAAGAGCAGGGCGAAGCGGTCCTGAGGTGTCTTCGCCTCCCGCTCCGCGTCGAGGATCTGGTCGATGACGACGACCGTGCCCGTGGCGGAGACGGATCGGGCGGCGAGGTCCATCAACCGTTGCCCGGAGGCCGGTGTCAGCAGGTGGAAGATGTTGGCGAAGAGGAGGTGGTCATGGCCGGTGCCCCAGTCCTCGGTCCAGAAGTCACCGGACCTGACGAGGAACCGGTCCGCCACGCCGAGTCGTTGGCCCTGGGCTGCCGCCAGCGGTGCGATCCTCTCGGCGTCCAGGCCCATCGCGCACCAGGCGGGGAAGGCGCGCAGCAGCAGCTGACTGTAGAGGCCGGTCCCGCAGCCTACGTCGAGCACGGTGGCCGGTGTGCCGCCGTCTGCGCCGCGTCGGCGCAGCTCGTCGGTCAGCACATCGACGATGGGCGGGGCCCAGAAATTGATGCCGCCGACGAGTGACTCGTAGTCCCGCTCCGATATCTGGTTGTCGTTCTCCGTGCCGGTGCGGGTGCCTTGGCGCACCACCTCGCCGAGGTTGGCCCATGCGGACCAGGCGACCCTGCGGTCGTGGACCATCTTGCCCGCGATGCTGAAGACGCCCCCGGGCAGCAGGCACTCCCGCGCCGCGTCGGACAACACGTAGAGGAAGGAGTCAGTGCTGCGGATCCGGTCGATGACGTCGTACGCGTAGAGGGCGTCGAGCAGCACGCGGGTGGTCCGCGGGTCGGCGTGCAGCGAGGCGGCCAAGTCGTCGGCGGTCACCGGACGGTCCGCCAGCGCCGCGAATATCCCGGTCTCATGGGCGGCTTCGATGATGGCGGGGGCCCACAGGCCGATGAGGTGCTCGTAGAACGCGTGGGCGGTGCGGATCACCTTCTCCTCGTGGGTGGCCGAGGGCAGCAGGGAAGTGTCGACGAGCGGATGCACAGTGGTCACAGTCAATCCTGTTCGTTGTCGCCCTGGGGCATGGATGCGGCAGGAGTTCGGGGACGCAGGTCGCTCCGTTGCGTGGAGAGGTGGTCCAGTCATGCCGCGTGTGTGCGTTGCGGACCGTCGGCGGATCAGCCGGCCGGGACGCTCGCGCGTGCCGACCGGAGGGAATGCCGTCCCTCGGCGTTGACCGGGACGAGAGGGTCACGGGCGTCCTGCTCGAACGGACGGGGTATCGGATACCTGCCTTCCCCTTGCCGGTTGGCTGCGGTCCACTGCCCGCAACATCGTGAGCAGGGCGCGGTTCAGCGGTGTCGGAATGCCGTTGCGGAGGCCGGCCTCGACCACCTCGCCGGTGATGAACTCGTGCTCCAGAGGGCGCCCGGCCAGGCGGTCGTAGAGCATGGTGGTGCCGCCGTCGGCCCGGGCGGCGCGTTCGTACATGGCGAGCGTGGCCGAGACGTCGTCGGCGCCCAGGTTCGCGCCCTCGGCCCGGGCGACGGAAAGCCCCTCATCGAGGATGCCGGCGCAGAGCCGTCGGACGTCGGGGTCCGCGAAGATGCGGTTGCGCTGCTGAAGGAGGGCGGTCAGGGGGTTGGCCGCGAGATTGGCCAGCAGTTTCCGCCAGGCTGCGCTGGTGAAGTCGGCCTCCGGTGTCACCCGTAGCCCGCTGCCCCGGAACAGCGCCGCGAGCCGCCTTCCCGGCACGCCGTCGGGCACCACCAGTTGCCCGCCGGCATGGTGCACGATCCGGCCCGGTGCGACCTGCTCGGTGGAGAAGTTGAGCACCACGGGCAGGACGCAGGTGCCGGCGGCCACCAGCGGAGCGACCCGCCGGTCCTGGCCGACGCCGTTCTGCAGGACGGCGACGACCGTGCCCGGACCGACCAGGTGCCGCAACCACGGCGCAGCGCCCGCGGTGTCCTGGGCCTTGATGGCCAACAGCAGCCAGTCAAAGGGAAGCTGATCCTCGGGCCGGGTGGCGCACCGTACCGGCACGCGCAGCACGCGTCCGGCGCGGTGTACCTCGAACCCGGCGCGCGGGGTACGGGTACACAGGGTCGTGTCGAGTCCGGCGGCCTGGGCGTGCGCGGCGACAAAGCCGCCGACCGCGCCCGCGCCGATGACCGCGAGCCGCGGGGAGGCCGCCGCTGCGGCCGGAGCCGTCATGAGTCCACCGGCCGGGCGTCCGGGAGCGACACACCGGACGGATCGGGGACGTCCGGTGCAGCGGCCTGCCGCAGCAGCCCCGCCGCGGTCGGGTACCGGAGCACGTCATGGACGGTGACCTTGATGCCCAGTGCCTTCTCGATCCCGGAGACCAGGCGGGGGATCAGCAACGAGCAGCCCCCGAGGTCGAAGAAGCCGTCGTCGGGCCCGACCTCGTCGACCCGGAGGATCTCGGCGAAGAGTACGCACAGTCGAGCCTCAGGTGTGGTGCAGGGTGTGCGGTCCGATGCCGCCCCGGCCGGGTCGTCCCGCGGAAGGGAGCCGCGCGCCCAAGGCACCTCCGGGTGCGGGACGGCAACCGGGGGCACGGCGACCGTGCCGATCCGCCTGCCGGGATCGTCCGCCATCGCCTCCAGGATCCGCATCAGGCCGGTGACCAGGGCCTCGGCGGTCGCAGGGTCGTAGAGGTCGAGGCGGTGCAGGAGCGTGCCCTGGATACCGGCGGGGGTTCCGTGCTCGTCGGTGTGCTCCGTCAGGGCCACCGTGAGATCGAACTTGGCAAGGTCGAGGTCCACCGGCTCCGGGCGCACCGTCACCCCTGGCAGTTCGAGCGACGTGGTGGGGGTGTCGCGCAGATTGATCATCACCCGGAACAGGGGATGGCGGGCCGGCGAGCGGCGCGGATTGACTGCTTCCACGACGCGCTCGAAGGGCAAGGCCTGATGCGTGTAGGCCGCCAGACCTGCGTCCCGGACCCGGGCGATCAGCCGGCGGAAGTCCGGATCGCCCGAGACGTCCGTGCGCAGTACCAGGAAGTTCGCGAAGAGCCCGACCAGGTCGTCGAGGGCCGAGTCGGTTCGCCCCGCGGTCGGTGTCCCCAGCACGATGTCCGAGCCGGCGCCGAGCCGGCACAGCAGCGCCGCCAGTGCGCTCTGCAGCACCATGAAGAGACTGGCGCCGGCGGAGCGTGCCAGGTCCGCGAGTTCCCGGTGCAGCCGCGGCGGCAGGTGGAACGGGACCGATCCGCCCCGCAGGCTCGGTGCGGCCGGAGCGGGCCGGGCGCCGGGCAGCGGCAGCGCCTCCGGGATGCCCCGCAACGCCTCCGTCCAGTAGGCGCGATGCCGGGACATCGGATCCCCGGGGTCCGTGCAGTCGCCGTCCAGCATCTGCCGCTGCCACAGCGCATAGTCGGCGTACTGCACCGGTAGTGGTTGCCAACCCGGTGCGCTGCCGCGGGTACGTGCCCGGTACGCCAGGGACAGGTCACGCATGAAGGGTCCTGTCGACCAGCCGTCCCCGGCAATGTGATGAAGCATCAGGAGGAGTATGTGGTCGTCGGCCGGGCGGGTGTCCGCGCGGGGGCCGCGGTTGCCGCTCTCCGGACCGAGGACGTAATGGCGGATCCGCAGCGGCACCTCGTACGACAGGTCGAACGGCCGGCGGGTCTCGGCGGTCATGAGCTGGGGCAACTCGGCCTCGTCCACCCGCGCCCTGACCAGGTCCAGGGCGTCCCGGCCGGGCGGCAGCACGCGCTGCTCAGGCTCCCCGTGGGTGTCGGGCAGGACGGTCCGGAGGATTTCGTGCCGGTCCACGACGTCCGACAGGGCCTGGTGCAACGCCGTTTCGTCCACATCACCGGACAAGCGCAGGGCCGTCGCCATGGTGTAGTTGGCCCGTTCGTCGACCAGCCGGTCGACGAACCAGAGGCTGCGCTGCGGATACGACAGCGGCACCTTCGCAGGGCGGCCGGCGGGAACCAACGCCGGCCGAGCCGGGTGGACGCACTGGTCCAGTTCTCCGGCCAGGCCGGCCACGGTACGCGCGTCGAACAGCGTGCGCAGCGGGAGTTCGACGCCGAACAACGCCCGCAACCGGCTCACCAGCCGGGTCGCCAGCAGGGAGTTGCCGCCTGCCGCGAAGAAGTCGGTGTCGGCGCCGATCCGCTCCGCGCCCAGCACCTCTGCGAACAGGGCGGCCACCACTTCCTCCGTCGCGGTGTGCGTCCCGGCGTCGCGGCCCGCATCGTAGTGGGGTGCGGGCAGGGCGGCCCGGTCCACCTTCCCGTTCGGCGTCATCGGCAGCGCGTCCAGCAGCTCGACCGCCGACGGGACCATAAAGGAAGGGAGTGCGCGGCGCAGTCGGGCGAACAGCGCCTCCCTCAGCTGCTCGGCCGCACCTGCGGCGGTGGGGGCGTGGGCGTACCGCGACAAGCCCGGTCCGCCGCCCGCTGCCGGAGTGCGCAGACAGGTGTCGACGAGGGGGGCGTCGCCATGGGCGTCACGGTCGGCGAAGACGACATCGAGGTCTCCGTCGTCGCCCTGGCTGCTCCATGTCACGGCCAGCCGGTAGCCGTGGCGTTCCGCCAGCGCGCGGAACGTGTCGATGCGCGGTGGTCCACCGTCGGACGGCGCGCGCAGCAGCCGCAACGCCACGGCAGGCTGCGGGAGTTGGCGCAGGCGGCACATCGACCGCGCCTCGCCGGCGAGCCGGGCGTTGGGGACGCCGGTCACCCGCAACGACTCCGGCCGGGCCGCGATGCGCCGCGCCACGGTCGCCAGGGCCGCCGCGCAGTCCGCCGCCCCGTCCCAGGCCATCCGGGGTGCATCCGCCACCGACCGGGCGGAGACTGGTGTCTTGTAGAGCGTGACGTCGTATCGGTAGCGGGTGAGTTCATTGTCGGCGGGGCTGTCCTTCACCGTCGTGTGCACGCCGCCGACGGCGGGCAGGTGCGCCGGCAGCGCCGCGAAGAACTCCGGGTCGAGCAGCATTTCCGGTTCTCTGGCGAGGGCTTCGTCCACCGCGCGCAGGATCTCGTCGGAGTCCGCCCCCTCCCTGCTGTTGCAGAGTTCCACCGCGGTGCGCAGGCAGCGGGCCAGGGTGCGGTTGCGGATGTCGCCCAGGAATACCGCGCCGCCCGGCACCAGACACCGCATCGCCTGGTCGAGCACGTCCAGCAGGTAGTCGACGCCGGGGAAGTACTGCACCACCGAGTTCAGGACGATTGTGTCGAAGGAGCCCGGGGCGAACTCGCCCAGCTGGTGGGCGGGGCGGACTCGCAACTGCACCTTGCCGGACAGTTCCGGACACCGTGCCACCTGGCCGCGCAGAGTGCTGATCGCGGCGGCGGAGACATCGGTTCCGACGTACGCCGCGCAGTGCGGGGCCACCTGCGACAGGATCAGCCCGGAGCCGACTCCGACCTCCAACAGCCGGCGCGGGCGGAGTGCCAGGATGCGGTTCACCGCCGACTCGCGCCATTCCCGCATCTCGGCCAGGGGGATGGGATCCGCCGTGTAGCTGCTCTGCCAGACCGAGAAGTCTTCGCCGAATTCAGCGGTGCCCGCGCTCTCGTAGCGCGCGTCATAGGTCCGGGCCCACTCGGCGACCCGGGCCTCGTCCGCGGCCTCGTCACGGGACTCCTCGGCAGCGGAGGTCGGTACGGCGTAGGCGACGATGCGCCGGTCGCCGGGGCGGTCCTCGCGGACGGTGGCCACGGCGCGGGCGATGCGCGGATGGCCGGCCAGGGTGGCCTCGATCTCGCCCAACTCGATCCGGTGGCCCCGGATCTTGACCTGGTGGTCGGCCCGGCCGAGGAATTCGATGGTGCCATCCGCCGTCCAGCGTGCCAGGTCTCCCGTGCGGTACATCCGCTCGCCGTCCGCGAAGGGGTCGGCGACAAAGCGTTCCGCGGTCAGCGCGGAGCGGTGCAGATATCCGCGGGCGAGCCCCGCGCCGGCCAGATACAGCTCACCCGTCATACCGGGCGGCAGGGGCTGGAGGCGCGAGCCCAGCACGTACGCCCGGGTGTTGGTCATCGGGCGGCCGATGGTGACCGGGGCGGTGGGGTCGGTGCACCTGTCGAGGACCGCGAGGGTGGACCAGATGGTGGTCTCGGTGGGGCCGTAGACGTTCACCACGAAGGGTGCCAGCGCCCGCAGATCCGTCGCCAGTCCGGTGGGGAGCGCCTCGCCGCCGACGAGCACCTTCAACCGGCGCACGGTCTGCGGGCTGGTGGCGAGCAGACCCAGCCAGGTGGCCGGGGTGGCCTGCATGACCGTCGCCTCGTGGGCTTCGACGAGGGCCGCCAGGGCCAGTGGGTCCTTCGCCTGTTCTTCGGACGCCAGGAGCAGGCAGGCACCTTGTACCAGGGGCAGCAGGAGCTCCAGCTGGGCGATGTCGAATCCGATGGTGGTCACGGCCGGCAGCCGGTCCGCGGCCGTCAGCCCGACGCAGTCCTGTATCCCCGCCAGGAGGTTGACGACATTGGCGTGGCAGACCTGTACGCCCTTGGGGCGGCCGGTGGAGCCCGACGTGTAGATCACGTAGGCCGGGTGGCCGGGGGCCAGAACCGCGACGCGGTCGGTGTCCGAAGGCGGTGTCGCCGAAAGCCCGGCGGCTTGCCCCGCAAGGTGCCCGGCCACGGGTTCGCCGAGGTCGTTGAGTACGAGGGTGGGCCGGCCCTCCGGGACGAGCCCGGCGGTCCGCTCGCTGACCAGGACGACCGAAGGAGCGGCGTCGTTCAGCACATGGGCAAGGCGTTCGGCCGGGTACTGCGGGTCCAGGGGGACGTACGCGCCGCCGGCCTTGAGTACCGCCAGCAGCGCGACGAGCAGTCCGCCGGTGCGCGGCAGCGCGACCCCGACCAGCGTCTCGGGGCCCACGCCGCGGGCGATGAGCACATACGCGAGCCGGTTCGCCCGCTCGTCCAGCTGCCGGTACGTCCAACGCAGCCCGTCGTGCAGCAGAGCGGAGGCGTCCGGCATCCGCGTCACCTGGGCTTCCAGTAACTGGGGCAGGGTCGCCGGTGGCACGTTCCGTGCGGTGGCGTTCCACTCGACCAGCTGCCGCCTGCGGCTGTCCGGGCCGAGCAACTCCAGGGAGCTGACCGGGGCCGTCGGGCCCTGGGTGACCGCCGACTTCAGGTGCTCCACGAAGCCGTCCAGCAGGCTCTGGAGCGTGGCCTGGTCGAAGCATCCGGGATGGGCGTTGAAGTCGATGCGGGTCGCCGTTCCGCCGACGCCGTAGACCATCACCGCCAGGTAGTCCACCGCGCCGTTGCTGAGGTTGTGCACGGTGAAGTCGTGGCCGCCGAACGTCCAGTCGTAGTCGTACGACATCACGTTGACGGACGGTCCGAACGCGGCCGACTCCGACGCCGGGATGCCCAGGTCGCGGCGCATGTCCTCGAAGCGGTAGCGCTGGTGTCGCAGTGCGCTGCGGACGTTCGCCGACACCTCGCGGGCGAGTGCGCCGTACGTGGACTCCGGGCGCACGGCGATCTGGAGGGGCAGGACGTTGGAGACCATGCCGGGGGTGCGTTTGGAGGTCCGGGTGGTGCGGGCGGCGACGGGTAATTGGATGTTGACCGCTTCCGTGCCGGTGAGTTGGTGCAGATACGCAGCGGCCGCCGCGATGGAGATGCCGGACAGGGTGCTCCGGGAGGCGGAGCACAGGGCCCGCAGGCTCTCCCCGAGCGCGCGGGGTACCTGGCAGGTCGCGCGAAGGAAGGGCTGTTCGCGGCCGGCGGCCGGGGCGGGGGCACCGAGACCGACCGCACCCGCTTCGCGGTTCGCCAAGGTGCGGCGCCAGAACTCCCGGTCCGCCGCGAAGTCCTCGGAGTCTCGGTACGCGATGTCCTCGTCGAGCAGGTCCGCCAGGGGCGCCCGGTCCGCCGGGGGCAGGGTGCGTCCCTCCACCAGTGCCGTGTAGATCTCCGCCACCCGCCGCTCCATCAGTTGGCCGGAGTATGCGTCGGCGGCGGCGTGGTGGAGGCACTGGTACCAGAGGCAGCGGTAGGGGGCCACCTTGATCAGCGCCATCCGGAACAGCGGCCCGTTCTCCAGGTCGAGGGCCTTTTCCCGATCCTGCCGCATCCATTCCTCGGCCGCGCCGGTCGGGTCGTCGTGGTCGCTCAGGTCCAGGACCGGCAGGTCCCATTCCGGTACGGCGCGGATGCTGCGGTGGACGGTGGTTCCGATTTCCTGGAACGTCGCCCAAAAGGTTTCGGCCTCGGCGTATCCCTGTTTGATTGCCCGGGTCAGCAACGGAATATCAACGGGACCATAAAGCGTCAGGTAATGGGCGATGTTGAAGCCGATTCCGGTCGTATCCAGCTGCTGCCCGAGCCACATTTCTGCCTGTGCTGCGGATGCCCTGACCTGACGACTGCGAGCGCTCGGCAACTTGCGTCCTCCTGGTGCGGGATGGGGAAACGGGACAAAGGGGGAGCGGGGCGGGTATAGCGAGTTTCACTGACGATCGCGCCCGCGGTCAGGTGAATTGCACCGTGACGTACCGCCCGAAGCGGTTCGCTGATTCGTCGACGATCCGGATGCCCGCCTCCGCCATGAGCGCATGAAAGCCCTCACCGCTGAAGGACTGCGATTGGAATCCGTCGGCGCCGCGGAACAGGACGCCGCCGTACGGGCCGGGCTCCTCCGTCAGGTAGTCGATACCGCAGGCTGAGTAATACGCCCGACGCACCTCGGTGGTGGCGCGTTGGGCATTGAAGACGGAGACCACCGCGGTGCCACCCACCGCACGCATGGCACGCAGCAAGGCGGCCGGCTCCAGGAAGTTCCCCAGGAGGTTGAACGGAACGAGCTGAAGGGGGTGTTGACCCGGCAGTCGGGGCTGCCATTCCTCGCTGTGCAGGGCGTTCCCCTGGATCGCGGCCGCCTGCTCCGCCACCCCTTCGTCCGCGATGCGGCGGCGCAGCGCGTCGATGGCCCGGCCGTTCACATCGACGCCGAGATAGCGAACACCGGCGAACCTGGCCACTTCCAGGGCCCGGCCGTCGTAACAGCCGAGTTCGACGATGGCGTCACAGCCGTACCGGGCCACGCTTTCCCCGGCAACCAGGGACTCCATTTGGAGGAACGAGAGCAGGTCGTCCGGGAAGTGCGCAGCCCGCATGATCGCAAAAGCGCCTCGTTCGCGGTAGAAACTCTCGCTTTCGGAAGCCGGGTGCGTGGCGACAGGACCTAATTCAGTGGGAGCCATCAGTCCTCCAGGAAGGTAGGGGGATACGGGCAGCCGTTCCCTCGCGACGCTATTTATACGGTCGTTCAGTTTTCTGCTTCTGGCGACGGAAGAGTGACCTGTAAAACCATCCGGATGCAGCAGCCCCATCATCGGCATGCGACTGTAACAGCGATATCGCATTCAGTGATGTGATGCTTGTCATGGGCCATTTCGCGCGGCCTGTTCGGATGGCTGACCGGTGTCAGCGGCCGATTCGCGGAAGGGGAAGTCGCATGGCGATGCGGCGGCGCAGCACCGAGAGGTCGTGTTGGAGCGGCGAGGGCGGCACGGTCAACACCGGGCAGGTGGCGTGGGACACGCAGTAGCGCGCCACCGACGGCCACACCAACCGGCGCCAGCGTCCGCCCCGGGCCACGCCGACCACCAGGACGTCACCCGGATGGTCGGCGGCGGCCACCAGTACCTCGCCCGCCGGGCCCCGCACCGTTGTGGCGCGGTACGGGACCAGGTCGCCCACGAAGGCCGCGTCCAAGGCGGCGCGGAGCCGTTCCTCCGCCCTCCGGTGGACGGCGGCGAGGAGCGGCGGGCAGGGCGCGCGATGGCAGGCAGGGGCGCCACCGGGTGCTTCCCAAGCCAGGACCACCAGCAGTTCGGCGCCGCCGTGCCGGACCTCGCCCACCGCGCGGTGGAGCGCCGCGAGACTGCCCAGCGAACCGCTCACCCCGACCACGAACCGCCGGGTACCGGTTGTCCATGCCACGATCTCGTCCTCCTCGCGGAAGCCTTTCGCGCAAAACTCTCCGGTGGAGCCCTCTCCGGCCGCACCTCTCCAGTGGAGCCCGCCCTGGTGAAACCCGCTCCGGTACGACGGCAACGGGCGGCCGCTGCGGAACCGGCGCCGGACCGGCGGCGGTCACCGCGCCGCAGTGCTTCCCGGATGCGGAGCAGCGCCCTGGTACCCGGTCAGTTCGAGTTCCAGCAGCCACTCCACGGTTTCCGTGTGGTGACGTGCCGCGCGGGCGTCGGCACCCCACACGTACAACCCGTGCCCCGCGACGAGGACGGCCGGCACGCCGGGGTCGTGGGCGGCCTCCCACCGGTCGCCGAGCACAGTCATGTCCTGGCTGTTCTCGATGACCGGGAGGACGACCTCCTCGTCGTGCGCCGAGCGGCCGATGCCCTTCAGCATCTCCAGGTTGCGGAAGACGATCCCCCCGGGCCGCAGCCGCCCAACGGCGACCGAGGCCAGGGTGTGGACGTGGACGATGGCACCGGCACCGGTGACCCGAGCCACCCGGGCATGTAACGCGGCTTCGGCGGAGGGCCGACCAGCGCCGACCGCGGCGCCGGCTTGGTCCACCAGCACCACGTCCGCAGCGGTCAGTTCGCCCTTGTCCAGGCCGCTGGCGGTGACCGCGAGGCGCATCGGCTCGCGGTCGACGACGAGGGACAGGTTGCCCGACGTCCCGCGCATCCAGCCGAACGACGCGAAGCGGGCGGCCTCTTCGGCGAGCACGGCTCCGGCCTGCTCCAGGCTGAGATTGTGGGGGGTTCCGGCTCGTTTTGCGGTCACTGCGCTCTTCACCTTCCTCGGGACGTTTCCGGCAGCGGCCGGGCCTGGCCGACTGAGCTGCCGACCGTGATGTGGTCGAACGACCGGACTTCGGGATGGCCACCGGTGCCGTGGTCGTAGTAGGGCTCCCCCGGCCGCCGGACGCCGGCCGTGTACCAGCCCGCGGTACGGGCGGCGTCCAGTTCGGCCGGCCGGTCGGACAGGAACAGGGTCCGGCCGGGCCGGATCGCGATCGCCGCGGTGATCGTCCGGTACGCGTCGGCGGACTGCTTGGGACCGGCGTTCTCGGTGTCGAAGAACCCGTCCATCAGCGGGAGCAGGTCTCCGTTCGGGCTGTGCGCGAACCAGGCGCGCTGGGCCGCCACCGAACCCGACGAGTACACGTACTGGCGCAGACCCGCGGCCCGCCAGCGGCGGAGGACCGGCACCACGTCGTCATAGAAGTGCGAGACCAACTCGCCACGGGCGAAACCCTCCGACCACAGGATGCCTTGCAGGGTCTTGAGCGGTGTGGCCTTGCGGTCCTCGTCCAACCAGCCCGTCAGCGCCTGCTCGACGCGCGCCGCGTCCGCCTCCGGTTCACCGAGCAGTTCGCGCACCTGGTCCGTCGCACGGCGCACGTCCGACTCGTCGCCCCGCTCGACGAGCAGCCGGCCCAACCGCTCCCGCGAGTACGGGTACAGCACCTCCGTCACGAATCCGGTGGCGCTCGTGGTGCCCTCGATGTCCAGCACCACGGCGTCGGCTTCGAACTCGACGCTCATGCGGTCTGCGCCTGGACATGGCCGGCGTGGATGTCGTCGAAGCCGGGGAAGCGGGAGGCGATGCCGGAGCCGGTGAAGTTGCCGATCCAGCCGTCCTCCTCGTGGAAGAAGCGGATCGCGGTGAAGGACGGTTCGGTGCCCATGTCGAACCAGTGCGTCGTCCCCTTGGGGACGCCCAGCAGATCGCCCTTCTCGCAATACACGGCGTGCACTTCGCCCGCCACGTGCAGATAGAAGATGCCCGCCCCCGAGACGAAGAAGCGCACTTCGTCGTCGTCATCGTGGGTGTGCTCGGTGAGGAACTTCTCCCGGGCGGCACGGGCCCGCTGCGGCCAGTCCGGGGCGTCACCGGGGTGCAGGGCGACGACGTCGACGCTGGAGAAGCCCTCCTCTGAGTTCAGCCGGTCGATCTCCGTGCGGTAGGCGGTCAAGACGGTGTCACCGCCGGCGTCCGCCGGAACGTCGGCACGGACCGGCCACTGCTCGTAGCGCACCCCGAGTGGGGCGAGGGCGGCGGCGATCTCGGCGGGGTCGGCGGTACGGCGGACGACGGTCTGCGGGCCGGACTCCGGCCAGGTGGTCAGCAGCGTCATGAGGACTCCAGCGAAAGGCAGTGAGCGGAGGGCGGCATCCGGTGCAAGTGGGGTGCGGGTCAGGGGAGTTCGAAAGGCAGCGGCAGCCCGTCCAGGGCCGTGGCGCATCGGCAGGTGCGCTGCTCAGGGAGCAGCTCGACCGCCCCGAGAATGACGGACCGCAAGCGCTCGATGTTCTCCTGGAACACCTCGAAGACACTCTCCTGGTCGACACCCTCACCCGACTCGATGCCCGCGTCGTGATCGGTCACCAGCGCCACGGCGGTATAGCAGAGCCCGATTTCGCGGGCCAGTGCTGCCTCCGGCTGACCAGTCATGTTGACCAGCGACCAGCCCGCCCGGGCGTACCACTGCGACTCGGCACGGGACGAGAACCGTGGGCCCTCCACCACCACCATCGTTCCGCCGTCGTGCGCCTCGGTCCCGGCGGAGGAGGCCGCCTTGAGCACCGATTGCCGGCCCTCCTGGCAGTACGGGTCCGCGAACGGCACGTGCACCGCCCCCGTGTCGTAGTACGTCTGCACCCGTCCGCTGGTGCGGTCCACGACCTGGTCAGGCAGCACGATGCGGCCCGGACCGAGGTCCGGGCGGAGGGAGCCGACCGCGCAGGGGGCCAGAACCTGGCGCACTCCCAGGGAACGCAGCGCCCACAGGTTCGCCCGGTAGTTGATCATGTGCGGTGGGAAGCGGTGTCCCGCACCGTGCCGGGGCAGGAAGGCGACCCTCCGGCCGCCGACGACGCCCGTCGCCGGGGCGTGCGACGGGGCGCCGTAGGGCGTGTCGACGTCCACGTGCCGGGCATCGGTGAGCAGCTCGTAGAAGCCGCTGCCTCCGATGACGCCGATCTCGGCCTGCTGTGTCTGGCCCGTCATGCCTGTTCCTTGTCGTCGTTTGCGTCAATGGGTCCGTGTGGTGCGTCGGTCACTTCGCGTCGGTTACTTCGTGGAGCGCGAGCAGCGGGTGTCCGGAGAGCCGCTCGCGACCGCCGAGCCCGGCCAGCGCCACGACCACGGCCAGCCCCGCGACTTCCGCACCGCCGGCCTCCACCAGGGCAGCCGCGGCGGACAGGGTGCCCCCGGTGGCCAGCACGTCATCGACGCACAGCACCCGCTCGCCGGGCGCGATCGCCCCCTTCTGCAGCTCCAGCCGGTCGGAGCCGTACTCCAGGTCGTAGGCGGCCTCATACACCGGGCCGGGCAGCTTCCCCGGCTTACGGGCCAGCGTGAGCGGGACGCCCGCGAGGACGGCCAGCGCCGAGCCGAGCACGAACCCACGGGACTCCACCGCGAGGATCCGGTCGAAGCCGGCGCCGAGGTGCCGCGTGACGTGACCGGCGAGCTGGGCCAGCAGCCCCGGCTCGGCATACACCCCGGCGAGGTCGCGGAAGACGACCCCCGGCTCCGGGCAGTCCGGGAACGAGGTCAGCAGGGCCGCGATCCGGTCTGACGGCGACGCGTCGACCACGGTGTCGGCCGACGTGCCGCGTTCCGCCGCACGTCCGCCGGACACCGTCCGCCGCTCCGACACGATCGCTGTGATCAGACGGGCGGGAGTGACGTCGAACGCCGGGTTGTAGACGCCCGCGTCGACGGGCGCCGCGGCCGTCCCCGCGTAGTGGGTGACCTCCGCGGGATCGCGTTCCTCGATGACGATCCCGGATCCGTCGGGCAGCGTGCGGTCCCAGGTCGACTCGGGCGCGACGACGAGGAAGGGAATGCCGTGGTGCGCGGCGGCGACGGCGAGGGTATAGGTGCCGATCTTGTTCGCCGTGTCGCCGTTGTCCGCGATCCGGTCCGCCCCCACCAGGACGCAGTCCACCAGCCCCTGGGCCATGGCGGCCGCCGCGGCGGAATCGACGCATATCCGGTAGGGGACCGCGGCCTCGCCCAGCTCCCAGGCCGTCAGCCGGGCCCCTTGGAGTAGCGGACGGGTCTCGTCGACCAGGACCTCCGCCACACAGCCGCGTTCGGCCAGTTCGAGGATGGTGCCGAGTGCCGTTCCCACGGCGGCGGTGGCGAGCCGGCCGGTGTTGCAGTGGGTGAGCAGGCGCAACGGGCGGTCGGGGGTGAGCGACCGCACCAGATCCGCCGCCCGCCGGGCCGCCGCGCCGTTGACCGCGGCATCCTCCGCCAACATCGCCGTCGCCTCGGCCAGTACGGCCTCGGGCCCCTCGGCGAGCCGGCCGAGGGCCCGCCGGACGCCCCACGCGAGGTTCACCGCCGTCGGGCGCGCCTGCGCCAGGCGCGCCGCGTCGGCCTCCACCGCTGCCGCGCCGGTCTCACCCGCAGCTCGGTGAAGGTGCGCGGATAAGGCCACGCCCAGCGCACCGGCGAGGCCGATCGCCGGCGCTCCCCGGATGGCCAGGGACTGGATGGCGCCGATGAGTTCGGCTACCGACGTGATGCGCAACAGACGGTACTCGCGCGGCAGTACGCGCTGATCGACGGCGACGATCGCCTCGCCGTCCCAGTGCAGTGAGGTCTTCACGCGTTCCCCTCCCCGGCCTGGGCCCCTACGGCCCGCCGCAGTGCCTCGACGCGGTCGGTGCGCTCCCAGGTGAAGTCCGGCAGGTCGCGGCCGAAATGGCCGTACGCGGCGGTCTGCGCGTAGATCGGACGCAGCAGGTCCAGGTCCCGGATGATGGCGGCCGGCCGCAGGTCGAAGACCTCGCCGACGGCTCGCGCGATCCGGTCCGCGCCGAACTTCTCGGTGCCGAAGGTCTCGACGAACAGCCCGACCGGCTCGGCCTTCCCGATGGCGTAGGCGACCTGGACCTCACAGCGCGTCGCAAGCCCCGCGGCCACTACGTTCTTGGCGACCCAGCGCATCGCGTACGCGGCGCTGCGGTCCACCTTGGACGGGTCCTTGCCGGAGAAGGCACCGCCGCCGTGCCGGGCCATTCCGCCATAGGTATCGATGATGATCTTCCGGCCGGTCAGTCCGGCGTCTCCCATGGGACCGCCGATCTCGAACCTCCCGGTGGGATTGACGAGCAGCCGGTGGCCCTCGGTGTCCCACTCGACGCCTTGGTCCCGCAGAGTGGTCAGCTCGGGCCGGACGACCGACAGGAGCACGTCCTCGGCGAGGGCGTCCTGGCCCACCTCCGGCGCGTGCTGGGAGGAGACGACGACGGTGTCCAGCCGCACCGGCCGGTCACCGTCGTACTCGATGGTGACCTGCGTCTTGCCGTCCGGTCGCAGGTAGGGCAGCGTCCCGTCCTTGCGCACCTGCGCCAGCCGGCGGGACAGCCGGTGCGCCAACGTGATGGGCAGCGGCATGAGTTCCGGCGTCTCGTCACAGGCGTAGCCGAACATCAGGCCCTGGTCGCCCGCTCCCTGCTGGTCCAGTGCATCGTTCCCGACGCCCGCGGCCGACGCCGCGCCCCGGACCTCGTACGAGGAGTCAACCCCTTGGGCGATGTCCGTGGACTGGGCGCCGAGGGACACCGAGATGCCGCAGGACGCGCCGTCGAAGCCCTTCGCGGAGCTGTCGTAACCGATCTCCAGGACCTTCTCGCGCACCAACGCCGCGATGTCGGCGTACGCCGTGGTGGAGACCTCCCCGGCCACGTGCACCATGCCGGTGGTGATCAGCGTCTCCACCGCGACCCGGGAGGCCGGGTCCTCCTTCAGCAGTGCGTCCAGCACGGTGTCGCTGATCTGGTCAGCGATCTTGTCCGGGTGACCTTCGGTCACCGATTCCGACGTGAACAGACGGCGAGTCATGGGTTCTCCAAAAGCGTGACAACGGGAAGACGCTGAGCGAACCGGCGCAGGGGAAAGCGGCAGGCGTGTTCACGGGAAGCGCACGGTGAGGCAACGCCCGTACCGGTTGGCCGTCTCCTCCAGTACCCGGGCCCCACAGGCCCGCAGGAGCGCGGACATGCCGTCGGTGCTGAAGGACTGGGACCGGAACCCGTCGGCGCCGCGGAACAGCACCCCGCCGTGCGAACCCTCGTCCTGCTCCAGCATCTCGATACCGCAGGCCGCGTAGTACTCCCGGCGCACCTCGGTGGTCCAGGGGGCTTCGTTGAACACGGAGATCACCGCCGTACCACCCACCGACCGCACACTGTGCAGCACCTGCTCAGGCTCCGGGAAGTTGCCGATCAGGTTGAACGGCAGGAGGTAGAGGGGATGGGGGCCCGACAGCTGGTGCGACCAGGTCTCCGGCTTGAGGACGTTGCCGATCAGGGTTTCGGCCTTCCCCTCCAGGGCTTCGTCGTTGATCCGCCGCCGCAGAGCGGCGATGGCGCGCCCGTTGACGTCGACCCCTAAGTAGCCGACGCCCGCGGCGCGGGCGACCTCCAGCGCCCGGCCGTCGTAACAGCCGAACTCCACCAGGGCATCACAGCCGTACCGGGCGGCGGCGCCGAGCGTGACCAGGCTCTCCATCTGCAGGAAGAACAGGACTTCGTCGGGGAAGTGGGCCGCCCGCATGATCGCGGCGGCTCCTCTTGCGCTGTAGAACTCCTCGCTGCTCGCTGTCTCGCCTGCAGGTTGGGTGCGAAGTTCGCCGGTACGCAATCTGTTCTCCCTTGGCATGAGCTGGTTCTTCTTGACAGGCGTGGGAACCGCTACGTCCACGAGGGACGCTTGACAAGCGCTCCGCAGAGCATCAGCAGTCGGTGGTGCTGCTCGGGGGCGGTCAGGATCCCGATGTCCTCCACTGGGTTGCCGTCCACAGCGAGGAGGTCTGCACGGGCTCCGGGGGCCACCCGGCCGAGGGTGTCCTCGGCCCGCAGCAGCCGCGCCGCGACGGAGGTGGCGGAGCGGATGATGTCGAGGGGCTTCACCACCTCCGCGCGCAGCCGGAACTCGGTGAGCTGGTGGCGCTGCATCGCGCCGAGGAGGTCGGTCCCGAAGGCGATCTGCACCCCGTTGCGGTACGCGGTCTCCAGCCCCTGGAGCGAGGCGTCCAGCACCTCGAAGACCTTGCCGTTCCGGTTGCCCGGCCCGGACTTGGCGCGTTCCACATCGGCCAGCGCCGAGTACGTCACCAGCGTCGGCACGAGGTAGCTACCGGTCTCGTTGAAGAGCCGCGAGGTGGCGTCGTCGAGGAAGTTCCCGTGCTCGATCGACCGGACGCCGCAGCGCAGTCCGCGTTCGATGGCGCGCGGTGTGTAGGCGTGCGCGGCGACGTACCGGTTGGCGGCGGTGGCCTCCTCGACGACCGCGGTGATCTCCTCGATGGAGAACTGCGTGCTGTCGATGCGGTCAGTGGGTGAGGTGACGCCGCCGCTGATGACTATCTTCAGGTGGTCGGCCCCCTTGCGGAGCTCGTCACGAGCCGCGGCCCGGCACTGGCTGACGCCGTCGCAAACCCGGCCGAAGCCGGGGCAGCAGTAGCCCGGATCGGGGGAGTCGTCGCCCCGGTGCCGGACGTCGCCGTGACCGCCGGTCTGGGACAGCGCCTTGCCGCCGAACCGCAGCTGGGATCCGGTGAGCAGCCCCGCATGCTGTGCCTGCGCGATGCCGAAGTCGGCACCCCCGCAGTCGCGCACGGTGGTGAAGCCCCGGTACAGCATGGTTTCCAGGGCACGGGCCGCGTGCAGCGCCGCGTACGACGGGGAGAGCCCCGGCAGCGCCGCGAGGTCCCCCTCGGCCGCCGCGACGTGTACATGGGCGTCGATCAGTCCGGGCAGCACGACGCTGCCGCGCAGATCGACGACGGGGGCCTCGCGGTGGGTGGTTTCCTTGCCCCCCACCTCGGCGATGGTGCCGTCCACGACGAGGATGCGTCGGTCGGGGGTCAGGTCGCCGGACTCGGGGTCGAGTACGGTGGCGTTGGTCAACAGCCAGGTGCGGGGCGTGCTCTGCACGGGCATCGTCCCTCCTCACATGGAGTCATGGGAAGTCACAGGATTCAGGGGAAGGTGAAGGGGGTGCCTTGTGGCGTCAGGGGGAGCGGGGCGCGTCGGCCGGCGTGAAATGCGCGGCCGTGTCCGGTGCGGGACCGGGCGGCGCGGCCGACGGCAGGGCGATGTCTTCCAGGGTCCGCCCCTTGGTCGAGACACCGAAGGCGAGGATCGCCAGAGCCCCGACGAGCAGGGCGGCGGCGGTCATCACGAAGACGCCGGTGAAGCCCAGCGTGGGGTAGGCGGACCCGATGATGAGGGGAGCCGCGATGCCCCCCACCCGTCCGAAGGCCGAGGCCGCGCCCACTCCCTGTGCGCGGATCACCGTCGGGTACACCTCGGGGGTGTAGGCGTAGATGGAGGCGTACACCCCGTTCATGAAGAACGACAGCATGGCCCCGTAGACCATGACCTGGGCGGAGATTCCGGACGAGGACAGCAGAGCGGCGGAGACGGCCCCGCCGCCCAGGCACACTCCGATCGTCCACTTGCGGTCCATCACGTCGTTGAGCAGCGCGGCCACGTAGTAACCCGGTATCTGTGCCAGGTAGATGACGATCGAGTAGCTGAAGCTCTTGGTGATCGTCAGCCCGCCCTCCGCCAGCAGGGTCGGCACGAACGTGAAGAACCCGTAGAAGGCAAAGGTGTTGACCAGCCACAGCAGCCACAAGGGAGCTGTCCGGCGGGCGAGTCCACCCCGCCACAGGGCCGCCAGCCCCTGCAACACGGTGGGTGGGGGCGTGCGCGGCGGGACGGGCGCGGGGGCGCTCGGCGGGACGGGCGGCAGTTCGCGGCCTAGCGCGGACACCGCCTGTGCCTCCAGTTCGTCGACCACCCTGCGGGCCTCGTCCTCGCGGCCGACGGCGACCAGGAAGCGCGGCGACTCGGGGACGGAACGACGCCACCACAGCAGCATCAGCACCGGCAATGTGCAGATGACCTGTACGATCCGCCAGCCGTCGGCGGAGGCCGGCACGACGAAGCGCCCCAGCAGGGCGGCCATGACGTAGCCGAACGAGAAGAAACCCGCGAGTCCGCCCACGAACCGTCCGCGCAACCTGCCCGGAGCGAATTCCGAGAGGAACGACGGAATGATCACGGATTCGGATCCGGTGCCCACTCCGGCGAGCACCCGGGCGGCGAAGAAGAATTCCCAGTTCGGGGCGAATGCGGCGAGGAGGGTTGCGGTGCAGTACAGGGTCAGCGCCCACATCATGACCCGGCGACGGCCCACCCGGTCACCGACGATTCCGGCCAGCAGGGCCCCCACCAGGTAGCCCATCAGGGTTGAACTGCCCAGCAGGCCGGTCTGGGCGGAACTGAGGTGCCACTCCGCACTCGCACTGGGCAGGAGGAAGGCGAGTGACGCCACGTCGAGCCCGTCGAATGTCAGTCCCAGTCCACCCATCACCAGTAATCGGTAATGTGCGCGACAGAGGGGGATGCGCTCAAGTCGAGCGATCACATCAGAAATGACAGGCCCTTTCTCGAACTGAGAGTCCGTGACACCGGCGGAGCTGTCGCTCCCGGCCGACGAAATGGCATGTCGGACAACGGAGTTGGGGCTTCCGGTGAGCCGGATCGGACATGGGTCATGCTGGCATGCCGAACAACATATAGTGCACGAGCGACTTCCATGCAAGGGACGTTGCATCGGAGGGGCGATGGTCGCCGCCCGAGCGGGCTCCTGGGGACGGCGTCCATGCCCTTGTCGGGACTGCGCTCACGCCGAGTCCGTGTCGCGTGGGCTCCGGGCCGAACGGAGAGAGGAAGCAGACATGTCACAAGTCCGTGAATGGCTCGCTGAGTTGCGGAAGGGGCACACCGCTTCACCGAAGATCGCGACGGTGCTGGACGTGATCGCCGGTCAGCCGCGCCTGGCGTCCTACGCATCGGCGGCCGAGGTCGCCGAGCGGGCGGGGGTGAACACCGCGACCGTGGTCCGGGCCGCCCAATCGCTGGGCTTCGACGGTTGGCTGAGCCTCCGCGCCGAAGTGCGGTCGCGGTACCTGGCGTCCTTGACCGCGCTGGAGATCCTGGCCGAACGGGCCGACCGCTCGGAGCGGGCCTCTGCGCGGGCCCTGCGACAGGACATCGCCAGCCTCACCCTGCTGGCGCGAAGCCTGGATCCGACGGCGGTCGAGGCGTTCGCGGCGGCCATCGCGGGCGCCGACCGGACCGTAGTCGTCGCGGTCGGGAGCTATGCGGGCGTCGGCGCGCCGCTGGCCCATCTGTCCGCCGTGATGGGCTACCCGGTGGTCATGGAGAGCCAGGGTGGCGTCCATCTCGCCAATGAACTTGGCCGGATGTCGCCCCGCAGCTGTCTGGTCGTCGTCTCTTTCTGGCGGCTGCACAAAGAGGTGCTACGGGCGGCGCGGGTCGCCGGCAGCCGCGGCGCCACCGTGTGCGTCATCACCGACAGCTCCACCTCGCCACTGGCTGAGATCGCCACCCACATGCTCACGGTGCCGTCGGAGAGCGGCAGTTGGTTCCCCTCGATAGTGGCCGGTGTCTGTGCGGCCAACGCGGTCGTCGCGGAGCTGGAGCGGCGGGGCGGTGCGACGGTGTCCGCCGCCCTCACCAACATGGGGAAGATCTGGCAGGAAATGGACCTGCAGCACGAGAGCTAGCGCTCCGCCTTCCCGCCGCGGTGCGGGGTGCGTGCGAGGCGGGCCGGCCGTCCCCCGGGGCGACCGGCCCGCCCACCCGCCTCGCGCCCCGGGACGCTGGTTGTCAGGCGTGAGCGCGAATGGCAACATGCATTGCACTTCCCGACGCGTGAACCATGCATTGCATCGCGTGAGCCTCGGACCCGCACCAGGAGCCCTGGCCCGGTCGCCCGCAGGAAAGGCAGTTCATGAGCCCGAACCACCGCCTGTCCGCCTTCAACACCACGATCTTCGCCGAGATGTCCGCGCTCGCCGCCGCCACCGACGCGATCAACCTCGGCCAGGGATTCCCCGACACCGACGGGCCGCCGGAAATACGTGAGGCCGCCGTGTGCGCCATCCGCGAGGGCCGGGGTAACCAGTACCCCCCAGGGCCCGGAATCCCTGAGTTACGCCAGTCGATCGCCCACCACCAGTTCCACTGGTACGGCCTGTCCTACGACCCGGAGGCGGAGGTACTGGTCACGGCCGGAGCGACCGAAGCCCTCGCCGCCGCCCTCCTGGCCCTGGTTGAACCCGGTGACGAAGTGCTCGTCCTGGAGCCGTACTACGACTCGTACGCGGCCTGCATCGCCCTCGCCGGCGGCACCCGGGTACCCGTGACACTGCACGCGGGCGCGGACGGCTTCACGCTGGACCTCGACGAACTGCGCGCTGCGGTCACCCGCCACACCAAGGTGATCCTGCTCAACACGCCGCACAACCCGACCGGCACAGTCCTCGCCCGGGACGAGCTATCGGCCATCGCCGAACTGGCCTGCGAGCACGACCTGTTGGTCATTTCCGATGAGGTCTACGAGCACCTCGTATACGGCAACCGGCAGCACCTCCCCATCGCCACCCTGCCCGGCATGCGCGAACGAACCCTGACGATCAGTTCCTCGGGGAAGACCTTCTCCTTCACGGGATGGAAGGTCGGCTGGGTGACCGGTACGCCGGAGCTCGTGGCGGAGGTACGTTCCGTGAAGCAGTTTCTGACCTACGTCAGCTCCGGGCCCTTCCAGTACGCCATCGCGGAGGCATTGCGGCTTCCCGACACCTACTTCAAGGAGCTCCGCGACGAACTGGCCGGAAAGCGCGACCTGATGGTCACCGGGCTCCGCGAAGCCGGCTTCACCGTCCTCCCGCCGCGCGGCACCTACTTCGTCACCGCCGACATCCGCCCGCTCGCCGCTGCCGGTGTCCCCCAGTGCGAGGACGGACCGGCTTTCTGCCGTTCCCTCCCCGAACGCAGCGGTGTGGTCGCGATCCCCAACTCGGTCTTCTACGACAGCACCGAGGGCGCACCGTTCGTCCGTTTCGCCTTCTGCAAGCGGCGCGGCACCCTGGATGAGGCCGTCCGGCGCCTGCGGAACCTGGGCCGCTGATGTCCACCACCCAAGGAAGTGCGACGCCCGTGAGCGGGCCGTCGGCCGGCCTCACGGAGCTTCCCGGCAGCCTGCCCGCCCCCGCCTCACGCCGGCGCTCCTTCCGGCGGGGCCCCCTCCCCGTACTCATCGCCGCCCTCACGTGGGGCACCACCGGCACGGCCGCACACTTCGCCCCCACTGCCGCCTCACCCTTGGCCATCGGTGCGGTCACCATGGGCTGCGGCGGTCTGATCCTCCTCGCCCTGGCGGGCCGATCGGTCCTTCCCCTGCTCCGCGCCGGTCGCCGCGCTCTCCTCACCGCCCTCGCGGGCGCGCTCTGCGTCGCGATCTATCCCCTGGCCTTCTACTCGTCGATGGCCATCGCGGGCGTGGCGATCGGCACGGTGGTGTCCATCGGATCCTCGCCCGTCTTCGCGGTCCTGATCGAGCGCGTACTGGACGGTTCCCGGCTCAACGCCAGATGGGCCGCCGCCACTGCGGTGTCGGCCATCGGAGTCGTGTTTCTGGTCAACGGCCATCACGGTGCGGGCGACCAAACGCAGAGCCTGGCCGCGGTGGCGGGTGGGACGGCACTCGGACTGGTCGCGGGAGCCACGTACGCCGGCTACTCGTACGCCGCCGGCCGGTTGATGCGCCAGGGAGCCGCTTCCCGCCCGGTCATGGGGCTCATCTTCGGCGGCGGCGCAGTGCTGCTGCTGCCGGTCCTCGTGCTCACCGGCGGCCCCCTGTTCCAGTCAGCAAGCGGCCTGGTGGTCTCGGCATACCTCGCAGTGGTGCCCATGTCGTTGGCCTATGTGCTCTTCGGCATCGGCCTGTCCAGGGTCTCCGCCAGCACGGCCACGTCCCTGAGCCTCGTCGAGCCGGTGGTCGCTGCCGTGCTCAGCGTGCTGGTGGTCGGCGAACACCTGGGCCTAGCAGCCTGGGGCGGTGTCGCATTGGTCGGCGCCGGGGTGCTCCTGCTGGGGATGTCCGCATAGCCGTCGACCAGCTGCCCGCCACCGAACGGTTCGGTCGGCGCGAGGAGATCTGTCCTTAACGTGACCTTACGGGCGCGTTCGGGCAGGCGGCCAACTCCTGGGTAGGGGCTGCCTGTTCCGCCTCTACGACGGCGAGCTGCCAGCACATCTTCTTCGTCACACAGTCTGTGAGGTAGGTGCACCGGTCGCCGGAGAACGAGGGTAGACACTGGGCCGGGTCTCGGTTTCCCTTCGGTCTATTTGTCGCCGCCGATACCACCCGCAGGGACCGCGGATCACCGAGTCGTTCGCGTAGCGCTTCCGCTCGGCCGCAGACCACGTCGAAGCGCCGGAGCCCCAGGGTTCGGCCAGCGGCACGACGCGGTGGATGTCTAGCTTGTGTGCGTCGTCCGGGCAGGGGTCGACGGGGTCGTTCGGTCCGCTACTGGTCCGGGAGAATTCGCTTGAGACGCCAATCGTGGCGCGAGGTGCTGAGGCGATCGCGGAGAGTAGCGCAGGTGCAGTCGGTTGCCTGGAGTGGAACGGAGTCTCCGGGCAACCGACTTGAGACCTCTAGAAGAACCCGAGTTTCTTCGGACTGTATGAAACAAGAAGGTTCTTCGTCTGCTGATAGTGATCCAGCATCATCTTGTGGTTCTCCCGTCCGATGCCGGACTGCTTGTAGCCGCCGAAGGCCGCATGTGCGGGGTAGGCGTGGTAGCAGTTGGTCCACACCCGGCCGGCCTGGATGGCACGGCCCGCGCGGTAGGCGGTGGAGCCGTCGCGGGTCCAGACGCCGGCGCCGAGTCCGTAGAGCGTGTCGTTGGCGATGCCGATCGCGTCGTCGAAGTCGCTGAACGGGGCCACGGCGACCACCGGGCCGAAGATCTCCTCCTGGAAGACCCGCATCTCGTTGTTGCCCTCGAAGATCGTCGGGCGGACGTAGTAGCCGCCCTCCAGCTCGCCGCCGAGTTCGGCGCGGGAGCCGCCGGTCAGGATGCGGGCGCCCTCCTTCTGGCCGATGTCCAGGTAGGAGAGGATCTTCTCCAGCTGGTCGTTGGAGGCCTGGGCGCCGATCATGGTGTCGGTGTCCAGCGGGTGCCCCTGGACGATCTTCTCCGTGCGGGCCACGCCGGCCTCCAGGAAGTCCTGGTAGTGGCCGCGCTGGATCAGTGCCCTGGACGGGCAGGTGCACACCTCGCCCTGGTTGAGGGCGAACATGGTGAAGCCTTCCAGCGCCTTGTCGTGGAAGTCGTCCGCCGCGGACGAGACGTCGTCGAAGAAGATGTTGGGGCTCTTGCCGCCGAGTTCGAGCGTCACCGGCCGCAGGTGCTCGGACGCGTACTGCATGATCAGACGGCCGGTGGTGGTCTCGCCGGTGAACGCGACCTTGGCGACCCGGGGGCTGGACGCCAGCGGCTTGCCGGCCTCGGCGCCGAAGCCGTTGACGATGTTGACCACGCCGGGCGGCAGCAGATCCGCGACCAGGCTCATCCAGAAGTGCACGGACGCGGGGGTCTGTTCGGCCGGCTTGAGGACGACGGCGTTGCCGGCGGCCAGCGCCGGGGCGAGCTTCCAGGTCGCCATGAGGATGGGGAAGTTCCAGGGGATGATCTGGGCGACGACGCCGAGCGGCTCGTGGAAGTGGTACGCGACGGTGTCCTCGTCGATCTCCGACAGGGAGCCTTCCTGGGAGCGGATGGCACCCGCGAAGTAGCGGAAGTGGTCGATGGCGAGCGGGAGGTCGGCCGCCAGGGTCTCGCGTACCGGCTTGCCGTTCTCCCAGCTCTCCGCGACCGCCAGGGCCTCCAGGTTCTGTTCCATCCGGTCGGCGATCTTGTTGAGGACGGCGGCGCGTTCGGCGGCGGACGTACGGGCCCAGCCGGGCGCGGCCGCGTGCGCCGCGTCCAGCGCTCGCTCGACGTCCTCGGCCGTGCCCCGCGCGACCTCGGTGAACGGCTGCCCGTTGACCGGGGTCGGGTTCTCGAAGTACCGGCCCAGTGCCGGCGCCACGAACTCGCCGCCGATCCAGTGGTCGTAGCGGGGCAGGTAGCTCATGACGGCATCGGCGGAACCCGGGCTGGCGTAACGGGCCATGGTGCGGCCTCCCAATCGCTCTCGGCGCGGTGCCCGCCACTCCCGTGTGACGGGCGTTGTGCGCAGGCTAAGGCGGCGGAGGTTGCGTGAACGTTGCGACGCGCGCGGCGGCCGGCGCGTGCACGGCACGGGAGGAAGCGCCGGTCAGGCCGTACGCCGCGCGCAGCCGGTCCGCGGTGGCCATCGGCGCGCTGCGGGCCGGGGAGCGCTCCGGGAGGGCGTCCACCAGGGCCTCCCAGATCTCCAGGTCGTCCTCGCCCCAGGGGGTGCGCGACCACTCGCGCAGCAGGCCGGGGTCGCGGACGGCGAGCAGCGTACGCCGTAGCCGGTCCTCCAGCGCTCCGCGCTGCCGCTGTACGCCGGGCGCCTCCGACAGGGGCAGCAGCGGGCCGCGGTACGCGCCCAGCGCGGCGCGCACCTCACCGGCCGCCAAGGCCTCCTCGACGGCGCACAGGTCGGTCTCGACGGGCCGGCTGAGCCGGTACGGACGCGAATGCAGCAGTGTGCCGACGAGGTGGCGCAGCCGGGACAGCTCGGCCCGCAGCGTCACCGGGCGCATCTCGCGCTCGCCGTAGAGCAGCACCGAGAGCTGATCGCCCGTCAGCCCGTCGGGGTGCCGGGCCAGCAGCACCATGATCTCGCTGTGCCGGCGGCCGAGCCGGAGTCGCTGTCCGTCCACCACCAGCAGCGCCTCGTCCCGGCCGAGCGCCGACAGGCAGACGCCCAACTCCGGTACGTCCGCGGCGAGATGGGCCTCCGCGGCACGTGCGGTGGCCTGGACGAGCGCCAGGCTGTGCGGGCTCGCCAGATGGTCGCCGCCGGTGATGTCGACCGCGCCCAGCAGCCGCCCGGTCCGCGGATCGTGCAGCGGGGCGGCGGCGCAGGTCCAGCGCTGCACCTGCCGGTTGTAGTGCTCGGCGGCGAAGATCTGTACGGCGTGATCGGCGGCGAGCGCGGTGCCGGGGGCATTGGTGCCCGCGTGCCGTTCGTCCCAGCGGGCACCGACCACGAAGTTCATCCGCTCGGCACTGCGCCGCACCCCGCGGTGACCCTCCACCCACAGCAGCCGTCCCTGCGGATCGCAGACGGCCAGCAGATGCGCCCCGTCCTGTGCGAAGCTGCCCAGCAGCTCCCGGAAGACGGGCATCGCGCGGGCCAGCGGATGCCCGTCCCGGTAGGCGCCGAGGGCGGCCTCGTCCAGGTCGATGGGCGCGGCGCCGTCCGCCGCCGCCCGGGCGTCGGCGGAGCGGCGCCAGGAGTCGGCGACGACCTGGCGGACCGGTGGCGCGACGGTCCCGTCGCTCAGGAAGGCCGCATGGGCCCGGCGCACCGTGCGAGTGCGCTCCACCGGATCGGCCCCGGTCTCCATCGCCAGCCAAGGGTTGACCACGCGTCACCTCTTCACATGCGGCTCCTGCCCCCGTACGGCCGATGGTGCTCGTACCGGGCGGGGGCGTAAACCCCGCGGGCGCGCCGGGTCACCCACGGGCGTCACCGTAATCACCGTGCACCCAGTCGCCACCGGAGCGGGCCGTCCTGCCGGTGCCGGGCGCTGCCGCCGGAGGGGCCGCCGCCGCCGTACGACGAACGGGCGGGAGGCCGCCGCCTCCCGCCCGTCCCGCTCCGCGCTCTCCGGGGCCTACCTGATCGCCTTGATCAGCTCACCGTTGGTGGTGTCGCCGCTCAGCTCCCAGAAGAACGTGCCGCCCAGGCCCTGCGCGTCCTTGTAGGCCATCTTCGTCCCGATGGTCTCCGGGGTGTCATAGCTCCACCACTGGTCGCCGCACTTGGCATAGGCGGTGCCGCCCACCTTGCCGGTGGCCGGGCAGCGGCTCTTGAGCACCTTGTAGTCGTCGATGCCCGCCTCGTACTTGCCCGGGGCCGCACCCGTCGCGGTGCCGCCCGGCGTGGCCTGGGTGACACCCGACCAGCCACGGCCGTAGAAGCCGATGCCCAGCAGCAGTTTGCCCGCCGGGACGCCGAGGCCCTTGAGCTTGGCGATGGTGTCGGTGCTGTTGAAGCCGGCCTTCGGGATGCCGCTGTACGGCGTGAGCGGGGAGTGCGGCGCCGTCGGGCCCTTGGCGTCCCAGGCGCCGAAGTAGTCGTACGTCATCGGGTTGTACCAGTCGACGTACTGCGCCGCGCCCGCATAGTCGGCCGCGTCGATCTTGCCGCCGGCCGAGGCGTCCGCCGTGATCGCCGCGGTCACCAGATTGCCCTGGCCGAACTTCGACCGCAGCGCCCGCATGACCTTGGTGAAGGCGTCCCGGCCGCTGGTGTCGCAGGTCAGGCCGCAGGCATTGGGGTACTCCCAGTCGATGTCGATGCCGTCGAAGACATCCGCCCAGCGCTTGTCCTCGACCAGGTCGAGGCAGGACTGCGCGAACGCGTCGGGGTTCTTGGCGGCCTCGCCGAAGCCGCCCGACCAGGTCCAGCCGCCGAACGACCAGATCACCTTGAGGCCCGGGTGCAGCTTCTTGAGCTTGCGCAGCTGGTTGAAGTTGCCGCGCAGCGCTCCGTTGTCCCAGGTGTCCGCCTTGCCGTCGACGCTCTGGTCGGCGGTGTAGGCCTTGTCGTAGTCGGCGTAGGAGTCGCCGATGGCGCACCTGCCGCCCTGGACGTTGCCGAAGGCGTAGTTGATGTGGGTCAGCTTGGCCGCCGAGCCCGAGGTCTCGATGTTCTTGACGTGGTAATTGCGGTCGTAGACACCCCAGTTGGTGAAGTATCCGACGACCTTGCCGCCCGCCGCGGCGGGCTTCGCCGACGGCGCGGCGGCCGTGGACGGGTGCTGCGCGGTGCGGGCGCCCGCCGGGTCGGCGGCGGCCGGTCCGGCGAGCAGGGTGCCGGCCAGCGCCGCCGTACACAGCGCGGTGGCGGCGGCGATCACTCTGTGCGGTGAGCGCATCCGGTGCGGTCTGAGCATGTCGTCTCCTCGGAGGGGGGCGAGGGGTGGAGCCTGACCTGCGTTCCGAATTGGCATGAACGCGTTGAACGTTGGAGGAGAAGGTAGAAGGACTAGACCAGTGAGTCAATGGTTCGGACCAATTCGGCGACCGGCCGGTGCGCGGACCGGATTCCCGCAGTCCGTGATGATCAACCCGTGACGCGGGGCCGCCGATCGGGCATACTCCTAGCGCCACCGCCGCAGGTCATCGCCTTCCGCGACCCGGAACGCGATCATCGGCCTGGCACGACGAAACCGGCGCCGCCGCCCACCCCGCGCGTGTCGCCGCAGCGCCCGACAGGGAGGAGAGCGCCGCCATGACCGAGTACGGCCCCCGGCCGGTGGACCGCAGGCTGCCCACGGAGGAAGCCCGCGACCTGTTGACCCTCGTACGTGAGCTCGCCGAGCGCGAGATCAGGCCGACGGCCGCCGAGGAGGAGGACGCCGGGCACTTCCCGCGCGAGACCTTCACACTGCTGTCGGAATCCGGACTGCTCTCGCTGCCCTACGACGAGGAGTTCGGCGGCGGCGGACAGCCCTACGAGGTCTATCTCCAGGTTCTGGAGGAACTCGCCGCCGCCCGGCTCACCGTCGGCCTCGGCGTCAGCGTGCACACCCTCGCCTGCCATGCGCTCGCCGGCTACGGCACCAAGGAGCAGCGCGCCGAACACCTGCCGGACATGCTCGGCGGCGGACTCGTCGGCGCCTACTGCCTCTCCGAGCCCTCCTCGGGCTCCGATGCCGCATCCCTGACCACCCGGGCGACCCGGGAGGGCGACACCTGGCGGCTGGAGGGCACCAAGGCCTGGACCACCCACGGCGGCGTCGCCGACTTCTACACCGTGCTGGCCCGGACCGGCGGCGGCGGCGCCCATGGCATCACCGCCTTCCTCGTTCCCGGCGACGCCGAGGGTCTCAGCGCCGCGGCGCCCGAGCGCAAGATGGGCATGAAGGGTTCCCCGACGGCCCAGCTGCACTTCGACGCCGTCCGCATCCCCGACTCCCGCCGCCTCGGGGACGAGGGGCAGGGCTTCGCCATCGCCCTGTCCGCCCTGGACTCCGGGCGCCTGGGCATCGCGGCCTGCGCCGTCGGTGTCGCCCAGGCGGCGCTGGACGAGGCGCTCGCGTACACCGCCGAACGGCAGCAATTCGGCCGCCCGATCGTCGACTTCCAGGGCCTGCGCTTCATGCTCGCCGACATGGCGACCCAGATCGAGGCCGGCCGCGCCCTCTACCTCACCGCCGCCCGGCTGCGCGACGCCGGTCTGCCGTTCTCCAAGGAAGCGGCGATGGCC
Source organism: Streptomyces caniferus (assembly GCF_009811555.1). GTDB lineage: Bacteria > Actinomycetota > Actinomycetes > Streptomycetales > Streptomycetaceae > Streptomyces > Streptomyces caniferus. The sequence goes on along the minus strand of NZ_BLIN01000003.1, from coordinate 662,774 downwards.
AAGCTGTTCTGCACGGACACCGCGATGCGGGTGACCACCGACGCCGTCCAGCTCCTCGGCGGCTACGGCTACACCCTCGACTTCCCGGCCGAGCGCTATATGCGCGAGGCCAAGGTCCTGCAGATCGTCGAGGGCACCAACCAGATCCAGCGGATGGTGATCGCCCGCCACCTCGCGGGGCCCGAGACGCGTTGAGTAGGGGCGGGGGCGGGGCGAGGGCCGGGGTGACCTGGGGCCTCCGGTCCGCCCCTGCCGCCCGGCGGGCGCTGGCCCCCCGCACCGGACGCTCCTCGCCCGCCGGGCCTTCCGTATGCCGGTTCGCCGGCCCGTGCGTCCGGTCTCGCGACTCCCGGCCCCGACCGCCCGGTCTCAGCCCACCAGACCCTTGAGCCCCGTCGCCGTCCCGATGGCGACCACCATCGAGCCGGGCGTACGGGCCAGATCCCGGGCCACGGCGGACCCGACGGCCGAGGACGGCTCCAGGACCAGGCCCTCCGCCGCCAGCCTCCGCCCCTCCGCCGTGATCGCCTCGTCGTCCAGCGCGACGGCCGCGCCCGCGGTGCGCCACAGCGCGTCGAGCCCCTGCCAGCAGGGCCGCTCCTCCCCGAGGGAGAACGCCACCGTCGGCTGTGCCGCCACCCGCGTACGCTCCTGCTCCGCGCGGTCCGGGCGGCGCAGCGCGGCGGTGTACGGCGCCGCGGCGGACGGTTCAGCGGCCACCAGCCTCGGCTCGTGCGCGATCAGCCCCGCGGCCGCCAACTCCCGGAAACCACGGCCGATTCCGGCCAGCAGATCCGCCCGGCTGGTGGGCACCACCACCGCGTCCAGCCACCGCCCGGCGAAGTCCCGCGCCAGCTCGTAGGCGACCGACTTGTAGCCCTCGTTGGCGTAGGGATTCCCGCCGGGCGAGGGCGAGGAGTAGCTGGTCAGCGGGTACCAGTGGTGTTCTTCGACGGCCTGTGCCATTGCCGCGTTGCGGGCGCCGGCGGCGCCCGGGTGCACCCTGCGCTCGGCGCCCAGCGCGTCGATCTGGGCCCGGAGTCCGGCCGGCACCCTCTCGTTGGTGAACACCACACAGCGCAGGCCGGCCCGTGCCGCATACGCCGCGGCCGCCGCCCCCGCATTGCCGGACGACGCGGCGACCACGGTGTCGGCGCCCGCTGCCACCGCGGCGGCGACCCCGACGGCCATCGCCCGGTCCTTGTGGGAACCGGTCGGGTTCGCGCCCTCGTATTTCAGCCACAACTCCCCTTCGGCCGAGCCGCCCTGGTCCCGGTCCGTCCGCAGCCTCACGCACGGGGTGTTGCCCTCGCCGAGCGTAACCGGCGGGCCGGATACCGGCAGGGCCGTCGGCAGACCCCACGGCCCGCCCGGGTACGCGGCGAGGTCCACACCGGCCAGATCCGCGAGCGGCGGCATCGTGTTGACGCCGATGCCCTCCGCGGCGCAGGTCCGGCACCCGGCGAAGCTGTCCGCGGCGCGGGCGCAGCGCAGGCAGTGCAGAGGAGGTCGTGAGGTCACCGTGGCTCCAGGGGTCGGTCCGGTATCGTCCCGAACGGTAACAGGTGTAAGGCCGATTGACCCCCTACTCAATTTTTCGGGTCTGGTCGTCCGTCCTGAGCTGACGTACCGTCAACTCCCGCCGTGGGGGCCCTTTCCCGGGCATCTCCCTGCCGACCGTGCGCCCAGGAGGAGACCGTGCCCGACCGCCCGATCGCGCTCGACGAGTACCCGATCCACCAGGTCCCGCTGTCCATGCGCCATGTCGCCACCGGCGACCGCAACGCCTACGACCGCTGCATCTTCCACGTCATGGACCACTCCGGCCGCGCGCTGCTGATCGCCGGTCTCGGCGTCTACCCCAACACCGGCGTCATCGACGCCTATGCCACCCTCCGCCTCGGCGACCGGCTGCACGCCGTACGGGCCTCCGACGCACTCGGCGACGACCGCCTCGCGCTCACCGTCGGCCCGCTCACCATCACCGTCGAGGAGCCGCTCGCCCGCCTGCGGCTGACCTGCGACGCGGACCCCGACGACCCGGACGGCCTGGCGTACGACCTGACCTGGACCGCGGCGTTCCCCGCCACCTGGGAGCCGCACCACACCCAGTACCGCGGCGACCGGCTGCTGCTCGAAGGCCGGCGGTTCGTCCAGGCGGGCACCTGCAGCGGCAGCATCCGCGTCGCCGGCCAGGAACTCGCCGTCACGGCGGGGGAGTGGACCGGCACCCGCGACCGCAGCTGGGGCGTCCGCCCGATCGCCGGTGAGGACGCCGGGCGGGCGGCCGAGGAGCTGCGCCCCGAGGGCTTCCACTGGATCTGGTGCCCGGTGCGCTTCGACGACCGCTTCGTGATGGTCATCGTCCAGGAGGACGCCGACGGCCACCGCACCCTGAACGAGGCGACCATGATCCGCGACGGCACCCACGACACCCAACTCGGCTGGCCGCACACCGACATCGGCTACCGTCCGGGCACCCGCCACCCCGAGCGCGCCGTCATCCACCTCACCGGCCCGGACCGCACCCCCCGCGAACTCACCGCCGAGATCCTCACCTCCTCACCCCTCGCCGTGGGCGCCGGCTACCCTCCCGCGAGCGCCGAGGACTGGCAGCACGGCACCTGGCGGGGCCGCGGCTGGACCGACCGCCGCAGCTACGACCTCTCCGACCCGGCCGCCCACCCCCTCGCCGCCTACGGAGTCACCGACCACGCCGCCCGCTTCACCCTCGACGGCCGGACCGGCTACGGCATCTTCGAGCACGGCAGCTTCGGCCGGCACGACCCGAGCGGCTTCACCGGCTATGACTCCGTCGCCCAGGAGGCCTGACGATGACCACGGCGCCCCGTCCTCGCACCACCACCCGCGACCCCGAAGAGCTCACCCACCGGCTCACCGCCTGGCTCGGCACCCGGCTCCCCGGCGCCCGCGCCGTCGCCGCCGCCGTCCCGGACTCCAACGGCATGTCCAGCGAGACCCTGCTCTTCGACATCGACCACCCCCACTCGCCGTCCCCCGGGCTCCCGGCCTCGCACGCCCCCGTCTCCTGCGCACTGCGCCTCGCCGCCGACCCCGCCGCCTACACCGTCTTCCCGCGGTACGACATGGCCCGGCAGTACCGCACCATGCGCCTGGTCGCCGCACACACCGACCTGCCCGTGCCCCGCACCCTCTGGCTCGAAGAGGACCCGGTGCACCTCGGCGCGCCGTTCTTCGTCATGACGCGCGCCGTCGGCCGCGTCCCGCCGGACGTCATGCCCTATACGTACGAGGGGAATTGGCTGTACGACGCCACCGACGCCGAGCGCGACCGGCTGGAAGCCGCCAGCGTCTCGGTCCTCGCCCGGCTGCACGACCAGGTCCCGCCCGGCGCCGCGGAATTCCTCGCCTCCTCCGGTACGGGGAGCGCGCTGCAGCGGCATGTGGAGGACCAACAGGCCTACTACCAATGGGTCGTCGACGGCCGCCCCCGCTCACCGCTCATCGAGCGCGGCTTCGCCCGGCTGGCCGAGCTCTGGCCGTCGGACCCCGGTGAGACCGTGCTGAGCTGGGGCGACGCCAGGATCGGCAATATCGTCTACGACGGCTTCGAGCCGACGGCCGTACTCGACTGGGAGATGGCCGCCCTCGGGCCCCGTGAACTCGACCTGGGCTGGATGGTCTTCCTCCACCGCTTCTTCCAGGACCTCGCCGAGAGCGGCGGCCAACGGGGACTGCCCGGCTTCCTGTGCCGCGACCGCGTCGAGAGCCGCTATGCACGGCTGACCGGACACCCGCCCCGCGAGATGGAGTTCCACACCCTCTACGCGGCTCTGCGGCACGCCATCGTCATGCTGCGCGTGGCCTACCGCCGGGTGCACTTCGGCGAGATACCGGCCCCGGCCGACGCCGATGCGCTGATCCTCCACCGGGACACCCTGGAGGCGATGATCGAGGGCCGTTACTGGTGAGACCGGCCGCCGGTCCTACGGGCCGGCCGGCGTGCTCAGGCGAGCGGGCGCATCCGCGGCACCCGGACCGGCCGGGTCCCGGGCCCGCCGAGGTGCGAGAACGGCTGGCGGCGCCAGTCCAGGCTCTCCGGGAGCGTCAGCAGCATGGCCGCGTCCTGTTCCCGGGTGTCCAGGGTGTCGGCGGTCCGGGGAGCCTCGGACGCCGTCCGCCCGGAGCCCTGGCACACCGTCAGGCCGAACGGGTTCCACGGCGAGGCGCACAGGGCGTGCTCCGGGAGGGTGTCCTCGTCCGCCAGCAGCCCGATCGGCTGCAGGCAGTCGGGGCAGGTCACCCGGTAGATCTCATAGGTGTCGAAAGAGTCGTCAGCACCGTCGTCGCCGGGGCCGCCGGGATATTCGCCCTCCTGGGCGCCGGTGTGTGCGGCAGCGGAGTCCTGCTCAAGGCGTCGCATGATGTCCATCCCCCTCGGGTGGGCCGGTCGTACCGCTGACTTCCTGTGACGGGCGGTCCCGGCCACCAGCAGCAATTCCCTTCATGCCGCACGCATAATCGCCGGCACCCCCTCGACACCGGATCACGCCTGTGGCATTGGTCACACGGACCGGCGCGGAGGGGTCCACGATCCGGCGCACGGTGCGCATACGCCCCCGCGCACAGTAGGTTGAACGGGTGGAGGAGTTGGACCGACAAATCGTGGATCTGCTCGTCAAGGACGGGCGGATGAGCTACACCGACCTGGGCAAGGCCACCGGCCTGTCCACCTCGGCGGTGCACCAGCGGGTGCGCCGTCTCGAGCAGCGCGGTGTCATCCGGGGCTATGCCGCCCTCGTGGACCCCGAAGCCGTGGGCCTGCCGCTCACCGCCTTCATCTCGGTCAAACCCTTCGACCCCAGCGCGCCGGACGACATCGCCGACCGCCTGGCCGAGGTCCCCGAGCTGGAGGCCTGCCACAGCGTCGCGGGCGACGAGAACTACATCCTCAAGGTGCGGGTCGCCACCCCCTTGGAGCTGGAGCATCTGCTCACCCGTATACGCACCCTCGCCGGCGTCTCGACCCGCACCACGGTCGTGCTCTCCACGCCCTACGAGGCCCGCCCGCCGCGCATCTGACGGCAAGCGCCCCCCTGCGCGCGGCCCGTCCGTCCGCAGGGGCCAAACTGTCCGGTATGAGCGAGCACCTTTCCCACCCGGTCCGGCAGCCCGATTCCCGCCCGGTCCCGCCCCGCACCGTCCTGCTGCGCGGTGGTGAGGTGCACAGCCCCGCGGACCCCTTCGCCACCGCCATGGTCGTGGAGGGCGACCGCATCGCCTGGGTCGGCGAGGAGGGCGCGGCCGACTCCTTCGCCGAGGGCGTGGACGAGATCGTCCAGCTCGACGGTGCGCTGGTCACCCCGGCGTTCACGGACGCACATGTGCACACCACGGCGACCGGCCTGGCGCTCACCGGCCTCGATCTGGTCGGGGTCGGCACGCTGTCCGACGCACTCGCCCGGATCCGCGACTACGCGGACGCACGTCCGGCGGACCGGATTCTGCTCGGACACGGCTGGGACGCCGGCGTCTGGCCGGAGGGACGCCCGCCGTCGCGCGCGGAGCTGGACGCGGCCGCCGGTGGCCGTCCGCTCTACCTCACCCGGGTCGACGTGCACTCCGCGGTCGTGACCACGGCGCTGCTGGATCTGGTCCCCGGCATCCGCGACCTGGACGGGTTCCGCGACGGCGCCCCGCTGACCGGTGCCGCCCACCACGCGGTGCGCAAGGCCGCGTACGCCACCGTCACCCCCGCCCAGCGGGCCGAGGCCCAGGCCGCCGCGCTCGCCCGCGCCGCCTCGCTCGGCATCGGCAGCATCCACGAGTGCGCGGGCCCCGACATCTCCGGCGAGGACGACTTCACGGGCCTGCTCGCCTTGGCCCGCGAGGGCAACGGCCCGCGCGTCGTCGGCTACTGGGCCGAGGCCATCGCATCCGCAAAGGACGCGGAGCGTATCCGTGACCTCGGGGCCCTCGGCGCGGCGGGCGATCTGTTCGCCGACGGCTCGCTCGGCTCCCACACCGCCCACCTGCACGCCCCCTACGCGGACGCCGCGCACACCGGCGCCGCCCAGCTCGACGCCGAGGCCGTAGCCGCCCATGTCGCCGCCTGCACCGAGGCCGGGCTCCAGGCGGGCTTCCACGCCATCGGCGACGCCGCCCTCACCAGCGTCGTCGCCGGTGTGCGCGCCGCCGCCGACCGGATCGGCCTGGACCGTGTCCGTGCCGCCCGGCACCGCGTCGAACATGCCGAGATGCTCACCGAGCAGACCATCGCCGGCTTCGCCGAACTGGCCCTGACCGCCTCCGTCCAGCCCGCCTTCGACGCGGCGTGGGGCGGCGCGGAGGGCATGTACGCGGCCCGCCTCGGAGCCGACCGGGCCCGCACCCTCAACCCGTACGCCGCGCTGCTCAAGGCCGGTGTCCCGCTCGCGCTCGGGTCCGACAGCCCGGTCACCCCGCTCGACCCCTGGGGCACCGTGCGCGCCGCCGTCTTCCACCGCACCCGCGCCCACGGCATCTCCGCCCGCGCCGCGTTCACCGCCCACACCCGCGGCGGCTGGCGCGCCATCGGCCGGGACGACGCGGGCGTCCTGGTGCCCGGCGCCCCGGCCGACTACGCGGTCTGGCGCACCGGCGACCTGGTCGTCCAGGCCCCCGACGAGCGGGTGCAGCGCTGGTCCACCGACCCCCGCTCCGGCACCCCTGGCCTGCCCGATCTCACCCCCGGCAACGACCTCCCGGTCTGCCTGACCACGGTCGTCGGCGGGCGAACGGTCTTCGGGCCGCCGAACGAGTGACATCGTGCGGGCAGGTGCCGACGCGGGCTGCGCTTGGCGCTCCTTGCCTCACTTGGGGGCGCTCGCGGCTGACCTGGGGCGACGCGAAAACGACGCAGGCAGAGCACCTGTTGACAGCAGACGGTCGACGGCCGGTAGGTTCGGCCGAGTCCACCACCAGGACGTCCGACCGGGAGACCTCCGCGCAGTCGTCGAACGCAGCTGGGCCATGGGGCGGTGCGCCACTGGGCACACCGCCACTGGGAGCCAGGTCCAGCACCAGCGGCACGGGACAACGGAGTGTTTCGGCTGGATGGGGGTCCCTCCCTGCTCCTCGAGAGCCTGGGGGACGGTGCGACCCGGGTGGGGCCCGGACGCTCAGTAGACAACGGCTTTCGGTCGACCCGCAGCCAGCGGGTCCCAGGTCGGCCCGAAGGGCACCGGGCCCCTAACCGCACCGCGGCCCGCCCGCACCCTCCGCGGTGCCCCCTTCACCTTTTGTGCACCCCGTATCCGCAATCCCGGCCTCCCGATGTACGGTCAGCTCACCACCGCACGACCTGCAGGAAGGCCCGCGACCGTGCCATCGGGTTCCGACACCACCGAAGAAGCCGTCAGCGGCACCTCGCCCGACGGCCCGGTGCCCAGCGCCGAGACGGGCGCCACCGCGGCGCCCGCGCGCCCAGGGCGGGTCCGGCGCCTCGCCGCCCTGGCCCGCAGGGAGGCGCTGCGCACCGGTCTTGCGGCCCTCTTCGGCATCGCGCTCGGTCTGGCCTTCCCGCCGTACGACCTGTGGCCGCTGTCCCTGGCGGCCGTCGCCGCGCTGTCGCTGCTGACCCGCGGCCGCACCGCGCGCCAGGGCGCCTGGACGGGCTTCGCCTTCGGGCTGCCGTTCTTCCTGATCCTGCTGAAGTGGCTCCATGTCGTCGGCTGGGACGCGGTGTTCGGCCTCTCGGTCGCCGAGGCGCTCTTCCTGACGCTGCTGGGCGCGGCGCTCGCCCTCACCTCCCGGCTGCCGGGCTGGCCCCTGTGGTCCGCCTGCCTGTGGGTCGCCGAGGAATGGGCCCGCGACCGGCTGCCGTTCGGCGGATTCCCGTGGGGCCGGCTCGCCTTCGCCCACACCGGCTCGCCGTTCACCCCGCTCGCCGCGCTCGGCGGCGCCCCGCTGGTGACCTTCGCCGTCGCGCTGGCCGGCGCGCTGCTCGCCGCCTGCGCCGCCGCCCTCTGGCAGTTGCGCGCCAACGGATCGCTGCGCCGGGCCGTCCCGGCACTGGAAGCGTTCGGGCTCGCCGCCGCGGTGACCCTGGCGGGCGTCCTGGTGCCCGTTCCCACGAAGGCCGACGACACCGTTGACATCGCTGTCGTCCAGGGCAACGTCCAGCAGCCCGGCATGGACTTCCTGGGCCGCCCCATGATGATCACCGACAACCATGCCAAGGCCACCGAGAAGCTCGCCGCCGACGTCAAGGCCGGCCGGGCCAAGAAGCCGGACCTGGTCATCTGGCCGGAGAACTCCTCCGACCTCGACCCGTACCAGTACCCGCAGGCCTACGACCGGATCGACGAGGCCGTGAAGGCCATCGGAGTGCCCGTCCTCGTCGGCGCCCTTGTCGACCACCCCTCCAAGAAGGGCTATGTCTTCAACGAGGGCATCGTCTGGGACCCGAAGAAGGGGCCGGGCGCTTCCTACACCAAGCAGCACCCGGTGCCGTTCGGCGAGTACGTGCCGTTCCGCGAGCAGCTCAGCAAGGTCATCACGCGTTTCCAGCGGGTGCCCCGCGACTTCTACCCCGGTGACCACACCGGCGTGCTCCACGTCGGCCCCGCCCGGCTCGGCGACGTGATCTGCTTCGAGGTCGCCTACGACCAGATCGTGCACGACACCGTCGACGCGGGCGCCCGCGCCCTGGTGATCCAGACCAACAACGCCACCTACGGCGGTTCCGGCCAGCCCGAGCAGCAGCTGGCGATGTCCAAGCTGCGCGCCGTCGAGCACGGCCGGGCCGTGGTCACCGCGGCCACCAGCGGGATCAGCGCCGTGGTCGCCCCGGATGGCAAGATCACCCACCGGATCCCCGAGTTCACCCGCGGCGTGGTGTCCGCGCGGATTCCGCTGCGGGACGAAACGTCGCTCGCCGACCGCGTCGGTGCCGCTCCCGAGTGGGTGCTCGCTATCGTGGGGCTTCTGTCCTGCGCCGGCGCCGTAGTCGTCGGCAGGCGCGGGCGTACGAAGGACGAGAAGGGACAGCAGTGACAGACGGGCAGCGGCAGTACGGTCCGCTCGGCACCACGTTGGTGATCATTCCGACGTACAACGAGGCGGAGAACATCAAGCCGATCGTCTCGCGGGTGCGGTCCGCCGTCCCCACGGCGCATGTCCTCGTCGCGGACGACAACAGCCCGGACGGCACCGGCAAGCTCGCCGACGAACTGGCCGCCGACGACGAGCAGGTCCACGTCCTGCACCGCAAGGGCAAGGAAGGCCTCGGCGCCGCCTACCTCGCGGGCTTCCACTGGGGCATCGACCACGGCTACGACGTGCTGGTCGAGATGGACGCCGACGGCTCGCACCAGCCCGAGGAGCTGCCGCGGCTGCTCACCGCCCTCAAGGGCGCCGATCTCGTCCTCGGGTCGCGCTGGGTGCCCGGTGGCCGCACCGTCAACTGGCCCAAGTACCGCCAGCTCATCTCCCGCGGGGGCAGCACGTACTCGCGGCTGGCGCTGGACCTGCCGCTGCGCGACATCACCGGCGGCTACCGTGCCTTTCGCGCCGAGGCCCTCAAGGGGCTGGGTCTGGACGACGTGGCCTCGCAGGGCTACTGCTTCCAGGTCGACCTCGCCCGCCGTGCCGTGCAGGCCGGCTACCACGTCGTCGAGGTGCCGATCACGTTCGTCGAACGGGAACTGGGCGACAGCAAGATGAGCCGCGACATCGTCGTGGAGGCGCTGTGGCGGGTCACGGCCTGGGGCGTCGGTTCCCGGGTGGACAAGATCCGCGGCCGCTGACGCCGCGCCCGGCGGCCCGGAGATGATCCGTCCCGCGCGACCCTCACCGGGGGTGACGGCGGGGGCCAGGCACACTTGAGGCATGACGTTCGGAGCCACGCCATCGCCGAGTCCCCGCCCGCCCCAGCGCTCGCGCGCCCGCCGGTTCGTTCCCTTGGGCATTGCCGCCTGGATGGTCCTGGAGATCTGGCTGCTGACCGTGGTCGCCGGGGCCACCAACGGCCTGACGGTCTTTCTCCTGCTGGTCGCCGGGGTGATCGTCGGCGGTTATGTGGTCAAGCGGGCCGGCCGTCGTGCCTGGCGCAACCTCGCGGAGAGCCTGCAGGCCACCGGCGGTCCGTCGGCTCCCGGCGACGCCGCCTCGTCCGGCAAGCGAGCCTCCGGGGACAGCAAGCCGGGCAGCGGCAACACGCTCCCGATGGCCGGCGGGCTGCTGCTGATGCTCCCCGGGCTGGTGTCCGACGCACTGGGGCTGCTCTTCCTCTTCCCGCCGACCGGGAAGCTGATCCAGCGCCGGACCGAGAAGCTGCTGAACCGGCGCACGGGCTACGCGCCGGGCTCGTTCGGCGACGCCTTCCAGCAGGCCCGGATGCACCGCCCCGACGGCAAGGTCGTCCAGGGCGAGGTCATCCGTGACGACGAGCCGTCCGCCCCGCGCCGTCAGGACCCGCCGCTGACCGGCTGAGGCCGACCGGCCGGCCTTGCCACGTCGCCCGCCCCGAGCGGGCGGGCGACGTGGCAAGGGTCAAAGACGCAGCAAGGGCCGGGGCCACCGCGCAGTGCGGTGGCCCCGGCCCTTCGTGCTGCTTGGCGCAGGTCCGTTGTCAGGCGGACTTGCGGTTGCTGTCGCGCGGATGCACGGCAATGTTCATGGTGCCGGAGCGCAGGACTGCCAGCCGTTCGGCCAGCACCTCCTCGAGCTCCTCGCGGGTGCGCCGCTCCATGAGCATGTCCCAGTGCGTACGCGCGGGCTTACCCTTCTTCTCCTCAGGGCCATCGCCATCCACCAGAAGCGAAGGTGCACCACATACCTTGCACTCCCACTCCGGCGGAATCTCGGCCTCAACCGAGAACGGCATCTCGAATCGATGTCCGTTCTGGCATGCGTACTCCACCGCCTGGCGCGGGGCCAGGTCGATGCCGCGGTCGGTCTCGTAGCTGGTCACCACGAGTCGCGTGCCGCGGAGAGCTCGCTCACTCATGAATCGTGCCTCCCGGGCTTGTCGCCCACAGGACAGGTGTCGCTGTCGTCGTCATCCGGTCAACGTCCGGTCGGCGGTGAAGATTCCCGTAATCGAAATTCGGGACATGCGCCCACCCGTCGCCCACCACCGCCCATGATGGAGGCGCTGTGCGCCGCTGCCTTCCTTCGTGCCGCCCCTTGTTGTACCCACCAGCGCCCGGTTTGTCACATCTAGCAGCAGATGTCACCCAGCGCCTTCCCTAGTCAAGCGCGCAGTAACGGTCCGCCTGGTGAGCCAAAGGCGTACACTACCGCCCCGCGCGCCCTGGGACTAAATCCGGTCAGGCACCGGATTTCCGGCCGCGGCGATCGCCCGCCCCACCGGCACCCTTGCCAACAGGACAAATCCGATCACAAAGAACGCCACCAGGGACACGATCGCATCCCGGTAGCTCCCGGTGAGCTGATAGGCCACCCCGAACACCAGTGGTCCCAGCCAGCTCACCCCCCGGTCGCTCATCTCGTACGCGGAGAAGTATTCCGCCTCTTTGCCGCGCGGCACCAGATGGGAGAAGAGCGAACGGGACAACGCCTGGCTTCCGCCCAGGACCAGGCCGATGCCGACGGCCAGCCCGAAGAACCACCCGGGTGCCCGTGCGGGCAGGAAGTAGCCGGCCGCGATCGTCAGCACCCACGCCACCAGCGAGCCCAGGATCGTCCGCTGTGCGCCGTACCGTCCGGCGAGGCGCCCCATCAGCAGGGCGCCCGCCGCGGCCAGCACCTGGACCAGGAGGACCGCCACGATCAGCGTCGTCTGGTCAAGGCCGAGCTCCTCGGACCCGTACACGGAGGCCTGGGTGATCACCGTCTGCACCCCGTCGTTGTAGACGAGGTAGGCGAGGAGGAAGGAAAGGGTGAGGGGATGGCGGCGCATGGTGCGCAGCGTCTCCCGCAGTTGCCGCCATCCCTGGCCGAGCGTGGCGGCGCCGGCCGCGGCGGGCGCCTCGGCCGCTGCCCGCCGGTCGCGCAGCCGGCGCAGCGGAATCACCGAGAACGCGCCCCACCACAGGCCCGCCGAGGCCAGGCAGATACGCACCGCCGTGCCCGTGGACAGGCCGAAGGAGTCGTGCGCGCCGTAGAGGACCAGATTGGCGACGAGGACCAGCGCCCCGGCCGCGTAGCCGAACGCCCAGCCGCGGGAGGAGACCGCGTCCCGTTCGTCGGGCCGGGCGATCTGCGGCAGGAAGGAGTTGTAGAGCATCATCGACACCACGAACGACACATTCGCGAGGACCAGCAGCGCACCGCCCAGCAGATAGCGCTCGCCGTCCAGGAAGAACATCCCCGTGGTCGCCGCGGCACCCGTGTAGGCGCAGCAGCCCAGCAGCGGCTTCTTCCGCCCGGTCCGGTCGGCCAGCGCCCCGGCGAGCGGCATCGCCAGCACCGACAGCAGCAGCGACGCGGACACCGCGTACGCGTAGAAGGAGCCCGCGCGCACCGGGATGCCCAAAGGGTGCACAAAGCCGTCCGAGTCCGCCGCGGCCTTCGCCACCGAGGTCAGATACGGCCCCAGGAACACGGTCAGGACGGTCGTCGAATAGACGCTGTTGGCCCAGTCGTACCAGTACCAGCCGCGCTGTTCACGGCGCCGGGCGGCCGCATCGTCCACGCCCTCGGCCACGGCCTGTGCGCTCTCCACGCCCACCCCCGTCTTCCTGTCCCCCTGCACCGCGGCGGCCGACGGCCGAGGGTCCCGGGCACCCGAGCGTGTCCGCACCTGCCGTCCGGGGCGCATCGCGCCGGGGCGTGTCCGCCCTAGATCCAGCACCCTCGCTCGGTCAGTACCGTCCGCAGCGTCTCGATGTGGTCCGTCATGATGCCATCCACGCCGAGGTCCAGGAGTGCCGCCATCCGATCCGCGTCATTGACCGTCCAGACATGGACCTGCATGCCCAGGGCGTGCGCGGCGCGCAGGAAGAGCGGATCGACGACGGGGAGGCCGGACTGCCGCTCGGGGACCTGCACGCAGACCGCGCTGCGCCGTACCGCAGCCCCCAGCAGCCGGTCCAGCGGCAGCACCCCGCGGCCGTAGGACCGCAGCCGCAGGCCGGCCACGCCGCGGGTGCCGAGCGAGCTCGCCATCCGCCGTCCGGCCAGCCGCTGGGCGCGGGCCACCCGGGCCTCCGAGAACGAACCGACACACACCCGGTCCCAGGCGTTGGTGCGGCGCAGCAGGCCGAGCAGCGGCGCGAGGGCGGCGTCCGCCTTGAGGTCGACGTTCCAGCGGGCGTCGGGGAACTCCTCCAGCAGCTCCTCGAACAGCGGCAGCGGCTCCCGGCCGCCGACCCGGGCCCGGCTCACCGCCCGCCAGGGGAGCTGCCCGATCGCGCCGCGGGTGTCGGTGACGCGGTCGAGCGTCGCGTCGTGGAAGGCGACGAGCCTGCCGTCCGATGTGGCATGCACATCGGTCTCCAGATAGCGGTAGCCGAGGCCGACCGCGCGGCGGAAGGCGGCGGCGGTGTTCTCCAGGCCCTCGGCCGCCCCGCCCCGGTGGGCGAAGGGGAGCGGTACGGGGTGGTCGAGATAGGGGTGGCGGATGCGTATCGCTGGGGTCACTCCGGCAGTATCGCGTGCTCGGGTGAAGCCTCTCCGCGGGCCACCCCCGGTGAGGGCGTCACGGTCCCGTCCTCGATCGCGAAGCGGCGGAGGAAGAACTGCGCCAGCGGCCCGATGGCCAGCGCATAGACCACCGTGCCGGCCCCGACGGACCCGCCGAGCAGGAAGCCGGTCGCCAGCACCGTCACCTCGATGCAGGTCCGCACCAGCCGCACCGGGCGGCCGGTCCGCAGATGCAGCCCGGTCATCAGCCCGTCCCGCGGCCCCGGACCGAAACGGGCGGAGATGTACAGACCGGTCGCGGCGCCGTTGAGGAGGACGGCGCCCACCAGCAGCGGGATGCGCGCGCCCAGCGCGTGCAGCTCCGGAGTCCAGGCCAGCGTCGCGTCCATCACCAGCCCGAGGATCACCACATTGGACACCGTGCCCAGGCCGGGCCGCTGGCGCAGCGGGATCCACAGCAGCAGGATCAGCACGCCGGACACGATGGTGACCGTGCCGATCGTCAGTCCCGTATGGCGAGATATGCCCTGGTTCAGTACGCTCCACGGCTCCAGGCCGAGATCGGCCCGCAGCATCAGGCCCATGCTCACGCCGTACAGCGTCAGGCCCGTGTAGAGCTGGACCAGCCGGCGCACCGGCAGTCCCCTTCCCGGGCCGGTTTCCCTGAATATGGGCACGATTTTCCCCCTCCTGGCAGGATTGGACCGACGCATGACACCATGTGGCATGTCCGGGCTCGGTAAGTAGAGCCAATTCGGGGAAGGTGGACTGATCTTCATGGCTCAGTGGACTTCAGCGGTGGGTGCGCCCCAACTCGCCCGGCTGCTCCGGTCGCAGGACCCGCGCGATGCCCAACTCACCGCGGCCGGGCGCCGGCTGCCCGCCTACCGCAGCCTCGCCGACGGCGTCCGCCTGCTCGTACTGGAGGGCAGGGTGCCGGTCGCCGCGCGCCTGCCCGCCGAGCGCGAGCTGGCCGCGGCCTTCAATGTCAGCCGCACCACCGTCGCCGCCGCCTACGAAGCGCTGCGCGCCGAAGGATTCCTGGAGTCCCGGCGCGGCTCGGGCAGTTGGACCGCCGTCCCGGCCGGCAACCCGCTGCCCACCCGCGGCCTGGAACCGCTGCCCCCGGAGGCCGCCGGTTCCATGATCGACCTCGGCTGCGCCGCCCTCCCGGCTCCCGAACCCTGGCTCACCCGCGCCGTCCAGGGCGCGATGGCCGACCTTCCGCTCTACGCCCACACCCACGGTGACTACCCGGCCGGACTGCCCGTCCTGCGCCAGGCCCTCGCCGACCGCTACACCGCCCGCGGCATCCCCACCATGCCCGAGCAGATCATGGTGACCACGGGCGCGATGGGCGCGGTGGCCGCGATCTGCCGGCTGTGTACGAGCCCCGGTGAGCGGGTGGCCGTCGATTCCCCGTCGTACGCCAACATCCTCCAGCTGATGCGGGACGCCGGCGCCCGGCTCGTCCCGGTCGCGCTCGCCGACAAGCTGGCCGGCTGGGACATCCCGGCCTGGCGCCAGGTGATGCGCGATGCCGCGCCCCGGATGGCGTATGTCGTCGCCGACTTCCACAACCCCACCGGCACGCTCGCCACCGACGACCAGCGCCGGCGCCTCGTCGACGCCGCGCGATCGGCCGGCACCCTGCTCGTCGTCGACGAGACCATGGCCGAACTCCAGCTGGACCAGGACACCGCACCGCCCCGTCCGGTCTGCGCCTTCGATCCGGCCGGCAGCGCGGTGATCACGGTCGGCTCGGCGAGCAAGGCGTTCTGGGCCGGGATGCGGATCGGCTGGGTGCGCGCCGCCCCCGACATCATCCGCAGCCTGGTCGCCGCCCGCGCCTACTCCGATCTGGGCTCACCGGTTCTCGAACAGCTCGCCATCGCCTCGCTGCTGCAGACCGGCGGCTGGGAAGCGGCCATCGACATCCGCCGCGAGCAGGCCCGCGAGAACCGCGACGCGATCGTCGAGGCGCTGCACCGCCACCTCCCCGACTGGGAGTTCAGCGTCCCCCGCGGCGGTCTCACCCTGTGGGCGCGCACGGGAGGCCTCTCCGGCTCCCGGATCGCCGAGGCGGGGGAGCGGCTCGGGGTACGGGTGCCCTCCGGCCCGAGGTTCGGTGTCGACGGTGCCTTCGAGGGCTTCGTACGGCTGCCGTTCACGGTCAACGGAGCCGTTGCCGACGAGGCCGCGGTCCGGCTGGCCGGAGCCGCGCGACTGGTCGCGACGGGCGCGCCGATCGACACGGAGATGCGGCATACGTTCGTGGCCTGACGGCGGATCAGCGGACCGGCCCGCGGGGCGGACGGGGCTCATCCCTCCGCGCGGACGGCCTTTGCCGAGCCGTTGACCGGGCGGGGCGCGCCGTCCCCGACGGTCCGCATCCGCCCGGCAGCGCCCACGGGTTCGGCGGTGTCCCCGCTGCCCGTCCCGGCAGCCGGTACCGCGTCGGCCGCCGCGCCGCCGCTGTCCCCCTCCGCCTCCGCAGTCGCATCGGCATCCGGGGACTTGCGGAGGCGCACCGGCCGATCGGCTTCGGCGCTCTTGGCGAGGTCCACCGGCCCGGCGGCGTCGGCGGACTCGCCCGCGCCCTCCGGCTTGCCACCGGTCACCGGCTCGGCCGGCTCCTCCTGGCCGGTCGGCCGCGCCTCGCCGGTCAGCTCAGCCTCATCGGCCGGCCCCGCCTCGTCGGCCGGCCCCGTACGCTCCGGCAGCAGGGACAGGACGGCCTGCCGGAGCTTCTGGCCGGTGGCATCGTCGAGCGGGTCCGGCGTGGCCGGAACCTGGAGGCGCAGCACCGGGGCGGACCCCAGGCGGGCATAGCCGCGGCCCGGCGGCACGCTCGCGGTCGGCGTGGTGTGCGGCGGCGCCCCGAGCACCGCCCGTACCTCCTCCGCCGTGGCGGGGCCGAGCACGACGCGCGCCTTGGTGTGTGCCCGTACGGGGTCGCTGAGCAGCTCGGCGCTCTCGAACTGGTCGGCCACGACCACCGTGACCTGCGCGGCCCGGCCGTGCCGCAGCGGCACCTGAAGCCACCGCTGCGGATCGTCCCGGCCCTCCGCGACCGCGACATGGGCCAGCGCCGTCGGACGGTCCGCAATGATCCACAGCGGCCGCCGGGTGTCCTCCGGCGCGGCCCGGCCGGCCTGGCGGGCCCGGTTCGCCGTGATCAGCCGCCGCTCGGTCTCGTGGGACGCCCACTCCAGCGCCGCCAGCGCCCCCGCGAGACCGCTCTCCACCGCCAGCACGCCGGGGCGCCCGGACAGGCAGCCGTACTCGCCGGTGCCGCTGCCGTCGACGACCAGCACGTCCCCGTGCTGCAGCGCCTGCACCGCGATCGAGCGCAGCAGCGTCGTGGCGCCCGTCCCCGGCTGTCCCAGGACGAGGAGATGCGGTTCGGTGGCGCGCGGTCCGGTACGCCAGACCACCGGCGGCGCATCCCGCGTCTCCTCCCCGGCGGTGACCGGCAGGGTCCGCTGGACGGCGTCCGGGTCGGTGAACCCGAGCACTGTCTCGCCCGGTGCGGTGACGAAGCGCTGCGCGGCGATATCGGCGGGCAGCGCGCCGAGCGCCGTCAGGGTGAGCTGATTGGACAGCTCGTCCCACCCGAAGTGGTACTCCCGGCCCCGGCCGGCCTTGGCGTACAACACCTGCTCGATGCGGACCCGGGACTGGTCCTCGCCATCGGTGAAGTACGCCGGGTACTTCAGCTGCAGTCGCTCGATCCGCCCGGCGTCGTCGAAGACGTACTCGCTGAAGGCCCGCTCCCAGTCACCGCCGTACGCGTACAGGGGACCGGTGTCGCCCTCGACGGAGAAGTACGGCACCAGCGCCTCGTAGAGCGCCTGCAGCCGCTCCCTCTCCGCCTCACTGGGGCCCGTCTCCACGGGCGTGCGCTCCCGCCCCGCCCAGGCCCCCGCGCCCATCACCGTGATCAGGGCGAGCAGTGGTCCGTACGGCACCAGGCACATGACCAGCACACACGCGCCGACGAAGAACGCCAGCGGACCGCGGCTCTCCCGGGGCGTCTCCATCCAGCGTCCCCGGCCGGCCGCCCCCAGGCGGCGCAGGCCCCGGCCGATGGTGATCAGCGGATGGAGCACATCGGAGGCGCTGTCGGCGGCGGTCCGCGCCAGTTCCCGGCTGCGGGCGAGGGAGGGACTGTTGGCCATGCGGGCGAGCGGTGCGCTGTCGGTCAGGATGCGGGGCAGGGGGCGCCGGGCCACATCGTCTCCTGTTGCTCGTGGCGGTGGTCGTGGGGCGGCTCGGTGGGGCGGCGAGCCGGGAGGGTGCCGTACGCGGAGCCGCCCGGACGGGAGGTGGTGCGGCCCGTTCGGGCGGGCCCCGTGGGGTGGCGCCGGTCGGGGATTCCGGACGCCCCTGGGCAGGCGGGAGTGTGCCCGCTAGATCTTGATCCCCCCGAGGAGGCTCGCCAGGCTCGCCCCGCCGGCCTTGATGCTGGGTGCGATGGCGGAGCTGGCGAGATAGAACCCGAAGAGCGCGGAGACCAGTGCATGCGACAACTTCAGGCCGTCTTTGCGGAAGAAGAGGAAGACGATGACACCGAGCAGGACGACGCCGGAAATGGACAGAATCATGGGGGTTCTCTCCTGGGTGGTGGGGACGGACACCATGAGTTCTTCCAGCCTCACAGTACGTATCAAGCCAGGAAAAGCTGCAAATGGGTGATTTGTCGTGGGAATTCCCCAAATGGGCGTATCTCCAGGGCGTGCCGCTCCGGCGTGTGCTCGGCCGGTGCCCGGTGTGTCGCGGCAGGGATCCGCCGACCCGGCACAATCGTGGGGTGTCGAAGCCGAACAAGCTGAACAAGCCGAAGAACGCGCCGCGCCGCCCGGCCGCCGCCGTCACCCCCGCCTCGCCGTGCCCGTGCGGCCGCACCGAGGCCTACCGCGACTGCTGCGGCCCCTTTCACCAGGGGCTCGCCACCGCCCCGACCGCCGAGCGCCTGATGCGCTCGCGCTACAGCGCCTTCGTCGTCGGCGACACCGGATACCTGCTGCGCACCTGGCACCCGACGACCCGTCCCGGCAGCCTCGACCTCGAACCGGCCCAGCGCTGGAGCGGCCTGGACATCCTCGGCACCACTGGCGGCAGCGCCTTCCACACCGAGGGCACCGTGGAATTCCGGGCCCACTTCACCCTGCACGGCCACGCCGACAGCCAGTACGAGAACAGCCGCTTCGTCCGCGAGGACGGCCAGTGGGTCTATCTCGACGCGCTGCCGTCCGTGTAGGCGCTGCCCGCGGGTGCGGACGCCGGCCCTGAGGGACCGCCGCCCGCACGTGACCTTCGTCCGCCGGCCCGGCGACGGGGTGGTTCCTCCCGGGCCCGCGGTCCGTTCCGGTTCAGAGCCCGCGCAGCTGGTCGATCTCGCGGCGTTCGCGCTTGGTGGGACGTCCGGCGCCGCGTTCGCGCAGTGCGATCACCGGAACCTCCTCGCGCGGCGGGGCCGGCGGACTGTTGTCGATGAAGCACTCGGCGGCGACGGCCGCGCCCACCCGCTTGCGCACCAGCCGCGAGACGACCACGATCCGCTCCCGCCCCGCGTGCCGCAGCCGCACCTCGTCGCCGTTGCGCACCGCATGGGCCGGCTTCACCCGTTCCCCGTTGACCCGCACATGCCCCGCGCGACAAGCCGCCGCGGCCATCGACCGCGTCTTGGTGAGCCGCACGGACCAGATCCAGCTGTCGATGCGGGTGGTCCCCTCGTCTGAAGCCATACCAAGACTCTAGAACGGGTGGCCCGGGGCGCGGGGATCCGACGGCCGGGCCGGGCGGGACGAGGCTTGGAGTCCGGGCGGGGCAGGTTCCGGAATCCGTCCCGCCCGGCCCCGGTCGTCCGCGCCCTCCCCGCTCGACCATCAGCCCGTCTTCCGGCCCGTCGCCTTCTTGGCGGTGGTCTTCGAAGCTGCCTTCTTGGCCGTGCCGCCGGCTGGGGTGCGGGTGCTCGTGCCGGTCTTCTCGGCCGACGACGCGGTCTTCTTCCGTCCGTCGGAGGTCTTGCGCGCGGCTGACGTCTTCTTGGCGGGAGTCTTCTTCGTGGTGGCCGAGGCGGTCTTCTTCGCCGTCGCCTTCTTCGCCGGCGTGCCGCTCCGCTGCGTGGTGCGCGGCCCGGCCTCGCTCTTCTTCGCCGCCTTCCGCCCCCGTATGGGCGTCACGGACGCCGACTCCGCCTCGGCGTCGTGCTCACCGCCGCCCCGGGCCGCCCGCACGCTCTTCTCCAGGGCCGCCGTCAGATCGATGACCTGGGCGCCGGTGTCCGACGCCGCGGCGGCGGCCGGCTCCTCGCCCTCCAGTTTGGCGGCGACCAGTTCCTCGACGGCCTCGCGGTAGTCGTCGTGGAGTTCGGCGGGGTCCAGCTCGCCCAGGGAGTCCATCAGCGTCTCGGCCAGCGTCAGCTCGTTCTCGCGCAGCTCGACATCATCGGGCACCACACCGTCGGCGGGCCGGATCTGATCCGGCCACAGCAGTGTGTGCATCACGAGCGCCCCGTCGTGCGCCCGCACCATCGCCAGCGACTCCCGTCCCCGCATCGCCACCTTGCCGACCGCGATCTTCCGGTGGTGCTCCAGCGCCTCCCGCAGCAGCGTGTACGGCTTGGTGGCGGTGGTCCCGTTGGGCCCCAGGTAGTAGGCCTTGTCCATCTGGAGCGGGTCGATCTCGGCGGGGTCGACGAACGACAGGATCGACAGCGTCTTGGCGGTCGGCAGCGGCAGCTGGGACAGGTCGTCGTCGGTGATCGGCACGAGGGTCTCGTCGCCCGGCGGCTGATAGGCCTTGCCGACCTCCTCGTTCGGGACTTCCTTGCCGTCCAGTTCACAGATCTTCCGGTACTGGATCTGCGCACCGTCCTTCTCATGGATGCGGACGAAGGAGACCGACGAGGTGCGGTCGGTGGCGCTGTAGGTCTTCACGGGGATGGTGACCAGACCAAACGATATGGAGCCGTTCCAGATAGATCGCATCTTTCATCCCTTGTGTGGGATTCTCATGGTATGTCGCCGATCACCGAGGTGGAGGGGCGGCGCCTCTCGCTGACCAACCTCGACAAGGTCCTCTACGCCGAGACCGCCACCACCAAAGGTGAGGTGCTCCACTACTGCACCACCGTCGCGGGTCCGCTGCTCGCCCAGCTCCAGGACCGGCCGCTCTCCTTCCTGCGGTATCCCGACGGGCCGGAGGGCCAGCGCTTCTTCACCAAGAACGTGCCGCCCGGCACACCCTCCTGGGTGAAGACCTGCGAGGTCCCCCATTCGACGTCCGGGCCCGCCCGGCAGGTCCTGCTGCAGGACCTGCCCTCACTGGTCTGGGCCGCGAACCTGGTCGTCGAACTGCACACCCCGCAGTGGAGGTGCCAGGACCCGGGCGTCGCGGACCGTCTGGTCCTCGACCTCGACCCCGGTGCCCCGGCCTCCATCGTGGAGTGCTGCACCGCGGCGCAGTGGCTGCACGACCGGCTGACCGCCGACGGCCTGGACGTTTACGCCAAGACCAGCGGCTCCAAGGGCCTGCACCTCGTCGTGCCGATCGAACCCGCACCCTCCGAGCGGGCCACCGCCTACGCCAGGACTCTCGCCGTCGAGGCCGCTGCGGCCCTCCCGGACCTGGTCGTGCACAAGATGACCAAGTCCCTGCGCCCCGGCAAGGTCTTCATCGACTTCTCCCAGAACGCCGCCGCCAAGACCACCGCCGTCGCCTACACCTTGCGCGCCCGCCCCACCCCCACCGTCTCCGCCCCGGTCACCTGGGACGAGATCGCCGAGTGCACCGACCCACGGCAACTCACCTTCCTCTTCGACGAGATCGCACCCCGCCTCGCCGGCCACGGCGACCTGCTCGCCCCGCTCCTCGACCCCGGCCGGGCCCGCCCACTGCCCCGTGCGACCTCCCCGCGTGCGCCCGGGGCACCCGATCGGCGCAGATCCACCCGGGGTTCGACATAGGTTGGTGACATGCTGGAGGGGACACCACACACGTCACACGACACACTGCCGCTCCGTCTGCCGGACCGGTGGACGGACGACGATTTCGCCGACGACGGGCCGGTGCCCGGCGGCGAGCGGGAACCGGACGGACGGGCGCCGCACCGGCCCGCCGCGGGTGAACGGGGCGACGAGGGCGCGAACACCGGGGACGCCGAAGGCGGGGGACTGCAGCGCTCCTCGCTCCTGATGGCGCTGGGGACCGTGGTCTCCCGCGGCACGGGGGTGATCCGGCAGGTGCTCCAGGCCGGCGCACTCGGCACGGGGCTGCTCGCCACGACGTACAACACCGCCAACGCCGTCCCGATGAGCATCTACACCCTGCTGATCGGCGGCGCGTTGAACTCGGTGCTGGTGCCGCAGCTGGTACGTGCCAGGGTCGAGCACGCGGACGGCGGCCGCGCCTACGAACAGCGCCTGGTCACCCTGGTCCTGAGCGTGCTGGCGGTGGGCACCGTGCTCTCGGTCTGGGCTGCGCCGCAGATCATCGCCGTCTTCACGCCGGACTCGCCCGAGCACCATGCCGCCTTCGAGCTCACCGTGGTGTTCGCCCGCTTCCTGCTGCCGCAGATCTTCTTCTACGGGCTGTTCTTCATGCTCGGCCAAGTACTCAACGCCCGGAACAAGTTCGGCGCGATGATGTGGACCCCGGTCCTCAACAACATCGTGCTGATCTCGATGTTCGGGCTCTACCTCGGCCTGCTGACGGCCGCCGACCGCATCGAGGACATCACCCCCGGTCAGGTCGACCTCCTCGGCATCGTCACCACCGGTGGCATCGCCGTGCAGGGCCTGGCCCTGATCCCCTTCGTCCGCGCCGCCGGATTCCGCTTCCGGCCGCGCTTCGACTGGCGCGGCACCGGTCTGCGCAAGAGCATCACGGCCGCCCGCTGGACCCTGCTGTTCGTGCTCGTCAACCTCGTCGCGATGGCCGTCGTCATGCGCTACTCGAGCGCCGCCGACCAGGAGCTCCCCACCGCAGGTGTCGGATACACCTCCTACAGCTACACCCAGATCATCTGGACGCTGCCGCAGTCGATCGTCACCGTCTCGCTGGTGACGGCACTGCTGCCGCGGATGAGCCGCGCGGTCGCCGAGAACCGTCTGGACGACCTGCGCGGCGACCTCTCCCGGGGACTGCGCGTCAGCGGTGTCGTCATCGTCCCGGCCGCCTTCTTCTTCCTCGCCCTCGGCCCGCAGACGGCCCAGCTCCTGTTCGCACACGGCACCGCGGACGCCGCGTCGGCCGTGCCTGCCGGGCACATGCTGCAGGCCTTCGGGCTCGGCCTGATCCCGTACTCGGCCCAGTACCTGCTGCTGCGCGGCTTCTACGCCTTCGAGGACACCCGTACGCCGTTCTGGATGGCCGTCTGGATCGCCGCCGTCAACATTGCCCTGGCCACCGCATGCCATCTGCTGCTGCCCGCCCGCTGGGCGGCCACCGGTATGGCCGCCGCGTACGGGGTCGCCTACGGCATCGGGCTGCTGATCACCGCGCTGCTGCTGCGCCGGCGGCTCTCCGGACGTCTCGACGGTCGGCGCCTGTGCCGCACCTACGGCAAGCTGGCCGCGGCCTCCGCCCTGGCCGCCGTGGCCGGCGGGCTCGCGGCCCGTGCCTGCTCCGGCGTGCCCGTCCCGGCGGCCTGGACCCCTGTCCTGGGCCTGACCGCAGGCGGACTCGGTATGGCCCTGATCTTCCTGGTCCTGGCCCGGGCCCTGAAGATAGGTGAGCTGCGCAGCCTGCCCGGCCTGCGGTGACCCGGGCGGCGGACGCCCTCACACCGCGCGCGACCGCGGCCAGGACGCCTGCGCGGCGGCGGCGAGCCAGCCGATGACGGCACCGACCGTGGTGTCGCCCAGGCTCGCGATCTCCGCCAGCGCGGCCAGGTCCCCGTCGGCCGGTGCGACACCGGCCGCGGTCAGGGCGGCGTGCAGCTCCAGCCGCCGGTGATCGGGCATCGCCACCGGCCCCTGCCGCTGTTCCTCCGGCCGCGGGGGAGTGGGCAGGCCGTAGCGCTGCGGGGGCTCGAAGGGCAGCCGGTCCTCCGGGCGGGGCGGCGGGAGGAAGGGGTGCGTCGCGTGCGTGGACGGGTGCGGCGGTTCCAGCGGGTACGCGGGCGCGCCGAGGCGCTCCTCGGGGCGCGGCGGCGCGAGCACATAATCCGGCGTCGCACCGTACGGCGGGGGAGTGGGGCGGTAAGGCGACATGGGGGCCTCCACAACTCGCGGTCCGAAGGGTTCACAGATTCGGCGAAGACTGTGTCAATTCTTCGGAAGCCGGAGGGCGCTCGTCCGGTTGCGGAAGGGGCGAGGGTTCACCCGATGGGCCCAAGGGATGCCGGCCGTCCTCGTTACGGTTGCCGGACGCCTCGCCCTGACGGACCGTCGCCCCCGTACTGGAACCACAACGTGCGGCCGGTGTCCCCGCCGCCCGCATGCTCGCGCGGCGCCACGGCGGCAAGTCCGGACCGCCGGGGATGCCCGTGCTGGAACCGGGCATGACATGGCGACAGGTCCGGCGCGCGGCGCGCGGCGCTCTGCCGGGCAGCCGCTACCGCCGCCATCTGCTGTGGCGCTATTCGCTCGTGTGGGACAAACCGCGCCCCTGAACGGGCAAGGCGGGGCGCCTCCGTGGTCGCCCCGTTGTTCGCGGCGGACTTCCGGGACGGCTGTCTGGCGCACCGTCAAGCGGAAAGCCGTGTGCGCAAGAGCACTTCTGACGAGGAATCGGCGGGCTGCACGGGCGTGGCTTTTCGGGGGAATTCTGTGATTGCCACAGCCTGGTCACATAACTCTCCCCGATGTTCACACCGTGGTGATTACCGCAATGGAAAGCTGCCTGCGGCCGTATTCCCTACGGCCGGCGCGGGTCGTGCCCCACATTTTCGCGACTCGGCGCCACAATTCGGGGAGAGGACACCCTTCGTGGACAACACCCGCGTGAACCGTCGCGCCCGGACGGCGCTGGCCCTCGCCGCCGGAACGGTATTGACGGTGGTGGTCGGACAGTTCCCGGCCGGTGCGACGGCCGCTCCGGCCGCGGACCACCGTGCCGCTGCCACGTCCGGCACCCAGCACTCATCCATATCCGTCGGCGGATATGACGACACGTCCTATGACGACACGTACTACAAGGACGCCCTCGGCAAGACCGGCCAGGCGCTCAAGGATTCGCTGCACAAGATCATCAGCACCACCCAGACCGGAAAGCTGACGTACGACCAGGTCTGGGACGCCCTCAAGGACACCGACCAGGACCCGGCCAACAGCGCGAACGTCATTCTGCTGTACAGCGGCCGATCGCAGAGCAAGGAAGCCCACGGCGGAAATCCCGACGACTGGAACCGCGAGCACGTCTGGGCGAAGTCCCATGGCGATTTCGGCACGGACACCGGTCCCGGCACCGACATCCACCACCTGCGCCCGGCGGATGTGTCCGTCAACAGCGCTCGCGGCGACAAGGACTTCGACAACGGCGGTACGGAGGTGAGCGAGGCGCCGGGCAACCGCACCGACGACGACTCCTTCGAGCCCCGTGACGCGGTCAAGGGCGATGTCGCCCGCATGATCCTCTACATGGCCGTCCGCTACGACGGCGGCGACGGCTTCGCCGACCTGGAGCCCAATGACAAGGTCGGCAATGGCACCCAGCCGCACATCGGACGGCTCTCCGTCCTGAAGCAGTGGAGCAAGCAGGACCCGCCGGACTCCTTCGAGAAGCACCGCAACCAGGTGATCTTCGACAAGTACCAGCACAACCGGAACCCGTTCATCGACCACCCGGAGTGGGTCGACGCGATCTGGTAGACCGCATCCGGTCGGCCGGGCCGGGGCCGGGCGGTTCTTCCGCCCGCCCCGGCGTGGCGTGTACGGCAGTCGGGCGCCCGCACATCGGATGGCGTAGGCCAGCCAGCGCGCGGCCGAGGTCGTTTTTAGCGTGGGCCACATGTCGAGCGCGAGTTGGGCCTCCGTCAGAGTCGTTACCGCAGCCACCTTTTGTGCCGTGAGCCTGCTGGCCGTGCCCGGCCGGGCGGCCGCCGATGGCCCCAATGGCATCGACGACCTGCGGGCCGCCGCGCACGTGACCCACCCGGTGCACACCCCCAGCCGGCTGGACGACCGGGGAGTGCAGTTCCTTCCCGGACCGGACGTGCCGGAGCCCCCGGACGTCTCCGCCCTGTCGTGGATGGTGACCGACATGGCGAGCGGCAAGGTCCTCGCGGCCAAGGATGCCCACCGGCCGCTGCCGCCCGCCAGCACCCTCAAGGCGCTCTTCGCCGTGACGGTGCTGCCGAAGTTCTCCCCGGCGGAGGTGCACACCGTCTCCCTCGAGGACCTGGGCGGTATCGAGTCGGGCAGCTCGCTCGCCGGGCTCAAGGAAGACCTTCCGTACCGTGTCGCGGACCTGTGGCACGGCGTCTTCCTCCGCTCGGGCAGCGATGCGGTCCACACCCTGGCCGGCATGAACGGCGGCTGGGGCAAGACCATCGACGACATGCAGGAGACGGCGCGGCGCCTCGGCGCCCGCGACACCACGGTGGAATCCGCCGACGGGTTCGACACGCCGGGCCAGTTCTCGTCCGCCTACGACCTGACGCTCTTCGGCCGGGCCGGTCTCGCGGACCCCGACTTCGCCGAGTTCGCCTCGACGAAGCATGCGGAGCTGCCGGAGGAAGGCGGCCCGGACGCGTTCGGCATCGAGAACACCAACCGGCTGCTGGTCGGTTCGCACGGCGTCAAGCCGTACGACGGCCTGATCGGGGTGAAGAACGGCTATACGACCCACGCGGGCAACACCCTGATCGCCGCCGCCCGGCGCGACGGCCGGACGCTGCTGGTCACCGTGATGAACCCGCAGTCCGGCAGCCGCAACGCCGTCTACGAGGAGACCCGCGCCCTGCTGGACTGGGGATTCGAGGCGGCTCCCCGGGCCGCGGCCGTCGGCGTGCTGCCCGCCCTCGCGCACGACCGCGGCAGCGGCGTGGCGCAGCCCGCCGTCCACCGGCCGCGGGCCGCCGTGCCGCTGCACAGGACGGCGATCGCCGCGCGGCCGGACACCGACGCGCCCGCGCGGTACTGGTGGCTGCTGTCCGCCGCGGGAGGCGTCGGGGTCATCGGCCTCGCGGCGCTCGGTACCGGTCTGTGGCGGCGCCGTCGCAGACCGCAGGCGAGCGCGGGCGGGGAGTCCGACTGAGGCCGTGCCCCGGGCCGCCGGCCGTCGTACATCCATCCGATCGGTCAGGGATACGGAGGACGCACGATGGCCTTGCCCGGTGAAGGGCGACGCGTCCGTCACGGTTGTGCGGCCTGCCGGGCGTTGCTCGGTGTAGCGTCCTGATCAGCTGTCGTGGTTCCGAAGTGCCGGGCGCCCGTGTCGCATTCACGGGCGTCCTTGCTGTGTAGCGCGTCTCCGGACCAGGGCGATCACCTCCGGGGTCCGCAGCACGCGGAACCCGATTCGAGCCCCTTGAACGAAGGAGACGGAAATGGCGTCCGGCACGGTGAAATGGTTCAACTCGGAGAAGGGCTTCGGCTTTATCGCGCAGGACGGCGGCGGTGCCGACGTCTTCGCGCACTACTCCAACATCGATGCCACGGGCTTCCGCGAGCTGCAGGAGGGCCAGAAGGTGACCTTCGAGGTCACCCAGGGGCACAAGGGCCCCCAGGCGGAGAAGATCCGTCTGGCGTAGGCCCGGCGGACTCGCCCTAGGCGCCCGTTCCCGGCCCGGGGGCGGGCGCCCGCGCGTGGAGCGCGCCGTACGCCTCACCCGGTCGGCCGCAGGCGGCGGCAAAGGGCCGCCGGCCCGTGCGGGCGGACGGACCTCCGCCGAGGAGCCGCCGGCTCAGGGCTGCGGCGGCCGGTCCTGGCCCTGCCCGCCGAACTGGTCCCGCATCTTGTCCTGCGCGGTGTCGACCTGGCCCTTGTACTTGCCCTGGGTCTTGTCGTCGACCATGTCGCCGGTCTTGTCGATGCCCTTGTCCGTCTGGCTTTCGTGGCCCTTCAGCATGCTCTTGATCTTGTCCATCATGGACATGAGTGGTCCTCCTCACCACGGTCCCCCCACGACTCCAGCATCACCCCCTGCCAGGTGATCTGCATCTGCGCGCCGGGTCACCGCCGGGGCGCCCGGGACCGCCGTGGCGCACGGTTCACGAGCCGCTCGGTACCGGTGCCTTCATGTGGTCGCTGATGAACTTGATCGAACCGGCGGCCATGCCCTTCTGGTAGTCCCAGGCGTTGTGCCGGCCACCGGGGATCAGCTGGAGGGCGGTGTGGATCGGACCCTTGCCGTAGAGCCGGCGGAACCGCTCGATGGGGGCCTTGACGGCGGTGGATTCCCTGGTGCCGGCCTGGAAGGCGAGGTAGACGTCCGGGCCGCCCTTCCGCAGCAGCCGCCGGGCGAGCCTTTCCGGATCGTTGGCTTCCTTCTCTGCCCGGTGCCCCGCCCACAAGGGCGAATCCGGCGCCATGTCCGGGCCGCTGGCTATCGCCGCCTTGAACTTCTCCGGATGTTTCAGCACGGACTTCAGCCCGGCGAAGCCTCCTGAGGAGGACCCCATGAAGGCCCAGCCGTCGCGGGACTTGAACGTACGGAAATTGGCCTTGGTCAATTGGACGACGTCGTCGGTCAGCCAGGTCCCCATCTTCTGCCGGCCGGGTATGTCGCTGGCGTCGTGGTACCGGGTGTCCGGGTTGAGCATCGGCATCACCACGAGGAACGGCAGGCTCTTGCCCTCCGCGGTCCACCGGGTGAGGTTCTCCTGCAGCTCGATATCGCCGCCCACCCAGTAATTCGTGACACCGCCGGGCTCCGCGGGGCTGCCCAGGCCACCCGGCAGGGCTATCAGCACGGGAAATCCGCTCTTGGCGTATTTCGGGTCGCGGTACTCCTTCGGCGCCCAGACCCAGACGCTTCCGGTGACACCGGATTTCGGGCCCTTCAGCGTCGTCCGCGCTATATGGGTGCCGTCGTCCAGGGTCCGGGTGATCCGGAAGTCGTTCTTGGGGCCGGTCGGCAGGAGGGTGTCGTCGTCGACGGGCCCGACCCGCGCGGCGCCGTTGTTCTCGGCACCGGCGTTGAAGTCGACCGGGTTTCCGGTCTCCGAGCAGCCGGTGAGCAGTGCGCAGGCGGTGACGAGGGCGGCCGCGAACGCGACGGCAGAGAGGCGTTTCAAGGGGACTCCGCGACTGGATGATCAAGTGCAAGTGCCCATAAAGAGGGAAAACGTGCCGCGGAGGTTCCCTTGCCCTGGGTCGTTGTGCGGGCTCGGATCACCACTGGGTTCGCTCCTCGGTTCACCCATATGGAGCAGTGCGTCCACGGTGGTTGCCCTCGGGCCGCCCGTGACGCGCTCGACGGGCACGGCCGTGCGGTCCGGCCGAGAATGCAGCGGTGAGCGATGAACACCGCAATGCCGAGGAGCCCGGACCGTGCGCCGTGCCGTGTGACGAGGAACGGCGGCTCGCCAGGAAGGCGCTGGCCGGCCGTGCGCGGGACGCGGACGACCTGTCGCTGTTGATGGACATGCTGGGCCTGGACCCGGGCCGCGATCCGGACCATGAGGCGGCGTACGGCCGTCCACCGGGCCGTGACCGGGGTGCCGGGCGCGAGCGGCGCCAGGAGCTGCGGCGCGACACCTGCCGTGACGCCCGGTCGCGCCCGCGCGGGCCCGGGGCGTAGACCACGCCCCGGGCGTCCGCCGTACCCGGCTGCTACCGGCCCGCTGCCCGGGGCAGCCGCACGGTCACGATCTGGAACGGGCGGAGCCGCATCCGGACCGTGTTCCCCTGCCGTACGAGCACCGGACCGTCGTCGACGGGGCGCTCCAGCAGATCGGTGGCCGTGGCGCCGGCCGGCTCGAAGCCGGTGGTCAGGGTGGCCGTGGCCCGCCCGCCGTGCGCCTCGTGGAGGCGGACGATCACATCGCCGCTCGAATCGTCGGCGAGCTTGACTGCGGTGACCACCACCGCGTCGTTGTCGACCGTGACCAGAGGTGCGACCGCCCCGCCACCGGCGGTCCGGCGCTCGGGCAGGTTGAGGCGATGGCCCTCGCGCACCGCGTCGCCGAGGGCGGCGCCGGGGACGAGCGCATGGCGGAAGCGGTGCAGGCCCTGGTCGGTCTCCGGATCGGGGAACCGAGGGGCCCGCAGCAGGGAGAGCCGGACGGTCGTGGTGGTGCCACGGTCGCCGTCCTCCCGGACGGTACGGGTGACGTCATGGCCGTAGGTCGCGTCATTGACCAGGGCCACGCCCCAGCCCGGCTCTTCGAGGTGGACGAACCGGTGCGCGCAGGCCTCGAACTTGGCGGCCTCCCAGGTGGTGTTGGTGTGGGTCGGCCGGTACAGATGTCCGAACTGGGTCTCCGCGGCGTAGCGTTCGGCGTGCAGGTCCAGCGGGAAGGCGGCCTTGAGGAACTTCTCGGTCTCGTGCCAGTCGACCTCGGTGTCGATGTCCAGCCGCCGCTGCCCGCGCTCCAGCGTCAGCGACTGCACCACCCGGGAGCCGCCGAACGTACGGGTGACGCGCACCGTGGCGGCCTCCCCGGACACCTCGCCGAGCACCACCTCGTCCGCCTCGGTCAGATCGGTGACCACGTTGCGGTAGAAGGCGTCCACGTCCCAGGCGTCCCACATGTTGGGGAAGTCCGGGTGGATCTGCAGCAGATTCGCCGCCCCGCCGGGCGCGACGGCCTCGCGTTCGGCGACCCGGTCGTACGCGGAGACCACCAGGCCGCGGCCGTCGATCTCCACCCGCAGCAGATCATTGGTGAGGGTGAAGCCGCCGTCCCCGCGCGGCGCCGCCGCCACCTCGCTCCCCTCGCCCACCGAGGGGGCCGCCACGGCTCCGGCGGCGACTCCGCCCCGGGCGTGCGGCGCGGAGTTCACCACCAGCTCGGTGGCTCCCGGGCCGGCCAGCGCGGCCACCGCGGAGGCGATGATGTCCTCCAGCTCGGCGGCGACCGCCGCATACGTCCTCGCCGCCTCGCGGTGCACCCACGCGATGGAGGAACCGGGCAGGATGTCATGGAACTGGTGGAGCAGCACCGTCTTCCAGAGGCGGTCCAACGCGGCGTAGGGGTAGGGGTGGTGAGCCCGTACGGCCGCGGTGGCCGACCAGAGTTCGGCCTCCCGCAGCAGGTGTTCGCTGCGCCGGTTGCCGTGCTTGGTCCTGGCCTGGCTGGTGAGGGTCGCACGGTGCAGCTCCAGATAGAGCTCGCCCACCCACACCGGCGCCCGGGGGTACTCCGCCTCGGCCTTCGCGAAGAAGTCGGCGGGCTTCTCCCACTCCACCGTCGCCGAACCGTCCAGGTCACGCAGTCTGCGGGCCTTGGCGATCATCTCGCGGGTGGTGCCACCGCCGCCGTCGCCCCAGCCGGTCGGGGCGAGCGAGCGACTGGCCACCCCCTTGTCCTTGAAGTTCCGTGCCGCATGGGCGATTTCGCTGCCCGCCATCTGGCAGTTGTAGGTGTCCACCGGCGGGAAGTGGGTGAAGATCCGGGTGCCGTCGATGCCCTCCCAGCGGAAGGTGTGATGCGGAAACGCATTGGTCCGGCTCCAGGAGATCTTCTGCGTCAGCAGCCATTTCGACCCCGCCGCCTTGATGATCTGCGGCAGCCCCGCGGCGAAACCGAAGGTGTCCGGCAGCCACGCCTCCTCGTTCTCGATGCCGAACTCCTCCAGGAAGAACCGCTTCCCGTGCACGAACTGCCGCGCCATGGCCTCCGAGCCGGGCATATTGGTGTCCGACTCCACCCACATGCCGCCCGCCGGAACGAACCGCCCCTCCGCGACCGCCTTCTTGACCTTGGCGTAGACCTCGGGCCGGTGCTCCTTGATCCAGGCGTACTGCTGCGCCTGCGACATGGCGAACACGAACTCCGGCTCGTCCGCCAGCAACGCCGTCATGTTGGACGCCGTACGGGCCACCTTCCGTACCGTCTCGCGCAGCGGCCACAGCCACGCCGAATCGATGTGCGCATGCCCCACCGCGCTGATGCGGTGCGCGGAGGCACCGGCCGGCGCCGCCAGCACGCTCCGCAGCTCCGCACGGGCCGCCACCGCCGTCCCGTTGACGTCCTGCAGATCCACCGCGTCCAGCGACCGGCCCACCGCCCGCAGCAGCTCCCAGCGGCGCGGACTGTCCACCGCGAGCTCCCGCATGAGCTCGCCCAGCACCTCGAGATCCTGGATCAGCTCCCACACCTCGGTGTCGAACACGGCCAGATCCATCCGCGCCAGCCGGTACTGCGGCGTGCTGCCCGCCGTTTCCGGGTCGCCCAACGGGGTGGGCCGGAAGGGGTGGACATCGAGGATGACGGGGTTGGACGCGGCCTCCAGGTGCCACTCGACGCGCTCACCGCCGCGTACCGGCGCGCCCACGCGGACCCACTGATTGCGCGGATTGATCGCCTTGACCGGGGTGCCGTCGGGCAGGTGGACCAGCGCCTCGCACTGGAAGCCCGGCATCCGCTCGTCGAAGCCCAGGTCGAGCACTGCCTCCACGGTGCGGCCCGCCCATTCCGGCGGCACCTCCCCGTGGACCTTGAACCACGTCGTGCCCCAGGGGGCGCCCCAGGCATCGCCCACCGCCACCGGCGTATGGGCCGCGTCCAGGCCCTCGGCCACCGATGCCGTTCCCCGGGCGTTCGACTCCGTGTGAGCGGGGGAGGCCCCGATGTCCGGTGCGACCCACGCCGCGACCTGGAGGGGAACCGATTCCGGGTACAGCGCGGGCCGGATGCGCTCGTTCAGGACGCGGTCGAGGCGGGCTTCGATCAGTGCGCGGTCGTCATGCATGAGGAGGACTCCCCGGCGTTGAGGGTGCGGGCGGCGGCGGATCGGTGACCGTCAGGGCTTACCAGGGCAGCCGGGTCCGCGACGGCTTCGAGACGGTGAACAGTTCGTGCACGGCGCGCACTTCGAGGCATGCGGACGGCTCCTTCGCCGCACGGCGCAGGCCCGACGCGTAGAAGGCGGTACCGCAGGTACCGCCGAGGAACTCCCGCCGTCCGTCCGGGAAGCGGCGGTACAGCTCGTAGTGGCGCACCGGGCCCGGGGCGCGCCGCCAGCTCAGCCGTACGGCGGTCGCCCCGTCCGTCGTGGCGCTGCCGATGACCTGCAGCCCACTGGGGGCGGCGGGGGACGCGGTGGTCTCGCGGACGGCGAGCGCCCCCAGCCGCCAGGCCACCGCGGTGCCCCCGCGGCCGGTCAGCCGTACCCCCAGGGCGTGCAGGGTCCCCGGGCCGAGGGAGCCGAGGCGCAGGGAGGTGGTGCGCCAGCCGGCGCCCGGCTCCAGGGTCCCGGCCGGGAGATACGCGTACGGGGCGGGCTCGCCGGGCGCGGGGGCCTCGCGCAGCGCGA
Source organism: Streptomyces caniferus (assembly GCF_009811555.1). Taxonomy (GTDB): domain Bacteria; phylum Actinomycetota; class Actinomycetes; order Streptomycetales; family Streptomycetaceae; genus Streptomyces; species Streptomyces caniferus. Next base: position 629,828 of record NZ_BLIN01000003.1, on the reverse strand, counting down.
GGGCCACCTCGACGGTCACCGGCCCCGAGGCCGGGTCGAGCCGATGGGTGAGGTCGAGCACCGAGGCGGCGCCCGTCGGCAGCCGGGCGGAGAACAGCTCCAGGGTGGCGGGGGCGTCGAGAGCGCCCCGAACCAGCAGGCTGCTGCCGCCGCGCCAGGCGTCGGCGAAGTCCAGGGACACGTCGGGGCGTGGCCCCTCGGTGCGGACCGCCCACCGTCTCGGCGGCAGCCGGTCCTGCAGGCCGAGGTGGTTCCAGGGGGTGGCGGAGGTGGCCGCGCCGTCCTCGTACCAGCGCAGACCGTGGCCGGTGTTGAAGGTGGTGGCGAAGGGCAGCGTGGTGAGTGTCGAACGGTCGGCGACGGCGGTGGCCGGTGCCCGCCATCCGCTGCCGGTGCCGCCGGGCCGGGTCGGATCGAGGCCCTCACCGGACCAGAACCGGTCGTCGGCGGCATGGAACTCGCCGGGGGTACGCCCCTCCGGCAGATGGCCGAGGGTCCACTCCGGCCGGTAGAAGCCGTACGAGACGACATGATCGCGGTCGGCCGGGACGATGGCGTCCCAGTCCGTGTCGCTGTCCCAGCCCGCGGCTTCGACATCCACCCCGGCCCACAACTCGTAGCGGCTGCGGCCCAGTTGCTCCGCCAGCCGCCCGGAGTCCGCCAGCCGCCCGGCGCTCCACCGGAAGTCCACGAACAGGGAGTCGGCGACCGGCCCGGCGGCGTCCTGGAAGAACGGCCGGTTGAGCTCGTCGAGCGCACCCTGCCAGCCGACCTGCCCGGTCCGGTTCATGGCGTCGTACCACGTGATCCGCAGGCCGTGCCCGGCGCCCGCTGCGCGCAGCGCCCGCAGGAACGCCTGCATGTCGGCGGCCAGCGCGGAGTCACCGCCGCCGGTCTCCGCGTTGAGGAACCAGCCGTCGAAGCCATACACCGTCGCGACCTGCACCAGCTTCGCGGCGAGCGGGAAGCGCCCCGCCGCATCCTTCCGCACCAGATCGCGGGTCCAGCGCAGCTGCCCGCCGTAGGCGACCGGCGGGAGGAAGACCGTGCCCAGTACGGGGACGCCATGACGGTGCGCGGCATCGACGACCGGCGCGTTGGGCGCCAGGATCAGGCCCTCGCCGGAGGAGCCGCCCCAGAAGACCAGCTCGTCGAGGTAGGCCCAGTGGGTCGGTGCGTAGTAGTCCGCGGTCGCCGAGCCCTGCGACGGGTTGCCCGCGGTGTGGTCGAAGGCCGCCAGGGCGCTGATCCGGGCCTGGCCCGCGCGGGCCGTGGTGTTCGCCGGGACCGGGGTGAACCGCTCGGCGAGCGGCACCGTCGCCGTGTTGAACGCCAGATCCCGGTCGTGCTCGGGAGCCCAGGCGGCCAGGCTCCGCCAGGTGATGCCCTCCCCGGGCGTGCCCGCCGGCAGCGAATCGGGGAACCAGTACGACGCGTACGGCTGCAGGGGGTCCGCGGCGCCGGCCCGGGCCCGGTCGGCCGCCACCGCCGCGCCGCCCCCGAGGGACGGACCGAGCAGGGCGGCCGCGGTGCCCGCCCCGGCCAGCAGCACACGGCGGCGCGGGACGGGGGACGGTTGCCGGTTCATGAGGTGCTCCTCCGGTGGGGGACGGCCGGCGACGGCCGGCGGACGACCTCGTCGGGTGTGCAGACCTCGGTGATGCCACGGGATGCCAAATGCGCTGCATCCGCGGCGAGTTCGGCCAGCACCAGGGCCGGGCGGACGCCCTGGGCGGTGAGTTCGGCCCAGGCCTCGAAGACCGGGCCGCCCGGCGCGCACACCGAGCGACGGGGCGCGGCCTCGGCCCCGCCGACGTCGACCACCAGCGCGGTGCCGCGGACCGGCGGACGGTGCGCACGGCCGCGCCGGTCCGCGATCAGCGCCGCGATCGCCTTCCCCGCGGGCTTGACCGTCCGGTCGGCGGTGAGCAGCCCCAGCCCGTACTCCAGCTCGGGGAAGTCCGCCAGGGACCGCGACACGTCGTGGGAGCACCACCAGGTGACGCCCCAGAGGTCGGGGCAGTCCAGCGCGCCCGCGACGGTGGCCTCGGTGAACCGCGCCGCCCGCTCCTCGGGGATGTGCGGTGCGGGGGCACCGACCTCCTGGAGCCACACCGGGCGGTGCGGGTCCCTCGCCCAGGCCTTGGAGAGCTCGATGAGATAGGCGGCGTGCTGCTCGGTGGCGGTGCCGGCTGGGCCGTGCCGCTGTGCGGTGCCGTTGAACACCCAGGAGTGCACGGCCGTGACGGCGCCGAGCCGGGCCGCCTGGGCGGGGGTGAAGGGATGGCCGTCCCGGTACCAGGCGGCGTCGTACGCGGCATGCAGATGCATCCGCCCCGGCGCGCCCCGCTCGCACGCCGCGAGCATCCGCTCCAGCCAGGCCGTGGCCTGCGCGCCGGTGATCCGGTCGGGGTCCGGATGCGGGCCGTCCGAGAACTGGTTGATCTCGTTGCCGAGCGTCATCCCGAGGAAGTGGGGCCGGTCGGCGAGCGCGGCCGCCAGCGTCCGCAGGTACTCCTCCTGGCCCGCCAGCACCTCGGGGTCGGTGAAGAGGTTGCGGCGGTGCCAGGTCCGCGTCCAGGCGGGCAGGAAGTCGAAGCTCGACAGATGGCCCTGCAGCCCGTCGACATTGACGTCGAGGCCGCGTTCGGCCGCGGCATCGGCCAGTTGCACCAGCTGGGCCACGGCGCGCGGCCGGATCAGGGTGCGGTTGGGCTGGAACAGCGGCCAGAGCGGGAAGACCCGGATGTGGTCCAGGCCGAGGGCGGCGAGGGAGTCGAGGTCGGCGCGTACGGAATCCAGGTCGAAGTCCAGCCAGTGGTGGAACCAGCCGTGCGTGGGTGTGTAGTTGACGCCGAAGCGCGGCGGCGGCCCCTGGCCGGGAGGGGAGTCGGGGCACGTGGGCGCAGGGTGGCGGGTGGGGTGCGGCACGGGCACGGGGCTTCCTGTGAGTGGGGAGCGGTGCGGGGCGGGCCGTCAGCCCTTGACGGCGCCTTCGCCGACACCGCGGAAGAAGGAGCGCTGCAGACAGGCGAAGAGCACGATCAGCGGTAGCACGGCGATCACGGTGCCGGCCGCGACCAGCCGCTGGTTGTCGGCGAAGGTGCCGTGCAGAAAGTTCAGGCCGATGGTCAGGGTGAACTTCGACTGGTCGCTCAGCACGATCAGCGGCCACAGGAAGTCGTCCCAGGCCCCCATGAAGGCGAAGACCGCCACCACCGCGAGGGTGCCCCGGACCGACGGCAGCGCGATCCGCACGAACCGCTGCCAGACGGTGGCGCCGTCGACGTACGCGGCCTCCTCGACCTCGTACGGCAGAGCCGCGAAGGCGTTGCGCATCAGCAGCACGTTCATCGCCCCGATGCAGCCGGGCAGCACCACCCCGAGCAGGGTGTTGTTGAGCTGCAGCTCCCGCATCGTCACAAACTGGGCGATCATGATGCTCTCGACCGGCACCAGCATCGCCATGATGAAGACGACCAGCGCGGCCCGACGGCCCCTGAAGCGCATCCGGGCCAGCGCATAGCCCGCGAGCGCCGCACCCGCGCAGTTGGTGAGCACATTGGCGAGGGCGACCTTGAGGGAGTTCAGGGCGAAGTCCCAGACGGGGATGATCTGCGCGACACCGGCGTAGTTGCCGAGCGTGACCTCGTGCGGGAGCAGGCTCGGCGGATAGCGGTAGATGTCCTCGCCGGGGCCCTTGAGCGAGGTGGACAGCTGCCACAGGAACGGCCCGATGGTCAGGGCCAGTACGGCGAGCAGCAGGAGGTAGCGGAGCAGCAGCTGCCACCGCGGCATCCGGCGCCCGCCGTGCTCCCGGCCGTCCCGCTCCCGCCCGCCGTGCTCCCGGCCGTCCCGCCGGTCCGGCTGCTGCCGGGTGCGGATGCTCATCGCTCCTCCGTGCGGTGGGCGCGCAGGACCAGCAGCATCAGGCCCAGCGTGAGCACGAAGACCACGACGGACAGCGCGGAGGCATAGCCGACCCGCCCGCTGAGCCCGGTGCCCACCTGCTGGACGAGCATCACCAAGGTGGTGTCCTCGCCGCCGGGGCCGCCGGTCGGGCCGGCCATCAGATAGACCTCGGAGAACACCTTGAAGGCCCCGACCGAGGAGAGCGCGGCCACCAGCACCATCGTGGAGCGCACGGCGGGGACCGTGACGGTCAGGAAGCGGCGCAGGGCCCCCGCGCCGTCGACCGCGCAGGCCTCGTGCAGCTCCCGGGGGACGTTGGCCAGCGCCGCCAGATAAATGATCATGTAGTAGCCGAGGCCCTTCCAGACCGTGACCGCCATCGCACTGAGCAACAGCAGCCACGGATCGCTGAGGAAGCCGACCCTGCCGAACCCCAGGGCCTCCAGCAGCGCATTGATCAGCCCCCGGTCGTCCAGCAGCCACACCCAGATCAGACCGACGACCACGACGGAGGCGACCACCGGCGTGTAGAAGGCGGCCCGGAAGAAGGTGATCCCGGGTATCTGCCGCCGCACCAGCATCGCCAGCAGCAGCGGGAGCACCACCAGGAGCGGCACCACGCCGAGGACGTACAGCAGGCTGTTGCGCAGGCCCGTCCAGAACAGGGCGTCATGGACCAGTTCCCGGTAATTGGCGCCGCCGACGAACTGCCCGGCCGTGAGGGTGCGGGCATCGGTGAAGGAACCGGCCACCGTGCTCAGGAACGGATACAGGCCGAAGGCGGCGACGATCAAGAGCCCCGGAGCCAGGAAAAGCCAGGGGCTGGACGGCAGATGGGTCCGGATGCGGCCGCCGCGCCGCGGCCCGGGGGACGCCGGGGGAGCGGCGGCCGGGGAGCGGGCTGCGGTGCCCCGGCCGCGCGGAGTCGTTGCGGTCCTCATGAAGGCCTCGGCCTCAGCCGGTCTTGAGCAGGCGGTTGCACTCGGCGGCCGCGCCATCGAGCGCCGCCCGGGGGGACTGCTCGCCCTGCACCGCCTTGGCGACCGCATTGCGCAGCACGGTCTTCATCTGGTCGCTGAGCAGCACCGGGGTGTAATTCACCGCGGTCTTCAGCGACTTGGCCGATGCGACCCGCACCCGGGTCGCATCGGTGCCGTCCTCCTCGGTGAAGTACGGGTCGTCCAGTGAGCCCTTGGTGCTGGGGAAGATCGTGACCTCCTTGGCGAAGGCCATCTGGTTCTTCCGGTCGGTGACGAAGTGCGCGAACGCGACGGCGGCCGGCTTGACCTTGCTCCGGGCGTTCACCATCAGGCCCTGGACGTACATATTGGCCCTGCCGGTGTTGTTGACCGCGTTCGTGATGCCGATGTGCCGGTAGAGGCTCGGCGCCTCCTTCTTGAAGTTCTCCAGATCGTGCGCGCTGCCCGGGTTCATGGCCACGGACTGCTGCTGGAACTTCCGCCCGGCGGACTCGGCCTGTGCGGTGAGGGCCTGCGAGTCGAGTGCTCCGGCCGCATAGAGCTCCTTGTAGTGGCGGAGCAGTTCGACACCCTTGGGCTCGTTGAAGGTGAACTGTGTGCCCTGGGAGTTCATGAGCCGGACGCCGTAGCGCCCGAAGTCCTCGATCGACGGGGTGCCGGCGAGCATCGCTGTCTTGCGGCCGCTCCGGTGCGCCATCGTCAGCGCATCGTCGAAGAGCTGGTCGTAGGTCGTCGGCGGCTTCTCAGGATCGAGCCCGGCCCGGGTGAAGAGCGCCTTGTTGTAGAACATCGGCCCGGTGTTCAGATACCAGGGGAAGGCGTAGACGCCCGGCAGCCCCGGCATCCGCTGGCTCCGCCACGCCCCGTCGAGATACTCCCCACGGTAGGTACCCGCCGCTTTTTCCAGATCGAGCGCGAGACCGGCCTTGGCCAGCGGATAGGCGAGATCCGGTGACACATTGACGACATCGGGAAGGGTGCCGCCCGCGGCGTCCGCGCTCAGCTTTTCCGGATATCCCTCGGCCGGCTGGTCCACCCATTTCACCTCGGCATCAGGGTATTTCTTCTCGAAATCCGCAATGATGCCTTCGAAATGCTTCTTGAAATTGGCCTTGAGGTTCCAGGTCTGGAAGGTGACCTGCCCCTCGACCTTCCCGGACGCGCTGTCCGAACCGCCGGAGTCCCCTGAGGGCCCGCATGCGGTCAGGGCGAGCGCCGAAGTGACCAGGGCCGCGGTGGCGGCGGCTGCTCGACGGGTCAGACGCATGACTGGCGGCTCCTTTGCTCGGGCCGGACGCCGGCGAAAGGCTCTCGACGGGTCAGGGTGCCCCTTGATTTTCGGCAACCGGAAAAGAGAATGCGGCGAGCTTCTCCGCCCCTCGGGCCGGGTATTCCATGAGGCCTCGGGTGACGACGCGGCAGACGCTACTAATGCGTTTTAGTAGGTGTCAATACCCCGGTAGTCGGCTTCCCCGGGAGAGGCGTGAAATCGTTCCTGTCCGGGGCGCCCGTACGGCGTTTGACAGGCCGCTGCGCGCTGATCAGACTGAGGCGCACTAATGCGGTTCAGTTCGAGGGGGAACCCGCCATGACAGCGCCCGGTGAGGCGGCCCGGCCCAAGCCGGCCCGCCGGCCGACGATCAAGGACATCGCGCGCCGGGCCGGGGTGTCGGAGAGTGCCGTCTCCTTCGCGCTCAACGACCGGCCGGGCGTCTCCCAGGACACCCGCGCCCGGGTACGCCGGGTCGCGGAGGAACTCGGCTGGCAGGCCAACAGCGCCGCCCGCGCACTGTCCGGCGAACGCGCCGGTGCCCTGGGGCTGGTACTCGCCCGGCCCGCCCGGACCCTCGGCGTGGAGTCCTTCTTCCTCCAGCTCGTCTCCGGCATCCAGGAAGTGCTCTCCGCCCGGAACATCGCGCTCCTCTTCCAGGTCGTCGAGGACCTCGACGCCGAGTGCGCGCTCTACCGCCGCTGGTGGGCCGAACGCCGGGTGGACGGCGTCCTGGTGGTCGACCCGCGCACCGAGGACCCACGGCCGGAACTGCTCTCCTCGCTCGGCCTGCCCGCCGTCGTCGTCGGCGGTCCGCCCCCACCCGGGCGGGACGCCGCCGCGCCGGCCCCGCACCCGGCCGCGCCCAGGCCGGCCGACGCCCCGCCCCACCCGCCGCTCTCCACCGTCTGGGCCGACGACTCCACGGCGATGGCCCGGATCCTCGACCACCTCCACGGCCTCGGCCACCGCCGCATCGTGCACATCGCGGGCCTGCCCGGCCTCGCCCACACCGCCCGCCGGATCCGCTCGCTGCGCACCGAGGCCGACCTGCGCGGCCTCGACCACCGGCACGTCCACTCCGTGACCACCGACTACTCCGACGCCGAGGGGGCGGAGGCCACCCGCCGTCTCCTCGACGCCGCCCGGCCGCCCACGGCGCTCGTCTACGACAACGACGTGATGGCCGTGGCCGGTGCCTCGGTCGCCGCCGAGCGCGGCATCCCCGTACCGGCCGCCCTGTCGATCGTGGCCTGGGACGATTCGGCCCTGTGCCGCGTCACCCACCCCCGGCTGACCGCGCTCGTCCGCGACACCCCCGGCTTCGGCAGGCTCGCCGCCGGGGAACTCCTCGCGGTCCTCGACGGCGGAGAGCCGCGGACCGTGCAGGGCGAACTGCCGCATCTGGAGGCACGCGAGAGCACCGGGGCACCCGGGGCGCGCTAGGGCCTGTCTTCAAAGTCCCGCACGGGCGCTCCGCCCGTTCGCCCGGCCGGGCGTGTCCCGGCCCGCGCCGTGATGCCCCGCGCCGACGCCGGTGCCACACTTGGCGGGCAGGTTCAGCGTGCTGCCACCAGTCGGAGGAGGCCGTGCCCATGGCCGACAACGGCGAGGCCCCAGCACCGTCCGCACCCCGCCCGTGCGTCCTGGTCACCGGCGCCACCGGCTACATCGGCGGCCGTCTGGTGCCCGAGCTGCTCGAGGCCGGATACGCCGTACGGGCGCTGGCCAGGACACCGGAGAAGCTGCGCGACCACCCCTGGGCCCCGCACACCGAGATCCTGTGCGGCGACGTCACCGACGCCGAGTCGGTCCGCGCCGCCATGGAGGGCGTCGAGGTCGCCTACTACCTGGTGCACGCCCTGGGCAGCGGCCGGAGATTCGAGGACACCGACCGCAGGGCCGCGGAGATCTTCGCCGACCGGGCCCGCGCCGCCGGCGTGCGCCGCATCGTCTACCTCGGCGGACTCGGTCCGCAGGGCGTCCCCGAGCGGGACCTCTCGCCCCACCTCCGCTCCCGCGCCGAGGTAGGCGACATCCTGCTGGCCTCCGGCGTCCCCACCGCCGTACTGCGCGCCGCCGTCATCATCGGCTCCGGCTCCGCCTCGTTCGAGATGCTGCGCTACCTCACCGAGCGGCTGCCGGTCATGGTCACCCCCAGCTGGGTGCGCACCCGTATCCAGCCGGTCGCCGTCCGCGATGTGCTGCGCTACCTCGTCGGCTGTGCCCGCCTCCCCGGCGACGTCAGCCGGACCTTCGACATCGGTGGACCCGACATCCTCACCTACCGGGACATGATGCAGCGCTACGCCCGCGTCGCCGCGCTGCCCGAACGGCTGATCCTCCCCGTCCCCATGCTCACCCCGCGCCTGTCCAGCCTCTGGATCGGTCTGGTCACCCCCGTACCCCCCGGCCTGGCCCGCCCGCTGGCCGAATCGCTGCGCTACGAGGTCGTCTGCCACGAGCACGACATCACCCGCTACGTCCCCGACCCGGACCCGCCGGGCCACCCCATCGCCTTCGACGACGCGCTGGAACTGGCGCTGCGCCGCGTACGGGACGCGGAGGTCACCACCCGCTGGTCCAACGCCGCGGTACGCGGCGCACCGAGCGATCCGCTGCCCACCGACCCCGACTGGGCCGGCGGCAGCCTCTACACCGACCGGCGGGAGCGGACCGTGGACGCCCCGCCCGAGGTGCTGTGGCGGGTGGTCGAAGGCATCGGCGGCGACAACGGCTGGTACTCCCTCCCGCTCGCCTGGTCGGTGCGCGGCTGGCTGGACCGGCTGGTCGGCGGGGTGGGGCTGCGCCGCGGCCGACGGGACGCGGGCCGGCTGCGGGTCGGTGACTCGCTCGACTTCTGGCGCGTCGAGGAGGTCGTGCCGGGCCGGCTGCTGCGGCTGCGCGCCGAGATGCGCCTTCCCGGCCTCGCCTGGCTGGAACTGACGGTCGGCCGGGACGCCCAGGGCCGTACGCGCTACGGCCAGCGGGCCCTGTTCCACCCGCACGGGCTGACCGGCCATGCGTACTGGTGGTCCATCTCGCCGTTCCACGCCGCGGTGTTCGGCGGGATGGCCCGCAATATCGCGGCCACCGCCGCGGCCGAGCACCACGCCCACCCGGCATGAACGCCCCGAGGACGGCGCGGAATCCGCGGCCGCTCCCGCCGGATTCCGGGACCCTGGGCATGCTGGTGCCATGACGGAGCGGGCCGGGCCCGCGCGGGAGCGGGCAGTGGTGGTGGGGGCGGGGCCGAACGGGCTGGCCGCGGCGGTCACCCTGGCCCGCGGCGGGCTGCAGGTGACGGTGTTCGAGGCGGCCGATGAGATCGGCGGTGGGGTCCGCAGCGGCGAACTGTCCGTCCCCGGCGTGCTGTTCGACCACTGCTCCTCGACGCATGTGATGGGCGCCGGCTCCCCCTATTTGCGCACGCTCGATCTCGCGTCGTACGGGCTGGAGTGGCTCTGGCCCGAGATCGACCTGGCGCACCCGGTGGACTCCGGCGGCGCCGGAGCGCTGTACCGGTCGGTCGCGCGGACCGCCGAAGGACTCGGAGCCGACGGCCCCGCCTGGCGGCGGCTGTTCGGGCCGCTGGCCGCCGATGCGGAGGCGCTGACCGACGCGGTCATGCGGCCGCTCCTCAAGGGGCCCCGGCACCCGCTGCGGCTCGCCCGCTTCGGGCTGCACGCCCTGCAGCCGGCCACCCTGGTCGCCCGCCGCTTCCGTACCGAGGCGGGCCGCGGCCTCTTCGGCGGCGCGGCGGCCCACCTCTTCGGCCCGTTGCACCAGCCGCTCGGCGCCTCCGTGGGACTCATGATCATCGCGGCCGGCCACCGGTACGGCTGGCCGGTGGCCAAGGGCGGCTCCGGTGCCATCGCCACCGCGCTGGCCGCGCTGCTCACCGAGGCGGGCGGCCGGATCGAGACCGGCGTACGCATCCGTTCACTCGATGAACTGCCACCCTGTGCAACGGTGTTGCTCGATCTGGCCCCGGCCGCCGCGGCAACGCTGCTCGGCGACCGGCTGCCGCCGCGGGTACGCCGGGCCTACCGCCGCTACCGGTCCGGCCCCGGCGCCTTCAAGCTCGATCTGACGGTCGAGGGCGGGGTGCCCTGGCGCGCCGAGGCCTGTCGGCGGGCCGGGACGGTGCACCTCGGCGGCAGCTTCGAGCAGATCGCCCATGCGGAGCGGGAGGTCCACTTCGGGCGGATGCCGGCGCGGCCGTTCCTCCTGGTCTCCCAGCAGTACCTCGCGGACCCCGGCCGCTCGGCGGGCGACCTCCACCCCGTCTCCGCGTACGCACATGTGCCGCACGGCTACACCGGCGACGCCACCGCCGCGATGCTGGCGCAGTTCGAGCGCTTCGCGCCCGGGACACGGGAGCGCATCATCGCCGCCAGCGCGACCTCGACCGCCGATCTGGAGCGGGGCAACGCCAATTTCGTCGGCGGCGACATCATCGGCGGCGCGAACACCCCGCGGCAGCTCACGATGCGCCCCCGGATCGCCCTCGACCCGTACCGCACCGGGGTCCCCGGCGTCTTCCTCTGCTCGGCGGCCACCCCGCCGGGAGCCGGCGCCCACGGGATGAGCGGCCACAACGCGGCACGGTCCGCGCTGCGGGCGCTGGGCAGATCCTGACCGGGAGCATCCGCCCGGCAGCGTCAACGGCGGGTTTCCGGGCGCGCGCTGCCCGGAAACCCGCCGTCATGGGTGGCTCAGTGGTGCCGGACGACACCGGCGGCCATCCGGCCGCAGTTGGAGCCGGAAACGCTGACGCTGACCGACTCGATCGAGCCGCCCCAGTCGACGCAGATGCCCTTCGCGGGCAGATAGACGGGACCGGCGTAAGAGGTGTACTGCCCGCTGTCGTAAACCCAGTCGGAACTGCCGTCGGTGGCCGTGAGATACGTGTACATGTACACCGGCTTACCGGGGCTGTTCCGCACCGTCACGACGCAGTTCTTTCCGGTCCTTGCGCTGTACGTCAGGTACACGGTCCCCTTTCCGGTGACCGGTACGGAATTCACTACGCTGTAGCCGCTTCCGCAGGCTCCGTTGTAGGCGGCGGCCTTCGTGGCCGCGGTCGCGGTGGTGGCCGCTGTCATCGTGGCGATACTCGCCACGGCCAGCACTGTGGATCCTGCGATGGCACGTGAACGCTTCATCGGAATACCCCCGTCGGTGGAGTGCGTCGCGTGGTCATTCGCAGTGTTGGACAGCGGTCGGCCGTGGATGGTTGTACCGCGGAAGTGAATTCACTTTTGTTCGAACGGAGTTGTCGAAAAAGCGATGCCCCGGCGGCCGGCGGACGGGGCAGGACAACGGCCGGTCCCCGGCGCCGGAGGGGCGCCGGGGACCGGCCGGGAGGGGGGACGAAGGCGCGCGGGGGATCAGCCGCCGTTCGCGAGGACCTTGAGGCGGGTGTACGTGCCGTTGAAGCGGTTGCGGTCACCGACCGTGTGGCCCGAGGAGGTGTGCTGCCAGATGCTGTGGTACTGCCAGCCGCGCGGCAGCGAGCCCACGGAGGAGCCGTAGCGCGGGATCCACAGTGGAGTCGTCCTGCCGAACTTGCCGGAGTTGCCGGTGCACCGCCTCCACCAGTTGGTGGAGGTGTAGATGACCGGGTAGCGGCCGGTCTCCTCCCGGTAGGTGCGCACGAAGTCGCGGATCCAGTGGACCATCGCCTTGTGGCTCTTCCCGTAGCAGGTCGCGCCGTAGGGGTTGTACTCCATGTCGAGCGCGCCGGGCAGCGTCCTGCCGTCCCTTGACCAGTCGCCCCCGTGGTCGGCGAAGAATTCCGCCTGGGACCTGCCACTGGAGTGGTCGGGCAGCGCGAAGTGGTACGCGCCGTGGATCATGCCGGAGGAGTAGGAGCCCCTGTACTGCTGCGCGAAGTACGGGTTCGTGTAGCTGGTCCCCTCGCTGGCCTTGACATACGCGAAACGCACCCCGGACTTGTGCAGCGACTTCCAGCGGACCTTGCCGTTGTGGCTGGAGACGTCGACGCCGGAAACGGCCCTTCTGGACGACGCCTGCGGCGCGAGACCGCCTGCCCCTGCCCGGATGGTGCCCTCGTGGGCCGCGATGGTGGAACCCATCCAGTCCTGTTCGGGGTGGAAGGGTCTCTTCTCGGCGTCTGACGCCGTGGCGGAGCCGGGCAGCGCGAGGGGCAGAGCGAGCACGGAGAGAAGAGAGACGAGAGTTCCGGCCGCAAGAGGGACTGTACGGCGGGCCGGACCGGATCTGCGCAAGGGCATCGCATGCCTCCGAAGGCCTTCGGTTGAGTCAGGTTCGGCAGCTTTTGAGCATAATCCTGCCGATAAGAGACTTATACGCAGAACTGCCTGACTCTATGACCCAACAGGCCGTCAGTCCGCCGACCGGCCCTCCATCTCACCCATCTGGCCGCCGGAGGCGGTCACCCGCGCGCCCAGGCCGGTGGCCGGGGTCGCACGACAGAGCGAAGCGGGCCCCGGCACCGCCGGGACCCGCTCCACCGCGCAGCGGCGAACGCGCCATTCCGCCGCTTCGCAAGCTGCCTTATGCAGAGCCTGTCGACTCGCTTGTGCACTCCGTCATACCCGTGGCCTCATCGGGCTGGGCCGGCCGGGAGGGCCGGCGACGGCAGATCGGCTCAGTAGGCCGAGTTGACCTTGTCGATCGAGCCGTACTTGTCGGCCGCGTAGTTGGCCGCGGCGGTGATGTTGGCGACCGGGTCGGTGAGATTCTTGGGCGTACCCGACACGTGGTAGCTGTCGAAGGTGGGCTGGATCACCTGCAGCAGGCCCTTGGAGGGCACACCGTTGACGGCGTTGACGTCCCAGTTGTTGACGGCGTTGGGGTTACCGGCGGACTCCCGCATGATGTTGCGGTGCAGACCCTCGTAGGAGCCGGGGATGCCCTTGGCCTTCATGATGTCCAGGGACTGGCGGATCCAGCCGTCCAGGTTGTTCGAGTAGTCCTTGACGCCGGTGCGCTCGGCGGAGCGGCTGGCGGCCTGCTGGGTGCTGTGCTGCTTGGCGACGTCGGCGACCTTGGTGTGGCCGGCGACCGAGGCGGTCACGGCACGGCCGGTCTTGGCGTCGTCGGCCTTGCCGGGCTGTCCCTTCGCATCGACGGGCTTGACCGCGGCCGGGGCGTGCGCGGACGCCGCCTGGGCGGTGTCCGGAGCCGAGGTGACGGCCAGGCCCGAGGTGGCACCCGCGGCGGCCAGGACGGCCACGGCGATCTTGTGGGTGCGGGTGATGCGGGCAATACGGGGCAGGGTGAAGCTAGGCATGCAGATTGACCTCTTCCAGGTACTGGGGACGGGGAGGCGGCCTTTTTGGCGGCGCGTTCCGCACCGGAGGTCTTTGTCGCGATCGCCGTGCGGCGTGATGCGCAAACTCGCTCTCAGTGCGTCGGAATCCATGGTTAACGCCGGTCCCGAATCGAGGCAATGTTGCTCGGTACTACTCATCTTCGTGAGATAGACCCGTATCCCTGAAGTGATATGCGTTTCTGGCGGCGTTGGCCCGGAATGGCCGCATGGAAAACAACTAGGCAGTCTCGTAAGTGACGTACGTCGCGTGCCCCGAGTCACCCGGGAGCGCCCGCAAAGGCCGTTCGGCGGCCCGTATAAGTTGCCTGGCTCACACCGGAATTAGCGGTCCTCGCGACGGTCCGAAGCGCGAACGGCAGCAGATTCATCCGGGCAACTTCCCGGCGAACGGGCCGGGAAATCCTCAAATGTGGTGCGGGACACGGTGTCCGGGATCCAATAGGGCGGCAATTGTGCGCTGATTCACGAGCGGGGGCGGGGGTCGGCACCACTGAGGTGCGGCCCGGGGAAGGCCCTGGGCCGGATGGGCCGTCGGTGCGGCCGTGATACGGCGATACGGCGGTGCTGCTGGTCCGTTCGCAGCAGCACCCGGAGCTGTCGCATGACTACGGGCAGTCGGCTCCCGGAAGGTGGCACCGCACACAGTCATCACTCTTCGTAGGGACGTGCTCATGCTCCGTCGTCTTGCCGTCGTTCTCACCGGCCTTCTGGTCTCCGGATTCCTCGCCACGGGCGTCGCCGCCGCCGCGCCCGCCGACGGCCACCATCAGAGCGGCTGGCACCGCCAGCACCCGCTCACCCCCAGGGAACGGGAGGGACTTCGTATCGCCGGCCAGATTCTCGACACCGTCTTCGGCGGCGCCACGGTGCGCCGCGACCGCTTCTGAACGCGCGGCGCCGGGCACGGGAAACGGCAATGGCCCCACCCGCGCGATGCGGGCAGGGCCACTGCCGTTGCCATGCCTGGTGCCGCTCGGCGGCACCCGTATCAGACTGCTCCGACCGTCCTCACGGTCGCGTCCCTCCGGCTCAGTAGGCCGAGTTGACGTTGTCGATCGAGCCGTACCGGTGGGCCGCGTAGTTGGCGGCGGCGGTGATGTTGGCGATCGGGTCGGTGAGCTTCTTGGGCGTACCCGACACGTGGTAGGTGTCGAAGGTGGGCTGGATCACCTGGAGCAGGCCCTTGGAGGGCACGCCGTTGATGGCGTTGATGTCCCAGTCGTTGACGGCGTTGGGGTTACCGCTGGACTCCCGCATGATGTTGCGGTGCAGGCCCTCGTACGAGCCGGGGATGCCCTTGGCCTTCATGATGCTCAGGGACTCGCGGATCCAGCCGTCGAGGTTGTTCGCGAAGCGCTTGGGGGCGGCCTTCGGCGCTGCCTTGGGGGCGGCGGCCTTGGGCGTGGCTATGACCTTGCGCTCGGCGGACCGGTTGGCGGCCTGCTTGGCGACGTGGCCCTGCTTCTCGACCGCGGTGACCTTGAGGCCGGCGGCGACGGACGAGGCCAGCTGCTTCTTGCCGTCGTCGGCGCGGTCCTTCGCGGTGAGCGGGAGGCCGTTGGCGCTGACGGGCTTGACCGCGGCCGGGGCGGCGGCGGTGGTGGTCTCGGCCTCGCTCGGCGCCGCGGTGAACGCCAGGGCGGCCGCGCAGCTGGCGGTGGCCACCAGCGCCGCGGAAACCTTGTGTGCGCGGGTGATGTGGGCGGGGCGGGGCAGGGTGAAGTTAGGCATGTGAGTGTGACCTCTTCCAGGGCTTGGTGGCGGGGGAGGCGGCCTTCGGTTGGCGCGTGAGACCGAGGGTCGGTGGCCGCGTTCGCCGCTCTGGCTGAGATCGCAGGCTCGTTCTCGGTGCTACGCCGAACATGGTTAGCGAGCGCCCTGGATGCAGGCAAAGGTGCCTTGTACTACCTATCTTCGTGAGATGGCGCGAGATGTCCGTTGTAAATGCCGCGTTGTGCGCTCAGTGCGGGGAAAGGCTTCGACTACGCCGGCTCGTACGTGACGTACGTCGCGTGCCGGGCATCACCCGGCGCCGGCCTGGATGACCCTTCCGCGGCCCTCTGAAGTTGCCTGGCTCACACCGAGGAAGAGGCAATTCGGGGGTGCCGGAGGGGCCTGGCGCGAGGGTCGCCATAAACGCTCGCGCCCCCTATGGAGTCCATAGGGGGCGCGAGTGCGGGGGAGGGGTGACCGCGGTCTTTCAGTTCTCCAGCAGATGCGCCGCGAGATGCTCGATGCGGTCGTGCCAGGCAATCCGTGCGGCGTCCGCGTCGAAATCCCGCGGGCCGGTCTGGGTGAGGACGAGCCGGGCGCCATGGCCGGTGCCCCTGCCCAGCTCCCAGCGGACCGTGCCTTCCGGATGCCAGCGGTAGGCGAGCGTCATGGGTGCCCGTACCTCGGTGACGGGACCGGCCGGCGTCTCCCGTGCGGTGAAGCCGGCCGGCGCCGGCGCGCCCTCCGCGGGCTCGTCCCCCGAGGCCAGCGCCGCCCAGACGGCCTCGGCGGGCCGTACGAGCTGACGCTCGAAGCGGACCCGCGGGCCTTCCGGGGTGTCCTCGACCACGCCCTGCCCGAGATCGAACTGCTCCACATACGCCTCGTGCAGCTCTCCTGTGTCGCGTGCCACGTCCGTCGGCGCGCCGTCGAGCAGCTGCGAGAGCGCGGTGAGGCACAGATGCCAGCCGGAGGCGAAGCTCGCGCCGCCGAAGCGGTCGCCGAAGGTGTGCACCAAGGTCAGCAGCGACCCGTCGCCGTCCGGCGTGATCTCCCAGCGCAGGTGGTCCTCGCCCCAGGTGAAGGCGAACAGCCGGGGCTCCTCGGCGTCGGTGACCGTCCCGGTCATGGCGATATCGGTCACGCCGGGCATGGCGAAGGTCATCGCCCCGCCGGGCCGGAGCTCCACGGTGACCTCGGAGGGGAACCACTGCCCGATGTGTGCCGGGTCGGTGATCGCCGACCAGACCTTCGCGGGCGGATGGGCGAGCCTGCGCTCCATGCGCAGCGCGTTCCGGCCGTCGGGAGTGGTGGTGAGGTGGTCGGAGTGCGGGTTCATCGGGGGTCGTCCTCCATGGCGTCGAGATGCCGTTCCAGGGCGTCGAGGCTCCCGGTCCACAGATGCCGGTAGTGCGCGAGCCAGGCGTCCAGCTCGGCGAGGGGCTCGGGCCGGAGCTCGTACCAGCGACGCTGGGCGTCCTGCCGGACCCGGACCAGGCCGGCCTCGCGCAGCACCCGCAGATGCTTGGAGGTGCCGGGCTGGCTCAGCCCGAGCTGCTCGGTGAGCTCGCCGACCAGCCGTGGGCGCTCCAGGAGCAGGTCGAGGATCCTGCGTCGACTCGGCTCCGCGAGTACGTCGAACGGTAGGGGCATGGCTTCAGTATGCTGAAAGGGTTATATAACCGCAAGGGAATGTGGGCCGGGCGGTGGCTCACACACACGCCGGATCGGCGGTCGGAGCCTCCTCGCGCGCCACGGGCGCGAGGCAGGGCGCCGAGCTCAGCGGCCCGTCGGTGAAGAACCGGGCCGCCAAGTCCGCGACTTCCTGGGGGCGTTCGAGCACCACCCAGTGATCGGCGTCCGGAATCGTCAGGAAGCGGCTGCCCGCGATGGTGGCCGCGAAGTCCCGTTGCCGGGCCGGGGACGTCACCGTGTCGTGCTCGCCGCTGAAGACGAGCGTGGGGACGCCGGTCAGACCGCCGGAGAAGTCCGGGCGGTCCGAGATCCCTCGGTGCAGCGAGTCGAGGGCATGCCGGGAGTTCCGGGCCGCATGCAGCATCGAACGCCGGACATAGCGGTAGGCCAGCCTCCGGTGCACGACGTGCCGGCGGTCGTCGAGGCACATCAGCCCCTCGGCGACCAGGGTGGCGAAGGTCTCGGCGTCGCCGCGCGCGAGATGGTCGGACGCCCGGCGCCACAGCTCCCGCTGTGCCTCGCTGATGTGCGCCGGGACCCCGCCCAGGGCGAGCCGCGCGATGCGCCCGGGGAACCGCCGGGCGCATCCGTAGGCCAGGCCCGCCCCGTAGGAGAAGCCGAAGAGATTGATCCGCGGGACGCCCAGATCCTCGATGATGCCCTCGATCGCCGCGCACACCACATCGATGCTCGGCCCCGGGGGAAGCGGGTCGGCGCTCCCCATTCCCGGCAGATCGGCGGTCACCACGTCCGCCAGCGGCCCTACGTGATCTTCTATCTGCGGCCAGCCGAACATCCCCTGCAGCGCGCCGCCCAGTACCAGCACGGGTTCGGTGATCCGCGCCGGCTGCCGCAGGCGCCGGTAGGAATAGGACACCCCGTGCACCGACAAGGACCGGATCGTTTCCTCGGACATATGAGATTCCTTCTCGGGGCACCGGCGGGGTCGGGCGCGCCGACGGGGCGCGCGGGGCGGTCCAGGCCCTGTTGCCACCTTCCCGCCCGTCTGGCGACGCGAGAGTGACGACAGGGCCCAGCGGGTGTCTCTCCGATCTCCGTGGGCCTGCGGCGTCTGGCACCGCACCTGGCGGCGTTGTCGCCTCACCCACGGACACCCGGTCCGCGGGAGACGCTCCGCCTTGCCCTGCACGGCACCAGACGCCGCAGGCTGATCCACGCAGATCGAAGAGACACCCCCTAGCGGGTCAGCACCAGTGCGGCGTTGTGCCCGCCGAAGCCGAGGGACGTCTTGACCGCGCAGTCGAACGCCGACCGGCGGGCCTCCGTGTGCACGATCTCGACCGGGATCCGCGGGTCCAGCACCTCGAGGTTGGCGGTCGGGGGGACGAGCTGCTGCTCCAGCGCGAGCACGGTGAGCGCGGTCTCGATCCCGCCGGCGGCGCCCAGCGCGTGCCCGGTCATCGCCTTGGTCGAGGTGACCAGGGGGTGATCGCCGAGGACCCGCTGCAGCGCGGCGGCCTCGATGTGGTCGTTGGCGACCGTCGAGGTGCCGTGCGCGTTGACATGGCCGACCTCGCCGGCCTGCACCCCGGCGTCGGCCAGCGCGGTCCGCAGCGCCCGCTCGATGCCCTTGCCCTCGGGGTCGGGGGCCACCGCGGCGTAGGCGTCGCTGGACGCGCCGTAGCCGCGGATGTGTGCCCGCACGGGCGCGCGGCGGGCCCTGGCGTGCTCGGGCCGCTCCAGGACGAGGAGCCCGGCGCCCTCGCCGACCACGAAGCCGTCCCGGCCCGCGTCGAAGGGGCGGCAGGCGGTGCTGGGGTCGTCCCGGCGGGTGGAGACCGCCTTCATCTGGCAGGCGCTGGCGATCAGTAGCCGGGAGAGGACCGACTCCGCCCCGCCGGCGATGGCGATGTCGCAGACCCCGGCGCGCAGCAGCTGGTGCGCGGTGCCCACGGCGACGGTCCCGGAGGAGCAGGCCGTGGCCACGCCCAGGCTGGGGCCGTGGGCACCGATGTCCATGCAGACGCTGCTGGCGGCGCTGTTGACGACGGTCAGCGGGGCGAGTTTGGGGGAGACCCGGCGGGCGCCGCGCCCGGCCATGGCGACATGCTGCTGGTCGTAGAACGGCAGCCCGCCGTGCGCGGAGCCGATCACCACCGCGACGCGGCTGCTGTCCCAGGATTCCGGGTCGAGTCCGGCATCGGAGAGGGCCTCCCGGGCGGCGATCACCGCGAGCTGGGAGAAGCGGTCCATCAGCCGCTGGGTGGCCACACCGAGCAGCTCGGTGGTGTCCAGACCGGCGATGGTGTACATGAAGTCGCAGGGCAGATCGGCGAGTTCTTCCTGGTGGGACACTCCACCGGGCACGGTTTCCTGGGTGACGGCATGCCAGGTGGCCTTCGCCCCCACGCCCGCCGCGGTCACCAGTCCCAGCCCTGTCACGGCCGCGGAGAACGGCTCCTGGCGGGACGTCATGCCGGTACTTTGCCGTCGACGGCCGCCACCAGCTGGCCCACGGTGTTCCGCGGAGTCAGCGAGACCTCGTCGAGGTCGATGTCCAGCCGTTCCTCGATGAGGACGCGGAGCTCTTCCAGCGCCAGGGAGTCGAGGCGCAGGCTGCGCAGCGGGGCCTCCTCGGCGATGTCGACCGGGGAGACCCCGAATCGTTGGACCAGCAAGGTGTTGACAACTTCTGCCGCATTCACGTGGCGCTCCTCCGCTTGTCGTAGGCGTGCTGCCAACCGCGTCGTGGGCGGGATTTCACCGGCGGCTCCGGCTGGTTTGACCACCCTTTATACGCCTTTGTCCCGATGACTCCCCAACCTTGGTAGCTCAATGGGGTGATGAGCGCACCGGGGTGGCCAGGGTGTCGGCGCCTCGCCTTGCGGACGCCGCGGAAAGCACCTACGTACGTAACGCCGCGGACCGGCGGGAGGTACGGGCCGCGGGCCGGCGGAGTGCGGAATCCTCCGGCGTCAGGCCTCGTCGAGGGCGCGGGTCACGCGTCCCAACAGGCTCTGGAGGGTGCGGAGTTCCTCGAGGGTCAGGCCGGTGGCGGCCAGCATCCTGAGGGGGACCGGCAGGGCGGCTTCGCGCAGGCCGTCGCCGGCGGGGGTCAGGTGGATGGTGACCGACCGCTCGTCCTCGGTGCTCCGTTCGCGGCGCACCAGACCGGCCGATTCCAGGCGCTTGAGGAGCGGGGAGAGGGTGCCGGAGTCCAGCCTGAGCTGTTCGCCGATGGCCTTCACCGGCTGGGGGCCGTGCTCCCACAGGACCAGCATGACCAGGTACTGGGGGTAGGTCAGGCCCAGGTCCTTCAGGGCGTCGCGGTAGACGCCGCCGAAGGCCCGTGAGGCGGCGTGCAGCGAGAAGCAGACCTGGTGGTCGAGGCGGAGCAGTTCGGCGTCGGGTACCGGGGGCCTGGTGGCGGAGGTCATGGGTCCAGGTTAGCTCGCCGAGCCATTTAGTTGTGCACAACCGAGTTGCGGACAATGTAAATGTGTGCCACTGTGAGGGCCGTCGGCGACCGGGAAGCGGCCGCCGCACCACCGAAGGGGATCTGTGATGGACGCGCTGTACACCGCTGTCGCCACCGCCAACGGCCGCGAAGGCCGGGCGGTCAGCTCCGACGGCCAGATCGACCTGGCCCTGGCCATGCCGCCGGCCCTCGGCGGCAACGGCGCCGGCACCAACCCGGAGCAGCTCTTCGCGGCCGGCTACGCGGCCTGCTTCGCCAGCGCGATGAGCAACGTCGGCCGTCAGATGAAGCTCGACACCAAGGACGTCTCGGTGACCGCCGAGGTCTCCATCGGCAAGGACGACACCGGCTTCGGCCTGGCCGTCGTCATGCGGGTCGAGCTGCCGGACACCCTCGCGGGCGAGACCGGGCGGCAGCTGGTCGAGGCGACGCACCAGTTCTGCCCGTACTCCAAGGCCACCCGCGGGAACATCGACGTCGAGCTGGTCGTCGAGTAGGCGCGCGGTCCGGTCGGCGCCGCGGCCCCTGCCCGGCGGGCCGGCCCCCGCGATCTCGCCGGGCCGGCCCGCCGGGCACGTACGGCTCAGACCGCGGGTGGGGCGCCGCGGCGCGTCCGGGCGCCGATCAGCTCCGCGTAGTGCCGGCCGCTGTCCTTGAGCGTGCGGACCTGGGTCGCGAAGTCGACATGGAACAGGCCGAAGCGCTTGTCGTAGCCGTAGGCCCACTCGAAGTTGTCCATCAGCGACCAGGCGAAGTATCCGGCGAGCGGTGCGCCCTTCCGGGCCGCGCGGGCGCAGGCGGCCACATGCTGGTGCAGGTACGCGGTGCGCTCGGGATCGTGCACGGTGCCGTCGGGCCGGACGACGTCCGGATAGGCGGAGCCGTTCTCGGTGACATAGATCTTGGGCGCCGCGTACTCCTCGGTCAGCCGCAGCAGCAGCGTTTCGAGGCCGCCCGCGTCGATCTCCCAGTCCATGCCCGTACGGGGTACGTGCAGCCGGCGCACCGGGCGGGCGAACGGCGGCGGGCCGGAAGGATCGGCGGCGACCACGGCCGGGAAGTAGTAGTTCAGCCCCAGCCAGTCCAGCGGCTCCGCCATGGCCTCCAGGTCACCGGCGCGCTCCGGCAGCTCGACGCCGTACACCTCGGGCATGTCGGCGGGGAAGCCGCGGCCGTGCACCGGATCGAGCCACCAGCGGTTGGTGTGCCCGTCCATCCGCCGCGCCGCCGCGGCGTCGGCCTCCGACCCGGTGGCGGGTTCGACGGTGCTCAGGTTGGTGACGAGGCCGACCTCGGCGCCCGGGGCAGCGGCCCGGATCGCCCGTACGGCCAGGCCGTGTCCCAACAGCAGGTGGTAGGAGGCACGCACCGCCGCGGGGAGGTCCGTGAGGCCGGGCGCCATCCGGCCCTCGAGATGGCCGATCCAGGCCGAGCACAGGGGTTCGTTGAGCGTGGCCCAGTGCGGGACCCGGTCGCCGAGCTTCTCGGCGACCACCGAGGCGTACGCCGCGAAGTGCTCGGCCGTCGCGCGTGCGGGCCAGCCGCCGCGGTCCTGGAGCGCCTGCGGCAGATCCCAGTGATAGAGCGTGGCGAACGGGGTGATGCCCGCGTCGAGGAGGCCGTCGACGAGCCGGTCGTAGAAGGCGAGGCCCGCGGTGTTCACCCGGCCGTCGCCGTCCGGCACGACCCGCGGCCAGGCCACCGAGAACCGGTAGGCGCCGACGCCCAGTTGACGCATCAGCGCGATGTCCTCGGGCCAGCGGTGGTAGTGCTCGCAGGCCCGGTCCCCGGTGTCCCCGTTGTCGATGGTGCCGGGCGTGCGCGCGTAGGTGTCCCAGATGGAGGGGGCGCGGCCGTCCTCGGCGACCGCTCCCTCGATCTGATAGGCCGACGTGGCCACGCCCCAGGCGAAGCCGTCCGGCAGGGCGGCGTAGTCGATCCGGTCGGTCACGGAGTTCCTTTCGGCGTGGGTCATTTGACGGCCCCGGTGGTGAGCCCGGCGACCAGATAGCGCTGCAGCAGCAGGAACCCGGCGACCACCGGGACACTGACGACCAGGGACGCGGCCATGACCTGGTTCCAGTAGACGTCGTTCTGGGTGGCGTAGCCCTGCAGCCCGACCGAGAGGGTGCGGGTGGTGTCGTTGGTCATCACCGAGGCGAACAGCACCTCGCCCCAGGCGGTCATGAAGGCGTACACGGCGACCGCGACGATCCCGGGGAGCGCGGCCGGCACCACGACCCGGAAGAGCGCCCCGAGCGCACCGCAGCCGTCCACGTACGCGGCCTCGTCCAGCTCGCGCGGCACCGATGCGAAGTACCCGGTCAGCATCCAGATGGAGAACGGGAGGGAGAAGGTCAGATAGGTCAGGATCAGGCCGCCGCGGGAGCCGTAGAGGGCGACGCCGGTGGAGTTGCCGATGTTGACGTAGATCAGGAAGAGCGGGAGCAGGAAGAGGATGCCCGGGAACATCTGCGTGGACAGGACCGTGACGGTGAAGATCCGCTTGCCGCGGAAGCGGTAGCGGCTCACCGCGTACGCGGCGAACACCGCGATCACCACCGAGCAGACGGTGGCCGACCCCGCCACGATCAGCGAGTTGCCGAAGTACCGGGCCAGCGGGACGGTGTGCCAGATGTCGAGGTACGGGCGGAGGGTCAGTTCGCCCGGCAGCCAGCGGAAGGTGCCCGAGACGTCCTCCAGCGGTTTGAGCGAGCTGCTGAGCATGACGTACACGGGGAGCAGCACGAAGCCGGTCAGCGCGGTGAGGAAGATCCGCCGGGCCCAGCGGAAGGAGCGGGGCGGAGCGGTGGGGGAGCGCCGGCGGCCGGCCGTACGGGCGGTGGGGCTAGCCATCGGCATGCTTCCTTCCGCGCGAGGTGGCCAGGAGATAGCCGGCCGTCACCACCAGCAGGAAGAGCAGCAGCAGGACGGACATGGCCGAGCCGGTACCGAAGTTCCAGGTGACGAACGAGGACTGGTAGATGTGGAGGGAGAGCAGATCGGCGGCCTCCGGAGCGGCCTTGCCGAACAGCACATAGGGCGTGTTGAAGTCGTTGAACGACCACAGGAAGAGCACCAGCACCAGCACCTGGTTGATGGGCCGCAGGGCGGGCAGGGTGATCCGGCGGATCTGCCGGACGAGGCCCGCTCCGTCGAGCGCCGCCGCCTCGTAGAGGTCCTTGGGGATGTTCTGCAGACCGGCCATCACCACGAGGAAGGCGAACGGCCAGGTCTTCCAGACGGAGACCACCAGCAGCGCGAGGAAGCTGTGGTCGCCCAGCAGCCAGAAGGGGCGGCCGTCGGTGAGGTGTAGTTGGTCGTGGAGCACATGATTGACCAGGCCGTTGTCCCTCTGGAACATGAAGGCCCAGGTGATCACCGCGGCGTAGACCGGCAGCGCGTACGGCGTGAGGAAGACGGCCCGCAGCAGACCGCGGCCCCGGAAGTTCTCCTGCAGGAAGATCGCGGCCGTGGTGCCCAGGAGCCAGCACAGGCCGACCGTGAGGACGCTGAACGCGCAGGTGACGAAGAACGAGTGCAGCAGCGTGGCGCCGACCGGGGCGTCGAAGTCCACGGTGACGCGGTAGTTGCCCAGCGCCTTCCAGGGGGCGGTTCCCCAGTCGCCGATATGGAGCCGGGTCAGGTCCTTGAAGCTCATCACGATGCCGATGACCATCGGGACGAGGTGGACCAGCAGTTCCAGCAGCAGCGCGGGGAGCAGCAGCAGATAGGGCAGGCCGGCCCGGCGCAGCCCGGCGAGGACCCTCATTTCGCCATCTGCTGCTCGGCCTTGGCCAGGCGCTCCTTGACCGAGGCGGTCGTCACCGGGTGACCGGCGGCCGCGTCGGCGAACAGGTCCTTGATCGCGGTGCCGACGGACGTCTCGAACTGCGACTCCTCGACGACCTGCGGCAGCGGAGTGGCGCTGTGGGTGAGCGTGTCGCGCAGCACCTTGGTGTCCTGGCGGTCGAACGCGGGGTCCTGCTGGGCGGCCGTGACGGGCGGGATGGAACCGTAGGTCTTGTTGAGCAGTCGCTGTTCGCCGTCGCTCGTCATGAACTTCACGAACTCCCGCGCGCCGTGGAGGTTGTGGGTGTTCTTGAAGACGGCGATGTTGATGCCGGCGAGCATGGAGTTGGTCTGCCGGCCGGTGCCCGGGGTGCCGGACGGGACGGGCACCGGGGCGACGCCCCATTCGTCGGGCTTCATCCCGTCGGCGGCGAAGGTGGTGGCCGCGGCTTGCCACAGCACCATCGCGGTCCGGCCCGTGGCGAAGTCCCGCAGCGACTGGTTCTGCCCGTACTCGGCGTTGCCGGGGGCGATGATCTTGTCCTTGGCCATGAAATCGATGTACTGCTTGACCGCTGCGACCGCACCGTCCGAGGTGAAGGTGGGCTTGCCGGAGGCGTCGAAGAAGTCGGCGCCGTGCTGCTTGCCGAGGGCGAAGGCCTGATGGATGTTGTTGGTCAGCTGACCGCCCTCGGCGCCCAGGCCCCACGTGCCGTCCTTGGCGATGCGTTTGCCGTCCGCGACCAACTCGTCCCAGGTGGCCGGGGGTTTGCTGATCCCGGCGTCCTTGAACATCTGCTTGTTGTAGTACAGCGCATAGGCCAGCGAGTACAGCGGCACCGCGGCCGGGTCCTTGCCCGCCGCGCCCGTGGCGTCGAGGGCCGGGGCCAGGAAGCGGCCGCGGCCGCCGATCGCGTCGAAGTTCTTCTTGTCCCAGGGCAGCAGCGCACCGGTGGCCTGCAGCGAAGCGGACCAGGTGTTGCCGATGTTGAGGACATCGGGGCCCTGGCCCGACGTGGTGGCGGTGAGGATCCGGTTGAGCAGTTCGGGCCAGGGGATGACCTCCAGCTCGACCTTGATCCCGGTCCGCCGCTCGAACTTCTTCAGCTCGGGACCGAGGATCTTCTTGTCCGCCTCGACGTTCGGTCCCTGGTTCGACGCCCAGTACGTCAGCGTCCTGGGGGAGTCGTCGCTGCCCCCTCCGGGGCTCGTCCCGCCCCCGCATCCGGCTGCCACGGCGGCGAGCGCGGTGACGGTGGCGGTGACGGTCGCGGCTCGGAGTATGCGCATGACGGATACGCCTCTCTCTGAGGAGTCCGAGGTCGGCCATGTTCAGTTCCTGAACGGCCTCATGGCTTAACTTAGGATGTGAGTTAAGGCCCGAGAGAAGGGTGCGTCAAGGGACCCGACTGCGCCGGCCGGCGGGCCGGGAGGGAGACCGGATGGCCGAGCGCCCCCAGCGGACCGTGCGTGACCTGCGGAGAGCCAATCGCACCGCGGTGCTGGAACGGCTGTATTCCGATGGTCCCCTGAGCCGGCAGGAACTCGTGCCCGCAACGGGCCTCAGTTCAGGCTCCGTCAGCAATGTGGTCGCCGAACTCGCCGAGGACGGGCTCCTGGAGGAGGCCGGGGTGGTCGAATCCGACGGTGGCCGGCCGCGCACCCTGCTCCGGGTCGCCCCGGCGAGCGGCTGCCTGATCGGTGTGGACGTCGGCGAAACCCGGGTCAGGGTCGCACTCTTCGACCTCGCGATGACCGAACTCGCCCGCTCTGAACACCCGTTGACGCACCACGGCTACGACGTGCACCGGATCGTCCGCCATGTCCGCGACGGCGTCGCCGCCGTGCTGCGGGAGAGCGGTACGGACCCCGACCGGCTGCTCGGTGTCGGCATCGGCGTCCCCGGCATCCTCGAACGGGGCGGGCCCCGCGGCGCGGTCGTCCACGGCCAGACCGTCGGCTGGGACGCCGTCCCCCTGGAGGAGCTGCTGCGCGACGCCGTCGCCCTCCCCGCCGGGGTGGGCTTCTTCCTCGGCAACGGCGCCAAGGCGCTGGGGCAGGCCGAGATGTGGTTCGGCGGCGGCCGGGGCACCGAGGACGCGGTCATCGTGCTCTTCGGCTCCGGTGTCGGCGCCTGCATCGTCACCGACGGCGTCATCGACGGCGGAGCACGGGACAGCGCGAGCGAATGGGGTCATCTGACGGTCAGTGTCCGCGGCCGGCGCTGCCGCTGCGGTGCCCGCGGCTGCCTGGAGGCGTACGCCGGGGCCGAGGCCCTGCTGGAGCGCTGGCAGGAGGCGGGCGGTCAACCACCGGCGCACGCCGACGAGGAGACGGCGCTCACGGCACTGATCGCCGCGGCCCACCCGCCGGTGGGCGGTACGGCAGCCGACCCGGTCGCGCGCGCCGTCCTGGACGAGACCGCGGAGTATCTGGGCGCCGGGATCTCCGACCTGATCAACCTCTTCGGCCCCGAACGCGTACTCATCGGGGGCTGGGCCGGCCTCCAGCTGGGCCCGTACCTCCTGCCCGCGGTCCGCACCTACGCCACCGCCTACTCCCTGGCGCACCCCGCCGGCCGGGTGACCATCGGCCTCGGCACGCTCGGTCCCGACGCCGTCACGGTCGGCGCGGCGACGCTGCCGCTGGCCGAATTCTTCGCCAACGGAGGGCGGCGCGCCGCACCGGGCCGCAAGCCGGGGGAGCGGGCGGCGGTGCAGGCAGGGCGCAGGGCGCCGACGGGGTGGGCGCGGGGCGGGTGAACAGCGCCCCGGCGGGCCGGCGTCCGCGCGGGGAACACCGTCGGACGGAGAACGGGCCGCGGCCGGCCGCTTCCCGCCGACGGGCGAGCCCCCCGCGCATCCTCCTCAGGCGTCGTCGGCCGCGTACACCCGGCTCCCCCCGACGAACGTCTGCAGCACGCGGGTCGCGGCGATCTCCTCGTCGGGCCCGTCGAAGGGATCACGGTCGAGGACGACCAGGTCGGCCAGCTTTCCCGGCTGGATGGTGCCGGTGTCGTCGAGATGGTTGGCGTAGGCGCTGCCGGCCGTATAGGCGGCCAGCGCCGAGCCCAGGTCGATGCGTTGCTCGGGGAGGAAGACCGGCGTCGAGGCCGGGCAGTCGGGCTCCCGGCGGTTGACCGCGACATGCAGCGCGGCGATCGGGTCGGGGGAGCTGACCGGCCAGTCGCTGCCCGCCGCGAGGGTGGCGCCCGAGCGCAGCAGGTCGCCGAACGGGTACTGCCGGGCCGCCCGTTGGGGACCCAGGAAGGGAATGGTCAGCTCGTCCATCTGCGGCTCATGGGCCGCCCAGAGCGCCTGGATGTTCGCCGTCGCGCCGAGCCTGCGGAAGCGCGGCACATCGTCGGGGTGGACCACCTGGAGATGGGCGAGGTGCGGCCGGGTGTCGCGCCGGCCGTTCGTCCGCCGGGCCGCCTCGACCGCGTCCAGCGCCTCGCGTACGGCCCGGTCGCCCAGGGCGTGGAAGTGCACCTGGAAGCCCTCCGCGTCCAGCAGGGTCACGTAGGTCCGCAGGTCCTCGGGGTCGATGAACGAGATGCCGCTGTTGTCGGAGGAGCAGCCGCAGGCGGTGAGGTAGGGGGTGAGCATGGCGGCCGTGTGGTTCTCGGCGATGCCGTCCTGCATGATCTTGACGCTGGTGGCCTGCAGCCGCCCGCCCGTCAACTCCTCCCGACGGGCGATGAGTCCGGGGATCTGCTCGACCCCGCGGGACCGGTCCCACCACAGGGCGCCGGTGACCCGCGCGGTGAGCTTTCCGTCACGCCGGACGGCCTCATACGCGGGGATGGAGTCGGCCGTTCCGGGGCCGCGGCCCAGCATCGCGTCCTGCCAGGCGGTCACCCCGTACCCGTGGAGCAGCCGCTGCGCCCTGAGCAGGCCCGCGGTCTGCTCGGCGAGCGTGGCCTCCGGGACCAGATCGGCCACCAGCTGCATGGCGCCCTCCTGCAGCATGCCGGTCGGGCGGCCGTCGGCGTCCCGCTCGATACGGCCGTCGGCCGGATCCGGGGTACGGGAGGTGACCCCGGCCCGTTCCAGGGCGCAGGAGTTGGCCCAGGCGCCGTGGTGATCGCGGTTGACGAGGAACACCGGGCGGTCGGGGACGAGGGCGTCCAGGAACTCCCGGGTCGGCATGCCGCCGGGGAACGCCTCCAGGGACCAGCCGCCGCCCGTGATCCACGCCGCCTCGGGGTGCGCCGCAGCGTACGAGCTGATCAGTTCGCGGTACGCCTCGGCGGTGACGGCCGCGCTCAGATCGCACAGCGCCAACTCCAGCCCGCCGCTGACCGGATGGACGTGCGCGTCCTGGAATCCGGGGACGAGCAGCTTGCCGCGCAGATCGACGACGTCCGTGGCGGGCCCGATCAGGTCCTGGACCTGCGCGTCGTGCCCGACGGCGATGATGCGGTCCCCGCGTACCGCCACCGCGCTCGCCCGGGTGCGCGCGGCGTCGACGGTGTGCACGGGGCCGGAGACGAAGACGAGGTCGGCGGGGCCGTCACCGGTGGCGCCGTGGGCGGCGGAGTCCGGGGCGGGCCCGGGGGTCACGGTGGTGCTGAGATCCATGCGGTGGTCGCTCCAGGTGTGTGGGGTGGGTGGTGCGTTGGACGTGATGGGTGTGATGGAAGTGTTGCGGTCGTGTCGTCAGGGCCTCGAACGGCCGGGCGGCGGACGGCTCGTGCGCAGGGCGGCTCGGCAGCGCGGGCAGCCCTCCGAAGGGCTCGGGAGCGTGGTCAGCCCTCCGACGGGCTGGGGAGCGCGGCGGTCTCCGCGTCCATCGGGAGGCTGATCGCGTCGGCGTCCGTCCCCCGGCCGGTGTGGAAGTACGGAGCGCGGCGTACCCACTTGGCCCAGGCGGCGGTGGCCAGCCCCAGCGCGATGAACAGCGCGGGCAGCAGCAGCATGAACCAGCCGTTGTCCGGGCTCGCCTCGAAGTGGTCGCTCATGGTCGCGTAGTCCCAGACGAGGTAGCCGCCGAGCCCGAACAGCGTCAGCGCGCTCACCGCCGGGACGAGCACATCGCGCAGTGCGCGCACCGCTCCGCCGCGCAGGCTGTCGCGGAAGCGCACGGCGCAGGCGAGTGCGGTCAGCCCGTAGTAGAGGGCCACGGTCAGGCCGATCGAGTTGACGGCGGTCAGGATCATGTCGTTGAGCTGGGGGATGCCGACCGCGAGCACGGCGAGCAGCGCGGCGAGGGCCATGACCACGAGGGTGCCCACGGCGGGGGAGCCGTAGCGCGGGTGCACCCGCTGCCACATCGGACCCAGCGTGCGGTCGCGGGCCATCGCCAGCGCGCCGCGGGCGGTGGGGATGACGCTCGACTGGAGAGAGGCGAAGGCCGAGCACATCAGGGCGGCCAGCGGCAGGGAGGCCCAGGGCTCCGGCGCCAGTGCGCTGCCGAGGAAGGTGAGCGCCTGCGGCCCGTTGTGGATGAGCTCACCCGTGCTCATCACCCGCTGGAAGGCGAGCGCTCCGATGAGGAACAGTCCCAGCATCGCCACCAGCGCGATCAGTCCGCCGCGGGCGGCGTCGGTCGAGCTGCGGGTCTCCTCGTTGACGCTGAACGCGGCGTCCCAGCCCCAGTAGAAGAAGACCGCCAGCACCATCCCCTGTGCCAGCGCCTGGGGTGAGGAGATCTCGAAGGGGTTGAGCCAGGACATCGAGAACGGCTGGTCGCCGACGGCGAGGGCGTAGCCGCAGAAGAGCAGCAGGACCGCGTACTCGAAGACCAGCAGCCAGATCTGCAGCCGGGTCGCGGCCCGCACGCCCGTGATCGCGGTGACCGTGACGAGCACCAGCGCGACCAGGCCGACGGCGGTGCTGATGCCGGTCGAGGACGGATCCAGCCGGAGCCCCCCGACGCTGCGCAGGCCCATCTTGTTGAGGAACTGGAGGACGACGGAGCCGGTCACCGCACCCGTGTACGCCATGAAGATCACGT
This sequence comes from Streptomyces caniferus, assembly GCF_009811555.1. Taxonomy (GTDB): domain Bacteria; phylum Actinomycetota; class Actinomycetes; order Streptomycetales; family Streptomycetaceae; genus Streptomyces; species Streptomyces caniferus. Next base: position 599,745 of record NZ_BLIN01000003.1, on the reverse strand, counting down.
TGCCGACCAGCACCACCCACCCGGTCAGGAACCCGGGCCAGGGGCCGATGGACCGGCCCACCCAGGTGTAGCCGCTGCCGCAGTTCGGCTCGGTGCGGTTGAGCCGGGCGTACGACAGCGCGATGCCGAGGATGGGCACGAAGGCCAGCAGCAGCAGGGCGGGCGTCTGCCGGCCGGTGTACGCGGCCAGCGTGCCCATACCGATGCCGATGCTGGTGGTCGCGGCGGTGCTCGACGCGGCGATCGCCACCCCGTCCTTCACCCCCAGCGAGCGGCGCATTCGCGCCGGTCCGGGGTCCTGCTGCACTGCGGAAGGCATGGCACTCACTCCTTGGACGGCGGGCCGGACCGTCTCGGCCGGGCCAGGGGGGCGTGGAGGTGCGGGATGGAGGCGGCGGGGCAGGACGGCGCGCGCCGGGACCGGGGTCGCGGGCCGGCCGCGTCGTACGAAAGGGGGGTGGTGCGGGGTGGGCACCGCGGTGAACCGTGTATGTCCGCCGATGAAACAGGCCCTTCCATCTTGTGTCAACGGTGTTGACGTAACCTGTTGGTTAGCCTGGCTGCGACAGGGCCCGGGGGCCGGGGCGGAGTGAAGCGGAGGGGTTCGGAGTGGCGGAGAGCGAACGCGTCCCGGTCGAGCGCAAGCGGCGCCGGCCGACCAGTTCAGGCGTGGTCCTGTCGGCCGACCTCATCGTCGACGCCGCCTGCGAACTGATCGACGCCCAGGGGGCGCAGGCCTTCACCGTGCGCAAACTCGGCGCGGCCCTCGGCGCCGATCCGTCCGCCGTCTACCGCTACTTCCGCAACACCGAGGATCTGCTGCTGGCGCTGGCCGACCGCCTCATCGGCGAGTCCATGACCGGCTTCACGCCCACCGGCGACTGGGCCGCCGACCTGCGCGACTTCGGTCTGCGGGCCTACCGCTCCGCGCTGCGCCACCCGCAGATCGCGGTGTTCAGCACCGTCCGGGTCACGGGCCGGCCCCATGAGCAGCACGCGGTCGACACGGGTATCGGTCTGCTGCTCCGGGCCGGGTTCGACGAGGCCGCCGCCGTCCGCCACTACCACGCACTCGTCGACACCGCTCTCGGCCATGCGGCCCTGGACGCCGGCGTCCTGCGGCTGGCTCCCGCCCAGCGCGCGGCGGACGAGCAGGCCTGGCAGGAGGGGTACGCCGACCTGCCCGCGGACGAGTTCCCCAGCCTGCACCGCGTGCGCGAGCACCTTCCGCTCATGGGGGGCTCGGCCGTCGGCCCCGCGCTCGATCTGCTCATCGCGGCCCTGCGGCGGGCGGCCGGGCAGCCGGAGGCGTGACCGGGGCGAACCAGGCATTTCGTCCGCCCGGGTGCAAATATGAGGCATGCCCTTTGCACGGCGGACGGAGCTGCGCGGACGACGGGAACTGAGCCAGGTCCTGGTGCTCATCCCGATCGGGCTCATCGTGGCGGTCTGTGTGATCGACGTTCTCGCGCCGCCCGACATCCATCTGGGCCCGCTCCTCGTCGCGGCCCCCGCGATCACCGCGGCCTTCGCCGGGCCCCGCCTGACCGCGGCGATCGGTGCGCTGGCGGTCGCCGCCCAGGTGTTCATCGGCCTCGCGCGCCAGGTGCTGTTCACCACGAATCTGCAGGCCCAGATCGCCGCGCTGGTGGTCGTCTCCGGGCTGGTCGTGCTCTTCACCGTCGTACGGGACCGCAACGCGCGCCGGCTCACCCAGAGCCGCTCGGTGGCCGCGGTCGCCCAGCAGGTGCTGCTCCGGCCGCTGCCCGCGCGCAGCGGCGCCCTGGAGATCGCCTCCTTCTATCTGGCGGCCGAGGAGGAGGCGGAAATGGGCGGCGATCTGTTCGCGGCGGCGCGCACCACCAGCAGCACCCGGCTGATCATCGGCGATGTCCGCGGCAAAGGGCTGCCCGCCTACGGCCACGCCGCCCTCCTCCTCGGCGCCTTCCGGGCGGCTGCCCACCGTCAGGCCACCCTGCCCCGACTGGCCATCCACCTCGACGGAGCCGTCCGCTGGGACAGTAGCCAGTGGTACGACGTGCCGGGCGCCGAGACCGGGACGAAGGCGGCGGTCGGCCCCCACCCCGGCCCGAACCCTGGCCCGGATGCCGACTCCCTTCCGGTCCCTCCGGTTGCCGGCCCCGACCCCGTCGCCGACAGCGACGAGACCTTCGCGACCGCCGTGCTGCTGGACATCCCCGACCGCTGGTCCGTGCTGCGCCTCATCAACTGCGGTCATCCGCCCCCGCTGCTGCTGCGCGACGGGCGGGCCGTCCCCCTGTACGGCGAGCGCACCGCGCTGCCGATCGGCCTCGGCGGCCTGGCCGGCGCCCCGGACTACGAGGTCGAGACGTTCCCCTTCGCCCCGGGAGATCTGCTGCTGCTCCACACGGACGGGGTGAGCGAGGCCCGCGACGACAAGGGCACCTTCTACCCCCTCGTCGAGCGCGCCGGAGCCTGGAGCGAGGGCACCCCGCAGCAGGTTCTGCGCCAACTGCGTGCGGACCTGCTGGCGCACACGAACGGCAGGCTCGGCGACGACGCCGCCGCGGTCGCGGTGCGCCGCCTGCCCGCCCGGCCGCCGCTCCGCGAGGGAACGGGCTAGGGCTGCGCCGCGCGGCCTTGCTTCCCACGCGGGGCCACGGGGCCACGGGCGGATCGGCCTCGCGGAGGGGCCGGAACCCGGGCGCCCCGGGTCGGGCTACCCGGGCGATCCGGCAGCACGCGGATGAATTACGTCACGCCTCGGATTCCCGGCAATACCGCGCATACCTGAAGCCGTATCCCGTCCGGATCGGTCGCTTAGCTGCCAGTTGTCGCATTTCTTCGCGTCACGCTGAGTGATCGACTGGTCCACATTCCGGCCCCTCGGCCCGGCCCTCTCCGCCTGACGCTTCCTCAGTGCCGTTCCGCTTGATAAACACGTCCGCATCATCCGCAAGTGGCACAGGACGCGCACCATGAACGACCGCAACACCTCTGACCACCAGATATTCGAGCTGGACCTCGCCGCTCACGAAGCCCAGCGACGGACCGAGGTCCTCGCGGCGCTGGGTGACGGCTGGGACCCCGTCGCGGTGATGGAAGGCGAGGACGAGGCCTACCGGCTCCTCTACTCGGGCCTGGACGCGGAGCAGCAGGCCACCTACGACATGCTGGTCGCCGCCGAGGTGCTGCCGGGCCCCGGGCAGGCCTGAGGATGCGGCTGCCGCTCGACCCCACCGCCGACATCGGCCGCCGCGCCTGGGTCCCCTGCCCCGGCTGCGAGGACCACCTGGGCTGCGGGACCTGCCTCGACGGCCGTACCTGCGGTGACCACTGGCGCTATCTCCTGTCCAACAAGGGCAGCGTGCTGCATCTGCAGTGCCCCAACTGCACCCACCTCTGGGCCTGGGAGTCGGGCTTCGGAGCGGGCGGCCGCACCGACGGCTGACGCCGGACCGCCGCCGGGCGCCGGCCTGAGGTCTCCCGTGCCGGGACACCACGGGCCCTGGATGCCACCGCGGACGGGCACCCCCGCGCCCCCGGGCGCCCCCGCGGACGGGACCGCCCTCGGGCACCCACAGCACCGGCACCCACAGCACCGGCGCCCACAGCACCGGCGCCCGCCGCCCAGCGCACTGCCGTCGCCGCACCCGCGCTAGGTCAGCCGCCGCTGTGCCTCCTCGTGCGCCGTCTCCAGTGCCTTCTCGGCCGGTACGGTCCGGTCCGGCCGCACCCCGACACCTTCCCAGTTGGTGCCCGTGAGGGGGTTGATGGTCCGGGCCGTCGGGACGGTGACCGTGATGTGCTCCGTGACCGGATGGTGGGCGGTGGGGTGCGCACCGCCCCGGGTCACCTCACCGATCACCTCGGCGCGCCCGTGCGCCTGCAGGGTGTACGCCACGTCCTCGCCGCCCGAGAAGGTGGTGGCGCCGGTGAGCACGTACACGGGGCGGTCGAGATAGCGCGGCGCGGGCAGATACGGGAGGGTCCAGTACTGCCGGGTGGAGTCGGTGGAGCGCTCGTACACATCGTTGAGGTGCACCCCGTCGTCGGGGAAGAAGTAGCTGCACCACATGGCCGCGCCCGCGGGCAGGCCGCCCCGGCACTCCCGCAGGTCGAGAAGGAGTGCGCGGGTGCCCGCGACCAGCTCCATGGCCGCGCCGATCGCCCGGGCGCCCTGGCCGGCGTCGGGTATCCACCGCACGTCCAGGTAGCCGATATTGCCGTCGAGCCGTTCGACGCGGCGGATGCCCTGGCTCTCGGCTCGCATCAGGGCGAGGAAGGCCGCCATGCCCGCGTCCTCGTCCGCGGGCTCGGCGGACCGGGGCTCGTCCTGCCACAACAGCCGGAGGTGTCTGTCCGGGCAGGCCTCCTGGAGGTGCGCCGTCACCGCCTCGCAGAACGCGGCACCGCTCAGTGCGTCGTACTCACCGGCTGCCAGCCGTGCGCGGACCGCCCGGTCGGCCTCCGCGGCACACCGGGGAAAGATGTAGCCCGCCGCTATGTGATCGAGAGCGTTGTTGATGATCTCTGCGTTGCTCGGCATTGCTGCTGATCCTCGATTCGGTGTCGGGTGCGCGAAGGCCCCGGTGCGGGCGGCCTGCGCGCTTCGATGCGCTGCGCCGGGCGTCCGCCGGCGGTAGCGTGCCGTTCATGGAGCTGCACGCGCGATCGCTCTGGCTGCTGACCGAGCCGCTGCACGCGGTCTGCTACTTCGACGACAGGTGCCGTGCCCTGGGCAAGGACCTCGGTCTCAAGGGCTTCTGGATGGGGTATTTCGCCTCGCGCACGGCGCCTTTGGGGGCGATCGAGCCCGCGGCGGCCACGGCCGTACTCGGGGTGTTCGCCCCGGGAATGGTGGCCCGTGCGCTGCCCGCGGCCTGGAGCGTCGTCGGCCCGACGCATGTCCTCGACGAGCGCGGCAGCCGCGCGGCCCACGCACTGCGCGGGATCGACCCCGAGCTGGAACGCACGGCAGCCGGACTGCTGCCCCCGCTCCAGACGATCGTCGACGAGGCGCCGGCCATCGCCCGTCCGCTCTTCGCCGCCAACCGAGAGCTGTGCGACCACGCCGACCCCGTCGAGCGCCTGTGGCAACTGGCCACGACCGTGCGGGAGTTCCGGGGCGACGCACATCTCGCCGTGCTCGCCGACGAGGGGCTCGACGGCTGCGAGGCCCTGGTCCTCGCCGTCGCGTCGGGCCGCGTCCCCCGGGACACCATGCGGCAGGACCGCGGCTGGAGCGAGGAGGACTGGGCCGCCGCGGCGGACCGGCTGCGCGCCCGCGACCTCGTGGACGCCCAGGGCGACGCGACCGACTACGGCCGGGGGGAACGGGAGCGCATCGAGGCGGCGACCGACCGGCTGGCCGCACGCCTGCTGCGCCCGCTGCCCGAGGCGACGACCGAGGGGATGCTGCATGCGCTCGAACCCCTGGTCCGCCGACTCCTGGCCGCGGAGGTGCTGCCCTTCCCCAACCCGATCGGTCTGCCGCACCTCGACGAGGAGCCCGCGCCGCGCGGCGGCAACCCCCGCTAACCCAGGCGCTTTCCGGCTTCCTCGAGCTTCTGCGCCAGGTCCACCGTGTCGGAAGCGGGCGGCGCCTGGACCCTGACCGGCTTGTTGACGTCGAAGAACCGTATGGTCAGGTCCAGCGGGCCCTGAGCCGTGCGGGCGCGCTCACGGAACTTCACGGTGCGGTCGCCGGGACCGACCCACATGTCGAGGTTCAGCTTGCTCACCCCGAGCTGCTTGTACTGCTCGATCACCTTCTTGCGGCGCTCGGTGTCCAGCGCGCTCTTGGGCGCCCGCTTGTTCAGCAGGTCCGCCACCTCGACCACACCGGCGTAGTGCGTCGTCCGCACCCCGTCGACGGTCTCCTCGCCGACCTTCTTGACGTCGTCGGACTGGGGGAGCAGGGACGCCTGCGCCGCCGGGTCCTGGTCGGCCTGCCGCTGCATCCCCCCGAGGCCGCCGCCCTCCTTGCCCTTCATGGCGAACTTGATCCAGTGCTTGCCGTCCATCGCGGCCGCAGCCTTCCCGCCCCCGCCGAGATACACCGCGTCCCCGACGAGCCGCACCGAGAACTCGCCCTCCTCCTTGCCTCCGGAGGCCTTCATCCGCATGTCGATGGCGCGCGGGCGGATGCTGAACGACACCTTGCCGTCGAGCGTCCCCTGGCCCGGCACCTTGCCGGAGAGCCGATACGAGACGGAGTTGAGCTTGGCGCCCTTGTTCACGGCCTTTTGCACCGCGGCGACCGGCGTCGCGTCGATGCTCCCCGACGCGGCGGTGCGGTCGCCGGACGCCGTGCAGGCCGCCGTGCCGCACAGCACGGCCCCGGTGAGCAGGGCCGCTGCGACGCGGGATGAAGAACGGGAAAAATGAGTCACGGTCCCCCCAAGAACACATGGAACGATGAAAGTGTCATCGATCATGACAGTAGCCCACGGCACCGACAATCCGGGTTGAGTATTTACGCGGACGCGTGACCAGGGAATATGACATCCCGACCAGGACGAGGGCGATCGAGGGGCGCGCACCGGGGTGATTTTCATCTGGTGGTTCGATGGGTGCTTTGGGGTGCTTTGCTGAGCCAGATCGGGACACCTCTGCCCAAGCGCCGTTGAATGGGTATGGATCCTAGAGAGTTGTGGGACCGCAACGCCGTGCTGGCAGAAGCGTTTTGTCTGGGCGATGAGCGGGTGCGCGAGGCGCAGGCCAGGCTTGACGAGGCGCAGGCGGACCGGTCGAGGGTTTTGGCGGCATTTGCGGTGACGGTGGGCAGTACCGGCGCGGTGGCCGGTCTGTTCGGTTTGAACGAACGCGAAGTGCGGATCGCCCGGCGCACGGTGGGCAAGGACGATGCCCGCGCCGTCGCCGAGGAGCTGCTGGCGACGGCCACTCCGGCCGCGCCGCCGCGGGAGCCGGAGGAGGCCCCGCCGGCGCCCGATCCCGCCGCCGAATATTCCCACCAGAACCCCCCTGCCGGAACCCGCCCCACCGGCCTGCCCCGCGACGGTGCCGGCACGGGGGCGGCGGAACAGACCTGGTCCCCGGCCATGGACGCGGTACTCATCGGCAGTTGGCAGACCGGCGTGGATCTGCGCGAACTCGCCGCCGAGTTCGGGCTCGACCTCACCCGCCTGGTCACCCGTGCCCAACAACTCTCCGCACAGGGGCGTTTCTACCCCGGCCCGGCGGAGAACCCTTTGGGGCGCCACCGGCGCGGCCCCGGCGATGTGCACGAGTCCGAATACACCATCCCCGCACAGCAGACGGCCTCCTGGAACGCGGCGCCCTCAGGGCACCCGATGGCGTCCGCCTGGCACACCGGCACCATGCCGTCCACCGAGTCCGTCCCGGACATGGCCGCCCTGGCCTCGGAATGGGACAACGCTCTCGCCCCCTGGGGGACCCTCGCGCCCTCCCATGAGGACTCCGCACCGGCCCACCAGCCCTGGGCCCAATATCACCTCAGTTCCTGACCGGACACGCTCACTTGCGCTACGTACGAACTCTGCCCCGCCGGCCGTCACCGGGCCTGGTGAGGGCGAACCGTCCCCGCCGGGAATCCTGAGCGGGGGCGAGGAGAAGGGAGCAGACCGAGGCCGTGACGAGGGACGAGGCGCGGGCCGGCGCGCTCGACGGGAAGGTCGCGCTGGTCGCCGGTGCCACGCGAGGCGCCGGGCGCGCGATCGCGGTGGAACTCGCCCGCGCCGGTGCCGTCGTCTACGCCACCGGACGCAGCAGCCGGACCACGGGCCGTTCGGAGATCAACCGGCCGGAGACGATCGAGAAGACCGGTGAACTGATCACCGAGGCCGGGGGCACCGGCACGGCCCTGCGGGTGGACCACCTCGACAGCGATCAGGTCGGCGACCTCGTCCGGCGCATCGACCGGGACCACGGCCGCCTCGACATCCTCGTCAACGACATCTTCGGCGGCGACGCCTACGCCCAGTTCGGCACCACCCTCTGGGAGCACGACCTCACCGGCGGCCTGCGGATGCTGCGCATGGGCATCGACACCCACGCGATCACCAGCCACCACGCACTGCCGCTGCTCATCCGCCGCCCCGGCGGGCTGGTGATCGAGATGACCGACGGCACCGCGGAGTACAACGCCGCCTACCGCCACCACGAGGGCTTCTACTACGACCTGGTCAAGGCCGCGGTAGCACGGATGACCCTGGCCCAGAGCCATGAACTCGCCCCGCACCGAGGAGCAGCCGTCGCCGTGACGCCCGGCTGGCTGCGCTCGGAGAAGATGCTCGAGGCCTTCGGTGTGACCGAGGACAACTGGCGGGAGGCGACCGCCCGTGTCCCGCATTTCTGCATCGCCGAATCCCCGGTCTATGTCGCGCGGGCAGTGGTGGCCCTCGCCGCCGATCCGGACGTCGCGCGCTGGACGGGCACCGTCGTCTCCAGCGGCCAACTCGCCCCTCTCTACGGGTTCACCGACACCGACGGCACCCGGCCGGACTGCTGGCGCTACGTCGTCGAGGTCCAGGACCCCGGGCTCCCCGCCGATGACACCGGCTATCGCTGACGGCGGCCACCTCGTCACCAGCGGGGCGCCCAACAGCCAGCCAGGCAGCCAGTCAGCCCGCCCGCCCGTGCGTGTGCCGGGCCGAGAAGGTACGCGCAGCACAGGACGGCCCGGTCATGACGACCGTTCTGCGGCGCGATGATCGAGCGGACAGGGAAGAGTCCGTCGCCCGGCGCCGCATAGCGCTCCGTGATTCCCTGACTACTTGCCGAATCCGTGCGGTCCCGCGACAGTGTGCGTAGCGGTGCAGTCAGCCGACGCAGGCAGCCAAGGGGGGTCTCGTGAGGTACGCGCGCCAAGAGATGGTTCGGCCGGTGACGACTGCGCGGCGACGAGCGGCGACGGTCTCGGCTGTCCTCGCCGTGGTCAGTGGCGCGGGGCTGGTGACCGCAGCGCCGGCGAGCGCCGAGGTCAAGTCCACGTGCGGCACCTACATCTGCGTGGCCACGGCCTATCAGGGGCGCGACTACGTCCAGGACATCACCGTCACGACGAGGGACGGACTGCCGGGGACGTTGCGCGCCTTCGTGGGCGATTACCGGAACAGCAAGGCCGGTGTGTCGCGGTGGCGGTTCGTCGTCAACCGCGAGATCAGGGCGTATCCGCGGTTGGCCGTCTGCGGCGGTCTGGACCGCAGTGGCAGGGTCATCGAGAACCACTGCGTACTGATCCCCTGACCGCCTGTCGGTCCCGTTCGGCGCAGAGGAATTGATGCGTCCTGGTGGCACTCGGTGCGGCAGTCGCCACATGGCGGACGGCGAGGTGCTCCCGCCGATCACGAGGGGCTGCCCGGACCTGACCTCAGGTCCGGGCAGCCCCTCGTGATCAGGCCGGGCGGCAGGCGCGCACGGGGGCGCCGAAGGCGAGGAAGGGCTCCGCCCTCTCAGCCCGCCGATTCCCCCGCATGTGGCGACAGTGTCCCCGCCGCGACCAGGGCGAACAGGGCTATGCCCAGCAGGATGCGGTAGATGACGAAGGGCATGAAGGACTTGTTGGAGATGAACTTCATGAACCATGCGATGACGGCATAGCCGACGACGAAGGCGATGAGCGTGGCGAAGAGGGTGGGGCCCCAGGCGACGTGGCCCTCGCCCGCGTCCTTGAGTTCGTAGACGCCGGAGGCCAGGACCGCCGGGATGGCGAGGAGGAAGGAGTAACGGGCCGCGGATTCGCGGGTGTAGCCCATCAGGAGGCCGCCGCTGATCGTGGCGCCGGAGCGCGAGACGCCGGGGATGAGGGCCATGGCCTGGCAGACGCCGTACAGCAGACCGTCCTTGACGCTGAGGTCCGTGAGCGACTTGCGCTGTTTGGCGGCCTGGTGCCGGCCGCCGGTCTCGTCGCGGGCGGCCAGCCGGTCGGCGATGCCGAGGACCACGCCCATCACGATGAGGGTGGTGGCGATCAGCCGCAGATCGCGGAACGGGCCCTCGATGGCGTCCTTGAGCGTGATGCCCAGGACGCCGATCGGGATCGAGCCCACGATCACCAGCCAGCCCATCTGGGCGTCGTGATCGTGTCGCAGCTCCCGGTTGAAGAGCGAGCGGCTCCAGGCCGAGATGATCCGCCCGATGTCCTTGCGGAAGTAGATGATGACGGCCGCTTCGGTGCCGATCTGGGTGATGGCGGTGAACGCCGCACCGGGGTCCTGCCAGCCCGCGAACGCCGCGGTCAGGCGGAGGTGCGCACTGGAGGAGATCGGGAGGAACTCGGTCAGCCCTTGGACGAGTCCGAGGACGAAGGATTCAAACCAAGACATGGAAAATACGCTATCCAAGGGTGGTCAAGCGCTGACCTGCGCAAGAGGGGAGAAAACGGACGGTGGTGGCGGATGCGGATCATCGCCGACAGGGGGCAGCGTAACGTTCGAAGATGTACGGGCGGCCAAAGGGTCCTGGACGTATCGCGTCCGCCCGTCCCGTGGCCGTCGCGGGCCAGCATCTCTCGCTCGCCGGAGCCACGCTGAACCGACGCCGTAACGGAGCCCGAACCGCCGTCAGCGTCCGCGCAACGCCTTGCGCTTGCACCACGCCACCGCCAGCGCGCCCAGAGCACTCACGGCGATGAAGCCCATGGCCAGGAGGAACACGGGTGAGGTGGGCGTCGAAGCCCGTGCGCCGGCCACGGCGTAGGCCGCGGTGTTCGGGATGCTGCCGAGTGCCGTCGCGACGAGGTAGGGGACCCAGCCCATGCGGGAGACCGCGGCGCAGTAGTTCATGGCGCAGAACGGCAGGCCGGGAAGGAGCCGGATCACCACCATGGACCGGAAGCCGTGCTCGCTCAACTGCCGGTCGGCGGCCGTCAGCCAGCGGGCGCGCAGCAACGGACGCAGGGCGTCCTGTCCGAGCAGCCGGCCGAGGCCGAACGTCAGCCCGGCGCCCAGTACCGTGCCGGCGAGCGCCGTGGCCGTCCCGGCCTGGCTGCCGAAGAGGGCTCCGGCCGCGAGATTGAGGACCGGACGCGGGACGAAAACGGTGGTGCAGGCGGCGTATGCGAGCGCGAAGACGACCAGGGCGGTGGGGCCGGTCAGCTGGGCGGGCCGGGCGTCGGTCAGCAGATGCTGCGGCTGCCACCACAGTGTCATGGCCGCGCCGCAGGCCAGCAGGGTCAGCAGCAGGCCCAGCCGGGCCCAGGGGGAGAACAGCACGCGCGTGCAGCGGGCGGTGAGGCCGGCGGGCGCTGCGGCGGGCGGGAGCATCCCGGGAGCGTAACCGACCGGGGTGCCGGGGAGCCGTAATGTTGCCGCATGGCCCCGAAAGCGGAACCGCCGTCGAGCGAACTGGCCGACACCGTCCTGTCCCGGCTGACCTCCGCGTACCCGCCGGCCGGAGACCCCGTACGGGCCGCGGGTTCCGCCGCCTACCTCAAGGGTGTGTGCCCCTTCCTCGGTATCCCCACCCCTGAGCGGCGCGCCCTCGACCGCACGATCCTCAAGGACCTGCCCCGGCCCGACGAGACGGACTGCACGGCCGTCGCGCTGCGCTGCTGGGCCCTGCGCGAGCGGGAGTACCACCACTTCGCGGTGGATTACCTCCGCCGTCATGTGCCGCGCTGCTCGTCCGGCTTTCTGCCGGTCGCCAGGGAGCTGGTGACGACCACGTCCTGGTGGGACACGGTCGACGCGCTGGCCGCCCATGTCGTCGGGGCCCTGGTGGCCGCCGATCCGCGACTGGCCCGGGAGATGGACGGCTGGATCGAGGACGACGACCCCTGGGTGGCGCGTACCGCCCTGCTGCATCAACTGCGTTTCAAGGAGCGGACGGACGTCGCCCGGCTCTTCGCCTACTGCCTCCGGCAGGCCGGGCACCGGGACTTCTTCATCCGCAAGGCGATCGGCTGGGCGCTGCGCGAGTACGCGAAGACGGACCCGGAAGCGGTGCGCGGTTTCGTGGCGGCACACCGCGAGCGGCTCTCCCCCTTGTCGGTGCGCGAGGCCATGAAGCATCTGTAGGACCTGACGCCTCGCCAGGGCCCGTGCGGTGCCCCGGGACGGGCGCCGATAAATCAGTCGACGCCGCACCCGGCGCCCGGCACCATAGGGCGCATGTTCCGGTACGCCTTCCTCCCGCTCCCGTCCGCAGTCGCGGACGAGCCGAAGGCTGCCGTCGATCTCCTCATGGCCTTCGCCGCCTGCGTTCCCGCAGTCACCGCCGCCGCGGCGGTCGCCGTCCCGGCCGCCGCAGCGGCCGACGGCGCACGAAGCTGACCCTCTCCGGATCGTCCGGCGGACCCCGCAGGGGGAGGGTCGGCCGGGTTCAGGGGTCCCCACGGCGCCAAGTCGCCGTCCTCACCGCATTGTTGCGAGGAAGAACACCATGTCCAAGACGGCATACGTGCGCACCAAGCCGCACCTGAACATCGGCACCATGGGCCACGTCGACCACGGCAAGACCACGCTGACCGCGGCCATCACGAAGGTCCTCAGTGACCGGGGGAGCGGGGCGTTCGTGCCCTTCGACCGGATCGACCGGGCCCCGGAGGAGGCCGCCCGCGGTATCACCATCAACATCTCGCACGTCGAGTACGAGACCGACACCCGGCACTACGCGCATGTCGACATGCCAGGCCACGCCGACTTCATCAAGAACATGGTGACCGGCGCGGCGCAGCTCGACGGTGCGATCCTCGTCGTCTCGGCCCTCGACGGGATCATGCCGCAGACCGCCGAGCATGTGCTGCTCGCCAGGCAAGTGGGCGTCCGGCACATCGTCGTGGCCCTCAACAAGGCCGACGCCGGCGACCCGGAGCTCGCCGACCTGGTGGAGCTGGAGGTGCGCGAACTGCTGGGCGCGCACGGCTACGACGGGGAGCACATGCCCGTCGTACGGGTCTCGGGGCTGCGCGCCCTGGAGGGCGACCCGCGCTGGACGGGGGCGATCGACGCCCTGCTGGATGCCGTCGACACCTATGTGCCGATGCCCGAGCGGTACGTCGACGCGCCGTTCCTGCTGCCGGTGGAGAACGTGCTGACCATCACCGGTCGCGGCACGGTCGTCACCGGAGCCGTCGAGCGCGGCACGGTGCGGGTCGGCGACCGGGTCGCGGTGCTCGGCGCGGAGACCGGGACGACGGTCATCGGGCTGGAGACGTTCGGCAAGCCGATGGAGTCCGCCGAGGCCGGGGACAACGTCGCGCTGCTGCTGCGCGGTCTGCACCGTGACCAGGTGCGCCGCGGGCATGTGATCGCCGCGCCCGGCAGTGTCACACCGCGGCGCCGCTTCACCGCGGAGCTGTATGTGCTCTCCACCGAGGAGGGCGGCCGTCGGACGCCGCTGTCCACCGGCTACCGGCCGCAGTTCTACATCCGTACCGCGGACGTGGTCGGCGACCTCGACCTCGGCGAGCGGGGCATCGCCCGCCCCGGCGAGACGGTGACGGTGTCGGTCGAACTGGGCCGGGACGTGCCGCTGGAGCGGGGCCTTGGCTTCGCCGTCCGTGAGGGCGGCCGCACCGTCGGCGCGGGCACGGTGCGCACCGTCGAGGAGTAGACACCGCAGGTCACAGGACTGCGTCCGGCACCTCTCCCGGTGCCGGACGCAGCCGCCCGCTGTCGCGGCCGGGGCGCGGGGTGCGAGACTGCTCGCCCGGACGAACGGGCACGAGGCCGCACCACCGCGCCGCGCGGGCGGTCGGCCGGACACGGAGGAAGCCTGATGGCGGGCACGGCACTGGTCCTGGGCGGCGGAGGCCTCACCGGCATCGGCTGGGAGGTCGGTGTGCTCGCCGGTCTCGCCGAGGCGGGTCTCGCCCTCGCCGATGCCGACGTCGTCATCGGCACCTCCGCCGGATCGATCGTCGGCGCCCACCTCACCTCCCGGCACCTCGGCCTGGAGGAGATGTACGAGCACCAGCTCGCCGCGCCCGAGCGGACCCGCTCGGCCGCCCGTATGGGCCCGGCCGCGCTGGCCCGCTTCGCGGCCATCGCGCTGCGTTCCCGGGACACGCTGTCCTTCGGCGTACGGATGGGGAAGCTGGCGCTCGCGGCCCGTACCGTCACCGAGGCGGAACAGCGCACGGTGATCGCCCGGACCCTGAACCTCACCGACTGGCCGGCCCGCCGACTGCTGATCACTGCGGTGGACGCCGCGACGGGACAGCGCACCGCCTTCGACGACACCAGCGGGGTGGGGCTGCTCGACGCGGTGGGTGCGAGCTGTGCGGTCCCCGGCATCTATCCGCCGGTCACCATCGACGGCACCCGGTGGATCGACGGCGGGGTGCACTCCAGCGCCAACGCCGATCTGGCCGCCGGATACGGCCGGGTGGTGATCGTCGCGCCGATGGCGGCCAGTGGTGGGCCGATCGCCGGACCGCGGGCGCAGGCGGAGCAACTGGCCCGCCGGGGCGCCCGGGTCTGCGTGCTCACCCCCGACCGCGCGGCCCGGTCGGCGTTCGGCCGCAACGTCCTGGACCCCGCCAAGCGCGCGGACGCGGCCCGCGCGGGGCGCCGGCAGGCGGCAGCCGAGGCGGCGCGGATCCGGCAGGTGTGGTCGGAGTGACCGGGCCCGGCCGGACCGGCGGCCGGGGGCCGTGGCGGCCGGGACCGGGCACCGTCGCCGCACCGGCACAATGGGACGGTGGACGAAGCACCCGAGCCGATACCCGTCATCCGGACCGTGGACTGCGGCACGGCCAAGCTGTTGCCGGACGTCGACCGGCCGCGCGCCTGGCTGCTCACGGTGGACGGCGCGCCCCAGTCGTACGTGGACCTCGACGCGCCCGACCACCTGGAATTCGAGTATGTGCGCCGGCTGGCATACGTCCTGGACGAGGTGGCCGCCCCGGGACGGCCGCTCGATGTGCTGCACCTGGGCGGCGGGGCGCTGACCCTGCCGCGCTATCTCGCCGCCTGCCGTCCGCACTCCCGGCAGGACGTCGTCGAAGCCGACCGCGGACTGCTCGCCCTGGTGACGGAACATCTGCCACTGCCCGGCGACCGCGGGATCACGGTGCACGCCGAGGACGCCCGTACGGCGCTGGAGGCGGCGCCGGAGGGCAGCGCCGATGTCATCGTGGCGGACGTCTTCGGCGGCTCGCGGGTCCCCGCGCATCTCACTTCCGTCGAGTACGCGCAGGCCGCGGCCCGGGTGCTGCGACCGGACGGCTGCTACGCCGCGAACCTCGCGGACGGCGCGCCGTTCGGCTTCCTGCGCGGCCAACTCGCCAATTTCGCCACGGCCTTCGAACATCTCGCACTGATCGCCGAGCCCTCGGTGCTGCGCGGCCGCCGGTTCGGCAACGCCGTGCTGCTCGCCTCGCGCGCACCGCTCCCGATCGCCGCGCTGGCCCGGCGGACGGCCGGCGATGCGTTCCCGGCCCGGGTCGAGCAGGGTGGGGCGCTGCGGCGGCTGATCGCGGACGCGGTCCCGGTGCGCGATGCCGAGGCGGTGGCGTCCCCGGTGCCGCCCGAGGGCGCGTTCAGCGTCGGCTGAGCACGGCCCGCGGCGGCTTCGCCCCAGGGGCGCGGTGATCGCTCACTCCGCCTCCGCGGGGTGCGGTTCCGCCGCCTCGGCGCGGGGGACCGCCCGGCCGGCGGCCGGGGCCGGGCTCGTCCGCCGGGTCAGCCGCCGTACCTCGGGGACGCACAGCACCGCCGCGGTCAGCAGCGCGATCACGGCGGAGCAGCCCCACAGCGCGGCCTTCCGGCCGATGAGGTCCTGTACGGGGCCGGCCAGCGCGGTGGCGAGCGGGACCATGGCCAGGGAGCCGAGCCAGTCGTAGGACGAGACCCGGGAGAACTTCTCCTCGGGGATCTCCTGGTGCAGCGCCATCATCCACGTCACCGCGAAGACCTCGACCGAGATTCCGGTCGCGAACATGATCGCGCTGAGTCCGGCCACGGGCAGCGGGACGGCGAGCGCGGCGGACGGCAGGGCGAGCGGGAAGATGCACAGCGCACCGGTGAGCAGGAGGCGGTGCGGCCGGACCCTGGTCATCATGAGGGCGCCGCCCGCCGTGCCCGCGCCGAACGCGGCCAGCGCCAGTCCCCAGGGGCCGGGTCCGCCCAGATGCTGTTCGGCGACCAGCGGCCCGTAGACCGCCTCGGCGGCCGCCACCACCGCGTTGACGAGGGAGAACTGCACCACCACCGCCCACAGCCACGGCCGGGAGACGACCTCCCGCCAGCCGTCCCGCAGATCGTGCAGTACGCCGCCACCGGGAGCCCGCGCCGGAACCCCGCTGACGTCGAGGAAGGCGCGGAGCGCGGCCGCGAGGGCGAAGGCGGCGGAATCGAGGGCCAAAACCCAGCCGGGGCCGACCGCGGCGACCAGTGCGCCGCCGAGCGCCGTACCGCCGATGTTCGCGCCGTTCATGCCCATGCGGAACACGGCGAAAGCGCGCCCCGCCTGGTCGCCGGAGACGCTGGCCAGCACCATGCCCTCGGAGGCCGGCGCGAAGAACGCCTGTCCCGTGCCGCCGAGGGCCGCCAGCACGGCCATCTGCCACAACCGCGGCTCCCCGGTCAGGACGAGCAGCGCGAACAGGCCCTGGGAGACACAGCTGAGGGCGTTCGCGGCGACCATCACACGGTGCCGGGGCAGCCGGTCGGCGACCGCGCCGCCGATCAGCAGGAAGAGGACCAGCGGGACCGTCCGCGCGGCGGCCACCAGACCGACGTCGGTGGCGGAGCCGCCGGCGGCGAGCACCGCGAAGGCGGTGGCGATCAGCGCGCCGGAGCTGCCGAGGTTCGCGATCACCGTGGCGCCGGTGAGCAGCAGATAGTTGCGCCCCGCCCAGGCGGGGCGGGCCCTCATCAAGAGGGCACCCGCGCGGAGCGGGCCGCGGACAACCGCCGCCGGTCCGGGGCGTCCGCCGCCCGTCGCACGAGGTGTGCCGGGGCCTTCGCCCCTCCGCCGTCGCTGTGCTGTTGTCCTGGCCGCATGGGCGTCAACGATAGGCAATGGCGAGACGCGGCCGCACAGGGATTTCCCCGGCGCCCGCGCTCTGCCCCGGTGTCCGGAACGGTGCCGACGGCCGGACCAGAACCGCCCCTTCACACCTAAGCTACCGCTAGGTAACATGATGCCCATGTCCTCCGAGACCCTGCCGTCGATCGGCGAAATGATGGCGGCATCCGTGCCGATGGCCCGCACTCTGAACCTCGAGTTCGCCGAGACCACCGCCGAGCGCGCCGTGGTCCGCATGCCCGACCAGTCCGACTTCCACAACCACGTCGGCGGACCGCACGCCGGCGCGATGTTCACCCTCGCCGAGTCGGCCAGCGGTGCCATCGTGATGGCGGCCTTCGGCGACCAGCTCGGCCGGGCGGTGCCGCTGGCCGTGCGCGCTGAGATCGGC
The DNA here is from genome assembly GCF_009811555.1 of Streptomyces caniferus. Lineage (GTDB taxonomy): Bacteria > Actinomycetota > Actinomycetes > Streptomycetales > Streptomycetaceae > Streptomyces > Streptomyces caniferus. Next base: position 582,413 of record NZ_BLIN01000003.1, on the reverse strand, counting down.
TACAAGAAGCTCGCCATGGGACCGGTCACCGCCACCGCGGAGCTGGGCCGCCCGGTGGCCGAGGTGGTCGCCGAGCTCGACGCCGGCGAGCGCCCGGAGTTCCCCGTGAACATCGCCATCACCCGCGAGGACGGCGCGGTCACCGGCGAGATGAGCATCGTGTGGACCCTGCGCCCCAACAAGTGAGCTGATTCACAGCGGGGTTTCCCCGGCCCGTCGTGCCCGGCACGGCGGGCCGTCGTCGTTCCGGGCGGACCGCTCGGCCCCCGGGCCGGCCCGCGGTACAGGTGTTGCGCACCTCACGCGGATTCGGCCCTTCGACAGTGCCATCGAGTACGCTTCCCGGGCGTGCTGTGGCGCGCCAGGGGGATCGACCGGCACCGGTTTCACGGATGCCGGGTCACGGCCCACGGGGGCCCTACACCAGCGGAGGAAGCGGCGTTGCACATCCAGGAGTGGCTCGAGACGGTACCGGCCGTGAGCGTCTACCTCCTGGTGGGGGTGGTCATCGGACTGGAGAGCGTGGGCATTCCGCTGCCCGGCGAGATCGTCCTCGTCAGTGCGGCGATTCTCGCGGCGACCCAGGACCACATCAATCCTGTCGTGCTGGGTGCCTGTGCGTCCGCCGGTGCGATCATCGGTGACTCCATCGGGTATCTGATCGGACGCAAGGGGGGCCAGCCCCTGCTGCAATGGGCGGGCCGGAAGTTCCCCAAGCACTTCGGCCCCGACCATGTCGCCATGGCCGAGGCGAAGTTCGACAAGTGGGGCATGTGGGCGGTCTTCTTCGGCCGCTTCGTCGCGCTGCTGCGCATCTTCGCCGGCCCGCTCGCCGGCGTACTGAAGATGCCGTACTGGAAGTTCCTGATCGCCAACGTCCTCGGGGGCATCGTCTGGGCCGGCGGTACGACCGCGCTGATCTACAGCGTGGGCATGGTCGCCGAGTCGTGGCTCAAGCGCTTCTCCTGGCTCGGACTGGTCGCGGCCCTGCTGTTCGGCGCCGGGTCCTTCCTCCTCATGAAGTTCCGCGCGAAGAAGGCGGCCGCCGCGCGCGAGGCGGCGGAGACGCCGGTCACCGCGTCGGTCGACTGACCGTCCCCGGGGGCTGCCTGTGGGCGGCCCGTACGGCGGTCCGTGGCATTCCGCGGCTCACCCGGCACAAGTCAGGTGATGCCGCGGCCCGTTGAGGGCAGCGTGTTCCCTCAGGGCATCAGCCACACATCGGGTCCGCCGTCGCGCCATTCGAAGATTCCGGTGTCGTCCCAGACGAACTTCGTGGTGCAGAAACCGGCCCGGCGCAGTATCGCGGCCACATCACCGGTGCGCAGCGCCCGTCCCAGATCCTGTCCGTTGAGTGTCACGCGGCGGCCGCCGGAGGAGGGCGGGTGCACGATCACGGGGGCACGCTTCATGCTTCCCAGCATGCGACCGGCCCGTGGCTCCCGCATCCCGAACGCGGTCACCGCGTCACCCAGCGTGTTCTTCGACGGCCCGCGGAGGGCGCCCGGCCCAGGGACCGGTCGTCGGGGCCCCCGTCCTCACGACCCGGCCCGCAGCCGCGAGAAGAACGGCCGCGCCCGTACGCCCGGCCCGCCGCGCTGCCACCACGGGGTCTCCTCGTCGGCGTCCGTCGCCGCCCCGTCGCGCCCCGTCCGTCGCAGATCCGCCAGCATGTTGCGGACCCCTGCGATGAACAGCGGGTCGCCGACGCGTTCCTTGGCCACCAACGCCTCGTGACAGGCGCGCAGGGCAGTCGTCGGCTTCCCGTGGGCGCTCTCGGTCAGGGCCTCGGCGTACAGGACGGTCGAGTACAGCCAGAAATCGCCGTCGGAGTGCCGGACCTCCCAGGCGCGATGGGCCGCCGCCTTCGCCCGCTCCGGGTCGAGCGGCGCGAGGGCGATGGCGAGCAGCGCCCAGCTGTGGGCGGGCCCCGGCCCGAACCACGGATCCCTGGAGTGGTGCCGGGTCGCCTCCTCCAGACACGCCACGGCCGCCGCGGTGTTCCCGCGGTACAGCTCCAGTACGGCATGCGCATGCGCGATACGGGCCAGCCCGTCGGCGTCCGCATGCATCACGGCCGCCGTCCATGCCTCGTCGAGCAGGGTCTCGGCGCCGGCGAGCGCATGTTCCTGCGCGGCGAGGTAGCCGGCCAGCCACAGCGCCCGGGCCCGCAGCGCGGTGTCCTCGCGGGAGAGCAGCAGCAGCCGGTCGAGATGGGCCCGGCCCTCGCGGCGGAAGCCACAGGCGGCCCAGTGGAACCACAGCGACACCGCGATCTCCAGCGCGCCGAGCGCATCCTCCGCGTCCTGCGGCGGCCGGGTCAGCGCCGCGTCGAGATTGGCCTGTTCGTCCTCCACCAGCCGCACGGCCACCTGCTGGTTCGGACCCTGCCAGGCGATCTGCGCCTCGGCCGCGAGCGCCGCACAGGCCTGCCGGAACCGCCGCAGCGCCGCGGACTCCTCGCCCGCCTCGCGCAGCTGCGTCCGCCCGAAGTCGCGGGCGGCGCGTGGCAGTCGGTAGCGCGGTGGCAGCGCGGCCCCGGTGTCCTCGTGCGCATCGCCCGCCTCCCGTACGCGTTCGACGACCGAGGCCGTACGGAGCCGTTCCAGCGCGCCGTCGACCGCCGCTGCCGGGACGTCACTGCTGGTGCAGACGCATCCGGCGAGCCAGGGATCGAAATCGCCGGGAAGCACCGAGAGCCTCGCCCATACCCGGCGGTCGGTGGGCGAGCAGAGGGCGTAGCCCGCGGCCTGCGCGGCGTGCAGCGAGGTGTGCCGCACGGTTGCCGCCGGCCCCGAGTAGAACAGCGGGCCGTCCGTGCCCACCTGCGCCGCGAGCTGCGGCAGGGACATCCGGTCCAGCTGGTGCGCGGCCAGGGCGATCGCCAGCGGTGAGCCCTCCAGCGCCTGGCACACCGCGACCAGCAGCTCGGGCGCCGCGCTTCCGGTCCGCGCGGCCAGCAGCTCGACCGCCGGTCCGGCGATCCCCTCGCCCAGCGTCACCGGAAGCGGCGCGAGCTCGACGACCCGCTCCTCGGCCAGCCCCAGCGGGCCACGCGCGGTCGCCACGATGCGCAGCGAGGGGTCGGCGCGCAGCAGCCGTCGTACGAGCCGGGCGCACTCGGCGAGTACCGGGTCGCAGTCGTCGAGCAGAACGATCGCCCGCTGCCGCCGGCAGTGCGCCGCCAGCGCCGCGAGGGCCGTGCCGCCCGGGGGAGCGCCCGCCGCGCCGCTGCCCGCCCGGCCGGGCGGCGAGGCGCTGACGCGGGGGTCGGCCGTCTGCCGGGCGAGCGGCCGGGCGGTGTCCCGGCAGGCGGTGTCCGCCCGCCCCGCCGCCCGGAGCAGCGCCTCGGTCAGGCCGCCCTCGGCCAGACCGTCCCAGCAGCCGACCCGGATGACGGTGCCGCCGTGCCGGGCGGTGTGCTCGGTGAGGACGGCACGGGCCAGCACGCTCTTGCCCACCCCGGCGGCCCCGGTGAGCGTCACCAGCGGGGCACCGCTCAGCAGCCCGGACACCTGCTCATGTTCAACGGCCCGCCCCACTACGCCGGGCGGCGGCCGGTGATCGGCCCACGCGGTCATCGGTCATCCCCAACCACGGCACAGCGCCGCGCCCTTCCGAACTGGGAACCCACCTTGCCAGAACCGACCGGCCGGTAAAGAACGCGTGGGCTCATCGAACGAGGGAAACCCCGTCGCTGTATTTGACGTGCCGCGATGTCTCCTGAGGGCCCGGGGAAGACGGACGGGCAGGTCACGGCGGCCGGGGCCGGCGTCGAGGACCGTTCCGCCGATCTTAAAGTGGTGTCTTTCGACCGGCGCGGCAGTGGCAGCGTGGCTCCCCGCGGCCGGTCCACGTATCCAAGGAGAACGTCCCGATGAAGTGCCTGCGCGTCCGTGCTGCGGTGAGTGTGGTGGCCCTGGGGCTGCTGGCCGGTTGCGGCGGCGGCAGGGGCCTCGTGGACGCGTCGAGCGTGCCGCGGCTGCGGGCGCATGCGGCGGCGGACGCCCGCAACGGCAAGCCCCGGGTGGCCGGACCGCAAGGCCCGCGCTCCTCCTTCACCCCGTTCCGTACCACCGGGAACGGCACCAAGGTCGTGCGGACGAAGTGGTACGGGCACAAGTCCGGCTTCACCGGGGACATCTGGGCCTGGGTGCCGCCGGAGTACGACCAGCCGCAGTACGCCACGAGCGGCTTTCCGGTGCTGATCGCCCTGCCCGGTGCCTACGGGTATCCCTTCAACTACTGGGCCGGGGACGCCTTCTCGCTGGAGGAGCGGATGGCGGAGTGGTCGCAGGAGGGCAAGACACTGCCGTTCATCGTCGTGATGCCGGTGCTCAACCCCGGCAGGAAGTACTACGACGGCAGTGACATCCCGGGCCGGCCGAAGATGGGCACCTGGCTGACCGAGGACGTACCGGACTTCGCGCGGGCCAACTTCCGTACCTACGACAGCCGTGACGGCTGGGCCTTCATGGGGTCCTCGTCCGGTGGGTTCGCCGCGCTGAAGGCCGTGCTCAAGGAGCCGCAGAAGTTCAAGGCGGCCATCGTCAACGGCCCGGACACGGCACCGGATTCGCCGATGTGGCAGGGCCACCCCGCCGAGATGCGGGCCAACGACCCACGCCACCTGGCGCGGCAGCTGGCGGCGCGGCGGGGCCTGCCCGTCTATCTGGCCTTCGAACTCGGCAGCAAGGAGGTGGCGGTGCCCGATGTGAAGCGGTTCATCAGGGACTACACCGGCGGGCCGGTCCACTCCACGCTCTTCGAAATACCGAACGGTGTGCACAGCGGACACACCTACATCCAGCGGATGGCCGACTCGCTGCACTGGATCAGCGAGCAGATGCAGGGCCCCGTGCCGTCCGCCTGACGCACTGTCGCCCAGGTGGTCGCACGGGTGGGGCCCTCCTGTTGCCTGCGCCGGGGCGACCGTGAGAATTGTCCGTGACCGGCCGGTGGGCGTGGCCGGCGCATGATGTGTGCCCGCTGGAAGGAGAGCCGTGCGGAATCTGCGAGTCGTCGGCCTGGCGCTGGCCGGCACGGCTCTGCTGGCGGGGAGTCTCACGGCGGGCAATCAGTGGCTGGGGGAGCGGGACGCGACCAGCGAGGTGAACGGGACGACCGATACCGTCCCGCGCGATGAGGTCGCCCGTTCCATCTCGGGCCATCTGTCGCTGCCGGTGATCCCCCGGGGGCCGCGCTCGGTCGACTGCGTCAGGGACCTGCGCGCGGTCAAGGGGGCGTGGACCCATTGCACGGCGCACTACCTGCGGGGGACCGACCGCGGCATGACCGTACGCGTCGTCCGGGTCCGTGGCGGCGAGATCACCTATGTCCACGACACCCCGCATCGCTGACGAGCAGCGATCAGCGGCGCCGGTGCGCCACGTCCGCTCCATTGCGTGACCCAGGTCACAGGTGCCTGCGTCAACGGGGCGTCATGAGTGGTCCGACTCGCTTGCGTCGAGGGCCGCTGGCGCGCCCAATGGCCCCAAAGCAGGCCTTTGTTGAATCTCCTTCAGATCTGTCCGGTGTTCAGATCGCCGTTGGACGGAGGGTGTTGCGGTGATGCTAAGATCATCGCACTTGCCAACGGGGTACTCACCTGATATGGCAGGAAAGAAATTCCGCGCATTGGCCTATGCAAACCGCCACCCCGGGGAGAACTATGCCATTAGCCGGCCCTTCGATGGCTTTCTGGCAGGCGACTGTGTGTGGCCGTTCACGTATGTCTGGAAGCGCGATTGATTCCGCACGTCGTGGCCAGACATACGACACCTGGTGGCTCCGTCGTCCGAAGAGAGTCCTATGACGCAATACTTCCAGGATCCAGCGTTCTGGGGTTTGATCGCTGGTACCCCTGTAGCCGCAACCGCGATTATTCGCGGCAGAAAAAAAATCACGGAGCTTCGAAAAGAACAGGCTGAGCTCAAGCAGCATTACGCCAATCTCGAAGACCATTACACGGAGGCTGTGGAAGAGGCCAAGGACCGGGCCGAGGAGGCCACCAAGACCACACTGAAGGCCGCCATGCGGACGCTGCAGGGTCTTGCGAGCGAGCAGCAGCTGGCGATTTCCAAGCTGCAGGAGGCCTATGGCGAGCACAAGATCCTTCAGGATCTGCTCGACATCGACCACATGAACTCGCAGTTCGCGCGGCGCGCTCAGTCCATTGCCGTGCTCTGCGACGGCTGGCTCGGCCGACGGCGGCACAATGCCTCGCTCTACGATGTGGTGCGCAGCGCGAAGGGCCGTATTCGCCATTTCACGCGCGTCGAGATCCGGTCGCAGAGTAATTTCGCCATCGTGAGCCGCGCCGTTGAACCGGTCGCGCTCGTGCTCGCCGAGCTGCTGGACAACGCCACCAGCTATTCGGCGCCGGAAACGATGATCGAGATCAATATCCGGCCGGTGCCCAAGGGCGTGTGCATCGTCGTCGACGACGCCGGTGTCGGGATGAACGAGGAGGAGAAGGCACGAGCCGCCCAGCTGCTGTCCAGCGCGAATGCGGCCAGCGTCTCCAGCCTCGGGAACCCGCCGCAGTTCGGATTCACCGTCATCGGTGTGCTCGCCGCCCGCTACGGCTTCAGCGTTTCGGTGGACTCCGCCTCTCCCTACGGCGGCGTGCGCGCGGTCGTCCTGCTCCCCGACGATCTGCTGACGTCCCTGCACGAGCCCGAGGAGAGTCCTGCCGTGGCCGCCTCCGCCCCGTTGCCGCCCGAGAACGCCCCTGGTCACCCGGCCCCCGGCGCTCCGGGCCGGGCCCCTGCGGCCCCGGGATACCCGGCTGCGGGTCCCCCGCCGCCCGGCACCGTGCCCGGGGGGCATCCCGCTCCCTCCCAGCCGGCTCCCGAGACGACCGCAGGCGGTCTGCCGAAGCGCCGTCGGCGCGGTGCGATTTCCATCGTGCCGACCGAATCCGAGAGCACGCAAAACCCGGCCCGCGACAGCGCAAGGTCCGCCTCCGTCATGGGCGCATTCCAGCGCGGCACGCAATCCGGCCGCCGTTCCACTAATGCAAGCAATGAAGGGCATGAGGTTCAGTGAACTACGATCTGTCGTGGATGCTTGACAGTGCTCTGGAATTGCCTGAAGCGCAGCACGCCATTCTCGTCTCCGCCGACGGCCTGCTCATGGCCCGCTCGAAGGAAGTCGGCCGGGACCACGCCGACACCGTCGCCGCCGCGATGAGCGGAATGCAGTCGCTGAGCCGTACGGTCGCCGATTTCTGCCATGGCGGCGCGTCCGCCGGGCGGCCGCAATGGCGGCAGACATTGGTGGAATTCGACCATGGCTGGGTCTTTCTCATCTCGGCCGGTGAGGGCGCCTATCTCGCGGTGTCGGCTTCCCCCGATGTCGACATGGCGGAGATCACGTTCCGTATGCAGCAGCTTGTCGGCCAGCTCGGTAAGGCACTGACCAGCCCGCCGCGCGAGAGGGCTGATATTCAGTCATGACAACCGATGACGAGCCGGAGCTGGAACACGAAGCAGCGGAATTAGTACGGCCGTACGTCATCACCAACGGCCGCGACCTTCTTGACGGCAACGAATTCTCACTGATCACTCTGGTCACCATGCATGCGGAACCACCCCGGACGAAGCCCCTCGATCCGGAGAAGATCCGTCTGCTGGAGCTCTGTTCGGGAGGTTTCCTCTCGATCGCCGAGATAGCCGGGCACACCCGGCTGCCGGTGGGTGTCGTCAAGATTCTGGTGTCCGATCTCGCACGGGAAGGTCATCTGTACTCCCGCGCACCCATACCGAGTGCTCAGCTTGTCGACCGGGAAATCCTTGAGGAGGTGCTGAATGGGCTCCAGGCTCGCTTTGGATGACGGCGTGTACCTGCGCAATTCAGTGCAGACCGCGGCGAAGATCCTCGTGGTCGGACACTTCGCCGTAGGAAAGACCACATTCATCGGGACAATGTCCGAAATTCCCCCGCTGCGGACCGAAGAGATCATGACGCAGGCGGGTGCGGGAATTGACGACCCGAAAGGTGCACCCGGCAAGACCACGACCACGGTCGCCATGGACTTCGGCCGGCTCACGCTCAGCGAGAAGCTGGTCCTGTATCTGTTCGGAACCCCCGGCCAGCAGCGCTTCGTCCAGGTGTGGGAAGACATGACCCGAGGGGCGCTCGGCGCCCTGGTCCTCGTCGACCCCCAGCGGCTCGACGAGTCCTTCCCTGTCATGGACCTGGTGGAACACTACGGAATCCCCTACGCCATCGCGGTGAACCACTTCGACGGGACTCCCACGCATTCGCTCGACGAGATCCGGGAGGCGCTGGACCTCCTTCCTGAGACGCCTGTCGTCAACTGTGACGCACGGGACCAGCGTTCCTCGGCGGATTCCCTGATCGCGCTCGTCCGTTACCTACAGTCCCGTCTCAACTAGGAGTTCAGGCATGCCATCCCATTCGGAATTCCAGAGTCCACCGCCCGGCTGCCCCGCACACGCCGGCGGCCAACGGGTTCCCCTCCACGGACCTGAATTCGCCGCCGCGCCGGACGCTTTCTACGACATGCTGCGGCAGTACGGGCCCAGCGCGCCCGTCGAGCTGGCTCCCGGGGTCGAGGCCGAACTCGTCACGGACTACGCCACGGCGCTCCACGTCCTGCAGAACCCGGACACCTTCGCGCGGGATTCCCGCCGCTGGCGCGCACTGAACGAAGGGCGCGTTCCGCTCGACAGCCCCGTCCTGCCGATGATGATGTACCGGCCGAATTGCATGTTCTCCGACGGTGCCGATCACCTGCGGCTGCGCCAGGCGGTGACGGAGAGCTTCGCGCGCCTGGACATGCACCGCGTGAGCAGGCATGTCGACCGCGTCGCGGCCTACCTCGTCGACCAGTTCAGCGCCCGCGGCAAGGCCGACCTGATCACCGACTATGCGCAGCTGCTGCCACTGCTGGTCTTCAACGACCTGTTCGGCTGCCCGGCGGAGATCGGCGACCGGCTGATCAGCGCCATCTCCAACCTCTTCGACGGCGTCGATGCGGAGCGGGCCAACGAGGCCATGGGCGGCGCCCTGTTCGAGCTGGTCACACTGAAGCGCAGCACGCCGGGCGACGACATCACCTCCTGGCTGATGCAGCATCAGTCGCGGCTCTCCGACGAGGAGATGGTCCACCAGCTCGCGCTCCTCATCGGAGCGGGCACCGAGCCGGTGCAGAACATCATCGCCAACGCGCTGCGGCTGCTGCTGTCCGACGAGCAGTTCGCCGGCGGCCAGCAGGGCGGCGGCGACGTCCTGGTCGAGGACGCCATCAACGAGGTGCTCTGGAACAGCCCGCCGATCGCCAACTACGCCACCCACTACCCGACGCACGAGGTGGAGCTCTCCGGGAACAAGCTGGCCGTCGGCACGCCGGTGCTCATCAGCTTCGCGGCGGCCAACGCGGACCCGACGCTGTCCGCCGGCCGGCAGACGTTCAGCAAGCGGGCCCATCTGGCCTGGGGAGCCGGACCGCATGCCTGCCCGGCGAAGGACCCCGCGCTGCTGATCTCCATACGTGCCATCGAGAAGCTGCTGAACGCGCTGCCCGACATCGAACTCGGCGTTCCCGCGGACACGCTGACCTGGCGGCCCGGCCCGTTCCACCGGGCGCTCAACGCGCTGCCGGCCCGGTTCACCCCGGTGCGCAGCGAGCGGCGGGCGCCGTCCGGCGCGGCCGGCGGTCCCGGCGGGGGAGACGCTCGGGCCCGGGAATCGCAGACCAAGCCGCAAAAGGGCAGCTGGTGGAGTGGATTCCTCAGCTGGTGGCGAGTGTGATGCACGCTACAGCTCTGACGTTCGATGGTCGCATGAACGTTCAGTTGTAGGGGTATGCAGGGTTGGCGACCAATGAGTGATCTTCGGAAAGAAGGTATCGCCTTGCAGCCCGCTCTGGCCGCTGCCCCCGTTGACCGGCGCAGTGTTGTTTCGCTTTTTTCTCGTCTCCGCACGGCCGATGGCCAATCGGATCCGTTGCCGTTGTACGCGAAACTCAGGGCGATGGGGGATATTGTTCCGGCGCCCTGGGGTGGCCACTTGGTGACCTCGTACGGGCTGTGTCATCAGCTTTTGCGAAGCAGATCCTGGCGGGTCCCTGATAGCGCCTGGCGGGCCCGCCAGGACGATGGGGCCCGCTGGAACGCAAGCGCGTCACGCCAGATGGGCGGCACCCTGCCCATGCTCAACCCGCCGCACCACACCCGCGTGCGGCGGTCGGTGGGCAACGTTTTCCATCGCAACTCCCTGGCCGAGATGAAGACTTCGGTCGAGCGGACGACCAGCAGGCTGCTCGACCGGTTCGAAGAGGAACTCGCGTACGGTCCGGCGGATTTCTGTACCCTGGTCAGTGAAGAACTTCCGGTGATCACCATCGGTGAATGGCTGCAGATTCCGTCGGCCGACTTCGCGTTCCTGCGCTCGCTCACCCACGACCAGGTGTACACCCAGGAATTGTTTCCGAATCCGAGTCAACTCGCCCTGTCCGACGAGTCGACCCGTCAATTGCGTGAATATTTCACCAGTTTGGTGAAAGAGCGCCGGGAAAAGCCGGGACGCGATCCGGTTTCGGAATGGATCCGGGTCTGGGACGCGCAGGAACCCGACCGGGAAGTCGCCGACGAGGCCGTCTACTCCCTCACCCTGTTCATGCTCCTGGCGGCGCTGGAGACCACGGCCCATGTTCTCTCCAGCACGTTCCGGCTGCTCCTGGAGCACCCCCGCCAGCTGAACTGGTTGCGTATCCATCCCGAGCAGATACCGGACGCGATCGACGAGGCGCTCCGCTACGACGCTCCGATACACATGATCAGCCGGGTGGCTTCCGAGGACACCGAACTCGCCGGGGTGACCGTCCGCAAGAACGAGATGGTGCAGCTCATGGCCGGAGCCGCCCATCACGATCCGGCCCACTATGCCTCCCCCGAAGTCTTCGACATCCGCCGCCGGCCCGCCCATCTCGGCTTCGGCGGGGGTATTCACTTCTGTCTCGGCAACACGCTGGCGCGTCTGGAGGCGGACTGCCTGCTCACCGCGCTGCTGGAGCGTCTGCCCGGACTGCGCATCACCGCTGCTCCGCTCTGGGAGCCGCGCGTGGCCTTCCGCCGCCTGATCACACTTCCGGTTGCCCGTGCCTGACATTCCCGGCACACCGGTCTCCCGCACAGCGGAACATCACAACAAGGAACGGCCATGATGCACGACTTCAAGTCCCTCCTCGTGACACACGAGGGGCCCGTCCTCACGGTGCAGTTGAACTGTCCCGAGACAGGCAACGCCATCTCGGGGGAGATCCTCGACGAGCTCCTCGTCGTACTGGGAGCCCTGGACGAGGAGTCCGGTATCAGGGTCCTGGTCCTCTCCGGCGCGGGGAAGGACTTCTGTCTGGGCGGTGACCGGGCGGAGTTCCCCGCCCTGCTCGCCGCGGACCCCACCGGCGTGGGGCTGCGCGCCCTGGGCAACAAGGCGCGACGGGTGTGCGAGGCCCTCGCGAGCACCGACGTGGTGACCGTCGCGCGGCTGCACGGCGGGGTGGTCGGGGCCGGAGTGGGGCTCGCGGTCTTCTGCGATCTGCGGGTCGGCGCGGACACCTGCCGCTTCCGCCTGCCGGAGCTGGGACTGGGGGTGCCGCCCGCCTGGGGCGGCATCATGCCGCGGCTGCTGCACGAGGCGGGCGCGGCGCGGATCCGTGAGCTGATACTGACCGCCGACAATTTCGACGCCACCACCGCGCAGGAACTGTCCATCCTCCACAAGGTCGTCCCGGAGGCGCAGCTCGACGGCGCCGTCACCCGGTGGATCAAGCCGCTGGTCCGCCGTTCCCCCTCGGCGCTGCGGACCGCGAAGGTGATGCTGAACGCGTACGCCAACGCCAACCGCCTCGCGGACGCCACCCTGTTCGACGCCGAGCTGCTGTCCTCCGCGCTGACCGCCGCCTCCGCCCGGCACTGAGCCGCCGACCGCGGAGCGGGCCCGTCCACGGCCCGCGCCGCGGCGGCCGGCCGGGCCCGGCTAGGCCGGCCGGCTCACTCCCCGGCGTCCGCCACGTCCTCCCGGTGCCGTGCCACCAGCTCCAGGTACATCACGGCATTGAGCTTGAGGGCCTCGCGCTCCTCGTCGGTCAGCTCCCGCTTGACCTTGGCCGGCACCCCGGCGACCAGCGAACCGGGCGGGACCCGCATGCCCTGGGGGACCAGCGCCTGCGCGGCGACCAGCGAGCCCGCGCCGATGTGCGCGCCGTTCAGCACCGTGGCACCCATGCCGATCAGGACATCGTCCTCGACCGTGCAGCCGTGCAGGACCGCGTTGTGCCCGACCGAGACCCGTGCGCCGACGGTCACCGGGAAGCCGGGGTCCACATGCACCGTGCAGTTGTCCTGGATGTTGCTGTCGGCGCCCAGCACGATCGGGCCGCAGTCGGCCCGGAGCACCGCGTGGTACCAGACGCTGGAGCCCGGCGCCATGGTGACCTCGCCGAGCACGACGGACGTCGGGGCGGTGAACGCCTCCTGATCGACCTTCGGCTCCTTGCCGCCCACCGGTGAAATCAACGCCCGTCCCGCCATTTCTGGATCTCCTCGCCGTGATGCGCCGCGCCAACAGCACCGTAGACGACGGCCGCTGCGCCGGGCAGGGACAGCCGCCGGTGGGGCGAAGATCACAGCCCGGCGCGCGGTCCGCCGCCCGGCAGGCTGAGTACGGTGTGCGGGTGCCGATAAACCAGAACGTGTTCTCGTCCGTCGCGGCCTGGCGGCGCCGGGCCGTGTCGCGCGCCGTCCATCGCGGCGCGCGCTGGGTGAGGGAAGCCGCGGCCGTCACGGCCGAGCGCCCCGGCCCGTACCGCTTCCGGCGGATCGGCGGCGGCACCCGGCTCGCCTATCCGCAGGGCACGGTCTTCGGCGACCCGTGGATCGAGCTCGGCGACCACTGCATCATCGCCCAGGACGTGACGCTGACGGCGGGCATGATGCCGGATCTGGACCTCGGCCCGGACCCGATTCTCACGCTGGGGAACGGTGTGGTGCTGGGCCGCGGCAGCCATGTGATCGCGGATGTCCGGCTGACGATCGGCGACGACTGCTTCTTCGGCCCCGGGGTCTACGTCACCACCACCAACCACAGCTACGACGACCCCGAGGTGCCGGTCGGCAAGCAGTGGCCGCGCACCGACCCGGTGGCCATCGGCTCCGGCAGCTGGATCGGTACCGGGGCGGTGATCCTGCCCGGTGCGCGGCTGGGCCGCAACGTGGTGGTCGCGGCAGGCGCCGTGGTCCGGGGCGAGGTCCCCGATCACGCGGTGGTGGCCGGCGCGCCCGCCCGGGTCGTGCGCAGCTGGGACGAGCGGCAAGGCTGGCAGCCGCCGCTGCGCACCCCGGCGCCCGTGCCGATCCCCGAGGGCGTCACCCCGGACCAGCTGCTCGCGCTGCGGGCCTGGCAGTCGGAAGAGGCCAAGGAGGCGTACGAGGCGTCCTGATCCGCCGTCAGACGGATACCGGCGGCCGCCTGCCGCGCCCGCGTCAGTTCCCCGCCGCGAGCAGCACCGAGCCGAACAGGGCGAGGGAGGCGCCGGCCGTCTGGATCGCCCGCAGCCGCTCCTTGAGGACGCCGAGCGCGGCGAGCGTGGTGACGACCGGGTAGAGCGAGGCGAGCACCGCCGCCATGGTGACCGGCCCGTTCTGGGCGGCCAGGGCGTAGGTGCCATTGGCGGCGACATCGGCGATCCCGACGAAGCCGAGGGCGGGCAGCGCACCCCGGAGGGCCGGGAGCCCACCCTCGGGCAGTGCCGGGGTGCCGCGCCGCACCGACGCGTACAGGGCGGCCCCGCCGACGGCGACATTGCACACCCGCTGGACGAACAGGGCCAGGAAGAGGCCGGTCACGGTCGTCGAGGCCTCCGAGATCAGGGCCATCACCGCGCCGAACCCGAACGCCGAGACCAGCGTCAGTACCAGCGTCTGGCGGGCCACGGACGCACCGCTGACCCGCGGGCCGCCGGCCAGCAGTACGCCGATCACGGCCACGGTCATGCCGGTGGCCTGCAGCAACCCCGGCCGCTCGCCCGCCACGATCCCGACCCCGAGCGGGACGAGCACGGTGCCGACCGAGGCGAGCGGGGAGACCACGCCCATCGGGCCGAGCGCCAGGGCGCGGTAGAAGCAGAGCATGGCGGCGGGCCCCACGACGCCCGCACCGACCGCGAACCACAGCTGCGGCCCGGCCTCCCGCCAGCCGCCGGTGGCCAGTACGAGGGCGCCCAGCACCGCGGCGGCCAGGGCCTGCGAGACGACCACCACGGTCAGCGCCTGCAGGCGTCGGGTGAGCAGTCCGCCGCCGAAGTCGGCGAGCCCCCACAAAAGACTGGTGGCCAGGGCGAAGACCGCTGTCATGGTGAAACCTCGCAGTACAGTGAACCGGACGCTGAAGTACACCACACCGTAGTGCAGCAGAGTGCATCGCTGCATCCAATATATTGCCCTTCGACTTGGACGGACCGTGACGGATCTCGACCAGCTCACGCAGTCGCTCGCCCGCAACCTCAAGCACTGGCGCGCCGAGCGCGGCTACACCCTCGATGCGCTGGCTGCCCGCGCAGGGGTCAGCCGCGGCATGATCATCCAGATCGAGCAGGCCCGGACGAATCCGAGCGTGGGAACCACCGTCAAGATCGCCGACGCCCTCGGCGTCAGCATCACCACGCTCCTCGACTACGAACAGGGCCCGCAGGTGCGCATCGTGGCGCCGAGCGAGGCGGTGCGGCTGTGGTCCACCGAGGCCGGCAGCTCCACCACGCTCCTCGTGGGCGCCGAGGCGCCCGGCCCCTACGAACTGTGGGACTGGCGGCTGATGCCCGGCGACAGCAGCGCCTCCGATCCGCATCCGCCCGGCAGCGTCGAGCTGCTGCACGTACGGGCCGGCACGCTGACACTGGTCGTGGACGGTGCGGAGCACGCGGTGCCGGCCGGCGCCTCGGCGACCTTCGAGGCCAAGGTCGCGCACGGCTACCGCAACGACGGTACGGAACCGGTCGAGATGACCATGTCGGTGATCATCCCGCTCGCCCGCTGAGACGTCCCGCCGCCGCCCCCGCCGCGACTGTTAGCTTGGCGCCATGCCCGTGCCGATGGATGCTTTCGACGATGTCCGGCCCGCCGTGGAGTGCCTGGATCTGCTGCCCGCCCCGGTGACCGCCGCGATCCGCTCCTGGGGCGGATCCGTGCCGGTCGAGGAGCTGCGCTTCGTCGACACGGACCCGGCCATCGCGGACACCGCGCTGCTCGTCGAGCGGTACGGCCCCTGGCTCCTGGAGCAGTCGGCGAACTGCGTGGTGGTGGCCGGCAAGCGTGGCGGCGAGACCACCCTGGCCGCCTGTGTCGTCCTCTCGCACACCCGCGTCGACGTCAATGGCGTGGTACGGCGTCAGCTCGGGGCCCGCAAGGCGTCGTTCGCACCGATGGACAAGGCGGTCGGTGACAGCGGGATGGAGTACGGCGGCATCACCCCGATCGGCCTGCCCGCCGACTGGCCGCTGCTGGTGGACTCGGCCGCCGCCGACATCCCCTACTCCCTGATCGGCAGCGGCAGTCGCCGCGGCAAACTCATCGTGCCCGGCAAGGCACTGGCCGAACTGCCGGGTGCCACGGTCCTGGAGGGGCTGGGTACCGCCTAGCACTCCGGGCCGGCGCACCGAGGCCGACGCCGTCGGCGAGGTCGCCGGGAAGCCCGAACGCGGAACACGCCGGTACGAGCCGGCCTCAGCCCTCTCCCAGCACCGCCCGGATCACATGCCGGGCGTTGTGCGCCATCGCCGGGTTCGTCCTGCGGTAGTACGGCAGCGCGATCAGCGCCTGTGAGAGCGTTCGCCCGCGGCCACGGGCCCAGGACGCGTCGTCCACGTCGAGGGCCTCCCGGAAGACCTGCCGGGCCTGTGCCGGCAGCAGATTCCACGCCGGGAAGAGATCGCAGGCCGGATCGCCCACCCCCATGCACCCGAAGTCGATCACCGAGGTCAGCCTGCCGCCGTCCACCAGCAGGTTGCCCGGCATCAGATCGGCATGCAGCCACACCGGCGGCCCGTCCCAGGCCGGGGCCCGCAGCGCGTCCTCCCATACGGCGGCCGCGGCGTCGCAGTCGATGCCCTCCTGCGGGATCCCGCGCAGTTCCTCGATCGCCGCCCGGGTCGACGCGTCGAGCGTGGCGAGTGGCCCGCCGCGGTGGGCCGCCGGTGCGCCCGGCAGGGTGATGCTCCGCATCGTCGCCACGAACCCGGCCAGATCCTCGGCCAGCAGCAGGGGCTCGCTCAGCGCCCCGGCCTCGGGGTTCTCGCCCGCCAGCCACCGGTAAACCGACCACGGCCACGGATACCCCTCGGCGGGCTCCCCGCCCCCGAGCACCTCGGGGACGGCCACGGGCAGCCGGGGCGCCAGGCGCGGGAGCCACTCCCGCTCCATCGCCACGTCCTGGGCCCCGCCCCGCACCAGCGGCAGCCGTACGACCATGGCGTCGCCCAGCCGGTACATGGCGTTGACGGTGCCGCCGGACGCAACCCGCTCCACCGCCCGCCCCGCCCACTGCGGGAACTGCCCGGCGATCAGCCGCCGTACAAGGCCGTCGTCGACGGGGTGGAGTCCGGGGTGCATCTGCCCTGTGTTCATGGGGCGCTATCCGACCGCCGGCGGCCTGCGGGCGTCAAACGCTTTTCCCGGACGCTGTTCCTGGGAGCGGGACCGGGACCGGGCTCGCGGCGCGCTCGGCCAACCACTCGTGCCGCCCTGACACCCTTACGGTGCTACGGAACGAACGCGTCGGACGGCAGATCCAGCGACAGCGCCGTGGAATGCTCCGTGAAGCCCAGGCTCCGGTACAACGGCTCGGCCTCGTCGGTGGCATGCAGATCGACCCGGGTGACACCCCGCTCGGCGAACCAGCCGAGCAGCGCCTCCGTCGTGGCACGCGCATAGCCGCGACCCCGGTAGCGCGGGTCCGTACAGACGTTGAAGACGAAGCCGAAGCGCCCCGCCGGATGGCTCGGCGACGGCAGTCGCTCCTCGGTCGTCCCGAGTGCGCACGCGGCGAGATGGGGTGCACCGGTCCCGTCACCCGCCACCACGAATCCGGCCAGCCGCGCCCGAGGTCCGGTCAGCTGCCGATGCACCGTCACCTCTGCCTCCCGCTCCCAACTCCCGGGAGTGTCACGCCCGTTCATGGCGAGGAACATCAGGCGGCGCAACCGGACCAGCTCGGCGGCGTCCTCGGGCACGGCGGCGCGGGTCACGATCATCCCCGGATGCTGCCACACGCGCCGCTCAGCCCAAACGGGGAATCTCAATGGCCGGACAGCGGTCCATCACCATGGCGAGGCCGGAGTCGTGCACACGGTCCCAGGCCGCCTCGTCGACCACCCCGAGCTGGAACCAGACCGCCTTCGCACCGACCGTCACGGCCTCGTCGGCGATGCCGCCCGCCTGCTCGCTGTTGACGAACACATCGACCACATCGACCGGGAAGGGAATCGCGGCCAGCGAGGGGTACCCCTGTTCACCGTGCACGGTCTCGGCCTTCGGATGCACCGGCACGATCCGCTTGCCGTAACGCTGCAGCACCTCGGCGACGCCGTGCGCCGCACGCCGCTCGTTGTTGGACAGGCCCACGACGGCCCAGGTGTCGCCGAGCTCGGTGAGGATCTTGCGGATCGTGCTGGGTTCGCCGTACACGCACTGCCTCCTGCGGATGGAAGGTTCCTGTGCGGATCAACGGACGGCGTGCCCCGGAGATTCCCGTCGCGGGAGACGACCGGGCCGTCCGGCGTGCCGGGCGCGGCGCGCGCCGTACGGCAGACGCCCCGCCCGAAGGGGAAGACGGGCGGGGCGGGTTTCGGTGCCGACGGCTCAGTTGCCGCCGCGGGCCATTCCACTGCCGGCCATCCCGGCCCCGACGACGGTGCTGCCCTTCGCGGTACGGGCCGGCTTGCCGATCCCCCGGCCGCTGCCCACCGGCTCGGCGCCGCCGGCTCCGGTACCCGGGCGCGGCTTCACGGTCACGACAGCCTCCCGCGTCTCCTCCGTCGCTCCGGAGGTCTCGGCCAGCGTGGTGCGCAGCTCCTCGGTGTCCACCAGCATGCTCACCGGGCCGGTCGGGTTGACGTACAGCGCATGCCCGGGCGGCAGCTGCCCGACGAGTTCGGCCACCGTCCGCCGGTCGTACAGCAGACGGCCCACCGATTCGAGGTATCCCGGTGAGGAGTAGACGGGGATCACCGGGGTGCCCTCGGGCGAGGCGGCCGCCAGTGGCGTACCGGTCGCGGTCACCAGGACGAAGACCTCCGCGCGCGCCAACGCCTGGGAGACGGCCTCTCCCGGTCCGTAACCGGTCGCGGCGAGCTGCAGCGCGCTGTCGACCGCGTCGGTCGGCTCCGACCAGTCCAGCATCTGTGGCGACGGCCGGTACTCCGGATTGTCACGCCACTCGACGATCTCGCCGGCCGAATCCGAACGCCACTGCCCGATCAACGCCCAGAGGGGCGGTGGCCCCTCTCCCTGCCAGGTCAGATCCACCATGGCCAGCCAGTGGTCGGGTGCCTGGCGTGCCGCCTCGATGACCTCCGGTGGGGGCTCGGGCATCTCCTCGCCCGTCACGGGAACGCCCGCCGTCATCGCCGACTGTGTGCTCTCTTCCATGCAGCCCTCCGCAAACCCGCCGTTTCTACACGTACGAGCGGGGCCCCGGAAACACGAGGCTCTCGCACTGACCTCACACTGCCCACGGCCGGGGCGGACGTCGCACCGACGCACCGTGCGGACGGGCTGGGTACGCCGCCTGGCCGTGCGGACTGCGCCCGGACGGCGGACACCCGCGCCCTTAAGGCGGACTCCCCAGCGCGGCGCGGTCCGGCCCGCACAGCCGGTGTCCGCATGTCACAGGGGACACATAGGCTGGTCGGATGCAGGAGCAGTACCGCACGCTCGCGCGCGAGGGCGTCCATGAGATCGAGATCAACAAGTCCCGCTTCCTCTGCGCGCTCGCGCCCGTCGCGACCGAGGCCGAGGCCCAGGACTTCATCGCGCGCATCCGCAAGGAGCACCCCACCGCCCGCCACCACTGCTTCGCCTACGTCCTGGGCGCCGACGGCGGCATCCAGAAGGCGAGCGACGACGGGGAGCCGGGCGGTACCGCGGGCGTCCCGATGCTGCAGATGCTGGTGCGCCGCGAGATCCGCTATGTCGTCGCCGTCGTCACCCGCTACTTCGGCGGGGTCAAGCTGGGCGCCGGCGGCCTCATCCGTGCCTACGGAGGCGTCGTCGGCGAGGCACTGGACACGCTGGGCACCGTCACCCGGCAGCGCTACCGCCTGGTGACGGTCACGGTCGACCACCAGCGCGCGGGCCGGGTCGAGAACGATCTGCGGACGACGGGCCGGGCGGTGCGTGAGGTCACCTACGGCGCAGAGGTCAGCATCGAGATCGGCTTGCCGGAAGCCGACCTGGAAGCCTTCCGCGCCTGGCTCGCGGACACCACCGCCGGCACCGCGAGGCTGGAACTCGGCGGCGAGGCGTACGGGGACCTCTGACCGGCGGGACCCGGGCGGCGAGTGACGGTCGGCGGGCGGGCGGCCCGCGGCCAGAGGCGGTGCGGTTGTGCAACGGCGGGGCGGCTGTGCGACGGCGGGGTGGGCCGAGCGACGGGAGCCGGACTTGCTGACGGGGGGCAGGCGGGCAGGGCGCGCGGACCACGCCGGAAAGTTCGGTCCGTACCAGTGCGCCGGGGCGCCGATCGTGTCAGCCTGTGGCGCGGCGGGAACGGGTCGCGAGAAACGTGTGCGTGCCGGCACGGGAAAGGGCCTCTATGCCTGAACTCCTCGATGAGCGCGTGGGATTCGTCCGGCGGATCGGCCTGTTCCAGGCCACCGCCATCAACATGAGTCAGATGTGTGGCATCGGCCCCTTCGTGACCATCCCGCTCATGGTCGCCGCGTTCGGCGGGCCGCAGGCCGTGACCGGGTTCCTGGCGGGTGCGGTCCTTGCGCTCGCGGACGGGCTGGTCTGGGCCGAGCTGGGTGCGTCGCTGCCCGGTGCGGGCGGCAGCTACGTCTATCTGCGGCAGGCGTTCCAGTACCGCACCGGCAAGCTGATGCCGTTTCTGTTCGTCTGGACCGCCATGCTGTTCATCCCCCTGGGGATGTCGACCGGCGTGATCGGCTTCGTGCAGTACCTCGGCTACCTGTGGCCGGGCATGAGTCCGGGACAGGGCGACCTCGTCGGCCTCGTCGTCACGGTCGGCATCATCGCGCTGCTGTGGCGGCGGGTGGAGAACATCGCCAAGCTCACCGTCGTCCTCTGGACGGTGATGATCACCTCCGTCGTCCTGGTCATCGTCGCGGCCTTCACCCACTTCAGCCCCCAGCGTGCCTTCACCTACCCCGCCCATGCCTTCGAGCTGACGGCAAGCCACTTCTGGATCGGCTTCGCGGCCGGCCTGACGATCGGCATCTACGACTACCTCGGCTACAACACCATCGCGTACATGGGCGCCGAGATCAGACAGCCCGGGCGCACCATCCCCCGCGCCGTCATCACCTCGATCCTCGGGATCATGACGATCTATCTGCTGCTGCAGATCGGCACCCTGGGCATCGTGGACTGGAAGGACATGCTCGACCCGCACTCCACGGCATCCTCCTCCGTCGCCTCCGCCGTACTGGAGAAGGCCTGGGGCGAGAGCGCCGCCGGCACCGTGACCGTGCTCATCCTCATCACCGCCGTGGCCTCCGTCTTCACCGGCCTCCTCGGCGGCTCCCGCGTCCCCTACGACGCCGCCCGCGACCGGGTCTTCTTCCGCCCGTACGGCAAGCTCCACCCTCGTCACCGCTTCCCCGTGCTGGGCCTGCTGACCATGGGGGCCGTGATGGCCGTGGGTTTCCTCATCGGTCGGCACACCGACCTGGCCACCATCATCCAATTGCTCACCACCGTCATGGTGATCGTGCAGTCGCTGGCCCAGATCGCCGCGGTGACCGTGCTGCGCCGTCGCCAGCCGGGGCTGCGCCGCCCGTACCGCATGTGGCTCTATCCGCTGCCGAGCGTGGTGGGGCTGATCGGCTGGCTGGTGATCTACGGCTACGCGGACACCAACTCGCCCGGCAGGCACCCCATCGAATGGTCGCTGGCATGGGTCGGAGCGGGTGTCGTGGCCTTCCTCGCATGGGCCCGTCACGAGAAGGAGTGGCCGTTCGGTCCGAAGCGGATCAGCGAGGAGTATCTGCACGGTGCGGACCCGGACACCGAGCGGCCCGGCGGAGCCACGACGGAGAAGGGCGCCGAGGGCACGGTGGGAGCCGCGGAGGGCAGCTGACGCCGCCGGCACGGTGCGCGTGACCGCAACTTTGTGCACGGCCCCTTCCGCCGTGGACCGCCGGCCTTCCCGCGCAGTGTCACTCACCGGCGATCGCCGCCAGCAGGTCGGTACGGGCCGCCCGGCGGGCCGGCCCTATCGCGGCCAGCACGGCCGCCAGAGCGATGGTGGAACCGGCCGAGGGCATCGACGTGGTCGCCGAGGCGAGCGACGGTGGTGCGGGCCGTGGCGAGAGGGCTGTCGAACGCCGAGATCGGGCGTGAACTGGCCATGGGCGAAGGGACGGTGAAGGCTCATGTCAGCCGTGCGCTCGCCAAGCTGGGTCTGTCCAACCGGGTGCAGATGGCCCTGCTGGTCCGTGACGCGGGCATGAAGTAGTGCTCGCGGGGATCCGAGCGGGAAGTGGTGGCAGGGCCGGCCCCGCCGGGCCCAGGGGCGAGGGCCGCGAAAGGCGGGGGATGACCGGGTGCCGAGGGGAAAGGCGTGCGGTGGCAGGGGCCGAACGGAGCGCGCAGGTGCGCGAGCAGCAGGAAGCCCGGGGCCGGGACGTCTCTTCCGATGAAGGTGGAAGGGCTGTCGGTGGAAACGGCCCGGCCTCGGGCGTGGTGCTGCGGGTCGGCAGCGGCCGTCCCGGGCGGTGGCCTGGTGGGCCCCGCCCGGGACGGTTCCTGTGCTAGTGGATGCTGCCGGCCAGGCCGCCGCCGCCGGTGTGGATGCCGCCGGCCGGACGGTGGTGCTTGTGGTGCTTCTTCTTGTGGTGCTTGACCACGTGCTTGACGACGTGCTTGACCACCTTGTGGCGGACAATCACCCGGCGCTCGAGGCCGTTGATGCAGGTGTTGCCGAAGGCCGGGTTCAGCAGCCCCACGACGTTAATGGTGTTGCCACACACGTTGACCGGAATGTGGATCGGGACCTGAATCGCATTGCCCGACACCACTCCGGGTGAGTTGGCCGCACCGCCGGCCGCGCCACTGTCGGCGTAGGCTGCCGAAACGCCACCCAGGGCAGTACTTGCCGCAAGAGCGGCCAGAGCAGCCACCCGCGTGATCCGTGACATAACAATCTCCCGATCGATCTAAGCGGCTCACTGCCGCTTCCTGTACTTCCCTTCGGTTCGTGCGGCCCGAGACTGAGGTTTTTTCCGAAGGTTTCACACTTTCAGGGCATAAATCTGTTTTGATGCCATTTGCTCGCTACGGGCCAACGCCGAACACGTCCCTCGCGCCTCATCCGTGGCCATGTGCCACGTGCCGGAGATCACGGGCCGGATCGGCCCGGGCTCGTCGGCACCCGGGTCCCTGAGGCCCGGTCAGGACGATGTGCTGACGATATGCAGACCCGGGGAGAACGCTCACAAGATGTGCAGCCATTCGGGAAATCGCCGGGGGCGGCGCACTGTATGACCCTCGTTCCTCCGGTACTTCGGCGCAGGCTCTGGTCCTCGTGCGTACTTTCGATGCCCGCCTCTGCTCGGTTCCGGCTCACGTGTCCCGGGTAGCCCGTGCGCTGTGGTGACGCGTCGGCCGGCCCGCGCCGCCCCTCGGATCACGGCTCCCGTCGACCGTCATGTGACGCCAGATGTGGGTGCGAGAATGGGGCCCGTGATGGACGGGGTGCTTGCCGCAGCCGATGCCGGCCGCGCCGACTCGTGGCCTACGGAGGGGAAGAAGATGCAGGTCGGAGTCGCTACGTGAGATTTCTGCACACCTCCGACTGGCATCTGGGGCGGTCCTTCCACCGGGTGAGCCTGCTCTCCGCGCAGCGGGCGTTTCTCGATCATCTGGTCGAGACGGTGCGGGAGCGGGACATCGATGCGGTGCTGGTCGCCGGTGACGTCTACGACCGTGCCGTGCCGCCGCTCGCCGCGGTCGAGCTCTTCGACGACGCCCTGCACCGGCTCGCCGCGCTCGGCGTCCCGACCGTGATGATCTCCGGCAACCATGACTCCGCCCGCCGGCTGGGTGTCGGTGCCGGGCTGATGGAGCAGGCCGGCATCCATCTCCGCACCGACCCGGCCGGCTGCGGCACACCCGTGCTGCTCTCCGACGCCCATGGCCCGGTGGCGCTCTACGGACTGCCGTATCTCGAACCCGCGATGGTGCGCGACACTCTCGGCGCGCGGCGGGCCGACCATGCGGAGGTGCTGGGCGCGGCGATGGACCGGGTGCGGGCCGATCTCGTCGGCCGGCCCGCGGGGACCCGTTCCGTGGTGCTGGCGCATGCCTTCGTCACCGGCGGCGCGGTCAGCGACAGCGAGCGCGATATCACCGTCGGCGGGGTCGCCTCCGTCCCCGTGGCCGTGTTCGACGGGGTGGACTACGTCGCCCTCGGCCATCTGCACGGCTGCCAGACCCTCACCGAACGGGTCCGCTACTCGGGCTCGCCGCTCGCCTACTCCTTCTCGGAGGCCGGGCACCGCAA
Source organism: Streptomyces caniferus (assembly GCF_009811555.1). Lineage (GTDB taxonomy): Bacteria > Actinomycetota > Actinomycetes > Streptomycetales > Streptomycetaceae > Streptomyces > Streptomyces caniferus. Next base: position 558,647 of record NZ_BLIN01000003.1, on the reverse strand, counting down.
GTCGTCATGGATCGTCGAGCTCGACGCGGACGGCGCCGTGCAGGCCGAGCGGGTGGACTGCCCGGTGCCGCGGCCGCTGGCCCGGGTCCGGGGGCCGCTGGAGCAGTTGCTGGAGGAACCGGAGCAGGCCCGGCACGAGGAGTCCTGGGTCGAGGCGACGCTCACCGACACCGTCCGCCCGCACGAGCCCATGGCCCGGCTCGCCCGGCGCTTCCCGCACATCGTCAGCCTCGTCTTCGATCCCGACGAGGGACCCGCCCGCTCGCTCGCCTCGTACGCGCAGCGGCTGCGCGGGCGCAGCGACCAGGAGATCGCCGAGGACTTCGTGGAACACGTACGCTCCGGCCGGGCGGCCGATGAGCAGGAGCGGGGCGAACTGCGCTCGGCGATCGACGAGGTACGCGTCGACGACATGGCGGCAGAGGTGGCGCGTTGAGGCTGCACCGGCTCACCCTCACCGCCTTCGGACCCTTCGGCGGCACCCAGACCATCGACTTCGACCGGCTGTCGCGGGACGGACTGTTCCTGCTGCACGGCCCGACCGGCGCGGGGAAGACCTCGGTCCTGGACGCGGTGTGCTTTGCGCTGTACGGGTCGGTGCCCGGGGCGCGGCAGAGCGGGCAGGCCCTGCGCAGTGATCTGGCCGACCCGCTGACCCTCACCGAGGTCGTCCTCGAACTGACCGTGGCGGAACGGCGGTTGGAGATCACGCGGCTCCCCGAGCAGCCGCGCCCCAAGAAGCGGGGCAGCGGCACGACGAGGGAGAAGGCGCAGAGCAGGCTGCGGGAATTCGTGCCGGCGGGGGCGGACGCCGGGGGAGCGGCGGACGGCGACGGGCCCGCGGACGGCGCGGGCGGTCACTGGAAGGCGCTGAGCCGTTCGCACCAGGAGATCGGTGAGGAGATCGGCCAGCTGCTCGGGATGAGCAAGGAGCAGTTCTGCCAGGTGGTGCTGCTGCCGCAGGGCGACTTCGCGCGCTTCCTGCGGGCCGACGCGGAAGCCCGGTCCCGGCTGCTGGGGCGGCTCTTCGACACCCGGCGCTTCGCGGCCCTCGAAGAGCAGTTGAACGCGCGCCGCAAGGCCGCCGCGGACACGGTCACGGCAGGTGACGAACGGCTGCTGGCGCTGGCACACCGGATGGCGCAGGCGGCCGGGGAGAGCGCTGATCTCGACGATCCGTCGGTTCCGGCGCCGGAACGGGCTGCCGGGCAGACGACCTCGGGCGCACCGGCACGCGGCCGCGGCCGGGCATCGGCCACGACGGCCGGGGCGGGCGCGACGGCCACGCGGGCGACCGTACCGGGGCAGGCCGGGCCCGCGGAGGGCGGCGGTCGTGGTGGGCCGGTCCGTACCGCGGCCGGGGAGGCCCCGGCCGTACCGGGACCCGGTGAGCCGGGATTCGCGGAAGCGGTGCTGGTCAGGGCCGCCGTCGCCCGAGTGGGCGCACGGGAGCGGCTGGCCGTCGCCCATGCCGCGGAGCGCGCCGCCGAGGTCGCGGAGCAGCAGGCGGCCCGGCGGTGGGAAGAGACCCGTGAGTGTCACCGGCTCCAGCAGCGCTACGCGGACGCCCGGCAACGGGCCGCCCGGCTCGATGCCGGTGCCGAGGAGCGGGAACGCACCCGCGAGCGGCTGGAGCGGGCTCGTGCGGCCGCTGAGGTCGCGCCCGCGCTCGCCCTGCGCGACGCCGCCTGGCACGAACTGGACTCCGCCCAGCGGGCCGAGCGGCAGAGCAGAAGCCCGCTGCCGTCCGGCCTCACCGATGCCGAGAGCGATCAGCTCGCCTCGATGGAACGCCGGTTGCGGGAGGACCTGGGCTCGCTCGGGGCGGCCCGGCGGGCCGAGCGGCGGGCCGCCGACATCGGCCGGGAGCGGACCGCCCTCGACCGCGAGGCGCGCGCCGACGAGCGGACGCTGCTGGAGGCCGCCGAGTGGCTCGCCGGGTGGGGTGAGGCCCAGCGCGCCCATCGGCAGCGCATCGAAACGGCGCAGGAGGCCGCCACCCGGGCCGACCAGCTCGGTGCCCGGATCGAACCGGCCGCCGAACGCTGGGAAGCGGCCCGTCGCCGTGACCGTCTCTCCGCCGATGTGCGGACGGCGGAAGCGGAGCTGCTCGCCGCCCGGGAACGGTCCGCGGCCGCCCATGAGCACTGGCTGGATCTCAAGGACCGCAGACTGCGCGGGATCGCCGCCGAACTCGCGGACGGGCTGCGCGACGGGCAGGCGTGCGCGGTGTGCGGCGCGACCGAGCACCCCGCGCCGGCCCGGGCCGGAGCGGGCCATGTCGACCGGACGGCCGAGGAGGCCGCACTGGAGACTCACCGCAGGGCCGAGGAGGCACGGCAGCAGGCGGAGGCCCGCTGCCAGTCCGCCAAGGAGGCGCTGGCCGCCGCTGCCGCCACGGCGGGGGACACGCCGACGGAGGAACTCGCCGCGGAGGTCGAGGAGTTGCGGGCAGACTTCGCCCGGGACCGGGCACTCGGCGCCGACCTCCCCGCCGCCCGCGGGACGCTCGACCGCGCCGAACGGGAGTACGAGCAGCGCCGCGCCGGGCAGCAGCAGGCCGAGCGCCGGGCCGCCGCCCGTACGTCCCACCGCGAGGCGCTGGACCGCGAACGGGCCGCACTGGAAGAGGAGCTGACCCGGGCGCGGGCCGACTGCCCGAGCGTGGCCGACCGGGCCGCGCGCCTGGAACGGCAGGTCGCCCTGCTCGCCGCGGCGGCGGAGGCGGCCCGTACGGCCGACGGCTGTGCCCAGCGCCTCAAGGACGCCGACGCCGGGCTGTCCGATGCCGCCTACCGTGCCGGATTCGACACCCCGCAGGCCGCCGCCGAGGCCCTGCTGCGGGACGACGCATGGCGCGCACTGCAGCAGCGGCTCGACGACTGGCAGGCCGAATCGGCCGCCGTGGAGGCGGAGTTGGCCGACCCCGAGGCCTCCGCCGCCGCGGCGCTGCCGCCCGCGGACCCGGCTGCCGCCCAGACCGCGCACCAGGCCGCGGCAGCGCGGCTGCGTACCGCCGCGGCCACCCACGCCGCAGCCCGGGAACGCTGCGCCGAACTCGACCGGCTCTCCGCCCGCGCTGAGGCCGACGCCCGCGCACTGGCCCCCTTGCGCGCCGCCTACGACCGCATCGCCCGCCTCGCCGCGCTCGCCTCCGGCACGTCCGCGGAGAACGAGCGGCGGATGCGGCTGGAGTCGTATGTGCTCGCCGCCCGGCTCGAACAGGTGGCGGCCGCCGCCACGGCCCGGCTGCACCGGATGTCCGCCGGCCGCTACACCCTGGTCCACTCCGACGAACGGGCCGGCGGCGCCCGGCGCTCCGGCCTCGGTCTGCATGTCATCGACGCCTGGACCGGCCACGAACGGGACACCTCCAGCCTGTCCGGCGGCGAGACCTTCTTCGCCTCGCTCGCGCTGGCGCTCGGCCTCGCCGATGTCGTCACCGACGAGGCGGGCGGCACCCGGCTGGACACCCTCTTCATCGACGAGGGGTTCGGCAGTCTGGACGAACAGACCCTGGACGAGGTGCTGGACGTCCTGGACTCACTGCGCGAACGCGACCGCAGCGTCGGCATCGTCAGCCATGTCGCCGACCTCAAGGCACGGATCCCCGCGCAGCTGGAGGTCGTCAAGGACCGCTCGGGATCCACGGTCCGGCACCGCGTACGGGGCTGAGTCCGCCGCGTGAGACGTCAGGGGCTCGCCGGCCACCGGCCGCCGGTCACCGGCTGACGGCGCGGCGGGCCAGCGGGGAGGAGTAGACGACGCTGGTGGTGACCGCGCCCAGTGCGCCGATCCGGCCGGACACCTCCTCCAGATGCCTCATCGACCGGGCGGCGACCTTGATGACGAAGCAGTCGTCGCCCGTGACGTGGTGCGCCTCCAGGATCTCCGGCGTCGTCTCCAGCAGGTCGTGGAACGGCTCGTCGTTTCCGTTCGGGTAGCGCAGCCGGACGAAGGCCAGCACCGGCAGCCCGAGGCGCTCCGGATCGATCACCGCCGCATAGCCCGAGATCACCCCGGCGTCCTCCAGCCGGCGGACGCGTTCGGTGACCGCGCTGGCGGACATCTCCACGGCGCGGGCCAGCTCGGCGTAGCCCGCGCGGCCGTTGTGCTGCAGGACGTCGAGGATGCGCCAGTCGGTGGCGTCGGGGGAATAACCGGTCATTGGCGCTGTCTAGCAGGGGAATCACCGGCAGAGCAAGGGTTTCGCCGTTGATCATCACTGTGCGGGCCGGAAACGGGCCATCGACCGGGCCCGCCCGGACCACCGGGCCGGGGAGAGGAGAGGGCCGAGGTTCCCCGAACCCCGGCCCTTGTGCCGGCGGGGCGAGGGCGCCACCGCGGAAAACCGGGTGACATCGCCGCCGGGCGACCGCCAGCCTGCTGTGCCATGACCTACGACACCAGCCGTCCCGAGCAGAGCCCCCGCCCCGCCATGGACGCCGACGTGCCGCGCCGCGACCCGCTGCCGCTCCTCGGGCGTACCGCACTGGTCACCGGAGCGAGCCGGCGCCGCGGTATCGGCTACGCCGTCGCCCGGCGGCTGGCCGCGTACGGCGCCGGCGTCTATCTGCACCACCATGTCCCGCACGACGCCCGGCAGCCCTGGGGAGCGGACCCGGGCGGCCCGGACGCGGTCGCCGCCGGGGTACGTGAACTCGCCGCCCCGGGAGCGGTGGTGGCCCAGGGGCCCGCCGATCTGGCACGGCCGGATGCCCCCGCCCGTCTCCTGGACACCGCGGCCGAGGCGCTCGGCGGCAGACTGGACATCCTCGTCGCCAACCACGCCCTCAGCGGCAGCGACGGCCCCCTGGACGCCCTCGACGCGGCGATGCTCGACGCCCATTGGGCGGTCGACGCCCGCTCGGTGATCCTCCTCGCCCAGGCCTACGCGCGCCGGCGCACCAAAGGGCTGCCGGGCGGCAGGATCGTACTGATGACCTCCGGACAGGACCTGGGCGACGGGATGCCGGAGGAGATCGCCTACGGTCTGGCGAAAGGGGCACTGGCCTCGGCGACCCGCAGCCTCGCCACCACCTTCGCCGACCTCGGGGTGACCGTGAACGCCGTCAACCCGGGCCCCGTGGACACCGGTTACGCGGTCGGCGCCCTGCGCGAGCAGGTCGCCGGGCGTTTTCCCGGCGGGCAGTGGGGCACGCCCGACGACCCGGCCCGGCTGATCGCCTGGCTCACGACCGACGAGGCGGCCTGGATCACCGGGGAGGTCATCAACTCCGAGGGCGGCTTCAGGCGTTGACGCCGACCCCGGCTGCCGCCGCGCCGTCGATCTCGTAGGCGCGCAGCCCCTCGCGCTCCCCGACGAACCGGAATCCCGCCCGCTGCAGCACCCGTTGGGAGGCCACGTTCTCCGGCTCCGTCAGGGCGCACACCGTCCGCACCTCGGGGCGGGCGGCCGCCCAGCCGGCGAGCAGCCGGGTCGCGTCGGTCGCCCAGCCGGCGCCGCGCGCGGACGGGGAGAGGTCGTAGCCGATCTCCACGAAGCCCTCGGCATCCGGTGGGCCGTGGAAGCCGATGCTGCCGAGCGCCGTCCCCGTGGCCGCGTCGGTCAGGACGAAGACGCCCCAGCCGGGCCGGTAGTGGCCGGCCGCGGCCGCCCGTACGGCGATACCGGCGCCGCCCGAGGTGGACTCGGGCGGTGTGCCGTCGATCCAGTCGAAGCCCGCGGACTCGCCGTCCGCGACCCGGGCGGCGGTGGCCGGCAGCAGCGCGCGCAGCGCCACCCGGCCGGCCGTGAGCGCCAGCGGGTAGCCCGCCCCCGCGGTGACCAGCGCCTCGAACAGCGGCCGGTGGTCCGTCCCCGCGGGCAGACCGCTGACCTGCCCGTCGCCGACCTCCACCACCCGCCACACGCCGTCGGTGCGCAGCGCCAGGTCCGTGGTGACGAAGCGCAGGCCCAGCTCCCGTACCGCGGGTGCCACCCGGGTCAGGTCGGGGGCCGGGCGCAGCGCCGGGGTATCGGGGTGCGGTCCGGTCAGCACCGGCTCGCCGTCCACCCACCACACCCGGGCCTCGCCCACCGTGTCGAAGGACTCGAAGGCACGCAGCACCACGCCACCGGTCAGGAACTCCTCCTGGAGGGCGACGAAGCGGCCGACGACCGCGGTCAGCCGCTCGGTGTCGTCCGCGTCCGGGACGTAGGCGGCCTCGTCCCATTCGTGCTTACGGGACTTGACCCAGTCCTTCACGACCAGCGGACGGGCCCGGCCCGGCGTGCCGAGCGCTCCGGCGAGCTCCGCCAGCGCCGCCCGCTCCGGGGCCCGGCCGGGCGGGCAGGGGAGCCAGACGCTGTCCGGGGTGAGCGCACGGAAGGTGTCGTACCAGCCCGGGAGCTCATGGGCACACCGGTAGGCGGCGGGGGAGGTCAGCAGGCGGCAGCCGCGGTCGGCGAGCGCCGCGGACAGGCCGGCATAACGGTCCGCGGGCAGCATCCAGCCGCGGTACCAGACCGGACCGGCCTCGCGCGGGACCCGTGCCACCGCCGCTTCCGCGTCCCCGGCGATCAGTGCCTCGTGGTCGAGCACCGCGGTCGCCGCGCCGGCCGACTGCGCCGCGGCGGCCTCGGCCGCGAAGTGCGGATCGGCCGCCGGCCCCCGGCCGCGAGATGCCCCCGGCCGGGGACGCAGCGGGTCGCCGGGGAGCAGAAGGAGCGGCCGGTCCACCGCGAGGTCCACTGTCATGTCAGCGGACCCTACGGACGGTGGTGGCCGGCCACAACACCCCGTGGAGCGGCCGGCCACCGTGCACCCGGGCCGTGCTCAGAGCGCCGACAGCTCGCTGAGCAGGTCGTCCAGGCCCAGCGAGCCCTGCGACAGCGCAGCCATGTGCCAGGCCTTGAGGTCGAAGTCCGCGCCGTGCCGGGCGCGGGCCGCCTCCCGGCCCGCCAGCCACACCCGCTCGCCGAGCTTGTAGCCGATCGCCTGGCCGGCCATGCCCTGATAGCGGATGATCTCGCTCTCGACGAAGTCGGCCGGACGGCTGCTGTGCTGGGCGAAGAACGCGTGCGCCAGCTGTGGCGTCCAGCGCTCGCCCGGGTGGAAGGGGGAGTCCGCCGGGATCTCCAGCTCCAGGTGCATCCCGATGTCGATGATGACCCGGACCGCCCGCATCATCTGCGCGTCGAGATATCCCAGGCGCCGTTCGGCGTTGGTCAGGAAGCCCAGCTCGTCCATGAGCCGTTCGGCGTACAGCGCCCAGCCCTCGGCGTTCGCGCTGACGATGCCCACCGTCGTCTGGTAGCGCGAGAGCGAGTCGGCGACATGCACCCACTGCGCCAGCTGGAGGTGATGGCCGGGCACCCCCTCGTGGTACCAGGTGGAGACCAGGTCGTACGCCGGGAAGCGGGTCTCGCCCATGGTCGGCAGCCAGGTCCGGCCCGGACGGGAGAAGTCCAGCGACGGCTGGGTGTAGTACGGGGCGGCCGCGCCGCCGGGCGGGGCGATCCGCGACTCGACCCGGCGAACCCGCTCCGCCAGCTCGAAGTGGGTGCCGTCGAGCCCCTCGATGGCCTCGTCCATGAGCGACTGGAGCCACGCCCGGGTCTCCTCGACGCCCTCGACGGCCTCGCCGTGCTCATCGCACCAGGCCAGCGCCTCCCACGGGGTCTTCGCGCCGGGCAGGACCTTCTCGGCCTCGGTCGCCATCTCGGCCAGCAGCCGGTGGAACTCGGACCAGCCGTACGCGTACGCCTCTTCCGGGTCGAGGTCGGCGCCGTTGAAGTAGCGGGCGAGGCGGGCGTATCGCTCCCGGCCCACCACGTCCGGGGCGCCCTCGACGGCCGGCGCGTAGCTGTCACGGAACCAGTCGCGCAGCTCCACCAGGGCACCGGTCGCCACCTGGGCGGCCTCGGTCAGCTCGGCGCGCAGGGCGTCCGGGCCCGCGTCCGTGAACTCGGCGAACCAGCCGCGGTCGGTACCGATCCATTCGTCCAACTGGCCGATGACCGTGCGGACCTGGGTCGGTCCGGCGGGCAGATCGCGCTTCAGACCGGCGTCCAGGGCGGCGCGGTAGCCCTCCAGCGCGGCGGGCACGGCCCGCAGCCGCTGGGCGATCGCCGCCCAGTCCGCGTCGGTCTCGGCCGGGGTGACCGTGAAGACCTCACGGACGTGGTGCAGCGGCGAGCTGAGGTTGCTGACCGTGCGCAGGCCCTCGCCCGCCTCGTGGACCGCCAGCTCGGCGGTCAGCCGCTCGCGCAGCAGCCGCGCGCAGATCTGCTCGGCGGTGTGCTCGGCGCCCGGCCGGGACTCGGCCTCGGTGAGTTTCTCCAGCGTCGTCCGGGCGAGCTGGGCCACCGCTTCCTGGCCCGTCGGTGAGAAGTCGGGGAGCTTGCCGGAGCTCTCGGCGATGCCGAGGAAGGTGCCGGTGATCGGGTCCAGGTCGACGAGGGCGTCGACATAGGCATCGGCGACCTGGCGGGGCAGCGGACCGCCCCCGGAAGTAGTGGTGTGGGACATACGGCCATCCTCGTACGGATGGCCCCGCCGCGTCACCATCATGAGGCGGTACGTTCCTGTCGCTTGACGCCGTTCCTGCCTGCGCGCGGCGGCGCCGGCCGGGCGTCGGTCCGCCCGGCCGGCGGCTCGGGTGCTCGGTGGCGCACCGCGGGGCGGTGCTCAGCGGCGTCCCGTGCCGTCCTGGATCCGTACGCTCTCCCGGGTCTCCCGCCGGGTGGGCACCCCCGCGGGGCGGGTGGTGATCACCAGCGTGCCTTCCTCGATCTGGTAGTCGAGCGGTAGTCCGAGGCCGCGCATCGCCGCCACCATGCCGGTGTTGGAGGCCTGGGTGATCGCGTAGACGCTCTCGCAGCCGGTCTCGGCCGCCATGGTCACCAGCCGGCGCAGCAGTTCGGCGCCGATGCCGCGCTGCTGCCAGGCGTCCTCGACCAGCAGGGCGACCTCGGTCTCGTCGCCGTCCCACAGCAGATGGCCGAGCGCCACCAGCCGGCCGGAGGCGGTCTCCACCGCCAGGGTGCGGCCGAACCGCGGGCTGAGCAGATGGCCGAGATAGCGGTCCGCGTCACCGACCGGGCCGTGGTAGCGCAGCCCCAGGGTCTTCGAGGAGCAGCGGTCGTGCATCTCGCGGGCCGCGGCCAGATCGGAGGTGTCGGCGCGGCGGACCGTGATCTCGTTGCCCTCGGGCAGCGTCAGCACATCACGTCGCGGGGGCACCCGCTGGCCGAGTCTGGCGTCCAGGTCGACCAGGGCGCGTACCCGGGCGAACTCGGTCGGGGTGAACGGCAATTGCGGCCTTTCGATGGTGAGCGAGCCCCCGGAGGGGTCGCGGAACTTCATGAGGTGTTCCTCCAGTACGCCTTCCGTGGGCACCTGCTCCGCGAGCGGCTGACCGTGCAGCGAGCGGGCGGGGACCGAATGGATCGTGCAGCGCCCCAGCAACTGGCGCAGTGCCAGGGGGAGTTCGGCCGAGTCCAGCGCGGTGCGGGTCGCCAGGCCCAGCATCCGGGTCGGCGCATCGACGAGGTCGTGCGCATCGGCGCGCTCCAGCCAGCTGCGTGCGCCGCCCGCACCGGCCACCGTACGGGTCAGCTCTTCGGGTGTCAGCGCCTCCGGGGCGCGCAGCAGGAACTCGTCGACCGCGCCGTCGGACAGCGGGTGGGTCTGCAGGCTCAGGATGTCCACCCGTCGCGCGGCCAGCGCCGTGCACAGCGCGGCCAGGCTGCCGGGCTGGTCCCGGACCGTGGTGCGCATCCGCCACAGCACCGTCTCCTGTCCGGCGGCCCCGGGGGCCCGGCCGGACGGGGACGCCGCCGTGGCGCCGGTATCGGTCGGCGGCGGGGCGTTTTCGTGGCGTCGTGACCAGATGTGGAAGCCGGCCGCGGCCAGGAGGGCCACCGCGGCGGAGCAGAACAGGACGGGGCCCGACGGGGCGTGCGTGAGGGTGTGGGCGAGGACGTCGGCCACCGCCACGGCGCCGAGGAGGGCGGCCAGCTCGATGATGTCCCGCCGCCAGTGATGGCGGCGGGTGGAACGGGCAGAGGATGCTTCAGTCATGCACACAAGCCTGGCGTACAGGTGTTGCCTGATCGCCAACACATTGTGTCCGACGGGTAAAAGACGCAATCGACGCATTGGCCTCTACTGTCCTACCTGTCCCGGTTGCAGCACCTTGCTGAACAACACCTCGCCGCCTTCCTGACGCAGCCGCACCGTCATCTCGCCGCTTCCCCCGTCGATGTCGATCTCGCCGAAGTACTGCGGACTCTCCGCGGGAGAGGTGTTGGCGCGGTCCGGCGCCTTGATGAACGGCTGCTCGGGCCCGAACGTTCCATCCAGCTTCAACGCCTGGAATCCGCCCGCGTTCAGCGGCCCCGACACGAACTCCCAGAACGGCGCGAAGTCCTTGAACGCGGCCCGCTCCGGCGCGTAGTGCTGCGCCGCGGTGTAGTGGACGTCCGTCGTCAGCCATACGGTGCCGGTCACCCGGTCGTGCTTGATGTGCCGCAGCAGCTCGGCCAACTGCAGTTCGCGCCCCAGGGGGGCGCCCGGATCGCCCTGCGCCACCGCCTCGAAGTCGGTCTTGCCGTCCGGGACGACCAGACCCAGCGGCATATCGGAGGCGATCACCTTCCACACCGCCTGAGAGCGGGACAGCTCCCGCTTGAGCCAGCGCAGCTGCTCGGCCCCGAGGATGCCCTGCGGGTCGTCGGTCTGCCGGCCGGGAGAATTGGCGTTGCGGTAGCGGCGCATGTCCAGGACGAACACATCGAGCAGCGGGCCGTGAGAGACCACGCGATAGACCCGGCCGCCCCGGTCGGGCCGCAGCGTACGGATCGGGAAGTACTCGCTGAACGCGCGCAGCGAGCGCGCGGACAGCACGTCCGTCTCCTTCACCGTGTACCGGTCGTCGTCGAGCAGTTGGCCCGGGTACCAGTTGTTGTGCACCTCGTGGTCGTCCCACTGCGTGATCGTCGGCACCTGCGCGTTGAAGCGGCGCAGATTGTCGTCCAGCAGGTTGTAGCGGAACGCGCCGCGGAACTCCGCCAGCGTCTCGGCGACCTTCGACTTCTCCTCGGTCGTCACGTTCCGCCAGATCCGGCCGTCCGGCAGTGTCACCCGCTCGGGGATCGGGCTGTCGGCGTAGATGTTGTCGCCGCTGCACAGGAAGAAGTCCGGGTCGCGCCGCCGCATGTCCTCGTAGATGCGGTAGCCGCCGCGTTCCGGGTTGATCCCCCAGCCCTGCCCGGCCAGATCGCCCGACCAGTGGAAGCGGACGCCTTCCTGCGGTCCGGTGCCGGCTCGGCCAAGAGCTCCCCCGGACTCCCCCTGGGCAGACCCCCACCGCGAGGTGTCTTTCGGACGGCGGCGCGTGGGCGCCGTGCGGAAGGTGCCGGTGACCGGCTCGCCGGTGCGCCGGGGATCGTCCGGGTCCGCGAGCACCACCCGGTAGTGGATCTGCTCACCGGACGGCAGACCGTGCAGCGAGGTCACGCCGGTGAGGTCCGTCCCCGCCCCGAGCACCGGCCCGTGCCAGGTACGGGCGTTGCGGAACGACTCGGTCGCCGCGGTCTGCACCGTCATCCGGGCAGGCCGGTCGGACCGCACCCACACCAGACCCGAGGACGTGGTCACATCCCCGACCTGCACGCCCCAGTCGGCGCCCGGCCGCCCGCCGCGGGCCTGCGCCGGCGCGGCACAGGAGATTGCGGGCAGCGCCAGTGCCGCCGAGCCGGCCGCCGCGCCCTGCAGCAGCGACCGCCGTCCGAAGCCGCCGCCGGATCCCTGCGCCATCTCCAACCTCCATGCCTCGACCGACTTCACTGCCGACTCGTTCGTATCGCTGTCCGGTGCCGCGCAGCCGAACGGACGGTGAACAGCGGCCCGTTCGCGTTCTCCGGTGCGCCCTTCGGCCGGATGGTCACCGGCCCAGCGGTCCACCGGACCCGGGCCATCGTCGCAAGACCACCGGCCGATCGCCAGGATGCCGCCGGGACGTTTACGGCTCCGGTACGCGCCGCCGCGACGGCCGCCCCGGGGAGAGGGACACCGCGGGCCGCCCCACCGTGCCCCGTCCCGCCCCGGACGGTTCTTTGCGGACACGCCCTAGGAAGCGCCCCGGCCGACGGTGTCGAGGATGACCCGTGCCACCAGCGCCGGATCGTCGTGCATCGGCACGTGCCCGCAGCCCGGCAGCCGTACGAGCCGCGCGCCCGGAATCGTGTGCTTGGCGCGCACGCCCTGGCGGGGGAGCAGCAGCCGGTCCCGGCTGCCCCAGCCGATCGTCACCGGGACGTCCGGCACATCGGCCGTGAACCGCACCTCCCGCCCGGCCGCCAGCGTCGGGACGAAACCGGGCCCCTCGCGCAGCGCCCGGGTCTCCGCCACGACGGCCGCGGCCGAACGACGGCCGGGGTGGGCGTAGATGGTGCCGGTCAGCGAGGCCCGGCCGAGTGCGGACCGGGCCAGGGTCTCCACCACCGGCTGGGGCAGCGCCTGCGCCCCGGCGTACATGCCGCGCAGCACACCGAAGGCGTACCGCCGCTCCGCCGGAGTCCAGAAGCCCGCGGGCGAGAGCGCGGTGACCGACCGGACGGCCCGCTCCCGGCCCAGCTCCAGGGCGAGCAGCCCGCCCAGCGAGTTCCCCACCACATGCGGGCGGTCGGCGCCGAGCTCCTCGAACGCCGCGATGAGCAGCGGGACCACCGACGACAGCTCGTAGGAGGAACCGCCGGGCAGCGCGGGGGAGGCGCCGAAGCCCGGCAGATCGAGGGCGATGACCTCGTGGGACGCGGCCAGGATGTCGCACACCGGGCGCCAGGCCTGGAGGTGGTGGCCTATGCCGTGCAGCAGGACGACGGGATCGCCCGCGCCCTTGCGCTCATAGGCGACCGTGAACGGCGGCCGGTCCGCGGGGGTGACGCGGGCGTAGGAGACCGGGGTGGCCATCAGAACTCCTCGGGGGTGCGGTGCTTGCGGTGGTGCCGGGCGTGGGCTGACACGATGCCAGGTGGGACTACTGAGCGGTATGGGGCAGCCGGGGCGAGCAGGGGAGGTGTCCCACGCCACGCACCCGCTTCGCCGCACCGCGCGGATTCCGCTGGACAAGGCGGAGGCGGACCGGTGGGATGGAGGGGTGCTGAGCGACTCCGCGACCGACCTCACCGATGTCTTCCAGGAACACCGCCCCGTGCTGTTCGGGGTGGCCTACCGGATGCTCGGCCGGGTGGCCGACGCCGAGGACGTGGTGCAGGACGCCTGGCTGCGCTGGTCGGGGGCGGACCGGGCGGAGGTGCGCGAGCCGCGCGCCTTCCTCGTACGGATCACCACCCGGCTGGCCATCGACCGGCTGCGCCAGGTCCAGTCGCGCCGCGAGTCCTATGTGGGCCCCTGGCTGCCGGAGCCGCTGGCCACCGACATCGGCGGCACCGCCCCGGACACCGCGGACCGCGCGGTGTTCCACGAATCCGTCACCCTCGCCGTGCTCGTCGTCCTGGAGTCGCTCTCCCCGCTGGAACGCGCCGTGTTCGTGCTGCGGGAGGCCTTCGGCTATCCGTATGCGGAGATCGCCGCAGCCCTCGACCGCAGTGAGGCCGCCATACGCCAACTGGCGGGCCGCGCCCGGCGGCACGTCGAGGAGGGCAGGCCCCGCTACGAGGTCGACCAGGACCGGCAGCGCGAGCTGACCGAGCGGTTCCTGGCCGCGGCGGCCGGCGACGATCTGGCGGGCCTGCTGGACCTCCTGGCGGCCGACGCGCGGCTGGTCGGGGACAGCGGAGGCAAGGCCAAGGCCCCGCTGCGGATCATCGAGTCCGCGGACAAGGTCGCCCGCTTCCTCGTCGGTGTCGCCCCGTCCGCGCCGCCCGGTACGGAGGTCACCTTCCTCGAACTCAACGGCCGGATCGCACTGTTGACGCACCAGGGCGGCGTCCCGGACACCGTCATCCAGCTCGGTGTCCGGGACGGCAGGATCCAGACGGTCTACGTCGTCCGCAATCCGGACAAGCTGGTATCGCTCGCGGCCGCCTGAGCGGCGGCCCGCAGCCCGGTCCGCGGGCCGGTCAGCACCGGCACGCCGAGGTCGAGCCCCTCGGCCGCCGGTGCCATGGAGGCCTGCGCCAGGACGATCACATCGGCGTCCCCGATCTCCCGCGCCGCGGCCGCGACCGCCGTCAGGCAGCCGTCGTGGTCGCCCGCCTCGAAACGCTCCCAGGCACCGGGCACCAGCACGGTACGGACCGCGACCGTGCGGCCGGCCCGGTGGGCCTCCTGCTCGATCAGGTCCTCCGTGGGGATGCGGGTGCTCTCCACGGTGACGAGGACGGCGATGCGCGGCCCGGCGGCCACGGCGGCCGCGGCCATCGGGCGGTCCACCCGCAGGACGGGGAGGCCCAGCGCCGCACCGGCCGCCTCGGCGACCGAACCGATCGTCGAGCACGTGCACAGCGCGGCCCGCGCCCCGTTGCGGGCCGCTTCCGCGAGCTCGGCGGCGAGATCCTCCGCCACGGCGTCGGGCCCCTGCGCCCTTGCCCGGTCCAGGAGTTCGGGACGTACGAGGTGATGCATCGCCAGGCCGGGGGCCTCCTCGTCGCGCAGCGCGTCGAAGACCGGGATGTGCAGGGGAGAGGTGTGCAGCAGGGCGAGCATGCCGGTGACTGTAGCGAGCGGCGCGGCGAACGGCATGGGCGGGGCGCGCCGTGCGGGCGGTCGCCGGAACCCAAAGGGATGCCGGATTGGTCTTGACCAAGGGTGGGGGCGGCCATATCGTCGGGATACTGCAACAACCTTTAATAAAGAAGCGCTCGATAAGGCAGGCTCGTCATCGAGCGCGCAGGCGGGCCCGCCAAGGCAGAGCCTTGTGCGGGGGCCCGAGCCCCATGGGGGCGCAGCCCCGGTAACGGCCAATGCGGAGGACAGGGTGGGGACCACGCAGCTCGAAACGGTGCCGGAGCCGAAGTACTGGCACCTCAAGACCGTGCTCAGCGATGCGCTGGACTCGGAGTTCGCGGTCGGCGAGATTCTGCCCAACGAGCGTGATCTGGCGGCCCGTTTCGGCGTCGCCCGGGCCACGCTGCGGCAGGCGCTCGAACAGCTGGAGCTGGAAGGCAGACTCCAGCGCCGCCGCGGTGTCGGCACCACGGTCGCACCGCCGCGGGTCGGCGTGGCCGTCGACCCCGTCCGTCACACCTGGCCCGGCGCCGCCGGTGACGACTGGCAGCCGGTCGACGCCGTCGAGAGCGACGCGGTGCCCGCCGCGGTGGCCGGTCTGCTGGCGACGGCGCCCGGCGACCCGGTGCACGTCGTGCGCCGCAGCCGGGTCACGCACGGCCGGCCCGTCGCGACCGAGCTGCTGTATGTCCCCGCGGCCGCGGTACCGGGCTGGGCGCCGGCCGCCTCGCTCAGCGCCCCGGCCCGGGCCCGCGCGGTGCTCCATGAGCTGCAGACGCTGGAGCTGGACGGCCAGGACCGTACCGTCGAGCTCGGCTCGGCCCGTGCGGAGGACGCCAGGGAACTGGACCGGCTGCCCGGCGCGCCCGTCCTGGTGGTCACCACCCGCTATGTCTCCGGGGGCCGTACGGCTGCCGTGGCGGTCTCCACCTACCGTGCGGACACCTGCCGTCTGACCTTCGGCGAGAGCGACGCGGTCGCCCTGCTCGCGGGCTGAGGCGCCCGACCTCAGAGGCGCCCGGGCCCGCACCGGAGAGCGTTCCGGTGGGGGCCCGTTCTCGTGCGGGTGCAGGCCGGGCGGCGGTCCGTCCCGGCCGGCTGGTCGGCCGGTAGGGACCGGTGGCTCGGCGTCCTTCCGTCCCGGCCGTCGGTTCAGCGCCGGCCGGTCACCGCCTCCGGGCTCGTGCCGCGGCCCGTCACCGTGCTCTCCACCGCGAAGAGCTCGCCCTCGACATGATCGAGCGCGAGCCGCAGCGCCCCGGTGGCGACCGCCGCCTCGCCCAGCTGGGACAGGGCGACCTGCGGCGGGCGCAGACAGTAGCGCGCCAACTCCCGGCGCAGCGGCTCCAGTACGCCGTCCAGCCCGGCCGCCCAGCCGCCGATCACCACCAGCTCCGGGTCGAGTGCCAGCACCAGCGCCGCGACATCGTGCACCAGCCGCCGGACGAACCGGTCGACCGCGTCGCGTGCCTGTGCGTCGCCCTCCCGCGCCGCGGCGAAGACGGCCGCTACCTGCGCCTCGTCCAGGGGGTGCAGCGGCTCGCCGGTCGTCGACAGCAGCTTCTCCGGTGTCGCCTCGCGGCCGAGCAGATGCAGGGCGCCGATCTCCCCGGCGGCCCCGCCGAAGCCCCGGTGCAGGCGGCCGCCGATCAGCGAGCCGGCGCCCGGGCTGAGCCCCGCCAGCACGAAAACGATGTCATCGGAGGCGGTGGCGGCGCCCTGCCAGTGCTCGGCCACCGCGGCGGCGTTCGCGTCGTTCTCGACCAGCACCGGGCAGCGGAACGACCGCCGCAGCCGCTCGCCCAGCGGCAGACCCGTCCAGCCCGGCAGCGCCGTGCTCAGCCGTACGGTGCCGTCCGCCTCCACGATGCCGGGACCGGCCACCCCGACGGCCCGCAGCGAACTGCGGGGCACGCCCGTACGGCGCAGCAGATCGGCCACCACGGTGCGGACCCGCTCCAGCCGCTCGTCGGCCGGTGCCGCCTCCTCCACGGGGCGGTGCGCGGTGTCCAGCACCTGGCCGCTCAGATCGGACAGCAGGGCCGCGACGCGGTGCGGGCCGATCTCGATGCCCAGCAGATGGCCGGCCTCCGTACGGAACCGGAACCGGCGGGCCGGCCGTCCCTGGCGGCGCGTCCCGCCCTCCTCGGCGGCCGCCTCCACCACCAGACCGGTTTCGATCAGGCCCTCGACCACGCCCTCGACGGTCGGCCGGGACAGGCCCGTCACCTGGACGAGATGGGTGAGCGTGGGGGAGTCGGCGGCGCGCAACGCATGCAGCACCACAGCGGAGTTGATCCGTCGCAGCAGAGAGGGGTCCCCGCCGGTGAGCCGCCCCAACGTTCGTCTCCCTCGCTTTGCGTGTGTGGCGGATCGTAGCCGGTCGCCGGGTGGGCGGCGAGCCCCACAGGGGCGGCCCAGGAGCCCGCCCCGGCGCGAACCCGCGGCGGAGGAACGGTACGGACGCCGCCCTCGCCGCCGCGGGACGGCGAGGGCGCCGGTGGCCCGGTCAGTGTGCGGGGCCGGTGCCCGCGGGCTCCTCTTCCGCGACGGGAAGGACCAGTCGGGACGGGTGGTGGAGCGCGACCTCGGACGGCAGGAGCCGGGTGGCCGTCGCGGGCGGCTCGCCGGTGCCGGTGTGGCGGGCGAAGCGGGGGTGGGCGCCGCCGCTGACCTGGAGACGGATCCGGTGTCCCGCGGGGAAGCGGTGGGCGGTGGAACTCATCGCCACCGTGACCGCCGCCGGGGCGGCTTCGGTGGTGTCCGTGGGTGCGACGGGCCGCAGTCGTCGCAGCCCGTCGCAGACGTTGGTCGAGCGGCCCCGGTCGTCGACGTCGCAGAGCCGGGCGAAGACATCGGCATGGCCGGTGTCCGTGGTGACCCGCAGTTCCACACGGACCGGTCCGAGGACGTCGACCGGCTCGGTGAGCGGCGCGGTGGTGAAGGTCAGCACGTCGTCCCTGGCCTCCAGAGCGGTGTTGTCCTGATACCCGGCCTTGCCGGACAGCAGGGGACCGCCGACCGAGGGGGTCGGGTCGGCCGGGTCGTAACGGAAGGACCCGGCCGCCGACGTGTTCTCCGGTATCCGGGTGCGCAGGGTGCCGTCGCCGTCGAGGTACCAGTGCCGGCCCGTCGTTGCCGGGGGCCAGTCGGGAAGGTCCTGCCACGCCTGCCGGCCGCCCACGTGGACGCGTGCCCTCGTCCTGCGCAGGCCGGACGGGTCGTCGCACAGGTGGGCCCGCAGCCAGGCGAGGCTCTCGGCGAAGACCTCGGGCCAGCCCTCTTGCAGTGCGGAGTGGTGCGTCCAGGGGCCGACGAGCAGAGCGGCGTCGCAGCCGGCCCGCCGCAGTCTGCCGTACTGCTGGAGGGTCTGGTCCAGGCCCACGTCGTGCCAGCCGGTGACCAGGCAGGTCGGCACGGTCTGGCGTTCGGCCGCGACCCCCATGTCCACCCCCTGCCAGTGGGCGTCCTCCGGGTCGGGGTGCGCCAACGCGTCCTCCAGGAACGGCACCCGGCCGCCGAGACCGGGTACGTACGCCTCGCCGAGCGGCAGGTTCCGCTGGATCTTCGGCAGGTGGCGCTGCAGCCGCAGGGATCCCCGCAGCAGGTTCCGCGTGCCCCGGTGCTGGCTCGTCAGGCCCATGGTGCTGGTGAGGGTGTTCTCCAGGGCGAGCGCGCCCGCGGGGTAGAAGTAGCGGTGCATGTCGTGCAGGCCGACGTGGACCACCATCGCGCGCAGCTCCGGCGGCGGCTCCAGGGCGAGTGCCCACTGGACGTAGCCGAGGTAGCTGGCGCCGATCGTCCCCAACGCACCGGTGAACCAGGGCTGTTCCCGCAGCCAGTCGACGGTGGCCCGGCCGTCGGCGGCCTCGTGGCGCCACAGGTCGAACGCGCCGCCGGACCCTCCGGTGCCGCGGCAGCTCTGCAGCACGACGTGGAAGCCCTGTTCGGCGAAGAGCACGCCGTACATCGGCGCCCAGGGGAAGCCCCGGCCGTACGGCGAGCGGACCAGCAGCGTGGGGAAGTCGCCGTCGGCCAGGGGGAAGTAGTGGTCGGTCAGCAGGGTGCTGCCGTCGGCGGCGGGTACCGCGAGACCGGGCTCGTAGGCGATGTCGTGGCGCTTGGGCGGCAGGCCCCGCAGGACGCGTCGCATGGCGCGGGTGGACAGGGGCGGCTTCTTTGCGGACGGGTGGTGCGTCGCCGTCGTCATGGTGCCTCGATTCCTGGAGCGGTCTCCGCGATATTTCCAGTACGTTGTACGAGAATAGCGTGTGGTGGGATGGTCCCAGAACCGAGGAGAGGTTGCCGTGGCCCGTACAGGAGGCTCATCCGGCCGTCGTACCGGGGTGGACCCCGAGCTGCTCTGGTCGCGGGCCGAACGCCCGCGACGCGGCAGGCCGCCGGCGCACGACCGCGCCGCGATCACCGCCGAGGCCGTTGCCCTGGCCGACGCCGAAGGGCTGGCCGCCGTCACGATGCGCGCGGTCGCCGGCCGGATCGGAGCGGGGGCGATGTCCCTCTACAGCTACGTCCCCAACAAGGAGACGCTGCTGGAGCTGATGATCGACCACGTGAGCGGCGACCACCGGCTGCCGCCCGAACCCTCCGGCGACTGGCGCGCCGACCTGAGCCGGATCGCCCATGAACAGCGCGCGATCATGCATCGCCACCCCTGGCTGCCCGGCGCACTTCCCGCTCAGCAGACGCTCGGCCCGAACACCCTCGCCGTCTGGGAGTACACCCTCGCCGTCCTCGCCCCCGCCGGCCTGGACGCCCGGGCGAGGCTGGAGACCTTCAGCCTGCTGACCGGCTTCGTGGCCAGCCACGTGCTGTACGAACTCGCCCAGGAGCGGGCGATCGAGGCCGCCGGCCGCACCTCCGGCGACCTCCTCGACGCACAGGCCCGCTACCTCCGGTCCGCCGCCGCCGGCACTCTTCCCCATCTCGCACAGGCCCTGGAGGTGACGCGCGACGAACCGGCACCGCAAGCCGTCTTCGACCGCCTCCTCGGCCGCATGATCAACGGTCTGACGGCAGGGGCATGACCCCGGCACCGGCGTTCCCGGCAGCGGGCCGGGGCGCCCCCGCACGGCTCGGGAGGGCCAATTGTCAGACCCGGGCGGTTTACTGACGGCATGACCATCGACGCGTATCTGGCCACCATCGACCGGTTGCGGCTCCAGGACTTCCCTGCCGTTCCGGGCCGGTCCGCCATGGTCGAGAGCGGGCCGGGGTTCCACATAGCCGGGCTGCGGGTCAGCCAGGAGTTCTGGGACGCCGACCTCGCCGAGGTGGCCGAAACGGCGGAGGAGTTCGAGGCCGAACTGTCCGCGCTGGTAGCGGCGTTGTCCTTACGGTGGGGCGAGCCCCGGACGGTCGATCTCGTCGAGGAGTTGGAGCGGACGGCGAGGGGACTGCCCGTCCGCCCACCGCTGGACACGCTGTGCGGATATGTGCCGCGGATGCACGGCTGGCGGGTGCAGAGCCGCTGGATCGGGGTGGGCGTGGGGCAGGGCGGCCGGGAGCTGCCCTTCCAACTGCTGGTGGCGGTGGGGGAGGGGAGGTGACGCGGAGGCGGTGTCAGCGGGGGAAGACGGGGGCGAGCGCCGCGGTGACGAGCCGGTGCGGGGCGCCGGAGCCGTCGGCCGGGACGGTCCACAGGTCCGAGCCGAAGTCGCCCGGCAGGGAGTAGACCAGGGTGTGGTCGTCGCGCCAGGCGGCCTGGTCGTCGACGTTGCGGTGTTCACCGGTCGCGGACTCGTGCAGGGTGCGCAGATCGAGCACGTACAAACGCCACGGCGCGTCCGGGTCGGCGCCCTTGACGCGCTTCTTGTACGCGAGACGGGTGCCGTCGGGGGACAGCGAGGGGCATTCGACGTTGGGATGCAGCGCCCGGAGGGTCCGGGTGGTGCGGTCGCCGCGGACGAGGTAGGTCTTCCCGGCCGTGGCGACGGTGGCATAGAAGTGCGTGTCGTCGGCGAAGGTGACGCCCCAGACATTGATGTCGGCCGCATGCACCGCGCGCCCGCCCACGGTCAGTGCGTAGGTCTCCAGGTTGGCGTCCAGATGCCGGCCGCGGGTGTCGACGATGGAGGTGCGGGTGGAGAAGGCGGTACCCGCGTAGGAGTCGCCGCTGACGAAGACGGTCCAGGCGACGGTACGGCCGCTGGGGGAGACCCGGGCGCGGGTGGGGGTGCCGGCCAGGTCGTAGCGGTGCAGCGGGCGCAGGCGGTGGTCGAGGATCACGGCCCGGTAGGTGTCGCGGAGTGCGCCGCGGACGGCCTGGAGACAGATCCCGGTGCCGGCGGCCGCGTGGAAGCGCAGGCAGCGGACGCCGGAGGCGGTGCGCGGGCCGGTGGGACGGTCCGCGGGGACAGCGGTGATCTCGTCGCGGTGCGGGCCCCAGGCCATGGTCCGGAAGAAGACGCGGCGCGGGTCGTCCAGGCGCACGGCCCCGGAGGCGACCGCGGGACCGCCCGCCGGGGCGTGCTCCTTGCGGGCGGCGCGCCCAGCGGCGTGCAGGGTCGCGCCGACGGCGACCCCGCCGAGCACGAGCACGGCGACGAGCAGGAGGGACAGGCGTGCGCTGAGGCTCAAGGGGGTGTGGGTCACCGTGCTTGCTCCGAGGGGGAGTTCGGGGCCGGTGCCGGGACGGCACGGCGCAGGAGGAGGGCGCTGAGGGACGCCGCGAGCGCCAGGCCGAGGGCCGCGGTGAGCACGGCGGTGCGGTCGCCCCAGGCGGTCCAGGCGGCGCCGAAGGCGAGGGAGCAGACGAAGCGGGCGGCGGTCTGGCCGGTCTGCACCACGGCCAGCCCACTGCCGCGCGCGTCCTCGGGCACCGCATCGGCGGTCGCCGCCGCCAGCACTCCGTCGGTGGCCGCGTAGAAGGCACCGTGCAGCCCGAGCACGGCACCGACCAGGACCGTCCCGCCGGCCGTGGGGACCAGCAGCAGCCCGTAGGCACACAGCAGCGCCAGATGCCCGCAGAGGAACAGCCGGCGGCGGCCGATCCGGTCGGCGACGGCCCCCAACGGCACCGCCAGCAGCAGGAACGCCGCGGCCGTGCCCAGGGGGAGCAGCGGGAACCACCCCGTCGGCAGCTCCAGCCGCCGCTGCAGGGTCAGATAGAGGAACGAGTCGCTGACGGTGGTCAGCCCCAGCAGCACCGCACACCCGGTCAGCCGGCGCACCTCCGGCCGCTTCAGCAGGGCGCGCACCGGCGTCCGCGGGGTGGCCGGAGCCCGTTCGACGTCGGTCTCGGCAGCGGCCTCGGCCGGGACGCGGCGCGGCACGAACAGCAGCAGCACGACCACGCCCAGTACGGCCACACAGAAGCTGACCGTGAAGACCGCGTCATAGCCTTCGGCCGCCACCCGCAGCAGCACGAACGCCACCAGCGGCCCGCACAGCGCACCGGCCGTGTCCATGGCCCGGTGCACCCCGAACGCCCGCCCACGGACGGCCGGTTCGGCGGCCAGGGAGATCATCGCGTCCCGCGGGGCGGTCCGCAGCCCCTTGCCGGTACGGTCCACCGCCAGCACCGCCCCGATCAACGGCAGCGAGTGCACCATCAGCAACAACGGCTTGCACAGGGCGGAGAGCCCGTACCCCACCGCGGCCACCGCCTTGTGGCCGCCGCCCCCGCCCCGGTCCGACAGCCGCCCGCCCACCAGCCGGACCAGCGCGCTCACCCCGTTGTAGATCCCGTCCAGCACGCCGAATCCCAGCGGGGACAGGCCGAGTTCGGCGACGAGGTACAGCGGGAGCACGGCGGTGACCATCTCCGAGGAGATGTCGGTGATGAGGCTGACGGTGCCCAGGACCAGCACCGTGGAGGGTACGGCGGCTCCGGCGCGGCGGATTCTGCGGGTGCGCCGGCCGCCCGGCGTGCCGGAGGTGGCGGGTGCCGGGCGGCCGTCTGTGAGATACACGGGTCAGCCGGCCCAGATGCCGTCGATGTCCTTGGCGTCGGCGGCGTGGCCCGCGTGCGAGGTGCCGTACATGTCCTCGAGGGTGCGCAGCACGTCGTAGTGGTTGTAGGTGCTGGCCGAGGTGGAGCCCGCCTGCACGGACTGGCCGTACAGCACGGTCGCGATGCGGTTGCCGCTGAGCCGGTTGTCCTCGTCGAAGGTGACCAGGAGCAGGCTGTTGTGGGTCTTGGCCCAGTCGGCGTAGCTCTTGAGGTTGTTCTTGAGCCAGGTGTCACCGGTGGACACCGAGCAGTCGTGCATGTCGCTGCACAGGTTCGGCACCACGAACGACACGGTGGGCAGCTTCGTGAAGTCGCTGGGGAAGGCGCCGAAGGTGTGGGCCGAGTTGGTGGAGACGTTGCTGAAGCCGAACCACGGGTTGTGCTTCTGCGCGTAGTTGCCGCTCTTGCAGGTGGTCGAGCCCTCGGACGGCAGCGACTCGTTGTAGCTCGCCCAGGACTTGCCGGCCGCCGTCACCTCGGAGGCGAGGTTGGGGGCGTTGCTGAACCCCGGGGTGACGCAGCTGTCGTCGGTGACGCCCTGGGTGTCGCCGGAGAAGAGGGCGTAGTAGTTGGGCTGGCTGGGGTGGGTCTCGGCGTAGGACGCGGTCAGGCTTGCGCCGCCGGAGGCCAGGGAGTTGATGTACGGGGCGCTGGAGCTGCCCATCACCTGGTCGTAGGCGTGGTTCTCGAAGACCACCACGACCACGTGGTCGGGGGTGGGCACGGCGGTCGCGGCCGCGGCCGGCTGGGCGCCGAAGCTGTTGCCGGCCCAGACGCCGAGACCGGCGGTGGCGAGGGTGAACGCTGCGGCGAGGGCGGTGATTTTGCGGCGGCCGCGGTGGGAGGCGGGGGAGTCGGCGGGGGAAGGTGACGCGGGCGTAGCGGGCACGGGAGTCTCCGTACAAGGGGGGAGGGCTGCGCGGGCGGCGTCAGAGTAGAACTGTCACCCGGGCATGTACATGCCTTCGAAATGACGCCCGGCCGAACGGCGGACGTCCTTATGCGCCGCCGCTCTGCGCCCTATGCGCCGCCGCCCTCCGCGAACGCCGCGGCGCGCAGCCGCCCGTACTCCTCCGCCATGGCCGCCACCGTCCAATGGGCGTTCAGGCCGCTGGGATTGGGCAGCGCCCAGATGCGGGTGTCGCCCAGCATCCGCTGCTGCGGCCCGATCGCGGCCTTCTTGTCGTCGAAGGCGACGCGGTACGCCGTGACACCGGCGACGGCGAGCCAACGGGGGCGCAGCCGGGCCACCTTCTCGGCCAGCAGCCGGCCGCCCTCGCGGTACTCCTGTGCGGTCAGCTCGTCGGCCTTGGCCGTCGCCCGCGCCACCACATTGGTGATCCCGAGGCCATGGGCGAGCAGCTCGTCCTGCTCGGCGGGCCGGAACTGCCGCGGGGTGAACCCGGCGGCGTGCAGGACCGGCCAGAACCGGTTGCCGGGCCGGGCGAAGTGGTGGCCGGAGGCCGCCGACATCAGCCCGGGATTGATACCGCAGAAGAGCACGCGAAGACCGCTCGCGGCCACGTCGGGGACGAGGCGGTCGCGAGCGGCTTCCAGCTCTTCGGGGGTGAAACGCACGGGCCCTCGTGTCAGAGGATCGAGCCGGGGGTGTACGCCGCGGCCTCCGGGTGCTGCTTGGCGATCTCCTCGATCCGGGCGACGACGGACGCCACCTGGTCGGCCGCCGCACCCGTGAAGGAGAGCTTGTCCGCCATCAGGGCGTCCAACTGCGTCTTGTCCAGCGGGATCCGCGCATCCGAGGCCAGCTTGTCCAGCAGCTCGTTGCGCTCCGCGCCCTGTTCGCGCATGGCCAGCGCCGACGCGACCGCGTTCTCCTTGATCGCCTCGTGCGCCTCCTCGCGGCCCACACCGGCACGCACCGCACCCATCAGCACCTTCGTGGTGGCGAGGAAGGGCAGGTAGCGGTCGAGCTCGCGGGCGATGACGGCGGGGAAGGCGCCGAACTCGTCGAGCACGGTCAGGAACGTCTCCAGCAGGCCGTCCAGCGCGAAGAACGAGTCCGGCAGCGCGATCCGGCGCACCACCGAGCAGGACACATCCCCCTCGTTCCACTGGTCACCGGAGAGCTCACCGGCCATCGAGGCGTAGCCGCGCAGGATCACCATCAGGCCGTTGACGCGCTCGCAGGAGCGGGTGTTCATCTTGTGCGGCATCGCCGAGGAGCCGACCTGGCCGGGCTTGAAGCCCTCGGTGACCAGCTCGTGCCCGGCCATCAGCCGGATCGTCTTGGCCAGCGAGGACGGGGCGGCGGCCAGCTGCACCAGCGAGGTCACCACGTCGTAGTCGAGCGAGCGCGGGTAGACCTGGCCGACGGAGGTGAAGGCCTGGCCGAAGCCGAGGTGTGCGGCGATCCGCTGCTCCAGGTCGGCGAGCTTGGCGGCGTCCCCGCCGAGCAGGTCGAGCATGTCCTGAGCGGTGCCGACCGGGCCCTTGATACCGCGCAGCGGGTAGCGGGAGAGCAGATCCTCCAGCCGGCCGTACGCCACCAGCAGCTCGTCGGCCGCGGTCGCGAAGCGCTTGCCCAGCGTCGTGGTCTGCGCCGCGACGTTGTGCGAGCGGCCCGCCATCACCAGCTCGGCGTTCTGGGCGGCCAGCGAGCCCAGGCGCGCCAGCACGGCGACCGTACGGTCCCGCATCAGCTCCAGGGACAGCCGCACCTGCAGCTGCTCGACGTTCTCCGTCAGGTCGCGGGAGGTCATGCCCTTGTGGACCTGCTCATGGCCGGCCAGGGCGTTGAACTCCTCGATGCGGGCCTTGACGTCGTGCCGGGTGACCTTCTCGCGCTCGGCGATGGAGGCCAGGTCGACGGTCTCCAGGACCCGTTCGTAGTCGGCCAGCGCCTGCTCGGGGACCTCCACCCCCAGGTCCTTCTGCGCGCGCAGCACGGCGAGCCAGAGCTTCCGCTCCAGCTTGACCTTGTACTCGGGGGACCACAGCACGGCCAGCTCCGCGGAGGCGTAGCGGCCGGCCAGGACATTGGGGATGCGAGGCTTCGCAGACACAGCAGTCACGTGGTCAGAGTCTACTGGCGGTTTGCGCAGGCCAGCGCCCCGGTCCCGGCTGTACGTTCCTCCAAGCCGCGGCGGCGGGTGCGGCGCCCGGTGACGAGCGGGCGATCAGCCCTCGTACGGCAGCAGCTCGGGGCGCTTCGCGGGACGGCCGTCGCCCGAGGAGCGGCCGGTGAGCCGCCGGCCTATCCACGGCACCAGATGCTCGCGCGCGAAGCGCAGATCCGCGGTGCGCCGCGCACCCCAGCCCGGCGGCGCGGCGGCCGGCAGCGGCGCGTCCCAGTCCGCGGCGGCGGGCAGTCCGAGCGTCTGCCAGACGGCCTCCGCCACCCGGCGGTGCCCCTCGGCGTTCAGATGCAGCCGGTCATCGGCCCACAGTCGCGGGTCGGACAGCGCCCGCGACGCGTACAGGTCCACGACCACCGCGCCGTGCCGCGCGGCCACCTCGTCGATCCAGGCGAAGAGCTGCTCCATCCGCGGCCGGAAGCGCTCCAGCACCGGGCCCTGCCGGCCCGGACTGCGCATCAGCACCAGTTGCCCGCCGCCGCGCGCCAGCAGCGCCGCGGCCTCCTCGAACCGTGCGCACACCTGCTCCACCTCGCAACGGGGCCGCAGGACGTCATTGAGCCCGCCGACCAGCGTCACCAGGTCGGCGCCCATCGAGGCGGCCGGCCCGCACTGCTCGTCGGCGATCTGCCCGATGAGCTTGCCGCGCACCGCGAGATTGGCGTACCGGAACCCGGGCGAGGCGGCCGCCAGCCGGGCGGCGAGCAGATCGGCCCAGCCGCGGTACGAGCCGTCCGGCAAGCCGTCCGACATGCCTTCGGTGAAGCTGTCGCCGACCGCGACGAAACTGGTGTATTGCGCATTCATCTCCATGGCGCGGTGATCCTACCGCTCGCCATACCGCGCGGTATGCCCCGGTCCCCGCTGATGCCCACGGCGCCCGCGGTGTACGGTCTGATCTCGTCGAGAGGGCGAGGAAAGGCACAGGTGGCAGCGCGATGACTCCTCGCCGGGGCGACGGTCCCGACGCGCCGACCTTCACCGAACGGGCCCGCCGCCAACAGCTGATCGACGCCACCATCGACCTGATCTCCACCCGCGGCCACCCCGCCACCTCGCTGTCGGCGATCGCCGAGCGCGCCGGGGTGTCCAAGGCCGCGGTGCTCTACCACTTCTCCTCGAAGGACAACCTGACCCGCGCGGCGCTGGAGCAGGTGATGGAGCAGTTCGGCGCCTACGTCACCGAGCGGCTGGCCCGGGCGGACGGCCCGCGGGAGGCGGTCATCGCCTATGTGCGGGCGATGATCGGCTACCAGCAGGCCAACCGCCGCCAGGTGCGCGTGATCACCGAGATGCTGCTCGACGACGGTGGGGGCACCTCCCGCTCGAGCGAAGCCGAGAGTGGGGGAGGAACCCGGCTCAAGACGCCCGGCTCGCACGACACCCACGGCCGCTGGCAGGCCCTCGCCGAACTGCTGACAGCAGGTCAGAAGGCCGGCGTACTGCGCGAGTTCGATGTCCAGACCATCGCCCTGGCGATCGGCGGATCGATCGACGGGGTGATCGCGCACTGGCTGGCCCACCCGGAACTGGACCTGGACGCCGCGGCCGCGGAGCTGGAGGAGTTCACCCTCAACGCGATCGAGCGCCGGGCCTGACCCGGGCGAACCCGGGGGCCCGCTCCGGGCGGATCCCGAACCCGCCCAGACAGCCGGACACCGTCCGCAGCGGCGGCACCCGCCGCAGCAGCCGCATCGGCACCGGCAGCCGGTCGCCGTCGAGCGTGCCGGCCAGCGCGGAACGGATCATCGTGTGCTCGGCCTGCTGGGCCTTCTGCAGCACGGCCGTCGGCAGCTGCCGCCGCTTCTGCACCCGCGCCAGGTCGGCCACCCGGACCGTGCCGCGGCGCAGCGGTGCCGCCAGGATCCGGGACGCCGCGACCGCGTCCTGCAGCGCCAGGCCGACGCCCAACCCGCCGACCGGCGACATGGTGTGCGCGGCGTCCCCGATGCACAGCAGGCCGTCCCGGTACCAGCGCCGCAGCCTCCCGAAGGTCACCTCCAGCAGCTTGACGTCGTCCCATGAGGCGATGGCGCCGGTCACCTCGTCGTCCCAGTCGAACAGCGCCCCGAGCCGGTCGCGCAGCCACTGGACGTCCTGGGTGCGCAGCTCCGCGTCCCGGCCCTTCTCGATCAGATAGGACGTCTGGTAGTACGCGCCGCGGTCCATCGTGACGGCCGCCTGGCCGCCGCCGAAGCGCGCGAAGACCCGGCCGTCCTTGAGGGCGTCGGCATGGGGGTCCCCCCTGCGCATGGGGGTCCCCCCCGCTCGAGCGAAGCCGAGAGTGGGGGAGCAGTCGAGAGCTCGGGGGAGCCTCCACCCGCACCTGCCAGACGTCCATCGGCACCTCGAACAGCCGCTGCCGGAGCCCGGCCGCCTCCCGCACCCGCGAGTCCCGGCCGTCGCAGGCGACCGTCAGATCCGCGGCCAGCTCGCCGGGGCTGCCGTGCTCGTCGCGGAACCGCACCCCCGTGACGCGGCCGCCGTCGGTCAGCAGCCCGGTCACCTCGGTCCGCATCCGCAGCGTGAAGCACGGCTCCTCGGCGGCCGCCCGCGCCAGCAGATCGAGGAAGTCCCACTGCGGGACCATGGCGAAGTACTTGTGCCGGCCGGGGATGCGCCGCATATCGCTGAGCACCACCGAGGTGGTGCCGATATGCGCCCGCATCTCTTCCAGCTTGACGAACGGCAGCCGCGCGAAGGCCTCGCCGAGACCGAGTTCGTCCAGCAGGCGCAGGGTCGACGGATGGACGGTGTCCCCGCGGAAGTCCCGCAGGAAGTCGCGGTGCTTCTCCAGGACGGTCACCTCGACGCCGGCCCTGGCCAACAGCAGTCCGAGCATCATCCCCGCCGGTCCGCCGCCCGCTATGCAGCACGTGGTGCGATCCATGTTCCTGCCCCCCTCGTCGCGCACGGATGCGATGCGACCGGCGAGCACGCAACAACGCGTCTGACCGATCGGTCAACAATCTAACCGATCGGTCAGAGCCTGGGGGATGCCGCCCCGTCGTCAGGCCGCGGGCTGCTGCAACACCACCTCGCGCAGGACGTCCTCCATCGTCACCAGCCCGGACAGCCGCCCGTCGTCGCCGATCACCGCGGCCAGATGCGTACGGGATCCGCGCATCGCGGTCAGCACGTCGTCCAGCGGCGTCGAGGCCTTGACCCGGGCGATCGGCCGCAGCGCGGACACCGGGAAGGGCACCGTGCGGGGCGTGGCGTCCAGCGCGTCCTTGACGTGCAGATAGCCGAGGATGCGGCGGGTGTCGTCGACGACGGGGAAGCGGGAGAAGCCGGACTCGGCGGCCAGCTGCTCCAGCTCCTCGGCGGTGGTCCCCATCCGGGCGGAGACGACCTTCTCGACCGGCAGCACCACGTCCCTGACCGGGCGGCGGCCCAGCTCCAGGGCGTCCCGCAGCCGTTCCTGCGCCCGTTCGTCGAGCAGCCCGGCCGCCCGGGAATCCTCGACCATCTTCGCCAGCTGGTCGTCCGAGAACGTCGCGGCGACCTCGTCCCTGGTCTCCACCCGCAGCAGCTTGAGCAGCGCGTTGGCGAGGGCGTTGATCGCGAAGATCACCGGGCGCAGCGCCCGGGTCAGCGCGACCAGCGGCGGCCCCAGCAGCAGGGCGGTGCGGACCGGCTCGGCCAGCGCGACGTTCTTCGGCACCATCTCGCCGAAGAGCATGTGCAGATAGGTCGCCAGCGACAGCGCGATCACGAACGAGATCGGGTGGATCAGCGTCTGCGAGATCCCCACCGCGTGGAACACCGGCTCCAGGAGATGCGCGATGGCCGGTTCGGCGACCGCGCCCAGCACCAGGGTGCACAGTGTGATGCCCAGCTGGGCGGCCGCCAGCAGGGCCGACACATGCTGCAGACCCCACAGCACGCTGGTCGCCCGGCGGTCACCGCGCTCGGCGTACGGCTCGATCTGACTGCGGCGCACCGAGATCAGGGCGAACTCGGCGCCCACGAAGAAGGCGTTGACGACCAGCGTCAGCAGACCCACGAAAAGCTGGAGCGCGGTCATCGGCGGGCCTCCTTCTCCTGCTCCCCGGTGCTGCCGGGGCGCGGGGCGTGCAGCAGCACCCGCGCCGCACGATGGCCGGCGGCGTCGAGTACGTCCATCCGCCAGCCGGCCACCTCCAGGGTGTCGCCGGCGACCGGTATCCGGCCGAGTTCGGTGGCGATCAGGCCGGCCAGGGTCTCGTACGGGCCCTCCGGCAGCCGCAGGCCGATCCGTTCCAGCTGGTCGGTGCGGGCGGCGCCGTCGGCCTGATAGACGCTGCGGCCCTCGGCATCGCTGCCGGCCGGCGCCAGGTCGGGGGTCTCCATCGGGTCGTGTTCGTCGCGGACCTCGCCGACCACCTCCTCGACGATGTCCTCCAGGGTCACCACGCCGGCCGTGCCGCCGTATTCGTCGATCACCACGGCCATCGTGCGCTTGCCGGAGAGCCGGTCCAGCAGCCGGTCCACGGTCAGCGTCGTGGGCACCAGCAACGGCTCGCGCACCAGCTCGGAGACCGGGTGCCGGGGCCGGCGCTCGGCCGGGACGGCGAGGACGTCCTTGATGTGCGCCACCCCGACGACGCTGTCGAGGCTGCCGCGGTAGACGGGGAAGCGGGACAGCCCGGTCGCCCGGGTCGCGTTGGCCACGTCCTCCGCGGTGGACTGCACCTCCAGCGCGATCACCTGCACCCGCGGTGTCATCACGTTCTCCGCGGTCAGATCGCCGAGATTGAGGGTGCGGACGAACAGCTCGGCGGTGTCGGGCGCCAGCGCGCCCTCCTTGGCGGAGTGCCGCGCCAGCGCCACCAGCTCCTGCGGGCCGCGGGCCGAGGCCAGCTCCTCGGCGGGCTCCAGGCCCATCCGGCGGACCATGCGGTTCGCGGCGTTGTTGAGGTGCCGGATCAGCGGCTTGAAGGCGGCGCTGAAGCCGCGCTGGGCGGTGGCGACCTTCTTCGCGATGACCAGCGGGCTGGAGATGGCCCAGTTCTTCGGGACCAGCTCGCCGACGACCATCAGCACGACCGTCGAGATCGCCGTGCCGAGCACCAGGGCGGCGGAATCCGCCACCGCCCGCGACAGGCCCATCGCGTCCAGCGGTCCCGCCAGCAGAGTGGCGATGGCCGGCTTGGAGAGCATGCCGATGACCAGGCCGGTGACGGTGATGCCGAGCTGGGCACCGGAGAGCTGGAAGGTGAGGCCGCGGACCGCCTTCAGGGCGCTGTCCGCGCCCCGGTCGCCGCGCTCGGCGGCGCGTTCGAGGTCGCTGCGCTCGACGGTCGTCAGGGAGAACTCGGCGGCGACGAAGACCCCGCAGGCCAGGGTCAGAAGGAGCGCCACGCCCAGAAAGAGCAGGTCGGTCATCGAGTCACCTCCGTCCCATGATCGAACAGGATCGGGAGGTTCGCGCTCTGTCGAAACGATGATCGACAACTAGGAGGCTCGTCCATGGCTGGACGCTCACACACCTTTCACTCGGGGTATAGGGAGACTCCATGGTAAAGGATCAGCAAAGTAGGCGGTCGGGGCGAGTTCGCCCACCGCCCCGGGCCGGGGGCGGTGGCTGCGCACTCCGACGCGCACCGCTCTGCCGAGGAGACGGTTGCCCCACTCGCCTCTCGGCCGCGCATCAGCGCCCGGCCCGGCAGCGCCGCCGGTGTTCACAGCGGCTTGACCCAACGCCGCCAGTGGTCCTCGCGCTGGTAGCCGGCCGCGCCCCATGTGCGCTGTGCCCGGTCGTTGGCTTCCAGGACCATGGCGTCGACCCGTCGGCCGCCCAGGGCGAGGAACCGTTGTTCCACCGCTTCCATCAACGCGGTGGCGACTCCCTGCCGGCGGCAGTCCGGGTGCACGGCGAGCCGGTACGCGGAGCAGCGCCATCCGTCGAAGCCGGCTATCACGGTCCCCGTGAGGAGGCCGTCGCGCTCCGCGAGGAGCAGGGCTTCGGGGTCCGTGGTGATGAGGCGGGCCACTCCGTCGTGGTCGTCGCTGATGCTCGTGCCTTCCGCGGCTTCGCGCCAGAAGCGCAGCACGGCATCGATGTCCGAGAGGGTGGCGTGGCGGATGTGAAGATCACTCATGGGACGAGCCAAGCAGAGCGCCGGCCTGCCCGGCGAACGGTTTCCGACTCGCTGATGGTGATCACGATGTCCGACCCGAAGGAACTCGACGACCTGCTGACCGCCGCCGAGTACGAGGACGGCATCAGGAGGAAGCGGCGTAGCAGGTCCGGGCGCGGACGCAGGGGGCCGCCGGTGGCCCGGCCTCCGTACCCTTCCGGCGGTGCTCGCCCGCGTACGCCGCGCCCGCTCGCGACGACGGGCACCGCCGCCGTCCTGGGCAGCGCGCCCTCCCGACCGACGGCGCCAACTCCCGCCGAGCTCCGGGCCCGGCAGGCGGACGCTACCGGCCCGTTCCGCCCGCGCCCTGGTGGTCCCGGTGCCGGGCGCGCGCGTGCTGCGTCAGATACCCGGTGGCGGCGACCACGAGCAGCAAGGCGACGGTGCCGAGGGTGAACGTCTCGAAGGTGAGGCGGGAGACGCCCCAGGTCGCCCGGAAGTCGTACGGGATCCCGAAGAGCTGCTCCAGGGAGCCGGGGAACAGGGCCACCCACGACCCGAGCAGGATCCAGGCGTAGACGAGCAGCGTCGCGACGGTGAAGCCCCGGGTGCCGAACGGGACCTGGTAGGGCCGGGGCACCTCGCGGTGGCGCAGCCGCAGTGCCAGCAGCGCGGGGACCACGGCGAGGTAGGACAGCAGCAGCGTGGTGATCGCGACGGCCAGCACCACGCCGAAGACGGCCGAGGCGTCCCCGTTCGCCAGGTTCATCGCGGCGACCATGAAGGCGGTGGCGGTGACGCCGGAGAGCAGATTCATCCGCACGGGGGTGCCCAGCCGCGGGTGGAAGGCACCCAGGCCCGGGCCGAAGAACCCGCCGTCGGCCGCCACCATGGCCTGCATCCGGTCGGCGACGATCATCCAGGCGCTGCCCTGGGTCAGCAGCGCCACCACGAACAGCACGGCGACACCGGTCAGCAGCGGCCCGCGCCAGCCCCCGTAGATCCCGAAGACCAGCCGGGCGGCATCCATGAAGCCGCCGACGCCGGTGACCCGGCCGGCCGGTACGGCAGAGAGGATGGCCAGCACCGGCAGCAGATAGCAGCAGGTCGCGATGGCTCCCGACGCTCCGATCGCGACCGGTACATCGCGCTGCGGGTCCAGCATCTCGTCCCCCGCCGCGTTGGGTGCCTCGAACCCGACGAAGGCGAACAGCAATACCGGCACCAGCGCCAGGAACCCCGCCCCGGTGGGGGCGAAGCCGGCGCCCTCCAGACCGCGGAAGCCGTGCCGGATCCCGTAGGCCACCGCCGTACCGGTGAAGAAGGCCAGTGCCAGGACCTTGGCCCCGGCGCCGGCCGTGGTGATCCATTTGCCGCGGCGCAGCGAGACCACCGCGGTGAGAATGGCGGCCCAGATGAAGACCAGCTTGAACGCGTGGTCGGCCACCGTGCCCGAGCCGAGCGGGAAGACGAAGCCGTCCCAGGCCTGCGCGGCCACGAAGACCAGCGAACCACCGAGCCAGACGGGATTGGTGACCCAATAGAACATGGTGGTCAGCGCGGCCGCCGGCCGGCCGAAGGCCACCTCCACCCAGACATACGGCCCGCCTTCCTGCGGGAACGCGGCCCCGGTCTCGGCGAAGACCAGGGCGTAGGGCACCAGGAACGCCACCGCGATCACGGCGATCCAGACGACTGCCTCCCCGCCCCCGGCCGCGATCTGCCCGATCACATCGAACGAGATCACTGCGGCGACGCCCATCGCCATGATGTCGAAGCGCCGCAGACTGCGCTTCAGATGCGGGACGGGGGCTGGGACGGACACGGCGTGGTCCTCCTGAGGGCCTGACGACGGATCACATCGTGCGGCATCCGCTCCGGTGGCAGCGGCAGCGGCACGCGGGCGCCGGGGCCGAGGGGCCTCGTGGCCGATGAGCGCCGGGGCCGATGAGTGCCGGGGTCGATGAGCGGCTCCGCCCTTGGCCTCCGGGTGCCCGTGCCCGGCTGCTCCCGGAAGTCCCGTGCGGACACGGGGAAAATGCACCCCCGGATATCACAGAGGAAACTCGATATCCGTGCCGGGTCTCCGGTCGCCGCCCAGGCGTACATTTTCTGTGGCTGGGCCCGCGATTTCCTTTCCCTGGTGCGCGTGGGGGCGGGTTCCGTGGTGCGCGGATTCTTCAGGCCGGACGCCGTACTGCCGCGGGTATCCCGTGCAAGTGCCGCCGAGGCGGCGGTTTTTCGTCGGTGGCCCCGATCTCCTATTCGGGCATATCGGATTCCTCGGAGGCCCCTCCGGTGAACTCGCGTATATGAAGGCGTCGTTGATGTGTGGGGGCGGTATTGCAGGGGTGATCGGGGGAGCGTGCCAGGGGTTCGAAGAGCGGTGAAAAGCGGGCGTGTTCCGGCATGCCGGCCGCACCGGGCGGACCGTCACACTTCATTGGCCGGGATCCGGCGGCTCATTGTTTTGTTACGGTAATGCCGTTCTCGGAAAGGCAGTTCGGTTTGCCGCGCGAGCCTATGGGCAGTGGCGGCCCTTCCTTGTGTCCGCCCCTTTCCCTTCCGGTATCCCCCCATGGAGACGATTTAGTTGAACGTGAAATTCTCTTCGCCGAAGCGTGAGACGCGTGGTGCGCACCGGCGCCGGGCCAGGATGATTCCGCTCGGTATCGTGGGCGCGGTCGGAGTTCTCGCCGGCTCGCTGGCCGTGTTCCAGTCCCACGACGACGCGAAGGCCAGTGAGGCCTTCCCGCCGTCCTCGCGGTCCGGTACCGCCACGGCCGAGCCGGGTGGGCAGCCGTCCGCTCCCGCGGCCACGCCGACCGCCACCAAGCGCGGCACCAGCAAGGTCGAACGCTACGAGGCGGAGATCAACCGACTCGTCAACAACGCCAGGAAGCAGCACGGCTGCGCGCCCCTGCACCGCGACCCGCGCATGGACAAGGCGGCCCGGCTGCACAGCCAGGACATGGCGGCCCACGGCTTCTACGCGCACACCGGCCCCGACGGCAAGGGCCCCAAGGAGCGGATGGAGGCGCAGGGATACGACGACGCCTCCGGGGAGAACATCGACGCCTGGCCGAGGACGCCGCAAGGCGCGTTCGACGCCTGGATGCACAGCCCCGGCCACCGGGCCAACCTCCTCGGCTGCCACTCCAAGGCCACCGGCATAGGTGTCGCCCTGGGCGGCAAGCTCCGGGCCTACTGGACCCAGGACTTCGGCTACAAGCAGACCCTGGCCCGCTGGGTGCCGCCCGCCTGCCCGACGACCGCACCGCGCGGCCTCCGGGCGGGCGGCTTCCTGTGTGCGGTGTGACCGGGCGGCCGCGGCGCCGGCCCCGTACCTGTCGCCCGCGACCGGATCTTCCAGTGCACCGTCAGTCACTCGCGCCTCCCGCCCCGCCCCCTCGCACCCCAGCCGCCGCTTGCCGCTGCTAGCGGATGCGCGCTAGCTTGGAGGGGTGGCGAAGACGCAACTGAACGTCCGCGTGGATGAGGCCACCGCCGAAGCGGCGCGGGAGCGCGCCCTGCAGCGGGGAGTGAGCATGAACCGCTATATCGAGGAGCTCGTCCTCAAGGACGCCGGTGAGGTGGGCCAGACCTTCGTCGAGGCCGCCTCCGACTTCATGAAGCAGTACGAGCGCGTCTTCGCCGAGGAATTCGGCCTGGAACCGGGCGGTGCCGAGGGTGCCGCGACCCCCACCCACCACGAAGGACTGCCGGGCACCACGTGACGCTGCGCATCGACCTCGCCTGGCTCCTTCTCATCGCCGAACAGCACACCCCCGGAGACCCCCAGGTCACCGACTGGGGCGCTCTGGTGGCCGCCGTCAGCCGCCATGAGGCCGAGATATTCGGCGTGCCCGTCTACACCGAGCCCCAGGAACGGGCCGCATCCCTCCTGCAACTCCTGCTCCGGGTACCGGCGTTGGAGCGCTCGAACGCCATGTTCGCGACCGCCGTGGCCTACGGCTATCTCGTCGCCAGTGGACTGAAGATCACCATCTCTCCCGAGCAGGTCCGCGACCTCGCCCGCCTCGTCAAGGCGGGCACGGCCGACATCCGCACCATCGCGGACGAGCTGCGCACCTGGACGGTCTGACGGCCGCGACGCGGACCGGTCAGCCGGCCGGCCGCCGGGCCGCGCCCAGCACCGCCGGTGACGTCGGCAGCGTCGGCCCGCGCTCCGGCACCTTCAGCCGGCGCACCCGCAGCACCTCGAACCCGGCCGTCCGGATCTCGCCCAACGGGTCCCGGCCGGTGTGACAGCCGCCCATCAGCAACGGCCAGACCGTCCGGTCCAGCGACCACTGCACTGCCCGCAGCCCCCGCCCCGCGGCCCGCCCGTGCTCGAAGAACCGCAGCTCACCGCCCGGACGCAGCACCCGCCGCAGTTCCACCAGCGCACGCTGCACCTCGTACACGGAACACAGCACCAGCGACGCCACCGCCGTATCGAACGCCTCGCTCTTGACCGGCAGGGCCTCCGCCACCCCGGGCACCAGGTCCACCGGCACCTCCGCACGCGCCGCAGCGGCTCTGGCCACCTCCCGCAGGGTGGCCTCCGGTTCGATCGCCACCACCTCCGAGACCGTGCCCGGATAGTGCGCGAAGTTCAGGCCGGTCCCCGCGCCGACCTCGATGACCCGGCCCGTGGTACCGGTCAGCAACTCCTTCCGGAGCGCGGCCACCCCCGCCCGCGCGTCCGCGGCCGGACCGCAGCAGTTCGCGTAGAAGCGGGCGAACACCGGGTGGTGGACGCTGCCGTGCGGAACTCTTGCGCGCTGCCACATGACGGACCCTTTCGCCGACGATGCCCGCTCCTGGTGTTCAGTCTTCCCACCGGGCGGACCGGGAGCCGTAAGGAGCAGCCGCATCCGCCGGTCGGAAATCTGTACGGGCTGTCGCGCCGTCACGGGCGCACCAGGTCCCCTGCCGGGGCCGGGGCCGTCCGCCAGGAACTCGTCGCTCGGTCCGCGCCGGGCGCAGGGGGCGTAGGGCACCGCGAGGCTGTCATCGGAGGGCGCGCGGTCCACCACCGTCATGGCGTGCCGCACGTCCCGCCGGCGTCATGAGGGGATGTGGAACGCGTCCGAGCCGCCGAGCGCCGGCGCCAGCCATTCGGGGGCCGCGGTGCGGAAGGCCTGCGGCGAAAGCCCGCCGGAGCCCTCCGGGATCAGGCCGAGGAGCGGTGCGCCCGCGGCCTCGGGCAGATCCGCCAGATTGCAGCGGGAGGCCAGGTCGGGCTCGGCCGGCCAGCTGCCGATGACGACGCCCGGGGAGTCGAGCCCGTACGAGCGCAGCGCCAGGGCGGTCAGTGCGGTGGCGTTGAGGGTGCCCAGGCCCGCCTGGGCGACCACCAGGACGGGCGCGTCCGCCAGCCGCGCGGCGTCGGCGAGGGTACGGCCCTCGGCGTCGAAACGGACGAGCAGCCCACCCGCCCCCTCCACCAGGACCAGATCGTGCGAGGCGTCCAGTTTGGCGGCGGCCTCGGCGATGTCCTGGGGGAGCACCGGCGGCAGACCGGCCCGCTGCGCGGCCGTCGAGGGTGCCAACGGGTCGGGGAAGCGGGCGAGTTCGAGGGTGGTCACCGGGCCGGCCAGCCGTTCGACCTCCGCCGCGTCGCCGGTCTCGTCCGCCGTGACGCCGGTCTGGGCCGGCTTGAGCACGGCCACCGACCGGCCCCGGGCGAGCGCCGCCGCGGCGATCGCGGCCGTGGTCACGGTCTTGCCGATCTCCGTCCCCGTGCCCGTCACGAACAGCACCGACATGGTCTTCCTCCGACTCTGCGCGGCCGATTCCGCGCGGGATTCTGCGAATGATGCCCGGGCGAGCGGCTCGTGGGCGAGCGGCTGTCGCCAAGGGGCGGCGGTGGCCGGCCGTCACGGACGGGCCGGCCACCGCCGCCGGTGTGTTCAGCCCTCGCGGGCCGCCGCGCACACCGCGGCACAGATGCGGGCCACATCGTCGTCACCGGTGATGTACGGCGGCATGGTGTAGATCAGATCCCGGAACGGGCGCAGCCATACGCCCTCCCGGACCGCCGCCCGGGTCGCGGCGGCCATGTCCACCTCGTGGTCGAGCTGGACGACACCGATCGCGCCCAGTACGCGCACCTCGCGCACCCCGGCGATGCCCGCGGCCGGCGCCAGACCGTTCCGCAGCCCGGCCTCGATCCGCTTGACCTCCTGCGCCCAGTCCTGGGCCAGCAGCAGTTCGATCGAGGCGTCGGCGACGGCGGCGGCGAGCGGATTTCCCATGAAGGTGGGGCCGTGCGCCAGCACCGGCAGGGCCCCGCGCGAGATGCCGTCCGCGATGGCCGTCGTGCACAACGTCGCCGCCAGGGTCATATATCCGCCGGTCAGCGCCTTGCCGAGGCACATCACATCCGGTGCGACCCCGGCGTGTTCGGCGGCGAACAGCGCGCCCGTACGTCCGAAGCCGGTGGCGATCTCGTCGAAGACGAGCAGGACGCCGTGCTCATCACAGGCCTCGCGCAGCACCCGCAGATACTCGGGGGAGTGGAACGACATCCCGCCCGCCCCCTGCACCACGGGCTCCACGATCACCGCCGCCAGCTCCTCGGCGTGCCGGCCGATCAGCTCCCGCAGATGTGCCGCGTACGCCTCGTCGGGCTCGGCGTCGAAACCGGCCGGTGGTGTGTCCGCGAAGATCTGCCGCGGCAGCACCCCCTGCCACAGCTCGTGCATACCGCCGTCCGGATCGCAGACCGACATCGGCTGCCAGGTGTCGCCGTGGTAGCCGCCCCGCCAGGTCAACAGCCGCTGCTTGCGCGGCTTGCCGAGCGAGCGCCAGTACTGCAGGCACATCTTGACCGCGACCTCGACCGACACCGAACCCGAGTCGGCGAGAAAGACGTGCTGCAGCGGCTCCGGGGTCAGGTCGACCAGCCGCTTCGCCAGCCGCACGGCGGGCTCGTGGGTGAGCCCGCCGAACATCACATGACTCATCCGCCCCAGCTGGTCCCGCGCGGCGTCATTGAGCACCGGGTGGTTGTAGCCGTGCACCGCCGACCACCAGGAGGACATCCCGTCCACCAACTCGTCCCGGCCCTCGACCGGTTCGCCCAGCCGCAGCCGGACGCCGGAAGCCGACTCGACCAGCAGCGGTGCGGCGGTGCCGGGCATCGGCCCGTACGGATGCCACACATGCTGCCGGTCGAGCGCGAGCAGGGCGCCCGGGGTGAGTGGCTCAGGCATTGGGCGGAAGGTCGGTACCGGCGCCGCGGCGGCGCACCGAGACCAGATCGCGGCGGGTCTCGTCGGAGGGTGCCGGAACGGTGGCGGCCGGGTCCCCGGTCTCGCCGTCGGCGGCCTCGGCCGGGTCGGCCGCCTCGCCGGAGTCCTGCCTGCGGTGCTCGGGCAGCGTCGTGGTGTCGGTGCCCTCGACCTCGAAGCCGGCGTCCTCGATCATCGCGAGGTCGTCCTTGCCGGCCTGCCCCTCGCTGGTCAGGTAGTCGCCGAGGAAGATGGAGTTGACCAGGTGCAGCGCGAGCGGCTGCAGACTGCGCAGATGCACCTCACGGCCGCCGGCCAGCCGTACCTCGATGTCCGGGCAGACGAACCGCACCATCGCCAGGATGCGCAGGGCCCGCTGCGGGGTGAGGTTCCATTCCTTGGCGAGCGGAGTGCCCTCGAAGGGGATCAGAAAGTTCACCGGGACGGAGTCCGGGTCCAGGTCGCGCAGCGCGAAGACCACATCGACGAGATCGGCGTCGCTCTCCCCCATACCGGCGATCAGCCCGGAGCAGGCCGACATGCCGGCCGCCTGGGCCTGCTGGACGGTGGAGACCCGGTCCGAGAAGTCGTGCGTGGTGCAGATGTCGCCGTAGGTGGCTTCCGAGGTGTTGAGGTTGTGGTTGTACGCATCGGCGCCCGCCGCGCGCAGCCGCCCGGCCTGACCGTCGGACAGCAGACCGAGGCAGGCGCACACCTCGACGCCCTCGTTCTGCTCCTTGATGGTGGAGATGGTCTCCGAGACGCGGTCCACGTCCTTGTCCGTCGGGCCACGGCCACTGGCCACCAGACAGACGCGCTTGGCACCGCCGGCCACCCCGGCGGCCGCCGCCTTGGAGGCGTCGTCGGGCTTGAGCCAGGTGTACTTGAGGATCTCGGCCTTCGACCCCAGCCGCTGGGAGCAGTACGAGCAGTCCTCGGGGCACAGGCCCGACTTGAGGTTGACGAGGTAGTTGAGTTTGACCCGCCGCCCGAACCACTGACGGCGTACCTTTCCGGCCGCGGCCACGACATCGAGCAGTTCGTCATCAGAGGTCGCCAGCACGGCCAGCGCCTCTTCGCGGGTCGGCAACTCGCGCCGCAGTCCCTTGTCCACCAGTGTGTTCAGCAGGTCCATGGCGTTGATCCTGACGTACGCCACCGCTCCCGGCCAAGGAGGATTCCCACAACGAGCCGCGATCGAGGTGTGTGTATCGCCACACCGTGGGGCTGCGGAACGACCGCTAACGTCTATCGACAGCCCACAATCGAAGCCGACAGACGAAGGACGCCGATGCCGCAGGACTCCGCCCCGTCGCTGCTTCGCGACACCGCCCCGGCGAGGCTCGCCGAGCCCGCGACCGAGCCGGCCCGTCCGGCGTACGGCGCGGCCTTCGACTGGCTCGATGCGGCCGGCGAGGCACGCCGTGACGCCGGACTCGTGCGCACCCTGCGCCCCCGCCCGGCCGACTCCCCGCTGCTGGATCTGGCCGGCAACGACTACCTCGGACTCGCCCGGCACCCCGAGGTCACCCGTGGCGCGGCCGAGGCCGCGCACCGCTGGGGCGCCGGCGCGACCGGCTCCCGGCTGGTCACCGGCAGCACCGAACTGCACGCGCGGCTGGAGACGGAACTCGCGGAGTTCTGCGGCTTCGAGGCCGCTTTGGTGCTGTCCTCCGGTTATGCCGCAAATCTTGCCGCGGTCACCGCGCTCACCGCCCCCGGCACCCTGATCGTCTCCGACGCCGGCAACCACGCCTCCCTCATCGACGGCTGCCGGCTCTCCCGGGCCCGTACCGAAGTCGCCCCGCACGCCGACCCCGAGGCCGTGCGCGCCGCGCTGACCGGCCACGACGGCCGGGCACTCGTCGTGACCGACGCGGTGTTCTCGGTCGACGGGGACGCCGCGCCGCTCCCCGCGCTGGCCGAGGCCTGCCGGACACGGGGCGCCGGACTCCTCGTCGACGACGCACACGGCCTGGGCGTGCTGGGCGAGGGGGGCCGCGGCGCGCCGTGGGCGGCCGGTCTCGCCGGTGACGGTGATGTGGTGACCACCGTGACGCTCTCCAAGTCGCTCGGCTCCCAGGGCGGTGTGGTGCTCGGCCCGGCCCGGGTCATCGAGCATCTGGTCAACACCGCCCGGTCGTTCATCTTCGACACCGGTCTCGCCCCGGCGGCGGTCGGCGGCGCCCTCGCCGCGCTACGGCTGCTGCGCCGCGAACCGCAGCGTGCCGACCGGGCCGTCGCGGTCGCCCAGGGGCTGTACGACCGGCTGACGGCGGCGGGCCTGACGGCGGTCCGTCCGGACGCGGCGGTGATCTCCGTCCGTGCCCCCTCGCCGGAAGCGGCGCTCCGCTGGGCCGCCGACTGCCGTACGGCCGGACTCGCGGTCGGCTGTTTCCGGCCCCCGTCCGTCCCCGACGGGATCTCCCGGCTGCGGCTCACCGCCCGCGCGGACCTGACGGATGCTCAGCTCGACCGGGCGGTGGGCACGATCGTGGCCACCGCGCCGCTGGACTGAACCCGGCCAACCGTCCGCGCCCCGGTACGGCGGCCGCCCCGGTGGCGGCCCACCGTCCGCGGCTGCCTCCTTCTCCGGCAGCCGCGGTCCGGGGGCATCTGTTCTCCGCCGCGCCCGTCCGCCGTCACGGCGCGGGGGAGTGGCGGATGAAGGCCCCGCGCAACAGGGCACGCAGGGTGTCCGCGGCCGGGGTGCCGCCGGGGCGGTAGGCCACCGAGATCCGGCGGTGCAGCTCCGGCGGATCGAGCCGCCGGACCCCCAGCGGCGTCATCGACCCCTCCGCCACCATCTCCGGGACCACCGCCACCCCGAGCCCCGCGCTCACCAGCGCGCACACCACCGCATAGCTCGGCGACTCACAGCGCACCGCCACACTCGCCCCGGCGGCCGCCAGCGCGGCCTCCACCTCGCGTCGGTTGGGGTTCGCCGGCGCCATGCTGACCAGCGGCTGACCGGCCAGCTCGGCGAGCGGCAGCCGTCCGGAGCCCGCCGACAGGGCGTGACCGGGCGCCGTCACCAGCACCAGCTCCTCGGTCAGCAGCGGCTCCAGACGCACCCCCTCCGGCGCCGGCATCGCCTCGCCCGGCACGTACTCGTGCGTCAGCGCCAGATCCACCTCGCCCAGTGCCACCGCCCCCGCCGCCTGCGGCGGTACGTACTCCGTCACGCTCAGCTCCACATCGGGGTGCGCCCGCCGGAACGCGCTGAGCGCGGGCGGCAGCAGATGGGTGCCTGCGGTCATGAACGTGCCGACCCGCAGCAGCCCGCCGGACAGCCCCGCCAGCCGGGACAGCTCGTGCCGCGCCTGGTCCAGCTCGTCGAGGACCCGCCGGGCGCGTACGAGCAGCAGCTCACCGGCCGCCGTCAGCCGCGCCCCGCGGTGGTGGCGCACCAGCAGGGCCGCCCCGGTCTCCCGCTCCAGCTTGGCGAGCTGCTGGGAGAGCGCGGGCGCCGTGTAGCCCAGCCGGGCCGCGGCCCGGGTGATCGAACCGGCCTCCGCCACCGCTACCAGGGCGGCCAGCCGCGTGGGGTCGTACATAAGAATCTCTTTAGGCTGTCCATGAATATTGCCAATACCCATTAAAGGCTCTGACCAGCGAGACTGCTCGTATGGACGGACAGCTGATCGCCTTCACCGGAGTCGCCGCTGGCATGGTCGCCATGCCGGGCGCGGACTTCGCGGTCGTGGTGCGCAATGCCCTCGACTCGCGGCGGGCGGGGGTGGCGACCGCCGTCGGAGTCGCGGGCGGGCTGCTGGTGCACACCGCACTGGCGGTGGCCGGGCTCGCGGCGGTACTGGTCGCCGTGCCCGCGCTCCTGGGCGCCGTCCAACTCCTCGGCGGCGTCTACCTGTTGTATCTCGGCATCCGCGCCCTGGCCGCGGTCCTCCGCCGCCCGCCGGCCGCGGCGCGGCGCACGTCCGGACCCGCTGCCGACGCACCGGCCGACGGCCCCCGGCCCGCCGCTCTCCTGGGTACCGCACAAGGTCTGCGCCAGGGCTTCCTGACCAATGCGCTCAACCCCAAGGCCCCGGTCCTCTTCCTCAGCCTGCTTCCGCAGTTCGTCCCGGCGGGAGCGCCCGCGCTGCCCCGAACCCTGCTGCTCGCGACGATGATCGTCGTCATGGCGCTGGTGTGGTTCCCGCTCGTCGCGCTGCTGGTCGACCGGCTGGGCGTCTGGTTGCGCCGTCCCTCGGTGGCCCGCGCGCTGGAAGCCACCACCGGAGCGCTGCTCACGGTCCTGGGCGGCATCCTGCTCGTCGAGCTGGCGCTGGCCTGACGACGGCGTCCCTGGGCGCCGCAGGTACCGCCGCCCTTGGAGGGCGGCGCGCACTTGCCGGGCGCAGCGTCGTCACCGCCCGGCCCGCTGGGGGGCGTAAAGCTCCCCAGGGCGGCGGAACGCGGCAGCGCGCCCGGCGGCGGAGCCGCCCTGCCGCCCCACCCGGTCCCACTGCTGCCCGACCGGGCGCGGTGTGACGAAATGGCAGGTCAGCCCACCCGCCCGTACCAGACGGAACGGCTCCAGATCCGCTCCAGCCGCACCACGCTCCCGGCCTTGGGCGCATGCCACATCCGGCCCCGGCCCGCGTAGATGCCGACGTGGTAGATGCCGCTGCGCGAATGGAAGAAGACCAGATCGCCGCGTCGG
The DNA here is from genome assembly GCF_009811555.1 of Streptomyces caniferus. Lineage (GTDB taxonomy): Bacteria > Actinomycetota > Actinomycetes > Streptomycetales > Streptomycetaceae > Streptomyces > Streptomyces caniferus. The sequence continues at coordinate 514,969 of NZ_BLIN01000003.1, read as the reverse complement.
CGCGCGCCGGCCGGGATGTGCCGGGTGCGGCCGTACTGCGCCGCGGCGGTGCGTGGCAGGGCCCGGCCGGCGCGCTTGAACGAGTACAGCGTCAGCCCCGAACAGTCGAAGGCGTGCGGCCCCTGGGCGCCGTACCGGTAGGGAGCTCCGCTCTTGGAAGCCGCGATCCGCAACGCATGGACGGACACGGACGCGGCTTCGGCATTACCGGCCGCTCCTGGCGCGACGGTGGTCCCGCCGAGCGTGACCAGCGTCAGAGCGGTGACGGTGCCGGCGCGCGCCAGCAAATTCGGCGTATGCATGCGCACGGTCATGCGCAAACCCTTCGTCAGCCGCCTGCGAAGGAAGACCTGTCGGGTTCGGGCAGGCGAAGATGCCCGGCCGTGCATACGACTTCACCCCAAGGAGCCCTCGGCCGTGACGGCCGGGACCCCGTCCTGCTCGGGTCCTCCGCTCCCGCCGATCCACATCGTCGACCGGACATCCGGCACGGCGGCGGGATTAGGCGCCCGTCCGGACCGCCCCGTCGCTGTGGCGGGGTCTTGTCGTCGAAGGGATCGTCACGCACCCGGCACCCGAATTCCGAGCTGAAAATGCCGTATGTGAGATGCGTCACAATTGACCCGAATGGTTAGATTTGTTCCCTCAGGTGCCGCGGTGCGGGGCGTTGCACCCCGCGGACCAGCGGCGAAACATCCGGGACCGAGGGAATTGTGCCCGCACCGCGCAATTCGTCGCCTCCTCAGATCGGGTGCGGACGCTACGCCGTCTGCGCAGCCTCTCCGTGTGTCGGGCGTCAGATGTCCTCGGGTGGCGGCATCGACACGAGTCCGGCCCGGCGTTCGCCGTCCAGCACCCGCAGCGCCCGGGTCAGCGTCGCGCAGTGCAGCTCGCTCTCGCCCCGGCTGTGCATCAGTGTCAGCGCGTCCCGCAGCCGGGTGGCCTTGCCGACCAGCGCCTGGGCCGCGCGCAGCCCGCTGTAGGTGCCGGCGGCGCGGGTCGGGTTGATCCGGCCGAGCAGATCGATCACTTCGAGATAGCTGTCGATGAATTCACCCTCGGCGCGGGTGAGTGCGGGCAGTGGCGGCGGTTCGGGCGGCAGCATCGGACTCACCGGGCCATGGGCTGGAGCGCCGACTGCTTGCGGGTGCGGGTGATCTGGTCGATCAGGCCGTACTCCTGGGCGGCGCGGGCATCGAAGATCTTGTCGCGCTCGATATCGGTGGCGATCCGCTCGCGGGGCTGTCCGGTGTGCTGCGCCAGCATCTCCTCCAGCAGGTCGCGGGTGCGCAGCATCTCCTGCGCCTGGATCTGCAGGTCGCTGGCCTGTCCCTGGATCGGTTCGCTGAACGACGGCTGATGGATCAGGATCCGGGCGCCGGGCAGGGCCAGTCGTTTTCCGGGTGTGCCGGCGGCCAGCAGCACCGCGGCGGAGGAGGCGGCCTGCCCCAGGCAGACGGTCTCCACGTCGCACGACACGAAGCGCATCGTGTCGTAGATGGCGGTCATCGCGGTGAAGGAGCCGCCGGGGGAGTTGATGTAGAGCGAGATGTCCTGCTCGGGCGCGGCATGTTCGAGGTGGATGAACTGCGCCATCACATCGTTGGCCGAGGTGTCGTCGATCGGGGTGCCCAGGAAGATGATCCGCTCGCCGAGCAGCTTGGAATACGGGTCCATGGTGCGCGTCCCCTGCGAGGTGCGCTCGGTGAACTCCGGAAGGACATAGCGGGCCGTCGGTCGCAGCATGTCTGCTCCTCTCTCCGTAAAAAATGTACAGGATGTACATCCCGTTAGAATGGGAGCATGGCCTACGAAATTCCGGTGACGCAAGCTCGTGCGGAGCTGGCAGATCTGATCAACCGTGTTGTCTACGGCGGTGAGCGGGTGGTCGTCACCCGCCACGGCAAGCCGCTGGTCGCGCTGGTGTCCGCCGCTGACCTGCAGCTACTCGAAGAGCTGGGGCGGCGTGAAGAGGGCTCGGAGGACGAGCAGGTGATCAGCACGGTCTCGTCCGTGCGGCAGCTCCCGTCCGCTCCGGGCGAACGGCGGCGCTTCGGGATCGCGGCAGAACACCGCGACCCGGCTGCCGGGGACCGGCGGCCGGGTCGCGAGAGTTGACGGTTCAGCAGGTGCTGACCGTGCGGTGGGGCGGGTGGCTCAGGAGCTGAGCTCCCATATGGCGTTGGCGATGGCGTCCGTGTTGGTGTCCAGCGACTTGTCGTCGATGTTCTTCGTGGTGTCGCAGGCCTGGTGGTAGCAGGCGTCGAACGCCTTGCCCGCCTCGCCGCCCCAGTCCTTCGCCTGCTTCTCGGTCTTGATGTAGTCCGCGCCGGAGAAGAAGCCGCCGACCGGGATGCCCGCTTCCTTGAAGGAGGCGTGGTCCGAGCGGCCGTCGCCCTCGGTGTCCTTCTCGGTGGTGATGTTCTTCTTGGCGTAGAAGTCCTTGAGGACCTTCTCCAGGCGGGTGTCGTCGTCGTAGACGTAGTAGCCCGGGTTCGGCGAACCGATCATGTCGAAGTTGAGGTACGAGTCGATCTTCGACTTGTCGGCGCCGAGCTTGTCGACATAGGCCTGCGAGCCGACCATGCCGTCCTCTTCGTCGCCCCACCAGCCGAACCGCAGGTGCTTGGTGGGCTTGAGGCCCGACTTGGCGACGGCGAGCGCCACCTCGAGGATGCCGGCCGAGCCGGAGCCGTTGTCGTTGATGCCGGGGCCCGCGGGGACCGAGTCCAGGTGGGCGCCGGCCATCACGGTCTTGCTCTCGTCGCCGCCCGGCCAGTCGGCGACGAGGTTGTAGCCCTTGGTGCCGCCGCCGTCGAACTCCTGGATCTTCGTGGTGAAGCCGGCCTTGTCCAGCTTCTCCTTGATGAAGTCGACGGACGCCTTGTATCCCGGCTTCCCGTGGGCGCGGTTGCCGCCGTTGGCGTCGGCGATCGACTGGAGCTGGTCCAGATCGGCCTTGACGGCCTTGACGTCGATGTCGGGGGCGGCCTTCGGCGCGGGGTCGGCGTAGGCGCCTGCCGCGGTGAAGAGGGTGGCGGCGAGGGCGGTGACGGCGCCCGAGGCCAGCGCGGCCCGGCGTATTCGGGTGGAACGAGTCACGATGTGGCTCCTGGTGTGGGGGGTTGGTGCGGAGCTGATTCGACGCGTCATGAGAATTGACGCGCACATGAGAATTCCGATCACTCCGGAAGCAGTCAAGAGCGCATACCGGTCAGTTGCGTTCGCGGAGCGGGACGTGCCTGTTTTGCGAGGGACGCGGTGGTTGGTGGGCCATGGGAGGGCTCTGTCCCCCGGTTCCCGTCGGCCTTCGAGGTGTGGATTTCGCCACCGGATCCCGTGGACTGCCGGGGGAACGGGGGCGCCGGCAACGCCTCGGGAATCGGTTGCCGCGCCGTAACGGACGGTGATGACACCGCGTTACATCAGGCGTAAGAGGGGACATCAATGTGTCCCTGGCTGTAACGCCGACGAAATCCCGCCGAACTAGTCTCCGGGTCCGGGGCTGTTGATGGCCAAGTGCTGGAAGTCGGTTTGCTCGTCCTTTAATTACTGCGTGGTACATCTATCGACACGGGTGTGTCCACGCCTGTGACCTGGGCTGATGCGTCCGGGCGGGAAGACAGTGAGGTGGAACGTATGCAACTGACCCCGCATGAACAAGAACGCTTGATGATTCATGTGGCGGCAGACGTGGCCGAAAAACGCCGTTCCCGGGGGGTGAAGCTGAACCATCCGGAATCGATTGCACTGCTGACCGTGCACATCCTCGAAGGCGCACGGGACGGCCGCACCGTCGCCGAGCTCATGTCCTCCGGTCGCAAGGTGCTCACCCGCGACGAGGTCATGGACGGCGTCCCCGAGATGATCCACGACGTGCAGGTCGAGGCCACCTTCCCCGACGGCACCAAGCTCGTCACCGTTCACGAACCCATCAACTGACCACGGGAGAGCAGACGATGATCCCGGGACAGATCCTCTACGCCGACGAGCCGGTGCGCCTCAACGAAGGCCTTCCCCTCACGCGCATGACCGTCCTCAACGCCGCCGACCGCCCCGTCCAGGTCGGTTCCCACTACCACTTCGCCGAGGCCAATCCCGGCCTCGACTTCGACCGCGCGGCCGCGCACGGCAAGCGGCTGAACGTCCCGGCCGGCTCCGCCGTGCGCTTCGAGCCCGGCATCCCCACCGAGGTCGAACTCGTCCCCCTCGGGGGCAAGCGCATCGTCGTGGGCCTGCGGGGCGAGACCGGAGGCACCCTCGATGGCTGAGCTGACGCGCCAGGCGTACGCCGATCTCTTCGGCCCGACCGCCGGCGACCGGATCCGGCTCGCCGACACCGACCTGGTCATCGAGATCACCGAAGACCGGTCGGGCGGGCCCGGCCGGGCCGGTGACGAGGCCGTCTTCGGCGGCGGCAAGGTGATCCGCGAGTCGATGGGCCAGTCCCGCGCCACCCGCGCCGAGGGCACCCCCGACACCGTGATCACCGGCGCGGTCGTGCTGGACCACTGGGGCATCGTCAAGGCCGATGTCGGCATCCGCGACGGGCGGATCACCGCCCTGGGCAAGGCCGGCAACCCCGACACCATGGACGGCGTCCACCCCGATCTGGTCATCGGCCCCGAGACCGAGGTCATCGCCGGCAACGGCAAGATCCTCACGGCCGGCGGCATCGACACCCACGTCCACTTCATCTGTCCCCAGCAGGCGGACGAGGCGCTGGCCTCCGGTGTCACCACGCTCGTCGGCGGCGGCACCGGCCCGGCCGAGGGCAGCAAGGCCACCACCATCACCCCCGGCGCCTGGCACCTTGCCCGGATGTTCGAGTCGATGGACTCGCTGCCGGTCAACGTCGGTCTGCTCGGCAAGGGCAACACCACCTCCCTCGCGTCGATGCGCGACCAGCTGCGGGCCGGCGTCCTCGGCTTCAAGATCCACGAGGACTGGGGCGCGACCCCCGCCGTCATCGACGCCTGCCTGCGGATCTGCGACGAGAGCGGCGCCCAGCTCGCGATCCACACCGACACCCTCAACGAAGCCGGATTCCTCGGCGACACCCTCGCCGCCATCGCCGGCCGCTCCATCCACGCCTTCCACGTCGAGGGCGCCGGCGGCGGTCATGCCCCCGACATGATCGCGATGGTCTCCGAGCCGAACGTGCTCCCGGCCTCCACCAACCCCACCCGGCCGCACACCGTCAACACCGTCGAGGAGCACCTCGACATGCTGATGGTCTGTCATCACCTCAACCCGGCCGTCCCCGAGGACCTGGCCTTCGCCGAGTCCCGGATCCGGCCCTCCACCATCGCGGCCGAGGACATCCTGCACGACCTCGGCGCCATCTCGATCATGGCCTCCGACGCCCAGGCCATGGGGCGGATCGGCGAGGTCGTGCTGCGGACGTGGCAGACCGCCCATGTCATGAAGCGCCGCCGCGGCGCCCTCCCGGGCGATGGCGGTGCGGACAACCACCGGGCCCGCCGCTATGTCGCCAAGTACACCATCAACGCGGCCATCGCCCAGGGCATCGACCATGTCGTCGGCTCCGTCGAGGACGGCAAGCTCGCCGACCTCGTGCTGTGGGACCCGGCGTTCTTCGGCGTCAAACCGCAGCTGGTCATCAAGGGCGGCCAGATCGCCTATGCGCAGATGGGCGACGCCAACGCCTCGATCCCCACGCCGCAGCCGGTGCTGCCCCGTCCGATGTTCGGTGCCACCGGCCGCGCCCCCGGCAGCAACTCGGTCAACTTCGTCTCCCGACAGGCCCTGGACGACGCGTTGCCCGAGCGCCTCGCGCTGGCCAAGCCCTTCGAGGCCATCCACAGCACCCGCGGCCGCGCCAAGGCCGATATGCGCAACAACGATGCCCTGCCCCGCGTCCATGTCGACCCCGACACCTTCACCGTGACCATCGACGGCGAGGTGGTCGAGCCGCAGCCCGCCGCCGAGCTGCCCATGGCCCAGCGGTACTTCCTCTTCTGAGCACCCGCCGATGACCATCCCGACACACACCCCGGACCACCGATGAGCCGCGCAGCGCTGCTCGTCCTCGCCGACGGCCGGTTCCCCGCCGGAGGGCACGCCCACTCGGGCGGCGCCGAACCGGCCGTCGCCGCGGGACGGATCAAGGACGCCGCCACCCTGGAGACCTTCTGCCGGGGCCGGCTGCACACCGTGGGCCTGGTCGCCGCGGCGCTCGCCGCCGCGGCCGCGGCCGGCCACGACCCGCTCCTCCTGGACGACGCGGCCGATGCCCGAACGCCGGTACCCGCGCTACGGCAGATCGCGCGGCGCCTCGGCCGGCAGATGATGCGGGCCGCCCGGGCGACCTGGCCGAGCGAGGCACTCGACGCGCTCGCCGCGGCCCGTCCCCGCGGCGCCCACCAGCCCGTCGTCCTGGGCCTGGCCGCCCGGTCGGCGGGCCTGCCACCGCTCGATGCCGCCTACGCCGTGGCCTACGAGAACATCAGCGGCCCGGCCACCGCGGCCGTCCGCCTGCTGAGCCTGGACCCCTTCGACGCCACCGCCGTACTCGCCCGTCTCACCGCCGAGCTCGACCAGGTCGTGCACCGGGCCACCGAAGCCGCGCTGCGGATCGGCGAAGAAGGGACCGGCGCACTGCCCGCGGCCTCCGCGCCGCTGCTCGACATCACCGCCCAACAGCACGCCGCCTGGCCGGTACGCCTCTTCGCGTCCTGACCCGGCCGGCCGGCGGACCCCGCGCCGCCGCACCCCACCACCGGAGTGACCATGCACCTCGACCACAAGGACACCTTCCCCGAGCGCCACACCTACAGCGCCGCCGACCCGGTACGCCCCGACGGCGCTCGCCGTGCCCTGCGCATCGGGCTCGGCGGCCCGGTCGGCACCGGCAAGACCGCCACCGTCGCCGCACTGTGCCGCGCGCTGCGCGACGAGCTGTCCATCGCCGTCGTCACCAACGACATCTACACCCGCGAGGACGCCGAATTCCTGCTCCGCGAGGCCGTCCTGCCCGCCGAGCGGATTGCCGCCGTCGAGACCGGCGCCTGCCCGCACACCGCCATCCGCGACGACATCTCCGCCAACCTCGAAGCCGTCGAGGACCTGGAGGAGGCGGTCGGCCCGCTCGATCTCGTCCTGGTCGAATCCGGCGGTGACAACCTCACCGCGACCTTCTCCAAGGGGCTGGTCGACGCCCAGATCTTCGTGATCGACGTGGCCGGCGGCGATGACATCCCGCGCAAGGGCGGCCCCGGCGTCACCACCTCCGACCTGCTCGTCATCAACAAGACCGACCTCGCCCCCTACGTCGGCGTCGACCTGGAGGGCATGGCCCGCGACGCCAAGGCGCAGCGCGGCGAGCTGCCGGTCGCCTTCACCGCCCTGAAGTCGGAGAACGGCGTACGGCCGGTGACGGACTGGGTCCGTGGCCGGCTGGCGGAGTGGACCGCGGGCCGGGCATGACCCTCGCACCTTCCCCACCAAAGACGGCCCGCGCCGCCACCGGGCTGTGCGCCACCGCCCGCATCGTCGCGCGGGCCGACAAGGGTGGCCCCACCCGGCTGCCCGTCCTCGACGGCGACGGCCCGTTCGCGTTGCGCCGCATCCGCGGGCAGGGAAGCCAGGCCCGGGTCTGTGTCGTGGGCGCCATGAGCGCCCCGCTCGGCGGCGACCGGCTGGGCATCGAAGCCACCGCCGAGGCCGGCAGCGCGCTGCACCTCACGGCCGCCGCCGCGACCGTCGCGCTGCCCGGCCGTACCGGCGAACACGCCCGCTACGACGTGTGGTTGACGGTGGGCGACGGCGCACGGCTCGACTGGCTGCCCGAACCGCTGATCTCCGCGGCGGGCAGCGACCTGCGGATGACCACCACCGTCGAACTGGCCCCCACCGCACGCCTGGTACTCCGTGAGGAACAGGTTCTGGGACGCAGCGGTGAGGAGACCGGCACCCTGCGCAGCCGGCTCACCGTCCGACGGGGCGGCCGGACGCTGCTCGACCAGGAGACGGCGTACGGGCCCGGCGTCCCCGGCTGGGACACCTCGGCCGTCCTGGGCGGGCATCGCGCCGTCGGCCAACTCCTGGTCGTCGGGCCGGAGTTCGAGGAGCACTCGGCCGAGGTGCGGCTGCTCGGCGGCGCGGCGGGAGAGGGAGCCGGCGACGGTGCGGGACAGGGCGTCCTCGCACCGCTGGCGGGTCCCGGGGCCCTGGCCACGGCCGTGGCCCCGGACGCGCTCCGGCTGCGGCGCCTCCTGGACGAGGCCGCGCTGAGTGCGGCCGCCGGGTGACGGCGGCCGCGCCGCCTCAGATCTCCAGGTCGCCTTCCAGCCGCGCCAGGCGCAGCCGCGCCAGCGCGAGGTTGGCGCGCTTGCGGTCCAGCACCAGATAGAGGAAGAGACCGCTGCCGTTCTTGCCCGTCACCGGGCGGATGATGTGGTACTGCGCGGTCAGCGTGATGAGCATGTCCTCGATGGCGCCCTGGAGTTCCAGCATCTCCATGGTGCGCATCTTGGCCCGTACGACATCGGTGTTCCCGGCCGCCGCGACATTGAGGTCCAGGGCCTGCTTGTCGCCCAGGGTGGCCAGGGCCATACCGCTGGTGTAGTCGACCAGGGCGACGCCGACCGCGCCCTCGATGGTCGACATCGCGTCGGCGAGAGCGGATTCCAGTTGAGCCATGAGGGGTTCAGACCTTTCGCTTTTCAGGGGTGTTTCCGGGGTTCCGGGTCCGGCTTTCGGGTTCCGGGTGCTGCGTTCCTCCGGGTGCGGGGCGGACGTTCCGCTACCGGTGGGGCGGTGCGTCCACGAGGGCGCCGATCCGCTCCGCTGCCCTTCGGGCCTGCAGATGGAGCCGCCCCACGTTGGTGTCCGGGCTCGCCACGGCGGTCAGGACCGCCCGCCGCCCGGCCGAGTAGGCCGCGATATAGCCGTCCGTGCCGCGGGTCAGGGATTCCTCGAAGGCGCCCTGCCCGGTCGCGTCGGTGAGCCGTTTGGCGACGCCGATCGCGGCCGCGGTGAGGGCGGCCAGGCCGTCCGGCTCGATATCCGGCAGATCATGGGCGATCACCATGCCGTCCACGCTCGCCACCATCCCGCCCTGGAAGTGGCGCACTTGATCGCGCAGCGTATGCAGTTCCTCCCGTATCCGGGGTTCGATCGTCATCAGTCTCCTTTTCACGGCGTGCTTTCTGAGGACGCGCCTCATGGGGTGCACTGTCTTCGTGCGCGAGGACTCACAGGTTCTCCTCCAGCGCCGTACGCAGTCGGACAAGGAGGGCAATATCCGGATCGGCGGTGGCGAGCGCGTCCGGTACCGGTAGTTGCCAGGTCGCGGCGGGGCCTCCTTCGGTGACGGGGGCGGGGGCGGGACCGGTCAGGCAGGCGCCGGGCCGACGCCGGGGGAGCGGGGACGGCGCCCGGGGGATGCGGACGAGGCCGGCGGCGGCGAGGCGGCGGATGTCGAGCAGCGTTCCGAACGCGGACTGTCCCAGCGCCCGGGCCAGGTCGTACGGCGTGTGCCGGCCGTCGGCGAGGGCGAGCAGCCGCCGTTGGCGGCTCGTGGTGGGGGCCGGGGTGCGCGGGTGGACGGGAACGACGGGGGAGGAGTCGACCGCCGCCCAGGGGCGTAGCCGGTCGAGCAGCAGCCGGCGGTGGGCCGTCGCCTGCTGCAGCGCGGTGGCGCTGACCGGGCGTATGACCCCCAGCCAGTGCCCGGCCCCGGGCGTGAAGGTCGTGGTCTCGGGCGTCAGCGGAAGGGCGAAGAACGCGGCGTCGAGCAGCGCGGCGAGATGGCATATCTCCAGTTCGGCCTGGGTCAACCACCCCTTGCCGACCAGTAATTGGCCCCCGCTCTGCTCCGGTCCGGCCGATTCCGCGGCGTACTGCCAGCCCTGCGGCGGCAGCTTCCCGGACGCGGAGAGCCGGAGGTCGAGGCCGGGGGCGGCGGTGCCCTCGATGCAGTAGACCTCGCCGTCGAGGAGGTAGAGGCAGCCGTGCGGGCCGTTGAGGGCGCCGGTGACGCGTTCGGCGGCGAACCGGTCGAGCAGCCCGGCCGGGGCGGGCGGGTGAGGAGATATGGGCAGGCCCATGGCTGGTTCCCTTAGCGTTCGTGCGGTGTGGCGGAGCGCGCCGTTCAGGACGCGACCAGCTCCGCCGCCAGATCGCGCAGCCGGAGCCGGGCGACGGCGAGATTGGCCTGCGTGCGGTCCAGCCAGAGGTAGAGATAGGTCTGACTGTCGAAGGCCGTGTGCACAAAACGGATGAGGTGGTAGCTGCCCGCAGCCGTGATGATGAGGTCTTCGAGGTCCGGGCCCACGGCGCCGGTGGTGTCGAAGGTGGCGTTGCGCGTCACGGCCTGCACCACCTCCGCGGTGTCCGCCGCGGCCGCGTCGTGATCGTCGTGCGGCGCCCGGCCCGCCGTGCCGAGGGTCAGACCGCTGGTCCAGTCGATCAGTCCGGCGCCCTGAACGCCGGGGATCCCCATCGCTTGGGACAACACCTGATCGATACCCGGCACTTCGGATCTCCTTCGCGACGGCCCGGACGCGGCGTGAAAACGCCGAAGCCCTCCCTTGTGGCGGTGAGTGGGAGAGCCTTCACGGAAGGTTACTGAAGGTGTGCGGCTGGCACATGCCCGATGGGCAGGTCTACGGCAATTGACGTATTCTCGCCCCTGCGCGCCCCTCCGGGAGCCATTGCGCCGTACCGCACTCCATCAGGTTGCACCTGGCCGTGAACTCCCCGCCGAGCGGCCTGACCTGGCGACGAACTCTGGTGTTGCCCCGTCATCCACACCCCAGAGGGCCCGAGTTGAGGGTCGCACGGGTGTGAGGGGGGTGACGCGGGATCGGGCACAGTCGACGGGCGGTGTTGGCCGGAAAGGTGAGGTTCCGCTGCGATCTCCGGCCGTTCGCCGACCGTACGGAGGGCCGGCCTCCGCACCGCCGGTGCGCCCGTGCGGCAACCGGTCGGGCTCCGCTGCCGGGCGTACCTCCGCACGTCGACGGGGCCGGATCCGCCGCCGCCGGAAACCTACAGCTTGGTAAAGAAGTGTGGGTCAAACCTGTTCAAGAGCAGATGCCGCACGACAGGATCCCCCCGTAAGCCTGTGATCGACGCCGCCACAAGTGGCACACCATGCAGGGGGAATCAACCACGTGAGAAAAACAGCAGCGCTCGGCGCCGCCGGCACCCTGGTGACCGGTGCGCTCCTCGCCGGAGCGATATCCGCCACGCCCGCCAGCGCGGGCGACAAGCACCAGCGCGGTTCGGCCGAAGCACGCGGTGTGGCGATCGCCGCCGCGCGCGCGGCCAAGAAGGGCATCGACTGGCAGGACTGTCCTGCCGACTGGGGCTTCAAGCCGCCCATCCAGTGCGGCTATGTCAGCGTCCCGGTCGACTACGCCCGGCCCAACGGCCGCACCATCAAGATCGCCGTGGACCGTGCCGTCAGCACCGGCACCAAGAAGGAGCGTCAGGGCGCCCTCGTCTACAACCCCGGCGGCCCCGGCGGCTCGGGCATGAGGTTCCCGGCCCGCATCACCACCAAGAGCCCCCTGTGGGCCAAGACCGCCAAGGCGTACGACTTCGTGGGCTTCGACCCGCGGGGCGTGGGCCACTCCGCGCCGATCTCCTGCATGAACCCGCAGGAGTTCGTCAAGGCGCCCAAGGCCGATCCGGTGCCGGACAGCGAGGCCGACAAGCGCGCCCAGCGCAAGCTGGCCAAGGAGTACGCCGACGGCTGTGCCGAGCGCAGCGGCGGCCTCCTGCCGTACATGACGACCAAGAACACCGTCCGCGACCTGGATGTGATCCGCGCCGCGCTCGGTGAGAAGAAGCTCAACTACCTGGGCGTGTCCTACGGCACCTACCTGGGCGCCGTCTACGGCACGCTCTTCCCGAACCACGTCCGCCGGATGCTCGTCGACAGCGTCGTCAACCCGGCCCGCGAGAACATCTGGTACCAGGCCAACCTGGACCAGGACATCGCCTTCGAGACCCGCTGGGGCGACTGGAAGAAGTGGGTGGCCAAGAACGACGCCACCTACCACATCGGCGCCACTCCCCAGAAGGTCCAGGCGGCGTGGGAGAAGCTGCGCGCGACCGCCAAGAAGAACCCCATCGGCGGCGTCGTCGGCCCCGCCGAGCTGACCGGCTTCTTCCAGAACGCGCCGTACTACGACTCGATGTGGGCCTCGGTCGCCGAGGTCTGGAGCGCGTACCTCTCCGGCGACAGCAAGCCGCTGGTGGAGAACGCCGGTCCGAACCTCGAGGACACCGCGGGCAACATCTCCGCGGAGAACGGCAACGCGGTCTACACGGCCGTCGAGTGCACCGACGCCAAGTGGCCCACCAGCTGGAAGAAGTGGGACCGCGACAACACCCGCATCCACCAGCAGGCACCGTTCATGACCTGGTCCAACGCCTGGATGAACCTGCCCTGCGCCACGTGGCCGGTCAAGCAGCAGCGACCGGTCGACGTCAAGACCGGCAAGGGCCTGCCGAGCGTGCTGATCGTGCAGAGCACCCGCGACGCGGCCACGCCGTACGGCGGTGCGGTCGAGCTGCACAAGCGGTTCAAGGGCTCGCGCCTGATCACCGAGCGGGACGCCGGATCGCACGGTGTCACCGGTCAGGTCAACCCCTGCATCAACGACCGGGTCGACGCGTACTTCCTGGAAGGGAAGACCGACGCCAAGGACGTGACCTGCGCCCCGCACGCCACGCCCCAGCCCAACAAGCTGTCGGCGGCGAAGTCCCTCCTGGGGTCCTTGGACCTTCCTGCTGTGGGCTGATGACGGCATGAAAGGTGCCGGCACCGCATGACGGCACGCAGGGGCGGCCGGGATTCCTCCCGGCCGCCCCTGTCGTCGTCAGCCCGCGATCGGTTCGACCCGCGGCTCCGCGATCGCCACATAGTCCGCCGTGACCAGCGCCAGCGAGCGGTCCAGCCGGGCCGCGTTGAAGAAGATCTCCGGCTGTTCCAGCAGCGTCGGATCGACGATCAGTGCCAGCTCCTCGTCGAAGGAGAACGGCAGGATGGTCCCGCTGACACTGCGCGCCAGCCGCTCCGCGACCTCGGGCGTGGCGAACCCGGCGTACGAGCCGCCCAGCAGGGCCTTCACCGCCCCCAGATCCACCCGCCGGTCACCCGGCACGACCGCCAGCACATGGCGCTTGGTCTTCTTGCCCAGCTTGACCATCACCACGATGCATTTGGCGGCCTGCTCGACGGCGTTCCCGCGCAGCGCGCTGACCGCCTCCGTCGCGCCCTCCTCGGCATGCTGGTAGATCCGGTAGCGCGCCCCGCGCTCGTCCAGCAGCCCGATCAGCTTGGTGTAGGTCTCGTGTTCGGTCATCGTGGTACGCACTCCTGCTCTCGTTGCTCATGCCGGAAAAATCGCGGAGAAGGCGGCCCTGGTGGGGGAGTCCGCCCGACGGTCCAGCACGGCGAACACAATATGGTCGAACCAGCCGCTGAACCGGCCGCCGTCCAGCAGCGCGGCCGCGAACGCCCCTGCCACCTCGGCCGGTTCGTTGCGGAAGACCCCGCAGCCCCAGGCGCCGAGCACCAGCCGGCGGTGCCCGCCGGCCGCCGCCACCTCCAGCACCCGCTCCGCACGCGTCGCCAGGGCCGCCGCGACGCGGCCCGTCTCGGCCGGCCGCTGCCGCGCGATCACTCCCGCGTTCGGCGCGGCGGCCGTCAGAAAGCCCGCCTCGTACGGCACGTCGAGCAGGGTGCCGCGGTCGTCGCGGAACACCGGCACGCCGGGGGAGAGGACCACCCGGTCGCTGTAGAACGGGCTTGGCTCGGCCCGGTGCGCGGCATAGAAGTCCGGGGCCTCACGCACACAGGTGTAGAGCGCCGACCCCCGGCACAGCGCTTCCTCCTGGGCCTGCGCACCGTTGAGGTAGCCGCCGCCGGGATTGCGTGCGGAGGCGAAGTTCAGCACGGCCGTCGGCCCTTCGCCCGTCTGTGCCAGCCGCTGCCCCGCCGTGAGGCTGCCCTCTCCCGTCACCTCGAACACCGTGCGCACCTTCGACGACGGCGCCTCGACCGCCACCGGGTCCGGCCCGTACAGCCGGGTCCCGGCCCGGGCCCGGCGGACCGCAGCGCCGATCTCCACCAGCCGTCCGCCCGGCGCGCGGTACGCGCCCGCCGCGACGATCCGTTCCGTTTCCTGTGCCATGCCACGCAGTCGGGCGCTCATCGTCGGCACCCCCGTATCCGGTCGTTCATAACGATCAAGGTACGGGCAGGCGGTGCGCCCTGCGATCGGATTTCGCCGCCCGCCGCCCGCCGCGGTCATCAGCCCTGCTCGCCGCCCCGCCCCGCCAGCCAGCGGTCCTCGGCCGCGTACCCGAACAGCTTCTCGTCCGAGTAGACGCCGGCCATCATCGGGAACACCTCCCGCCAGTCCCGCCCCTCGACCCGGCCGGTCAGCCATTCCACCGTCGCCGGCAGCGACTCCTCGTAGGTCGTCACGGGGCGGTAGCCCAACTCGCGCTCCGCCGCGGTCATGTCGTAGACGAGGGGATGCGGGACCGACCAGGGGGTGTCGCCGACGTCGGACGACGGCGGGGCGCCGTCCAGCCGTACGATCTCGCTCTCCGGCGCGCCCATCGCCGCATCCACCGCCGCCGAGATCTCGGCCACCGTCGGCGCCTGCGGATCGGCCGCGTTGAGCACCCGCGAGCCCGGCCGGCGGGCCGCCAGCCGGACCAGCTCCGCGAGGTTGTCCACATGCACCGGATGGAAACGGCTGCTGCCGCCGTAGGCGAGCACCCGCACCCGGCGCCCGTCCAGCACCCGCTTGACGAAGTGCAGCTCACGGGGCAGCGGACTGTACGGGCCGTGCACGGCGCAGGCCCGCAGCAGCGTCACCGGCAGCCGGTCGCCCTGCGCCAGCAGCGTCCGTTCCAGGGCGGCCTTGCGGCTGACGTAGTTGTCGTCGCCGGGCCGCACGGTCGGCTGGGACTCCGGGACGGGCAGCGGATAGACGGGGGAGCCGTCCGGTTCGCCCATCGTCGCGAAGCTGCGCCCGCGGTCGTCCTCGTACACCGCGCAACTGGAGACCACCACGGCCGAACCGATCCGGTCCGCCAGCGCCGTCAGCTGCTCCGCGTGCGCGGCCCCGTACGCCACACAGTCCAGCAGCACATCACAGCCCTCGCCGACCAGTCCGGCCAGCGCCGCGTCGTCCTCCCGGTCCGCCGTCACCGGGCGGACCCCCGCGGGCCAGGAGTCGTCGCGCCCGCCGCGCCGGGACGCCGCCCGTACCTCCCAGCCGTCCCGCGCCAGGGCCCGCACCGCCGCCCGCCCGATCTGCCCGCTCGCCCCGATCACCACTGCGCTGCCTGATGTCATGACAGGAACCCTAGGAAGGAGCGCAGTGGGCGTCGGAGGGGTTCGCCGACGGCGCAAGGAGACCGCCGTCGGCCGACCCGGGCCGGCCGTTCAGTCCGCGGTCTCCCTCCCGTGCCCGCGCCGTCCGTGGGCGCGCGCCTGTGCCTGTGCCGCGGCCTTGGCCTCGCCCGCGTAGGTGTCGACGTACTCCTGTCCCGACAGGGTGAGGATCGCGTACATGATCTCGTCGGTGACGGCGCGCAGTGCGATGCGTTCGTCCTCCAGCCCCGCATAGCGCGAGAAGTCCAGCGGGGCGCCGAAGCGGATGGTGATGCGCATGATGCGCGGCAGCCGCCGGCCCGTCGGCTGTGCCTCGAACGTGCCGATCATCGCGCACGGCACCACCGGAACCCCGGCCTTGATGGCCATCGAGGCGACGCCCGTACGCCCCTTGTAGAGCCGGCCGTCGTGCGAGCGGGTGCCCTCCGGATAGATGCCCAGCAGCCGGCCCTTGCGCAGGACGGAGAGCCCCGAGGAGATCGCCGCCTGCGAGGCACGGCCCCCGGACCGGTCCACCGGAATCTGCCCGACGCCCCGGAAGAACGCCGCGGTCAGCCGCCCCTTCAGGCCGGGCCCGGTGAAGTACTCGGCCTTGGCCAGAAACGTCACCCGGCGCGGCACGATCGCCGGCATCACGAAGTGGTCGGCGAACGACAGATGATTGCCCGCGATGATCGCCGCGCCCTCTTCCGGCACATGATCGAGCCCCTCGATCCGCGGCCGGAACACCAGCCGCAGCAACGGCCCGAGAAGCAGGTACTTCAGCACCTGATAGAACACAGGGCAACCCCATTCCGTCGGCTCGCCCGGGCGGCTGCGTCGTGCCAGGTCACAAGGGGTGCCCGGGGACGGTCAGTGAGTCTATGGGCACCTGTCGTCGCGGGTGAGCACCTTCGGCCGGATCGATGCGGACTCTTTCCGATGCCTGACGGCTACCCCCACGACGGGGCTCGGACGCATCGCAGCCACCGCTCCGTCGGCCCCGGTGGACACGCCAAGGGCCCGGCGGAAAGCTGCCCGGGCAGGCCGGGCAGGTGCTGACGGCGGGCGCGCGGCTGAGCCGCCGGCCCGCTGCCCCGGAGGGCCGCCGGAGCGCTGCCGTCACCTCAGCGCTCGCGGGCCTCCAGGAGCGCGCCGAACCGGCGTCCGAAGAGATAGGCATCGCCCGGCCAGCGCGCGGAGAGGTAACGGCCGTCCTGCACGACGAACGCGGCCGAGTCGTCGGTCGCGGTGCCCCGCGCGGCCAGGACCCTGGGCCCCCGCTCGAAGCGGGCGTCCGGGCCGGCCAGCGCGGCCCTGACCTCGTCCTCCACATACGCCGGATACGTACGGTAGTAGCGGCCGAGCCGCCATGCGGTGGCCAGATACGCCGACCGCTCCATGTACTTCGGCAGGCAGGTCGTCCGCCGGTCCGCGAGCAGGCTGCGGCCGGTGGACGCGTCCCGTGCCCGCGCCGCCACCAGCACACCGTGGCAGATCGCCCCGACCGGCCGGTCCAGCGCCCAGAACCTGCCGACCTGCTGCCGCAGTACCTCCGAACCCAGGTACTGCCGCATCCCCGGTGCGTGCCCGCCCGGCAGGATCAGCCCGTCGTACTCCTCCGGGACCAGCTCCGCCCAGCCGACGGTCGCGGCGAACTCCTCGCTCCGGGTGAGCTCTTCGTAGAAGTGCCGGGGCTCCTCCGCGGCGCCGAGCTGTCCGAAGAGGACACCGGTCAGCAGCCGCGGGTCGCAGGCGGGCCGGGTGCCGGCCCGTTCGGTGGCGAAGACGACGTGGTGGCCGGCGTCGGTGAGCAGCCGCCAGGGCACCGCCACTTCGGTGACATCGAAATCGCGGTCCGGGACCGGCATCAGCACGCGCATCCGGGCATCATCGCAGGCCCTTGTTACCTTTCGGTATCCGCTTTGGCATCCCCGGACAACTTTCAACTCGCCATGAACGAGGGCGGGTTGACTCGCCGTACTGCACGGTGACCGAGCCTGCACCCAGGGTCCAGGCCGAGGACAGGAGTCAGAGATGTCCCGGAAGAAGAGAGTCGGCAAGCGTCAGAAGATCGTCATCTGCGTCAGCGCCGCCGCGCTCGTCGGTGGCATCGCCATCGCCACCGCGGGCACCAGCCAGGCATCGGTGGCGTGCGACGGACTGGCCACCGCCCTGAGCAACAACGAGAAGTTCATCGCCGATCAGCAGGCGAATCCGGACGCCCAGTCGGCGGCCCGGATCGCCAACCGCCAGGCCGTGATCAAGGAGATCCAGGTCAAGCAGAAAGCCGCGGGCTGCTCCGAGGGACAGGGCGGGGGCGACGCGGCGGGCGCCCCGCCGACGGGCAACGAGCCGCCCGCGTCCAGTGCCCCGCCCGGGTCGGCGGACCAGTCGGCCTCCGGCGCCCCCTCCGCCTCCGCCGACCCGCCCGCGGCGGACAACCCGCCGGCCGCCGGCGGCGACGTGGTCTGCGCGGGCTCGACGGTGACCCTCTCCGGCGAGGGCGGCGCTCCGGCGGCGTCCAGCAACCAGTTCCCCACCGGCACCAAACTGAAGGTGACCAACCTGGACAACAACAAGTCGACGACGGTCTCCGTGACGTCGACGTCGGGCAGCTGTGCCCTGCTCAACAACGCGGCCTTCGAGCAGGTGCGTGAGGAGGGCAAGTTCCTGATCCGCCGCGCCCGGATCGAGCGCGTCGGGTAGTCCCGGTCCGGTGGCCGGCAGCGGAGACGCCTCCTCCGCTGCCGGCCACCCCTGTCTCCGAGGGGCGATCGACGGTCCGTACGGGCGACCTGACGGCGTGCCCGCTTGCCCGCCGCGGCCCGGCGCGGTGGCCTGGGGCCGCCGGGCGCCACGCGTCGCTGTCAGGCTCCGGCAGGCGATCCCACCGAGCTTCCCAGGAGACACCGATGCCCGTGAGCCGTCGACGCCGATCCATCCGTGCCACCCTGACCGTGTCCGTGTCCGCGCTCGCCGCCCTCTCCGCGGCCCTGCTCAGCACGCTCTCCGCGGGCCCGGCGCAGGCCGACGAGCCGCCGGCCGCCGATCAGGGCCTGCTGCTGACGGTGTCCGGAGCCGGCAACACCTGGAGCCGGGGCGTGCGCCTCACCTGCCCGGACGTCCACCGCAGACATCCGCACGCGGCCGCCGCCTGCGACGCGCTGGCCTGGGCCCGCGGGAACCTGGACGCCCTGCCCGGCCACCCGCAGTCCTGCACCCGGGAGTACGACCCGATCACGGCCACCGCGACCGGCACCTGGCACGGCATCGTCGTGAACTGGCACAAGGAGTTCCCCAACGGCTGCACGATGGACTCCGCGACCGGGCCCCTGTTCCGCTTCTGACGCCTCGGCGGCGGCGGGCCCGCGCCGCCCGCCGGACCGGCGGCCTCAGACCGGCCGGGCCGCCACCACTCCGATCGTCACCAACGCCAGCACCACCCAGGCGAACCAGAGCCAGCCATTGGCCCCCATCGCCACGGTGTAGGCGGTCGCCACCACCAGCCCGCTCACCGTGCACACGGCCATCGTCCTAGCAGATCCGGGCATACCCGCAACCTCCTCACGGCGGCCGGGGGCACTCCTGCCACGGGCCGCGGCCATGGGACCATCGTCCCCGGCCGCGGCCCGTACCGCCAGAGTGGCGACCCGTCGTTACCGGCTCCGTGCGTTGAGCGAGGCGAGGTAGGCGTTGTAGTCGGCCAGATCCTTGTCGCCGTTGCGGTCGGCGGCCCGGTCCGCGCGCTGCGACTGACGCTCCTCGGACTTGTACCACTGGAAGACCAGGGCGATCAGCACCACCACGGACGGGATCTCGCTGAAGGCCCAGGCGATGCCGCCGGCCGCCGACTGGTCGGCCAGCGCCTCGATGCCGAGCGAGGACGGCGGGTGCAGGAAGGTGTCGACCATCGGTTCGGTGGCCATCATCAGGGCGATTCCGAAGAAGGCGTGGAACGGCATGCCCGCGAACAGCTCCAGCATCCGCATCACATAGCCGGGCCGGTGCGGGCCCGGGTCGACGCCCATGATCGGCCAGAAGAACACCAGACCGACCGCGAGGAAGTGCACCATCATCCCGATGTGCCCGGCCCGGGACTCCATCAGGAAGTCGAACAGCGGCGAGAAGTAGAGCGCGTAGAGACTCGCGATGAACAGCGGGATGGTGAACGCCGGATGCGTGATGATCCGCATGTAGCGGCTGTGCAGCAGCGCCACCAGCAGTTCGCGCGGCCCTTTGCGGCCGCGCCCGGCGGCCGGCAGCGCGCGCAGCGCGAGGGTCATCGGGGCCCCGAGCAGCAGCAGGATCGGCGAGAGCATGCTGATGACCATGTGCTGGACCATGTGCACGCTGAACATCGCCATGCCGTAGTCGTTGAGCCTGGTGCACATCACCAGTGCCACCGTCACGAGGCCCACGGCCCAGGCGACGGTCCGGCCCACCGGCCAGGCATCGCCCCGCCGCCGCAGCCGGATCACCGCCCAGCCGTACAGCCCGAGTCCCAGCAGGCAGCCGACGAGAAAGAACGGATCACCACCGAACTCCAGGCCCCGCGCCAGCGTGAACGGCGGCAGATCCATGTTCATGCCGTCCATGCCGTGCCCGCTGTGATCCATCCGCTCGCTCCTGATTCGTACCGATACTCCGCCGACAAGACTAGAACCGCCCCCGGCCGGACCATGCGGCAGGGCCGCATAGCGGTGCAGTGGCCGGGGGCGGTTCGTGCGGCGCGGAACTATCGCGCGGAGAGAGCCTCGGTCACAGCACGCACTCGGCCTCGTCGTAGCGCTCCGCGGGCACCGTCTTGAGCGTCTCCACGGCCTCGGCCAGCGACACCAGCGTGATGTCGGTGCCGCGCAGGGCCGTCATCATCCCGAAGTCGCCGCGGTGCGCGGCCTCGACGGCGTGCCAGCCGAAGCGGGTGGCGAGCACCCGGTCGTACGCGGTCGGGGTGCCGCCGCGCTGGACATGCCCGAGGATCACCGGGCGGGCCTCCTTGCCGAGGCGGTCCTCCAGCTCCACGGAGAGCTGCCGGGCGACACCGGCGAACCGCTCGTGGCCGTACATGTCCTTGCCGCCGATGTCGAAGGACATGGAGCCCTCGCGCGGCTTGGCGCCCTCGGCGACGACCACGATCGCGAACTTCTTGCCGGCCTCGAAGCGCGCGGAGACCCGCGCGGTGAGTTCCTCGATGTCGAAGGGCCGCTCCGGCACCACGATCGCGTGCGCACCGGCCGCCATGCCCGAGTGCAGCGCGATCCAGCCGGTGTGCCGCCCCATCACCTCGACGATCATCACGCGCTGGTGGGACTCGGCGGTGGTCTTGAGCCGGTCCAGCGCCTCGGTGGCCACACCCACCGCGGTGTCGAAGCCGAACGTGACGTCCGTGACGGCGATGTCGTTGTCGATGGTCTTCGGTACGCCGACGATCGGCAGCCCGGCGTCCGACAGCAGCCGCGCCGCCTTCAGCGTGCCCTCGCCGCCGATCGGGATGATCGCGTCCAGGCCCAGCTCGGCGACGTGGCCGCGGGCCCGCTCCACACTGTCGCGCAGGTGGGCGGGCTGCACCCGCGAGGACCCGAGGATGGTGCCGCCGCGCGCCAGGATGCCGCCGACGGCGTCGAGGTCGAGTTTGCGGTAATCGCACTCCAGCAGGCCCTTCCAGCCATCGCGGAAGCCGATCACCTCATCGCCGTGGTCGGCGGTGGCACGGTGGACGACGGAGCGGATGACGGCGTTCAGACCGGGGCAGTCGCCGCCGGAGGTGAGTACACCAATACGCATTGCTCGAAAAACCCTCTGCAGCTCAACCGGGGGCCCGGACCCCGTCGTCCGGTTGGATTCCGCTCACCCTACAAGCGCGGGGCCGCTGGGCACACGTACGCCCGCAGTGCGGACTGCGGGCGTACGAAAGGGGTTGAACTCCGGTGGACGTCACATATCGGCGAACCGCCCGAACCGGGAGGTAGCGGTATCAAGCAGGCTGGGTCGCCGCGGCGATCCGCTCCTGGCGCAGCGCCTCGTACCAGCGGTCCTCGACCGGCGGCAGCGCATTGACGTCCAGCGCCAGCTTGATCAGCAGATCGGCGATATGCGGATTGCGTGCCATCACCGGGCCGTGCATGTACGTACCGAAGACGGTGTCGTTCCACGCGCCCTCGTAGCCGTCGCCGACGCCGTTGCCCTTGCCGAACCGCACCTTGGCGAACGGCCGGGCGGTCTTGCCCAGATGCGTCACGCCCTGGTGGTTCTCGAAGCCGGTCAGCGGCGGCAGCCCCAACTGCGGGTCGATGTCGGCGAGTACGTCGCCGACGCAGCGCTCGGCCTCGCCGCGGGTGCTGACCACATCGAGCAGCCCCAGGCCCTCCTGCCGCTCCCCGAGGTCGTTGATGAACTCATGACCCAGGATCTGGTACCCGGCGCACACCGAGAAGACGATCGCCCCGTTGGAGACCGCACGGCTCAGTCCGCCGTCGCGGATCAGCCGCTCGGACGCCAGCCGCTGGGGCCGGTCCTCGCCGCCGCCGATCAGGTAGATGTCGCCGGAGGTGGGAATCTGCTGGTCGGACCGTACGTCCAGGCGCTGGACGTCCAGACCGCGCTGGCGCGCCCGCCGCTCCACCACCAGGGCGTTGCCCTGGTCGCCGTACGTGCTCAGCAGGTCCGGGTAGATCCACACCAGGCGCAGGCTGTTGTCACTCATGCTCGCTCGTCCTTGTCCGTAACGTCGGTGGACCACCATCAGTTGCCCACGCGCCGGCGCAGGTCCTGGAAGGCCGTGTAGTTGGCGATGACCTCGATCCGTCCGGGCGGCGCCATGCCCACCGCCTCGTCGAGGTTCTCGCACACGTGGAAGTCCAGCCCCGCGACCTCCAGGCGCACCGCCAGGTCCAGCTTGCGGTCACCGAGCACGAAGATCGGGTGCCCGGCGAGCCGGGTGTAGTCGACGTCCCACAGCCAGGAGGTGTCCGTGCCGTCCGCGCCGCGGGCGTTCACCGACATGATCACCGGGGTCGGCGGCGGGTCGATCAGCGAGAACGTCTCCAGCCAGCCGGCCGGGTTCTTCGCCAGCAGCAGCCGCAGCTCCCGCTCCATGAACGTGACCACGTCATAGCGCCCGGCCACCGCCTGCACCGAGAACATCCGCTCCAGGGCCACCTGCGGCGGCACCCCGAAGGCGGCGGCGACCGCGGCGGACGTGGTGGCGTTCGCCTTGTTGGCGCGCCCCGGCAGCTGCAGCTTGATCGGCCACGCGCTGCCGTGCGGGTCCAGCACATGATCGCCGGACAGCGCCCAGCTGGGCGTGGGACGGCGGAAGCCGCACTCCGCGCAGAACCAGTCGTCGCTGGGCCGCTGCATCACACCACCGCAGGACGGGCAGGACCAGGCGTCGTCCTTCCACTCCTGCCCGGCCGCGACCCAGACCACGTTCGCGGACGACGAGGCCGCCCACACGATCAGCGGGTCGTCCGCGTTGGCGATGATCAGGGCCTTGGAACCGGCCAGGCCCTCGCGCCAGTGCTCGGCCAGCATCCGGGTCTCCGCGGCGCGGTCGAGCTGGTCGCGCGAGAGGTTCAGCAGCGCTATGGCCTTCGGTGTCACATCGCGTGCCACACCGGCGAGGTACTTCTCGTCGACCTCGATGACGCCGTAGCGGGCGTCCGATCCACCGGCCAGCGCGGAGGTGATCCCCGCCGGCATGTTGGCGCCCAGCGCGTTGGAGACCACCGGACCGCTGGCCCGCAGAGCCTCTGCGATCAGCCGCGTCGTGGTCGTCTTGCCGTTGGTCGCCGACACCAGGATGACGTCCAAGTGCCGGGCCAGCCGCGCCAGCAGGTCGGGGTCGAGCTTGAGCGCCACCCGGCCACCGATCACCGATCCGCTGCCGCGGCCCGCCGCGCGCGATACCGCCGCCGCGGCCTTGCCCGCCGTCACGGCCAGCTTGGCCCGCGGCGACAGCGGCTCCGTGTTGCCTGCCATCGTCCTTGATCCTCCTTGCATCCGGCGCCCGCCTGCCCTGAGGCTGCCGGTGGAACGCTTCCTCCGCAGCCGATGACCGGCCGAGGCTTCGGTCGGGGATCAGCCTATCGAGATCCGGGCCCGGGCCCGAACCCCGCCACCCGTCCGGCGACATCCCGGGCGCGCCGGACCGTACGCTTACCCCCATGCCTCCCCGCACCATCCCCGGCAGTTCCGGCCGGGTCCGCCCGCTGCGCCTGCTCGGCGATCCGGCCCTGACCGCGCCCTGCCGGGAGGTCACCGCCTTCGACGGCGAGCTGGCCCGGCTGGTCGAAGACATGTACGCGACAATGTACGCGGCGCACGGTGTGGGTCTTGCCGCCAATCAGGTCGGCGTCCCGCTGCGGGTCTTCGTCTACGACTGCCCCGACGACGAGGACCGCCGCCATCTCGGGCATCTCGTCAACCCCCGGCTGGTCGAGACCGACGGCCCGGTGATCCGCGGGCCCGAGGGCTGTCTCTCGCTCCCCGGCATCGAGGCCGGCACTCCGCGCCACGACCACACCGTCGTGACCGGGTTCAGCGTCACCGGCGAGCCCCGGACCGTGACCGGCACCGGATTCTTCGCCCGCTGCCTCCAGCACGAGTGCGACCACCTCGACGGCGGGCTGTACGTCGACCACCTCACCGGGCTGCGCCGCCGCCGGGCGCTGCGCGCGGCGGCCAGGGCCCCGTGGGCGGCGACGGCGGCGTCCGGCCGCTGACCGGCCGGCGCCGCCCGCCGTTTTACGGTCCCTTGCTCAGAAGCCGGGGCCGCCCGCGCGGTCCTCGACCGCGGCCAGCTGACCCCAGAGCAGATCGGCCAGCTGGGTGACCAACTGCTCGCGTGAACAAGGGCGTTCCCGCAGCCACCAGTCGCCGGCGCCGTGCATCATCCCGACGATGCCGTGGCCCCATACGCGTGCGGTCAGCTCGCCGCCGGGCCCCAGGTCGAGCCGGTCGGTGATCACCTTGGCCAGCTCCTCGCCGAGCCGGCGCAGCAGCGGTGCGGAGTGCCGCCCGACGTCGAAGCCGGACTCCGATGCGGTGTCCTCGTCGGAGGGGTGCATCAGGAAGCGGTACACCTGCGGCCGGGCCTCGATCGCGAGCAGGTAGGCGTCGAGGGTGGCCTCGACCCGGTCCCGGCGCAGGACGGGCGCGTCCAGCGCGGTGGCCAGATTGGCCAGCAGGGCGTCGGTGTGCCGTACGGCGAGTGCGCGGTACAGCCCGCCCTTGTCGCCGAAGTGCCGGTACAGGATCGGCTTGGTGATGCCGGCCTCGGCGGCGATGGCGTTCATCGAGGCGTCCGGGCCGTCGCGCAGCACAATGCGCTCGGCGGCCTCCAACAGCTCCCGCCGTCTGCGCTCGGTCGCCGTCTGCTGGCGGCCGCTGTGCTCTGTGCTTTTCATGGTCGTGCTCCCCACCCTTGTGAATCCGTGGCGCTCGCGCAACGTAACACCCGATCTCCACGGTGAATTCGTCCTCAGGGGAGTTGACATCTTCTACTGACCAGTAACACACTGCGGGTTACCGCTAGTAACAACAGTAATGCCTGGCAGCAGTGGAGGGGACATGGCCGAGTTCACCATGGAGCTCAACGACGAGCAGAAGGAAGTCCGTGACTGGGTTCACGGCTTCGCGGCCGACGTCATGCGCCCCGCCGCCGCCGAATGGGACGAGCGCGAGGAGACCCCCTGGCCGGTCATCCAGGAGGCCGCCAAGATCGGTCTGTACTCGCTGGACTTCTACGCCCAGCAATTCTTCGACCCCACCGGTCTCGGCCTCCCCATGTCCATGGAGGAGCTCTTCTGGGGCGACGCGGGCATCGGCCTCTCGATCGTGGGCACCGGACTCGCTGCCGTCGGTGTGCTCGCGAACGGCACCGAGGAGCAGATCGGCACCTGGGTCCCGCAGATGTACGGCGACCCCGCCGACGTCAAGGTCGCCGCCTTCTGCTCGTCGGAGCCGGACGCCGGCTCGGACGTCGCCGCGATGCGCACCCGTGCGGTCTACGACGAGGCCAAGGACGAGT
Source organism: Streptomyces caniferus (assembly GCF_009811555.1). Classification (GTDB taxonomy): domain Bacteria; phylum Actinomycetota; class Actinomycetes; order Streptomycetales; family Streptomycetaceae; genus Streptomyces; species Streptomyces caniferus. Next base: position 489,566 of record NZ_BLIN01000003.1, on the reverse strand, counting down.
GGGTGCTCAACGGCACCAAGACCTGGGCCACCAACGGCGGGATCGCCAACGTCCATGTCGTCGTCGCGGCCGTCGACCCCGACCTCGGCTCCAAGGGCCATGCGTCCTTCATCATTCCCCCGAACACCCCCGGCCTCTCCCAGGGGCAGAAGTTCAAGAAGCACGGCATCCGCGCCTCGCACACCGCCGAGGTCGTCCTGGACAGCGTCCGGGTCCCCGGCCACTGCCTGCTCGGCGGCAAGGAGAAGCTCGACGAGCGCCTCGCCCGCGCCCGCGAGAAGGCCAACAATGGTGGCGAGCGCGTGAAGAACGCCGCCATGGCCACCTTCGAGGCCTCCCGCCCGGCCGTCGGCGCGATGGCGGTCGGCACCGCGCGTGCGGCCTACGAAGAGGCCCTGGAGTACGCCAAGACCCGCTCCCAGTTCGGCCGCCCGATCATCGACAACCAGGGCGTGGCCTTCCAGCTCGCCGATATGCGCACCCAGATCGACGCCGCCCGCCTGCTGGTCTGGCGCGCCTCCTGGATGGCGGTGGCCGGCAAGCCGTTCACTTCCGCCGAGGGCTCCATGTCCAAGCTCTTCGCCAGCGAGGTCGCCAAGAAGGTCACCGCCCAGGCCGTGCAGATCCTCGGTGGCAATGGTTTCACCCGCGAATACCCGGTCGAGCGGATGCACCGCGACGCTGCCATCTACACGATTTTCGAAGGCACCAGCGAAATCCAGCGACTGGTGATCGCCCGGACGATTTCGGGCATGCCGATCCGCTGAAGTGCACGTGCGGTAAAGCGTGTGGAGTGGTCTTTTGCGTAAGCCCCGCCCGGTCGCCGGGCGGGGCTTTTCGTGTGGGGTGACAGTCGGGCGTGGAATGCGATGGCCGAAAAGGGAGTCAGTGAGTCGGCGCGTCAGTGAGTTCGTGAGCCGGTGAGTTCGCGGGTCGGTGACTCGGCGAATGTCCGGCGGCGCCGTTTCCTCTCCGGAATCTGGCTGTTTATGGATTGTGGAGCCGGGTGGACGGCGTAGCGGTACGGCGTCGGAGGCGTGTGGTCGAGAGCGGTCGCCCGGGCCATGCGGGCGACCGGAACGACGTCCTCGACGAAGCGGGCAAACGCCCCTCGCCGTGGGGGTTTTGCCGATAATCTCCCCGCATACCGACACAGGGGGACGAACATGGCCACACCCACCCGGCGTCCGCAGCGTGCCACCGCTCGCCAGGCCCTCGTGTTCTACGGCAAGGGCTGCGGCGTCCTCGTGGGAATCGCCATGCTCGTCCTGATGATTCATGACGGGCTGGCTGTGGGCGCCGCGGTCGTTCTCGTGGCGATCGTGGGCGGCCTCGTCGCCGTCCAGTGCGTCCGGGCGGCCGACCGTGCCCGGCTCGGCGAGATCCGGGCCGCTCAGTCCATGGAAATCGGCCGCTATCACGCCATGAATCCGCGGGAGTTCGAGGACGCGATCGCCTATCTCTGCCGGCGGGACGGATGCCGTGACGCCCGGCGTGTCGGCGGGGCGGGCGACCTCGGCGCCGATGTGACCGCCCTTGCGCCCGACGGGCGCCGCATCGTCATCCAGTGCAAGCGCTACGGTCCGACGACGAAGGTCGGTTCGCCGGACCTGCAGCGATTCGGCGGAACGTGCTACAGCGTGCACGGCGCCCAGGTCGCGGTCGTCGTCACCACGTCCGTGTTCACCAAGCCGGCCGCCAACTACGCCACCCAGCACGGCATTCGCTGCTATGACCAGAACGCGCTGGCCGCGTGGGCCTCGCGCACCGGTCCCGCGCCCTGGATGTAGATCTCGGGGGTGCGCGTTCCGGTCGGCGCGGAATCCGTGCGCCGCAGGTCAGGGCCCATCAATAGTGGCGTCACGGGTTATCGAAAAACACCCATTCAATGTTCAACCAGTGGATAGTGGCTAACTCTCGCCGCAATCCGGAGAGTGTTCCGCCCGGCGCCTCGGTCCTATCCGGTCCGGCGGGGTGGCGAGGGCGTCGCCGGTGCGGATGGCGCGGCGAGGGGGAGTGGGGCTTGGGTTCTCCGGTGATTCCCCTTGGTTGCGCCGGTGGGCTTCCCGGGTTGATGCAGTAGGTGGATCGGTAACGCCTGTTCTTCGACGGCCGGGTCTCGTCGTAAGCGTCGGGGCGGATTCGCCCTGCCCTCGTAGTGCCGTCCGGTCAACCCCTGTCGGTGGCTGCTGACTTGTGCCTTGGGTGGCGCCCCTGCCGCTGCACGGGGGCTCGGGGTGGGGGCGGGTTTCGGGGGTCGCGCCCATGGTCGCCGCGCCCGTACGTCGAGCCCACGCGCCCCGCGCGCGCCGGTCCGCCCTCACCCCCGTGCGTCGCTCACCCTCGCCCGCTCCTCGTTCTGGATCTCCCGGCGCCGGACGCCCGGCCTCCCCTTGACGGGTGGACCGGCGCGTTCTACGTTCCTTCCATAAAGCAAAACATTAATTCCATGATGCGGAATTAAGCCCCTCCGGCCCTCCGTCGGAGCTTGCCCGTGACAGGTCGACGCAGGAGTACTCGATGCCTCGAATGACAGCCGCTCGCGCCGCGGTGGAGATCCTCAAGCGGGAGGGCGTGACCAACGCCTTCGGAGTGCCGGGTGCCGCGATCAACCCCTTCTACGCAGCGCTCAAGGGCGCGGGCGGGATCGACCACACACTGGCCCGCCATGTCGAGGGCGCTTCGCACATGGCCGAGGGGTACACCCGGACCCGCCCGGGCAACATCGGCGTCTGCATCGGGACCTCCGGCCCGGCCGGCACGGACATGATCACCGGCCTCTACTCCGCGATCGGTGACTCGATCCCGATCCTCTGCATCACCGGTCAGGCCCCGACCGCGGTGATCCAGAAGGAGGACTTCCAGGCCGTCGACATCGCCGCGATCGCCAAGCCGGTCGCCAAGGCCGCCACGACGGTCATGGAGGCCGCGCAGGTCCCCGGCGTCTTCCAGCAGGCCTTCCACCTGATGCGCTCCGGACGGCCCGGCCCGGTCCTGATCGACCTGCCGATCGACGTCCAGCTGACGGAGATCGACTTCGACCCCGAGACGTACGAGCCGCTGCCGGCCTTCAAGCCGGCCGCGACCCGCGCCCAGGTCGAGAAGGCCCTCGCCCTCCTCAACGAATCGCAGCGCCCGCTGATCGTCGCCGGGGGCGGCATCATCAACGCCGATGCCTCCGAGCTGCTGGTCGAGTTCGCCGAGCTGACCGGCATCCCGGTCGTCCCCACCCTGATGGGCTGGGGCATCCTGGCCGACGACCATGAGCTCAACGCCGGCATGGTCGGTCTGCAGACCTCGCACCGCTACGGCAACGCGAACTTCCTGGAGTCCGACTTCGTCCTGGGCATCGGCAACCGCTGGGCCAACCGTCACACCGGCAAGCTCGACGTCTACACCGAGGGCCGGAAGTTCGTCCACGTCGACATCGAGCCGACCCAGATCGGCAAGATCTTCGCCCCGGACTACGGCATCGCCTCGGACGCCAAGGCCGCGCTGGAGCTGTTCGTCGAGGTGGCCAAGGAGCTCAAGGCCGCGGGCCGGCTCCCCGACCGCGGCGACTGGGCCGCCACGACCCAGGTGCGCAAGGCCCAGCTCCAGCGCCGTACGCACTTCGACGACATCCCGATGAAGCCGCAGCGCGTCTACGAGGAGATGAACAAGGCCTTCGGTCCGGAGACCCGCTATGTGACCACCATCGGTCTCTCCCAGATCGCCGGCGCGCAGATGCTGCACGTCTACAAGCCGCGCCACTGGATCAACTGCGGCCAGGCCGGCCCGCTCGGCTGGACCATCCCGGCCGCGCTGGGGGTGGCCACCGCCGACCCGGAGACCCCGGTCGTGGCCCTCTCCGGCGACTACGACTTCCAGTTCATGCTCGAAGAGCTGGCCGTCGGCGCCCAGCACAAGATCCCCTACGTGCATGTCCTGGTGAACAACGCGTACCTGGGCCTGATCCGCCAGGCCCAGCGCAACCTCGACATCAACTTCCAGGTCAACCTGGAATTCGAGAACATCAACGCCCCCGAATTGGGCGTCTACGGCGTGGACCACGTCAAGGTCGTCGAGGGTCTGGGCTGCAAGGCCCTCCGCGTCACCGACCCGAGCGAGTTGGGCGCCGCCTTCGAGGAGGCCAAGAAGCTGGCTGCCGAGTACCGCGTTCCGGTCGTCGTGGAGGCGATCCTCGAGCGGATCACCAACATCTCGATGAGCGGCAGCGACATCGCCAGCGTCAACGAGTGGGAGGACATCGCCACCGAGCCGGGCCATGCGCCCACCGCGATCAAGCCGCTCAAGGTCTGACACCGGTTCGGGGGTGCGCGGCGGGCCGGGGTGTGTTCGATCCACTCGCCCGGCTCGCCGCGGCCCCCGGCTCCGATCGATCCGCATCACAAATCTGCTATCCGGAAGGGGCGCCGGGCCTGATGGGTTTCACGGACACGCGCTTCAACGTCAATCTGTCGATCCTGTTCACCGAGCTTCCGTTGCTGGAGCGGCCGGCGGCCGCGCGGGCGGCGGGTTTCACGGCGGTGGAGCTGTGGTGGCCGTGGGTGGATGCCCCGGTTGTGGAGCGGGGGGAGCTGGCGGCGCTGCGTGCGGCGCTGGACGATGCCGGGACGCGGCTGGTGGGCCTGAACTTCTATGCGGGGCGGTTGCCGGGGCCGGACCGGGGGGCGTTGTCGGTGCCGGGTGAGGAGTCGGAGCGGTTCCGGGCGAATGTGCCGGTGGCGGTGGAGTTCGGCCGCTCGCTGGGCTGCACGTCCTTCAACGCCCTCTACGGCAACCGCGTCGAGGGCGTGCCGGCCGCCGAGCAGGATGCGCTGGCGCTGGAGAACCTGGCCTTCGCGGCGCGGGCGGTGGCGGAGGTGGGCGGGACGCTGCTGATCGAGGCGCTCAACGCGCCCGAGTCGCCCCACTGCCCCATCGTCAGCGCGCCGAAGGCCATCGAGGTCGTCGATGCGGTGAACGCGGCCACCGGCCTGGACAACGCCCGGTTTTTGATGGACCTCTACCACCTGGCGATGAACGGCGAGGACCTCGAGGAGGTCATCGACCGCTACACGCCCAAGACCGGGCATGTGCAGATCGCCGACAGTCCCGGCCGCGGCGCCCCCGGCACCGGTTCGCTCGACCTCGCCGCGCTGCTGGCCCGCCTGACGAAGGCCGGCTACGACGGCTGGACCGGCCTGGAGTACAAGCCCGGCGACCGGCCCAGCGCCGGCGCCTTCGCCTGGCTGCCCGGCCCCCTGCGCCCGGCCCGGACCTGACACCACGCAAACGGCGGCCACGACAGCCCGGCCCGTCGCCCCCGTGACGCAGCACCCCGGCGGCCCGCCGCCCCGTGACGCAGCACCGTATTTGAGATGTGAGAGGCACCTGATGAGCAATCTGCCCAAGATCGCATGGATCGGCCTCGGCATCATGGGCTCGCCCATGGCCGAGAACCTGATCAAGGCCGGCTACCCCGTCACCGGCCACACCCTGGAGTCCGACAAGCTCGAACGGCTGGCACAGGCCGGCGGCACCGCGGCCGCCTCCATCGCCGAAGCCGTCGCCGACGCCGACATCGTCATCACCATGGTCCCCGCCTCCCCCCAGGTCGAGGCCATCGCCTACGGCCCCGACGGCATCCTCGAAAACGCCCGCCCCCACACCCTGCTGATCGACATGTCCTCGATCACCCCCCAGACCTCCATCGACCTCGCACAGGCCGCCGCCGCCAAGAGCATCCGCGTCCTGGACGCCCCCGTCTCCGGCGGCGAAGCCGGCGCCCTCGAAGCCGTCCTGTCCATCATGGTCGGCGGCGACCAGGCCGACTTCGACGCCGCCCGCCCCCTCCTCGAAACCCTCGGCAAGACCATCGTGCGCTGCGGCCCCCACGGCAGCGGCCAGACCGTCAAGGCCGCCAACCAGCTCATCGTCGCCGTCAACATCCAGGCCTGCGCCGAAGCCGTCGTCTTCCTGGAGAAGTCCGGCGTCGACCTCACCGCCGCCCTCGACGTCCTCGCCGGCGGCCTCGCCGGCTCCACCGTCCTGGCCCGCAAGAAGGACAACTTCACAAACCGCGACTTCCGCCCCGGCTTCCGCATCGACCTCCACCACAAGGACATGGGCATCGTCACCGACGCCGCCCGCACCGTCGGCGCCGCCCTCCCCGTCGGCACCGTCGTCGCCGGCCTCGTCGCCTCCCTGCGCGCCCAAGGCGACGGCGGCCTCGACCACTCCGCCCTCCTGCGCGGCGTCGAACGCCTCTCCGGACACCCCACCGGAAACTGAGTCCTCGGGGCTGCGACGGGGGATGTGTGCCGGTTTGGCGTGATGGTCCTCACGTCGCCCCGCGGAACACCCCTCCCTTGTTCACCGTTCAAACAGGTGTGGGCGTCGATGACGTCCACCCTGAACCGCCCCGGCCAGTTCCCCCCCCGTCTGGCCGGGGCTTCCTCTTGCCCGAAACCGGTGAGACGCCCGCGGGGGAGGGCTCAGCGGACCGTCCAGGGCGCCACGATCACGGGGCGAGGACCACCGGGAGGCCGGCCAGCCCGTGCATCAAGCGCGTGTGACGCCAGACCAGCGCATCCCAACTGTCCACCGCCGGCCGCATGCCGGGGAAGCGCGTCAGCAACACCTCGAAGGCGATACGGGCCTCGACGCGGGCCAACGGCGCGCCGAGGCAGTGGTGCGGACCGTGCCCGAACGAGAGATGACCGGCCGGGCGATCGGTGCCCTCGTGGCCCTCGGGAGGTCGGGGGCACCCGGGACGGTTCGGGCGGCCGGGAGGGTCCACCGGCCCCGCGCGGCGGTGCCGGTCCAGCCGTACCTCGTCCGGCGCGACGAACCGGGCGGGATCGCGATTGGCGGCCCCGGGGGACACCAGCACCACATCCCCCGCATCGATCCGGGCGCCGCCGAGGTCGAAGGGTTCGACGGCGAAGCGGAAGGTCGCGAGGGTGATCGGGGCGTCGTGGCGCAGGAATTCCTCGACCGCGGCGGGGAGCAGCGCGGGCTCGGCCCGGAGGCGGGCGCGCAGCGCATCGTCCCGGAGCAGGGCCAGCATGCCGTTGCCGATGAGGTGGGTGGTCGTCTCATGGCCCGCGACCACCAACAGCACGGCCAGCGAGACGAGTTCGGCCTCCGAAAGCCGGTCCGCCTCGTCGCGGGCGGCGATCAGACCGCTGAGGACATCGTCCCCGAGGTCCTCGCGCCGCGCCGCGATCAGCCGCGTCATGTAGTCGCTGAGGTCGTGCGAGGCGCGGTCCACGGTGTCCGGGGCCCCCGCGGCGAACAGGTCGTGGGACCAGCGCCGCACCGCCGCCCGGTCCTGCTCCGGCAGCCCCAGCATCTCGCTGATCACCGCGATCGGCAGCGGCTCGGCGAAGTCCTCGACGAGATCCGCGGACCCGCGCGCGGCCAGTGCGTCGGCCAGTTCCTCCGCGATCGCGCGGATCCGGGGCTCCAGTCGTGCGACGGCCGCCGGAGTGAACGCCTTCATCGCCAGCTTCCGCAGCCGGCCGTGGTGCGGCGGGTCGGTGGCGAGCATGGTGCGGCTGACGGCGGAGGCCAGTCGTCGATTGCTCGGCCGGTCGGCGAAGTAGCGGGCGGTGTCCTTCGACAGGCGGGCGTCCGCCAGCGCCGCCCGGGCCTCCGCCCATCCGGTGACGACCCATGTCGTACGGCCGTTGTCCGTCCGCACCTGCTGCACCGGGCCGCGCGAGCGCAGGGCGGCGAGCAGCGGATACGGGTCCCGGGAGAACTCGGCTGAGTCCATGGGGTTGTTCACGGTCGCCTCATGATCTCGTCGCGGAGGTCGGGTTCCGGGGGCACCGGACGCCCGTCCCGTGGTCCCTGCCGGCGGCCAGCCTAGTGAATGCGTGCGGGGGCGAGGATTGATGCTCATGGCGGCTGTCGAAATGCGCGAGCAGAGCGCGCGGCGCACCCTGGATGCATGTCCGAGCATCCGCCTGTCATCGTGCACCCGCCGACGCCTTCCGGTGGCCGACGGGTGACCGTGCGTGGGCAGATCGTCGGTCTGGCCCACGGCCGTGGCGATGTCGCCGAATTCCTCCGCCGTGCGGGCGTCGCCGGTCCGGCCGAGGACATCGCGCTGGACGACCCCCGGCTCGTCGAATGGCGCGGCGGCTCGCTGGACGACTGGCCGATGCCGCCCGCCTGACGCGGTCCGGCTACCGACTCGCCCGGCTGGGGCGCCTGACGGACCCGGACACCGGCCGCACTCCCGCTGCCCGCGGGGCCGCCCCGCACCCCCGCACCCCCTGCCCGTCTCACCCACAGCGCCGCGCGACCGGCGAGTCGAGCCGCCGCGCCGGAAAGACATACGCTGACGAACGGCGGCCCCCGGGCTGCCGGTTCGTCAGTGGCGGCAGCGACAGGAGTACGGCGTGAGCGACGGCGGGGACAGCGACTACGGCGACAACGGCTCGGACAGCGGAAGCTCCGTGCTGAGCGGCCGGTCGACGGGTTCGCCCGACCTGAGCGTCCTGCGGAGGGCCATGCGCTGGGAGACACTCGTGATCCTGGTGATCCTGGTGGTCATTGCCGCGGCGGCGTCCTGAGCCGGGTCCGCCCCGGCTCGTCCTGGCCCGCCCGCCATCCGGGCCGCCTACCGATCGGCTCGCGCGGGCCCCGAACGCGCCGTCCGATTTCCGCCAGCGCCGCCGCCTGACCTGCTGCACAGTGGACCTGTGATGCATGAGGACAGCAGGTACGAGGCGGTGCGCAGCAGGGACGCCCGATTCGACGGCGCGTTCTTCTTCGCGGTGTCCACGACCGGGATCTACTGCCGGCCGAGCTGCCCCGCCACCACGCCCCGACGCCGTAACGTCGCCTTCTTCCCGACCGCCGCGGCCGCCCAGGGCTCCGGCTTCCGAGCCTGCCGCCGCTGCCGCCCCGACGCGGTGCCGGGCTCCGCCGAGTGGAACGCCCGCGCCGATGTCGTCGGGCGGGCGGTGCGGCTGATCGGCGATGGCGTGGTGGACCGGGAAGGGGTCGCCGGGCTGGCGGCCCGGCTCGGCTACAGCGCCCGGCAGGTGCAGCGGCAGCTGAACGCCGAGCTCGGCGCCGGCCCGGTGGCGCTGGCGCGGGCCCAGCGCGCCCACACCGCGCGGGTCCTGTTGCAGACCACCGGCCTGCAGGCCGCCGAGATCGCGTTCGCCGCCGGTTTCGCCAGCGTGCGCCAGTTCAACGACACCATCAAGGAGATCTACGCCCTCACGCCGAGCGGGCTGCGCGCCGCCCGCCCCGGAAAGACGGCCCGCTTTGGGCCGGTGGCGCCGCCCGCCACGCCCGGGGTGCTGCCGCTGCGCCTGGCCTTCCGCGGCCCGTACGCGGCGGGGCAGCTCTTCGACCACCTCCAGCGGCGCGCGCTCACCGGTATCGAGGAGATCGTCGGCGAGCCCGGCGCCCGCACCTACCGACGCACTCTGCGACTGCCGAACGGCACCGGCATCGCCGAGGTCGACGAGGCGACCGGCGACGGCTGGCTGGACTGCCGGCTGCGCCTCACCGAACTGCGCGATCTCACCACCGCCGGGCAGCGGGTGCGGCGCCTCTTCGACCTGGACGCGGACCCGTACGCGGTCGCCGAGCGGCTCGGCGCCGACCCCGTCCTGGCGCCCCTGGTGGACCGGCATCCCGGTCTGCGCTCCCCGGGCGCCGCCGCTCCGGACGAGCTCGCGGTCCGTGCCGTGCTCGGCCAGCAGGTCTCGGTCGCGGCCGGGCGCGCTCTCGGCGGCGCGCTGGTCGCCGGGTGGGGCGAACCGCTGCCGGAGCCGTCCGGGGCGCTCACCCACCTCTTCCCCCGCATCGACGACCTGGCGGGGGCCTCGCTCGCGGAACTCGGCATGCCCGAGTCGCGGCGGAGCACCCTGCGCACCCTCGCTGCCGCGCTCGCCGGCGGCACGGTCGCGCTGGACGCCGGAGCCGACCGGGACGACGCCGAACGGGCGCTTCTCGGCCTGCGCGGCATCGGCCCGTGGACCGCGGGCTACATCCGGATGCGAGCCCTCGGCGACCCCGATGTGCTGCTGAGCGGCGATGTGGCCGTACTGGCCGGCATGCGCCGGGCCGGGGTTCCGACGGACGGCCTGACCGCGCGGGCGGACGCCTGGCGCCCCTGGCGCTCGTACGCCCTGCACCACTTCTGGAACGTGCCGGTCACCGAACCGGCGCCCACCGGCCCCTCCACCACGGAAAGCACAGGACCATGACGCTCTACACCACCCTCGACAGCCCGCTGGGCGAACTCCTGCTGGTGGGCGAGGAATCGGCCACCGCACCGGGCGGCACCGCGCTCGCCTCGCTGAGCGTGCCCGGCCAGAAGGGCGGCGCGACCGTCCAGGAGAGCTGGACGCACGACCCGGACGCCTTCGCCGAGACCGCCCGTCAGCTCCGCGCCTACTTCGACGGGGAGCTGATCCGCTTCGCCCTCACCTACACGGACACCCGGGGCACGGACTTCCAGCGGCGGGTATGGCAGGCCCTGGAGGCCGTTCCGTACGGGACCACGACCACGTACGGAGCCATCGCGGCCGGGATCGGTGCGGCGCGGGGTGCGGTGCGCGCCGTCGGCACGGCGATCGGCGCGAACCCGCTGCTCGTCGTCCGGCCCTGCCACCGTGTGATCGCCGCGGACGGGTCCCTGTCGGGATACGCGGCCGGGCCCGTGCGCAAGCGCCGGCTCCTCGCCATCGAGGGGCTCGCGCCGGACGCCGGCTGAGTCCGCAGTACCGGACGCGGCCCGAACCCGCACCGCCCCGACCCTCGTGAGCCGCCCCGCCCCGCAGCCCCCCACTGGAGCACGTCATGACCACCACGACCACCAAGCGCCGGGCCCGTCCCACCGTGCTCGCCGAGCGGGTAGCGGCCACCGACTGGACGGCCCTGGCCGAGGAACTCGACACCGTGGGCTGTGCGTCGACCCCACGACTGCTCGACCCGGCCGACTGCCGCGCCCTCGTCGCGCTGTACGAGGACACCGCCCGCTTCCGCTCGACCGTCGACATGGCACGGCACCGCTTCGGCTCGGGACAGTACCGCTACTTCGCCGACCCGCTGCCCGCGCCGGTCCAGTCCCTCCGCGAGGCGTTCTACCCGCATCTGCTGCGGACGGCCCGCGACTGGGCGGACCGGCTCGGCAGACCGGCCCCCTGGCCGGACACCCTGGGGGAGTGGCTCGCGAGGTGCCACGAGGCCGGTCAGACCAAGTCCTCGCAGATTCTGCTGCGTTACGGGGCGGGCGACTGGAACGCGCTGCACCGGGACATCTTCGGGGAGATGGTCTTCCCCCTCCAGGTCGTCGTCGGCCTGGACGAGCAGGGCACCGACTACACCGGTGGGGAGTTCCTGCTCGTCGAGCAGCGGCCGCGAGCACAGTCCCGCGGCACCAGCACCGTCCTGCGGCAGGGCCACGGTCTGGTCTTCACGACCCGCGACCGCCCCGTACGTTCCGCCCGCGGCTGGTCGGCCGGTCCCGTGCGCCACGGGGTGAGCATCGTCCGGTCGGGCCACCGGCACTCCCTGGGCCTGGTCTTCCACGACGCCTGACGGCGCCGCGGCGCGCCCTGGGCCCAGGGCGGCCCCGACGGGGTCAGAGCATCGAGCCGCCGGTGACATCGAAGCGCTGACCGGTGATCCAACGGGAGGCGTCCGAGGCCAGGAAGGCGGCGACGTCGGCGATGTCGGAGGGCCGGCCGATCCGGTTGAACACGGAATAGGCCGCCAGGGCTGCCCGCCCCTCGGGTGTCGCTCTCCGCTCCGCCGTCACGTCGGTCTCGACCCAGCCGGGGGCGATGGTGTTCACCGTGATCCCGCGTGCGCCGACGTCCTTGGCGAGGGTGTGTGTGAGAGTTTCCAGCGCGCCCTTGGAAACGCTGTAGGCGATCTGTGACGGGTGCGCCGTACTCGTCACCGCTGACGAGATGTTGATGATGCGTCCGCCGTCACGCATCCGGCGCAGACCCTGCTGGATGATGAAGAGCGGGGCCCTGGTGTTGACCGCGATGGTGCGGTCGAACTCCTCGTAGGTCACCGCGTCTATGTGCGCGGGGAAGTTGAGCGCCGCGTTGTTGACGAGAATGTCGAGGCCGGGTTCCGCACCGCAGGCTGCGAGTTCGGTGTCGAAGGCCGCGAAGAGGTCCTCGACATCACCGGGAATTCCCAGGTCCGCGCGGAGGGGGAAGGCCCGGCCACCCGCGCTGGTGATGCTTTCGACCGTTTCCTTGGCCGCGGCGTCATTGCGGCCGTAGTGGACGGCGATCAGCGCACCGTCCTGAGCGAGGCGCTGGGCGATGCCCCGGCCGATGCCGCGGCTGGATCCCGTCACCAGCGCGGTCTTTCCGTGGAGGTCACCCATGATCGTTCTTGGCCTTTCGTTCACCCGCGGTGGCGTGCAGCCGCCGGTTGCTTTCTCTTGCCGGTGGGACGGCCGGGGCCCGCTGCCCGTGCCTCAGGAACCGTTACCACTCGCGACGGACGGTGCCGCAGGTCGCGTGGTCCGGTGGCTCATGAAGTGTGGAGTCCCTGCCGAGAGTGTCATGGCTCGTGAGGTGTGCGCTCAATGCTGGGTGTCCAGTGCGGTCAGGGTGGAGACGAACACCGACTTGCCCTCCTGGGAGCCGGTGACCTGGACCGTCGTGGTGGAGGGGAGCGCGGACGGGACGAGCCGGGCCACGATGCTGCAGGGGATGCCGTGCTCGGCGTAGCGGTGGAATTCGGTGCCGAAGGCGTACGGCACGAAGATCCGGGGTGCGGTCAGCGCCCGGGCGGCCTGCTGTGCCGCATCCAGCAGCAGCATTCCCGGAATGTGGTCATTCGCCGGATTCACCATCGCGCCATGGCCGGGCGCGATGCGCAGTTCCCATCGGCCGGACCTGTCGGTGGGGGACAGCAGGACATCGCTGTCCATGGCGCTGCCGGTCAGCTGGTGCGGGACGGGTGCGGGCAGCGAGCCCAGGGTGCGGCGTGCGGCCAGCCGTTCGCCACGGATCCGGCGGTAGACGGCAGGGGAGGCGACGGCGACGTCGGAATAGCCCGTGGCGACGATCCGGCCCGCCTTGCGGATGGTCATGTTGAAGTGGCCACTGGCCAGCGTGCCGCCCCGCAGGTGCATCCGGCTGCAGGTGACGTCGATCGTCAGCCGGGTGGGCCCGCTGCCAACGGCCAGGTGCTCGGGGTGGGTTGTGTACACCAGGTTGCCGAGGATGAAGTGGTGGCCGACCGGTACGCCGAGTTCGGTGTGGCACAGGAGCAGCCCCGCCTGGCGGATGGTCTCGCCGGTGAGAATGAGATGGTGGCGGCCGTGCGCCGGGGTGAAGTACTCGTGGTCGTGCGGCCACTGGGCGGTCAGCGTGAAGCGGGAGTCGTCCAGTCGGCGCCATGAGGTGACCAGAATGTCGTCGGCGACGGGCCGGTGGACGAACTCCTGGGGGACGCAGGGTTCATGGCGATGTCCGGCAGCAGCACGGTGGTTCCCCTTCGCGTGTGTCTGATATGGAGCCCTGGGCTGAACCGTGCCGCTGACCTGCATCGTGTTGCTCATGAGTGCCCCCAGGCGTCTCTACGGGAAGAGGTGCATCGCTGTTAAGATACGTACCATCCGGTTTTATTTTCAATGCCGGGCGTCGAATTGCAGCAAGTGGCTGACCCAGGGGTGAATTGAGCGGTAGCTAACTGATGCGAACATGGAAAACACGAGAGACAGGAGGCGTCCTGTGGCGCAACAGGACCGCGCGATCCGGACCCGGCGACTGATTTTGGAGGCGGCCGCCGCGGTCTTTGACGACCTCGGCTACGACCGCGCGACCATCGCCGAAGTCCTCGACCGCGCAGGCGTCACCAAGGGCGCCTTGTACTTCCACTTCGCCTCCAAGGAGCAGCTCGCGCTGGCGGTGCTCGATGAGCACGTACTGGACATCGCCGTCGAGCCTCAGAAGATCAAGTTGCAGGAGTTCGTCGACGCGGGCCAGGTGCTGGCGTACCGGCTGCGCAGTGATCCGATCCAGCGCGGAGCGGCACGCCTGGCGGTCGAGCAGGGATCCAACCACCTCGACCGCAAGCAGTCGATGCTCTCGTGGAGCGTGTTCGTGGAGGGGTTGCTCAACGAGGCGAAGGACCGCGGTGAAGTGATGGACAGCATCGTCGTGCGGGAAACAGCGGAGCTGTTCGTCGGCGCCTTCGCCGGGCTGCAGATGATGTCCCAGGCCTTCACCAACCGGGCCGATCTCAGCCGCCGTCTGACCGTCTTCTTCGAGCACACCCTCCCGAGCATTGCGGTTCCGGCCATTCTCGCCAAGCTCAAGCTGGATTCTGAGCGCGGGGCACAACTCGATGCCGCCCTGCAGGGGAAGGCGCCGGCGAACGCCGGGATCGATGCCGCGGCGAGCTGACCCCGGCGTCTCGGGCCGGGCGGCTCGCGGCGGTCGGGTGGCGTGGAATGTCCGGCAGCGGCGGGAGGCGAAAACATACCGCGCATGCGGTGTTGATTGCCGAGCTGTGTAAGTGCCGTGCATGAACGGTGCAGGCCAGAGGCGTCGTGGGGGCTCCCGCGGCGCCTCTCGTCGTAGGTGGGCGGGTGCGCGGGGAGAGGTGGGTGAGCGGTCGGGCGGCGACGTTCGGGGGGCTCTGCCGGACGGGATTGTCAGTGCTGTGCCCTTCAATGGACATCGGCGGATTCGGCGGAGTCCGCGCGTCGAGGGCGAGTCCGGGGGAGGCCCGATGAACGGGGCGAGGGGCAGTCAGGAGCGGGCGGAGTGAGGCAGATCACGACCGCTGTGGACCGAGGTCGGCCGGTGCTGCGGAATAGACCGCCGAGATGAAACGTTCGGCATGCACGTATCAAGAGCCTGATCGTGCCGTTGCCCGGGGGAGACGCCCCACCTCGACCGTGTGCCGCTCACCCCTGTCCCGCCACCCTCGCGACCCGCTCACCCCCCACTCCCACCGACGCTCACCTCTGCCGCCCTGGAGGCCGCACGTATGACCCCGACGACGACGGACCAGCTCCCCGGAAGGGCTGCGGGCACCCCTGCCGCGCCCCTTGTGCCCGATCCGGCCGTGGGCGGGCACCGCAGAGCCCGTGGCGGCATCGTCCCGGTTCTGGCCTTCTCCGGCATTGTCGTCGCGGTCATGCAGACGCTGCTGGTGCCGGTCATCAAGGACCTGCCGGTGCTGCTCAACACGGCACCCAGCAACGCCACGTGGGTGATGACGGCCACCCTCCTCGCGGGTGCCGTCTCCACGCCCATCATGGGCCGCCTCGGCGACCTCTACGGCAAGCGCCGGATGCTGCTGACCAGCCTCGCGGTCATGGTCGTCGGCTCGCTGGTCTGCGGATTCACCAGCGACCTGATCACCATGATCGTGGGCCGGGCGCTCCAGGGCTTCGCGATGGGCGCCATCCCGCTCGGCATCGGCATCATGCGCGACGAGCTGCCGCGCGAACGGCTCGGCTCGGCCATGGGCCTGATGAGTTCGTCGATCGGCGTGGGCGGCGGACTCGCGCTGCCGGTTGCGGCCCTGGTCGCCCAACACGCGGACTGGCACACCCTGTTCTTCGGCGCCGCCGGTCTCGGCGTGCTGTCGATGCTGCTCACCTTCCTGATCGTCCCCGAGAGCGCGGTGCGCGCCCGCGGGCGCTTCGACGTGGCGGGCGCCCTCGGGCTGTCGGCCGGACTGGTCGCCCTGCTGCTGCCCATCACCAAGGGCAGCGACTGGGGCTGGGGCTCGCCCACCACCCTCGCTCTGTTCGGCGTCGCGGCCCTGATCCTGGTGCTGTGGGGCGTGATGGAACTGCGCATCGCCGACCCCCTGGTCGATCTGCGGACCACCGCCCGCCGCGAGGTACTGCTGACCAACCTCGCCTCGATCACCGTCGGGGTGGCCTTCTACGCGATCTCCCTGGTGCTGCCGCAGCTGCTGCAGCTGCCCGAGTCGACCGGCTACGGCCTCGGCCAGTCCATGGTGGTGGCCGGCCTGTGCATGGCGCCGCTGGGCCTGACGATGATGCTCGTCGCCCCGCTGTACGCGCGGATCGCCGCCCGCCGCGGCCCCAAGGTCTCCCTGCTGCTCGGCATGCTGATCATCGCGATCGGCTACGGCGCGGGCATCGGCCTGATGAGCGCCCCCTGGCAGACCGTCATCATCGCGGTGGTCGTCGGCGCCGGCATCGGCCTGGCGTACTCCTCGCTGCCCGCGCTGATCATCGGCGCCGTCGACCCGTCCGAGACCGGTGCGGCCAACGGTCTGAACACCCTGATGCGCTCGATCGGCACCTCGGTGTCCAGCGCCGTGATCGGCATGGTGCTGGCCCATATGTCCCAGCCGATGGGGCCGGTCACGGTGCCCACGATGGCCGGCTTCCGGGTCTCCTTCCTGATCGCCACGGCCGCCGTCATCGTCGGCGTCGCCCTGGCGTCCTTCCTGCCCTCGCCGCGCCAGGCCTCCCGCCCGACCCTGGTCGCGCAGAGCACGGACGGCGATGCAGAGGAAGGGTCCGGCGCCGGCGGTGCGGCCGAACCGGCCGTCCGGACGGCCGAGTTCAGCAAGCCGGCCGGGCCCGCCAAGCCTGCGCCGTCCTGGGCCCGGTCGGCCGCCGCACCGGACGCCACCCTTGTCCCCTCAGCCCCCGCCGAGGCGACCGCGACCGAAGAACCGGCCGGAACCCGTACCGGGTTCGCAGGCCGTGTCCTGGACTCCTCCGGCGCCCCGGTCCCGGGCGCGAGCATCACCCTGATCGACCGGCAGGGCCGCCAGGCAGGCGTCACCACGGCCGCCGCCGACGGGCGCTATGCGCTGGCCGCACCCGCGGCGGGCACCTATGTCCTGACGGGCGCCGCGCCCGGCCACACCCCGTACGCCGCCTCTGCCCTGTATCGCGGCGAGGGCGCTCCGGCCCAGGTCGATCTGCTACTCGCGGCCACCGGTCGCCTGGGCGGCGTTGTCCTCGGGGGTCCGGAAGGGGCCCCGCTGGCCGGTGGGAGCATCGTCCTCACCGATGCCGCCGGCGAAGTGGTGGTCCGTACGACCTCCGGCGCCGACGGAGAGTGGGACGTCGCCCCGCTGCCGCCCGGCCCGTACACCCTGGTGCTCAGCGCCCCCGGTCACCAGCCGCAGGCCCGCGCCCTGGAACTGTCCGGCGGCGAGCCGGAACGGCAGGACATCCGTCTGCGGTTGACCACCACCGTCCGCGGAACGGTACGGGGACCGCACGGGCGGCCGCTCGCCGACGCCGCCGTGACCCTCGTCGAGGACGGCACGGTCGCCGGGCACACCGTCACCGGACCGGACGGCGTCTTCGCCTTCTCCGACCTGAGCGGCTCCCACTACACCCTCACGGCAGCCGGCTACCCGCCGCACGCCGTCGGGATATCCCTCGCCGGCGGCGCCCACGAGCTCCTCGACCTGGACCTCGCCCAGCCGTCGGCGGCCACCGGCTGACCCGTGCGCAGAGGGACGCGGGTGCGCAGGGGTATGTGGGCAGGGCAACGCCCCAGGGAGCGGCGCATGTTGCCGTAGACGGACGGTGACGGTGGGGGCGGTGGCGACGGCAGCGAGGGGGACCGTTGCCGTACGCCGTCCCCGCCGCTCAGGCCTGGTACTCCGTGAGATCGATGCTGTGCACGGTGAGTGCATGGCCCCACTCCGGATGCGTCGCCTCGCGCTCCACGGCCATACCGAGCTTGCGCAGGACGTTCTCCGAGGCCTCGTGGCCGAGCCGGTTGATGGCGATGACGCGGTCGAGGCCACGGTCCTGGAGGGCGAACTCCAGCACGGCGTGGGCGGCTTCGGACGCGTACCCCTGCCCCCAGTACTGCCGGCCGAGGCGCCAGCTGATCGCCACCTCGTGCTCCGCCTCGGGCAGGAACCCGGGTACCGACAGACCGGCGCATCCGGCCAGTTCGCCCGAGCCGAGCAATTCGACGGCGAAGACGCCGAAGCCCTCGTCGTCCCACTCCTCCTCCCACCCTTCGATCTCCTCTGCGGTCTGCTCCAGGCCGAGGACGGATCCGTCGCCGATCCAGCGCATGACGCCCGGATCCGCGTTGATGTCGGCCATGGGGGCGAGGTCGTCGTCGGTCCAGCGACGGAGGACGAGGCGGGGGGTGCGGATCTCGGTCATGCCCCCATCCTGTCGAATGCCGGGGGCTCGGCGGTAATCGGCCCTTCGCTCGTGCGCGAGCCGTACGGCGCAGGTCAGCGGCTCAGCGGCGGCGTCCGTGTCGCGTAGATCAGCCCTTGGCGCAGCGCCGGGACGAACTCACGGAGTCCGCGAAGAACGCCGGCGCCTACCGGCGACCACGGGGCGTAGCGTCCCCGACCACCGACAGGCACATCTATGCCGGGAGGGGCCGCCAGGGCTGCCGGAGCCGGCCGGCCAGGAAGGCCAGGACGGGCGGCGCAGGTAGGACGGGCAGGCCAGGACGTCCAGGACGGACACGAGGGATACGAGGGGCCGTCGTGACTGACGAGTCCAGAGGGGCTGCAGGTGCTGCAGGGCCCGCCGGGCCCCCAGGGACGGTGATCTCGATCGACGGAACGGCCGAACCTGGCGGTGGCGTATCCGCAACTCGGGAATTCTCTGCGATTCTGGGCGGGACGCCCCGCATACCGGCTGGTCACACCGATAGCGGGGGGTACCGGCGTGCCGAGCACACCGGCTCGTTAGTGGTGTGTTAGTGCCTCGTTAGCGGACCGGCAGTGCCCGAGGCCACGCTGGCAGGAGCATTGGACGGACCGTACCCACCCACGACGAGAGCTCGCACCTACCAGACGAGGGGGACACTTATGTCGCTCACCTTCAGGACACCCGGCCGCGGCCGTCGTGTCGCCGCGGGATCGCTGATCGCCGTCGCGGCGCTCGGGCTCACCGCCTGCCAGGGCGGGCCCGACGCCGCATCGCGCCCCTCGTCGGCCGCCGCACCGCGTACGTCGCACGGCACGCAGAGCGGGAGCGGCGCGCAGTCGGCCGACGGCGGCACCTCGTCGTCCGCCGCGAAGCCGCAGTCCTCCGTGCCCGGCCAGCGGCCGTCGGTGGCGTCGGCGAAGGCGACACCCCCGGGCAGCAAGCCGACGGGCAAGGCCGCGGACGACGCGCAGTCCCACGCCTCCGCCATGACGGCCTCGGACCGTTGCACCGCCGCCCAGATGTCGCTGCGCCTGGGCGCCTCCGACATCGGCGCGGGCAACATCCGCTACCCCCTCGTCTTCACGAACAAGGGCAAGAAGGCCTGCTCGCTGCGCGGCTACCCCGGGGTCTCACTGATCAAGCGGGACGGTTCGGTGGTCGGCAAGCCCGCCACCCGCGGGGGCGGCTCCGGCGGTGCCGTCCGGCTCCAGCCGGGGCAGAGCGCCCATGCTGTGCTGCACACCCTCAACGAGGGCGTCTCGGACACCCCGTGCTGGGACCGCTCGCAGATCGTCTTCGTCTACCCGCCGGGATCCAAGGAGTCGATGACCACGGGTAGCGCCGGCCTGCGGGTGTGCGGCGGACGGTTCGAGGTGACCGCGGTGGAAGCCGGGGCCCTGGGCTGACCCTCCGTACGGCGACACGGGAGCCGGGCGGCCGGGAGGCGGTCGCCCGGCTCCCGGCGTTCTCCGGCGGGGTGGTGCCACATCGTCGGACCGGGTGCCGGGGCGGTGTCACTGCAACGGCCCCCTGTGACCGCCCCGCTGTCCGGGATCGGTGTTACCAAGGTGGATGGAAGCCTTGAATGAGTGCTTTCGTTGCATATCTGCCGAGGAGACATCCCCATGTCTGCATCGTCGAGCGTGGCCGCCCAGGCCGCTGCGAACGGAAAGCCGTCCGCCGAGGACGAGTCCCCGATCCACATTCTCTGGATCAACGCCGGCCTGAGCTGCGACGGCGACTCCGTGTCGCTGACCGCGGCGACCCAGCCGAGCATTGAGGAGATCGCGCTCAGTGTGCTGCCGGGGCTGCCCAAGATCGCCGTCCACTGGCCACTGATCGATTTCGAATGCGGTCCGGTCCAGGGCGCGGACAACTTCATCGAATGGTTCTTCAAGGGCGAACGCGGCGAGATCGACCCGTTCGTGCTGGTCGTCGAGGGGTCCATCCCCAACGAGTCCATCAAGCCGGAGGGCTACTGGTGCGG
This sequence comes from Streptomyces caniferus, assembly GCF_009811555.1. Taxonomy (GTDB): domain Bacteria; phylum Actinomycetota; class Actinomycetes; order Streptomycetales; family Streptomycetaceae; genus Streptomyces; species Streptomyces caniferus. Next base: position 469,443 of record NZ_BLIN01000003.1, on the reverse strand, counting down.
TTTCGGCGACGACCCCGAGACCGGCCAGCCGATCACCACCAGTGAGTGGATCGACCGGCTCGCGCCCCAGGCGCTCGCGGTGGTCGCGATCGGCACCTGTGCCACGTACGGCGGTATCCATGCGATGTCGGGCAACCCGACCGGAGCCATGGGCGTGCCCGACTACCTGGGCTGGGACTGGACCTCCAAGGCCGGGATCCCGATCGTCTGCGTGCCCGGCTGCCCGATCCAGCCGGACAACTTCTCGGAGACACTGGTCTACCTGCTCTACCAGGCGGTGGGCTCGGCCCCGATGATCCCGCTGGACGACCAGCTGCGCCCCTCCTGGCTCTTCGGGGCGACCGTGCACGAGGGCTGCGACCGGGCCGGCTACTACGAGCAGGGCCAGTTCGCCACCACCTACGACTCGCCCAAGTGTCTGGTGAAGCTCGGATGCTGGGGCCCCGTGGTCAAATGCAACGTGCCCAAGCGGGGCTGGATGGACGGCATCGGCGGCTGCCCGAACGTCGGCGGAGTCTGTATCGCCTGCACCATGCCCGGCTTCCCCGACAAGTTCATGCCGTTCATGGACGAGCCGCCCGGCGGCAAGCTCTCCAGCACCGCCAGCGCCGCGTACGGCAGCGTCATCCGCCGGCTGCGGGACATCACGGCCAAGACCGTCGATCACGAGCCCAAGTGGCGCCACCGCGGCGACCAACTGACCACCGGCTACCGCAAACCGTGGTGAGCGCACCCCGCCCGTAGCCGTCCGGCTCCGGCTCCTTGGGACCTCCGTCCGACCTCACTTCCGCGCGCAACAGAAGGGCACGGCACACGATGGCACCGAAGACAAAGGCGGCCGGTGACGGCAGCGGTCTGACGGAGATGTCCTGGGATCCGATCACCCGGATCGTGGGCAGCCTCGGTATCCACACGAAGATCGACTTCAAACAGAAGCGGGTGGCGGAGTGCTACAGCACCTCCTCCGTCTTCCGCGGCTACAGCGTCTTCATGCGGGGCAAGGACCCGCGGGACGCGCACTTCATCACCAGCCGGATCTGCGGCATCTGCGGTGACAACCACGCCACGTGCTCGGTGTACACGCAGAACATGGCCTACGGGGTGAAGCCCCCGCACCTGGGCGAGTGGATCATCAACCTCGGCGAGTCCGCCGAGTACATGTTCGACCACAACATCTTCCAGGAGAACCTGGTCGGGGTCGACTACTGCGAGAAGATGGTCCGCGAGACCAACCCCGGCGTCTGGGAACTCGCCCAGCGCACCGAGGCCCCGCATGCGGCCGACCACGGCTACCGCACCATCGCCGACATCATGAGCTCCCTCAATCCCCTCGAGGGCGAGTTCTACCGCGAGGCGCTCCAGGTCAGCCGCTACACCCGGGAGATGTTCTGCCTGATGGAGGGCCGCCATGTGCACCCCTCCACGCTCTACCCGGGCGGCGTCGGCACCATCGCCAGCGTCCAGCTCTTCACCGACTACCTCAGCCGGCTGATGCGCTACGTCGAATTCATGAAGCGGGTGGTCCCGCTCCATGACGACCTGTTCGACTTCTTCTACGAGGCGCTGCCCGGATACGAGGAGGTCGGCCGGCGGCGGGTGCTGCTCGGCTGCTGGGGTGCGCTCAACGACCCCGACCACTGCGACTTCACCTATCGCAACATGACGGACTGGGGGCGGAAGATGTTCGTCACCCCCGGCATCATCGTCGACGGCAAGCTGGTCACCAACGACCTCACCGAGATCAACCTCGGCATCCGCATCCTGCTGGGCAGCTCCTACTACCAGGACTGGGAGGGCCAGGAGCAGTTCGTCACCCACGACCCGCTCGGCAACCCCGTCGACCCGCGCCACCCGTGGAACCAGCACACCATCCCCGCCCCGCAGAAGCGGGACTTCAATGACAAGTACAGCTGGGTGATGTCCCCGCGCTGGTTCGACGGCAAGGAGCATCTGGCGCTGGACACCGGCGGCGGCCCGCTCGCCCGGCTGTGGTCCACGGCCCTGTCCGGGCTCGTCGACACGCCGTACGTCAAGGCCACCGGCCAGAGCGTCGTCATCGACCTCCCGCGCAGCATGACCAAGCCCGAGGCCCGCTTCGAGTGGAAGATCCCCAAGTGGAGCAACGCGCTGGAGCGTAACCGCGCCCGCACCTACTTCCAGGCGTACTCGGCCGCCATGGCGCTGCACTTCGCGGAGCAGGGGCTCGAAGAGGTCCGGGCCGGACGCACCCAGACCTGGGAGAAGTTCGAGGTTCCCGACGAGTCCATCGGCTGCGGCTTCACCGAGGCGGTGCGCGGCGTGCTCTCGCACCACATGGTCATCAGGGACGGGAAGATCGCCAACTATCACCCGTACCCGCCCACCCCGTGGAACGCCAGCACCCGGGACAGCTACGGCACCCCCGGACCGTACGAGGACGCCGTCCAGAACACCCCGATCTTCGAGGAGAACTCCCCGGAGAACTTCAAGGGCATCGACATCATGCGCGCCGTGCGCAGCTTCGACCCCTGTCTGCCCTGCGGCGTCCACATGTACGTCGGAGGCGGCAAGTCCGTACAGAAGATGCATGTGCCCACCGGCCTGAGCGGGTTGTCCGGATGAGCGCCCGGGCCACCGCGGCGCAGGCCGCCGCACCGCAGGCCGGCGTCCCCCAGGGCGCCGCCGCTCCGGGCACCGTGCCGAACGCCGAGACGACCGGACGGCGCGTCGAAGAGGTCCTGGACCGCCTCGCGCGGCGCGACCGCGAGGCGAGCACCGACGCGGAGGAACTGGTCCGTGTCCTGATGGACTTCTACGGCGCGGGACTCGCCCGGATCATGCACCTCGTGGGCAGCTCCACCGATGCCGACGGCCCCCGGGCGGCGCTGCTGCGCGACGAACTGGTGACCAGCCTGCTGGTGCTGCACGATCTGCACCCCGAGGACGCCGCGGCGCGCATCGGCCGCGCCCTGGACAGCGTCCGCCGCCAACACCCCGCCGAAGTGGCGGAGTTCGACGCGGAGAGTGGTGCGCTGCGCCTGCGCGCCGGTGACGCCGGGGGCTGCGGCTGCCCGAGCACGAACCAGCAGGCACAACAGGCCGTCGAGGCCGCCGTGTCCTGCTTCGCGCCCGATGTGACGTCGGTGCAGTGGGAGGCGGCGGGGGCCCAGGCCGAACCGGCGCTGCTGCAGATCTCCCGTCGCCCGCCGACCGCCGCCACCGCCTCGTGAGCGGCCGGCTGACGGCGCCCCCGCGGCTCGGACCGTCGACCGCGCACCGCGGTCTGCGCCGCTTCCGGGCCCCGGTACCCCCCGCCCCCGAACGCTGCGAACTGTGCGGTGTGGTGCTCGCCGAGCACAACCACCGCCACCTGGTGAACACCGAGCGCCGCGCCCTGGCCTGCGCCTGCACCCCCTGCGCGCTGCTCTTCGACCGGCCCGGTGCCGGCGCCGGACAGTTCCGTACGGTCCCCGACCGCTATCTCGTCGACCCCGGCCACGCCCTCGACGACGCGGCCTGGAACCTCCTCCAGATCCCCGTCGGCGTCGTGTTCTTCCTGCGCCACGCCGACCTCGACCGGCTGGTCGCGCTCTACCCCAGCCCGGCCGGCGCCACCGAGAGCGAGCTCGACCCCGCGACCTGGCAGACCGTGCTCGCCGCCAGCCGGCTGGCGGGCCTCCTCCGGCCCGATGTGGAGGCGCTGCTGCTGCGCCGCTCCGAAGGACGGATCGACTGCTACCTGGTGCCCGTCGACGTCTGCTACGAACTCGTCGGCCGGATGCGCCTGTTGTGGCAGGGCTTCGACGGCGGGGCCGAGGCACGCGCCGCGCTCACCGAGTTCTTCTCCAAGGTCGCCCGCCGGGCCCGTGAGCCGAAGGAGGACGACCGGCCGTGACCGATCTGTCCTTCGACTGCACCGGCGTCCGCGCCGACCGCTACGCCGCCGCCCCCACCCTGCTCTTCCGGCTGCGCATCACCGCCACCGAAGCGGCCCGGGTGCACGCCGTCGCGCTGCGCTGCCAGTTGCGCATCGAACCGGGCCGGCGCGGCTACCGCACCGACGAGGCCGAGGCGCTCTCCGACCTCTTCGGCGAACGGTCCCGCTGGGGCAGCACCCTGCAGCCCCTGCAGTTCGCCCAGGTCTCCCTGGTCGTCCCCGGCTTCACCGGCGAGACCGAGGTGGAGCTCCCGGTCCCGTGCAGCTACGACCTGGACGTCGCGGCCGGCCGCTACTTCCATGCGCTGCGCGACGGCGAGGTCCCGCTGCTGCTGCTGTTCTCCGGCACGGTGTTCGCCGGCTCCGGCGGCTTCCACGTCGAGCCGGTGCCCTGGCACAAGGAAGCGTCCGTGCGGATGCCGGTGGCCGTCTGGCAGGAGATGACCGAGACGCACTTCCCCGGCTGCGGCTGGCTCCGGCTGCCGCGCGAAACCCTCGATGCGCTGCTCGCCTACCGCTCGCGGCGCGCCCTGCCCTCCTGGCAGGCGACCGTCGAATCGCTGCTGGCCACCGCCGAGGGCGGCGAACCGCCCGCACCGCGCGCCCGGCTCTTCCCCGGCACCGCCGCCCGCCCCGCCGCCGTCCACCCCGTCAGCGAAAGGACCGCGCCGTGACGACCAGCGTCCTGCCCGACGAGACGGCGGACCGCTTCGCCACCGCCCGCCAGGTGGCGGACGCCGTGCTGTTCGAGGGCTATGTGCTCTACCCGTACCGCGCCTCCGCCGCCAAGAACAAACTCCGCTGGCAGTTCGGCGTGCTGGTACCGCCCCGCTGGGGCGCCGGGAGCGCGGAGCACTCCTCCCAGCGCACCGAATGCCTCATGGAACCCCGGTCCGGTGCCCGGCTCTCGGCCGAGCTGCGGTTCCTGCACGCCCAGCGGCGCACGGTCCAACGGCTGTGCGGTGCCGGTGAGTTCGAGACCGTCGCGGAACTCGAACTGCCCGACCGGGTGCTGGTGCCCTGGGACGAGGGCGTCGAGGAGCGGGTCACGCTCGATGCCGAGGTGTCCCGGCTGACCGGCGAGGGCGTCACCGTCCCGTTCACCCGGCCGGCGCGGGAGGAGACCGAGCCGGTGCACGACGCCGACGGGCAGCTCGTCGGCCGGCTGGTGCGCCGCCGCGCGGAGCTCCACGGACGCGTACGGCTGACCGCGAGCGCACTCGACGGCCCGTACACGGCGCTGCGGCTGACCGCGGTGGTCGAGAACACCAGCGACTGGCAGCCGGACGACGCCGGCGCCGACCGTGACGCGGCGCTGCCCCACTCGCTGGTCGGCGCCCATCTCTTCCTCGGCCTGAGCACGGGCTCGTTCGTGTCCATGACCGACCCGCCGGAGTGGGCCAGGGGCGCGGTCGCGGCCTGCCGCAACGAGCGCGCCTGGCCCGTGCTGGCCGGCGACTCGGGCCGCGCCGATGTGGTCCTGTCCTCCCCGATCATCCTGGAGGACCACCCGGCCATCGCCCCCGAGAGTCCCGGCGCGCTCTACGACGCCCTGGAGATCGACGAGATCCTCGCCCTGCGCACCGCGGCCCTCACCGACCAGGAGAAGCGCGAGGCCCGTGGCACCGACCCCCGCGCCGCCGAGGTCATCGAGCTCGCCGACACCATGCCGCCCGAGGTGCTGGAGCGACTGCACGGCGCCGTACGGTCCCTGCGCGAGGTCACCGGACCCGGCCCGGCCGCACCCGACGACCTGACCCCCGACGTGCCGGGCCTGCGCCCGGACACCCCCTGGTGGGACCCGGAGAGCGACCGCAGCGTCGATCCCGTACGCGACCGGATCACCGTCGACGGTCGGTCGGTCGGTGCCGGCAGCCGGGTGCTGCTGCGGCCCGGCCTGCGGCGCACCGACGCCCAGGACCTCTTCCTCCAGGGCCGCACCGCCCATGTCGAGGCCGTCCTGCACGACGTCGACGGCGGGGTGCACCTCGCCGTGACCGTGGAGGGCGACCCGGGTGTGGACATCCGGCGCGAGCAGGGCCGGTTCCTGTACTTCCAACCCGACGAAGTCGCTCCCCTGGAGGACGCGTGAACGGCGAAGCACCCGTTGCCGGGCCACCCGCCACGACCCTGATCGCCGGCGTCGGCAACATCTTCCTCGGCGACGACGGGTTCGGCGTCGAGGTCGTGCGCCGCCTGGGCGAGCATCCGCTGCGGGACGGCGTCGAGGTCGTCGACATCGGCGTCCGCGGCGTTCACCTCGCCTACCAGATGCTCGACGGCTACCACACGGTGCTCCTGGTGGACGCCTCCGCGCGCGGCGGCGAACCCGGCACCGTCTACCTCCTCGACGCCTCCGCTCCGGCCGGTGCCCGTCCCCGGGACACCGCGCTCGACGGCCACCACATGACCCCCGACACCGTGCTCGCGCTGCTCGACACGCTCAGCGCGGGCACCAACGGCCGACGCCCGGAACGCGTCCTGGTCGTCGGCTGCGAACCCGCCGATATCGCCGAAGGCATCGGCCTCAGCGAACCGGTCGACGCCGCCGTCGACGAGGCCGTGGGGCTGATCCTGCGGCTGGTCGGCACGGCGGAGCCGGAACCGGCCGCCGCCGCACCGCACACCAGTGATGAGAGGAACACGACACCATGCTGAAGCTCGCTCTGGGCGGGGCGCTCGCCGCCGTGCTCGCCGTCGCCGTCAAGGCCGTACTCCCCGACGTCAAGCGCTATATGCGGATCCGTTCCATGTGACGACCGGGGGCGCTGCACCGAACGGTGTACGCCACCGCGCCGCCCCGGCGAGGCACCGCGGCCGCCCTGCGGACCCGCCGTCTAATGAGACCGAGCGGAACCGGTCGTGCCCGCACCAGAGAGGGACCGATGCACGAGATGTCCATCGCGCTCGCGGTCGTGGAGCAGGTCGAGAGCGCGGCCCGGCCCGCCGGGGCCACCACCGTCAACAGCGTCCGGCTGCAGGTCGGCGAACTGGCCGGGGTGGTCCCGGACGCGCTGGCCTTCTCCTTCGAACTCGCCTGCGCGGGAACGGTGCTGGAGGGGGCGCAACTCGTCACTGAACCCGTCCCCGCCCGCGCCCGCTGCGGCCCTTGCGCGGACACCTGGCCGGTGGGCATGCCGCCGCAGCTGAGCTGCCCCGGATGCGGCGGGGCGACGACCGAGCTGCTGTCCGGCCGTGAACTGCAGATCGTCCGTGTGTGCTGGAACGACGCCCCGGTACACGTCCCGATTCCCGAGGAGCGCTGAACCATGTGCCGTGTCGTCGACCTGCAACAGGCGGTCCTCGCCAAGAACGACGCCTGCGCCCACACCCTGCGCGAGGACCTCGCCGCGCGGGGCACCGCCGTCGTCAACCTGCTCTCCAGCCCCGGCAGCGGCAAGACCGCCCTCCTGGAGCGGGAACTGACCCTCGCCCGCAGCCGGGGCATTCCGGTCGCGGCGCTCACCGCCGACCTCGCCACCGAGAACGACGCCGTACGCCTGGCCCGCTCCGGAGTGCCCGTCAAACAGGTGCTCACCGACGGGCTCTGCCACTTGGAGGCCGAGATGCTGGGCGGGCACCTCCACGGCTGGCTGCCCGCCGACACCCGGCTGCTGTTCATCGAGAACGTCGGCAACCTGGTCTGCCCGGCCTCCTACGACCTGGGCGAGACGCTGCGCATCGTGCTGGCGTCGGTGACCGAGGGCGAGGACAAGCCGCTGAAGTACCCCACCGCCTTCGGCCTCGCCCACCTGGTCGTGGTCACCAAGACGGACATCGCCGAGGCGGTCTCCTTCGACGAGGCGGAGTTCCGCGCCAACGTCGAACGCATCAACCCCGGTGTCGAGGTCGTCCTCACCTCGGCGCGTCGCGGCGAAGGGGACGGGGTGCTGGTGGACCGGGCGCTGGCCGCGCGCGACGGCACGCCGGTGCACATCCCCGTCATGACCCGCAAGTCCCATCACGTCCATGACGCCGAGGACGGCCAGCCGCGCGACGAGAGCCACACCCACGGCGACGGCCACACCCACGAAAAGGGCCACTCCCACCATCGGGAGCACGCGCACGCCCCGCGGGCGCAGGACGGCGGCCGCCCGCACACCACCGACCCCGACACCGTGGCGTCGAGCCGCTCATGACCATCGGGCAGGCCGACGGGGGCATCGCGACGGCCCCCGCGAGCGCCGCCGCACGCCGTCGGATCACCGTGCGCGGCGTCGTCCAGGGCGTCGGCTTCCGCCCGTTCGTCCACACCCTCGCCACGGAACTGGGCCTGACGGGCCATGTGACCAACACCGGCGAGGGCGTCGTCGCCGAGGTCGAGGGCGCCCTCGCCGCGCTCGACGTGTTCGGCCGGCGGATCGGCGCCGAGGCGCCACCGCTGGCCGTGGTCGAGTCCGTCGAGGCCGAGGACGTCGCGGTGACCGGCGACGCCGCCTTCCGCATCCTCCCCTCGCGCGGCGACGGCCTCTCCCGCACCCTGGTCTCCCCGGACGCCGCCACCTGCGACGCCTGCCTCGCCGAGCTGACCGACCCGGCCGACCGCCGCCACCGCCACCCCTTCCTCACCTGCACCCACTGCGGGCCGCGCTTCACCATCGTCACCGGGGTCCCCTACGACCGTGCGCTGACGACCATGGACGGTTTCCCGATGTGCCCCCGTTGTGCACGGGAGTACGCGGACCCCGCCGACCGGCGGTTCCACGCCCAGCCCCTCTCCTGCCACGAGTGCGGCCCCCGCCTGCGGCTGCTGACCGCGGACCCGGCCGACCGCACCCGCCCGCCGCGCCCGGAGCCCGGCCCCGACCCGGTCGCCGGGACCCGCCGGCTGCTCGCCCAAGGCGCGATCGTGGCGGTCAAGGGCCTCGGCGGCTACCACCTGGTCTGCGACGCCTCCGACGACACCGCCGTCACCCTGCTGCGCCGGCGAAAGGCCCGCGGCGACAAGCCCTTCGCCCTGATGGCCCGTCATATCGCCGACGTCGAGCACCTGGTGCACGTACGGGCCGAGGAGCGCGCCCTGCTCAGCGGGCCCGTACGCCCCATCGTCCTGCTGCGCCGCCGCCGGGATCCCGCGCCGGCTCCGGATGCGCCCTCGCTGTCCGGTGCCGTCGCCCCCGGCAGCCCCGACCTGGGCGTCATGCTGCCGTACACACCGCTGCACCATCTGCTGCTCGGCCTGCCCGGCGACCCTCCCCCGCTCCCGGCTCCGCTCGGGCGCGGGGACCCCCACGGACCCCGGCTGCTCGTCATGACCAGCGGCAACGTCGCGGGCGAGCCGATCGTCACCGACGACGAGGAGGCCGTACGGCGCCTGGCGCATCTGGCGGACGCCTGGCTCACCCACGACCGGCCGATCCGGATCCCGTGCGACGACTCCGTGGTCCGCATCAGCGACGGGGAGCCGCTGTTCATCCGCCGCTCCCGCGGGTATGCGCCCCTGCCGGTCCGCCTCCCGGTGCCGGTGCGGCCCGCGCTGGCGGCCGGCGGCGACCTCAAGAACGTGCTCTGTCTCGCCGAGGGACACCACGCCTGGCTGTCCGCGCACATCGGCGACATGGACGATCTGGCCACCCAGCTCGCGTTCGAGGAGGCCGAGGCGCACCTGGAGACGGTCACCGGGGTGCGCCCGCAGCTGCTCGCCGCCGACCGGCACCCCGGCTACCGCTCCGGGCAGTGGGCCCAGCGCCACACCGACGGGCGGCCGCTGGTCCGCGTCCAGCACCACCATGCGCATATCGCCTCCGCCATGGCCGAACACGGTGTCCCCGACGGCCGCCCGGTCATCGGCGTCGCCTTCGACGGCACCGGCTACGGCGACGACCACGCCGTCTGGGGCGGCGAGATCCTGCTCGCCGACTACGACGGATACCGCCGCTTCGGCCAGCTCGCCTATGTCCCGCTGCCCGGCGGGGACACCGCCGTACGGCGCCCCTACCGGATGGCCCTGGCCCATCTGCGCGCCGCCGGGATCGACTGGGCCGAGGACCTGCCGGCCGTGGCGGCCTGCCCGCCGGAGGAGCGGCGGCTGCTGGCCCGGCAGCTCGAACGCCACCTCAACTGTGTGCCCACTTCCAGCATGGGCCGCCTCTTCGACGCGGTCTCCTCACTGGCCGGGATCTGCCACCACGCCGGCTACGAGGCCCAGGCCGCCGTCGCCCTCGAAGCCGCGGCCCTGACCGCGGGCGAGGACCACGGCCCCGGCTACGCGTTCGCGTTGCGCGCCGCACCGACGGGCGCGACGGGCGCCGACACCGTCGCCGATCCGGCGCCGGTGCTCACCGCCGTCGTGGCGGACCTGCGCGCGGGCACCGCCCCGGCGCTGATCGCGGCCCGCTTCCACACCGCGGTCGCCGACCTCGTCCGGCGCGGCTGTGCGCTGGCCCGGGAGCGCGCGGGCCTGACGACCGTGGCACTGACCGGCGGCGTCTTCGCCAACACCCTGCTGGCCGAGGCCGCCGCCCGCCTCCTGCGGCAGGACGGCTTCACCGTCCTGCGCCACCGCCGCGTCCCGCCCAACGACGGGGGACTGGCGCTCGGCCAGATCGTCGTGGCGGCACGCACCGCAGGAGCCGCCGCGCGCTGAGCGGCGCCACGCCGCGGCAGACGCACCGTACCCACGACGAGGAGAGGCCCATGTGCCTGGCGGTACCCGGCAAGGTATTGGACATCGAGGAACGGGACGGCACCCGTATGGCCACCGTCGACTTCGGCGGTGTGGTCAAGGAGGTGTGTCTGGAGTACGTCCCCGACCTCCGGGTCGGCGAGTACGCCATCGTCCACGTCGGCTTCGCGCTGCAGCGGCTGGACGAGGAATCGGCCCGGCAGACCCTGGCTCTGTTCGAGGAACTTGGCCTGCTGCAGGAGGAGTTCGGAGACCCATGGGAGGCGGCCGCGGCGCCCCCGGGATGGGGCGAGGCGGCCGACGGGGCAGCAGCCGCTCCCGCGGTCGCGGCCGTCGACGGAGCGCGGGAGGCGGGCCGGTGAAGTACCTCGACGAATTCCAGAACCCCGAGCTCGCCGGCCGGCTGCTCGACGAGATCCGGTCCACGGTGACCCGTCCGTGGGCCCTCATGGAGGTCTGCGGCGGCCAGACCCACACCATCATCCGCCACGGGATCGACCAACTCCTGCCCGACGAGGTCGAGTTGATCCACGGGCCGGGCTGCCCGGTCTGTGTGACGCCGCTGGAGGTCATCGACAAGGCCCTGGAGATCGCCGCCCGCCCCGACGTGATCTTCTGCTCCTTCGGCGACATGCTCCGAGTCCCCGGCAGCGACCGGGACCTGTTCCAGGTGCGGAGCCGGGGCGGCGACGTACGGGTCGTCTACTCCCCGCTCGACGCGCTGAAGATCGCCCAGCAGAACCCGCACCGCGAGGTGGTGTTCTTCGGCATCGGCTTCGAGACCACCGCACCGCCCAACGCCATGACCGTCCATCAGGCCCGCAAGCTCGGCATCCCCAACTTCAGCATGCTGGTCTCGCACGTCCGGGTCCCGCCCGCGATCGAGGCCATCATGACGGCGCCCGACTGCCGGGTGCAGGCGTTCCTCGCCGCCGGTCACGTCTGCAGCGTGATGGGGATGGGGGAGTACCCCGAACTCGCCGACCGCTTCCGGGTGCCGATCGTGGTCACCGGCTTCGAACCTCTGGACATCCTGGAGGGCATCCGCCGCACCGTCCGCCAGCTGGAGCGCGGCGAGCACACCGTGGACAACGCCTACCCCCGCGCCGTACGCAGCGAGGGCAACCCGGCGGCCCAGGCCATGCTCGCGGACGTCTTCGAGGTCACCGACCGCGCCTGGCGCGGCATCGGCACCATCCCCGCCAGCGGCTGGCGGCTGTCGGAGCGCTACCGCGAACTCGACGCCGAGTACCGCTTCTCCGTCGACGGCATCACCACCAAGGAACCAGCCGCCTGCCGCAGCGGGGAAGTCCTCCAAGGGTTCATCAAGCCGCACGAGTGCGAGGCCTTCGGCACGCTCTGCACCCCGCGCACCCCGCTCGGCGCCACCATGGTCTCCAGCGAGGGCGCCTGCGCCGCCTACTACCTCTACCGCCGACTCGGCACCACGCCCACCCCCCAGGAGGCGAGCCCCGTTGTCTGACACCATCCATCCCACCCCCGGCGGTTCCACCCACGGCGCCCCCACCCCGGCCGACCGTGGCCTGCCCACCGTGGACATCTCCGGCTGGACCTGCCCCGCCCCGCTCCGCGACCAGCCCCGCGTCGTCATGGGGCACGGCGGTGGCGGCGCACTGTCCGCGGAACTCGTCCAGCAGATCTTCGCCCCTGCCTTCGGCGGCGAGATCCTCGCCCAGCTCGGCGACTCCGCGGCGGTGTCCCTCGGCGGCGTCCGGCTCGCCTTCTCCACCGACTCCTACGTCGTCCGGCCGCTCTTCTTCCCCGGCGGCTGCATCGGCGACCTCGCCGTCAACGGCACCGTCAACGACCTCGCCATGAGCGGTGCCAGGGCCGCCTACCTCTCCTGCGGTTTCATCCTGGAGGAGGGCGTGGAGATGCCGGTGGTGGCCGGTGTCGCCGACGCGATGGGCGCGGCCGCGCGGGCCGCCGGGGTCGAGGTGGCCACCGGCGACACCAAGGTCGTCGAGGCGGGCCACGGCGACGGCGTCTACCTCAACACCGCCGGCATCGGGCTGATCCCGGCGGGCGTCGATCTGCGCCCGCAGCGCGTCGTCCCCGGCGATGTGGTGATCGTCAGCGGTGACATCGGCCTGCACGGCGTGGCCATCATGAGCGTCCGCGAGGGCCTGGAATTCGGCGTCGAGATCGAGAGCGACTGCGCCGCCCTCGGCGGTCTCGTCGACGCCATGCTCGCCGTGTCGCCCGATCTGCACGTGCTGCGCGACCCCACCCGCGGCGGTCTGGCCGCCGCGCTGTGCGAGATCGCCACCGCCTCCTGCACCGGCATCGTCATCCAGGAACGCGCGATCCCGGTCCCGCCGGCCGTCGCCAATGCCTGCGCGATCCTCGGCCTGGACCCGATGTACGTCGCCAACGAGGGCAAGCTGGTGGCCTTCGTCCCCCGCGAACACGCCGACGCCGTGCTGGACGCCATGCGCGCGCACCCGCTGGGCGCCGGCGCCGCGATCATCGGCGAGGCCGTCGCCACCCACCCCGGCATGGTGGTGGCCGCCACACCGCTGGGCGGCACCCGGGTGGTCGATCTGCCGCTGGGGGAGCAGTTGCCGCGGATCTGCTGACGGTCTCCCGGCCTACGGCTGAGGGCGGCGCCCGTGGTGGCGCCGCCCTCAGCCGTAGGTCCGGCCCTGTTCAGTCCTTCTTCAGCAGCCGGGACCCGAACCAGTCGTCGGCGTCGCGCACCCCGGGGAGGATGAAGAAGTAGCCCCCGCCGATCGGCGTGATGAACTCGGACAGCGGCTCGTGCCGCAGCCGGCGCTGCACGGTGGCGAACTGCCGCTCGGGGTTCTGCTGGTAGCCGCAGAAGACCAGCCCCAGGTCCATCCGTCCGGCGCGGTCGAAGCCCCGGTCGTAGTTGTAACTCCGGCGCAGGAAACGGGACTTGTCGGTGCGCTCGGTACGCGGGTTGGCCAGCCGGATATGCGAGTTGAGCGGGATCTTCCTGCCGTGCGGGTCGTCGCGGTACCGCGGCGGGTCCGTCTCGTGCTCGCCGTCCAGGGGCGCACCGCTCGCCTTGCGCCGGCCGAAGATCTTCTCCTGCCGGGCCACCGGCACCTTGTCCCACTTCTCGATGTGGAAGCGGATCAGCCGCAGCACCTGATAGCTGCCGCCCAGGGCCCACTCCGGCTCCCCGCAGGGCGGGGTCACCCACATCAACCGGTTCATCTCCCGGGCCGAGTCGATGTCCGGATTGACGATCCCGTCCTTGAAGCCGACGAAGGTGCGCGGCGAACCCGAGGGACGCGACGGGTTCAGGAAGGCGTCCGCGCGCCAACGGGGCCGCAGCAGTCCGTCCGTCTCCCGCGCCAGATCGCGCAGCACATGGACGATGGCGTCCGGGTGCTGGGCGCAGATCTGCAGCGACAGGTCGCCGTGGCAGCGTGAGGGCTCCAGCCGGTCGTCGGGGAACGCCGGCATGGCCTTGAGGTGCCGGGGCTTGTGACCGGAGAGCCCGAACCGGTCGTCGAACAGCGAGGCACCGACGCCCAGGGTGATGCTGAGCGAGTCGGGGGTGGGCCGCTCCGAGGCGACCTGCTCGTCCTGCGGCTTCACCCCGGCCGCCAGCACCCGGCAGCGCGTGGTGAGCCGCTGGAACAGTTCCGTCAGGCCCTCGCGGTTCTCGGCCAGTACGTCGAAGCCGACGAACCCGGCGAAGAGCTGCTGGGGGGTCAGGATGCCGGCCTGATGGCGCCCGTGGAAAGGCACCCTGTCGGGCAGTGGCCGCCCGCCGTCGCGGAGCCCGCTCGCGGACCGGTCCGCCGCAGCGGCGGCTGCCTCCCTGCCGAGTCCCGTCGCGGCCGCCACCCCGGCGAGCCCCGCCGCACACCTGAGAAAGCCCCGGCGCCCCTCGTCCCGCACAGGGGCACGTTCCTCGCCGGCCTGATCACATCTCATCGTCCCGCCCATCCTGACTGCGTCGTCCGGAAGCCGCGTGCCTGCACAAACCTGTGCGCGATGCTCGTCTTCCACGACGCGACGGCCGGGAGCAACACGGTCTCGCCGCCGGATATCACGCCCTGGCCGCGGGACGGTCGTCCGAATGGCGCAGCCGGAGCGCCCCCCGCGCGACAGGGCCCCCGAGCGCTTCTAGCGTCGGCCCTGTGACCTGCCCGGACACGGCACAGCGCAACGCCGGGGCCGCAGGGCACCGACCGCGCACCATCACCGATCCGACGGACCCCACATGAGTACATCCACCGACGCGAGCACGGTCATCGGCGAGGCCAGACCCGCCGGTGACGGCACCACCGCCGAGGCGAGCACGGCCCTCGACGGGTGCACCTCCACCGAAGAGGCCACGGTCGTCGCCGAGGCCGCACCCGTCGGTGCGAAGACATGCGCCGAGAAGACCACGGCCACCGACGAGAGCGGGGCGCTCGATGAGAGCCCGGCGGCCGGCGATGTCCCACCCGCCGGTGAGGGCACGGCCGTCGAGGACACCGCGCCTGCCGAGGCGGGCACGCCGCTCGACGCACCGCCCGCGTCCTGGCTGCGGATCGAGAAGGGCCATGCCGAGCCCGAGGAAATCGCCGCGATCAGCGTCGTGCTGTGCGCCCAACTCGCCGGTCTGCGCGCCCTCGCGGAGGCCGGCCACATCGAGGAGCCGTCCGCCGCCCGGCGGCACCACGCCCGGCACACCGCCTGCTGGTCGGGCTGCTGGAGCTGCGGCTGAGCTCCGTGCAGGAGCACCTGCGGCCGGTGGTTCCCGCCCGGCCGCTGCCGTCCCCCGGGCCGCGCCCGCCCTGCCGGTCCGGCGGTCGGCCAGCGGAAGAGGGCCGGCAGGACCGACACCACGGCGACCACGATCGCGTCGGCCGGTCCGTCACGTCCGCTTCCCCGGCGCCCGGTCGTCCGCCCCTGCGGTGCCCGGGATGCAGCGTGCAGAGAGGACCGCCGCGGCGAGGAACCCCGCGGCGCCGATGCCCACCGCGAGGTGCAGGCCCGCCACGAGATGGGTGGCGACCAGCGTGCCGAAGAGGGCGACGCCGAGGGCACTGCCGATCTGCCGTGCGGCGTTGAACACCGCGGCCGCGGCGCCGCTGCGCTCGCCCGGCGCGGCCTCCATCACGGCCGCGGTGGCGGCCGGCATGGTCAGCGCGGTACCGAACCCGGCGCAGACCATGGGTGCCACCAGTGCCGGATACGGCGTGCCGGGGCCGGCCAGGAGCCAGCCGGACAGTCCGGCCGCGCCCACGGCCAGGCCCGCCACCATGGGGAGCCGCGGTCCGGTGCGGGCCGTGATCCGTCCGGCCAGCGCGGAGCCGACGGCCACCACCCCGACCGCGGGCAGCAGCGCGCAGCCGGTCCGCAGGGCGCTGTAGTGGTGCACCCGCTGGAAGTAGAGCGGGGCGAGGAACAGCAGCCCGTAGAAGCCGGTGTTGAGCAGCAGACCGATGACCGCGGAGGCCGAGAAGGCGCGGGCGCGGAAGAGCGGGAGCGGCAGCATCGGCGCGGGCGAGCGCCGCTCCAGCAGCAGGAACGCGACGAGCCCGGCGAGGCAGCCCGCGAAGGCGCCGAGGACGGCCGGATGCGTCCAGCCCAGCGCCCCGGCCTCGATGCACCCGGTGACCAGACCGGCCAGACCCACCGCCGCCGCGGCCTGCGCCGGGAGGTCCAGGCCGGGGCGGGTGCGGTCGGCGGGGGAGTCCGGGACGTGACGGATGGTGAGGACCAGGGCGGCGAGGCCGGCGGGGAGGTTGAGGAAGAACACCGACCGCCAGCCGAGCCCGGCGACCAGGACGCCGCCCAGGACGGGACCGGCCCCGGCGGCGAGGCCCGCGACCGTGCCCCAGACGCCGAAGGCGCGGGCCCGCGCCGCCTGGCCGGGGTACGCCGTCCGCAGCAGCGCCAGTGAGGCCGGCACCATCAGCGCGGCTCCCAGCCCCTGCACCAGCCGGGCCAGGACCAGCACCGTGGCGGTGGGGGCCAGCGCGCATCCGGCGGAGGCGAGGGTGAAGACCAGCAGGCCGCCCAGGAACACCGTCCGGGCGCCCAGCCGGTCGCCGAGTCCGCCGCAGAAGAGCAGCAGCCCCGCGAACACCAGGGTGTAGCCGTCCACCACCCATTGGAGTCCGGTCACCCCGGTGTGCAGCGCGGCGCCGACCGCAGGGAGGGCCACCGTGACGACCGTGACGTCCAGGATGACCATGAAGTACCCCAGGCACACGGCCACGAGCGGCAGCGATGACAGGCGGTCCGCGGTCCGTGGGGCTGTGGTGGGTGCGAAGAGCGTGGGCATACGGCCAGTGTTCTGCCGGAACCGTACGGCGGATGCCGAAGCGTTCTCGCCATACCGGGCGGCCGGAGCGCGAGGACGTTTCGCCCTCTGTCGAAGCGTGAGCGGCGTACCGTCGTGCTCATGGATGCCCGGACCGAGACCGACGTGGCCCATGTCGCGGCGGCGATCGGTGACCCCTCCCGTGCCAAGGTGCTGCTGGCCCTCGCCGGGGGCGGCGCGCTGCCCGCCAGTGCCCTCGCCGCGGAGGCCGGGGTGGGCAACTCCACCATCAGCGGCCATCTGGCCAAGCTCCTGGAGGCGCGGCTGCTGACCGTCGAGCTCGACGGCCGCCACCGCTACTACCGGCTCGCCACCACGGACGTCGCCCGCGCCCTCGAACAGCTCGCCCTGATCGCCCGTCCCCTGCCGGTGCGGTCCCTG
This sequence comes from Streptomyces caniferus, assembly GCF_009811555.1. Lineage (GTDB taxonomy): Bacteria > Actinomycetota > Actinomycetes > Streptomycetales > Streptomycetaceae > Streptomyces > Streptomyces caniferus. The sequence continues at coordinate 452,205 of NZ_BLIN01000003.1, read as the reverse complement.
AACGCCGACACCCGCGCCAAGGCCCTGTGGCGCGCCCGCCTCTGCTACGACCACCTGGCGGGGCGGCTCGGCGTCGCCGTGATGAGCGCCCTCCAGGAGCGGGACATCCTCGCCGCCGAGCGGACGGTACGGGGCGAGGGCGCCGAGGACCAGGAAGCGGGCGCCGCCGCCGCGGACGTCGTCTACGTCCTCACTCCGCACGGCCGCCGGGAGCTGACCGCCTTCGGCGTCGACACGGACCGCCTGCCCCGCCGCCGGGCGTCCGTCCGCTACTGCGTCGACTGGGCCGAGCAGCGCCACCACCTGGCCGGTGCCCTCGGCGCCGCGCTCACCGCCCGGCTGTTCGCCCTGGAGTGGCTCCGCCACGGCACGTACCGCCGCGTCGTCCACCTCACCGATGCCGGGCGGGACGGCCTGGCGGCGACGTTCGGCGTCCGGGTCGACCGGGACGGGTGAAGCGGGCCCGTCACGGGTCGTCCGTCACGGACCGGGACGGCACCCTCCGGTCACCCACCACTGCGCTGCGTGGTCGATCCCTGCGCTGTGTGCAGGAAGTGTCCGCTGGTGGAGCGGAAGATTCCTCTTCGGCGCTCGTCGAGTAGGGTCCGGCGAGCCGAACAGTGAATCAAGGAGGACGTTTTCGTGACGGAGCGTCAGGTATCAGGCGGGGGCGACGGGGCCGGCGCGCCGGAAGTGTTGGCACAGGAGCGCCGATTGCGTCGTGACCTGGGGTTCTGGGGTCTGACGGGCATTGGTTTCTCCAATATCGTCGGTTCCGGCTGGCTGTTCGCCGCCCTGTACGCGGCACAGACGGCCGGCCCCGCGGCGCTGCTGTCCTGGGTCGGTGCCGGACTGCTGTGCGGCCTGGTCGCCCTGGTCATGATCGAACTGGGTGCGACCCGGCCGGAGGGCGGCGGCACGGTCCGCTGGCCGCTGTTCGCCAGCGGCCGGCTCGTCGGCACCCTCATCGGCTGGTCGACCCTGCTGTCGGTGGGCGGGACCGCCGCCGAGATCAGCGCGATCATGCAGTACGCCGCGCACTACCTGCCGGGCATCTACAACGGCCACACCCTCACCGTCTCGGGACTGGCCCTGGCCACCGGCCTCAGCGTGGTGCTGACGGCGCTGAACTGGTTCGCGGTGCGGCTGTTCGCCCGGCTCAACAACCTGATCTCGGTGTTCAAGATCCTCGTCCCGGTGATCACCGTGATCGCGCTGATCGCCTCCGGCTGGCACTCCGGCCGCCTGACGGACCACGGGGGCTTCGCGCCGTACGGCTATGTCGCCTGCCTGACCGCGCTGGCCGGCGGCGGCATCGTCTACTCCGTCAACGGATTCCAGGCGCCGCTGGACTTCTCGGGCGAGACCCGCAACCCCCGCCGGACCATCCCGGCCGCGGTCCTCACCGGCATCGGCCTCGCCGTCATCATGTACCTGGCGCTGCAGCTGGCGTTCCTCTTCACCGTCCCCGAGAATCTCCTCGGCCACGGCTGGCAGGGCGTCTCGTTCGACTCGCCGTTCGGCCAGCTCGCACTGATCCTCAACCTGCACTGGCTCGCCAGCCTGCTCTACGCGGACGCGGTGATCTCGCCCGGCGGTTCGGCGTACGTCGGTGTGGCGATCGACGCGCGGCACACCTACGCGCTCGCCAAGAACGGCACCATTCCCCGGTACTTCATGAAGGTCAACGAGCGGTTCGGCATCCCGCGCCGGGCGCTGGCGATCAACCTCCTCGTCATCGTGGTCTTCCTGCTGCCGTTCGGCGGCTGGCAGGACATCGTGAGCGTGATGGGCGACATGTACCTGCTGATCTATGCCGCCTCCGCGGTCGCGGTCGCGGTGTTCCGCGCCGAGCCGGGCGGCGGCACCGCAGGCTGGGTCCCCGGGCTGCGCTGGATCGCGCCGCTCAGCTTCGTGGTGTCCAGCGAGTTCGTCTACTGGTCGGGGTGGCAGGATCTGCGCCTCGCCCTGCCGCTCGTCCTCGGCGGCCTGCTGATCTTCCTGGCCATGCGCCGCCCCGGCGTCCGCGTCGAGAACGACGGGGCAGGCCCCAGCCGCCCGCTCGGCGCCGAACTCCGCACCGGCGCCTGGCTGGTGGTCTACCTCGTCGCCCTGACCGTGGTCTCCGGGCTGGGCACGTTCGAGGGCTCCGGACTGCTGCCCGCACCGTACGACTCGATCACCGTGGCCGTCCTGGCGCTGGCGGTCTTCTTCTGGGCGGTACGGTCCGGCGTCCGGCACCTCGCGGTGTCCCGCCCCGCGGGCGCCTGAGCCCGGCCGCGGGCGCGGCGGAAGCGGCCGCCACGCGGTGCGGCCGACGACCCGGCGGTCCCGGAGCGGCCGCGTGGCAGCCCTGCCACGCGGCCGTCAAGCGGAAGTCCCCCCGCGGAAATAAGATGAACCGGGAGAGGCGGGCTCCACAAGAGCCCCATGAGGCCAGGTCAGGCGGCCACCGCGGACTGCCGTACGGAGCGCGCTCCCTGGCCCGTCACCGATGTACCTGGGAGCGGCCCATGCTGCGGCGTCGTCCCCCGCGGTCGGCGAGCGCCGACGATCTGCTGACCACTCTCGGACGGCTGACTGCTCAGGCCCGGGAGGGCGCCGAGAAGCAGCGGGCGCGCGTGGAGCTGGCCGAGGCGCTGCAGCGCGAGATGCTGCCCGCCGTGCTGCCGGGGGTGCCGGGGCTGCGTGCCGCCGCCACCTACGCACCCGCCCGGCACGGACTGGACATCGGGGGCGACTGGTACGACGGCTTCCGCCTGTCCGACGGGTCGCTCGCCTTCTGCATCGGTGATGTGCAGGGCCACGACGTCGAGGCGGCCGCCTTCATGGGACAGATCCGCTTCGGACTGCGTGCCGTCGCCGGCCATGCCGCGGACCCGGGGGAGGTGCTGAGCCGGGCCAACGACCTCCTCCTCTCGGTCGACTGCGGGCTCTTCGCGACCTGCACTTTCGTCCGCTTCGATCCGGTGTCCTGGCAGCTGACCAGCGCCCGGGCCGGCCATGTACCGGGGATCTGGGCCACTACCGACGGCCGCTCCGGCCTCGCCGACGACCCCGGGGGCCTGCCGCTGGGCATCATGCCGGGCGAGAGGTACCCGGTCTCCCGCCACCGGTTCGCCACCGCAGGGGCGTTCGTGCTGCTCACCGACGGCGTGGTCGAGGGACCGTCCTTCCCGATAGAGGCGGGGCTGACCCAGGTGACCCGCCTGGTCAGCGCCAACGCCGACGGTGATCCGGCCACGGTGGCCGACGTGGCGATCAGCGTGGCCGAGTTCACCGGGCACACCGACGACTCGGCGGTGCTCGTACTGCGCTTCGACGCGGCCCCGCCCGAAGCCGGGTGAAGCGCGGCCCGGGCGTGCGTGTCGCGGCCGGTGCCCGGCCCTCGGCGTTGTCTGATGGCTGACGTGGTGCGCACCGAGGAACTCCGCCGTCTTGCACCAACAGCCCTGATGATCCTCGGCCTCGCCGGCGTCTACTACGCGTCCGCCCGGATCGGCCTGCTGGAGCAGGTGGTCATCTCGGGCGCCGTGGTCACGCCGTTGTGGCCGCCGACGGGGATCTCCCTGAGCTGTCTGCTCCTCCTGGGCCTGCGGACCTGGCCGGGCATCGCCCTCGGCACCCTCGCCGTCGTCGCCACGATCAACCCGCTCGACCCGTCGGTCCTCGGGATCATGGCGGGCAACACCCTGGCCCCGGTGTGCGCCTTCTGGATGCTCCGCCGGGTGGGGTTCCGCACCGAACTCGACCGGCTGCGCGACGGGGTGGCGCTGGTCGCCCTCGGTGCCTTCGCCGGGATGCTGGTCAGCGCGACGCTGGGCACCGGGATGCTCTTCCTCAAAGGCGCCCTGCCGGGCGGCGGCTTCTGGCGGACCTGGGTGGCCTGGTGGGTGGGCGATGCGATGGGCATCCTCGTCATCACCCCGCTCGTCCTCGTCTGCCGGACGATCCGGTGGCCCCGGGGCGTCCCCGGCTACCGGTGGGCGGAGGCGACGGCCCTGGTGGTCGTCACGGTCGCGGTCACGTTCCTCGCGACCCGGAGCGAGCTGTCGCTGCTCTTCCTGGTCTTCCCGGTGATCGTCTGGGCGGCGCTGCGTTTCCAGCTGGCGGGCGCCACACCCTGCGTTCTGCTGGTGTCCGTCCTGGTCATCAGGGCGGCGACGGCCCGGACCGGACCGTTCGAGGGACAGAGCCTGCTGGAGGCGATGGTCAACCTGCAGGCCCTGAACGCCTCCGCGGCGCTCACCGCGCTGCTGCTGTCGGCGATCGTCACCGAGCAGAACACCATCCGCCGCAAGGTCGAGCAGGCCTGCCGGGAACTGGCCGACGTGGTGGACCGGCTGGCCCCGGGGGAGAGCCGGCGCCGGTGGCCGCCGGACGGCGACCAGACCTGAACCGACGCCGGGTGCCCGTCGGCGAACCGCGCGGCCCGGTCAGCCCGGCAGCAGCTGCCCCAGGTCGTAGCCCACCGGCTCCTCCAGCTGGGAGTAGGTGCAGCTCTCCGGCGTACGGTCGAGGCGCCAGTGGCGGAACTGGGCGGTATGACGGAATCTGCTGCCCTCCATGTGGTCGTACGCGACCTCGCACACCCGCTCCGGGCGCAGCGGCATCCACGACAGGTCCTTGCCGCCGCTCCAGCGGCTGGGCCCGCCGGGCATCCGCCGGGAGGCATGCGCCGACTCGTCGGTCCACGCGCCCCACGGATGGCCCGAGACGTCGTCCATCAGCAGCGGCGCCAGCTCCTCGACCAGCGCGCGCCGCCGGGCCATGGGGAACGAGGCGCACACCCCGACGTGCTGCAGCTCCCCTTCGTCGTCGTACAGGCCGAGCAGCAGGGAGCCGACCACCGGCCCGCTCTTGTGCAGCCGGTAGCCGGCGACCACACAGTCGGCGGTGCGGGCATGCTTGACCTTGTACATGACCCGGTCGCCGGGCCGGTACGGCAGATCGAGCGGCTTGGCGACCACCCCGTCCAGACCCGCCCCCTCGAACTGGGTGAACCAGCGGCGCGCCAGCTCCTGATCCCTCGTCGCGGGCGCGGTGTACACCGGCGCCCCGGCCGGGCGCAGCGCCTCGACCAGGGCTTCCCGGCGTGCCGACTGCGGCTCGTGCACCAGCGCATCGGAGCCGAGCGCCAGCAGGTCGAAGGCGACCAGCGAGGCGGGCGTCCGCTCGGCGAGGGTGCGGACCCGGGAGTCCGCCGGGTGAATGCGCTCCAGCAGCTCCTCGAAGTGCAGCCGGCCGTCATGGGCGATGACGATCTCGCCGTCGACCACGCAGCGCGGCGGCAGCTCGGCCCGTGCCGCGGTGACCACTTCGGGGAAGTAGCGGGTGAGCGATTTCGTCGTACGGCTGGCGATCTCGACGTCCTCGCCGTCCCGGAAGACGATGACGCGGAAGCCGTCCCACTTGGCCTCGTACAGCATGCCGGCGGGGATGTCGGCCACCGGCTTCGCGAGCATGGGGGAGACCGGGGGCATGACGGGCAGGTCCATGGTCCCGATCCTGAGGGCCGGGACCGCTTTCCGCGCGCCGGGACGGCCGCTTCGCGGGAGGCCGGCCGCCGCCGCTCCCGGCGCGCGGCGGCGGCGCCCGGAATCTAGCGTGGAGTCATGGCCGGAGCCGGAGCTGTCGAACTGGACGTCGCGGGGCGCACCGTACGCCTGTCGCACCCCGACAAGACGTATTACCCGGAGCGCGGATTCACCAAGCTGGACGTCGCGCAGTACTACCTCGCCGTCGCCGACGGGGTGCTGCGGGGGCTGCGCGACCGGCCCACCACCATGCAGCGCTTCCCCGACGGCGTCGAGGGCGAGTTCTTCTACCAGAAGCGGGCCCCGAAGGGGCTGCCGGACTGGCTGCCCACCGCCCGTATCGCCTTCCCCAGCGGACGCTTCGCCGACGAGATGTGCCCCACCGAGCCCGCCGCGGTGCTCTGGGCGGCCAATCTGGGGTGCCTGACGTTCCATCCGTGGCCCGTCCGGCGCGCCGACACCGAGCACCCCGACGAACTGCGGATCGACCTCGACCCGCAGCCCGGCACCGACTTCGCGGACGCCGTCCGGGTGGCCCACCTCCTGCGCGAACTGCTGACGGAGCACGGGCTGCGCGGCTGGCCCAAGACGTCCGGCGGCCGCGGGGTGCACGTCTACGTACCGATCCGGCCCCGCTGGACCTTCACCGAGGTCAGACGGGCCGCGATCACCCTGGCCCGGGCGCTGGAGCGCCGGATGCCGGACCTGGTGACCTCGGCATGGTGGAAGGAGGAGCGCGGCACGAAGGTCTTCGTCGACTACAACCAGATGGCCCGGGACCGGACCATCGCCTCCGCCTACTCGCTGCGCGCGCGGCCCCGGGCGACCGTCTCCACCCCGCTGCGCTGGGACGAGCTCTCCGACGCCGCGCCCGAGGACTTCGATCTGCGGACGGTCCCCCCGCGGTTCGCCGAACTCGGCGATGTGCACGCGGACATGGCCGACCACGCCTTCGGCCTGGAATCCGTTCTGGAGCTCGCGGACCGTCAGGCGGCGGACGAGGGGCTGGGCGACATGCCCTATCCCCCCGACCATCCGAAGATGCCGGGGGAGCCGTCCCGGGTCCAGCCGAGCCGGGCCCGCAAGGAGTGAGCGGCGCACCACCCGCACGCCGTCCGGACTCTCCCGCCGCGAGCGGCCGGGCGGGGATCCCGGCGGCTGCCGCGAGGCCGGCCGCGGCGTTCGTCCGCGCCCTCCGGCGTCCCGGGACCCGGGGCCCCTCGCCGGATGCGGGCGCCCCGTGAGCGCGTTCCCGATCGACTATGCGGCGGTCTTCCAGGCGCTGCCGGGCGCAGTGCTGCTGCTCACCCCACAGCTCGTGATCGCCGACGTCAACGAGGCCCTGCTGCGGCGGGCCGGGCGCGACCGCTCCCAGCTGATCGGCCGCCCGCTCTTCGAGGTCTTCCCCGACAACCCCGACGACCCCGACGCCTCCGGGATGCGCAACCTCCGGGCCTCCCTGGAACGCGTGGTGGCCACCGGCGCGAGCGACACCATGGCGCTGCAGCGCTACGACGTCGAGGCGCGGGGCCGGCCGGGAGTGTTCGAGGAGCGCTACTGGAGTCCGGTCAATGCGCCCGTGCTCGATGCCGAGGGGCGGGTGCGGCTGATCGTGCACCGGGTCGAGGAGGTCACCGACATCGTCCGGGCCGGTCTCGGCGCGCACGAGGGCGACCGGGAGCGGCTGGAGGCCGAGCTCTACACCCGTGCCCAGGACCTCCAGGAGGTCAACGACCGGCTGCGGCGGTCCCACGCCCAGGAGCGGGAGGTGGTGCTGGCCCTCCAGGAGGCGATGCTGCCGGCGCCCGGGCCCGTGGGGCACCACCGGGCCGCGGTGCGCTACCGGCCCGCGGTCGGTGCGCTCAACGTCTGCGGCGACTGGTACGACCTGGCCGATCTGCCCGGGGACCGGATGGCGGTCGCGGTCGGCGACGTCGTCGGCCACGGCCTGGCCGCCGCCTGTGTCATGGGCCAGCTCCGCAGCGCGCTGAGCGCTGCCATCCGGGTCGTCGGCGGCCCCGCCCGGGCACTGGAGGTGCTGGGCATCTACGCCCGCTCGGTGGACGGCGCGGAATCCACCACCGCGGTGCAGGCCGTCATCGACTGGACCACGCACACCATCGCCTACAGCAGCGCCGGCCATCCACCGCCGGCCCTGCTGCACCCGGACGGCACCGTGGAACTGCTGGACGGGGCGACCGACCCGCCGCTGGGGGCGCGGCCGGAGCATGTCGACCGCCCGGAGGCGCACGCCGCGTTCACCGACGATGCGGTGCTGGTGCTGTACACGGACGGGCTGATCGAGCGCCGCCACGAGGACATCGATGTCGGTCTGGCGCGGCTGGCCGAGGCGCTGACGCGGCACCAGGGCGCCGGCGCGGAGACGCTCGCCGACGCGCTGCTCGCGGAGCTGCTGCCTCCGGGTGGTGCCACCGACGATGCGGCCCTCGTCATCATCCGACTCTGATCAGGTCGCTCACCAGGTCGCTTTGCCGATTCATTGCCGCGAGTGGAGCAATTCTTGGGGCCGTTGGAGTGGCTCTTCGTCGTGCCTGCAGGGTTTGCGGTGCGACGCGGTACTCATCGAATGTCAGATTTCCTGCCAAACAGGAGAAACGCAATGCGCAAGTTCATAGGCCGCTCCGTGGCCGCCGCGGCCCTCGCCGCCGCTACCGTCGTCCCGCTCGCCGGCATGGCTTCGGCCGCCCCGCAGGCGCCGACCACATCGTCCAAGGGTGACCACCACGGTCGTCACCACCACGGTCGTCACCACCACAGGCACCACTGCCACCACCACGGCGGCTTCGACCGTTTCGGCTTCGGCGGCCTCGGTGGCCTCGGCGGCTTCGGCGGCCTGGGTGGCTTCGGCGGCTACGGCAACTACGGCGGCTTCGGTGGCTACGGCAACTGCGGCTACGGCAACTACGGCTACGGTTTCGGGGGCTTCCCCTTCGGCCTGCTGGGCATCCTCTGACCGGCAGTTGTACTGACAGGCCGCCGCAGCCCCGGGCTGCGGCGGCTCGTCGCTGTCAGCCCAGGGACCCGGCCTCCTGCTCGGCCCGCCGGCGCAGCTCCTTCTTGTCGGGCTTTCCGGCATCGGTCAGCGGCAGTGCCTCGACGAAGGTGACGTGGGCCGGTTCGTACATCGCCCCGCGCTCCGCGCAGACCATCTCGCGCAGCTGCCGTGCGTCGACGTCGCTGCCGGGCGCCCGCACCACCGCGGCGTGCACCCGCTCCATGCGGTCGGCGTCCCGGACACCGAACACGGCACTCTGCAGTACCTGCGGGTGCGAGTTCAGCAGGTCCTCCAGTTCCGTGGTGTACACATGGCCGCCGACCACGACGATCATGTCCTTGATCCGGTCGACGATCGTCAAGTAGCCCGCGTCGTCGAGGAATCCGATGTCGCCCGTGTGCAGCCAGCCGTCCCGCAGGACCTCGGCGGTCAGCTCGGGCTGCTTCCAGTACCCCTTCATGATCATGTCGGAGCGGACGCAGATCTCGCCGTGCTCGCCGGCCGGCAGATCGCGCCCCGATTCGTCGCGGACCGCCACCTCGACATCGGGCAGCACCTTCCCCGCCGAACGCAGTCGCTCGGGGCGCTCCGGGTCGTGGTCCTCCTGGGTGAGCACGCTGATGCCGCCGGCCTCGTTCTGTCCGTAGCCCTGCATCAGCACCGGCCCGAACGCCCGGACCGCGTCGGCTATCCGGGCCGGGGACGCCTGGCAGCCGCCGTAGGTCAGCATCTGCAGGCTGGAGGTGTCGGTGTGCGCGGCGTCCGGATGGTCCATCAGCTGGTAGAGCAGCGGCGGGAGCAGGAACATGTCGGTGATCCGCTCGCGTTCGATGGCGGCGAGCGCGGTGCTCGGGTCGAAGTCGTCGAGCAGGACGACCGTGCCGCCCGCCTGCAGCGTGCTGTCGGCCATCAGGCCCGCGGCGTGCGCCAGGGTGGTGCACACCAGCTGCCGGCGCTCGGTCTCCGGCTGCTGGAGCACCCCGTGGAACCAGCGTGCCTGCTCGAAGGTGGTGCAGATGCCCTTCGGGTGGCCGGTGGTGCCGCCGGTGTGGCGGATGGTGCAGACGTCGTCGGGCCGGGCCCGGCTCGCGAACGGCTCGTCGGATTCACCGGCCGCCAGCTCCAGCAGGTCCGTGCCCACCTTGGCGGGGCCGAGGACGAGGACGTCCGGCACGGGCGCCAACTCGGTGACCGCGGCGGCGCGTTCCGCATAGCGCGGGTCGACGATCAGGGCGTGGGTCTCGACATCGCGGACGATGGCGGCCTGGGACTCGGCGGACAGCTTGTTGTAGAGGTAGTTGACCCGGGCGCCGAGCAGGTTGGCCGCGTAACGGGCGGCGATGATCTCCGGAAGGTTGCCGCTCAGCAGCGTGACGGTGGTTCCGCGGTCGACGCCCCGGGCGCACAGGGCCCGTGCCATGCGGTGGACCAGTGCGCGGAACTCACCTGCGGTGACGCGGCGGCCCTGGTGGACCAGCGCTTCGCGCGCCGGGTCGGCGCTAAGTACATCGAGGTTCTCCTCTGCATAGGTGCGGAATGTCCGGGCGGCGGTGGGCATGATGTGAGGCTTCCTCCTGACGTCGGCGGCGCGGTCGGCCGCGACGGGTGTGGTGTACATGAATTTAGTTAGTTGCTAGAGGCAACTAACAATCTCAGGGTAGTCGCTGGAGATCGACATCTCCAAGTCGGCCGGAGGCGCGAGAGGGTCCTCGTCGGCCGCCCGGGGGAGCGGGCCCCGTCCTGCCGGGCCATCGCCCCGCACCCGGTCCTGAAAGCGCGTCCGAAATCTTCGCCCCGAATATCGTCAACGCGGTCGCCGGCCTGGGAAGGGCGACGGATAATGCTCGCTCGCGCACGGGGCGCCGAGGCCCTGCGGAACTCGCTCTCCCTGCGGGTCCGTCCCGTGTCGAGAGATGATGGAGAGCAACGGAAGCACAGTGAGAATCGGCCGGTGTACGGAGAGCGCCACGGCTGTCGGTCTGCGGTGACCGGCGGAAGGAGTGCCTGGATGGGTGCGACCGACGCGTTCCCCGAGGGTGCCGCCCAGGTCGGGGCGACACCGGGGCAGCCGGGCGGCCTGATGGATGTGCTGGGCGTGGCCGCCGTGATGCTGGACGCGGACGGACGGATCACCCTGTGGAGCCCGCAGGCCGAGCAGCTCTTCGGCTGGAGTGCGGAGGAGGCGCTCGGCCGGCCCGCGGCGCAGCTGCTGGTCTCGCCGGAGCACTTCGATCTGGTGCTGAGCCTCTTCTCCGAGGTCATGGCGGGCGGCGAGAGCTGGGCAGGAGTGTTCCCGGTCCAGCACAAGGACGGCAGCACCCGGCTCGTGGAATTCCGCAACATGCGGCTGCTGGACGAGCGCGGCGAGTCCTACGCCCTGGGAATAGCCACCGACCAGGCCGTGCTGCGGCGGGTCGAGCGGGACCTGGCCCTGTCCGTACGCCTCGTCGCCCAGTCCCCGATCGGCCTGGCGGTCCTGGACACCGCGCTGCGCTTCGTGATGGTCAATCCGGCGCTGGAACGCATCAACGAGCTCTCCGCCGACCAGCACATCGGCCACGACGTCCAGGAAGCCCTGTCCTTCCTCGACACCGACACCATCGTGTCCAGCATGCGCCAGGTCCTGGACACCGGCACCCCGCTGCTCGACCAGTTCACCGTCGGCCGGACCGCCTCCGACCCGCACGCCGACCGGGCCTGGTCGGTGTCGTACTACCGGCTGGAGGACGCCCACGGGCGGGTGCTGGGGCTGGCCACGTCGGTCGTGGACGTCACCGAACAGCACCGCGCCGCCACCGAGGCCGCTCGCGCCCGCAGGCGGCTGGCAGTCATCGCCGACGCCTCCGCAACCGTCGGCACCACCCTCGACGTCGACCAGACCGCCCACGAACTGGCCGACGTCATCGTCCCCGAACTCGCGGACCTGGCCGCGGTCGACGTCCTCGACGCCGTCCTCGACGGCCGGCGCCCGACCTCGCTCTCCCGCGGTGGACCGGCCCGCTTCCGGGCGCTCGCGGTGGCCGCGGCCTACTCCACCGAGGCCGTCCGCGCCGCCGACCCCACCGGCCAGATCGCCTCCTACGAAGCCGACCGGCTGATCACCCGCTGTGTGACCGAGGCCCGTCCGGTGCGCATCGCCCACGTCGGCCCGGACGACCTGCAGCACATCGCCGCCGACCCGCAGGGCGCCGCCCTCCTGGAAAAGGCCGGGGCGCACTCCTACCTCGCCGTCCCGCTGATCGCCCGCGGTGAGGTCCTCGGCGCGCTGTCGCTGTACCGCGTGCGCAACCCGGAGCCGTTCGACGAGGACGATGCGGTGCTCGCGGTCGAGCTGGCCGCCCGGGCCGCGGTCTGCATCGACAACGCCCGTTCATACCAGAGCGAACGCCGCACCGCGCTCACCCTCCAGCGCCATCTGATGAACCACCGGCCGCCGCAGCCCACGGCCATGGCGATCGCCTACCGCTACCAGCCCGCCCAGGCGGCCAGCGAGGTCGGCGGCGACTGGTTCGACGCCATTCCGGTGAGCGGCGACAAGACCGCGCTGGTGGTCGGCGACGTCATGGGCAGCGGCATCAACGCCGCCGCCACCATGGGCCAGTTGCGCACCACCACCCGCGCGCTGGCCGACCTCGACCTGGACCCGGCCGAGGTGCTCCGCCACCTCGACCACATCGCCGGCGGGCTCGATCCGGCCTTCGCCACCTGCCTGTACGCCGTGTACGACCCGCACCGCGCGCTGTGCCGGATCGCCGTCGCCGGGCATCTGCCCCCCATCGTGGTGCGCCCGGACCGGCCGCCCGAGCTGCTCGATCTGCCCACCGGCGCGCCGCTCGGCGTCGGCGGCGTCCCCTTCGAGCAGACCACGGTGCCGCTCCGCGACGGCGATCTGCTGGTGCTCTATACGGATGGGCTGATCGAAACCCGGGACCAGGCCATAGACACCCGGCTGGACAGCCTCCTGGAGCTGCTGGCGGAGCCCGAGGCGGATCTGGAGGGCCTCTGCGACCGCCTCCTGCGTGCGCTCCGCGACGAGCACGACCACGACGATGTCGCCCTGCTCATCGCCCGGGTGCGCGCGCACGACGTCTGAACGTCCGGGCCGCGGGTTTCGGCCGGACCGCAACGGATTCGGCGGTGCTCCGGCGTGATCTCGCACTGCCCTCCCCGCCGCGAAATCCGCTCTTCCTTTGCGGATGCGTCGTGGATAAGCGTTCCCTCGGCGGGGGAAGGCTACGGATTTCGTTGCCCACGGGCCTTAACAAGACCTTGACGGGAGTCGTCGGCAGGGGTTTTATTCGGTCACCAAAGCGGGACCTGAGGATGTCCGGGTTCGGAGCGCTTTGCGGCGTTCTTCCTCCAAGTCGCCGCCCCTTCCTGCCGCCAGCACCGATGGGATACGGATACCGATATGCCCTACACGCCTGTTGCCTCCGCAGCTCCAGAGCGGGACACCCGCAGTGCGAAGGCGGAGGATGCCTCCGGCGCCCCCAAACTCACCCGGTCGATCGGCGTGGTCGGTGGCACGCTGCTGACGCTGTCCTGTCTGACCCCGGCGTCCTCGCTCTTCGTGATCGTGCCGGACTCGTTCGCCGGCCTGGGCACGGGCACCGCGCTGACCATCGCCGTCGCGGCGCTGCTGTGTATCGGGGTGGCCTTCACCTACTCCGAACTGGGCACGCTGATCCCGAGTTCGGGTGGCGAGTACGCCATGGTCGGCACGCTCATGGGCCGCCTCGCCGGATGGCTGGTTTTCGTGCTTTCGCTGATCGTCGTCATGATCGTGCCACCCATCATCGCGCTGGGAACCGCCGACTATCTGGCCCCGATCGTGCACCTGGATCCGCAGTGGACCGCCGCCGGCGTGATGCTGCTGGCCACCGCCATGGGCCTGCTCGACCTGCGGGCCAACGCCTGGATCACCGGCATCTTCCTGGTGCTGGAGGTCGTCGCCTGTGCGGTCGTCGCCTACCTCGGCTTCACCCACACCCACCGGTCCGCGTCCGTGCTCGTGCACCCCGTGATCGACGCCGGACACGGCCACAGCACCGCCGTCACCGCGGGCCTGATCGTGACCGGACTGGCCACCGCGCTCTTCATCCTGCAGGGCTTCTCCACCGCGGTGTACCTGGCGGAGGAGATGGACAACCCCCGCCGCAACGTCTCCCGCACCGTGCTGTGGACCCTCGGCATCGGCGTGGCAGTCGTCCTGATCCCGGTCGTCGCCATCACCCTGGGCGCCCCCGACCTGAAGACGCTCGGCGCCGGTGACGTCGCCGGCATGGTGCAGGACTGGAGCAACTCGGGCGTCGGCACGTTCGTCAGCCTCTGCATCGCCCTGGCGATCATCAACGCGGCGATCGTGATGGTGATCCAGAACTCGCGCGTGGTGTTCTCCTCGGCGCGTGACGCGGCCTGGCCGACGGCCGTCAACCGCGTCTTCTCGCACGTCGGCCGGCGCTTCGGCTCCCCCTGGGCGGCCACCCTCGCGGTGGGCGTCCCCGGGGCTGCCCTGTGCTTCGTCAACCTCGACACCCTGAGCGAGGTCACCGGCGTGGCCGTCGCCGCGATGTACGTCTTCGTCGCCCTGGGCGCCCTGGTCTCGCGCCGTGGTGAGCACAAGCACCGGGCGGCCTGGCGGATGCCGCTGTGGCCCGCGGTCCCGGCGCTGCTGATCGTGGTGCTGGCGTGGGTGCTCTACCAGCAGAGCGTGACGAGTCTGGTCATCACCGGCGCCATCGTGGCCGTCGCCGCGCTGTACTGGGCGTGCTATCTCCGGCCGCGCCAGGAGACGCACTGGGTGATCTCGGTCCCCGAGGACGAGCAGGCTTCCGTCGAGGCGCCGTCCGCGGCCTCGTTGCCCGCGTAGGGCCGTTGCTCACGTAGGGCCCGCGAAGGCCCCAGATCCGCCCGCCCGGGCCTGTACCGGGCGGGCCTTCTGCTTTTACTGGCCCGTGAGCCGGGAGAGCGCGAGCGCGTCCAGCAGGAGGCAGACGTGGTCGACGGCGTCCCGCGCGGCGGGGCCCTCGGCCACCGTCGCGTCGTCGAGCAGGCCGGCGGTTCCCCGCAGCAGCTTCAGCAGCCGCTCGGTCACGTCGGCGGCCGTTTCCGCGTGCGCCAGGGTGGACCGGATCTGCTCGCCCGTGAGCGGCTGACCGGTTTCGAGGAAGCGGTACAGCGCCACGGCGGTTCGCCGGTCGGCGTCGTTCGGCTTCCACAGTCCGAGCGCGTGGTGGTCGATGAGCGCGGCCGCCTCGGCTCGGATCTCCTCGGGAACATGCATGCCCACGAACGTCTCATACCGTCGCGGCGGGCCAAATGACGGCAGAGGGGCTCCAAGGCCGCCGCAGGGGCGACCCCGTTTACCCGACAAAGCTGGGCTGACCAGGCATGTTGCCTCGAATCAGGGCTCACCCGACCAGCAGACGTCCGTCGGACAAGCGGAGGGGCCTGTGGGAAGAGTTACATGGACCCTCCGGGCCGTGGGCGATTTGTTCCCTGTGACGTGGCGCGATGCGGGCGCCGCGTATGTCCCCTTCGTCAAAGAGGTTCGCATATGCGTAGCGGGGAAACCTACCCGGGGGTCTTCCCGCCCTCTGGCGTCGGGCTCCGGATCACGGGACCATCCTCGGACAGCCCGTGAGGCCGCCGGCGCAGCGCGGGCCCTGACCGCTGCTGCGCTCCGCATTGCGCAGCTCGCCCACCGTATGCGGGAGGTGTAGAAAGAGGACATGGCCGGACGCTACGGCCGCCCGCGTTCGGTTCTCAGGATGCGAACTGTCGCAGGTCAGGTCTTTCTCCTGCAGGTGGCGATCGTGGTGTTGCTCGTCGCCGCCGCCATCGCGGCGCTCGTGCTGCAGTCGAGGACCGACGGCGACCGCGAAGCCCGCAACAGGTCCGTCGCCGTGGCGGAAGCCTTCGCGAATGCGCCGGGCATCGACGAGGCCCTCAAGAGCGCCGACCCGACGCTGGTGCTGCAGCCGCGGACGGAGGCCGCCCGCAAGCGCTCCGAGGTCGACTTCATCGTCGTGATGAACACCCAGGGCATCCGCTACACCCACCCCATCCCCAACCGGATCGGCAAGAAGTTCGTCGGCACCCTGAAGCCGGCGCTGGCCGGCCATGTGGTCACCGAGCGGATCACCGGCACCATCGGGCCCCTCGTCCAGGCCGTGGTCCCGGTCTTCGGCCACAGCGGCAAGGACAAGGGGAAGGTGATCGGGCTGGTCTCGGCCGGTATCACCGTCAACCGGGTGAGCGGTGTCGTCGACGACCAGTTCCCGCTGCTGTTCGGCGCCGCCGCAGGCGTCCTCCTGCTGACCACCGGCGGCACGGCGCTGGTCAGCCGCCGCCTGCGGCGCCAGACCCACGGCCTGGGTCCCGCCGAGATGACCCGGATGTACGAGCATCACGACGCGGTGCTGCACGCCGTACGCGAGGGCGTGATCATCGTGGGCGGCGACGGCTGTCTGCTGCTCGCCAACGACGAGGCGCGCCGGCTGCTCGACCTGCCGCCGGACGTCGAGGGCCGCCAGGTCACCGCTCTCGGGCTGGACCCCGCCACCGCCCACCTGCTGGTCTCCGGCCGGGCCGTCACCGACGAGGTCCATCCGGTCGGCGAACGGCTGCTGGCCATCAACCAGCGCTCCACGGACCAGGCCGGCGGGCCGCCCGGCAGCGTCACCACGCTGCGCGACACCACCGAGCTGCGGGCGCTCACCGGCCGGGCCGATGTGGCCCGCGGGCGTCTGAAGCTGCTCTACGACGCCGGTACCGAGATCGGCACCACCCTCGATGTCGTCCGCACCTGCGAGGAGCTCGCGGAGTTCGGGGCGACCCGCTTCGCCGATATCGTCACCGTCGACGTGGCGGAGGACGTGCTGATCGGCGAGGAGCCGACGGCCCCCACGGGCGGCGCCATCGAGATGCGGCGGACGGCCACCAGCGGCGCTCCGTCGGACAGCGGCCTCTACCCCGTCGGCAAGCTCATCCGCTTTGAGCCGGCCACCGCCCTCGGCGCCGGTCTCGCCAGCGGCAAGGCCGCCCTGGAAGCGGATCTGGCGGCGTTCTCCGGCTGGCATCTGCAGAGTCCCGGCCGGGCCAGGAAGATCGTCGCGCATGGCATCCATTCGAGGATCGCGGTGCCGCTGCGCGCCCGCGGCGTGATCCTGGGCGTGGCGATCTTCTGGCGCTCCGACAAACCGGAGCCGTTCGAGGAGGAGGAGCTCTCGCTCGCCGAGGAGCTGGTCGCCCGTGCCGCGGTGAGCATCGACAACGCCCGCCGCTACACCCGCGAGCACACCATGGCGGTCACCCTGCAGCGCAGCCTGCTGCCGCGCGGCCTGCCGGAGCAGAACGCCGTGCAGGCCGCCTACCGCTATCTGCCGGCCCAGGCCGGGCTGGGTGGGCTCGGCGGCGTGGGCGGCGACTGGTTCGACATCATCCCGCTGCCCGGCGCCCGGGTGGCGCTCGTCGTCGGCGACGTCGTGGGGCACGGACTGCACGCCGCAGCCACCATGGGCCGGCTGCGCACCGCCGTCCACAACTTCGCCAACCTGGACCTGCCGCCCGACGAGATCCTCTGGCACCTCGACGAACTCGTCACCCGCATCGACCAGGACGAGGGGGCCGAGGAGGCCGAGGGCTCGGTCACCGGCGCCACCTGCCTCTACGCGATCTACGACCCGGCGTCCGGGAACTGCACCATGGCGCGCGCCGGGCACGTCCAGCCCCTGCTCCTGCTGCCGGACGGCACCGTGGAGACCGCCGATGTGCCCGGCGGTCCGCCCCTCGGTCTGGGCGGCCTGCCCTTCGAGACCTGGCAGCGGCAGCTGCCCGAGGAGACCCGTCTGGTGCTGTTCACCGACGGGCTCGTCGAGGACCGGGACCGGGACCTCGACGAGGGGATGGCGCTGCTGAGCCGTACGCTGTCCGACCAGCCGGGCCGGACGCCGGACGAGACCTGCGAGGCCGCGCTCGGCGCCCTGCTGCCGGAGCGCCCCAGCGATGACATCGCGCTCCTCGTGGCCCGGACCCGGGTGCTGGACACCGCGCACGTCGCCGACTGGGACGTGCCGCCCGACCCCTCGGCCGTGGCCCAGATACGGGCCGCGGCGGTCCGCAAGCTGATCGAATGGGGCCTGGCGGAGGAGGCCTTCACCGCCGAGCTGATCCTCAGCGAACTGGTCACCAACTCCATCCGGTACGCCGCGGGGCCCATCCGCGTCCGGCTGATCCGGGACACCTCCCTGATCTGTGAGGTCTCCGACCGCAGCAGCACCTCGCCGCATCTGCGGCAGGCCGCCACCACGGACGAGGGCGGCCGCGGCCTCTTCCTCGTCGCCCAGTTGGCCGAACGCT
Source organism: Streptomyces caniferus (assembly GCF_009811555.1). Taxonomy (GTDB): domain Bacteria; phylum Actinomycetota; class Actinomycetes; order Streptomycetales; family Streptomycetaceae; genus Streptomyces; species Streptomyces caniferus. Next base: position 434,292 of record NZ_BLIN01000003.1, on the reverse strand, counting down.
GGGGGACCCGCTACACCACCAGCGGCAAGGTGATCTGGACGGAGCAGGCACTTCTCGGCATCGATCTGGTCGCGGAGGAGACCGACCGCGGGGATGCTTGAGCCGAGGGGTGGATGAGCTGGCGGCCCGAGTGTGTGCCGCCCTGAGGAGGCCGTGATGGATTACCCACTGCTCAACGCCTTCTGGACCATGTGCCTGATCTTCCTGTGGGTCCTGTGGCTGATCCTGCTGTTCCGGATCATCGGCGACATCTTCCGCAGCCAAGACCTCAACAACTGGGCCAAGACCGGGTGGCTGGTCCTGGTGATCGTGCTGCCCTTCCTGGGCGTCTTCATCTATGTGATCGCGCGGGGCCACGGGATGAGTGAACGCGAGGTCGCCCAGGCCGAACGACAGCAGAAGCAACTGCGGGCCTACCTCCGGGAAACCGCCGCGAGCGGTGACCAGGGGGGCGGCCATGCGGATGCCCTGGCGAAGCTCGCCGACCTCAAGAAACACGGTGACATCACGGACGAGGAGTTCCAGAAGGCCAAGGCGAAGATCCTCGCCTGACCGCGGACCCCGTGATGTGGAGGCCATCCGCCGCTGCCGCCGTGACTGCTAACCTCGAATTGCGCGAAACGCGCAACTTGCCGGGCGCCCGTCGCAGGGCGCCCGGCACGCGACGGCAGGCAGAGGCGGGCAGTGAAGTGACCAGTGGGGAGCGCTCGGCCACCCGGTGCCGGCGCGAGCGGATGGTGGAGCTGCTCGGCGCCGGCGACATCAGCGTGCACGATCTCGCCGCCGAGTTCGACGTCTCGCTGTCCACCGTCCGCCGCGACCTCGCCACCCTGGCCGCGCTAGGCCGGATCACCCGCACCTACGGCGGCGCGGTCGACCACCGGGCGGTGGAGCGCTCCTGGCACGACAAGGAACACGAACAGCGGGGCGAGAAGGACGCCATCGCCCGCACCGCCGCCGCGCTGGTCCGCAGCGGCGATGTCGTCCTCCTCGACGCGGGCACCACCGTCGCGCGGCTGGCGCACGAGCTGCGCGACCGCGCGGACCTCACCGTCGTCACCAACGGTCTCTCCACGCTCGTCGAGCTGGCGGACGCGGAGGTGGAGGTGGTGGTGCTCGGCGGACGGCTGCGGCGGCCCAACGAGTCGCTGCTGGGCACCCGGACCGAACAGGCGCTGCGCCGGCTCACCCCGGACATCGCCTTCCTCGGCGTCGACGGTCTCGACCCCCGGCGCGGCATCAACTGCCCCGACCCCGAACAGGCCGCGCTGAAGGAGACGATGGCCGAGTGCGCCCGGGCCGCCTGGGTGCTGGCCGACCACTCCAAGCTCGGCGGGGGAGGGGGCTTCCCCTACTGGGCGGCGATGCCGGCGGGCACGGGTCTGATCTCCGGCGGCGAGGAGCGCGACCTGGCCGCGTACACGGACGGGGGGTGGTCGGTGTGTGCTGCGGTGGACGGCGGCCCGGCGGCCGTCGACGGCGCCCGACCGCACACCTCTTGACAGCCCGTTCGGCGAGTCGCCACTCTGAATTGCGTGAACCACGCAATCAATAATGCGTGGTCCGGTCACTTCGGAGCCGAGGACGGCACCGGAGTCGACAGGAGGAGACCTCGTGGCCCAGGTGCTCGTCATCGCGGACGACCTCACCGGCAGCAACGCCACCGGCGCGCTCTATGCGCGCCTGGGCCTGCGGGCCGTCACCGTCGGCGCCCTCGCCCAAGTGGAGCGCTACGCCGACCGGGTGGACGTCCTCGTCGTCAACACCGCATCGCGGCACTGGACCCCGGCCCGCGCCCAGGCGGCCGTCCGCGCCGCCGCCATGACGGCGGGCGAGGCACCCCTGATCGTCAAGCGCGTCGACACCACTCTCCGCGGCAACCCCGGCAGCGAACTCGACGCGCTGCTGGACGTCCTGGCCGCGCGTGAGCCCTCGGCCCGGATCCGGACGCTGGCCGTTCCCGCCTTCCCCGACGCCGGCCGCAGCACGGTCGGCGGACTGCATCTGGTCGACGGCGTCCCGCTGACCCGTACGGCCGTGGCCGACGACCCGTTCGACCCCGTCCGGCACTCCCGGGTCGCGGCCGTCCTCGGGGCCCAGAGCATGCGCAGCACGGACGAACTCGCCCTGGACGTGGTCGAGCGGGGCCCCGACGCGGTCGCCGCGGCGCTGCGGGAGAGCACGGCCGACGTCGTGGTCTGCGACGCCACCGAGAACGCGCATCTGCGGACGATCGCGGTGGCCGCCGCCCACATCGCCGCGGCGGACGGCACCCGCTGGGTCGCACTGGACTCGGGCCCGTTCGGCGCCGCCCTCGCCGGCGAGCTGGGCCTGCGGCCCGCGGGCGGCGCACCCGCCCGCATCCTGGCGGTCGTCGGCAGCGTCACCGACCGCACCCGCACCCAGCTCGCGCGCACGCAAACCGTGCTCGGCGCCCGCTGGGCCGACCTCGACCCCGGTGCCCCGGACCCCGGCGCGGTGCTGGCGGAGCTGCGCGCGGCCGCGGGGGAGGGCGCCACGGTGCTCGGCGTCCGGGTGGCCGCCGCACCGGCGCCCACCGCCGGATCCGCTCCCGTATCCGACCCCCGCGCCGCCGCCCGCATCCTGCGCGCACTCGCCGAGATCGCCCGCCACGCGGTCGACGAACTGCGCCCCGGCGGCCTGTACGCCTCGGGCGGCGACGTCGCCGCCGCGGTCACCTCGGCACTGGGCGCCGACGGCTTCGCCATCGAGACCGAGGTGCTGCCGCTCGCCATCGCGGGACATCTGGTGGGCGGCCCCCATGACGGACTGCTCTTCGCCACGAAGGGCGGCCTGATCGGCGGCCCCGACGCCGCCCGTGACTGCCTGGAACACCTGCGCGCGGCCTGCACCCGGCGCATCCTCGGCCCCACCCTGAGCACCGCACCCCGAAAGGCGATCCCATGACCCACCCCCAGCAGGTGCCCGACGACCGGACGGCGGCCCCCGACGGACCGCTGCCGCTCCTCGCCGTCACCCTCGGCGACCCCGTCGGGATCGGTCCCGAGATCACCGCCCGCACGCTCGCCGACCCGGCTACCGCCGCCCTCGGCCGTGGACTCGCCGTCGGCGACGCCGCCGTACTGCGCCGCGCCGTCGCCGTCTGCGGTCTGGACGTCGAGGTCAACGCGGTGGGCACGCCCGGTGAGGCGCGCTTCGAGCCCGGCACCATCGATGTGCTCGACCTCGGGATCGCCCCCGGCGACCTCCCCTGGGGCACGGTCGACGCGGTGGCGGGCCGCTCCGCCGTGGCCGCGATCGAGGCCGCCACCCGCGCCGCGCTGGCCGGCGAGGTCGACGGCATCGTCACCTCGCCGATCAACAAGGAGGCGATCTGGGCGGCCGGCTCCGAGCACCTCGGCCATACCGAGATGCTCGGCGAACTCACCGGCGCCGCCCACTTCGACACCATGTTCGTGGTGCGCGGCCTCAAGATCTTCTTCACCACCCGCCATCTCGCCCTGCGCAAGGCGCTCGACCAGATCACCGAGGAGCGGGTCGCCGCGAGCATCCGTCACGCCGCCACCGCCCTGCGCGTCTTCGGCCATGACACCCCCCGGCTCGCCGTGGCCGCGATCAACCCGCACGGCGGCGAGGGCGGCCACTTCGGCGACGAGGAGATCACCGTCCTGCGCCCGGCGGTGGAGAAGGCGGCGGCCGAGGGGCTCGGCGTCGTGGGACCGATCCCCGCGGACTCCGTCTTCCACCAGGGCCTCGAAGGCCGCTTCGACGGAGTGCTGTCGCACTTCCACGACCAGGGCCACATCCCCGCCAAGACCGTCGACTTCGACGGCACCGTCTCCGTCACCGTGGGCCTGCCGATCCTGCGCACCTCCGTCGACCACGGCACCGCGTTCGACATCGCCGGCAGCGGCCGCGCCTCCCACGGCACGATGGCCGCGGCCTTCCGCGCCGCCGCCGGCTTCAGCCGCTTCACCGACCGGATCCGCGCCGCCTACGGAACGGCGGTCGCCCAGTGACGGACGCCGGCCCGCAGCCGACCCCGCAGTCGCCGCCCACGACGCCCGCCAAGCGCTGGGCGTACGTCATCCCGGTCGCCGCGATCATGTACATGCTGGCGTATCTCGACCGGAACAACGTCTCCGTCATCCTCCCCTACATGCACGGCGATCTGCGGCTGTCCAACGCCGACAAGGGGCTGGTCGGCGGCGTCTTCTTCCTCGGCTACGTCTTCCTGCAGATCCCGGCCGCGATCCTCGCCCAGCGCTGGAGCGCCCGGAAGACCGTCCTCCTCCTCATGGTGGCGTGGGGCGCGGCCGCGTCGCTCTCCGGTCTCGTCCAGACCAAGTCGCAGTTCTACGTGGCCCGTTTCGTGCTGGGCCTCTTCGAGGGCGGCGTCTGGCCCGCCGTGCTCATCCTGCTCGCCTCGTGGTTCCCGCTGCGCGAGCGGGCCCGGGCCAACGCCCTGTGGATGGCCTGCCTGCCGCTGTCGTCGGTGCTGATGGCGCCGCTGTCGGGCTGGATGCTCGACCACGGGAGCTGGCGCTGGGTGCTGATGCTGCAGGGCGTCCCGCCCCTGGTGTGGGCGGTGGTCTGGTGGTTCGCGGTCGCCGACCGGCCCGCGCAGGCCCGGTGGATCTCCCGCGCCGAGGCCGACCACGTGGAGCGCGCGATCGCCGCCGACGAAGCCGCCAAGCCCTCGGCGGGCAGCGGCTCGTACCTCGACGCGGTCAGGCAGAAATCGGTGCTCGTCCTCATCGGCGTCTACTTCTTCTGGATCACCGGCTTCTACGGCTTCAACCTCTGGCTGCCGTCGGTCATCAAGGAGCTGACGCACGGCGGATCGCCCACCGAGGTCGGACTGCTCACCGCGATCCCGTTCACCGTCGCACTGGTGGTGATGATCGCCAATGCCGCCTGGTCCGACCGCACCGGCAGACGACGCCAGGCGGTGGCCGTCCCGCTCGTCGTGGGCATCGCCGCTCTGCTGCTGGGGCAGGCCGTGGACGGCGCCCTGCCCCGGATGCTGCTGCTGTGTGTGACGGCCGCCGCGGTCTATGCGCCGTACGGACCGTTCTGGGCGATCCCCGGCCAGCTGCTGCGCTTCGAGGTGGTGGCCGTCGCCATGGGACTGATCAACGCGCTCGGCAACCTCGGCGGCTTCGCCGGCCCCTACCTGGTCGGCTGGCTGACCGACGCCACGGGATCCAGCGTGACCGGCTTCGCGGTCCTGTCCGCCTTCCTCGCCGTGGCCGTGGCACTGGTGACGTTGGGCCTGCGCCCGGGCGTGCGCCCCGTACGCCAGGTGGCCCGGGAAGCGCCGGAGGGAGCATGAGGCATTTCCCCTGACGCCTTCTCAATACCGGCCCCATTGTGACGATTGATCAGATTTCCTGACTTTTTCCGGAAGTCGGTTCTCACCCCGAACGGCCGATAGTCACAGGGCAATTCCTGGCGGGTCCGTCCGAGCTGTGGTGTCGTCCGCTCCTCGTCGCGGCCGAGTGATCGCGTCGATGTCGAACGAGCCCTGCCTGTAAGGGCGTTGGGAGTGGGCGTGCCCGGCCCGGGAGGGGTGTTCGACGGCGCCGTGGCCGGGTGTGTTCGCCGTGCGGACCGGAGGGCGATTACTCCGACTCACGCAATTAGTGATGGGTCAGGTTTTGGGAGGTTCTGTGAAGGTGATTCCTGAAAAGGTCGATATACCCCTTTGATCCTCCTGAGGAGCACACATGCGCATCCGCGCCGCGATCGCAGCTAGCGCCCTGGCCACCACGATCGTCATGGGCGGTGCCAGCGCCGCCCTGGCTCACGGCAAGGACCGCCACCACCACAACCACCACGGCCACTACGCCTCCTGCTGGCTCTCCGCGGGCGTCCTCGACCACGTCGGGCCGGTCTTCAGCGAGGGCTGCGAGAAGGGTGGCTGGGGCAACGGCCACCGCAGGTAATCCCGACAGTTTTCCAGCCGGTGCCGGCCGAGAGGACCACAGGTCCTCGGCCGGCACCGGCTGTGTTTCCGGGCTGCTCGCCGGCCCGGAGTCTGTGTCAGCTGTCGAGGAACGACAGCAGATCGGCGTGGAAGTCCTCCTTGTACTTGCCGACCGCCGAGAGGCCGTGCGGCGCACCCGGGTAGACCTTCAGCGTGGCGTCCTTCACCAGGTTTTCTGCCGTTCACCGGCGTACGAGACATGGCCGCGGGGGCCGGGAGTCGGTGGTCCCCGGCGCGCTCAGCAGCGGTCCGCCGGCGGGCCGCTGCCCCGCCGTCTGCGGGCGCTCGAGACGAGCCCCGCGCCGGCGAGCAAGGTCAGACCGGCCATCGTGCCGAAACCCATGAACACCAGCGGCTTGGTCCCCGTCGCCGCCTGGACGGGCTTCGCGGCCGGCCGAGCGGTCAACACCCTGCTGGAGAGGGGGCGTTGGGCGGCGACCGCGGGGAGGTCCGCGGCGCAGAGCCGGTGGACCAGTACGGGCAGCGGATACGGAACGGGCCCGCCGCTGCCGTCGGCACTCCGGGACGGCACGGGCCGGCCGTGGGAGTGTCCGGCCGGCAGGACCGGGCCCGGGACGCTCTGGGGGAGGCCGGATATGGAGGTGGAGTCCTCGGCCAGGGGCCGGAGCGGGCCGGCCGGCGGGACGACGGCGTACCCGGCCTGCCGCGGCGGTGCGGCCGCCCGGTGCCGGCCGTAGGCGTCGGCGAACGCGCAGCGCGGCGGCACCACGGAGGGCCGGGTGCCGCTCCGTGCGTCCGATCCGGCGGCACCACCGGAGGCCGAGGCCGGCCCGGCTGCGCACACCGCCGTGAGCAGGGCGACGACGAGAGCCCCACGGCACAGGCGGCCGAGCGGGCCCAGGGCGAATGGTGCGGCCATGCGATGCTCACTTCTCCGCCTCGACGGCGGGGCTGCTGGATCGGGGACTGCCGGATCCCAGCGTTGACGGCCTCGGCCGGAAGAGCGTGTCGTGGGAGGCAGCGGAGTGAAGGCGGGCGGCCGTCCGGGTGATGGCCCGCCGCACGGTGCATTCCGGCCACCCGGCGCCCGCCCACGCGGCCTCCGGCGACAGGCCGCAGCGGCGCGGTCGACGCGTGCGCCCCGGGCATTCGCGTGCGCCCCGGGCATTGTCGTCCGTGCGCGGGGCGCCCCGCAGTCGCCGTGCGCCGGTCTCGCCACGAGGCGCTCTGGACGGGCCAGACGCGGTGCCCTAGCGTCACAAGCCGGCCGTGCACCGAGGTCCGAGTCCGATGCCACCGAGGGAAGCCGAGGACGCTGGTGACCGCTCTCCCGCAGCCGCCCGACATCCTGTCACCCGCGTTCGCGGCCGACCCCTACCCCGCGTACCGCGTCCTGCGCGAGCACTACCCGGTCTTCTACGACAAGGGCACCGACAGCTATCTGCTCTCGCGGTACGAGGACGTGGCACGGGCCTTCCGCGAGCCGGTGTTCACCACCGACAACTATGCGTGGCAGCTCGAACCGGCGCACGGCGGCCGGACGCTCCCGCAGATGAGCGGTCGTGAACACTCCGTACGCCGCGCCCTGGTGGCCCCCGCCTTCCGCGGCCGGGAGCTGCGGGAGAAGTTCCTGCCGGTCATCGAGCGGAACGCGCGGGAGCTGATCGACGTCTTCCGCGACGATGCGGAAGCCGATCTGGTGGGGCAGTTCGCCACCCGCTTCCCCATCAACGTGATCGTCGACATGCTCGGCCTCGACCGGGCCGACCACGACCGCTTCCACGGCTGGTACGCCTCCGCCGTCGCATTCCTGTCCAACCTGGCCCAGGACCCCGAGGTCGCGGCCGCCGGGCGGCGCGCGGGTGAGGAACTCGCCGCCTACCTGCGGCCGGTCCTCAACGCACGGCGTGCCGCGCCCGGCGACGACCTGCTCTCCACCCTGTGCACCGCGGAGATCGAGGGCACCCGGATGACCGATCAGGACATCACCTCGTTCGTCAGCCTGCTGCTGGCCGCCGGGGGCGAGACCACGGACAAGGCGCTCGCCGCGCTGTTCCGCAACCTGCTGGCCCACCCGGACCAGTTGGCCGCTGTCCGTGCCGACCGGTCGCTGATCCCCGCGGCCTTCGCCGAGACCCTGCGCTACACCCCGCCGGTACAGATGATCATGCGTCAGCCCGCCGCCGAGGTCGCCCTGAGCGGCGGTACGGTCCCCGCGGGCGCCACGGTCACCTGTCTCATCGGCTCCGCGAACCGCGACGAGCGCCACTACGCGCGGCCCGACGCCTTCGACCTCTTCCGCACCGACCTCACCACCGCCACGGCCTTCAGCGCCGCCGCCGACCATGTGGCCTTCTCCCTGGGCCGGCACTTCTGTGTCGGCGCGCTCCTGGCCAAGACCGAGATCGAGCTCGGGGCCAACCAACTGCTCGACGCCTTCCCCGCCATGGGCTTCGCGGACGATGCGGCGCCCACCGACGAGGGAGTGTTCACCCGGGGGCCGGCGCGGCTGCGGGTGCGGCTCACGCCGGACGTCGGCGCGGCGCGGCCTGCCGGTACCGCCTGAGGCGGTGAGAGACCCGGGCGGGCCGGGAGCCGGGCGGGGCGGTCAGTCGGCGGCCGTCGGCGGGTGGCGCAGGACGTAGAGGCCGACGGTGACGGTGAGCGCGATGACACAGGCGGAGAAGGTCAGGCCCGCACCGCGCAGGCCGAGTACCAGCGTGAGCGCTCCGACGCCGACGACCGGCAGCGAGATGCCCAGGTAGGCGACGAGGAAGAAGGCCGAGATGGTGCCGCCCCGGTGCTCGGGCGGTGCCGCGCGGCCCACGGCGGTCAGGCCGGCGCGGAACGCCAGGCCCTGGCCGACACCGCCGCACACCGCACCGATGACCAGCACCGGCAGCGAGGTCACGGCCAGCGAGGTGGCGACGAGGAGGAGGCCCACCACCAGCACCAGGCAGCCGCCCGGCAGGGCCCTGCGCACCCCGATCCGTTCCGTCAAGGACTGTCCCGCGGTCGACCCGAGGAACACCGTGAAGACGATGAGCCCGGCGACGGCCAGATTGTGCACGCCCAGGGTCTGGCCGACGAAGCTCGGTGCCACCGCGGTGAAGAGCCCCAGCAGGGAGAAACCGGCGAAGGCGGCGACGGCCGACGGGGTGAAGACGCCGTGCACTTCGGGCGGCAGCCGAAGACCCTGGGGCCGCAGCGTGTGCGGGCGGTGCGGATGCACGACGGTCTCCGGCAGGCGCCAGGTCGCCACGGCCGCCCCCGCCACCAGCAGCAGGTGCACCAGGAACGGCAGGGTCAACGGCCACGGCGCGTACTGGGCCAGCAGGCCCGACAGCAACGGGCCGCAGCCGAGCCCGCCCATGTTCGCGGCGGTGGCGGCGAATCCCGCCCGTGTCTCCTGGCCCGGCTTCGCGAGTTCCAGCACGGACGCCGTGGCGGCGCCGCTGAACAGCCCGGCGGCGAAGCCGGAGAGCACCCGCCCCAGGAGCAGCATCGGGAGCCCGCCCTCGAAGATGAAGCACAGCGCGCTCGCCGCCGACAGCCCCAGCGCGCAGAACAACACGGGGCGCCGGCCCACTTGGTCGGAGAAGTTGCCGGCGAGGAGGAGAACCGTGATGACGCCGAGGGCGTACACGGCGAAGACCACGGTCACCACCAGCTCGGAGAACCCGAGCTGTTCGCGGTAGAGCCCGTAGAGCGGGGTGGGCAGCGTGGTGCCGGCCATGCCGATCGCGAACACGCCCGCCGCCACCGGATAGCCGGGCCGCCGCGTGCCGCTCGTGCGCTCGCTGATCATGGTCTCAACGTAGGCTCCCGTCGGCCGTGCCGTCGAGAACCACGGAGCAACCCGCGGGCCGGGCCGCGGGTGGGACGCATGTGGTGCCCCCGCGAGCCGCGGGGGCACCACACCGGCTTTGGTCCGGGTCGGATCAGTGCTGGTTCGGCGTGTTGGCGGCCGTCACGTTCACGGCGGCCCAGGCCTTGTCCACGGCCTTGTACTCCGTGCTCTTGGCGCCGTACAGGTCCTTGGCCGCGTGCAGCGTCGCGGTCCGGGCGTCATGGAAGTCGGTCGTGGAGACCATGTACCGGGTGAGCGCCCGGTAGAAGATCGCCGTGGCCTTGTTCCGGCCGATGCCGGTCACCTTCGACCCCTTGAAGGTGGGGGAGTCGTAGGCGACGCCACCGATGGTCTTCTTGCCGCTGCCCTCGGCCAGGAGGTAGTAGGCGTGCGAGGAGACACCGGAACCGGCGTGCACCTCGGTGTCGTAGGACGCCTTCGACCAGTAGTCGACCGTGCCTTCGAGCTTGTCGAGGGACGGCTTGTCCAGACGGCGCAGGAACTTCTGGTCGAGGCCGAGCTTCTCGCCCATCAGGTAGTTCGGCGGGTTCTTCGGGTTGTTGGTCGAGAACTCGACCGCGCTGCCGAAGATGTCCGCCAGCGACTCGTTCAGGGAGCCGGGCTCGCCGAACTGGTTCCCCTCGGCGTCGACCCGGGTGGGCTGGAGGTTGGCCGTCGCGTCGACGACGCCGTGGGAGAGCTCATGACCGGTGACGTCCAGCACGACCAGGGGCTTGGCGAACGTCTTGCCGTCGCCGTCGCCGTAGAGCATGCAGCCGCAGTCCGAGGACCAGTAGGCGTTGCCGACCTTCTTGCCGAAGTGCACCAGGGCGTGTGCCCCGCGGCCGTCGTTCTTGATGCCCTTGCGGCCGAAGGTCTTCTTGTAGAAGTCCAGGGTGCTGGTGATGCCGTACTGGGCGTCGACGGCGGCGGTCGCCCGGCTGTTCGTGGTGCCGTTGCCCCAGCGGTTGGTGGTGCTGGTGAACGCCTTGCCGTCGGCGAACTTCTCCAGCTCCTTGTCGCCGGCGTCCCGGGTCTCGGTGTTCCCGCGGGTGGAGTCCTTGAGGGTGAAGGACTTCTTCGCGGTCCGGGTGGTGGACAGCGGCACGGTGCCGACGAAGAAGGACGCACCGGAGCCGGTGGCCGCCGACGGGAACCCGGCGGTTCCGGCCGCCTCGGCCGTGGCGGCCGGGGAGGGGGTGAGCGATCCGGTCGCGGGGTCGAGCCGCTCGCCCCGGGCACGCAGCTTGGCCTGGACGGCGGGCGACAGGAAGGAGTCGTCGACCGGGGAGTTGCTGAGCACCGCGCCGGAGGCCGCGTCGAGGACGACCGTACGGGCGCCGCCGGCCTCGGCGGTACGGCTGTCGGCCACCTGCACCCGGTAGGCCAGCGTGGTCCGGTTCTCACGGGCGTCCACGACCAGTTCGGCGTCACCGGCCCGGCCCTTCGCGACGGCGGCGGCCTTCGTCCGGGCCTCCGAGGCCGACAGCTTCGGGTCCGTGTCGGGCACGTCGACCTGGTGACGGTAGGCCCGGGTCACGCTCTCGTACGCCGACTTGGCGGTCAGGTGGACGACGAGGTCGCCACCGAGCACCGGCAGTCCGCGGTGCGTGCGAACAAAGCGGACATGCTGTCGGCCGTCCGGATCGACGAGCGCGTCCGTGGCCTTGAGGGTGTCCTTCTTGCCGACTCCGGTGGCCGATGCGTGCGCATGGACGGCGGCGAGTGCCGCGTCAACGACCTTCTGAGGGGCGCGAGTTGAGGCGGAGGTAGCAGCGACCGGCGAGGCCGTGGAGCTGGCGGAGGCAGTGCCCGCCACTCCCGCGGTGAATGTTGCAGCCGTCGTGACTGCGACGGCGATGGCCAGGCGGTGTCCGCGTATGTGGGGTCTACGCACTGCGGTGGGTCCTTAGCGCTGCGGGGGCGGTCGGCACGCCAACCGCCCGTACGCGCGGTGCTGTTGTGCACCACGGGGGCCGTGGGGCCCCGCGCAAACCCTGGTATGTCTGGCATGGGCATGTAAAGAGGAATGATCAGGATTCGAGATTCCTGGTCGAAATTTAACAATTGGTCAGCTTTAGGTAGCCGCAAGGTGACCAACAGTGCTCCATGGGAAGAGACATGGAGTGGCGTGAATTGGTTGCTCGGAGTCGAGCGGAATCGTGAACCGTTATCGGGGCGGCGTCGTCCGCCCCCGCGGCGACGGAAAGCCGGGGCGTCGGAAATCCGACGGTGGCGGGCGGCGGCCCGGGGGTGGAGCGGCTCCGGAAGTCGTGGTGAGCCGGGAGGCCGGGGGGCGCCATGGAGGCGGGGGTATGCGCCTGGCTGCATGGCGCCGGGGTGCGCGCGCCCGACTGCCTGCCGTCACCGGCCGCGTACGGAGAGGGGCGCGCGGAGGCAGGGGATCATGGCGCCGGCGCGCCGACCGGCCGGGCCGTCGGCCCGACGGACGAACCGGGCCGCCGGGCTACGTGTGAAAGAGCTCCTCGAGGGAGGCCTCGGCCCGTTCGCCGCCGCGTGCGGCTTCGACGACGGCCTGGTGGAAGGAGCGGCTGGCTTCTTCGGAATGGCACGGGACGGGGCTGCCCGCCATGGTGTACCAGTCCGTGGCTCCGGTGTACTGCACAGCTACATGCGCCAGGTCGTCCGACCAGGTCGTATGGATGGTCAGGTCACCGTTGATCACGCCGATCTCCGCGGTGCGAACCGCGCCGGGGAGGGCGTGGATCCCGACTGTGGTCCAAGATGCCCAGGTCATGTTGTTCCCCTCGGCGACAAGGGCCCCGGCCGGCGGCCGGGCGCGGTGACTCAAGTTTGGCACCTGAGGTGCGGGAGCGCACCGCATGCGGGGGCGCGAATTCCGGTTTTGGCCGCCGTGAGCGCTGCGAGGGCGCCGGTGTGCTCACGGTGACCATGGCGGTCTGTGCGGATTGCGTCCGTCGTGGAAGTGTGGTGCCGGTCCGTTCGGGGGTGGGAGCGGATCGGGACCGTACCAGCCGTCCTGTCCCGGGGGGCCGATGGGCCGAGGGGCCGGGAGCGGGAGTGCCGCGGTGGGGTCTCAGTCGATGACCGTATGGAAGAAGGTGACGGCGGCACCGAAGGCGGCGCCGCCGACGAGGGTTGCGGAAGCCGGAGTGCCGCCGTTGATGAACGTGAGGACACCGGCGCCGATAGCGGTGAGGGCGCCGAGCAGGAAGATGACGGCGGCGCGCTGACTCAGCAGGGTTGATCTGTTGTCGGACACATCAACTCCGATCTGCGCGGGAGCGACGAATCGCTCGGTGCGGATGCTGATGCTCTGACTGATCTTCTCATCTCACCTTCCGGATCTTCGGCAGCACACGAGGAAAATCCGAAAGCGCCACGAAAGGGTCAACCTGGCAGTACCGGCGCGCCGCCGCCGCAGGGGTTCGCCGGCCGTACGGGCGGCCTCGGCTCAGCGTTCGGCGCTGCTCCCTCCTGGGATGAGCCTCCCGCGGCCCGGCACCTGCCGGGTGATCGCGAGGACGGCCATATCGTCGTCGCGCGGCCCGCCGGTCCAGTCCTCGACGTCCGCGGCCAAGCGGTCGATCAGCTCCCGGGGCTCCCGGAACGGGCCGTGCTCCGCCAGTTGCGTCGCGGGGTCGTAGAACGTTCCGGCGTGGTCCCTGGCCTCCGTCACCCCGTCGGTCACCAGCAACAGGGTGCTGCCCGCCGGGAACGGCCAGTCGGTGGGCCCGGTCCGTGCCGCGCCCAGGGCGCCCATCCCCAGCGGGAGGCCCGGATCGCGGACCTCCAGGGCGCGCACCTCGTCGTCATGGCAGAGGTAGGGCGCGGGGTGGCCGCAGTTCAGCAACCGCAGGCCCGTGGCCCCGGGAAGGACTTCGCAGATCAGGGCCGTGATGAAGCCTTCGAGGCGGTTCTCCTCCGAGGTGTGCTCGCTCTCCCGCAGCAGCGCGTGCTCCATCCGGTCGGCCAGCGCCCTCAGGTCGGGCTCCTGCTCGGCGGCCTCGCGGAACGCACCCAGCAGCACCGAGACCGCGCTCACCGCCCCGAGGCCCTTGCCCCGCACATCGGCGATCATCAGCCGCACGCCGAACGGGGTCCGCTGCACGGCGTAGGCGTCACCGCCGATCCGGGCCTCGCTCTGCGCGGCCTGGTAGCGGGCGGCGATGGCCAGCCGGCCGATACGTTCCGGCGGGGCCGGCAGCACGGCGCGCTGGGCGGCCTCCGCCACCGAACGGACGACGTCCAGATGGCGTCCGTGGCGGGCGATCACCCGATTGACCCCGATGCCCATCAGTGCGGCGAAGAGGGTGTTGATGAGCTCCAGATGGCCTTCGAGGCTGTCGGCGGTGCCGTCCTTCACCGTCAGCGCGAAGACGCCCACGACGATGGCGGCGCCGATCGCCAGGGTGTGCCGCAGGGAGAGCAGGGCGCCGGCCGTCACGCTGGCCGCCGTCAGCATCGGGTCGCCCCAGTAGTCCGCCGGCGAGAACGCGTCCCAGACGAGCCCTCCGGCAACCAGGACGCTCGGGGCGAACTCAACGTATCGGGGCCAACGCGGGGAGAAAGAGGGCATAGGGATTCCTGACCAGCCATCCATGTCGGGTAGCAGGAATATGCCTGTTTTGCAGAGATTTATACAGCGTGCTTCGGTGGTCGGGCGATGCCGGCGGCCCGCCCGACCGGTCCCCTCCGCCCGCAGCCTTCGGTCAGCGGCGGCCCCGGGCGGCCCGGACGGGGGTCACTCCTTCGACGCGAGCCGGGCGTAGGCGCGGACATCGGCGTCCGGATCGTCCGCGACCGTGGCCCGGGCCCGGCGGGCGTCCTCGCGGCCGGAGTACGCACGCAGCGCGAGAACCCCGGCCTTGCGGACGTCCGCGTGCCCGTCGCGGAGCGCGGAGCGCAGCGCGGACACGGCGAGCTCGGGCTCGGCGGCCGCCAGGGCCGTGGCGGCACCGGCCCGGACCTGCCAGGCCGGGTCGCCGAGCGCCGCGACGGCCGCCGCGTCGTACGGCGGCGGGCAGCCGGTGGTGGCCAGCGCCGCGAGCGCCGCGGCCCGTACGAGGAGGTCCTCGTCGCGCAGCAGCAGCGCCAGGTCGCCGGGGCCGCCGACCGTGCCGAGGCCGTGCGCGGCGGCCACCCGGACCTCGCGGGAGGGGTCGGTGGCGGCACCGCGCAGAGCGTCGGGAGCATCGACGGAGACCAGAGCGCGGACGGCCTGGAGCCGCACCTCCACGGCCGGGTCGCCGAGTGCGGCGGCGAAGAGGGCGCGGTCGCCGAGGCGGAGCGCGCGCAGCACCTCCACGGCCGCCGAGCGGACCACGGCGTCGGGGCCGTGCAGGGCGGTGACCAGCGGCGGGCGCAGGCCGGGTTCCGGCGTCAGGACCTCGACCAGTTCCCGTAGCGAGGCACCGGCGGCGGCGCGTACGGCCGGGTCGGGATCGGCGAGGGCGGTGGCCAGGGCCCCGCCCGTGCCGGACGGGACGCTCTCGGTGAGCGCGTCGACGGCGGCACGGCGGACGGCCGGGTCGGGGTCGGTGAGGTAGGGGCGCAGCGTGCCGAGGTCCGGCTGGTCCTCGGCGAGGGCGAGGAGTTCGAGGATGCGGGGGGAGGCGCCGGGGCCGTTGCCGGCCGCGGTGCCGGCGCCCGGCACCGCCTCGCCCGCCGCCTCGGCTCCTGCCCCCTCCGCGCCGCCGCCCGTGGACCCCACCGGCGGCGTGTCGCTCCGCCCCGCCGTGGCGACCTGCTCCGGGTGGACCTCGCCGAGGAACCGGGGGGCGCCGCCCACGGGGGTGTACGCGTCGACCGGGACGAGGTACGGCGCCACCGGGCGGGCCGTGAACTCCATCGCTCCGGTGGCCGATTTGCGCAGATCGAGGTGGTGCAGCCAGTCCTCGTCGTTGCTCTGCGGGTGGTCCGTGCGCTCGTGGTAGAGACCCCAGCGGGACTCGGTGCGGGCCAGCGACGACCGGGCGGCCATCTCGGCGCAGTCGCGGATGAAACCGACCTCGGCGCAGCGCATCAGCTCGTGCGGGGTACGGGCGCCCATGCCGGCGATATCGGCGTGCATCCGCTCGAAGTGCTCGACGGCCAGCGACAGGCGGGCGCCGCTCTTGGGCGGGGCGACGTAGTCGTTGACGAAGCGGCGGAGCTTGTACTCGACCTGGGGCTGCGGCGGGCCGTCGGGATGGCCGAGCGGCCGGTAGACCAGCTCGTGGGCGGCCCGCAGCTGGTCGGCGGGCAACTCGCCCTCGTACGCCCGGTACCGCGCCGCGTCCGCGCCCGCCAGATCGCCGAAGACGAACGCGCCGATCATGTAGTTGTGCGGGACGCAGGCCAGGTCGCCTGCCGCGTACAGACCCGGCACGGTGGTGCGGGCGTGGTCGTCGACGCGTACGCCGGACGCCGAGTGCCCGCCGCACAGGCCGATCTCGGAGATGTGCATCTCGATGTCGTGGGTGCGGTAGTCGTGGCCGCGCCCGGCGTGGAAGGTGCCGCGGGTGGGACGCTCGGTGGTGTGCAGGATGGTCTCCAGCGCGGAGACGGACTCCTCCGGGAGGTGACTCAGCTTCAGGTAGACCGGACCGCGCGGGGAGGCGACCTCGGACGCGAACTCCGCCATCATCTGCCCCGACCAGTAGTCGGACTCCACGAACCGCTCGCCGTGCCGGTTGACCTGGTAGCCGCCGAAGGGGTTGGCGACATAGGCGCAGGCCGGGCCGTTGTAGTCCTTGATCAGCGGATTGATCTGGAAGCACTCGATGCCGGTCAGTTCGGCGCCCGCGTGGTAGGCCATGGCGTAGCCGTCGCCCGCGTTGGTGGGGTTCTCGTAGGTGCCGTAGAGATAGCCGGAGGCCGGCAGACCGAGGCGGCCGCAGGCGCCGGTGGCGAGGATCACCGCCCCGGCCCGGACCGTGACGAACCGCCCGGTACGGGTGTGGAAGCCCGCCGCGCCGACCGCCCGGCCGCCGGAGGTCAGCACCCGCACCGGCATCACACGGTTCTCGATGCGGATCCGCTCGCGCATCTCCCGGCGGCGCAACTGCCGGTAGAGGACCTTCTTGACGTCCTTGCCCTCCGGCATCGGCAGCACGTACGAGCCGGAGCGGTGCACCTGGCGGACCGCGTACTCGCCGTGCTCGTCCTTCTCGAACTTCACGCCGTAGGACTCCAGCCGCTGCACCATCGCGAAACCGCGGGTCGCGGTCTGGCGGACGGTGGACTGGTCGACGATGCCGTCATTGGCGCGGGTGATCTCGGCGACGTAGTCGTCGGGTTCCGCGCGGCCCGGGACGACGGCGTTGTTGACCCCGTCCATGCCCATGGCGAGCGCGCCGGAGTGGCGGACATGCGCCTTCTCCAACAGCAGGACGGAGGCGCCGTGTTCGGCGGCGGTGAGTGCCGCCATGGTCCCGGCGGTGCCGCCGCCGATCACGAGGACGTCGCAGGACAGCTCCTCGGCGGCGTCGAGGGAGGGGATCTCCATGGCTTCCGGGGTTCCCAGGGCGGTGCCTTGCGGCATGGCGGTGCCTTTCGGTCGCCGGGTCACGTCGTACGACGCGCCGGTCACATCGGTCACTTCGGTCGTGGTGGTCGGGGCGCCGGGGCGCGGGCGACCGGCCCGGTCAGGGGCCGGGCCGGTCGCCCAGGGAGGCGAGGACCTCGCGGCGCAGCGCGACCGTCGCCGGTTCGGCGTGCGCCGCACGGGCGCGCGGCCGCGGGACGTCCAGCAACCGGCCGGTGCCCGGCAACGCGACCCGGTCGCCCAGGAACAGCGCCTCGTCCACGTCATGGGTGACGAAGACGACGGTGGCGCCGGTGCCGCGCAGCACGTCCACCAGCAACTGCTGCATGCCGGCCCGGGTCTGTGCGTCCAGCGCCCCGAACGGTTCGTCCATCAGGACCGCCCGCGGCCGCCCGGCCAGTGCGCGGGCCAGCTGGGCGCGCTGCCGCTGGCCGCCGGAGACCTGGTGCGGCAGGCGTGCGGCGTGCCCGGCCAGTCCGACCCGGGCCAGCCACTCGTCCGCCCGCCCCCGGCGCTCCGCGCGGCCCACGCCCCGGATGGCCAGCGGGAGTTCCACATTGGCCCGCAGGGTGCGCCAGGGCAGCAGCGCATCCTCCTGGAAGACCAGCGCACGGTCGGCGGCGGGTCCCTCGGCCGGCTCGCCGTCCTGGGTCAGCCGGCCGTCGAGCAGCGGCAGCAGGCCCGCCAGGGTGCGCAGCAGGGTGGACTTGCCGCAGCCGGACGGTCCGACGACGGTGAGGATCTCACCCGGCGCGACATCGAGGTCCAGGCCCTCCAGAACGGGGGCGCCGGGCCGGCCCAGCACGGCCCCGCCGAGCGTCAGCCGCAGGCCCGGGGCGGGTTCCCGCGCCGGGGCCGCCGCCGTGATCCCGGTACCGGTCATGAGGACTCCCCGATCGCCGTCCGGCCCGTCCGCCACCGGCCGCGGCCGGCCGGGGACGCGGGTGCGTCCTGCGCGGTCCGCGGCAGCCAGCGGGTCAACCGCCGCCCCAGCAGTTCCACCGCCGTGGAGGTGAGCCGGCCGAGCAGGCCGATGGTGGCCATGCCGACGAACACCCCTGGATAGTCGACGACGGTGTAGTCCTGCCAGGTCCGGTAGCCCACGCCGTACTCGCCGGAGATCATCTCGGCGGAGATCACACAGATCCACGAGACACCGATGCCCACCGAGAGCCCGCCCAGGATGCCCGGCAGTGCCCCCGGCAGCACCACCGACCGCAGCACCCGCCACCGGCCCCCGCCCATGGTGCGCACCGCCTCCTCCCAGACGGGCGTCAGGGCCCGTACCGCGTGCCGGGTGGAGACCGTGACCGGGAAGAACGCCGCGGTGCACGTGATGAAGACGATGCCCTGTTCGTTGCTGGGGAACAGCAGGATCGCCACGGGCACCAGCGCGATCGCCGGTACCGGGCGCAGCACTTCGAGCAGCGGACCGAGGAGATCGGCGGCGAGCGGGGAGCGGGCGAGGGCGGTGCCGACGGCGACGCCGAGGACGGCCGCGAGGGCGAAGCCGCCGACGATCCGGACCACGCTGTCGGAGACGTCCTGCCAGTAGGCGGCCGTGCCGAGCCGGCGGGCGAACTCCTGGGCCGTCTCGGTGACGGTCGGGAACTGGGAGAACCGCAGCCACAGGTTCACCCGGAACTGGGCGAGCACCTGCCATACCGCGAGCGCCGCGAGGACCGCCGCGGTGCGCCGGGCCCGGCGGGTCCAGGCCCGGCGGCGCGGGGCGGCCCGCCCGGTACCGGCCGCCGTGAGGGTGGGCGCGCTCACCGGGCCCGCTCCAGCGCGGCCGGGTAGCCGAGGGTGCGCGCACCACGGTGGTGCCGCAGCCAGGCGTCTGCGGTGGCGCGGGCGGCGAAGGGCAGCAGCCGTGCGCCGTCCTGGACCCAGACCGACTTGTCCGCGAACCAGCGGGTGCCGGTGGTCGTGTCGGCCACATAGGCGGCCCGCACCGTGTCGCGATGGCCGGCGGCGAACCGCAGCAGGGCCTCGGGGCGGGTGAAGGAGTGGGTACGGTCCTCGCCGTGCAGCCAGACCTCGTCGGGCGACGGGTGCGCGGTGTCGCGCCGGGCCTTGGCGTACCCGCTGCCGTAACTCTGCTTCACGTAGTGGTCATCGACAAAGGAGTCGACGTCGACCGGTCCGGTCAGCCTGGCCGCGCGCAGGACCGTCACGTCCTTCTTCAGCGCGGCGATCAGCCGGGGCTTGAGGGTGGGATCGAAGGTGGCGAGGCCGCCGGCGCCGTTGTAGAGGTAGACCACCTCGGGCGGCAGCCCGGTGGCCCCGGCGACCTGCTGGGCGGCCTCGACCGGGTGGGTCCGCAGATACCGCGTCGCCTCCCGCTGTGCGGTGAGGAACGCCCGTATCACGGCGGGGCGCCGCGTGGCGAAGGCGTCCCGTACGGTTACACCGTGAAAGGTGGGCAGGCCGAGCGCGCCCCCGTCGTAGAGGGCCTGCGCCTTGCCCTGGAAGGCGAGCAGCCCCGGCCAGGCCACGAACTGGGAGAGGGCGTCCGCGCCGCCCGACTGGAGGGCCGAAGCCCCCACGGCCGGCTGCTGGTTCAGCTTGTGGATGTCGGCTTCCGGGTCGATCCCGGCCTGCTGCAGGGCCCGTACGAGCGTGCCGTCGGAGGCCGAGCCGACGCTGCTGGAGACCTTCTTGCCGCGCAGGTCCGCCAGCGAGCGGAGCCGCGAACCGGGCCGGGTGACGACGGTGTTGAGCGCCCCGCGCAGGTTGTAGCCGGTGACCGAGACCAGCCGGGTCGGGGCGTGCAGCCGGCTGCCGCGGGCGGCGTTGATGAGCAGCGGGAAGTCGCCCATCGAGCCGATGTCGACCTTCCCGGCGATCATCTGCGCGGTGATCGGCGCGCCCGTCGCGTAGTCCTGCCAGCGCACCTTGTACGTCTTCCCGTCACGCTTGCCCTGGGCGCGCAGCGCCCGTTCGAAGACGCCCAGCGAGCGCAGCAGGGTACCGGCGGTGACGGTGTTGATGGTCTTGGACTGGTAGCCGACGGTCACGGTGACGGTCCTGCCGTCCGAGGCGTCCGCGGTGGTGCCGCAGCCGCTGAGCGAGGACGCCAGCAGGGCGGCGGGGAGCGCCGCGGCGAGCGCCCGGCGGCGCGTGGAGCGCGGTGCGGCGGGCGAAGGGGCGGACGGACGCAGGAAGGGGGACGGCGGCAGGAACGGGGAGCCCGTGGATCGGGAGCTCATGAACGGGGGCCTCTCATCGCAACAAATAGGGCATGTTCACCGTGACCGCACCGGTGGGACAGCGCGCGGCGCACGGCCCGCAGTACCAGCACTCGTCGACGTGCATGTACGCCTTGTTGCTCGCCGGATCGATGGCGAGCGAGTCCAGCGGGCACATGTCGACGCACAGGGTGCAGCCGTCGATGCACCGGGACTCGTCGATGGTCACGGGCACGTCGGCGCGTTGGGGCGCAAGAGGCATGGCGGTCTCCAGGGCAGGGCGGGGCAGGGGAAGCGGTCGGGAGGCGGGCAGGTGCGGGCGAGGGGCTCAGAGCGTGCGGTGCAGCAGGCCCCGCATGGTGAGGCGGTCGCCGCGGAAGCGGATGAACTCCAGGTCCACGGGGGAGCCGTCGGCGAGATGGGTGAGGCGTTCGAGCATCAGCACGGCCGTGCCGCGCGGCGCCTCCAGTACGGCGGCCGAGTGCGCATCGGCGTTGACGGCCTCCAGGGTGATCTCCGCGGTGCCCAGCGGCTGTCCGGCGCTCTCCTCGATCAGCCGGAACACGTCGTTGTTCTCCAGATCGGCGTCGAGCAGGGGCAGTCCGATGTCCATCGGGAGGTAGGTGAGGTCCAGGGAGAGGGGCAGGCCGTCGAGCCTGCGCAGCCGTTCCACATAGAGCACATCGCTGCGCGGGGGGAGCCGCAGCCGGTCCGCCACCGGGGCCGGTGCGGCGACCGGGCTGATGGTGCGCACCTCGTTGGTGACCCGCCCGTGCGAGTGCAGGGTCTCGGCCAGACCCATCAACCGGTCGAGCGCATGCGGGTACTTGTGGCCCACCACCACCGTGCCCACACCCGGCTGGCGCGCCACGAGCTGTTCGGCGCGCAGCAGGTCGAGGGCCTGGCGGACGGTGTTGCGGGAGACGCCGTAGTCGGCGCCGATCACCTCCTCGTGCGGCAGCACACCCTCAGGGAAGCGGCCCCCGAGCACCTGGTGCCGCAGCAGGTCGGCGAGCTGCCGGGCGCGGTCCGCGCGGAGCCGGCGGCGGCGGGCCGCGGCGACCGGTGTCGTGTGCTGGCGGGTGCGTTCGGCTGGCATGCGACGGACCATACCGAGGGGATCCGGCCCGTGGTGTTGCCGCAGTATTGCGCCACCTGCCGCCGCCCGCGCCACCGCTGTGACCTGCGGATCAGGCGCCGCGGCGGCAAGATCTGCCACTCCGGAAGCGGCACTCTTCGCCGCTCCGTGACGCCCTCCCGGCACCTTCCCGGGCCCGACGCCCCCGCCGGTTCGGATCCGACGTCCTGGCCGCCCCGGCCTGACACCTCGCTGCCCCGGACACAGCGCCCGCCGCCCCGGAGGCGACCCTCCGGCTCATCGAATGCGGCCCTCCGGAGCCCGTGTCGCCGGGCCGTCCGGGCGCCCGGCGGATAGCGTCGCCCCCGTACAGCGCCGCCCCGCACCGCCCGGCCACCGGCGGCCGGCCCCCCCGGTGCCGGAGCGGCCGACGAGGAGGTGGGCGCATGGCCGTACTGTTCGCACTGCTCGCGGCGGCCAGCAATGCGCTGGCCACGGTGCTGCAGCGCCGCGCGGCCCGTACGGTCCCGCTGTCCGCCGGGCTGCGCCTCGGTCTGCTCGTCGATCTCCTGCACCGTGCCGTCTGGCTCGGCGGGATGCTCGCGGTCATCGCCGCGGCCTGCTTCCAGGCGCTGGCGCTCTCACAAGGGGCGCTGTCGGTGGTACAGCCCCTCTTCGTCCTCGAACTGCCCCTCGCCCTGCTCTTCGGACGGGTCATCCTCGGCGGACGGATCTCCCGCTCGGGCTGGACCGGCGTGGTACTGCTGGTCGTCGGACTCGGCTGTGCCCTCGCGGCCGCCGCGCCCACCATCGGCACCACCCACGCCCCGTTCGGCCGCTGGGTCCCGGCCCTCGTGGTCTGCGCGGTGGTGATCGCCGCGGCGGTCGGTGCGGCGCTCCGCCGGGGAGCGGGCGGCGTACGGGCGGCCTGCTTCGCCGGGGCCACCGCGGTCGCCTACGCGCTCACCGCGGCGCTGATGAAGGACGCCACCCACGCCTGGCAGACCGGCGGCCCCGTCGCGTTCTTCACCACCTGGCAGACCTACGGCTTCGCCGCCGTAGGGGTGATGGCCCTCTTCCTGCTGGAGAACGCCATGCAGTCGGGCCCGCTGACCGCCTCGCAGCCGGTCCTCACCCTCGGGGACGCGCTGGTGAGCCTGTCGCTGGGCGTCACCCTCTTCGACGAACGGGTGCGGACCGGCTGGTGGCTGCTGCCCGAGTGCCTGGGCATCGCGCTGGTTCTGTGGGGCGCCATGCTGCTCTCCCGCGTCGCGCTGGCCCGGGACCTGACCGGCGCTCAGGGCACGGAACACGCCGCCGCCCGCGACACCGGGACGGAGCCCGGCACCGCGGACACCTGAGCGCCGCGGGCCGCCCTGCCGGCTCCGTCCCGGCCTCCGCCCGGCAGCCGCCTCACAGCATGACGTGCTTGACCTGGGTGTAGTCCAACAGGCCCGCGAGGGACAGATCGCTGCCGTAGCCGGAGTGCTTGACCCCGCCGTGCGGCATCTCCGACACCGTCGTGCCATGGGTGTTCACCCAGACGATCCCGGTGTGCAGCGCACGGGTGGCCCGCATGGCGCGCGCATGGTCGTGGGTCCACACGCTCGCCGCCAGCCCGAACCGGACCCCGTTCGCCAGCCGGAGCGCCTCGGCCTCGTCGGTGAAGGGCTGCACGGTGACGACCGGGCCGAAGATCTCCTCCTGCACGATCTCGTCGCCCTGGCGCACCCCGGCGACGACCGTGGGGGAGTGGAACCAGCCGGGGCGCTCCGGCGCCGTACCCCCCGTCACCACCTCGGCGTGGTCGGGCAGACGGCTCAACAAGCCCTGTACGGAGGCGAGTTGGGCAGCGCTGTTGAGCGGACCGTAGTCGGCGGCCGGATCGTCGGGCGGCCCGGTCCGCAGTCGGTGCGCGGCCGCCGCGAACGCGGTCACGAAGGCGTCGTAGCGGCGGTGGTGCACCAGAAAGCGGGTGGGCGCGGTGCAGTCCTGGCCGGCGTTGTAGTACGCCACGACCGCGAGTTCGGCCGCGGTGGCTTCGACGTCCACGTCCTCATGGACGAGGACCGGCGCGTTGCCGCCCAGCTCCAGGTGCACCCGTTTCAGGTCCGCCGCGGCGGTGGCGGCGATCTCCCGCCCGGCCCGGACGCTGCCGGTGACGGCGACGAGCCGGGGCACCGGGTGCGTGGTCAGGGACCGCCCGGTGTCGCGGTCCCCGCAGAGCACGTTGAGCACGCCGGACGGCAACTGCTCGGCGGCGATCCGGGCGAGCAGCGCGGCGGAGGCGGGGGTGGTGTCGGCGGGCTTGAGGACGGT
Source organism: Streptomyces caniferus (assembly GCF_009811555.1). Taxonomy (GTDB): domain Bacteria; phylum Actinomycetota; class Actinomycetes; order Streptomycetales; family Streptomycetaceae; genus Streptomyces; species Streptomyces caniferus. Next base: position 410,412 of record NZ_BLIN01000003.1, on the reverse strand, counting down.
GGTGTTGCCCGCCGCGAGCGCCGGGGCGATCTTCCACGCGGCCATCATCAGCGGGTAGTTCCAGGGGGTGATCTGGGCGCAGACGCCGACCGGTTCGCGGCGCAGCACGGAGGTGCGGCCCTCGGTGTACTCGGCGGCGGCCGCCCCGGGAAGATTGCGCGCCGCCCCCGCGAAATAGCGGAACGTGTCGATGACGGCGGGCAGTTCCTCGATGCGGAACTGCTCCGGCGGTTTGCCGGTGTCCCCGACCTCGGCGGCCACCAGGGCGTCGGCGTGCGCCTCGACCGCGTCGGCGATCCGCAGCAGCGCCTGCTGCCGTTCGGCGGGGGTGTCGCCGACCAGCGGACGAGGGCGCTCTCCGCGGCGGCGCAGGCCGCGTCGGTGTCGGCCGGGCCGGAGCGCGGGGCACTGCGGTGCACCTCGCCGGTGGCGGGGTTCACCAGGTCCATCGTCGCGCCGGAGGCCGCCGGGCGGTCCGTCCCCGCGAGGTGATTGCGGACCGGGGCGGGGTGGGTGTGCTCAGCCATGACGGAGCACCTCCCGCGCCGCGTCGCGGCCGGTGCGCACCGCGCCCTCCATATAGCCCGCGACCCACTGGTCGGATCCGCAGACGTAGAAGGGCGGTTCGTGCGAGCCGTGCAGCGGGCCGACCGCCATGACGTCGCCGGGGTTCCACTGGGTGACGTACCCCTGGGTCCAGGGATCGGTGCCCCACAGCCGCAGATACGACGTGAACGGCTGGAAGGCCTCGGCGCCGTAGAGCCGGGCCACGTCCGCGAGCAGCTCGTGGTCCCGGACCGGGGCGGGCATGCCCAGCAGGACGCCGTAGCGCTCCGGAGGGATCAGTGCGGAGAGGATGCCCTCGCTCTGCGGCCAGGTGCTGCCGAGCACGCCCTCGCATTCGGAGAGACCGTTGAGGTCGAGGCTGCGCCAGAAGGGCTTGTCGTAGGCCGCGGCGAACTTGGCCGCGACGGCCTGCCGCTGGCGGTGCAGCGAGGCGAGCCGGGCCTCGGAGACGCCGGTGAGCGCGACCGAGCGCAGCGGACCGACCGGCAGGGCGCTGACCACGGCATCCGCCGTCAGGACCTCCCCGGTCGCCAGCCGTACGCGGCAGCCGCCCGGTCGCACCGCCACCTCCTCGACGACCGCTTCGAGCCGGATGCGCCGGCCGAGCTCGGCGGCCATGCGCAGCGCCACCGTCGCCGAGCCCTCGGCGACGCGCAGGCCCTCCCAGTCCTCGTAGGCGTAGGGGTCGTCCCCGGGGACCGCGGCGTGCTTGCGCAGCGCGGCGAGCAGGGAGGTGCGCTCGTAGGAACCGCTGGCCAGGGCGAGTTGGCCGATCTCCCAGAGCCGTACGACGGCCGGGCTCGCGCCTTCGCCGCGCAGCCAGGCACCGACGGACAGGCGGTCGAGGGTCGCCGCATGCGGATGGGACCACGGGTCCTCGGGGTCGACGGTCCGGGCCAGCGCGACGAAGGCGTCGGTGACCTTCCGGTGGCAGGCCTCGTCGCCGGGGCCGAACCAGTGCGGCGGGTCGCCGGCCGAGACCCCTTCCGCGGTGGCCCGTGCCATCCGTCCGGGCTCGGCGACATAACTGGGAATCAGGGTCAGGCCGAGCTCGGCGGCGAGGTCGAGGTAGGCGGTGTGGGCCCGGCCGACCACCTCTCCGCCGAGCTGGACCAGCCGGCCGTCGGGCAGCACGGCCTGCTCGACGCGTCCGCCGACCCGGTCGCGGGCTTCGAGGACGAGGACGTCGGCGCCGGCCGCGCTCAGGTCCCGCGCCGCGGCGAGGCCGGCGAGCCCGGCACCGAGCACGATCACATCGTGGTTCATGGGGGAGCGTTTCCTTTGCTGTCGGCGGGCGGCTGGGGGCACACCAGTGCCCGGTCGGGGATCGGTGCCGGGGCGGAGACGCCCTAAGGCGTGTCCGCGAAGTCCCGCCTGGCTCGCGCTCCGGGCGGACGACGGGACTTTGCGGACACGCCCTAGTCCAGGACCAGGCAGTGCTCGGGCTTCCAGCCGATCTCCACGCTCTCGCCGCCGCTCCAGCGGTCCTCCATGCGCGAGCGGTCGGTGTTCTGCTCCAGTACGGAGACGGTGACGCCGGGGGCGAGTTCGATCAGGTAGGTGGTGGTGGGGCCGGAGTAGACGGTCTCCCGGACCACGCCCTGCACCAGCGCCATGCCCGGTTCGAAGTCGGAGAGCCAGATCTTCTCGGGCCGGATCGACAGGCTGACGCTGCTGCCGTCGGCGATGCCGTGGCGGTCGCCGACCGGCAGCGCCGGGCCGCAGTCGAGGACGACCCGCCCGTCGCGGTAGGTGCCGGGGACCAGGTTGGAGGTCCCCATGAAGGACGCCACGAAACGGCTCGCGGGGCGTTCGTAGACGTCCTCCGGGGTCCCGCACTGTTCGACATGGCCCTCGTTCATCACCGCCACCCGGTCCGACATGGTCAGCGCCTCGTCCTGGTCATGGGTGACGAAGACGAAGGTGATGCCGACCTCGCGCTGGATCTGCTTGAGCTCCACCTGCATCCGCCGCCGGAGCTTGAGGTCGAGCGCCGCCAGCGGCTCGTCGAGCAGCAGCACCTGGGGCCGGTTGACCAGGGCACGGGCCAGCGCCACGCGCTGCCGCTGCCCGCCGGAGAGCGTGCCGGGCTTGCGGTCGCCGAGACCGCCGAGCTGCACCCGGTCGAGCATGGTGCCGACCCGTTCGCGGATCTCGGCCCGGCCGACGCCCTTGCGCTTGAGGCCGAAGGCCACATTGTCGGCCACCGAGAGGTGGTCGAAGAGGGCGTAGCTCTGGAAGACCGTATTGACGCTGCGCTTGTCCGGCGGGAGCGCGGTCACGTCCTCCCCGCTGAGCAGGATGGTGCCCGCGGTGGGGTCGGTGAAGCCGCCGATCATCCGCAGCGAGGTGGTCTTGCCGCAGCCGGACGGGCCCAGCAGGGAGAAGAACTCGCCGGGTGCGATGTCCAGGGAGAGGTCCTGCACCGCGTAGGAACCGCCGTAGTTCTTGCTGATGTGGTCGAGCCGGACGGCGGGCGCCTCGCCGGCCGGGGCCGCGCCGGGGGAGGGGGCGTCGGAGGAGGTCATGGGTGTCACTTCCCGGAGAGCAGATCGAGGCCACCGCGGCGGCCGAACAGACGCGGGATGGCCAGGGCGAGCCCGATGAGGCCGATGGAGCCGATGAGCATCAGCGTGCCGACCGCGTTGATGGTGGGCTGTACGCCGAACCGGATCGCCGAGTAGATACGGACGGACAGCGGCTGCGGGTCCACACCGGTGGTGAAGTAGGCCAGCACGAAGTCGTCGAAGACCAGGGCGAAGACGAGCACCGCGGAGGCCAGGATGCTGGGCAGCAGCGCCGGCAGGGTGACCAGCCGCAGCGCCTGCCAGCGGGTGGCCCCGAGGTCCATCGCGGCCTCCTCGACCTCCGGGTTGAGGGCGGCGATCCGCGAGCGCAGGATCACCGTCACATAGGAGATGGAGAAGGTGATCTCGGCGAGCATCACGGTGCCGGAGGAGAGCGTGATGTCCATGCCCTTGAAGAGCAGCATCGCGGCGACCCCGGTGACGATCTCCGGGGTGATCAGCGGGACCAGCATGATCAGACCGGCCAGCGAGCCGAGCCGGGTACGGCAGCGCACCAGCCCCAACGCCAGTGCCACGCCCAGGATCACCGACCCCGCCATGGCCACCAGCGAGACCCGCAGGCTCATGCCGAGCGACTCGATCAGCACGTTGTCGTGGAAGAAGGCGGTGTACCAGCGGAGGCTGAAGCCCTTGAAGACGGTGAGCGACTTCTGGCCGTTGAAGGAGAAGAGGACGACCACCGCGATGGGGAGGTAGAGGAGGAGGAAGAAGAGGGTGGTGACGGTGAGGGCGACCCGGGGCCTGCGGTCGGTGCCGCGGCGGTGCCGGCGGTGCGGGGTGCGGAGCGTCATCGGGCGGCCTCCGCCTCGTCCTTGCGGGTGCGCCGCAGATAGCCGAGCATCCCGATGAAGAGCACCGCCATCATCAGCATGGTGAGGGCGGAGCCGAGCGGCCAGTTCTGGCCCTGGAAGAACTTGTCCTGGATCAGGTTGCCGATCATGATCTGGTCGGGCCCGCCCATCAGCTGGGCGCTCACGAAGTCGCCTATGGCGGGCAGGAAGACCAGGACGGCGCCCGCGGCGGCGCCCTGCCGGGTCGCCGGGAGGGTGACGAAGAAGAAGGTCCGCAACGGCCCTCCGTACAGGTCGCGTCCCGCCTCGATCAGCGAGAGGTCCATCCGCTCCAGTGCGGCGAACAGCGGGATGATCATGAAGACGATGAAGCCGTAGACGAGCCCGGCGATGACGCCGACCCCGCTCTGCAGGATCTTGGTGTGCGCATCGGCGAGGCCGACCGCACGCAGCGCCTTGAGCACCGGGCCGCCGTCGGACAGCACCACCGACCAGCCGTACATCCGCACCAGGTAGTTGGCGAAGAACGGGACGACGATCGCGGCGATCAGCAGGTTCTTGAACCGCCCGCCGTGCAGGGCGATGGTGTAGGCGACCGGATAGGCCACGATCAGGCAGACGACGCAGGCGATCAGCGCGAAGCCCAGCGAGCGCAGCAGCACGATGCGGTAGGCCGGGTCGGCCATCGCCGCGATGTTGTCGAAGTTGAACCCGAACCGCGGGTTGCCGAGGGGGTCGGTGGTGCCCAGGGCCAGGGTGGCCACGAGGATCAGGGAGGCGATGAGGAACCCGGTCATCCACAGGGTGCCGGGGAGCATCAGCCAGGTCCACAGCCGGGTGCCGGACGCGGAGCGACCGCGGTGGCCTGGGACTGCTCCGGAGGGGGTGCGTTGTGCCATGTCAGCCGGCTTTCACGTGGGTCCAGGCGGTATCGCGGGCCTGCTCGCCCTTCGAGGACGCATTGCGGAAGAAGCGGTCGGCCTTGAGGTCGTCGGGGGCGACCAGGCACTGCGGGAACGGCTTCACGATCGCGGCGTAGACGTCCTCGCTGCCGCCGACCGGCATGGGGTAGCCGATGTACTCGATGTTCTTCCGCACGTTCTCGGGTCTGAGCATGTAGTCGATGAAGAGCATCGCCGTACCGGGATGGCGGGCGTTGGCGGGGATCGCGTAGCAGTCCGAGTTGATCGGCGCCCCCTCCCGGGCGACTTCGAAGCCGAGCACGGAAGGGTCCTTGGCCTGTCCGAGCATGGCGGCCATGTCGCCGCTCCAGGCCTGGGTCATCACGGCGTTGCCGTTGAGCAGGTTGTTGTAACTGTCGCTGGAGAAGCCGCGCAGCCGGGGGCGGAGGCTCTGCAGCGTGGCGGTGATACGGGCGAGGTCGTGCGGGTCGGAGGTGTCGAGGTCCAGGCCGAGCTTGAGCGCGGCCATGCCGAGGACCTCGTCGCGGTCGTCGAGGACGAAGACCTGTCCCTTGGCCCGGGCGTTCCACAGGTCGCCCCAGGAGCCGGTCAGGTCGTCGCCTATCCGGTCCTTCCGCCAGCCGATGCCGGTCTTGTACATGGTGAACGGGACGGTGTGCGCGGAGTGGCGGTCGTACCAGGGGTCGGCGAAGTAGCGGTACCGGCCGAACACCGCGTCGGCGTGGGGCAGCCGGGAGTGGTCGATACGGCGCAGCCGGCGTCCGTCGGCCAGCCGCTGCGCCCATTTCGCGGTGGGAAAGATGATGTCGTAGCGGTTCCCGGCGTTGAGCTTGGCGGCCATGCCCTCCATCGAGTCGAAGTTCGACTGGATGACCTTGACGCCGTACTCCTTCTCGAATCCGTCGAAGACGGCCGGGGCGACGAAGTCCGCCCAGTTGAAATACACCAGGTCGCCGTCCGCCTTGACGTCGATCGGCTGGTCCGGGTCGCCGAACGCGTTGCGGTCGTCGGGCAGAAAGCCGCATCCGGCCAGGCCGACGCCGAGGGCCGCGGCGACGCCCGAGCGCAGGAACGTGCGCCGGGACACAGGTGGGGGTTCCTCGGGGGACATGAGGTCCTCTCCGTAGGGGATGAGCGCTGCTTCAGGGAGCGGTCTTGGATGCACGGAAGCCCTGTCCTCCGTGCGGGACCTGTCGGCCGTGGCGCGGGGCGTCGCGCGCCGAGGGGGACGGCTCGTGGCGCTGTCTCACCGGTGGGGGTCAGCGCATCGCGCCACCGAGGTCGGTGCGTACCCGGTCGGCGAACCAGCCGACCGCGGCTTCGCGGCGGGACAGGGGGCCCGGCTCGAAGCCCGGGGTGCCGAGGCCCTTCTGCACCCGGGACACCAATTCGGCGTCTTCGTCATTGGTGATCCAGCCGATGTGGATGTTGAGCCGGCGCGCGAGCCGGGTCCGTGCGCTCGTCCCGCGGCGCGTGTAGAAAGCGCCGGGGACGGCGACCCGGTCGACCGCCGTCGGTATGGCGGTCCAGGCAAGCACATGGTCGGGGTAGAAGTCGATGAGTGTGTTGGGGTAGATCACCGCGTAGCGCCAGATCCGCCGGTCGGCCTCGGTCAGCCCCGGCATGGGGGAGGCGAGGCGCTGGTAGAGCCGCTCGGCCCAGTTCGAGGACGGCTTGTCGCGCAGCGGCGAGGCGAAGAGGACGTAGGACTCGTCGATCTCGCTGGTGTAGCCCTGGTAGTCGAGCAGGCGCATCAGTCCGGGGTGGGCGACCGGGACGTGATAGCCCTCCAGGTAGTTGTCGACGGCGACCTTCCAGTTGGCCTCCTGTACTTCCGCGCCGGCCAGATCGTGGATGCGGCTGCGTCCGACGGGCACCAGATCGGTCCCCGCGTAGTGGCCGACGGCCTCCGCCAGTCCGGCGCACTGTTCCGACAGCGGAACGGCATCGGGGTCGAGGTTGGCGAAGACGAATCCCAGGAACGACTCGACCCGGACCGGGAAGAGGCCGAGGGCGGGTTTGTCCAGGCAGGGGATCTGCCGTGCTTCGGGCGCGCCGACCAGCCGTCCGTCGAGCTTGTACGTCCAGCCGTGATACGGGCAGCGGATGGCCTTGCCGGACGCCTCGGGGGCGGAGACCAGCCGGGTGCCGCGGTGCCGGCACACATTGAGGTGTCCGGCCAGGGTGCCGTCCTCGGTGCGGACGACCAGGACCTCGCGGTCGGCGACGGTGGCGGTGAGCCGGGCGCCGGGGCCGGGGAGGTCGGACTCATGGCACACGAGCTGCCAGGACTTGGCGAAGATGTGCCGCGTCTCGGCGGCGGCCGTGGCCGGGTCGGTGTAGTAGCGGGCGGACAGTGCCGGCGCGGGGACGTCCTGCTCCGTCGGTGCTGTGGTGGCGGGGACGTCCTGCTGCGTCGGTGCTGTGGTGGCTTCGGGGTGCATCGGGGTCACTCCTCCATGCCGCACGGGTGCCCGGGGCCGTGGCGGCAGGGCGCGGTGGAAAGTCCCTGAGCACCGGATCCGTGCTGACTAATTGGTCAGTCAGATTGCTGGCGGGTTTCAACGAAGTCAAGACTTGTGTCCTGACTAATTGATTAGTTAGCTTAGTGGCATCGCTGCTCCGGCGCTCCGCCGCACGGATCCCGGAAGCGAGCGGGCGCGCCGCGCCCCGATCCGCAGGCCGGAACCCCCGCAAACGGCACCTCACCCCGGCACCTGGCCACGGCAGCGCCCCACCCGGCCGCCCCGGCCCGAACCGGCACCCCACCCCTCTCCCCGGAGGCACGCATGAGCGGTCGTCGGAACCTGATCTGGCTCGGGCTCACCCCCGAACCCGAACGGGAGCTGCCCGCCACCGTCGCGGCCCTGCGCACCGCCGCCCGACGGACGGCGGCCGCCCCCGCGGAGGCGGCCGAGGCCGAACGGCGCCGCGTCGAGCGCCTGATCCTGCACGGCACCCAGCGCGGCTGGCTCCGCTACCTCGCCGAGGTGACCGGCCTGGTGACCGCGGTCGCCGGCCGGGAGGGCCCCGGCGACCGCCGGGCCGCACTCCGCGCGGCCGAGGTCGTGCTCGACCACCACCGCATGCTGATCGGCCTCCCCGGACCGGGGTACGACCGGACGGCCGCGGACCGCAGCGCCCTGGAACACGTGGTGCGCACCCTGCGCACCACCCCACCGGACGGAGACCGAGGATGACCGGGATCGACTCCCTGATACCGCGGGGGACCCCCTCCGCGCTCGGCGCGGCACCGGGCGTGACCGAGGACGCCGGGGCGTATGCGGCCACCGGCGGCTACCGCGAGGTCATCGGAGCGGACGAACTCCTCGACCGGATCGACGGCGGCCTGCGCGGACGGGGCGGCGCCGGCTACCCCACCGCCGCGAAACTCCGCGCCGTCCGTGACGCCGGGCCCCGCCCCGTCGTCGTGGCCAACGGCGAGGAAGGGGAGCCCGGCTCCGTCAAGGACCGCTGGCTGCTGCGGGCCCGCCCGCACCTGGTCCTGGACGGGCTGGCGCGGGCCGCGGAGATCACCGGTGCGGAACGCGGCTACGTCTACGTCTCCGACACCGCGGCGGGCGAGCGGATCCGCCGGGCGCTCGCCGAGCGGACCCCCCGGCTGCCGTGCGATGTCGTCGACACCCCGCACACCTATGTCGCGGGGGAGGAGACCGCCGTGGTCCGCCGGATCAACGGCGGCCCCGCCCTCCCCACCGCCAAACCGCCCCGCCCCTTCGAGCAGGGCGTCGGCGGCGCCCCGACCTTCGTCGCCAACGTCGAGACGCTGGCCCGGATCGCCCTCATCGCCGCACAGCCGGACCGCCGGCGCCTCACGGCCCGCGCCACCCTGGTGACGCTCGCCGGCGGCGGCGCCGAACCCCTGCTCGCCGAGGTGCCCTACGGCGGCACCCTGCGGACCCTGGCACGGGCCCAGGGCACCCCCGAACCGGCCGGCGCCCTCATGGGCGGCCTCTTCGGCGGGCTGATCGGCCCCGACCGGCTCGACCTCGCGCTGGACCCCGACACGCTCGCGGCGGCGGGCACGGCACTGGGCTGCGGGGCGATCCGCTTCCTCGCCCCCGACGAGTGCCCGGTCTCCCTCGTCTCCGCCGCCCTCGCCCATCTCGCCGCCGAGAGCACGCGGCAGTGCGGCATCTGCGTCGCGGGCACCGGGTCCATCCGCGACGCCGTCGGCGCCCTGACGAACGGCACCGCCGACCCGGGCCTCCTCACCCGGCTGCAGCGCTGGTCCACCTCACTGCCCGGCCGCGGCGCCTGCGGTCTGCTCGACGCCGCGGCGGGCACGGCCGGCAGCCTCCTGCGCGCCTTCCCCCACCTGGTCCGCGCCCACCTCGACGCCCCCTGCCCGGGCTGCGCCGCGCCCGCCGACTCCGGCCGGCTCACCGTGCCCGTCCCGTACGTCGCCCGCCGCACCGTGCCCCGCCCCCGCTCCGCCGCCTCTCCCCGCTGAAAGGACGACCGCCGTGAAACTCCGTCTCGACGCCACCCGCTGCCAGGGCTACGGCCTGTGCCAGGAACCCGCACCGGACCTCATCGACCTCGACGAATGGGGCTACGCCGCCGTCGTCGCCGACCCCGCACCGGGCGCCCCCGAGGACGCCGCCCGCGCCGCCGCCGAGGCCTGCCCCAACTCCGCGCTCCGACTGGAGAGGTGACCATGGGACGTGATCTGTCGGCCCTGTTCGACCCGAAGTCGGTCGCGGTGGTCGGTGCCAGTGACGACCCGGCGAAGTACGGCCACGCGGTCGCCGCCCAGGCCCTGCGGGCGCCCGACCGCCGCCCGGTCCACCTGGTGAACCGCCGCGGCGGTACGGTCCTCGGGCGCACCACGGCCACCTCGCTCGCCCGGATCGGCGAACCGGTCGAACTCGTGGTGATCTCCGTACCGGGCCCCGGCTTCGAGGCCGCCGTCGATGATGCGCTGGCCTGCGGCGCCCGCGCCATCGTCGGCATCACCGCCGGATTCGCCGAGACCGGCCCCGTCGGGCTCGCCCGGCAACAGGCGATCGCCGACCGGGTACGCGCCGCCGGCGCCGTCCTCGTCGGCCCGAACTGCCTCGGCATCACCGACAACACCACCGAGCTCTACCTCGCCTCGGACCGCTTCGCGCCCGGCGGCATCGCCCTGCTGAGCCAGAGCGGCAACCTCGCGCTCGAACTCCAACTCCGCTGCGCGCCCCACGGGTTGGGCTTCTCCCGCTTCGTCTCGCTGGGCAACCAGGCCGATGTCACCCTCGTCGACCTCGTCGAGGACGCCGCCCGGCACGACGCCACCCGGGCCATCGCCGTCTACGCGGAGGACTTCGGCGACGGCCGGGCCTTCGCCGAGGCGGCCGCCGCCGCGGGCAAACCGGTGGTCCTGCTCACCGCCGGGCGGGGCGCCGCCTCCGCGCGCAGCGCGCAGTCGCACACCGGCGCCCTGACCACCTCCGCCGATGTCGTGGCCGCCGCCTGCCGCGACGCGGGTGTCGAACTGGTCGCCACCCCCCATGAGATGACCGTCGTCCTCGCCGCGCTGCACGGGGGCCGGCGCGCCACCGGCCACCGCACCGCGGTCTGCACGGACGGCGGCGGCCACGGCGCCATCGCCGCCGACGCCGCCGAGGCCGCCGGGCTGGCCGTGCCCGAACTCGGGTCCGCCGCCCAGCAACAGCTCAGGACGCTGCTGTGGGAACAGTCCGCGGTGGGCAACCCCGTCGACCTCGCCGGGATGGGGGAGCAGAACCCGCACTCCTACGGCGACACCGTCTCCGCCCTGCTCGCCCTGGACGAGGTCGACTCGGTCGTCCTGACCGGGTACTTCGGCGGCTACTCCGCGGCGACCGGCGGCCTGGGCGGGCCGGCGGCCGAGAGCGGTACCGCGGGCGGCGGGATCGCGCTCGCGGCGGGCGAGCTGGAGACCGCACACGAGATGGCCGTCCATGCGGCGAGGACCGCCAAGCCCCTGGTGGTGCAGTCGATGTTCCCGGACGCCCCCAGCTGCCGGACGCTGGTCGAGGCGGGCATACCGGTGTTCGCCGCCACCGAGGACGCGGCCCGCGCCCTGGCGGCCATGACCGCGGCCGAAACCAGCGGCCCGCCCGGCGTCCGCCCGCTCCCACCGGCCGCCGCCCCGCTGCGCGACCCCGGCTACCACGGCGTACGCACCCTGCTGAGCGCCGCCGGGGTGCCCTTCCCCGAGGCCCGTGAGATCACCGATGAGGCCCAACTGCTCGCCGCGGCAGACGCGTTCGAGGGCCCCTACGTCCTCAAGGCCCTCCACCTCCTGCACAAGTCCGACGCCGGCGGGGTCGCCCTCAGCCTGCCGGACCGGGCCGCGCTCGTCACCGCCTTCCGGGAGATGCACGCCCGGCTCGGCGCGGCCTCCTACTCGGTCGAGGCGATGGCCGACCTGACCGACGGCGTCGAGCTGATCGTGGGGGTGAACCGCGACCCCCGGTTCGGCCCGGTCGCCATGGTCGGCCTGGGCGGCGTGCTCACCGAGGCGCTGCACGACGTCGCCTTCGCCCTGGCACCCGTTCCCGCGGCCCGCGCCGAACAGTTGCTGACCGGGCTGCGGACCGCCGCGCTCCTCCAGGGCGTCCGTGGCCGGCCCGCGGTCGACCTGGCTGCCGCGGCAGCCGTGATCGAGCGCCTCACCACCCTCGCCGCCGCCCACCCCGAGATCACGGAGATCGAGGTCAATCCGCTGCTCGTCCGCCCGGACGGCGCCCTCGCCCTCGATGCCCGCGCCGTACTGGCCTGACGCCCCGCCCGCCGTCCCGGAGGACACCCATGGACTTCCGCTACACCGCCCGACAGGCCGATCTGAAGGCCCGCGCCGCCGCCTACACCGAGCTGCTGTTCCGGTACGAGGACCAGGCCGAGGAGGCCGGCGGACCGCTGCCGTCCGACACCGTCCGCGAACTGACCCGGGCCGCGATCGACGCCGGTGTCTATGCCATCAACATGCCCGAGAAGTGGGGCGGCCCCGGCCTGTCGCTGCTCGACCAGGTCATCGTCGAGGAGGAGTTCGGCAAGGTCACCAACTGCCTGTGGGACATCCCCTGGCGGCCGGCCAACGTGCTGGCGTACGGCACCGAGGCCCAGCGCGAGAAGTACCTCCTCCCGGTCATCCGGGGCGAGCGCTTCGACGCCTTCGCGGTGACCGAACCCGGCGCGGGATCGGACCCCTCCTCGGGCACCAGCACCGCCACCCGCACCGAGGGCGGCTGGCTGCTGAACGGCGAGAAGTGGTTCGTCACCTGCGGGGACATCGCCGACTTCCTGCTGGTGCAGGCCGACGCGGGTCCGGAGCGGGCCGCCACCCTCTTCTTCGTCGACAAGCAGGCACCGGGCGTACGGATGACCCGAGTGCCGCGGTTCATGCACTCCGCCGTGAACGGGCACCCCGAGTTCACCTTCACCGATGTCTTCGTGGCCGACGAGGACGTCCTCGGCGGTGTCGGCAACGGCTACGAGCTGACCAAGGAATGGTTCACCGACGAACGGCTGATGATCGCCGCCCGGACGACGGGCGCCGCCGAGCGGGCCCTCCAGCTCGCCCGGGACTGGGCGGTGGAGCGGCGGCAGTTCGGGTCGCCGATCGCGGACTTCCAGTTGGTGCAGGGGATGCTGGCGGACTGCGCGGTCGACATCGCGGTCAACCGCGCCTACACCCACCAGGTCGCCTGGGAGGCCGACCAGCCGGGCGCCGACCCCAAGGCGCTGCACGCCAAGGCCTCGACGGCCAAGCTCGCGGCGAGCGAGGCGGCGGGCCGGGTCATCGACCGCTGTGTGCAGATCTTCGGCGGCCGTGGCTACGACCGCTCCTACCCCGTCGAGCGGCTCTACCGCGAGCTGCGGGTGGACCGCATCTGGGAGGGCACCTCCGAGATCCAGCGCCTGATCATCGCCAACGAGCTCATCAAGCGCGGCACCCGCGCCCTCGACCTGCCCCTGCCCTGACCCGCGGCCACCACCCGACCCGGCACCCCATCGACTTCGAGGACTGACATGGACTTCCGTCTCACCCCCCGCCAGGCGGACCTCAAGCGCACCGCGCGCGAGCTCACCGAGACCCTCACCGCGTACGAAACCGACTGCGAGGAGAACAACGGCCTGACGGCCGAGGACCACGCCGCCATCCGTGACGCCGTCCTCGCCTCCGGCCTGCAGGCCGTCAACATGCCCCGCGAGTGGGGCGGCGCCGGGCTGACCATCCTGGAACAGGCCCTCGTACAGGAGGAGTTGGGGCAGCTCACCGGTGCGCTGTGGGACACCGTCTGGCGCCCCGCCAACGCCCTGCGCTTCTGCACCCCCGCCCAGCGCGAGCGCTACCTCGAACCCGTCATCCGCGGCGAGCGCCGCGACTGCTACGCGGTGACCGAGCCCGGGGCCGGCTCCGACCCGCAGAACCTGGCGACCACCGCGACGCGGACGGCCGACGGCTGGACGCTGAACGGCGAGAAGTGGTTCGTGACCGTCGGGGACCACGCCGACTTCATGATCGTCCTCGCCGCGGCGGGCCCGGACCGGGAGCCGACGCTCTTCCTCGTCGACAAGGACACCCCCGGCATCGAGATGACCCGGGTGCCGCGCTTCATGCACACCTTCGTCTACGAGCACCCCGAGTTCACCTTCACCGACGTGCACGTCTCCGAGGACGCCGTTCTCGGGGGCGTCGGCAAGGGCTACGACATCACCCGGTCCTGGTTCACCGAGGAACGGCTGATGATCGCGGCCCGCACCACGGGCGCCGCCGAGCGGGCCCTGCGGCTGGCGCGGGACTGGGCCGTGGAACGCAAGCAGTTCGGCTCCCCGATCGCGGACTTCCAGTTGGTGCAGGGGATGCTGGCGGACTGCGCGGTCGACATCGCGGTCAACCGCGCCTACGCGCACCAGGTCGCCTGGGAGGTGGACGAGGCCACCGTCGACCGCAAGACCCTGCACGCCAAGGCGGCGATCGCCAAGCTCGCGGCGAGCGAGGCGGCGGGCCGGGTCATCGACCGCTGTGTGCAGATCTTCGGCGGCCGCGGCTACGACCGCTCGTACCCGGTCGAGCGGCTCTACCGGGAGCTGCGGGTGGACCGGATCTGGGAGGGCACCTCCGAGATCCAGCGCCTGATCATCGCCGGCGAACTGGTCAAGCGGGGCACCGGCGTCCTGCAACTGCCCACCGCCTCCTGACCCCGGCCGGGTACCCCGCCCACCGGGCCGGGGTACCCGGACCGGCCCCCGCTGTATCCCGCCCGGCACCACCCACCCGCCGGGCGGGGCCCGCGCAACGTCCCGGAACACCGGTCGAGGAGGAGCGATGTCCGAGAGTGCAGTCGACAGAATCGGGGTCGTGGGCTGCGGCCTGATGGGCTCCGGCATCGCCGAGGTGTGCGCCCGGGCGGGCCGGGAGGTGTGCGTCGTCGAGACCGGGCCGGCCGCCGCGGACGCCGGGCTCCGCCGGATCACCGGCTCCCTGGAACGTGCCACGGCCGCCGGCAAACTCTCCGGCCGGGACCGGGACTCCGCGCTCGCCAGGATCACGGTCACCACCGATCTGGCCGCGCTGGCCGACCGCGATCTGGTCGTCGAGGCCGTCGCCGAGGACGAGAGCGCCAAGCTGGCCGTCTTCACCCGGCTCGACGAGGTGGTCCGGCGCCCGGACGCGATCCTGGCGACCAACACCTCGTCCCTGCCCGTCATCCGCCTCGCCGCCGCCACCGCACGCCCCCAGCAGGTCATCGGCCTGCACTTCTTCAACCCCGTCCCGGTGCTGCCGCTCGTCGAGCTGGTGCCCTCCCTGCTGACCGGCGACGACACCACCCGCAGGACACGCGCCTTCGCCGCCGACGTACTGGGCAAGGAGGTCGTGCACGCCGCGGACCGTGCCGGTTTCATCGTCAACGCCCTGCTCGTCCCCTATCTGCTGGACGCGGTGCGGATGGTCGAGTCCGGCGCGGCCTCGGCGGGCGACATCGACCGCGGGATGCGGCTGGGGTGCGCCCACCCGCTGGGGCCGCTCGCGCTGGCCGATCTGATCGGCCTCGACACGACCCGGGCGATCGCCGAATCGCTCTACGAGGAGTTCCGTGAACCGCGCTACGCGCCCCCGCCGCTGCTGGCCCGGATGGTGGAGGCGGGCCTGCTCGGCCGCAAGTCGGGCCGGGGCTTCCACCCCTACCGATGAGCCCGCCATGCGACGGACGGCCGAGGGCGGTGATGCGGGAAGATGGACGGGACGGGCCCGTCGGGCCCGCCGAGGACACCGACACCGACCCGGGGAGCACTCACGTGGCCAAGGCTGAACGCACTCTCGAAACGCGGGAACGGATCCTGTCCGCCGCGTGCGAAGTGATCGCCGAGGTCGGCTTCGAGAAGATCCGGATGCGCATGGTCGCGGAACACGCCGGCGTGTCCACCGCCCTGCTCCACTACCACTTCGAGAACCGTGAGCGGCTCTTCGCCGAGGCGATGACCCACTCCTTCGCCCAGACCGGCACGGAACTCGAACGCGACGCCGACGCGGTGCCCGCCTCGGTGGTCCTGGCCCGCATCCTGCACAACATGCTGCCCACGGACCCCGAGCTGCGGCAGGACTGGCGGCTGTGGCAGGAACTGTGGGTGCGGGCCCTGCGCGACGAGACCGCCCAGCATCTCGCCGTCGACCTGTACGACCAGTTGCACACCTGGATCGGCGAGGCCATCCGGCGGGGCATCGCCTCGGGCGAGTTCGCCGACTGCGACGTGGAGGCGACCAGCACGCTGCTGCTCGCCCTGAGCGACGGCTTCGGCATCCGGCTGATGCTGGGCGACCCCCGGATCGACCTCCCCGCCGCCCAGGCGGCCATCTGGCGTGCCGTCGCGGGGACGCTCGGCGTTCCGGCCGCCTTCCCCGAGATCTGAGGAGCGGGCCGCCGGGCGCGCGGCGGGGGAGTGCGCGGCACCGCCGCGGGGCGGCGCGACGGCACCGGAGCGTCGCCGTGGCGCCGGGCAGCGCGGCGGTGCCGCGGCGCCGCTACGGCGTGCGGACCGTGAGCGCCTCCTGGCACCGGGCGACGGCAGCACCGTGGCCGAACAGGCCGGGCAGCCCGCCGGAGTGCAGCAGGACGGTGCGCTGTCCGGGAGCCACGCTGCCGTCCCGCACCGCCGCCCGCAGGCCGGCCAGCGCGCGCCCGGTGTAGACGGGGTCGAGCGCGATGCCTTCGGTCCGCCCCGCCAGGGTCAGTGCGTCCATCGACGCGTCCGTCAACGTGCTGTAACCGGCGCCGACTTGG
Source organism: Streptomyces caniferus (assembly GCF_009811555.1). Lineage (GTDB taxonomy): Bacteria > Actinomycetota > Actinomycetes > Streptomycetales > Streptomycetaceae > Streptomyces > Streptomyces caniferus. Next base: position 394,270 of record NZ_BLIN01000003.1, on the reverse strand, counting down.
TCATGCCGCAGGCGCAGTGCCTCCGGGGCGTGGACGGTCCCGGAGAGTTCCGTGACCAGCCCGGTGACGGTGCCCGCCGGGTCGCGCACCGCGCCGCAGTCGACGCCCAGCACCTTGCCGGGGCCGAGCACGTCCACCAGCCCGGCCATCGTGCCGCCCGACCCGAGGGCGACGACGACGGTGTCCAGGTCCGGTGCCCGGCCGAGGAGTTCACGCCCGCACTGGGCATAGCCGTACGCGCCGAGCGGGCTGGAGCCGCCCAGCGGAATCAGGGCCGGGACGGCTCCCCGCTCCCGGAGCCGCTGCGCCACCTCCTCCGCCGCGATCGCGAGCTGCCGGCCCCCTGCCTCCCCGGCCCAGACGACGGTGGCCCCGAAGAGGCCGTCGAGGACGAGGTTCCCGGAGGACGAGGAGCCGGGCGCACCGGCCAGCACCAACACCACATCGAGCCCGAGCCGCGCGCCGGCGGCGGCGGTCAGCCGGGCGTGGTTGCTCTGTGCGGCGCCGGTCGTCACCAGCGTCGTGGCGCCCTCGGCCAGCGCCGCACCGCAGATCCACTCCAGCTTGCGGACCTTGTTCCCGCCGCCACCGAGACCGGTGAGGTCGTCGCGCTTGATCCACAGATCGTCGGCCCCGAGGCCGAGCGCGCGGGCCAGCCGCGGCGCCGGGTCCAGCGGGGTCGGCCAGGTCGCGAGCGCCGCCCGCCGGGGTGTGCCACTGTCCGTGCTCATCGTCCGGGTCCTTCCGTCTGCCCTGCGGTGCCGGTCCGCCGGTCAGCGTGTCATGCCGCAGCCGGTGCCGGGACCGCTCAGCCGGCGGCCCCGGCCCCGGCGTCGTCCATCAGGCCCACGAACATGGTCCGGTGCAGCTGGTCGACGTGCTGCCGGGCGACCTCGGCCGCTTCCACCGGATCGCCGCGGCGCAAGGCGTCGACCAGGGCGCGGTGTTCGCAGTTGGACCGCTGGAGGGTGTCGAGCGGATACGGCAGGTAGTAGCGGTAGAGGTCCTGCAGCACCGCGCCGTACGGCGCGGCGGCGAAGGCGACGCCGGTGGCCTCGGCGACCGCCAGGTGGAAGCGCTCGTCGTGGCGGCGGAACTCGGTCCAGCTCTCGGCGGAGTCCATCTCCGCGACGAGCCCGTCGAGGGCGTCGAGGGCGGGCTCGCCGGCGTGCAGCGCCGCCAGATGGGCGACCCCGCATTCCAGGACGAGGCGGTGGTCGATCAGCCGGTGGACCTCGGCCGCCGCCGCGCGGTAGGCCGCGGCCTCGGTGACGGTCCCCTTCGCGGGCCGTTCGGCGACCAGGGTCCCGCCGGTCCGGCCGCGCCGGCGCTCCAGCACACCGTCGGCGTGCAGCGAGGCGAGCGCGCGGCGGACGGTGATGTCCCCGACGCCCAGCGCTGCGGCGATCTTGTCGGTCGGCGGGAGGCGCTCGCCGGGGGCCAGCAGGCCGAGCTCGACGGCGAGGGCGATCCGGGCGCGCACCGTGTCCAGGGCGGAGAGCCGTTGAATGCCACCCAGTGGCGGGGCGTTCAGGCCCCGCACGGCCTCGGGCTCCGTGGTGTCGGGAAGGTGTCCGGGCATGGCTCACCCTAACAAATATCTCATGATGAGATCTCTTGAATAAGAGCTCATCTTGCTCTAATTTCATGCGGGTCGTGATGTCCGCCCGGCGGCCCGTCGTCCAACGCACCGCCCGGCCCGTAGATACGCAGGTGAGGCCCGTGTCCCGACCCCTGCCCGTGGCTCTCGTCCAGGCGCCGCCCCGCCCGGCCGCAGCACCTCTGTCCGGCTTCGTCGAGGAGGTCGGGGAGCTGATCGCCCGCTTCCCGCAGACCCGGCTCGTCGTCTATCCCGAGCTGCATCTGTGCGGGGTGACCGGCTCCGCCGACGCGTCCGAGGATCAGTTGCGGGCGGCGGCCGAACCGCTGGACGGCCCCCGTGCGCGGCAGCTCGCCGAGCTCGCCGGCGACCTGGGCATCTGGCTCGTACCCGGCAGCGTCTGCGAGCGGGGACCGGGCGGCGAACTGTTCAACACGGCGCTGGCCTTCTCGCCCGAGGGCCGGCCGGCCGCCTCCTATCGCAAGATCTTCCCCTGGCGGCCGCACGAGCCCTACGTCCCCGGCGACCGCTTCGTCGTCCTCGACCTGCCGGGCACCGGCCGCGTCGGCTTCTCGATCTGCTACGACGCCTGGTTCCCCGAAGTGGCCCGCCACCTCGCCTGGATGGGCGCCGAGGTGATCATCAACCCCGTCATGACCACCACCGCCGACCGGGCGCAGGAACGGGTGCTCGCCCGCGCCAACGCCATCGTCAACCAGGTCTTCGTGCTCAGCGTCAACACCGCGGGCCCCACCGGCACCGGCCGCAGCCTCGTCGTCGACCCCGAGGGCCGGGTGCGCACCGAGGCCCCGGACCAGGGGCCCGCCGTCCTCACCGATGTGCTGGACCTCGACGACGTCACCCGGGTACGAGAGTTCGGCACGGCCGGTCTGAACCGCATGTGGGACCAGTTCACCGACGCCGACGCTCCGCTGGAACTCCCGCTCTACGACGGACGCATCGACCCGCGCCGCTGGCGGCCCGCCGTCCCCTCCCCGTTCCCTCCCGGCACGGACGGCTGACACCCCGACCCGCCCCTCCCCGTATCGCGGCACATCTCCCGGAGCCACCCATGGACCCCTCCGAGCACACGCTCGCCCGCACCCTCACCCTCAAGTCCGTCGTCCTGTTCGGGCTCGCGTACATGACCCCGCTGATCGTCCTGGGGACCTTCGGCGTCGTGGCCGACACCACCGGGGGTGCCGTTCCCACGGCGTATCTCCTCGCCCTGTGCGCCATGCTGTTCACCGCGCACAGCTACGGAAAGATGGCGGCCGCGTACCCGGTCGCCGGCTCGGCGTACACCTATGTCAGGGAAGCCATCGACGGCCGCGTCGGCTTCCTCGTCGGCTGGGCGACGCTGCTCGACTACTTCTTCCTGCCCATGGTCATCTGGCTCATCGGCGGCGCCTATCTGCAGGCGGAGTTCCCCGGCGTCCCGTTCTGGGTGTGGATCCTCGGCTTCATCGTGCTGACCACGGCGCTGAACGTCCGGGGCATCAGGACCGCGGAACGCGTCAACGACCTGCTGATGGTCTTCCAGTTCCTGGTGATCGCGTTCTTCGTGCTGCTGTCCCTGCGGCATGTGGTCCAGCTCGGCGGAGCGGGCGCGCTCGCCGACGCCGCGCCCTTCGCCAACCACGCCACCACCCTGGCCGGCATCTCGGCGGGCGCCGCCATCGCGGCCTACTCCTTCCTCGGCTTCGACGCGGTCACCACACTCACCGAGGAGACCCTCGAACCGAAGCGGACCATGCCCCGCGCCATCCTCCTCGTCGCGCTCATCGGCGGCGGGATCTTCGTCGCGGTGGCGTACGCGACGCAGCTGGTCCACCCGGGCAGTGTCTTCGCCGATGCCGACTCCGCGGCCTTCGAGATCGCCCGGGTCATCGGCGGGGACGTGTTCGCCTCGGTGTTCCTCGCCGGACTGGTCGTCGCCCAGTTCGCCTCCGGCATCTCCGCCCAGGCGAGCACCTCCCGGCTGCTGCTGGCCATGGGCCGCGACTCGGTCCTCCCGCGCAGGACCTTCGGCTGGATCCACCCCCGGCTGCGCACCCCCGTCTTCAACATCCTGCTCACCGGCGCCATCGGCCTCATCGCCCTGTGCATGAACGTGACCACCTCCACGTCCTTCATCAACTTCGGCGCCTTCACCGCCTTCACCTTCGTCAACCTCAGCGTCCTCGCCACCTACCTGCGCCGTCGCAGGGCGGGAGAGCGCCCCCGCGTCCTGTCCTATGTGATCGCCCCGGTGATCGGCGTGGGCGTCGACATCTGGCTGCTGGCCCATCTCGACTCCAAGGCACAGCTCCTGGGCCTGGTGTGGCTCGCGGTGGGCGTCGGCTACCTCGCCGCTCTCACGAAGGGCTTCCGCAGGCCCCCGCCGAAGATGGACCTCACCGAGGACTCCCGTACCGCCGCCGTCACCTGAAGCGCACCGCGACGCCGTGGACCGGGGCGATCCGGACGGGGCGCCCTAACCCGTGCCGGTGATGCTCTCCGGCGCGATGACGAAGAGCACGCGCTCCTCGTCGCGGCCCCCGTACCAGGGGTAGGGCCTGCCGAGGTACTTCTGGGCGAGCTGCTCGATGTGCTCGACCGCGCCCTCGGTCGTGGTCCCGACGACCCGGCCGCGCACCTGGAAGTAGCGCGAGGGGCGGTCCGGGTCGCTGACGGCGACGGCCACGCGGGGGTCGCGCGCGATGTTCCGGGTCTTCACGTGGCTCCGGACGCTGTTGATCAGTACGTGGGTGCCGTCGGTGTCGACCCAGGTCTGGGTCAGCTGAGGGGACCCGTCGGGCATCGAGGTGGCCAGAAAGCAGGTGCTCGGCCGGCGCAGCAGCGCGAGAAGTTCAGGGGGAAGGGGCACAAGGGTCTCCTGGCCGGTCGGAGGGTGCGGCGGTCTCTCCGGTCTGCCGGTGCCGCCGGGTGCAGCTTCTCACCCCCCATCCCCTCTCCCGTGACCCGGTGTTGGGTGGTGCCGAGCAGTCGGTTCCAGCCGCTATGCTTGCTGGATACAAGCAAGGTAATCAGCGGACAACTTCACCGCGAAGGATCACGACGATGAGCAAGGGCACGGTCCATGCCTGCGACCGGGCTGCTGGGCAGATCACCGCCTCGTCGGGGCTGGACGAGGCGGCCGCCGGGCTGGGGACGGAGATCGTCCGCTTCTCCCGGCTGATCGCGGCGTGGAAACAGCGCGCCAAGACCGACGGTGGCGCCGCCGACCGGGTGCTGCTGGCCCGGCTGGTGGTGGGCGGGGACCAGCGGGCGACCGATCTGGCCGTCGACGCGTTCCTCGATCTGTCGACCGTCAGCCGTCAGGTGCGCTCGCTGGTCGAGCGCGGGCTGGTGACCCGGCGCCCCGACCCGGAGGACCGCCGGGGGTCGTTGCTGGCGGCGACCGACGCGGGACGCGCGGCGTTCGCGCACTACCGCCGTCAGCGCGATGCCGAACTGGCCGCGCTCCTCGAACCGTGGTCGCCCGACGACCGGGCCGACCTCATCCGGCTGCTGGGCCGTCTCAACGAGGACATGGCAGAACGACAACACACACGGCTGGGCCCCGGGGGAGACCAGGGCGGGGCCGTGGAGCAGGGAGACATACGTACATGAGCACAGCCACCTCCCCGCCCGCCGCGGGAGCCGAGGCGATACCCGAACCCGGAATCCTGAGCCATCGTCAGATCCTCACCATCCTCAGCGGCTTGATGCTGGGGATGTTCCTGGCCGCGCTCGACCAGACCATCGTCAGCACCTCCATCCGCACCATCGCCGACGATCTGCACGGCCTCAGCGAGCAGGCCTGGGCGACCACCGCCTACCTGATCACCTCGACGATCGCCACACCGCTGTACGGCAAGCTGTCCGACCTGCACGGCCGCAAGCCGTACTACCTGGCCGCGATCAGCATCTTCGTCGCGGGTTCGGTGCTGTGCACGTTCTCCACCTCGATGACCGAACTCGCCGCCTTCCGGGCGGTGCAGGGCCTGGGCGCCGGCGGTCTGATGTCGCTGGCACTGGCGATCATCGGTGACATCGTCCCGCCCCGGGAACGCGCCCGCTACCAGGGCTACATGCTGGGCACCTTCGCCACCTCCAGCGTCGCCGGACCGCTGATCGGCGGGGCCCTCGCCGGGCAGGACCAGCTGCTGGGCATCACCGGCTGGCGCTGGGTCTTCCTGGTCAACGTGCCGATCGGCATCATCGCGCTGTTCGTGGTCGCGAAGGTGCTCAACATCCCGCACACCAGGCGCGATCACCGCATCGACTGGTGGGGCGCGCTCACCATCTCCGTCGGTGTCGTTCCGCTGCTGCTCGTCGCGGAGCAGGGCCGGGAGTGGGGCTGGGACTCGTCCCGGTCGATCGCCTGTTATGTCATCGGCGTGGTCGGCATCATCGCCTGGATCTTCGTCGAGCGGTGGATCGGCGACGACGCGCTGATTCCGATGCGGCTGTTCCGCAACGGCACCTTCAGCAAGACCAGCCTGCTGTCCGTGCTGATCGGTATGGGCATGTTCGGCGGGATGCTGATGATCCCGCAGTACCTCCAGCTCGTGAAGGGCGCCAGCCCCACCAAGTCGGGCCTGGAAATGCTGCCGCTGATGGCGGGCATGTTCATCGCCTCCATTGCCTCGGGCCAGATCACCTCGAAGACCGGCCGCTACAAGATCTTCCCGATCATCGGCACCGCGCTGATGATCGCGGCGATGCTCCTCTTCCACTTCCGGGTCCAGTGGGACACCCCGCTGTGGGAGACCATGGTGTACATGCTGGTCTTCGGCCTGGGCCTGGGCGGATGCATGCAGACCCTGGTGCTGGCCGTGCAGAACGCGGTGCCGCCGCGGGACATGGGCGTGGCGACCGCCTCGTCCACGTTCTTCCGGCAGATGGGCGCCACGGCGGGTACCGCGATCTTCCTGTCGGTGCTGTTCAGCACGGTCGGTGACAAGATCTCCTCGGCGTTCAAGGACGCCGCCTCCACCGAGCGCTTCCAGGCCGCACTGCGCGATCCCGCGGTGCTGCACGACCCCGCCAACAAGCCCGTGCTGGACATGCTCAAGCACCCCGGCAACGGCAACTCCTCGGGCGTGCTCAGCGATTCGTCGTTCATCCAGCACCTGGACCCGCGGCTGGCCGAGCCGTTCAAGCGCGGCTTCGCCGACTCGATGCACACCGTGTTCCTCATGGGCGCGATCGTCGTCGCCCTGGCCTTCGTGCTGATGTGGTTCATCAAGGAGGTGCCGCTGCGGCAGATCTCCGGTCTGCAGGCACGGGCCCAGGCCGAGGCGGAGTCCGCCGCGGGAGCGGTGGGGGGCGCCGAAGGCGTGACCGTCGATGCCGACGGCGCGGGCGCACAGGCGCCGGCCGAGCCGGCCGATGCGCCGGCCGCCGACGCCGTACCGGTCCTCGCCGCGGCCCCCTCGGGCGCCGCGGCCGGCGCCACCGGCCCGGTGATCCGGGGAACCGTGCGGGACGGCGACGGGAGGCCGGTGGCGCAGGCCGCGGTCACCCTGATCAGCGTCGGCGGCCGGCAGCTCGGCCGTACGTCGACCGCGGACGACGGCGGCTATGCCCTGCCCACGACGGGCGCCGGCACGTACGTACTGATCGGCTCGGCGGGGGCCCGCCGGCCGCAGGCCGTGACCGTGGTGGTGGGCGGCGAGCCCGTGTCGTTCGACCTGACCCTCAGCGGCGCGGCCGGTCTCTCGGGCGAGGTCCGCGAGGAGAAGGGCGACGACCCGGTGCCCGGCGCCCTCGTCGTGGCCACCGACGTCCGCGGCGAGGTCGTGGCCTCGGGCGTGGCCGGCCAGGACGGCGGCTTCGCGTTCGGTGAGCTGACCCCGGGCAGCTACACCCTGGCGGTCAGCGCCGAGCACCACCGCCCGTCCGCCCTCCAGGTGGAGGTCGGCTCCGGCAGCCGCAACTGGTACGAGGTCCGGCTGACGCTCGGCGCCCAGGTCCGCGGCACCGTCCGTACGGTCCGCGGCGGCCCGGTGGACGACGCCCGGGTGACCCTGCTGGATCCCGCGGGCAACGTGGTGGCCACCGCCACCAGCGGCCAGGACGGTGAGTACGTCTTCACCGACCTCGACAGCGGCGAGTACACCCTGATCGCCGCCGGCTACCCGCCGGTCGCCGCCCCACTGCACCTCGGGGCCGACGGGAACAGCGCGTTCGACATCGAGCTGAGCCACGACACGGCTCACTGACGGTCGACAGCGACGCAGGGGAGGGGCCCGGTGCGGGTGGAGCGCCGGGTCCCTCGCCGGTGACCGGTCCGGCGCCGCGGCGCGTGCTCAGGGGGCGCCGTCGCGTCCCCCGGCGCCGCGGCCCACCGGCACGGGCGCACCTGACGGGTTTGGCGCTGCAGCCCCCGTCTACGTAAAGTTCCGCCGAAGCTTGAATAGAACACACGATCCCAGGGAAGCGGCAGCGGCGATGACGGTGACCGAAACAGGCCGGGCCGATGGCACGGGTATCGACTCGGAGCGGATGGCGGTCTGCCTGAGCGTGCTCGAAGAACTCGACGCGCTGCCCGTCGACCACCCGGACGCGATCGCCATACGACGCGCCACCGCCGGCATCTACCGCAAGGTGAAGCAGCGCCGCCGGCAGGAACGCCGCGCCGCCAAGACCGCCAACGACAGGGCCATCACCGCGGCCACGGCCACCGGCGCGCCCGACCGGATCGACGACGAGACCCAGGGCCTGGCTCTCACCAGCTCCGTGACCACCGAGATCGCCGGAATCCTGGAGCGGCCCAGGTCCTGCTACACCTGCAAGAGCCGCTACATCGAGGTCGACGCCTTCTACCACCAGCTCTGCCCGCCCTGCGCCAAGGAGAACCGGTCCCGCCGCGACGCCCGTACGGACCTCAGCGGCCGGCGCGCACTGCTCACCGGCGGCCGGGCCAAGATCGGCATGTATATCGCCCTCCGCCTGCTGCGGGACGGCGCCCACACCACCATCACCACCCGCTTCCCGACGGACGCCATCCGCCGCTTCAAGGCGATGCCGGACAGCGGGGAGTGGCTGCACCGGCTGAAGATCGTCGGAATCGATCTCCGGGACCCGGCGCAGGTCATCGCCCTCGCCGACTCAGTGAGCGCCGAGGGCCCGCTCGACATCCTGATCAACAACGCCGCCCAGACCGTCCGCCGCTCTCCCGAGGCGTACGGCCAGCTGATCGCTGCCGAGTCCGCCCCGCTGCCCGCCGGGGAACTGCCCGCCTCCGTGGTCCTCGGTCACTTCGGCAGCGGCGCTCCCGCCGCCCTCACCGCCGCCTCCGCCACCCCCGGCGCGCTGACCGCCGAGGACCTCACCGCCCTCGCCCTGACCACGGGCTCCGTCACCCCCGCCCGGATCGAGGCGGGCACCGCGATCGACGCCGGCGGTCTCGTACCGGACCTGGACGCGACCAACACCTGGATCCAGAAGGTGGACCAGGTCGACCCGGTCGAACTCCTGGAAGTCCAGCTGTGCAATATGACGGCACCCTTCCTGCTGGTGAGCAGGCTGCGCCCGGCGATGGCGGCGGCCGCGGCGCGCCGTAAGTACGTGGTCAACGTCTCGGCCATGGAAGGCCAGTTCAGCCGCGGCTACAAGGGCGCGGGCCATCCGCACACCAATATGGCCAAGGCGGCGCTGAACATGCTCACCCGGACCAGCGCCCGGGAAATGCTGGAGACCGACGGCATCCTCATGACGGCCGTGGACACCGGCTGGATCACCGACGAGCGCCCGCACCCCGACAAGATGCGCCTGGCCGCGGAGGGCTTCCACGCTCCCCTCGACCTGGTCGACGGTGCGGCCCGGGTGTACGACCCGATCGTCCGCGGCGAGTCGGGTGAGGACCTGTTCGGCTGCTTCCTGAAGGACTACGCGCCCGCGGCCTGGTGAGCACAGCCGCCGGCCGCGGCGGGCCGGGCGTGCCCGGTCCGCGGTCCGGCGGGTGACTCCCCGCGGGCTGCGGGGTGGGGAAGGCCGGCCCGCAGCCGTCCCAGGAGGGACCTGGCCGCGGGGCCGGCGGGCCCCTCCGTCCGCCAGGTCAGGGCGACCCGGCCGCGCATCCGCGGCCCGGTGATCTCCAGCGTCCGCAGCCCGGCGGCTGCCGCCTCGTCCGCCGGCAGCGCCGGGAGGACGGCCACGCCGAGACCACGGGCGGCCAGCCGCGCCAGCACCTGAGGCACGGCCGCCTCGAAGGCGATGCGGGGCCGGAAACCGGCCTGCGCGCAGCAGCGTTCGAGCACCCCGCGCAGCCCGGTACCGCGCGGCAGACTGATCAACGGGCGGTCGCGGAGCGCGGCCAGCGGGACGCTCATGCGGTCGGCGTGGGTCGCCAGGAGGGGGTCGTCGGGCGCGACGGCGGCGACCAGGGGCTCGTCGACCACGACCTGGCAGGAGAGGCCCGCCGGCGGTTCCTCCGTCGCGAGCCCGATCACGGCGAGGTCGAGTGCCCCGCTGTGCAGCGCGCCGAGCATCCGCTCGGAGGTGTCCTCGGTGAGGGAGATCTCGACCTGCGGGTGCGCATCGTGGAAATCGGCCAGCAGCGACGCCAGATCGAACCGGCGGGTGCTGGCGCCGGAGACCAGCCCGACCCGGACGCGACCGCGCAGCAGCCCGCCGAACTCGTCCACGGTCTGCCGGATCTCCTCGACGGCGGCGAGCGCGGCCCGCGCATACGGAAGGACGCTCTCGCCCACCTCCGTCGTGGTCACCGAACGGCCGGAGCGGTCGAGCAGCGGCTGCCCCAACTCCCGCTCCAGCTGCCGGATCTGGGCACTCACCCCTGGCTGCGCCAGATGCAGCCGGGCGGCCGCACGGGTGAAGTTGGCCTCCTCCACCACCGCGACGAAGTACTGCAGCTGCCGAAGTTCCATAACCACTGATTCTAGGGAGGAGAACAGCAAGCTCTTGGACTTATGGCGAAGGTGACAAGACCCTTGTGGAAGCGGGTAGTTCGGGCGGGTCGGGAACGAGAGAGCCGCCCGTGCCATGCGCGAGGAGAGAAGGAACGCCCATGAGCTCCGGGGGAGTGCACGGATGAGAATCGAAGCGATGATCGCGGCCGAACGCCGCGAACTGGCCGATCTGCTGGACGGTCTGACGGCCGAGCAGTGGGAGGCGCCGACGCTGTGCACGGGGTGGCGGGTACGGGAAGTCGCGGCCCATATGTCGATGGGGTTCCGCTACTCCCTCGCCAGGACGGCCGCGGAACTCGTCAGAGCGGGCGGCAGCATCCACCGGATGACCGACCGCTGTGCCCGCAGGGACGCGGCCGCCGCGTCGACGGCTGAGCTCGCGCACTTCCTCCGGCACCATGCGGAGCACCCGTGGAAGCCGCCGGTCGGCGGCCTCGCGTCGGCGCTGGCGCACGATGTGGTGCACGGCCTGGACATCACGGTCGCCCTCGGCCTCGACCGGCGCGTTCCCGAGGACCGGGTGCGCCTCCTGCTGGGGAAGGTCACCCTCCGGTCCGCCAGGTTCTTCGGGGCCGACCTCAGGGGCGTCGAGCTGCGCGCCGACGACCTCGACTGGTCCTTCGGCAGCGGTACGCCGCTGACCGGCGCCGGACAGGATCTGCTGCTGGTCGCGTTCGGCCGCAGGCTCCGGCCGGGCCGCCTCCAGGGGGAGCGGCACCACCGGTTCGTCGCCGGCTGAGCCCGGCCGACGGTACGGCGGCCGCTCCCGTCACCATCGAGCGGCCGCTGTCATCCGCCGCCGGGCGCCCGCACCGCCCGTGCCTTCCGCACGGCCCGGGCGCCCGCACACCGGCTCCGGGAATCAGCCGTCCAGCCCGTGGCGCGCCAGCAGCGGCGCGAGCTCCGGGTCCCGGCCGACCACCGCGCGAAACGCCTCCAGCGGGTCGACACTGCCGCCCCTGCCGAGGAGTTCCCGGCGGAAGATCTCCCCGCTCTCGCGGATCGTCTTCCCGTTCTCGTGGAACCAGCGCACGGTGTCGGCGTCCAGCACTTCGGCCCAGCGGTAGCCGTAGTACCCGGCCGCGTAACCGCCGCTGAAGACATGGGCGAAGTAGCCGGTGCGGTAGCGCGGCGGGATCGCGGACAGCGCGAGTCCGTAACGCTCCAGTGCGGCCGCCTCGAACGCCTCGGCCCCGTCGGAGCCCGGGGCCTCGCCGACGGCAAGGGTGTGCCAGGCCCAGTCCAGCACCGCGGCCGCCTGATGCTCCACCATCCGGAAGCCCGCGCCGAAGTTCTCCGCCTCGCGCAGCCGGGCCGGCAGTTCGGCCGGCATCGGCTCGCCGGTGACGTGATGCCGGGCGTAGTGGGCCAGCACCTCCGGCCAGTCCGCCCACATCTCGTTGACCTGGGAGGGGAACTCGACGAAGTCGCGCGGCACCCGGGTGCCCGACAGGAGGGGGTAGCGCACGTCGGAGAACAGGCCGTGCAGCGCATGGCCGAACTCGTGGAACAGCGTGTTGACCTCGCTCCAGGTCAGCAGCACCGGCTCGCCCGCCGGGGGCTTGGCGATGTTCAGGTTGTTGACCACCACCGGCTGGTGGCCGAGCAGACGGGACTGCGGCACCAGCGCGTCCATCCAGGCGCCGCCCCGCTTGGACTCACGGGCGTGGAAGTCGCCGAGGTACAGGCCGAGCGGGCTGCCGTCGGCGTCGTGCACCTCGTAGACGCGGGCGTCCGGGTGGTACGGCACCAGGTCGGGGCGCGGGGTGAAGGTGATCCCGTAGACCAGCTCGGCAGCGTGGAAGACGCCGTCGTGCAGCACGGTCTCCAGCTCCAGATAGGGCCGCAGCACCGACGCGTCGAGCGCGAACCGCTCCTTGCGCACCCGCTCCGAGTAGTACTGCCAGTCCGCCGCGCGGATCTCCTCCACGCCCGCCGCCGCGGCCAGGGCGGCGCCCTCCCGCGCGGCATTGGCGGTGGCGGGGGCGACCAGCCGGCCGAGCAGCTCCTCGACGGCTTCGGTGGTGCCGGCGGTCCGGTCCGCGACCTCCCAGGCGGCATGGCTGGGGTGGCCGAGCAGCGCGGCGCGCTCGGCGCGCAGGCCGGCCAGGGCGACGGCGACCGGGCCATTGGTCTCGATGCCGCGCCCGAGGGAGGCGGTGAGCAGACGCTCGCGCAGCGCGGGGTCGTCCAGCGCGGCGAGCTCGCTCTGCTGGGAGAAGTTCTTCAGGACGAGCGCGAACTTCCCCTCGTGACCCAGCGCCCGGGCGTTCGCCGCGGCGGCCGCGATCTGGTCCGCGGGCAGACCGGACAGCTCCTCGGCACGGTCCACCACGAGGGTGGCGGCCGCGGTGGCCGCCCGGAGGTTCTGCCCGAACTCGGTGCTCCGGGCGGCGATCGCGGCATTCAGCTCGCGCAGGCGCTGCTGTTGTTCGGGGGCGAGCCGCGCGCCGGCCCGGACCCGGTTCGAGTGGTGGCGCTCCAGCAGCCGCACCTGCTCCGCGTCCGCGCCGAGCTGCTCGCGCCGGTCGAAGAGCGCGTCCAGCCGGGCGAACAGTGCGGAGTCGAGCAGCAGCGCATCGTCATGGGCGGCCAGCCGGGGAGCGATCTCGACCTCGATCGCCTGGATCTCCTCGTCGGTGTCCGTCGCCACCTTGTTGAAGAACACCCTGCACACCCGGCCCAGTACCGCGCCGCTGCGCTCCAGCGCCTCCACGGTGTTCTCGAAGGTCGCCGGCTCGGTGCAGGCGCCGATCGCCGCCACCTCGTCCAACTGCTCGGCTATGCCATGGGCGAAGGCAGGGAGAAAGTGTTCGTTCCGGATCCGCGCGAAGGGCGGCAGTTCGTAGGGCAGACCGCTCGGCTCGAAGAAAGGATTCGACGTCGTCACGGAGCCTGACACTACGCCCGGGGGCAAGGCCGGGTCCCGGAGTCGCCCCATGACGACTCTTGTGCGCGCGGGTAGTTGACACCCCGAACGTACGGCGACGCCGGGCCGCCACCGCCCTCCGCGCGCTCGTAGGTGCCGGCGGGCCGGCCGTCCCGCCCTCCGCCGTCGGGGCGGCACCGCCGGGCCGGTCCCGGTGAGCATCGTGGGGCCATCCGTGGTGTGATCGAAGCGAGGCAATCCACACTCCTGAGACAGGAGGAATCATGGCCAGCAAGCTGCGAGCCCGCGACATCATGTCCGGCGGAGCGCGCTGTGTAGGTGCCCACGAGTCGTTGATGGACGCGGCCAAGATGATGCGGGACCTGGGCGTCGGCTGCCTGCCCATCTGCGGTGACAACAACAGGCTCATGGGCATGGTCACCGATCGCGACATCGTCGTCACCTGTTGTGCCGAAGGGGTCGACCCGGCGACGGTGCAGTCCGGTTCGATGGGGGGCGAGCTGCACTGGATCGACGCGGATGCCGACGCCTCCGAGGTCCTGCGGACCATGGAGGACCACCACATCAAGCGCCTGCCGGTGATCGACGTCAAGGGCGGCCACCAACTGGTGGGGATGATCACCGAGGCCAACCTCGCCAAGAACCTCAGCGACGCGGAGATCGCGGAGTTCGCCAACCGGGTGTACGCGACCGCCGGCTGACGTGCCCGTCCCCGCGGCGCAGGCACCGACGACGGGTGGCGAAGGCACCGACGGTCCACCGGCACGTCCCGCGGTGGCCCGTCCCCCTCCGACGGGCCACCGCGGCGTGAAGAAGTGCAGCATCAGCGGAATTCCTCCGGCACCGGGCCGGGAAATTCCGGGTATTCCGTTATGCGCTCAGTGGCTGCGGGAGTTCCGTACGGTCAGCCGCATGCCGGGGAAAATCAGATGCGGATTCGCCCCGATCACCCGCCGGTTGAGCCGGTAGAATTCCTGCCAGCCGAGACCGTGCGCGTAGGCCAGGCCGCTCACCGTGTCGCCGCGGTTGACGACGACCGAGCCGCCGGTACTCCGATGGCGCCCCGCTTTGTGCCGCTTCTCATGGGACTGCGGATGGCGGGCCCGCGCCCGGGCCGACGGGGCCGCGTGGCGCTGCGGTGCGGGACGCGCGGTGGTGCTCCGCGGAGTGCGGTGCGCGGTGGCCGAGTTGAGCCCCAGCGAGGCCGAGCAGGCCGGCCAGGCGCCCCAGCCCTGACGGGCCAACACCCGCTCCGCGACCCGGATCTGCTGGGAGCGGGTCGCCCGCGCCGCCCGTGACGCGTAGGCGCCGCCGCCGAAGGAGTGCCAGGTGGAGTGGGCGAACTGCAGCCCTCCGGAGAACCCGTTCCCCGTGTCGATACGCCAGTTCCCTCCGCTCTCGCAGCCGGCGAGGCGGTCCCAGGTCCCGCCGGAACGGGCCTCGGCGGGCTGCCCGGACGCCAGGTTCAGCGTGCCGGCCGCGAGCAGGACCGCTGCTGCCGTGATGCCCCGGACACCATAGCCCCGGAATTCATTCCGGGCAGGCGATTTCGATGCCTGCGGAAATTCCATGCCATTACTCCCGTCGCTCGCCGCGCAGTTGCCTGGCGGTCAATCAGAAAACCCGGCGCGTTTGCGGTCCACGCGTTCGACGGGTGCTCGAATCGCGATTCCGTGCGGCGCCATGAATTTGACGGGGAAGAGACAACCACGCCCCGAGTTCGCCTCGGCAGAGCGCGCGGGAGCGCCGCCGCCGCCCGGCCTGCCCCCTTGCCGTCGGGCCGCGGCCGTGCTTGTGCCCTGCACACCTGTTCAGACGGGCAGGGCGCACCCGGCATACCGAAGGCGCATCACACCCCTGTGCCCGGCGATCACCTGTCCGGCCCCGGGGTGTCCGCCGAGCGCAACCGGCGCACTCGATGCACGCGCTGCGCAGGTCCGCATGCACCGCGCACGGACATCCGTCGGTGCACCGGCCCGTCCTGCCCTGGTGCAACGGCGCATCGCGCACGGACGCGGCGACGAGTGCGGCGATGGATGCGGCGACGGCGGCGAGGAAACCGGCCCCGGCGCTCGCGCGAGGCCGCGCGGTTGCGCGCGATGGACAGACACCGGGTGCTGTGTTGCATTGGAAAGGGGTGCGTCGGTGCCCGGGAGGCAGCCGTGGCCGAGGTGGAGGTGCTGGTCGTAGGGGCGGGCCCGGTGGGCCTGACGGCGGCCTGCGAACTCCAGCGCCGCGGGGTGCGCTGCCGCGTGATCGACAGACTGCCCGCGCCGCAGCCGTTCGCCAAGGCGGTGGGCATCCAGCCCAGGACGCTGGAGATCTGGGACCGCATGGGGATGGCCCGGGAGGCCCTGGAAGCCGCCGTTCCGCTCCGGGGGCAGTTGCTCTACGTCAACGGCGTCCCGCAGGCGCGGATAGAGCTCACGCTGCCGCCGGATGTGCCGTACCGCTTCGCCGCCCTTCCGCAGAACGACACCGAGCGCCTCCTCGAGGACGTGCTCAAGCGCTGGGGAGGCCGTGTCGAACGGGGCACGGAGCTGGTGGGGTTCGCGCAGGACGCACACGAGGTACGGGCCCGCCTCGCGCTGCCCGCCGGCGAACAGGAGGAGATCCGCGTCGAGTTCCTCATCGGCTGTGACGGCGCCCACAGCGTCGTCCGCAAGACCCTGGGGCTCGACTTCGCGGGCGCCGCCTTCCCCGAGGAGTACATGCTGGGGGACGTCGAGGTCGACTGGGAGCTGCCGCCCGGCTACGCGGTCCGGAGCTGGTGGCGCAGCTCGCGCTGACTTTCCGCAGGTGAGCCGGGGCCGGCGGGACACGAGCCGGGACCGGCGGCGGGTGAGCCGGGCCGACGGGACATGAACCGCAGCCGGGTCGCGCCCGTCGGTGACGGCCCGGCCCGGGCGACACGACGAGGGGTGCGCCGTTCCTCCCCGGGAACGCGGCCCGTCGGTGCGACTCACGCCCGATGGTTCACGGTGCCTGCCACGCGTCGACCTGCAGCCGCCCGTCGCCGTCCTGGTCCAGCGCCCGGAACGCCGCCTCCGCCTGGGCGGCCGAGTACCCGGCCGCGCGGTGCACGGCGGTGAAGTCCGCCAGGCTGACCACACCGTCCCCGTCGGCATCGGCCAAGGCGACGGTCGCGGCGACCGACGGCCCCACGACCCTGCCGAGCATCCCCGACGCGCCCGCCCGCGCGAACGCCGCGACGAACTGTTCCCGGTCCAGGCGGCCCGCGGCCTCCACGTCCGCCAGGGCGGCGAGCTCCTCGAAGGTGTTGCGCATCCCCGCCGCCAGGGCCTGCGCCTTGGCGGACCCCTCCGGTTCGCCCACCGCGTCCGTCAGCACGCGCGCCCGCTCGGCGAAGTCGTGCGCGGTCAGGTAGCCGTCGCCATCGGTGTCGTACAGGGAGAAGCGGTGCTCGTACTCGGCGCGCAGGGCATCGGTGATCATGCGGCGTCCCTTCCGGAAGGGGGCTCCCGGCGGAGCCCGGAGAGGCGGCCGTGCGCGGGGTGCCGCACCCGCCCGCATGAGCACATTAAGTGCCTGGGTGAGTGCGGAGGGTTATCGAGGGTGGTGTGTCCGGCCCGCCCCC
Organism: Streptomyces caniferus; assembly: GCF_009811555.1. Lineage (GTDB taxonomy): Bacteria > Actinomycetota > Actinomycetes > Streptomycetales > Streptomycetaceae > Streptomyces > Streptomyces caniferus. The sequence goes on along the minus strand of NZ_BLIN01000003.1, from coordinate 377,258 downwards.
TCGGGAGGCGGGGGCGGATTCCGGACGCGGTGCCGCGGTGGACGGCCGGAATGGCGAAAACGTGTGCGGTTCCGTAGGGGGAGATCACCTAGGATCACGATCCAAAGTGAACATCTGTCGCAGTCACCCGCACAGGCGGATATTTCTCCTCCGCTCCTGACCGGGGTGACCGCGCAGGGGGGAAGGAAAAACCATGAACTCATCCCGTCTCCGGCAGCGCCTCGCCGGTACCGCGGCCGTCACCGTCCTGGTCGGCGCTGGCGTGCTGGCCGCGGCGCCCTCCGCGGTGGCCAAGGCCAATCTCCTGGCCATCGACAAGGTCGCGCTGCAGGCGCCCGGCGTGCAAGTGAAGGTCACCTACTCCTGTGACCCGGGCATGAACCACCAGCTGGTCGCCAACGCGACCAACCAGACCGGCCACGACGGCTCGGTCGCCGCGGGCACGCTCAAGACGGACAAGCTCACCTGTGACTACAACAGCCACACGGCGCAGATCACCATGCGTCCGGCCGTCGGCTCCTCCTTCGACAAGGGCGACAAGGTGAAGGTCGCGGTCTTCTACTTCGACGAGGAAGGGTTCAGCTACGCCCGCCAGGAGACCGTAGTGGTGCTGTAGGCGCGGCCGTCCCCGGCGGGCCGAGGCGGACGATCCTCCGTCGGCCGGGGCATGCCCGACCCTGTCGGTCCATGGCACGACCTGTCAGATATTTCGGGTCGGTCACGCCTGCAACCGACGGGTCGGGCAAACAGTCCTACGGGGCATGAAAAGACAACTGAACCTGCGGATACGGAGGCCCGGCACCGCCGGCCGCCGGGCGGGCGCGGCGCTCGCGCTCACGGCGCTGACCCTTCCGCTGACGATGGCCTTCGGCTCCACCGCCCAGGCCGCCACCGCGTCGTCCTGCACCGCGAGCCGCGGCCCGTATCAGAAGCAGGCCGAGAAGTTCCTCGGGCTCCCGGTGGACGGCCGGCAGTCGGCGTCCGACTGCCGGGCGATACGTGCGTTCCAGACCAGCCACGGCATCACCCCCAACATCGGCTACGCGGGGCCCGTCACCTGGGGCGTGATGAGCGTCGTGGCCCAGCAGAAGGCAGCCGGGACCAACCCGAACAAGGCGCATAAGTGCCCGACCACGAAGGGCCGGATCGCCTGCGTCGACCTGACCCGCCAGCTCAGCTGGATCCAGGACGGATCGAAGCTGGTGTTCGGGCCGGTCCCGATCCGCAGCGGACGCGACGGGTACGAGACCCGCACCGGCGCCAAGAAGATCTACTGGCGTCACCTGCACCACGTGTCGACGATCTACCACGTGGCCATGCCGTACAGCCAGTTCTTCGACGGCGGCCAGGCGTTCCACTCCATCAGCGGCAGCGTCTGGTCGGCTCCCGGCTCGCACGGCTGCGTCAATATGCGCAGCAACGATGCCGCGAAGTACTGGTCCCTGCTCAAGAACGGCGACGACGTCTACGTCTACGGCCGGAAGTCCGGCACCTGAGCCCGCACCGGGCCGGCCGGCGCCGCTGCGGTGCGGCCGGACCGCCCTAGGGCCGGTCTTCACAGTCCCGCCTGCCCTGCGGGCGAACGACGGGACTGTGAAGACCGGCCCTAGGACGGCTTCCGGCCGCTCCGGGAGGACGGCAGGGCACAGGCCGCCGTGCCGCCCGGCAGTCGCTGACGATTGCGCGCGATGATCCGGTACGCGGCGTGGGCGAACCACCGCACGGGCGGGAGCGTGAGCAGCGCTCCCACCACCGGCCAGCCGCCGGGGGTGCTCATCAGCAGTTTGGCGACGGCCTGCGCGCCGCCGTGCACGGAACCGGTCGGGGTCACCCACAGCACTTCGTGTTCGGCGCGCTGTCGCGCGATGCCGAGCCGGGCGAGGTCGGTGAACTGCCAGGGACTCGCTTCGCAGCGCGGCCGCAGCCGCCGTTCCATGAAGCGGACCGAGGACGTGCAGAAGGCGCAGTCTCCGTCGTAGACGAGTACGGGCCGCCGCTGCGTCGTCTGCCGCTGCATGGTCCCGTCCCCTTTGCTCCGGTGCCGGATCTGGCGGTCACCATGATAAGTGCGCCGCCAGGGCGAGGACGCCGAAGGCGGCGAGGGCACGCGGCGCCGTATCGGAGGACGGGCCCGGCGGGCCCGTTGCTCATGGGCGCCGCCGGGCGAAGGTGTATACGTACCCGGACGTGCCGGGCCGTCGGGTCAGGGGGCCAGCAGGCGGTACAGGGCCATCGGCGTCACATAGCCGGGCCAGCGGCCGTCGGCGAACAGATGCACACCGGCGTCCAGATAGCACTGGTCGACGAGCTGGGAACAGATCATGTGCCGGGTGCTGGCGACATAGCGGCGCAGCCCCGGAACAGGCAGGTGGAACCGGTGCGTGGCGATCGCCAGGTAGTCGAGGAAGCTGTAGGGGACCCCGACATGGCGGGTGGCGGCCAGGCAGATGGCGGTGCGCTGCCGTTCGGTGAGGTCTTCCGGGCAGACGTAGAGCACGTCCGCGTCGGCGTAGGTGGTGAGGGGCATGATGCGGGCGCCGCCCGGCTCGGCTTCCAGCAGCCGGTTGTCGGGCAGGACGAGGAAGGCGTGTTCGTAGTCGGCGAAGCCGTCTCCGTTGATCCACTGTCCGAAGCGGATCAACGTGCCGCAGACGCCGGATATTTGGGTGAGTCCGATGTCGCCCGGCAGGGGATGGGTGTGCTTCATGAGCAGCTCCCAGAGCCAAAAGGGGGGTTCCCGTGGGTGATACCCGCTGTCCGGGGGTACGCACCGCATTCGCGGGAGCCGGTGCCGGCACGGGCCGCGGGGCGGTGGGCAGATGGCAGAGGGGGCGGGAGAGCGGACGCTCGGCGGGGTACGGATCCGCGCACCGGGAGGCGGCCGCTGCGGGCCGAAGGGATCGAGCGGGAGGAGCGGGAAGACGATGGGCAGGTCGGAGTCCGGGCAGTCCGTGACGGCGCGTCAGGAACGGGAGGGGGCGGCCGGCGGCGCAGGCCGGAAGGCGCTGTCGGGCAGCGTGGCGCTGGTGACCGGCGCCTCCAGCGGTATCGGTGCGGCCGCCGCCCTGGCGCTGGCCCGGGAGGGCTGCTCCCTCGCACTGGTCGCCCGCCGCACCGAACGGCTGGAGCGGCTCACGGCGTCGATCGGCGAACTGGGCGGCTCGTCCCTCGCCCTGACGGCCGATCTCGGTGAGGCCGCGCAGGCACGGCGCGCGGTCGAGGAGACCGTCGACCACTTCGGGCGGCTGGACGTCCTGCTGAACAACGCGGGCTTCGGTGCGCGCGGCGCGGTGGAGGACAGTGATCCCGAGGACTGGGACCGGATGGTCGACCTCAACTTCACCGCGGTGCTGCGGATGTCGCACGCGGCCCTCCCGCATCTGCTGCGTGCGGCGCAGGACGGTCCGCGCGGCGTGGCCGACCTGGTGACCGTCAGCTCGGTCGCGGGCCGGGTGCCCCGCAAGGACAACAGCGTCTACTCGGCCACCAAGCACGCGGTGTGCTCCTTCAGCGAGGCGCTCCGGCAGGAAGTGACCGGACGGCAGGTCCGGGTCGGACTCGTGGAACCGGGCATGACCACGACGGAGATGACCCGAGGCGGCAGCCAGGCCGGAGCGGCGCACGGGATGCCGCCGGAGGCCTGGCTGCGGGCCGAGGACATCGCCCGCGTCATCACCTTCATGGTCACGCAGCCGCCGCATATGGCGGTCAACGAGATCACCGTGCGGCCGACCGCCCAGGAACGCTGACCGTCAGGCCCGCACGCACACCCGAGGAGAGCCCGTGCGACTGCTGCTCGTCTCCGACACCCATGTGCCCCGGCGCGCCAAGGAGCTGCCCCCACAGCTGCTCGACGACCTGCCCCGCGCCGATGTCGTCGTGCACGCCGGCGACTGGGTCGACACCGCCACGGTGGATCTGCTGGAGTCCCGTGCCCGGCGGCTGATCGCGGTGTACGGCAACAACGACGGTCCGGAGCTGCGGGCCCGGCTGCCCGAGGTGGCGTACGCGGAACTGGCGGGGGTCCGGCTGGGCGTGGTGCACGAGACGGGACCCGCGCCGGGGCGGGAGCGCCGTTGCACCGAACGGTTCCCCGAGCTCGATGTGCTGGTGTTCGGGCACAGCCACATCCCCTGGGACTCCACGGCGGACGACCGGCTACGCCTGCTGAACCCGGGATCGCCGACCGACCGCCGCCGGCAGCCGTACTGCACGTACATGACGGCGGAGCTCTCGGCGGGCCGGCTCACCGCGGTGGAGCTGCACCGCCTGCCCCGCGGCGGATGAGGCCGCGGTGACCGGGGCGGGGTCCGGGCCGGTCCTCACAGACCGAGCAGGCCACGGACGTAGGCGGCCTGTCCGGCGTGCTGCAGATCGTCCGCGATCACGCTGACGAGGCGCACTCCCAGGGTGACGGGCGGTGTCCAGGCGCGGTCGACGACGCGCTTCATGTCCTTGTCGTCGACCCCGGCGAGGTACTGCACGGTGTTGTCGTGGACGGCGCCGTGATAGTCGGTCAGCAACTGGGCGCTCAGTCCGCGGACGGCCGCCACGTCCTTGCCGGAGTGGCCGTAGCCGGTGTCGTCGGCGGCGAAGGGGAGCTCGAAGCGGTCGTACCAGCCGTCCGAGGTCCAGATCTGCTCGGTGCCGGCCACCCCGGCGACGTGATCGTCCTGGATCCTGGTGAGGTGCCAGACCAGCCAGGCGATCGAATTGGCGTCGTCGGGGCGGGTGCCGAGGTCCTCGGGGTCGAGCCCGGTGACCGCGTCCTCGACGGCCTCACGGATACGTCCGAAGGCGTCGACGAGCAGATCCGTGCTGGCGTTCATACAGGGCTCCTTTGCGGCGACGGAGGTCTTCGCGCGGAAGGTCCGCGGATACCGGTACCGGTTGACCGAGGTGTCGCGCTCCGGTGGCGGTCCCGCACCCGGAGGGCGTCGGCCCCGGCAGCTCGCCCATCGTCGCAAGCCGGCCGCGGGATTCCGTGCGGGGCAGGCCGAGCGGCGGGAATTTCCCGGATCCGTGACCGCCCGCATACTTTCGGACACACGGAAGCGCGGGCTTCGTGAGGCGAACAGGTCCGGTTTGTCGATGAATCATTCCACCGATGCTGAATGCCCGGACGGGGTGGTGTCGAGGGATTATGCCGCCCTGATTTCCCAGCTCACGGCAGAGATTGTTGCTGAACCAAGGCCTGAGAGGGTCTCCGGGCCCGTTGTCTTGTTACGGTAATCCGGCTTCCGGGAGGCCCCCTTCGCATGACCGGTTTCATCTCCGGTGAAGGGGTGGTGCGTTGAATGCGACGTGCCCGCTCCCGGGTATCTCCCCCCACGCATGGAGAATATTTAGTTGAATGCGAAATACTCGTCCACGCCTGCGCGCGACTCCCGCGGTGCCCCTCCGCAACGGGTCCGAAGGGTTCCCCCGAGCATCGTCGTCTCGGCCGGTGCGCTCATCGGTGCCCTCGCCGTGCTCTCCTCCCAGAACGACGCGAAGGCGAGCGAGTACCCGGACACCCCGGCCCCCACCCGGGCGTCCGCCGACGAGCAGCCCACCGCCCGGCACGACGCACCGCGGGCCGACCGCTACGAGGCGGAGGCCCTCCGGCTCGTCAACGAAGCCCGTGCGGAACACGGTTGCGAACCGCTGCGGCGCGATGCGCGCCTGACGGAGACCGCCCGCCGGCACAGCCAGGACATGGCCGACCGCCACTCCTCTGCGGACCGCGCCCCGAACGGCGCCGAACCCGAGGACGCCTTCCGCGCCTGGCGGGACAACCCGGAGGACCGGACCGAGATGCTCAGCTGCTCCTCCCACACCACCGGCGTGGGCGTCGCCTTCGACGGCAAGCTCCGGCCGTACTGGACGCAGGAACTCGGCCGCAAGTAGACCGCCGCCGGCCCGCACGGCCCGAGCGGGCCGCGGCAGGCCGGCGGCGGGAGAGCACCCGGTGGCCGGGGGGCCATCGGGCGTCTCCCTCCGCCGGCCGTCACGCCCGTCAGCGCTCGGACGGGCCGACCATCGCGGCCAGCACGGAGCGCCAGTCCTCGTCCGGCCGTGCGCGCAGGGACGGGGCCAGCCGGTCGGCGCGGTAGTGCCAGCGGTGATCGAGGTCCGGGTGGACCTCGTCCGTCTCACGGATCTCGCTGTCGCTGCCGAGCAGTTCGGTGAGCCCGGTGGCGAGGTCCCGCCAGGCGAGGTGACCGCTGACGGCGTTGGCGACGCCGTGCACGGGGGAATCCAGCGCGGACACCACGGCCCGGGCCAGCGCCGCGGCATGCACCCAGGCCGCGCCGTACCACGTATGACCCTGCGTCCCCGGTTGCGGAAGGACGATCGGCCGGCCCTCCCGCGCCGCCTGGTAGAGCACACCGGTCGCACCCCAGCGCAACTGGTCCCGCAGCCGCTGGTGCGGCCCCCAGACCAGCGGGGAACGGACCGCGCTCGCGCCGCCCCGGCCCTGGGCGCCGGCCGCCCGCAGCAGCAGCCCCTCGCAGTCGACCTTCGCCTGCCCGTAGCCGCTCAGCGGCTGCCGGGGCGCCGACTCCTCGGCCACCCACTCGCCGGCCGGGTGGCCGTAGGCGTCCACACTGCTGACGAAGACGAACGGACCGCGCGACCAGGCGCCGACCATCGCGGCCATCGCCGTCACATCGACCTCGGGGCGGGTGAAGGTGCACGCCGCGTGGATGACCGCATCGGCGCTGTCGACGGCCTTGCGCAGCCCGTCCAGGTCGGTGAGGTCGCCCTCGACGACGTCCACGCCCTCCGCTGCGACCAGATGCGCCGACTCGGGGCGGGCCAGGGCCAGTACCGGACGTCCCCGGGCGGCCAGTTCGCGCAGCACGAAGGCACCGACACCGCCGGTGCCGCCGGTGACCAGGACCGTCCCCTCGCGCGTACGCCGCGGGCGGGAAGGGGCGGCCGAGGGCGCGGCGACGCGCTCCGCCTCCCGTGCGTCCAACAGGGCGGTGACCGCGCGCGGGGTGCGCGCCTGCATGATGTCGAGGCCGGTCAGCGGCAGTTTCAGCGCCTGGCGCAGCCGCTCGGCGAGCTGGACGGCGATCAGGGAGTGGCCGCCGAGGAGGAAGAAGTCGTCGTCCGGCCCGGGGGTGTTCCCCAGGAGGTCGGTGAACCCTTCGGTCACGGCATCGGCGTGCGCCCCTTCCGGCGCGGGGGCCGACGGGAGGCCCGGGAGCCGCGCCACGTCCGCCGTACCGTCGGCCTTGCGCGGCAGGGTGTCCAGCAGGGTCACCGCGGCGGGTACCAGTTCCGCGGCCAGCGCCGTGCGCAGACGGGAGCGGAGCTCGGCGGGCGACGGGCCGCCGATGCCGCGCAGGACGGCGTACGCCAGCAGCGGTCCGCCGGCCGGTGCGACCACGGCGGCCTCGGCCACCTCGGGGTGCGAGCGCAGCAGCACCTCGGCCGGGTGCCCGCCGGTCTCCTCGCGGGGTGCCGGCGGCGCACCGGGCAGCCGGGACAGCCGAAGCCCCGGCTCGTCCGCCACCGCGGTGAGCAGGGCGGCGTAGTGCGCACCGAGCGCGGCCGCCGCCTCCTCGTCCAGCGCGGTCCGGCTGTACTGGACGAGTCCGGCGGGGGCGTCGGTGTCCACCATGCCGAAGGAGAGGTCGAACTTGGCCTCGCCGGCGCCGACCTCGACGTACTCGTCCGTCAGACCCGGCAGCCGCAGTGTGGTGGGTGTGCCCAGGACGTCCGCGGTCACCCGGATCAGCGCCGACCCGTCCGTGTCGCGGGCGGCGGCGCCGAGCCGCTCCAGGATGAGGTCGAAGGGCACCTCGCGGCGCTGCTGGGCCTCCAGCAGCGCGTCCCGTACGCGTTCCACCAGCGCGCCGAAGGACGGGTCGCCCGTGGTGTCCACCCGCACCGGGAGGGTGTTGACGCACAGTCCGACCAGGCCGCGCATGTCCGCGCCCTGCCGGTGGGTGCCGGCGACCCCGATCACCAGGTCGCCCTCGCCGGTGAAACGGTGCAGTGCGGCGAAGGACGCGGCGAGCGCCACGGTGAACAGGGTGGCCCGGTGCTGCCGGCCCAGTGCGCGCAGCGCGGCGGGCACCCGCGGGTCGAGTGGAACGGTCCGGGTGCCGGCCGGACGGCGGACCGTGTCGGCGGGCGGTTGTGCGGGGCGCGGCAGACGCAGCGGGGCGATGCCTTCGAGGCGGCCGGCCCAGTGGCTCAGGCCCTGTTCGAGACGGTCGGCGGCCGCCTGCTCGCGGCGCGCGAAGTCCGCGTACTGCGGCGGCTCGGGCTGCTCCTCGGCGGCGGTGCCCCGGGCGGCCGCCGCGTAGTCCCGGGCCAGTTCCCCGGCCACGGTCTCCAACGAGGGTCCGTCGATGGTGATGTGATGGAACGTCAGCAGTACGGTGTGGTCCTGTTCCCCGTGCCGCAGCACCAGGGCGCGCGGGAGGGGACCGGCGGCGAGGTCGAAGGGGCGGTGCGCCTCCTCGGCCAGCAGCGTGCCGGAGCCGTCCGCGTCCGCCTCCACGACACGCACGGCGATCGTTTCCGGAGCCGGCCGCACCTCCTGGTACGGCTCACCGTCCTGCTGCCCGTAGCGGGTACGCAGAATCTCGTGGCGGCGTACCAGCGACGTCAGCGCGGCGGTCAGTGCGTCGAGGTCGAGCGGGCCGCGCAGCCGGGTGGCGAAGGGCACGCTGTACGAGGCGTCACCGTGGCCCAGCCGGTCCATCAGCCACATGCGGCGCTGGGCGTGGGAGAGCGGCGCGGGACCTTGCCGGACGGGTGCGGGAGCGGGAGCGGCGGCGGGGCGGCCGGCGCGGGCGCGCGCCCGGCGCAGCAACTCCTCCTGGAGCGCCGCGGCGGCGGGGGTGTCAGTGGCCATCGGTGTCCTCCGGGGCGCCGGGGTGCAGATCGCTGTGCGCGGCGAGGAGCGCGCGCTCGACCAGCGCGGCGTGCCCCGCCACCGTGGGGGCGGCGAAGAAGTCGGCGAGCGTCAGCTCGACGCCGAGCTCCTCGCGCAGGTCGTCGGTGACCGCGAGCGCGAGCAGCGAGTGACCGCCCAGCGCGAGGAAGTCGGCATCCGGGCGGGTGACCTCGCGGCCCAACGACCGGCCCCAGACCTCGGCGACGGCCTGCTCCAGTGGACCGAGCGGTCCGGCCGGTGCGTCGGGTCCGTCCGTGGTGAGCAGATCGGTCAGCGCGCGGCGGTCGACCTTCCCCGAGGCGGTGAGCGGCAGCGCGTCGACCATCCGCACGTCGTCGGGGACCAGATGGGCGGGCAGGACGGCGGCGAGCCGGTCCCGCACGGTCTCGGGGCGGGGCACCGGACCGGGCGAGGCCACGAGGAAGGCGGCCAGGCGGGCGTCGTCGGGGGAGGGGCGGTGCACGGCGACGGCCGCGTCCGCCACCTCGGGCTGCTCGCGCAGGGCGTGTTCGATCTCCGCCGGTTCGATCCGGAAGCCACGGACCTTCACCTGGTCGTCCGTCCGCCCGTGGAAGTCGAGGGTGCCGTCCGGACGCCGGGAGACGAGGTCGCCGGAGCGGTAGAGACGCCCCAGACCGGGGTGGTCGCGGAAGCGCTCGGCGGTCAGCTGCGGCTGCCCGGTGTAGCCGTGCGCCAGCCGGCTGCCGCCGATCCACAGTTCGCCGTGCTCCCCGTCCGGGACCGGCCGGCCGGCCTCGTCCAGCAGGTGCACGGTCGCCCCGGCGACCGGCCGGCCGATGGGTACCTGGCCGTCGCAGTCGCCGGCGGTGACGCGGTGCGCCGTGGTGAAGGTCGTCGCCTCCGTCGGCCCGTAGCCGTTGACCAGTTCCAGCCAGGGGAAGGCGTGGAGCACCTCGCGGGCATGGTGCGCGGACAGCGCCTCGCCGCCCACGACCACCGTGCGCAGCAGCGAGAAGATCCGGGAGCGGCGGGCGGCGAGTTGGTGGAAGAGCGCGGTGGTGAAGAAGGCGACGGTGACGCCGTGGCGTTCCACGTGCCGGGCCAGGTCCTCGAACGAGGGCCGTTCGGCGGTGCACACCACTACGGCGGCTCCGTTGGCGAGGGCTCCCCACACCTCGAAGGTCGAGGCGTCGAAGGTCATCGGCGAGTGGAAGAGCACCCGGTCGCGGGAGGTGAGGGTGAGGTACGCCGGGTCGGAGACCAGCTCGGCGATCGCGCGGTGCGGGATCGCGACGCCCTTGGGCCGGCCGGTCGATCCCGAGGTGAACATGATGAACGCCGCGTCGTCCGGCGCGAGTTCGGCGCCGGGGAGGTCCTCGCCGTCCACCAGCGGCTCACCGGGCAGCGCGAGCGTGGCGCCGGAGAGGGCCGCGGATTCGAGGAGTTTGGCGTCCCCGACGGTCAGCGTCGCGCCCGCGTCGGCGGCCAGTGCCTCGGAACGCGAACGCGGATGTGCCGGGTCGAGCGGTACGCACACGGCGCCCGCCCACCACAGCGCGAGCTGGGCGACGACCGTGCGTGCGGAGCGCGGCATCAGCAGCGCCACCGAGTCGCCCCGGCGCACGCCGTGTGCGCGCAGGTGAGCGGCGAGCGCACGGGCCGAGGAGACGAGCTGGGCGTAGGTGAGCGTGGTGTCGCCGTCCGCCACGGCCAGGGCCTGCGGGGTCCGTGCGGCATGCCGGGCCACCAGGGCCGCCGGTCCGGCCGCGGCCGCGGGCCGTTCGGCCGCCGGGGCGGGCGCGGGACGGTCACCGGACGGGGTGTGCCCGCCCTGCGAGGTGCCTTCGGTGGGCACGGGGCCTTCCTTCCGGGTGTCGGGGGTGTGCGGGGTGCGGATGGTCATCTCAGGCTCCCGCCGGCTGCCGGGCGGCGAGGCGGGTGTCGACGAGCAGCGCCACCGCGCGCAGGTCCGGCTGCCGCAGCAGTTCGGGGGCGCGCAGCCGTACCCCGCTCTCCTTCTCGATGACGGTCAGCAGCCGGGCGGCGAGCAGCGAGGTGCCGCCGGAGCCGGTGAAGCTGTCCGTCAGCGAGGTCCCGGGCCGGTCGAGCAGCTCACGGACGGCGCTCAGCACCAGCCGCTCGCCGGGGGTGGCGTCGGCGGGCAGGCCGCCGTCCTCGGGGGCGTCGCCGGGGCGGGGCTCGTGGCCGCCGGCCGCCCGCCGGGCCAGCTCGGCCCGGTCCACCTTGCCGTTGGCGTCCAGGGGGAAGGAGTCCACGATCCGTACGTCCGAGGGCACCGCCTGCTCCGGCAGCCAGGCGCGTACGGCAGGCAGCAGCGCCTCCGCGGTGAGCACCGCGCCGGCCGCAGCCCGGACGTACGCCACCAGGCGGGTGCGGCCGTCGGCGGTACGCGGCGCGGCGACGACGGCGCCGAGCACCGCCGGGTCCTTCTCGAACGCGGCCTCCACCTCGGCCGGTTCGATCCGTACCCCACTGATCTTGACCTGGTCGTCGAGGCGGCCGACGAACTCCAGCTCCCCGTCATCCGGCATCCGCACCCGGTCCCCGGTGCGGTACAGGCGCTCCACGCCGGGCAGGTCGAGCCCCTCGGGCATCGCGCGAAAGCGGCGCGCGGTCAGTTCGGGATCGAGGTAGCCGAGCGCCAGACCGCCTCCGCCGATGAGGAGTTCACCCTCCGCGCCCCGCTCGACGGGCCGGCCGTCCGCGTCGGCGACGACCACGGTCACCCCCGGGAGGGGGCGGCCGATCGGCGGCGCGGACCCGGTGCCCGCCGCGCTGTCCGAGCCGTGCATGGTGTACACGGTGGAGACCACGGTGGCCTCGGCCGGACCGTAGGCGTTGTGGACGGCGGCGGTCACGTCCGCGCCGGGCCGGCGGCGCATCCGGTCGCCGCCCACGAACAGATGACGCAGTGTCAGGTCCTGTGGCCAGGGCCGCTCCAGCAGCGGCTCCACCATCGGGGTGGCCGCGACGCACACCGACACCGCGGACTCCCGCCACCAGTCGGCCAGCACCATCGGGTCCCAGCGGACCTCGTCCGGCGCGGGCACCAGCGCGGCACCGGACGTCAGCCCGGCCCACAGCTCCAGCAGATGCGGGTCGAACGCGACGCCGATCAGCAGGGACTGCCGGTCGCCGGGGGCCAGACCGCTCGTGGCACGGTGCCAGTCCAACAGCGCGGCCAGCGCGGGCTCGCCGACCGCCACCGCCTTGGGGCGGCCGGTGGAGCCCGAGGTCAGCACGGCGTAGAACGCCCCGGAGGGGGCGCGACGGGCCGTGGCGGCGGGCGCGGCGAACGCCGCCACCACCGTGGCGGTGGCGTTGGCGCCCTCGCCGGGCAGCGCCAGCGGCAGGTGCTCGGCCGCCCGGTGCCGGGGCGGCAGGACCTCGGGATCGCCGATCAGACAGGCGACGTCGAGGTCCTCGGTGACGGCCTCGGTGCGGCGCTCGCCGGGGCGGGGGCCCATCGGCAGATAGACGGCGCCGAGCCTGGCGAGCGCGACGGCGGTCACCACCAGCGCGGCCGAACGGTCGAGGCAGACGCCGACCAGGTCTCCGGGCCGCACCCGGTCGCGCAGCGCCCGCGCACTCTCCTCGGCGGCGTCGTCGATCTGCCGGTACGTCCAGGTGTGGGCACCGTCGATCACCGCGGGAGCCTCCGGCGAACGCCGGGCCCACTCCTCGAAGAGGGCGAGCACTCCGCCCGGGTCCTCGGTGGCCGGGGCGGCGGTGCGGGCGATGCTGAGCGTGCTGCTGTACGGGTCGGTCCGCCGGGTGCCGGCGGCCGTCGTCGGGGCCGCCGTCCGGGCGGTCGTCGGCTGGGTCATCGGGACTCCGTCACAGTGGTCGAGGCGGCGGGGGCGGACACGGCGGGGGTGCCGACGGCCGCGAGCGCGGTGGCCTGGTCGGCCAGCACCGGGTTCTGGAAGAGCAGCCGCAGCGGCGGACGCTGCCCCAGCCGCGGTTCCAGCCAGGCCGCCAACTGCGCGGCGAGCAGCGAATGGCCGCCGGACCGGAAGAAGTCCGAGGACGCGTCGAAGCGGCCGTGGCCCAGCGCCTCCCGCCAGCCCTCGGCCAGCAGCTCCGTCATCGGATCGGACGGCAGCGGCGCGGGTGCGCCCGGGTTCTCCTCGACGGGGACGGCCGGCTCCAGCGCAGAGGCCTGGCGGGTCAGCGCGACGCGGTTCGGCTTGCCCCCGGCCAGCCGCGGCATGGCATCGAGCCGTGCCCAGCGCCCCGGTACCAGGGCGCTCGGCAGCCGGCGGCTCAGCTCCGTGTGCAACGCCTGCTCGTCCCACGGCGCACCGTCGTCCGCACTCTCCAGGAAGCCGACCAGCCGGGGCCCGCCCGCGGCGTCACGGTCCAGGACGACGGCGCAGGACCGGCCGCCGAGCGCGGCGGAGGCGGCGGCCTCCACCTCCTCCAGCTCGATGCGGTAGCCCCGCAGTTTGACCTGGTGGTCGCGGCGTCCCAGGAAGTAGAGCAGTCCGTCGAGGCCGCGGTAGCCGAGGTCGCCGGTGAGGTAGACCCGCTCGCCGCCGAGGGCCTCGACGTCGATGAACCGGGCGGCGGTGGTCTCCGGGTTGCCGACGTACCCCTCCGCCAACCCGGCTCCGGCGATGGCCAGTTCACCGACCGCGCCGTCCGGCAGCGGCCGGTGGTGGGCGTCCAGGACATGGATCCGTTCGCCGGGCAGCTCGGTGCCGAGCGGAATCTCCGCGCCGTCGGCGAGCCCGTCCCGGGTGATCTCCTGGACGGTGGAGCTGATGGCGGCTTCCGTGACGCCGTAGACATTGAGCACGGTGCTGTCGGAGTCGGCCAGGTAGGCCCGCATCACGTCCGCCGGGAGGCGTTCCCCGCCGAGCACCAGCAGCCGCGGCGCCCAGTGCCCGTCGCGGAGTACGGGGCGCATCTCCTCGCGGGTGGCGAGGAAGTAACTCGTCGGCAGGTTGGCCACGGTGACCCGGGCGGCGACCAGCAGTGCGGCCAGCTCGGTGCCGGTGGGTACCTCGCGCTCGGGGGCGACCAGGCACGCCCCGGCGTACAGCGACGGCAGCACCTCTTCGAGGGCCACGTCGAACGACGGCTGGGCGAACAGCAGCACCCGGTCGCCCGGGCCGAGCCCGAACCGGTCGGCGGCGCCCGTCAGATGGTTCTCCAGCGCCGCACGGCCGACGGCGACGGGCTTGGGCACGCCCGTCGAGCCGGAGGTGTGGATGATGTAGGCGGCACCGGGCACGACCTCGGCGGCCCGGGCCGGCGGCAGGACCGGGGCGTCGACCGTCGCCGTCGGCAGCCCGTCGGGCAGCGTGACCGAGGCGTCCGCGGAGGTCAGCACCAGCGCCGGACCCAGCCGGCCCAGCAGCAGTTCGAGGCGGGCCTGCGGGTCGGACGGCGACAGCGGGCAGTACACCGCCCGGGTCCGCAGACAGGCCAGCAGCGCCACGACCGAGTCGGCACCGCGCGGCAGCACGGCGGCCACCGGCTGCCCGGCGGTCACTCCCGCCGCCCGCATCCGCTCCGCCAGCGAGGTGACCTGGGCATCGAGGTCGCCGTAGGTGATCCGGCGGGCGCCGACGAGCAGGGCGGGCAGGGATGCGTCGTGCGCGGTCGCGGGGTCGAGCGGATCGTGTTCCGGCGCCGGCGCGGCGGCGGCCGGGAGGGCCTGCGGCGCGGCCGGCAAAGCCAGGTCGGCCAGGGCGGCGCCGGGCGCGTCGAGGTACGCCCGCAGCAGGTCCAGGAACCGTCCGGCGAGCAGCTTCGCCACGTCCTCGCCGAACATGTCGGCGTCGTAGTCCCAGACCAGGGTCATCCCCGCCGCGCCGTGCCGGGGGCCGACCCCGCGCCGGTCGTCCGGCAGCAGCACGACGTCCAGGTCGAAGCGGGTGGTGCCGGTGTTGAAGCCCTCGAACAGGGTGATGTCCAGACCGGGGACGTCGACCTCGGGCAGCTCGGCGTCGTGGGCGCTGAACATGACGCTGAACAGCGGGTTGTCGGCGCCCGAGGTGTGCAGGCCGAGCGTGCGGGTCAGCTCCTGGATCGGCACCTCCTGGTGCGGCAGCGCACGGATGAGGGTGTCGGTCACCTCGTCCATGGACTCCTCGGCCGGGGCGGCCGGGTCCAGCCGGAGCGCGAGCGGGATGGTGTTGACGAACATGCCCACCGCGCCCTCGAAACCGCGCGGGCGGTTGCCTACCGCGGTGCCGATCACCATCTGCGAGCGGCCGCTGTGCCGGCGCAGCAGTTCGGCGAAGAGCCCCAGGAGCGTGGCGAACGGCGTCAGACCGCGCTCACGGGCATGGCCGCGCAGCGCCTCCGCCAGATCCGCACCGATCGACTGCCGCAGCTGTCCGCCGTGGTGCCGGCGCCGGGAGCCGGGCCGGGTCAGACCGGGCAGCGGCATGTCGTAGGACATCTCGCGCAGTTCACCGGCCCAGAACTCCAGACCGTCCCGCCGCTCCGCGGCCTCCTCGTCCCGGGTACGCGCCCGGACGTGGTCGGCGTACGACGGCGCGGACGGCAGCTCCACCGGCTCGCCCAGGACGTGGCCCCGGTAGACGGAGAACACGTCGCGCAGCAGGATCGCGAACGAGTGACCGTCGTGGATCAGGTGGTGTTCGACGTGGATGAGCCGGTGCCGCTCGTCCGCGAGCCGGACCAGCGTCCAGCGCAGCAGCGGTGCCTCGAAGGTGTCGAGCGGAGTCTCCGCCTCGGTGCGCAGCAGCTCTTGGAACGCGCGCTCCGGGTCCGCCTCCCCGCTCAGGTCCACCGTGTGCAGCCGCGGCACACAGGCCTCGGCGACCCGCTGCCCCGGCATCGCCCCGGCGACGGCGACGAGTTCCAGCCGCAGACCGGGGTGGCGGTCGAGGGTGGCGGCGAGTCCACGGCGCAGCGCCTCGGTGTCGAGGGTGCCCCACAGGTCGAGTGCGGCGGTGAAGTTGTAGGCGCGGCTGCCCGGTTGCACCTGTTCGTGCAGCCAGACGATCTCCTGCGAGGAGGAGAGCGGAAGCATGGGCGATCCCTGAGGTTGTCGGGGCGGGTTTCTCCGGCCGGGGCATGGTCGGGCCCGGCCTGGGGTGCACGGACCGGGCCGCGGATCGCGCGGCGTGGTCCGGCGGGTGTCGGAAGGCGAGTGCGGGGCGGGGCCCCGGAGCGGGTCAGGCGGGCGTCGGCGCCGGCGTCCGCAGCGCGTCGGCGAGCGCGGTGAAGGCGCTCTCGGCGGTGTCGTCGGGGAGGATCGCGCGGTCCCACACCATCCGCAGGTGCAGCTGGGGGCCCTGGGTGACGGAGACCGCGAACGGACCGCGCACGGCCCGGCCGTCGATATGGACCTCACGGCCCGTCACGCCGCCCAGCCGCAGCGGGGGGTGTCGCCGGGCGTCGTCGACGGTCAGCATGCCGTCGAGCCGTCCGGTCCAGCCGGAGCCGGCCGCGCGGGCGGCGTGCACCACGGCGTCGAAGGGGGTGGCGGCGTGGTCCAGGTCGTCCCACCAGGCCTCGGCCGTCGCGGACGCCGCGGGTGCGTCCCCGGTGGCGGTCGGGAAGACCACGGTGTTGAGGAAGCAGCCGAGCACCGGTGCGGCGCCGGGCGGCCGGCCGCCCCACGGGTAGCCGAGCGGCACCACATGGCCGGCCCCGAACAGCACCGCTGCCGCCGCCCGGCAGGCGTGGAGCAGGTCGGGGAAGGGCACACCGGCCGGCGGCGCGGGCATCCGCACCGCGGCCGAACCGCTCGGCGCCGACCCGGCGGCGGGGGAGTCCGGCCGGGGCAACGGGGCCTGTTCGCGCACCGCGCGGAGCCGTTCCCCCCAGTACGCCATCGCCGCCGGTGCGCCCGCGCGTTCCTCGGCGTCGAGCTGGAGCAGCACGGCGTCCCGGTAGGCGGCCAGCTCGGCCGCGACCTCAAAGGCGTCGGGCCGTCCGGAGCCGGGACCCTCGTCGTAGGCCGCGCCGAGTTCCTCGACGATCCGGGCCAGCGACTGGCCGTCGCACGCGGTGTGGTCCAGGACCACGGCGAGCACCTCTTCGGTGCCCCCGGGACCGTCCTGCACCAGGAACAGCCGCAGCGGCGCACCCTGCGGGGGCCAGCTGCCCAGGGCGCGACGCAGCACGGTGGCCGCGTCCTCACCGGGCGCGCAGGCCAGCCGGGTCACGGGCACCTGCGGCTCTTCCGGGCGGAGCACCGGGGTGCCGCGCAGCACGGTGAGCCGGGAGCGCAGCACGGGGTGCAGGGCGGCGAGCCGGTTCGCGGCCGCCGCGAGGCGTACGGGATCCACCGTGCCGTGCGGAAAGGCGAAGAACATCGGCACGAGGTCCGGCCGCCCGGCGGGGTCCATGGCACGCACCAGTGCGAAGCGACGCTGGGCGCCCGTGACGGGCAGCAGGACCGGGGCCCCGTCGCCGGTGTCGAGTCGCCGGTAGCGGGCCAGGTACTGGCTCGTGATGCTGAGCACGTGATCCTCTCTGACGTGGGGACCGGCGTCGCGGGAGGCGACGCAGGGCAAAGACGCAGGAAGCAGGGCTGAAGAAGCAGGAACGGTGGCGCAGGGAAAAGAGGCCGTGCGCGAGCGCAGGCCGCAGGGGTGGGGCCGGACGTGGTGCCCTGCCGTCAGCCGAGGGGCGCGGGCTCGGCCTGGTCGGAGGTGCCGTCCGGGACGGCATCCGTGTCCTCCGCCGGTGCGGCGACGGGCAGTTCACGCATCCGCCGCAGCGGGGAGAGCAGCAGCGGCAGCGGTACGAGCAGGAATCCGGCCGCACACCACACCAGCGCCACCCGGGCCCCGAAGGCATCCGCCAGGGCGCCGCCGGCCAGTGCGCCGAGCGGCAGGGTGCCCCACATCAGGAACCGCAGTGTGGCATTCATCCGGCCGAGCAGCCGGGGCGGGCACAGGGACTGGCGGAAGCTCACCTGAGCCACGTTGTAGACCACGGCGCCGAAGAAGACCACGCCGGAGCCGAGGGCGAACAGCGCGGCCCCGGCGCCGCGTCCGGAAAGCGGCCACAGCAGCGCGAACGGGCCGGTGACCAGCGCGGACAGCCAGATGATCCGGGCCTGGCCGAGCCGGGCGGCGAGCCGGCCCGCGCACAGCGCCCCGGCCAGTCCGCCCACGGCCGAGGCGGCCAGCAGGAGGCCGACCACTCCGGGGGCCAGTCCCAGCACGCGCACCAGGAAGACGGACTGAGTGGCCATCAGCACCGCGGTGAAGAAGTTTCCCAGCCCGGTCGTCACGGCGATCACGCGCAGCAGCCGGTGCCCGAAGACGAAGCGCAGCCCCTCACCGACGTCCCGGCGCAGCGAGGCCTCCGGCCCGCGTTCGGGGAGGCTCTCGGGGTGCTTGATGCCCCACAGGAACAGCGCGGAGAGCGCATAGCCGACGGCGTCGGCGACGATGGCCAGTGCGGCGCCCAGCAGTTGGACGAGACCGCCGCCGATCCCGGGACCCGCGACCTGCGCCGAGGAACGGACCGTCTCCAGCGCCCCGTTGCCCGAGACCAACTGGTCATGGGGGAGCAGCTGGGGCAGGAAGCTCTGGTGGGCGACGTCGAAGAAGACCGTCGCCACGCCGGTCACCAGGGCGACGACGTACAACTGCGCCATCGTCAGCACACCGGCGACGGCGGCCAGCGGGATGCTCGCCATCGCCAGGGCCCGCACCACATCGGCGCGGATCATCAGCGGCAGCTTGCGCATCCGGTCGACCCAGGCCCCGGCCGGCAGCCCGACCAGCAGGAACGCGGCGGTCTCCGCGGCGGTGAGCAGTCCCACCTGGAAGGCGGGGGCGTCGAGTACGAGCACCGCGACGAGCGGCAGGGCGACCAGGGTGACCTGGGCGCCGAGTTGTCCGGCCGCGGCACCGGCGAGCAGAAGGCGGAAGTCGCGCAGACGCAGCGGGCCGCTGGCCGCGGGTCGGGGTATGTCGGGCATGTGGTCGACCATGGCTGACCGGTCGATCAAGGGTCAAAACCCGATGCACACTTTCGGACGCGTTTCTTCACTATTTACACACCAGAACCGAAAATTCTCCGGCAGATTCCGGCAACAACCGCATGACCGCCATATGTTGACTCTCCTCGTGAGAAGGAGATTCCGTGGTGATGGTGCGCCGGGAGAGGGGGATCGTCACAGAGGGTCACGCGACGGAATCCGACCGAAAACAGTCGTTGATGTCCTCTTATTGGCCGAAGAACTCAGTTCCTCCGGTATGGCGCCGCTCCACGGCAAAAGGCCCGGCCCCGCGGGCCATGACAGCCGCGGGGCCGGGCAGGCCGGTCGGAACGCTCCTCAGGCGGGCCGGAGTTCCGCCTCGACCGCACCGCGGATCAGCTCGTGGGCCCGCTGGAGCGAGGTGGTGCCGCTCAGCCAGCGTTCGCTCACGCCCTCGACCAGGGCGGTGAGCCGCTCGGCCGCCGCCTGCGGGTCGGTCCCGGCGAGCGCCGGATCGGCCGCCCGGGCCCGGAGTATCAGGTCGGCGAGATCGTCGTTCCACTCGCGGGTCGCGGTGGCCAGCAGCTCCCGCAGGTCCGGGTCGAAGACGGCGGTGGCGCGCAACTCGCCCCACGCCGCGCTGTTCTCCCTGACGTGCGGGACGTCCTGCAGCTCCCGCAGCAGGATCTCGGTGAGCTGTGTCCGCGGATCGTCGGAGACGTCGAAGGCGGCGTCGGTGTAGCGGACCGCGCGCCGGTTGATGAACTCCAGGGTGCGGCGCAGCAGTCCGGTGCGGTCCTTGAAGTGGTAGTAGATCAGTGCGGTCGAGACGCCGGCCTCCGCTGACACCTCCTCGACGCGCAGCCCGCGGACGCCGCGCCGGGCGATCAGCCGGGCGGCGGCTTCGAGGATCTGGGTGGGCCTGTCCGGCATCGCATGCTCCCGGGGTCCGAGGAATCAAGGTGGCTCGGACCCGATCATGCCCTACTATCGTCCTGACCAAAATTTCAGTCAGGGGGCTTGATCATGGATATATCCCGACGTCGGACACTGCAAGCGGCGATGGTCGCGGCCGTAGGCGGAGCCCTGGGTGCCTGCGGCGCCCAGGACGGCGGCCGGCCCGCGGCGCGCGGAGGGAGCGCGGTCCCCGCGGGCGCCGAGTCAGGCGGCGGATGGCGGCTGCCCGAGGAGGCCCATCCGCACGAGTCGACCTATATGGCGTGGCCCACCCGCCGGATCTGGGGGCCGGACCTCGCCGGTGTGCGCGAGGACATCGCCCGCATCGCCCGTACCATCGCCGAGTTCGAGCCGGTGGCCCTTCTGGCCAACGAACAGGAGGCGCAGGCGGCCCGTCGGGCGTGCGGGTCCGGCGTGGAGGTCGTCCCGGTCCCGGTGGACGACCTGTGGATGCGGGACAGCGGCCCGGTCTTCGTCCTCGGGCCCGACGGCGTCGCCGGCGTCGACCTCAACTTCAACGGCTGGGGCAACAAGCAGGAGCACGGCCGCGACGCCCGGGTCGCCCGCACGGTCCTGGACGACGAGCGCCTCACCAGGATCAAGGCGCCGATCACCGCCGAGGGCGGGGCGGTGGAGGGCGATGGCCGGGGGACCCTGCTGGTCGCGGAGAGCTCGCTGGTCAACGACAACCGCAACCCCGGCGCCTCCCGCAAGGACATCGAGCGGGCGCTGGAGGACCTGTTCGGCGCCACCACGGTGATCTGGGTGAAGGGCGTCAAGGGCAAGGACATCACGGACTATCACATCGATGCGCTGGCACGGTTCTCCGAACCCGGCGTCGTGGTCCTGAGCACCCCGGCCGAGCACGCCCGCCCGAACGCCTTCACCCCCGCCTACGAACAGGCCCGCACGGTCCTGGAACGGGCCGTCGACGCCCGGGGGAAGCGGCTCGATGTCGTCGAACTGCCCGAGCCCGCCGACATCGGGCGCCGGGGGAAGGGCTTCCTGGCCTGCTATGTGAACTACTACGTGGTCAACGGAGGGGTCATCATGCCCCGCTTCGGCGACCGGAAGGCCGACGACCGGGCCGCGGCCGTCCTGCGGGAGCTGTACCCGGGGCGGAAGGTGGTGCCGGTGCCCGTCGACCACCTCGGCGAGGGCGGCGGCGGCATCCACTGCTCCACCCAGCAACTCCCCAAGGCCGGCTGAACCTCCCTGCCCGGCACGGCCGTCGAAGCGCTGGGGTGGTGCCGGCGGGGCAGTGCGGGGCCGGGGGCCCGGCCCGGTGGCGGACTCAGCCGCGGCGCTGTTCGCCGGCCAGCTGATTGAGCGGGCCGTCCGTCAGCGCCCCGTGCTGATCCGCCACGACCGGCAGCCGCGCCATCGTCTCCGCCGGGAGGAGGCCGGTCTGGCCGAGCACCGCGGCCTGGTCCCAGTAGATGTGCTCACCGGAGATCAGCGCGCCCTCGAACGAGACCACCGCGATGAGCGGGATCTCGACGCGCCGTCCGGTCGGCGGCACACCGGGGAGGATCCACGGCACCTCGACGTCGTGGGTGAACGAGACCAGCATTTCGTCGACGAGCCGCGTCCCGCCCGTGGTGCGGGTCAGCGGCGCGATGGCGAAATCCGCCGCGTTGTGCCCCACGAACCAGCGGCGGTAGAAGTGCCGCACGGACGCCCTGCCGCGGGCGCCCATCGCCGTGGGCACATGCACCACCTCCGGCTCGTCCGACATGGTGGCCATCGTCGTGTCGAGATCGAGGCTGCTGAACTCGCTGGTGGTGTGCAGCTCCCAGACACGCTCCCGGTCAGAAGTGGTGGTCACGGGCGGCCTCCTCGGTCCTCCATCCCCAAGCGGTGAGCATCCCGGGGGAGAGGCCGGCGCACCCGGGCGAGGACAGATCGTGCACCGCCCGTTCGAGCTGCGCCTCGTCCACCCGCCCGGTCGCCAGCACGGCGCCCCGGGCCCGGTCCCACGTATCGGCCCAGAAGCGGCTGATCGCGCTGCCCGGCACCAACGGGGGAACGTGGATCTCGGCGGCCACCTCGCACAGCCCCTCCTCGTGCAGGAGCTGCGGGTAGTCCGCCACCCACGAGATGTCGGTGCCGATGGTCTCCCGCAGCGCCTGCCACATCGCCCGCATGACCGTGGTGTACGGGGTGCTCAGTGCGGCGGCGCTCGTCAGGTCCACGGCGTCGCTGAGCACCAGCACCCCGTCGGGCGCGACCAGCGAGACCAGTTTGGCGATCATGCGGCGCCAGGAGCGCAGATGCATCAGGACGAACCGCGCGTGCACCAGCTGGAACCGGCCGGGATCGAAGTCCGGCGCGGTGATGTCGGCGCTCAGCGCCGACAGGCCAGGTGTGCCGTGGGCGGTGAGGAACCGGGTGTCACGGTCCACCGCGAGGACCGTGGTCACACCGGCGGACTCCAGCAGCCACCGGGCGAGGGTGCCGGTTCCCGCGCCCACGTCCAGGCAGTTCCAGCCGGGACCGGCGCCCAGCGTCGCCAACCGGGCGGCGCTCCCCTCGTCGTAGGCGAGCGCTCCCAGGTCGATACGACCGGCCTCGCCGGTCTCTTCCGGGCGGAACATGCCTTCGCCGTAGCGCCCGGCACCGGTACCGCGCACCCCCTCAGTATGACGGTGATGCTCAGGGGTTTCCTGCCGTGGTGACCAGCTCCGGGACCGGCTCCGCGGCCGGCTGCTTGCGGGGCCGTCCCGGGGCCCGCCGCAGGACCAGCTGCAGGACCAGCATCACCACGCCGGTGACCACCGCGCTGTGCCACAGCAGCGCGTCCAGCCGGCCCGCCGAGAGATAGACGCCCGCGGCCACGGCCGCCAGCGCGCACACGGCCCGGTCCACGATGCTCTCGACGGACAGCAGGGTGGCCCGTGGCGCACCCGCCGGAATGGCGTCGTTCACCAGCTTGCGCTGCAGCGGATAGGCGAACCCGGTGACCGCGGCGAACACGCACAGCAGGGCGATGACGGTCCAGGGCCCGCCGAGGGTGCTGCCCGCCAGCGCGGCCGCCATCGCGAGGCTGAGCAGCGAGACCCAGGCCACCGGTGACAGCCGCGAGCCGAGCCACTGCGGCCGGGCCGAGGCCACCGCCTCCGCGACGGTCATGGCGGCCAGCACACCGCCGTGCGAGCCCTCCGGGATGCCGTGGTCCAGCAGCACCGGCTGGAAGAGGTTGACCTGGCAGATCCGCGAGAGCGTGAAGACGGCCACGCCCTGCACCATGAGCAGGGCGAGCCACGGCGTGGCCCACACACAGCGCAGCGCCGTGGTGGCATCGCGCAGGAACGTGAGCCCGCCGCCCGGGCTCTTCCCGGCCCGGTCGCGTCCCTCCGGCGCGATCTGGCGCGGCAGCACCACGGCGCAGACGAGCGAGCCCGCCGCGCTCGCGGCGCTCAGCACATACGGCGTGGCATGCGCCAGGGCCATCAACGGACCGACCAGCGGCCAGCACAGCACCTTCGCGGCCAGCCCCAGCGCCCGCGCCTGCCCCTCGGCCTTCAGGTAGTGCTCTCCGGCACCCTCGGCGGCCAGGCCGTCGTAGAGATAGGCGCTGGCGGCGCCCGAGGTCAGCGAGCGGCCGGCGGCGATGGCCAGGAAGTGCACCAGGAAGCCGGTGTAGCTGGGGGAGAGGACCGGGGCGAGGTTCGCCGCGGTCATCACGACGGCACCGGCCCGCAGACAGTTGCGGGCACCGATCCGGTCGGCCACGAGCCCGGTCGGGATCTCGAACAGGCAGAACGCGATGTAGTAGATGCTCTGGATGCCGAAGATCTGCCCGTCGGAGAGCCCGGCCTCCCGCTGGTAGGCGTAGAAGACCGGCATCCACCACAACAGGTTGAACAGCAGCTGGAAGCCGTTGTTGAGCCGGATGATCCGGCGGGCCCGCGGGGGCAGGGGCACGGCCGACGCCCGGGGGCCACGGGCTCCCCGCAGGCCGCCGAACGGGCGGATCACAGCGCGTAGGGGCGGATCTGGACCAGGCGGAAGTCCCCCTGATCGGTCATCAGCCACTCGATGTCGAGCGGATGGTCCACATCGCCCTCGCTGAAGTGGGACTGCAGCAGCCGTCCGGTCAGGGCCAGGCGGGCCAGCTTGTCCCGGGTGCCGACGGGCAGGTCCTTGCCGGACGAGCCGAGGGCCACGGTGCGGCCGCCGCCCTCGACCGTGTTGTAGAGGTACTGCAGCGGCAGCGTCGTGCCGTCGACGACCGTCTCGGGCGAGCCGGGCGAGCAGTTGACGTAGACATTGCGGAAGTCCGTGCGCCGGGTCGGGTTGCAGGTCACCAGGACACCGCCGAGGTCCGCGGGCACGTACTGCTGGATGATCACGCCCATGTACGTGTCGTCGAGGGAGATGCCCGCCTGGTGGCGCAGCCGGACGCTGCGCGGGGACAACAGGGAGGCCCACACCTGGCGTACCGCATCGAGGAGTTCGTCCGCGCCGTGGACGGTGCTGACCGAGTCGTAGACCCCGGCGGCGGAGAAGCCGGGCAGGTCCTCGGCGTTGGAGGAGGAGCGCACCACCAGGCGGCGGCCGGCGTCGGGTCCGTCGGGCAGTGCCTGGGTGATCTGCCGGGTCACCTCGTCGGGCATGGGGGTGTTCCGGATGAGCTGCTGCAGATGCAGACAGAGCGCGTCCAGGACGTCGAGGGCGTCGAGTTCGAGGGCCATCTTGAGCTTGCCCAGGCCCTGCTGCACGGCCGGCGAGGACGTCAGGAAGCGGTGCTGCAGCGCGAAGGGGAGGGCGATGCCGTCGGGCGCGGCGATGGTGCCGGCCACGAAGTCGGCGGCCAGGTCGCGCAGTTCGGCGCCCGAGGCGTCCGGGGTGCCCAGACGGGCCGCGAGGTGCCCGTAGAGATCGCTGCGGGGCGGCCTCGGCTGCCCGTAGAAGGTGGTGAGGTCGGCGGACCGGCTGTCGAGGACGTGATGGAGTTCCCCGAGGCTGGCCGCCTTGGTGCCGTACCGGTCCTGGTCGGCGCGGCGCAGCCGGTGCAGGAACAGCGCGGGCACATCCTCCAGCAGCGGCGGTTCCATCCGGATCCGCTGCTGGTGCCAGGCCGGGGCGTCCAGTGCGGGGACGTGCGCCAGCGGGGCCAGGGTGATCTCGTCGTCCTGCACCTGGTAGCGGATCCAGGCGTCGTCCAGGTCGTCCGCCGCCACGAGGCGGTCCAGGTCGCGGACGATCGCGTTGGGGATGCCCCAGCCGGAGGCGAGGACGTTGGTGTGCGAGAGCGGTGTCCCGGGCGCGGTGTTGATGAAGCCCGCCACCCGCGGCACATCGTCCGGCAGCGACGACATGGCCACGATGTCGGACCAGCCGAGCCCGGCGGCCGCGGCGGTGTACTCCTCCGGGGTACGGAAGTAGCGCAGCCGTCCGACGGCCTCGCCGAGGTTGAGCGGGGTGCGGGTGCGGTTGCCGAAGAGCTCGTGGCCGAGGATCCGGGGCACGTGGACGTCGCTGATCGCGGCGAGTTCGTGCTCCTGCCCGTGGTTCGCCGGCTTCAGCAGCAGCGGCAGCCGGCCGTCGACCCGGTGCCGGACGAAGGTGTAGAACTCCTCCAGCAGCCGGCCGTTCATGGTGTCGGCCTCGGTCGTCTCCATGACCAGGAAGGGCCGCTCCCGGCCCTCGGTGTCCTCGTCGGTGTGCAGCGAGAGCACACCCAGCAGGAAGCGGCGCTCGGGATCCATGTAGACCGAGGCGTTGAACGCGTCCAGGCAGGAGTCCAGGTCGGCGAGTTCCATGCCGAGCACGCGGGTGGCGATGTAGTTGACGTGGAACGGGTGGGCCGCGGTGTCCAGCAGATGCCAGGTGTTCTCGATCCGGTCCACCACGACCTTGAGGTACGGGTGGCCGGCCAGGACGCCGGAGAGGGTGCGGAAGAGCGGCAGGGAGAGGTTCTCGCCGACGACGGTGCGGTCGGTGGCCGGGCCCGGTGCGCCGGAGGGCAGGACGGTGGTGGTCATGACTGTGCCTCCGTGGTGCCGTGGGGCAGGATCTGCGGGAGGGCGTCCACCAGGGTCCGGAAGTCGCGGATCACGGTCTCCGGATCGGTGGCGGACAACAGGCACAGCGCCGCCATGGTGTTGGCGCCCGCGGCCGGGTCGTACACCGGCACCAGCGTCCCGTCCGGGAGGGAGTTCTCGGCCACCACGGACAGGCGGCTGCCCGCGCTGACGGGCACCGTCTCGCGCACCGTCGGGAAGTCCCAGAGGCGCCGGTCCGGCCAGGCCTCACCGGCGCCGTCGACGGCCAGGACGACCAGCGAGCCGGCCGCGCCGTTCGCCTCCTGCGGGGTGCGGGCCTCGGCGGGCCAGGAGACCGGACGCCCCAGCAGATGGTCGGTGAGCATGCCGATCAGGTCCAGGCCGAAGACCTCCTCGATCTGCGGGACGGTCATCGCCCCGCCGAACCGGGCGGCGGTCTCGATCACCCACATCCGCCCGTCGGCGCCGAGCTTGATCTCGGTGTGGGTACCGCAGTTGCGCAGCCCCAGCGCGTCGACGGCATCGCGCGCGAGGGCCACGATGCGCCGCTGGGCGTCGTGCGGCAGCGCGGCGGGGGTGATGCCGGCACGCTCGGTGAACGGCTCCACCGTCGGCATCCGCCCGCTGAGACACACCGGGCGGAACTCGCCGTCCACCACGACGCCCTCGACGCTGACGTAGTCGCCCCAGCCGTCCTGGTCGAACCACTCCGACGCGGTGCCCTGCACGATCTCCTCCACGAGGAAGTCCGCCCCGGCACCGGCCACATGGAGCTCGGCGTACCCCAGCTGCGCGGATTCGGCCATCACCTCCCGCGCCCGCTCCCAGGCCGCCGGCACCTCGTCGGCGTGGCGGATCGTCCGGTGGGCGGTGGAGCCGGCGCTCCAGGCGGCCTTGAGCAGCAGGGGGAACCGGAGCGCGGCGGCCGCGTCGTGCAGATCCTGCTCGGTGGCGACGGGACGGAACCGGGGCTGGGATATGCCCTGGTCCTGCCAGGTGCGCCGCATCATCCGCTTGTCGCGGGCGAGCGCGCAGGAGCCGCCCGCCCCGGCGAGGCCGAGCTTCTCGCAGGCCTCCGCGACGGCGACGACCGCGTACTCGGAGAAGGTGACGACCGCGTCCGCGCCCACCGCCTGGGCCCGGGAGACGATCAGGGACACCAGGTCACGCCGTTCGCATTCGGACGGGCTCAGCACCGAGGCGCACAGCCGGTCCGCGGACGCGGCCACGGTGGGCGGGAGCGCGCTGAGCGCCAGCAGGTGCACTGCCGACCGTGCGGCGACCCGTGACAGGGCGTACCCCAAGGGCGGTCCGCCCTTGGCATACACGAACAGCACCTTGCTCACTGGAATCCGACTCCTCTTCATACGGGTATGGACCAAACGGCCGGGGACGTCCGTATCTCACATCCGGACGCCGTGCCTCAAGCGAAGCAGCCATGCGGCACACCGTTCCCCGCATCGGGCCGCAACCGCTCAGGCAAATGCCAGAGTTGTGGATACCGTTGATCAGCAGTGAAGGTTCCGTGATGCCGTATGGCGGCCGCGGCGACGCGGAGGCGCGCGGCCGCGCCAGATCGGCCGAGAACCGGGCATGTCGCGCAGCGCTGGGGGATACCTATGGCCATGGCGCGCCGTCCAAAACCATTGAACTCTTCACCACAAAAGGGGCCCGTCGTGGACGAGACCAGTCTGAAGTCGCTGCTGGAACGCCTCCCGGTGTCCTGGTGGGAGGCCGATCGTGAGTTGCGCGTGATCGACAGCGGCGGTGGTGCCTTCGACGACACGGTGACGGCCCAGCGATTCCTCGACACCGTGCGAAGAGAGCTCCCCGAACCTGCCGCAGCACCTGAAACCAGCCATTGGCAAGCCCAGTTCGACGGTCGTGTCTTCGATGTGAACTGGCCCCTCGGCGTGCCCCGCCAGGGCCGCTCCCGTGGCCTGGCGGTGGAGGTCGCCGCGCGGGCACCGGGCGTGCGCCGCTACGACGCCTTCGCGGACCTCGCCCCCGCCGCGGCCTTCATCCGGGACGCGAACGGGCGCTACCTCTGGGCGAACCACGCCTACGCCCACCTCTACGGGACCACGCCGGAGCACGTCATCGGCGCGTACATCACGGACGTCGACGGCACCGCCGACTCCCCGCAGGTCATCGCCCTGGACCGGGAGGTGCTCGCCCGCGGCAAGCCCGTGCGGCACACCCTCACCTACCACCGCTCCGACGGCACCAGCGGGCAGGCGGTCGGCCATCGCTTCCCCGTCCGGGAAGGGGGCCAGACCTGCGTCGCCGGCATCTACGTCGACATCAGCGACTACACCCGCGCCCTGCGCCAGCGCCGGGAGGCCGAGGAGAACCTGCACGCGCTGCGCGACCACAGCGGGCTGGCCTGTGCCCTGATCTCCGCGGGCGGACGGATCCAGCAGGCGAGCGCGGCGGCCGCCGAGTTGCTGCAGACCCGGCTCTCGGACCTCGTCGGCCGCCGGGCGCACACGGTGCTGGCCCCCGCCCCGGAGTTAGGGGCACTGCTGCGCAGTTGGCACGACCTGATAGCGCGCCGCAGCCGGCGGATACAGACCTCCGCCGTGTTCCAGGACGCCCGTGGCCGGCAGCGCCGCGCCCGGCTGCACCTCACCACGGTCGGCCGGAGCGCGGACCGTGCCACGAGCGTCTGGGCGGTCGTCACCCACCAGAGCCTGGCCCACGAGGCCCACCCCTCGCTGACGGCAAGCCAGGTCCGCATCCTGTCCCTGCTGGCCGCCGGCCGCAGCAACGCGGAGATCGCCACCTCCCTGCACCTGTCCCGGCAGACCGTCGACTACCACCTGAGCCGTCTGCGCGACCTCCTCGACGCCCCGACCCGCCCCGCCCTCGTCGCCCGCGCCTACGTCCTGGGCATCCTCGACCCCCAGACCTGGCCGCCGCGCTCGGTCACGGCCTGCCATCCGCACAGCACCACATAGGGGGTGGGGCGACCGCGCCTCGGCCCGCGGACAGTGCAGCGCCGGAGGGAGCCGGACGCACCGGTGGCCCCCTGCGGAGGGTTGGGCCACCCGGCTGATTGTGGCCGACGGGCGTTTGGCTCCCCGCGGGTTGAACGACGATGCGGGCCGTCAACGGCAGCACGATACGTCTGGCAGCAGAAGGACGTAGAGGCGAGGAGCGTCGTGAGAAGAATTATGCGGGCGGGAAGCATCGTCGGGGCGTGCGGGCTGGTGCTGCTCGGCGGTGGGGTCGCCCGAGCAGTGACGATTCCGGACTCCCTGCTCTCGGCAGTGGCGGACGCCGATGTCGGCACCGTGACCGGCATGGTCGGAGGGGTGGTGTGCAACAACCGCCTCGGCCAGGTCCACTACAAGTCGCCGGTGCTCGGCTCGCCCCACGCCTGCATCAACGGTCCGGTGCACAGCGGAAACAGCCTCAACAGCGGCAACTTCATCAACCACGGAAACCCGAACAACAGCGGCAACCTCTCCAACACCAACGGAACCACCAACGGCGCCAACTCCGTCACGGGTGCTTCCACGGGGAGCTCCAACAACGTGCAGCGGATCCTCGGAGGCCTGCTCTTCCACTGATCCGGACGTGGCGCCCGACGGACCCGGTACGTCCGACGGCCCGCGCACGAGCGCCCGGCGGAGATCCGCCGGGCGCTCGTCGTTTCCGCATCGGCATCCCACCGGCCCCGGGGCACGGGGCCGGTGGAATCAGTGTGCTGTTACAGCTTCTGGCTGCCGTAGGAGCCGATGGCCTGCTGGTTGTTGCTGGACTTCTTCGCGGCGCCGGTCGTGCCGCCGCTGTCGTCGTTGGTGTTTCCCTGGGAGGTCTTCGGGCTGCCGCTGTTGCTGTTGGAGCCGGCGACATGGACGTTCTCCGACTGCCGCGGATTTCCGCTGAGCACCGGCCCGTTGATGCAGAACCTGGCCCGGTGCCCGCAGTTGAAGCGGGCGTCGAAGCGGGCGATGGTGTTGCTGTTCGAGACCCCGTCGCCGCCGGATCCGGCCCACGCCAGGGTGGGCGCTGCCCCGCCCGCGGCCAGGAACAGGCCGCAAGCTCCTGCCACCACAACATTGACACGTGCCATGTTCTTCACAGTGTGCTCCTGCACCTCATTGATGGTTCCCGGGATGTTGCTATCCCGGATGCCCGCAACGACCAAGCAGGAGCCACGGCCCGCCTCACACGTTCACCCTGTCCGATTATGGGTTTCACCGGTACGGCCCTGGACAGGGCGGATCTACCCGCGCCCGGCGAGCGCCTCGTCGAACGCGAGGATCCGGCGGGCGTCCTCGACATGCAGGTTCTCGATCAGCCGGCCGTCGACGGTGACGACCCCGCGTCCCTCGCGGGTGGCTTCGTCGAACGCGTCGATGATCTTCCGGGAGCGGGCGACCTGTTCCGCCGACGGCGCGAACACCCGGTTGCACGGTTCGACCTGCGACGGATGGATGAGCGTCTTCCCGTCGAACCCGAACTGCCGCCCCTGGACGCACTCGGCCTCGAACCCTTCGGGGTTCTTCACGTCGTTGTAGACGCCGTCCAGGATCACCTTGCCGCTCTCGCGGGCCGCCAGCAGCGCCAGCGACAGCCCCGTCAGCAGCGGGGCCCGGCCCGGGACGTGCTCGGCGTGCAGCTCCTTCGCCAGGTCGTTGGTGCCCATCACCAGCACGGTGAGCCGCTCGCCGGCCGCCGCCACCGCACGGGCGTCCAGCATCGCGCGCGGCGTCTCGACCATGGCCCACAGAGCGGTGTGGTCCGGGGCGCCGGCGGCCTCCAGCGCACGCTCGACCTCCCACACGGTCTCGGCGGAGTCCACCTTGGGCACCACCACCGCGTCCGGACCGGCCTCGGCCGCGGCCCGGAGGTCGTCGGCGTGCCAGGCGGTGCCCGGCCCGTTGACCCGGATCGCCACCTCGCGGTAGCCGTACTCGCCCGAGGCCGCGGCGGCCGCGACCCGCATCCGGGCGTCGGCCTTGGCGTCGGGGGCGACGGCGTCCTCCAGGTCGAGGATCAGCGCGTCGGCGGGCAGGGACTTGGCCTTCTCCAGCGCGCGTTCGTTGGCACCGGGCATGTAGAGCACGGAGCGGCGCGGCCGCAGGATCGCGTCGGACACGGGACTTACTCCTTCTCGGCCGCGGCGTAGGCGTCGCGCAGCTCGGGGTCGCGGGCGGCGAGTGCGTCGGCGAGTTCGGCGACCACCTGGCACTGCTTGTAGGTGGCGTCGTCCTGCATCTTGCCGTCGATCATCACCGCGCCGGTGCCGTCCCCCATCGCCTCGATGACCCGACGGGCCCAGGCGACATCGGCGGGAGCGGGCGAGAAGACCTTCTTGGCGATGCCGATCTGCACCGGGTGCAGGCTCCACGCGCCGACGCAGCCGAGCAGGAAGGCGTTGCGGAACTGGTCCTCGCAGGCGGTGGTGTCCTTGATGTCGCCGAACGGGCCGTAGAACGGCAGGATGCCGTGCGCCGCACAGGCATCGACCATCCGCGCGAGGGTGTAGTGCCACAGGTCCTGCTGGAAGGTGGCCCGCGGGGCTGCGCCGTCCTCGCCGTGCGGGTCCTCCCGGACCAGGTATCCGGGGTGGCCGCCGCCCACCCGGGTCGTCTTCATCCGGCGGCTGGCGGCCAGGTCGGCCGGGCCGAGCGAGATGCCCTGCATCCGGGGGCTGGCCCCGGCGATCTCCTCGACGTTGGCGACGCCGGTGGCGGTCTCCAGGATGGCGTGCACCAGGATCGGCTTCCGGACCTGCGCCTTCGCCTCCAGCTGGGCCAGCAGCCGGTCGACGTAGTGGATGTCCTCGGCGCCCTCCACCTTCGGCACCATGATCACGTCCAGCTTGTCGCCGATCTCGGTGACCAGCGTCAGCAGGTCGTCCAACGCCCAGGGCGAATCGAGGCTGTTGATGCGGGTCCACAGCTGGGTGTCGCCGAAGTCCGTGGCCTTGGCGATCTTCACCAGACCCGACCTGGCCGCTTCCTTGCGGTCGGCGGCGACCGCGTCCTCCAGGTTGCCGAGCAGGACGTCCACGGTGGGAGCGATGGACGGCACCTTCGCGGCCATCTTCTCGTTGCCCGGGTCGAAGAAGTGGATCATCCGGGACGGCCGGAACGGTACCTCGCGTACCGGGGTCGGCGCCCCGACGGCCAGCGGGCGGAAGAAGTCCTTCGGAGAGCGCATGCATTCTCCCTGGTCGGCTCGGAGGGCGGTCCGCCGCCGGGTGCCCGGCGGCGCCATTCGGCCCTCACTCTAGGCCCGCACGGCGAGAACGCTACTGGCCAGTACGTGTGCCGTTGATCACCGTCGGCAGCGAGCCGCCGCACCGGGTCCCGGCGGCCGCGCTCCCCGGCCGCCCTCGCCGCCGGCCCGCTCAGGCCCCCAGGCAGTCGACGAACGACACCCGGTCCCCCGAGCCCTTGATGAAGTCCTGCTGGGCGTGGTTGCGGAAGCGGCACATGTCGTAGCGGGCCCGGGGGCCGGACCCGCCGCTCTCCGCCTCGTAGGCGTGCTGCCCCGACAGCTGGCACGAGTCGTAGCGCACCAGCGGGCCCTGGGAGCCGATGCGGTAGCGGTGGGGGCTGCTCTCCTCCGCGAAGGACTTGAACGCCTGGGCGGTGTCGTCGCAGTCGTTGAAGTGCACCGTCCCGCTGTCCCAGGCGCAGTCGATCACGACGGTGTCCGGGTCGCGCACCTCGAAGCGGATGTCCTCGGCGTGGAAGCGCTGGACGGAGTCGTGGTGCGGACCGCGCGGGAAGCGGAAGAAGGTGCTGGTGCGCCCGTAGTCGCCGGAGTCGTCGGGGCGGCGGCCGGTGACGATGTAGGAGCCGCCGCGGCAGGTGATGGAACCGCCGTAGGGGAACTCCAGGAAGTTGCCCCAGGCGTACTCGACCTTCATGTCGTTGAACCAGTAGTTGAGGAACTGGTCCTGCTGCGGGCGGCTCAGCGACTTCTGGGACAGCCCGGAGTACAGGAACGCCTTGCGGTAGGCGCCGCCCACCCGGCAGGCGTCCCAGCGCATCTCCGAGTTGGTGTTGCTGCCGTCGAGGGCGACCCCGTAGGTCCACTCGCCGGTCCACTCGCATTCGGTGAAGCGGTAGTCCTGCGCCTGGCCGGTCGAGTACGAGTAGAAGAACGAGGCGCCGGGGGTGGCGGCGGCGAAGCCGATCTGCTCGAACATCACGTTCGCCCAGCTGTCCTCGTTGCGGCACAGATAGGCGTTCTCGGCCCGGTGCGGCGCGAAGAGCAGCTGGGTCATGCGCTTGCCGGCCCCGCGGAACCGTAAGCCGTTGGCCTTGAGCTTTCCCCCCTGCGCGTCGAGCAGGGCGTTGGGGGACCGGATCAGGTAGGTACCGGCCGGCACATCGATCACGGTCCGGCCCACGTGGTCCCACACCCGGCCCGCCGCGTACGCATACGCGCGGGCGAACGCCCGGCTGTCGTCGGTGCGCCCGTCGCCCTTGGCCCCGAAGTCCGCCACCACGTCGATGACGTCCTTGCCCTTGGGCTTGTGACCGGTGACCACGGGCGCCTTCGCGTCGTCGGATGTCTGCCGGGTGGCAGGGGGCGTCTGGGAGTCGCATCCGGTGAGGGCGGCTGCCAGCGCGGCGGCCGTGCCCGCCAGAACGGACCGGCGACTGGCGCCACCGGTTGACGGGGAGGTGCTGCCTGCCATGATGTTGCTCCTTCGGGGGTCCATTCATCAGGTGGGGGACATGAGCCAGTTCGGATATGCGATCAGACAGCTGTCAGCGGCCCAGAAATCCGCGAAGGGGGTGTCCCTGTACTCGCGTCATGTGAACCGGCCGGCCGGGCGGGTGTTGGCCGCCGCGGGCTACTGCCTCAAATTGACGCCCAATCACATCACCATGATCAGCGCGGTGTTCACTTTTACCGGTGTGGTCATGATTGCGACGCTGCGGCCCTCTCCCGCTGTGGCGGTCGGTGTCTTCGCGGCCCTGGTGGTCGGTTTCGCCCTCGACTCCGCCGACGGGCAGCTCGCCCGGCTGACCCGGGCCGGCAGCGCCGCGGGGGAGTGGCTGGACCATGTGGTCGACTGCGCGAAGATGCTGGCCCTTCATATGGCCGTGCTGCTCTCGTTCTACCGCTACTTCGGATTCTCCGATCCCCGCTGGCTCCTCGTTCCGGTCGTGTTCCAGTTCGCCGCGGTGATGGTTTTCTTCGGCGGCATTCTCACCGAACAACTCAAGCGTGGCGAACGGCAGAAGAGCGGAGCGGGCGGAACGGCGCCCGCGGCCCCGGTCTCCACACTGCGCTCCGTCGCCCTGCTCCCGGTCGACTACGGGGTGTTCTGCGCGATATTCCTGCTGTTCGGCAGCCGGGACCTGTTCCTGGCGCTGTACTGCTGCCTGCTCGTCGCCCATGTGCTCTTCATGGTGGCGTTCCTGGTCAAGTGGTACCGCGAACTCTCCGCCCCCGGCTGCTGAGGGCAGAGGACGGACGAGGTACCCGGGCGCGCTGCCCGGGTACCTCGCGGGGTCACTTCGGCGGATTCACGCCGAATTCGCGAGCCCGTCGAGCACCTTGCGCAACAAGGAGCTCGAGGTGTGCACGGTGTAGGGGAAATAGATCACATCGACCCCGACCGTCGCGAAATCCCGTTCGAGCTTGTCGCCCTTGCTCGTTCCCCGCCAGTCGTCGCCCTTGAAGATGACGTCGAAACGCACCTGCTGCCAGGTTTCCAGTTTGTCGGGCACCGTCTCGACGAACGCCGCGTCCACGAACCGGACACTGCGTACGATCTCCAGCCGCTCGGTGAGCGGAATAACGGGTGCCTTCCCCTTGGCCTGGGTCGCCATTTCGTCCGACACCACACCGGCCACCAGATAGTCGCACTGGCTTTTGGCGTGCCGGAGAATGTTGAGGTGTCCGACGTGGAAAAGGTCGTAGACCCCGGGTGCGTAACCTACTCGGTGTGTCATTTACCCCCCACTTGCCCTGCGGTCAGTTCCTGGCGGTCACATAGACCGGTCCGTTGCGTCCCGAGACATTGGTGCCGTCGGTGACCTCGATCGAGTAACGGTGCTGGGACCCGGGCTCCACGGTGTCCGTGAAGCTCATGTTGGGCCGGTTCCAGTAGCGCGAGTCCTGGTTGAGCGAGGTCAGGTACTCGCCGTCACGGTAGATCTTGTAGGTCAGAACGCCGTTGTCCCGGTCCCACGAAGCCTTCCAGTTCAGCGTGATCCGGCCACGGGAGCCGCTCGAACCGCTGAGCAGCGGCACCTGCGGCGCCCCGGTGTCCGGCGCCGCCGTGAACCGGGTCAGGCTCTGCTGCGGCGCGTCGTTGACGGTGGTGAACTCGCCGCCCGCCCACAGGACGCCGTCCGCCATGGTCAGCGCCCGCGGGCCGATCTGCTCGCCGATCCCGTCGTTGGTGTCCGGGAACCACGGCAGGATCGTCTTGTCGGAGATCGACTGCGCCAGGAAGTGCTGGCGGTTGTTGATGTCCGTGAATCCGCCCGGGGTGTCGGAGCAGTCGTGCGCATGCGAACCGCTGTAGAGCACGCCCTTGTACGGCAGCACCGTCTGGGTGGCGCCCAGGCAGGTGTCCTTCCAGAGCTGGGCGCCGTCCAAGAGCCGGCCGGCCGCCCGGCCGTCGAAGACCCCGCCGCCGGTGCCCTCGGCGCCCAGATAGAAGTTCGTCCCGTCGTTGACCAGCGCCTTGACCGCCGAGCGGTTGGGGATCCAGCCGGTGAAGGAGTTGACGACCCTGCCGGTGGTCGCATCGAGTCCGGCGAGTGCGTGCACCCCGAAGAGGCTTCCGTTCACCGAGGTGAACCGGCCGCCGATGATGACCTTGTTCAGCTTGGGGGCCACGGTGAGGGCGTTGACCGCCGGGGTCGGGTCGTTGCCGACCGAGGAGCCCCGGATCGTCGCCTTGAACGGCAGCAGGGTGCTGTCGGGCCGCAGGGCGGCGACCCGCTCGCGGGTCTGCCCCTGGACGGTGCCGAAGCCACCACCGAGGTAGACGGCGTCCGGGGTGACGTCGATGGCCCGTACGGTCGAGCTGACCGTCGGCTTCCAGTCCGCACCGATCGTGCAGTCGTCGGTGTTGAGGGCGGCCGTGTTGGACCGTCCCACGGGCCCGGCCTTCCCGAACGAGCCCCCGATGTAGATCATCGAGCCGTCGGGCGACGCCTTCATGGCCCGGATCGTGCCCGTGCCGCCGGTGAACGCCGGGGCACACGGCAGCGGCTCACCGGTCTTGGCGTCGAAGGCCGCGAAGTTCGTGCGGGCGACCTCACCGGTGCCCGGGGCCGCGCCCGGCGGCCGGATGTGGCTGAATGTGCCTCCTACGTACACGATGCCCTTGGCGTAGGCCATGGCCCACACGATGCCGTCGGTCTGCCAGGTGCTCAGCGGATCGGCGGTCAGTGTGGTTTCGCCGGCGGCCTGAGCGGGACCGGCGGAGAGCGCC
The DNA here is from genome assembly GCF_009811555.1 of Streptomyces caniferus. Classification (GTDB taxonomy): domain Bacteria; phylum Actinomycetota; class Actinomycetes; order Streptomycetales; family Streptomycetaceae; genus Streptomyces; species Streptomyces caniferus. Next base: position 341,049 of record NZ_BLIN01000003.1, on the reverse strand, counting down.
GTCGACGCGGTACCCAGTACCGCGGCCGCGAGCAAGAGATGGATGGGTCGGCTTCTTTGGCGCACAGGTCCCCCCTGGAAGCATGGCGCGATGGGAATTGTCAGGATAGGAAGCGGGAACGAGACGATTTCTGTGCGGAAATGAGTCCAGTGTTCACCGCGAGTTTTCCGAACCACGCTTGCGCAGCGCACCGAAGAACTCCCCTACCCCCAGCGGCAAACGATAGCGCCAGACGGCGGCCCCGAAAGCCCCAATCGACAAAACAATTCCCAAGAAGCAACCAGGAACGCTGTCGCCGAATAGCGTCCGCATGGCGAACACCGGGACCGCCACCGCCACCAGGCCGACCAGCGCGGCGCAGACATAGCCGCGGTCGACGGTGCGAAAGCCCAGCCGGTAGCGGGCCAGCAGCGCCGAGGCACCGTTGTCCACCACGATCGCCAGAGCCCAGGAGACCGCCGCACCCAGCACCCCGTAGCGCGGAACCAGCCATACGGCGCTGCCCAGTTGGACCACGAACGCGGTGCCGGCGACAGCCAGATTCCAGACACTCCGTCCGGCCATGAGGATGACCGTCTGCGCGTTGCCCACACCGACGTTGACCAGACAGGCCGCCGCCAGCGTCACCAGACCCGCCGCCCCACCGGAGAAGCCGGGACCGAAGAGCGACAGCACGGTTCGCGGGTAGGCGGCGAGGACCAGGAACACGGGCCACGAGAAGAGCGCGATCCAGCGCGTCGACAGCCGGTGCAGGTGGTGCGCGCCGGATGTGTCGCCGCCCGCGAGCAGCCGGCTGATCTGCGGGGCCACCGCCAGCCGGATCGCCAGCTGGAGCAGCGTCCCCGCGGTGACCAGACGGCCGATCGCGGTGTAGACGCCGGCCTCGGCGGCGGTGCCCAGCACCGACAGCAGGATCACTCCGGTCCACACCGCGGTGATATCGAAGACCGAGGAGATGGCCCGCGGACCGGCGAAGGCCCAGAACTCCCGTGTCTGCGGCGGTGGTCGGCCGGTGCCCGGATGCGTACGGCGGGACCTGCGCAGCGACACGCAGGCGGCCACCGCACCCAGCACCCCGGGCACCAGCCAGGCCGCGGAGAGCGCGGTCACACTCGGCGCGAGGAGGACCAGCGGCACCGCGAGGAGGACACGCAGCGCCGGTTTGCCGATCTGCTCCACGCCCACGAACGGGACCACCGAGCCGTACCCCCGGGTGGCCCCGAGCAGCACCAGCGCCACCGTCGCCACCGGCAGGAACACCGCGAACAGCCGCATCAGCGCGACGGCTTGCCCCGGATCCAGATCGGGCAGCAGCAGCCCGGCGAGCCCGGGGGAGCACAGCAGCATCGCCGCCCCCGCCGCGCTCGCCAGCAGGGTCGGCAGCACCGAGATCCGCAGCAGCCCCGGTACCCCGCCCCCGCCGCTGAGTTCGAGGTCCCGGGAGACGAAGCGGACCAGGGCGGTGTCGGCCCCCAGCTTCAGCGCATTGCTCAGGATGGTGAAGGCCGCGACCCCGGTGAAGACCGCGCCGGCCCCGCGGGCCCCGAGCCCGTGGGTGACGACGGCGACGAGGACGAACCCGAACAGCGCGTTCGCCGCCGAGCCCGCCAGGCCGAAGAGACTGCCGCGGGCGGTCGTGGCGACTCCGCGCCCGCCGCCCGCGGACGGCCCGGGGGCCGTCGGCGCGGGCCGGCCGGAGCCCGCCGGACGGATGGCCGTCACCTGCGCAGCGAGGTGGTGTCGGCGTCGAGGGGCCCTCTGCCCACCGGTGCGGGACCGGTGTGGGGCGACGGCGGGCCGGGCAGCTGAGGAGGCGCCGCCGCGGCGGCAGGCGCACGGCGGCCGCGCTTGCGGTGGGTGGGCCCGCCGTCCGACAGCCGGCGCAGCGAAGGACCGCGGCTGCCCTTGTCCAGGACGGCACCCAGGATGTGCCCGCCGGCCCCGGTGATCAGCTCCCACACCCGGTCCAGATCGTCCCGGCGGACCTCGTTCAGATCACAGACCACCACGACGCCCGCCGCCTGCTTGGCGACGGCCAGCCCGTCCGCATGCGACAGCAGCGGACCCGTGATCACCACGACGTTCTCGTTCGGCCCCGACGGCGCGTTGAGCAGCCGCGCGAACTGCGGGGAGGACAGGGTGCGCGCCGGATTGGGCACCTCCCGGCCGGGCAGCAGATCGAAGCGCCCGTCGACCCCGGCGTCCACGGCGAGCCGCTCGCCGTCCGCCCAGCTGCCCGGCACCGGCCGGCCGTGGCCGGGGTGCACCGGCAGCCGCTGGGCGAGCCGGGGGGTGCGCAGATCGGCCTCGACCAGCAGGATGTCGTTGCCTATCTCGGCGAACGCGGCGGCCAGGTTGACCGCGACCGAGACGGCGTCCGCGTTCTCCCGGGGCGCGACGATCAGCAGGCTGCCCGGTCCGGCGAACCGCTGGTCGTGCACCAGCCGGAAGGCGATCGTGCGGTACGCCTCGGCACGGTTGCCGCGGCCGCCGCGGCCGACCTCCAGCAGCTCCGTACCGCCCTGACGGCGCGGCAGGATGCCGAGCACCGGCGCCCGCAGGTTGTCCTGCACATCCGCCACCGACCGGACCCGCGGTTCCAGCACCGAGCGGACCCAGGCCGCCAGGATGCCCAGCACCAGACCGATCACGGCGCCCGCGAGCAGCAGCAGGGTGAGCCCGGGACTGGACGGGAAGGCCGGGGGATCGCCCTTGCGGACGATGTCGCCGGGTGTGGTGTCGAGGGACTTGAGGCTGGAGATCCGCCCCTGGAGATCCGCTATCTCGGACACCAGGTTGCTGCGCTCGGACTCGTCGGTGGCCCGCCCCGAGCCGCTCGCGCCCGCGATCCGCCGGTCCAGTACCTTGCGCTGCTCCTGAAGGGGCTTCAGTTCCGTGCCGAGTTTGCTGACGGTCTTGTCGATCCGCTGGGCCGCGGCGTCCTGACGGTAGTCGAGGTAGGCATGCACAAAGGCGTTGACCAGCGAGGACGCCCGGTCCGCCGAGTCCGCGCTGTACTCGAACATCAGGGTCTGCGTCTCGGGCGGATTGCTCACCCGCAGATCCCGCTGGAGCGTGGCCGGGTCGGTCCCGATCCGCAGGGACTTCGCCGCGGCGCTCGCGACCGAGGCGCTCTGCGCGATCTGCCGTTCGGTGCCCATGCTGATCTGCTTGTCCGCCGAGACCCCGCCGGCCTCGAAGGGCGCCGTACTGATCGCATGCACCACGACCTCACCGGTCGCCGTATAGGTCGAGCCACCGAGCAGGGAGACGGCGCCACCGCCGAGCAGACCCAGCACCAGCCCGAGCACGAGCAGGGCGCGATACCGGAAGAGCTGGCGGAGCTGGTCACGGATCTGGTCCGGCTCCTCCGCAGGCTCGTCGAAGACGCTCACGTACGTGCTCCTCCTGTGGGTAGAGGTGAGGCGGCGCGGTGCTCCGAGGACGTCGGTGCGCTCGCGGACTCCTCCACGGACGGCGGCAGGACCTGCCGTCCCGGTTTACGGGTGATCAGTAGCGGGATGCACACCAGCAGCGCGAGCGGGCCCACGATGGCCATCAGACTGCCGCGCAGCAACACCAGCTGGTAGAAGCCGAACGCGGGCACCACCAGTGCCGCGAGGGTGCCCCGGCGCCGCCGCAGCCGGTGCCGGAGGCTGTCGATGCGCCGTCCCACCGCGCCGATCAGACCGAAGACGGCGATGACCGACGGGAAGCCGGCCCACATGTACGTCTCGACCCACAGCGGCGCGGACAGATTCGTGAAGGTGTAGCCCGCGTGCCGGGCGAGCAGGATGCCCGCGTCGTCGGGCTTGCCGGGCCATACGGCGCGCGGCACGAAGAACAGCGGCGGCCCCAGCGCGGCCGTCGGGGTCAGGCCATGGGTCCGGACGTAGTCCACACCCGTCTCGATCTGCTGGAACGCGTCATAGTCGCCGTTGGAGGTGAACTGCTCGGCGAGCGAGACCACATGGACGGGTTCGCGTTTGTCGTAGCGGAAGTAGTCGCTGTACGGGAAGACCACCAGCACCACGGCCGCCACGGCCGCCGCACCGAAGCGGAAGGCGCGCGGCCCTCGCAGCCAGGAGGCGCTGAAGACCAGCGCCAGCAGGACCGTACCGGCCCAGAAACGCGGCTGGCTGATGGGGTTGTTGACCACGACGTTCACCGCGATCAGCAGGGGCAGCAGCAGCCACCGTAAGCCGCGCAGGGTCCGGTCGCCCTCGCTGAAGCGCGGCACGTGCACCAGCGCCACCAGCGCCCAGAACGCCGGCACCGACAGGGCCCAGGCCGCCATCGCCCGGTCCGCCGACGCGGCGGGCGCCGCCTGCGCCGCCGCCTCGTTGGCGGCCTGCCGGCTGAGGAAGAACGCCGACAGTCCGCCCTGACCGGGGATCAGCACGACCGCCAGCAGCAGCGCCAGACCGCACAGCAGCAGCACCCGGCTCGCCGACAGCCGCCGGGCGAGCAGCGGTTCGAGGACGGTCGAGGAACGCGCCGACCGCCAGGACGCCACCGCCGAACCCGCGCTGTACGCCAGAAGTCCCGTCTCGACCACGGCCGTTGTCACGAACGCGGTGTTCGCGTCGACGACGAACCCCCGCGGATACGCGTCCGTCGCCAGCATGGCCAGCGGCGCGAGCCCCAGCCAGACGTACGAGAAGAGCCAGAAGCCGAAGGCGATCACCCGGGCCCGGACATCGGTCAGCACCCGGGCCAGCGCCGCGCCGGTGTGCACCACCACCACGCACTGCACGGCGAGGGCGGCGCCGAAACGGGCGTCCGTCGACTGCAGGATCAGCACCGGCAGCAGCACCACCAGCAGCAGCGCCCAGCAGCACAGTGCGGCGATGCCCCGCACCGGCGCCGCGGCACCGGACCGTTTCCCGTACCTCATCGCCCCACCTCCCCCCAACTCCCCACCAGCGAGCACAATCTAAGGGACATCGGGAAACAAGGTCGCCTTCGGGACACAATCGCAACGCAATTCACAGCCCGCGGGCCCCGGCGGGCTCCTACGATGACCGCACATCCAGAGGGGGGCCAGTCTTGGAAGACTCGTTCGCGGGCCGGTGCGTGCTGGTGGTCTCGACCAACTACGCACCCGAACACACCGGCATAGGACCATACTCGACACAGATAGCCGAGCACCTGGCCGCATCCGGCGCCGACACCCATGTCCTCGCGGGCATGCCGCACTACCCCGCCTGGCGGGTGGCGGAGGGGTATCGCGGCCGATGGCGGATACGCGAGCGCCGTGGCGGGGTCACGGTGCACCGCCGGCGCCACACCGTTCCACCACGTCAGACCGCCCTGCGCCGGGCGCTGTTCGAGGCCAGCATCCTGGCGCACGGCGCCCTGGCACCACCACGCATCCGTCCCGACGTGGTGCTCACCCAGATGCCCAGCCTGGCCGGGGGAGTGCTGGGCGGGCGTCTGGCACGACAGGCGGGGGTGCCCCATGTCGTGGTCGTCCAGGACCTGATGGGCGCCGCAGCGGAACAGAGCGGCATCCGGGGCGGTGGCCGGGCCGCGGCCCTGGCCGGGGCGGTGGAGGCCAGGATCCTGCGCAAAGCGGCCGTCGTGGGGGTGGTGCACGAGTCGTTCGTGGACCGGGTCACGGCGATGGGGGTGCCGCGCGCACGGGTGCATGTGGTGCCCAACTGGACGCATGTGGAAGGCCCGAGCGGCGACCGGGAACGGACCCGGACGCGACTGGGCTGGTCCGACCAGGAGACCGTGGTGCTGCACGCCGGCAACATGGGCCTCAAGCAAGGACTGGAGGTACTGGTCGAGGCCGCCAGGCTCGCCGACCAGGAGGCCGCGCCCGTACGGATCGTGCTGATGGGCGACGGCAACCAGCGCGCACACCTGCAACAGCTCGCCTCGGGCGTCTCCTCGCTGACCTTCCTGCCGCCCGCCGACACCGCGGACTTCCCCGAGGTGCTCGCCGCGGCCGATGTGCTCGCGGTGACCCAGAAGGCCTCGGTGCTGGACATGAGCCTGCCGTCCAAGCTCACCTCGTACTTCATGACGGGCCGGCCGGTGATCGCCTCGGTTGCCGCCGAAGGGGGCACCGCCCAGGAGGTGCTGCGTTCGGGCGCCGGGTCGGTGATCGCGCCGGAGGACCCGAAGGCGCTGCTGGCGGAGGTCCGGGCGCTCGCCGACGACCCCGGGCGGGCGGCCCGGCTGGGGGCCCGGGGCCCGCAGTACGTCGAGCAGCGGCTGAGCAGCCGGGCCGGACTGGAGCGGATCACCGCGCTGCTGCGCACCGCGAAGGCCGGCCGGTAGCCGCGGGCGGCGGGGGCGGTGTCCGCCCCCGCCGCCCCGGATCACCCGCCGCCGGGCCGGGGGAGGGCGGCGTACCGCTCCTCCAGCCGGTCGGTGACGGCCGCGAGGGAGAACTCCGCCTCCAGGGCCGCACGGCCCGCGCGGGTGACGCGCTCCCGCAGCGGGCGGTCCTCCAGCAGCCGCAGCACCGCGTCCGCCAACTCCTCCGGCGAACCGTCGGTCACGAGAGCGGCCTCGCGCTGCTGGAGGGCCGCGGCGATACCGCAGCTGTCCGTGCAGACCACCGGTGTGCCCACCGCCAGGGACTCCAGCACGCTCATCGGGAACGGCTCGTCGATGCTGGGCAGGACGTACACCGTGGCCCGCGCGGTCCGGCGCACGGCGGCGTCGTGAGCGAGGGCCCCGCCGTACGTCACCACCTCGCCGAGTCCCTCCTCGGCGATCAGCCGCCGCACCTCCGCGAGCCGCCCCTCGTCCGAACCGTGGAGGGTGAAGGACACCTCGGGCCGCTTGCGGTGCACCAGCGCCGCCATCCGCACGAAGGCCTCCGGCCGTTTGCGGCTCTGCAAGCGGGCGAGGAACAGCACATCCGTCTCGCTGCGGTCCGCGGTGGCGGGCCGGGCGCGGACCCCGTTGGGCAGCCGGACCAGGTGCGGCCCGCGCGCCCCCAGTACCTGGCACAGCCCGGCCTCTTCGTCGTCGGTGAGCACCAGTGCCGCCGCCGCCCGGCGCAGCAGCGGGACATACACCCGGTCGAAGATCCGGGCCACGGCCGAGCGGCGCGGCTGGACCATGCCGTGGGTCTGCACCACGAAGGGCCGGCGGCGCACCACGGCCACCGCGAGCGCGGCCAGCGAGACCAAGTCGCGCCCGGCGTGCAGATGCAGCGCCTCGGCCCGCCCGGCACTGCGCCAGAGCACCGGCAGCAGCCCCGGATGGAACAGGCCGAGGAACCCCTGCCCCGGTACCAGGGTCCGGGCCGGCCGGGCGCGGAGCGGCACACCGTCCACGGACCGCGGGGGAGCGCCCCGCCCCCGCCACAGCGAGATCAGCTCCACCTCGTGGCCGCGCGAGGCCAGTTCGCCCAGCTGTCCGGTGGCCACGCTCACCGGGCCGCCGTACGCCCCGTCGTCGCTGACCAGGGTCACGACATGGGTGATCCTCATACCGCACCCCCGGTGGTGTGCACGGCACCCGGGGGCACATCGCGGTGGGCCACCGCGCCGGCGCCGACCACCGCGCCCGCCCCGACGGTGACGCCGCGCAGCACCATGGCGCGGGCGGCCACCCAGGACCCCTCCGCCAGATGGATCGGCGCATTGTCGAACTCGAAGGTGGGCGAGCGCCGTTGATGGCTCCCGGTGCACAGCACGGCGCCCTGGGACACACAGACGTCATGGGCGATGCTGATCGGCTCCAGGTTGATCAGCCAGGAGTCCTCACCGAGCCAGACGTCGTCGCCGACGGTGAGTTTCCACGGCCACTGCACCCGCACCCGGTGTCGGATCAGCACCCGTTCGCCGACCCGGGCGCCGAAGGCCCGCAGCAGCGGGGGCCGCAGCCGCGGCGGGCACCACCACTTCATGAACACGAGGTTGAGCACGGCGAACCAGGCGGCCTGGGTCAGCAGCCCCCGGCCCTTGTCGTAGCCGGCGCCGCTGAAACCGCGCAGCCGGCGGGCGGTGGTGGAAACCGTCATCGGTCCACCCGCACCCGGTGGCCGGAGAGCTCGTCCGCCAGCTGCCGCACATCCGACTCGACCATGATCCGGGCGAGTTCGTCGAACTGCACCTTCGCCGACCAGTCCAGCAGGCTCTTGGCCTTGGACGCGTCGCCGATGAGCGCATCCACTTCGGAGGGGCGCTCGTACTTCGGGTCGAAGCGCACATAGCGCTCCCAGTCCAGGTCCACCGTGGCGAAGGCGGCCTGCAGGAAGTCGCGTACGGTCGCGGCCACACCGGTCGCCACCACATAGTCGTCGGGCTCGTCCCGCTGGAGCATCAGCCACATGGCCTCCACGTACTCCGGGGCGTAGCCCCAGTCGCGGACGGCATCGAGGTTGCCCAGGTAGAGGTGTTCCTGCAGTCCTGCCTGTATGCGGGCGACCGCGCGGGTTATTTTGCGGGTGACGAAGGTCTCGCCCCGCCGCGGGCTCTCGTGGTTGAAGAGGATGCCGTTCACCCCGAACAGGCCGTACGCCTCACGGTAGTTGACCGTCGACCAGTACGCCATGACCTTGGCGCAGCCGTACGGACTGCGCGGGTGGAAGGGCGTCGACTCGTTCTGCGGGGGCGGGGTGGCACCGAACATCTCCGAGGACGAGGCCTGGTAGAGCCGGGTTCGCACCCCGCTGGCGCGGATGGCCTCCAGCAGCCGTACGGCGCCCAGTCCGGTCACATCGCCGGTGTAGAGCGGAGCGTCGAAGGAGACCCGGACATGGGACTGGGCCCCGAGGTTGTAGACCTCGTCGGGCTGCACATCGCGCAGCAGGTTCACCAGGGCGACCCCGTCCGAGAGGTCGACGTGGTGCAGCAGCAGCTTGCGGTCCGGGGTGTGCGGGTCCTGGTAGATGTGGTCGATGCGCTCGGTGTTGAAGCTCGACGAGCGTCTCATCAGCCCGTGCACCTCATAGCCCTTACCGAGCAGCAATTCGGCGAGATATGACCCGTCCTGGCCGGTGATTCCGGTGATGACCGCGGTTTTCGGCATGGCTTCCCCCCACGAGAAGTGATGTATATCGGGATCGATCGATGGATTACCCACGCGCCGGCGGACCGCGGGGCGTGGACGCTACCCGCTCCGTTGTCGGTGGTCGAGAGCGAAGTGCGGCAGATATTTCCTGAAATAGCCGGTAGACGTATCGGGTTCGCTGACACAATCCGGCCCATGGATGACTTGCTGCCCACACCCGCCCGTGTCTTCGTCGCGGGCCACCGAGGTCTGGTGGGATCCGCCGTGGCCCGGCGGCTGACCGCCCAGGGCTATGACGTACTGACCCGTACGCACGCCGAGCTCGACCTGCGCGACGCCGAGGCCACCGCGGCATTCCTGCGCGCGGCCCGGCCCGATGCCGTCGTCCTGGCGGCCGCCAAAGTCGGCGGCATCATGGCCAACAGCACCTACCCCGTGCAGTTCCTGGAGGACAACCTGAGCATCCAGCTCAGCGTCATCGCCGGGGCGCACCACGCCGGGGTACGCCGGCTGCTGTTCCTCGGATCGAGCTGCATCTACCCCAAGCACGCCGCGCAGCCCATCACCGAGGACGCCCTGCTGAGCGGGCCGTTGGAGCCCACCAACGAGGCATACGCGATCGCCAAGATCGCCGGCCTGGTCCAGATCCGGTCCTACCGCCGGCAATACGGAGCCTCCTTCATCTCCGCCATGCCGACGAACCTCTACGGACCCGGCGACAATTTCGACCTCGCGACCTCGCACGTCCTGCCGGCCCTCATCCGCCGCTTCCACGAGGCGAAGGAGAAGGGGCTGGCGGAGCTCACGCTCTGGGGCACCGGCACCCCGTTGCGCGAGTTCCTGCACGTCGACGACCTGGCCGCGGCCTGCGAGGTGCTGCTGCGCCGCTACGACAGCGACGACACCGTCAACGTCGGGTGCGGCGAGGACCTGACCATCGCCGACCTCGCGTCCTGCGTCGCCTCCGCGGTGGGCTACGAGGGCCGGATCTCCTTCGACCCGTCCCGCCCCGACGGCACCCCGCGCAAGCTGCTCGACATCAGCAGGATGCGTGCGCTGGGCTGGTCGCCGACGATCCCGCTGGCCGAGGGCATCGCCCGGACCTACCGCGCCTGGCAGGCGGAGCCCGCCCGGGTGTGAACGGGCCCTTTCCCCGGTGCGCGTCCGGCGCCCGCCCCTCGGCGGGGCGCCGGCCGCACACCGGGGCCCTGTGTTTCTAGTAGGCACCGCGCCCGTCCACCACGGCGCGCACGGTCCGGACGAGCACATCGATGTCCCTGCCGTAGGACCAGTTGTCCACATAGCTCAGGTCCAGTGCGACGGTCTCGTCCCAGGACAGGTCGGATCTCCCGCTGACCTGCCACAGGCCGGTCAGTCCCGGCTTGACCGATAAGCGGCGGATCTCGGTCCCGTCGTACCGCTCGACCTCCTCGGGAAGCGGCGGGCGCGGGCCGACCAAGGACATGTGGCCGGCCAGGACGTTGAAGAGCTGGGGCAGCTCGTCCAGCGAGAAGCGCCGCAGCAGACGGCCCACCCGGGTCACCCGGGGGTCCCGTCTGATCTTGAACATCGCGCCGTCGTTCTCGTTCGCCGTCTCCAGCGCGGCCCGCATCCGGTCGGCAGCGACGACCATCGTGCGGAACTTCCACATCCGGAACGGCATCAGATCCCGGCCGATGCGGATCTGCCAGTAGAACACCGGGCCCGCCGTGGTGAGCCTTATGGCCGCGGCCACCGCAAGGAACACCGGGGCCAGCAGCACGAGCAGCAGCAGCGCCCCCAGCCGGTCGGTGGCCTGCTTCAGCAGGACCGGCAGCCCCCGTCGCGCCGCCGGGTCGATGTGCATCACCGTCAGGCCCGCCGCCTTGGCCAGCCGGACCCGGTGCTGCGACACGTCGAGCAGGCCCGGAAGTATGGCCAATTTCCGCCCCCCGTCGTGCAGCGCCCAGGCCAGTCGTCGCACCCGCGTCGCCGAGAGCTGACGCCCCGGCGCCACGAAGACGAGATCGGCATCGAGTTCCGCGGCGCACCGCAGGACGGTCTCCCCGTCCCGCGCCCCCTCGGGTGTCTCCCCCTCGGAAGCGAGCCGGGCGGGTACGGGCAGCGCCGAGTCGGTGGCCTCCTCCCCGACGAGACAGCTGCCGACGACGACGTACTCGTGATCGGTGCGGTGCGCCAGCTCCGCGAGCACCACATCGACGGCGCCCGCTTCCCCGACGACCAGGACACGTCGCAACGCCTGCGCACGTCGGCGCATGACCAGCAGGTACCGGTGCACGAGCTTGCGCCGGGCCACGCTCAGCCCCAGGCACGGCAGCAGCGCGAGCACACAGACCTCGAGGTCGACCTCGAGCCGTGCCCCGACACAGATGACGGCCAGTACGCCCAGCATGGTCAGCCAGTCCCGCACGACCGGCATCGCCCCGTCGCCGTCGCTCAGCTCATCTCTGGTGTAACGATTCTTCGTTGTGCCGACCGCCAGCCACGACAGACAGGCCAGCACCGCCGTCAGCCACGGCTGCGGCTGCCGCGCCACGGCACAGAGCACGCCGACCGGCACCAGGGCGCCCAAGGCGTCCACGGCCCAGGTCAGCCGCACCAGCCAGCGTTCCGCCGGCTTGTGCCTGCCTCTCTCGTCGCGCTCCGGCGCATGTTTCAACTCGGCTGTTCCGGCGGGTGACTCCATCACCCGTGATCCGGCAGCTTCGAACAACCCCATGGCCCCCCACTTGGTCGTCCCCTCACCTTCCGGCGCGGCTGGAGCCCCCCGGCCATACAACCGCCTCCGTGTCGGACGTGACGCTAGAGCACGTTGCGCCCGACTGCTGTGGTTTACCTATTTTGAGTGTTCTTGTGTCTCATTGTTTACAAGCCAACAGTCGTATGATCGGCTTTCGGCCTTTCCTCCGGGACCCGTCCCGGAGGGCCGCACCGCCCTCCCGTGCCGCACACGTCGCGAGCCGGGTGGGACCCTGTGGACACGTCCTAGCATGCAGGCCATGAACAGCGATCTCTTCTCTTCCGAGAACATGGCCACGCCCGCGACGGCGCCCGGAATGACCCAGCAGAACGCCAAGTCGGTCAAGTACGCTCTGGACGGCGAGTGTTACGCCCGTCAGGGCTCGATGATCGCCTACCGCGGTGATCTGCAGTTCGAGAAGCAGGGCCAGGGCGTCGGCAAGTTCCTCAAGCGCGCGGTCACCGGCGAGGGGCTGGCGCTGATGGCCGTACGGGGCCGCGGCGAGGTGTGGTTCGCGCACGAAGCCGCCAACTGCTTCCTCATCGACCTCGCCCCCGGCGACGGCCTCACCGTCAACGGCCGCAATGTGCTGTGCTTCGACCCGTCCCTCTCCTACGAGATCAAGGTCGTCAAGGGCGCCGGCATGGTCGGCGGCGGGCTCTTCAACTCCGAGTTCAGCGGACAGGGCAGGCTGGCGGTGATGTGCGAGGGCAACCCCCTCGTCATCCCCGTGTCCCCCCAGTCTCCGGTCTTCGTCGACACCGATGCCGTGGTGGGCTGGAGCAGCGGCCTGCAGACCGCGCTGCACCGTTCGCAGAGCCTCGGTTCGATGCTCCGCGGCGGCTCCGGCGAGGCCGTCCAACTCCGGCTCGACGGCGAGGGCTTCGTGATAGTCCGGCCCAGCGAACTCCGTCCGGAGAAGGCTGCCGGCAACTGATCCCACGGGTGTCTCGGGCCGGCGGAACGGTGGCCGGGCGCGCGTCCAGCCAGTCGAAGACCCGCTGCTCGAACCGTGCGCGTCCCAGCGGCTCGCGGTGCGGATGCGCCCCTCGGCCGCGGAGAAGCCGACCAGCTCCTTGGGGCCCGGCAGGGCGTCGTAGCGCCGACGGGACGCGCCGGTGCCAGAAGTGCTCCCCCTCGGAATCCGTGACGAGCAGGGGCGTGGTGATCCGGTCCGTCACCGTCGCCACCGTGTACCCGGCGACCTCGGTCAGAGCTGCCGCGGTGCCGCAAGCCGCGGACGGGTGCTTTCCGGCCATCGGGTCCCTTACCCAGCGTGCGCCGGGACGCCGGCGCGGGCCGGCACCGGACGGGACGGAGGCGACTTCGCCCGGCGCGTCCCCGGCTGGCATGATCGCGCCCATGGCTGAACGCGTGATCGCCGCATGTGACGGCGCGTCGAAAGGAAACCCCGGGCCCGCGGGCTGGGCCTGGGTCGTCGCCGACGGTGAAGGAACCGTGGTGCGGTGGGAGGCCGGGCCGCTGGGCACCGCGACGAACAACGTCGGGGAACTCACGGCACTGGAACGTCTGCTGGCCGCCACCGATCCGGCCGTTGCCCTGGAGATCCGGATGGACTCCCAGTACGCGATGAAGGCCGTCACCACCTGGCTGCCCGGCTGGAAGCGCAAGGGGTGGAAGACCGCCGCGGGCAAGCCCGTCGCCAATCAGGAACTCGTGATGCGCATCGACGAGCTGCTCACGGACCGCTCCGTGGAGTTCCGGTATGTGCCGGCGCACCAGGTGGACGGCGACCCGCTCAACGACTTCGCCGACCGGGCCGCCAGCCAGGCAGCGATCGTCCAGGAGGCCGCCGGCAGCGAGCTGGGCTCCCCGCACCCGCCGCCCTCCACCGGAGCCGTCCGGCCCGCCGGCCCGCGCCGGGGAGCGTCCGGCGCGTCCGCGAAGACGGCGTCCTCGCCGAAGCGGCGCACCTCGGGGAACGCGACGCGGACCCTCAACGCCAAGTTCCCCGGACGCTGCCGCTGCGGGCGCTCCTACGCGGCGGGCGAGCCCATCACCAAGAACCCGGACGGCTGGGGGCACCCCGCCTGCCGTTCCGGCGCGGGCAGCGGCGACTGAGCTCCTCGGGCCGCGGCGCCCGGAGGCCTACGGCGCGGGCCGGGGAGTCCGCCGGTCACGAGCCTGCCGGCGGGCCCCGGCAGGCCCCGCCGCGCGCCCCGGTCCGCGGCGGAGCCTGGCCTTCGACCCGCTAGGCGGCCTTGCCGCCCTTGCCGCCCTTGGGGCCCGCCACCGGCACGTCGAGCGGGCGGGCGATACCGACCACGCCCTCGTCGAGGCGCTGGAGGTGCCGCAGCACGCGGAAGGTGACGGTGCCCGAACGCAGCGCCTCGGAACCGGCGGCATCCAGCATCGCGGCGATGCTGACGCCCGACTCCACCTCGCCCTCGGTGGTCTCCTCCAGGACCCGCGCGACGATGAGATCGATGTTGTGCGCGATCCGCCGGCCGGCGCCCGCCAGGCGCGGGTCGGCCGCGATGGTCTTGCTGTACGGCACGAGTTCCGCCGTCGCGGCCAGAGAACGGGCGTGATAGGCGGAGGTCTCCAGGAGCGCGACCAGGTACCGGACGGTCTGCCGCCGTACCCGCAGCGGGGTGATCGGATGCGTCAGGGGCTGGGTGGAGGCGCGCAGCTCGTCCAGCGCCGTGTCCAGATCGCGCGCCTTGCCGAGCAGGTCGACGGCCGGCCCGCCGCTGAGCTGCTCCACCGCGGCGGAGACGACGTCCCGCAGATGGACCAGCACCGTGCCCAGCAGCTCGTCCGTACGGCGGTCCGTGTGGACCGGCAGGACCAGCATGGCGGCGATGATCCCGCAGGCGGCGCCCAGCGCCGTCTCCTCGATGCGCAGCACCAGCACGCTCAGGCTGTAGGTGTTGAGCAGGGTGTAGAGCAGCCCGAGCATCGCGGTGACGAAGAAGGACATCAGCGCGTACGACACGGGCGCGCTGAACCACATCCCGAAGATGCAGAGCAGCACCAGGGCGAACGCGGTCCAGGTGTGGTTGCCGACCACCCCGGCAAGAGCGACACCGGCGACCACGCCGAGGACCGTGCCCACCAGCCGGCGGTAGCCCTTGACCAGGATCTCGCCCGTCGAGGCGGTGTTGAGGAAGACCACCCAGCAGGTCAGCACCGCCCAGTACCAGCGCTGGCTGGAGAGGAACTCACCGCCGATGATCGCCAGCGTCGAGCCCACCGCGACCTGGAACGCGGCACGGGTGGTGGGCCTTTGGAGCCCGGTGCGGTCCTCCTCCGCCTCTTCGGTCTCCTCGGCGCCGACGATCGCGAGATCCTCGGCGTCGAACTCCTCGCGTGAGCGGGTGGTGGCCGGAGTGTCGTCCGACTCGTCCTGCGGCCCGTCCAGCGCCAGCCGCAGACCCAGAACGGAACGCGCGGCCTCACCGACCCCGCGGAAGACGTCCTGGACGACGGAGGAGGCGCGCGGCAGGTTGTCCTCGTCGCGGTAGCCGAGCAGCCTGTTGCGTACGTGGGCCAGCGCGGTGCCGCGGTCGTCGGGCGCGCGCCGCGCGACCAGCAGGAGCAGGGAGTTCAGGTCCCGGCGCAGGGTGGCCGTCGCATCGTCCTCGGTCCGGGCAGGGGTCGCCGTGGCCGGCACGGGGGCGTGCGGCAGGTGCATGGTGAGGGTGTCCGCCCGCTCGGCGCTGCGGGCGTTGAGTATCAGCATGCCCAGGCGTTCGGCGGCGATCTCGGCATCCGCGACGCGGCGCTGTATCAGTCCCGCCGCTGCCGCGTCCCGTGTGCCCTCCTCCAGGAGGCCCTGGATCATCAGGGCCGCTTCGTGCAGCCGGGCGGTGTGCCGCCGCAGGTCGTCGAGGACCTTGTCGAGTTCGTCGGGGCCGGCGTCCAGCAGCTCCAGCTGGGTCGCCAGCAGTTGGGCGAGACGGGCCCGGAAGGCCTCGCGCAGCCGGCCCAGGGTGCGCTGGGGGGTCTGCGGGACGACGGCGAAGCGGACGACCGCGCTGCACGCGAAGGCGATGCCCAGGGTCAGATACAGCTCGGGGAGGGTCGGCACGGTGGCGCGCACGAACAGCGAGACGAAGTAGACCTGAAAGCCGATCAGGCCGAGCGCGGTGCCGCGGTCGCCGAACCGCCGGGCGTAGACGGCACCGAAGATCAGCAGGACGAAGAAGGTGTCCCCGGCGATGACCTGGGTGTGCAGCAGCGCCGCCAGGGACATGGCGGTGAGCGCGACGGGCAGGCCCAGCGCGAGCGTGATCGCCTGGCCGCGCACCTCCTTCTCCCTGATCGCGAAGGTGGCGACCATGGCCGCCATGGCGCCCGCGACCATCAGGGTGACGCCGGTGTGGAGCAGGGCGAGGGCGACGAGCGTGAGGACGATCGCCCCGACCGTCCGCAGCCCCGCCTTCAGCCGTAGCAGCCCTGGGTCGGATGCCGCGAAGCGGTCCCAGGTTCTCGTCCGAGCCCGCCTTATCGCTGCCCTCACGGTGCCGTACACTCCCGCTTCTTGCCATGATCAGGGATGCTCCAGCATCGCACGTCTGATCGGAACGACTTCATCCGCATCGTCGCCGGCGCAGCCGCAGGGCATCCGTGAGGCCGCATACCCCCGCGAACTCCCCGCACTTTCACCCCCTTTCCTTCCCCTTTGACCCGTTTGTCTTCCTCGTGCCCCTGGATTTCCCGGTGTTAGCCAGGCGTTAGCCGATCATCAGCGGCGGCGCCCAGGCTGGGTGACGCGCAACGAAAGAGGACCCACCGCCCGGCCCGCGCTCGGCTCTCCTGTGGGGATCGCCTTCGCGGGCGGCTGGGGGGAGCCGTGCGGGCCGGGCGGTGGGTGTGCACCGATGTTTCTCCGGGTGCCGGAGAAGAGGGAGTTGATGACTGATGACCATTCGTGGTCTGCGTACCGCCGCCACCGTCACCGCCGCTGTCGCCCTTGCGGTGGGAGCGGGCGCCGGAATGGCCTCCGCGGCCGGTGCGGCGGGAACCGTTGCGGCCGCCGCGTGCGGGCCCGGGACGCTGAAGGTCACGACCACCGACGCGGGTTCGGGCCAGGCCGGCATGAATCACGAGGGCACCTACCTGAAGGTGACCAACGCCGGCGACAGCACGTGCGCGATATCCGGTTACCCGGGGCTGGCGCTGGAGGGTGCCGGTCACACGGCCCTGAAGACCACCGCGCACCACGGTGACACCTACTTCGCCAAGGACCCGGGGGCGCACCGGATCACCCTGAAGCCGGGCAAGAGCGCCTTCGCCGACCTGGTCTGGTCGCACGCCGGACCGTCCTCCGCGCAGGCGAAGTACCTGCAGGTGTCCCCGACGGGCGGCAACTCGCACAGCGTCGTGGCGTTCGACAACGCCGTGGACGGCGGGGAGCTGTCCGTGACGGCCTGGGCGGCGACCCCGCCCGGCGCTTCCTGACCGCTGCCTGCACACCGAGGGCCCGACGCACCGCGCGTCGGGCCCTCGGCGTGCATCCGGCCCGGGTCAGCCGCGGGCACCGGCCAGCAGTCCGCGGTACCACTCGACGGTGGCGTCGAGGGTGGCGGCCAGGGGGGTCGGGTGGACGCCGAAGGCCTGGGTGAAGGCCGTGGAGTCCACGATCTGCGGCTCGGTGTGCTGGTAGAACATCTCCGCGTACTCCGCCATGAAGGAGGCGTCGAACGGACCGAAGGGGCGCGGCTCGGGAAGGACCACGCGGCGCAACGGGCGGCCCACCCGCTCCTCGATCATCGTGTGGATCTCGCGGGTGGTGACCGCGGGCGCGGTGGGCAGGTGCCAGACCCTGCCGTCGCCTTCCGGGAGCGCGCCGAGGGTGGCGAGGCCGGTCGCGACGTCCCGGATGTCCGTGTAGCTGTGCGGCAGATCGATATCGCCCATACCGAGGACCTCCCCACCGGTCAGCGCGCCGGGGAAGACCGCTCCGCCGAGGGTCGAGTTGAGCACGCCGGGGCCGACGAAGTCCGCCGACCGCCCGAGGACGACCTGGGCGCGCCCCGCGCGGTGGGCGTCGAGGTAGCGCTCGTCCAGCTCCGCCCGCATCCGCCCCTTGCGGCTGGTCGCCCGCCACGGGGTGTCCTCCGTCATCGCCTCGCCCTGCGTCGGGCCGTACGGGTACAGCGTGTCCAGGACGACCAGGCGGGCGCCCGTGGTCTCCACGGCGGTCAGCACCGCGCGCTGGACCCGGGGCATCACCTCGACCTGGCGGTGATAGTCGACGTTCACGCAGTGGTAGACGACGGCGGCGCCCTCGACGGCGGCCAGCGCCCCGTCGGCCGTGCTCACATCGGCGGCGTACCGCTCGATGCCCTCGACGGCGCTGTCCGGTACGGAACGGCTCACCAGTCGTACGGCGTGACCACGGCGGGCGAGTTCGCCGGCGAGTGCGGTACCTGCGGGCCCGGCGCCGAGCACTGCGTGGAGGGGGCGTTCTGCGGCAGACATGGCGGTTCCTTCTCTACGGGTCGACGACCGACGGGTGGGGCCCGAAGGGTGGGGGAGCGGGAGGGGCTTCGCCGCGCCCTCTCGTTCCGCGTTCCGTTCTGTTATAGACCATAACTCTAGTGAAGCCCTATCGCAACGGTTGGGTTGGTTAGGGTTGGCGATGACCGCTCACGCTCACCGGATGCCGTCGCGAACGCAGGAGGAGAACATGGCCGCCGAGGCACGGAGCCCCCGGGCCCGCTACCGCGAGCAGAACCGCGCGGAGATCAAGACGGCCGCGCTGAAACAGCTCGCCGAAGGGGGCATCCAGGCCGTGGCGCTCACCCGGATCGCCAAGGACATGGGGCTGTCCGGCCCGGCCCTCTACCGCTACTTCGCCGGCCGGGACGACCTGCTGGGCGAGCTGATCCGGGACGCGTACGACGAGGTGGCGCGCACCATGGAGGGCGTCGACGCGAGGCCCGCCGACGGTGCGCGGGCCACCCTGCATGCGCTCGCCGACGCCTACCGGAGCTGGGCCGTCGCGCAGCCGCACCGCTATCTGCTGATCCAGGGAACCCCGGTCCCCGGCTACGCGGCGCCGCCCGACACGCTCCTGCGCGCGCGAGCCGTCCTCGGCCCGTTCCTCAAGGTGTTCGCCGCGGGCGTCGCCGGCGAGGCGCTGCGGCCGGTCGTCGACGAAATGGCCGCCTGGGCCCGCGGGGACGACGGCGTCGCCGACTGGCTGGCCCGGCACACCGGACTGGCGCCGGACGACGCGGCGGCCGCGACCGCCCTCGCCGGGACGGTGCTGGCCTGGTCGCAACTGCACGGCACGGTCGGCCTGGAGGTGTCCGGCCAGTACGCCGGGATGGGGCATCAGGCGCAGACGCTGCTCACCGCCCAGATCGACGTCCTGGCCGACTCCTTCCGGTTGTGACGGCGGTGGCGACGGCCGCGGTGACGGCCGCGGACGGAACGGCGGCCGGGTGCGGCGCACGCGTATGCTCCACACCCGGCCGCCGGGGGCGCGGGATCAGCGCCCGGCCGGCTCGCGCGGCGGCATCCAGTGGTGGACCGTGAAGCCGCCCTTCTCCAGGGTCTCGAACGGGGCCGAGCCCAGGCACCTGCCGACGCTGTTCTTCGGCAGGCCGTCCATGGCCCAGCTGTAACCCAGCCGGTCCTCCTTGCCGCCGTCCAGGACGGTGAAGCCGAACCGCTTGCCCCGGAGGTCCCCGATCTTCGGCAGGCCCGGTGCGTTCTTGAAGTGCGACTCGGTCACGACGCCGGTGGCGACGGCCACCGGACCACCCGTCAGCAGGCAGTCGATCCGGCCCTTGGCATATCCGCCCCAGTCCTTGCCGAGGTGGTGGCTGACGAAGAACGTGCCGCGCGCCCCGTCGGCGAACCCATGGGCGTCGAAACGGAAGCGGACGTCGTCGCCGGGCTGCCGGGCGAGCTTGCCCGAGCCCGTCAGCGACGGTTCCCCGGCGCCCTGCCGGACGGCCCGGGGGCCGGTCCCGGCGGCCGCGGCCGGCGCGGTCGTGCCCAGGGTCAGCGCGGCCGCCGTACAGGCGGCGAGGGCGGCGGCGGCCACGACGAACGAGCGGCGGATTCGAGGCATTGCGTCCTCCTGGGGATGCGGTCATCGACCGGAATCGGTGCGGCAGAGCGGCGATTCCCGCCGCTGCTCACCACGGTTCCGTGCGCCGCGCCGCTGTACATCGCCCCCCAAGGGGGTGCGACTCCGCCGCACGGCGGAAGCGGGAGGGGTACCCGGGGCCGATGCGGGCACGGGGCCACCCGCTTCACCGCTGGTCCTGCCGCGGGGCCTCCGCCGCCGGCCCGCGCGCCGGGAGCTGCCGCCGTTGGTGTCAGAGGGGACCGGTGCCGTGCGTGGTGTGTGGAGTGAGGCGGCGGGGGAGGGCAGGGTCGGCGTGGGCATCGGTCCTGTGCCCGGCCGGACGGCCCCCGGGCCCCGCCGGCCGGCGGCCGTGGCGCCGGGCGGTCCCGGCACCACGGCTGAACGCGGCCCCGTTCGGGGCGCCCTGCGGTACGAGGGCGGAGCCCGGCCAGTGGAGCGCGAGGCGAAGGGCGTGTGTCGTGGGTGTCGGTTTCACGGAAGAGTCGACGTCGGTGACGGCAGCGGCGTCGGCGGTGCCGCAGCGCGTGGTGCTCGCCGCCCGCCCGCAGGCGGCGCTGCGCCTGTACTGCGTGCCGCCCGCCGGGGCCGGCCCGGACTGCTATCTGCGATGGGCGCCCCTGCTGCCGTCCTGGATCGAGCCGTGCTCGGTGGCACTGCCCGGCCGGGGAGCCCGCTCCGCCGAGCCGTCGCTGACCGACCCCGCCTACCTCAGCGCCCGGCTCGCCTCGGTGCTGGACGACTGGGCCGACCCCCGCCCGTTCGCGGTCTTCGGCCACAGTGCGGGCGCGCTGCTGGCCTACGAGGCGACCCGGCATCTGCGGCGCACCCACGGCCGCCTGCCCGCACTGCTGGCGGTGTCCTCGCTGTCGGCACCGCATATCGACGCCTACAGTGCCGGGCTGCCGCCACGCCTGACGGCCGGCCTGGAGGGCCTCCGGGAACTCGTCGGCCCGATCCCCGAACAACTGCTGGCCGATGCGCGGCTGATGGCCGCGGCCTGCACCCCGCTGCTGGCCGACTGCCTGCTGCTCCTGCACTACCGGCACCGCACCGGCCCCCCGCTCGACGTGCCGCTGGCCCTCTACGGCGGCGAGCAGGACCCCGTCACTCCCGTACCGGAACTCCGGGCCTGGAACGACCTGGTCAGCACGCCCGCGGACACCCAGCTCTTCCCCGGCGGGCACACCTACCTGCAGACCGGGACGAAGGCACTGGTGGACCACCTCACCGGTGCGCTCGACACCGTCCTCCACCGCCCGGTGGCGACGGCATGACGGCCGCTTCGCCGACCGCGGGACCGGCCGCAGGACGGGCCGGAGGGCCCGCCGGACCTGCGCGGCGCGGGGGAGCGGCCGCCGTGGTGTGCCTCGGCCTGTTCATGCTCGGCCTGGACCTGACGGTCCTCAACGTCGCCGTCCCCGACCTGCAGGACGACCTGGACACCTCCACCGCGCAGGTGCAGTGGATCGTGGACGGCTTCGCCCTGGTACTGGGCGGCACGGTGCTGGCCGTCGGAGCCTTCACCGATGCCTGGGGCCGGCGGCGGTCCTTCGTCTGCGGGGTGGCGGTCTGCGGAGGCGCCTCGCTCGGCGGCGCGCTGGCCGGACACCCCTGGCAGGTGATCGCCGCGCGCTGCGGCATGGGGGCCGGGGCGGCCCTGCTGATGCCGGCCACGCTGGCGGTCCTCCACCACCTCTTCCCCGAACCCCGGCTGCGCAGCCGGGCGATCGCCGCCTGGGCCGCGGTCGGCGGCATGGGCGGGCTGTGCGGTCCGGTCATCGGCGGCTGGCTGGTGGAGCACTCCTCCTGGCGCGCCGCGTTCTGGATCAATCTGCCGCTGTCCGCCGTCGTCATCGTCCTGGCCCTCGCCCTGGTGCCCGAGTCGCATACGCGGCGGCGCGGCGGCTTCGACGTGCCCGGTGCCGCGCTGTCGGCCGCGGGACTGCTGGCGCTGGTGTGGTCGATCACCGAGAGCCCGCACCGCGGCTGGACCAGCCCGGCCGCACTCACCGGATTCACCGTCGCCGCCCTGCTGCTGGCCGCCTTCGTCGGCCGGCAACTGCGCACGCCCGCCCCCATGCTCCCGTTGTACCTGCTGCGGGTGCCGGGCATCGGCGTGGCCGCGGCGGCCCTGGCCCTGATGTCCTTCGCCATGTTCGGCGCGCTCTTCGTCCTGACCCTCTACCTCCAGGGCGTGCTCGGCTTCAGCCCCTGGCAGGCCGGTGTGCGGACGCTGCCGCTGCCGGCCGGACTCGCGCTGGGCGCGGTGTGCGCCGTACCCGTACGGGCCAGGCTGGGCGGCAGGCTCCCCGTCGTCGGCGGACTGCTGCTGGTGACGGCCGGCTTCGCCGTCCTGGCGACCACCACCCCCGACTCCGGCTACCCGCACTGCGCGGCCTTCCAACTGGTCGCGGGCGTGGGCGCCGGCCTGGTGGCGGCGGCGGCCACCGAGTCGGTGATGGGCTCGGTCGCCACCGAACGGGCCGGACTCGGCTCGGCCATCAACGACGCCACCCGCCAGGTCGGCTCCGCGCTCGGGGTGGCCGTCCAGGGCTCCCTGCTCGCCGCCGTCTTCACCTCCCGGTTCAGCACCTCCCTCGCCGGTCTGCACGCCCCGGCGCTGGTGACGGAAGCGGCCGAGCACAGCATGCTGTCCGTCCCCGCACAGGCGATGCGGCTGCCCGGCCCGCTGCGCGCCGGGGTGCTGGCCGCCGCGCGCCGGGCCTTCACGGACGCGATGACGCTCACCGCCGTCGTCGCCGGAGCCGTCACCCTGGTCACCGCCGTCGCGGCGGCACGCTGGCTCGGCCGGCCGCCCGCGTCCCACGCCGCCCGCCTCCCCTGTGACGGCCCTGCCGCCCCGCCGGCCGCGGCCGGAGCCCGGCGAGGATCCGCAGCCGGGGCTATAGAGCGATAAGTCACTCGTTCGGAGGTGCCTTCAAGGCCGCTGCCCGAGCACCGGGTCGGAGAAAGTAGGGAGCGCGAGACCGCTCCCCGCGCACCGGTCTCCGGTGCCGACCGCCGCCCGCCTGCCTGGAGCCGCGATGCACCGCCCCGCCCGCACCGGCACGTACCGGGGTGTCCCGAGCCGCCGCTGAACGGACGCGCGGTGCCCGCGGGCACCGACGTACCGCGCCCGGACAGTGCCGCGCCGTGGCCTTCGCCGGCACCACCTCACCCACCGAAGGAGTCACCGTGTCCACCAGTACCGAGCTGATCACCAGCACTCTCACCGAGACCTTCGATCTGGACCCGGCCGAGGTCACCCCCGAGCGCACCTTCGAGGACCTGGGGCTGGACTCGCTCGCGCTGGTCGAGATGGGGCTGATGCTGCAGGAACGCACCGGGATCTCGCTGGAGGACGTTCCGCTGCAGACGAGCATCGAGGAGCTGGCGGCCCTCATGGACGCCCAGGACGCCGACTCGGCGCTGTTCGCGGCGCCGCACAGCGGGGCCTGATGCCCGGTCAGTGCCGCGAGGTCGCCGTCACCGGCCTCGGGGTCATCAGCCCGGCCGGGATCGGCGCCCGGGCAACCTGGGACGGCCTGCTCACCGGCCGGTCCACCGCCGCCCGGGACCCCGAACTCGCGGGCCTGCCGGTGGACATCTCCTGCCGGGTGCCGGACTTCGACACCGCCGCCCTGGTCGGCCGGAAAGCCGCCTGGCGGCTGGACCGCTTCGTCGCCATGGCCCTCCTCGCCGCCCGGCACGCCGTCGCCGACGCCGGTCTGGACCCCACTGACTGGGACCCCGCGCGCGTCGGGGTGGTCATGGGGACGGGCACGGGCAGCATGGAGCGCTACGTCGGCGAGTTCGCCAAGCTCGCGGCCGGCCGGCCGCTGGACATCTCGCCGCTCGCCATCACCCGCAGCGTGCCCAACATGGCGGCCGCCGAGATCGCCCTCGACCTGACGGTCACCGGACCCAACTTCGCGGTCTCCACCGCCTGCGCCTCCGGCAGCAGCGCCCTGGGCATCGCCCGTGACCTGCTGCGCTCCGGGACCTGCGACATCGTCCTGGCCGGCGGGGCGGAATCCGCGCGCCACCCCATCCCCGCCGCCTGCTTCCACCGCATGGGCGCCCTCTCCACACGGACGGCCGACCCCGCGGGCGCCTGCCGCCCCTTCGACGCCGCACGCGACGGCTTCGTCCTCTCCGAAGGCGCGGCCGTCCTGGTGCTGGAACGCCCCGCCCATGCGCAGGCCCGCGGTGCCCGCCCGCGCGCACACCTGGTCGGCTACGGGGCGAGCTGCGACGCCTACCACTACGCCGCCCCCGACCCGGACGGCCGGGGAGCGGCGGCGGCCCTCACCGCGGCCCTGGCGGACGCCGGCGCGGTGCCCGGGGACATCGACCACATCAACGCGCACGGCACCGGAACCCGGCGCAACGACCTGGCCGAGGCCAAGGCGCTGCACAGCGTGTTCCCCGCGCCTCCCGCCGTCACTTCCCTCAAGGGCGCGCTCGGCCACGCCATCGGAGCCGCGGGCGCCATCGAAGCGGCCGTCACCGTCATGAGCCTGCAACGGGACACCGTCCCGCCCACCGTCAACCACGAAGACACCGACCTCGACATCGACCTGGACATCGTGGCCAAAGTCCCCCGCACCACGGCCCAGTCCGCCGCCGCCAGCCTCTCCATCGGATTCGGCGGCCAGAACGCCGCACTGGTCTTCCGCTCCGCCTGACGCGCGCCCGGACCGGCGAACAGCCGGGTGCGCGCCGCCCCCTTCGCCCGTCGACGCGACGAGAGGACTCACGATGCGCCCTCGTACCGGGGCCGGCGCACACCCCGCGGTGCGCAGGGACGCACACCGCGACACCGGCCCGCTGTCCCGCGTCCGGCCGTTCGGGGGCGTGCCCGCCCGCAGTGCCGAAGGGGGCGGTTCATGAGAGCGGTCACAGGCCCCACCGACCATGTGGTGGTGGTCGGCGCCGGTCTCTCCGGACTGTCCGCCACGCTGCATCTGCTCGGTGCCGGCCGACGGGTGACGGTCGTCGAGCGCGAGGCGCAGCCCGGCGGACGGGCCGGCCGGATCGACAGCCACGGCTACCGCATCGACACCGGACCGACCGTGCTGACCATGCCGGACCTCATCGACGAGGCGTTCGCGGCGGTCGGCGAACGGCTCGCCGACCGGCTGGAGCTGCGGGCACTGCACCCGGCGTACCGCGCCCGGTTCGCCGACGGCAGCGAGCTGGACGTGCACACGGACGCACAGGCCATGGAGGCGGAGGTCGAACGGTTCGCCGGCGCCGGGGCGGCCGACGGCTACCGACGGCTGCGGCACTGGCTCCAGCAGCTGTACGCGGTCCAGCGGCACCGCTTCATCGACGCCAACTTCGACTCACCGCTGCAACTGCTGCACCCGGACCTCGTCCGCCTCGCCGCGCTCGGCGGCTTCGGCCGGCTCGACGCCCGCATCGGCCGCTTCCTGCCGGACCCGCGGCTGCGCCGGGTCTTCTCCTTCCAGGCGCTGTACGCCGGTGTGCCGCCCGCCCGCGCCCTGGCCGCCTACGCCGTCATCGCCTACATGGACACGGTCGCCGGGGTGTACTTCCCGCGCGGCGGGATGCACGCCCTGCCCCGGGCCATGGCCGCCGCGGCCGCCGACGCCGGTGCCGCGTTCCGCTACGGCCATCCGGTCACCCGGCTGGAACGCCGCGGCGACCGGATCACGGCCGTGGTCACCGCACACGAGCGCATCCCCTGCGACGCGGTGGTCCTCACCCCCGACCTCCCGGTCGTCCACCGGCTGCTCGGCCGCCGCCCCCGCCGCCCGCTGCGCCTCCGTCACGCGCCCTCCGCCGTGGTCCTGCACGCCGGCACCGACCGCACGTGGCCACGGCTGGCACACCACACGCTCTCCTTCGGCGCCGCGTGGGAGCGGACCTTCGACGAACTCACCCGCACCGGACGGCTGATGAGCGACCCCTCGCTGCTCGTCACCCGCCCCACCGCCTCCGACCCGGAACTCGCCCCGCCCGGGCGGCACTTGCACTACATCCTGGCGCCCTGTCCCAACACCGAGACCGGCCCCGGCGCAGCGGACTGGCACGACCTGGCACCCCGGTACCGCGACAGCCTGCTCGCCGTACTGGAGCGCCGCGGACTGACCGGCATCGGTACCGCCATCGAAGTCCAGCACCTGGTCACCCCCGCCGACTGGACCGCGCAGGGACTCGCCGCCGGAACCCCCTTCTCGGCCGCCCACACCCTGGCGCAGACCGGCCCCTTCCGCCCCCGCAACCTCGTGCGCGGCACGGAGAACGCCGTGCTGGCGGGCTGCGGCACCACCCCGGGCGTCGGTGTCCCCACCGTCCTGATCTCCGGCAAGCTCGCCGCCGCCCGGATCACCGGCCCGCGGCCCGCCCGGTCCCCCGCGGGCACCGCCCGCCGCACCCCGAGAGGCATCCCCGCATGACCGCTCGCGAACTGGACGCCGCAGGCATCACCGACCCCCTCCTGCGCGACGCCTACGCCCACTGCCGCCGGCTCAACGCCCGGCACGGCAGGACCTACTTCCTCGCCACCCGGCTGCTGCCCGTGGAGCGACGGCCTGCCGTCCACGCCCTGTACGGCTTCGCCCGCCGGGCCGACGACCTCGTCGACGATCCCGGACCCGGCCGCACCACCGCCGACCGCGCACGGGCGCTCGGTGCCCTCCAGCGCTGCCTGGAGGAGGGCCTGCGCGGGGGAGAGACCGCGGAGCCGGTGGTGCGCGCGGTGGCGCACACCGCTGCCGTGTACCGCATCGACCACCGGCACTTCGCGGACTTCATGGCGTCGATGCGCAGCGATCTGACGGTCACGGACTACCCGACGTACGAGGACCTGCGCCGCTATGTGCACGGCTCGGCCGCGGTGATGGGGCTGGAGATGCTCCCGGTGCTCGGCACGGTCGTGCCGCAGGAGGAGGCCGCCCCGCACGCCGCGGCCCTCGGCATCGCCTTCCAGCTCACCAACTTCCTGCGCGACGTCGGAGAGGACCTCGACCGGGGCCGGATCTATCTGCCCGCCGACCTGCTGGCGGCGCACGGCGTCGACCGCGCCCTGCTCCGGTGGAGCCGGGACACCGGCCACCGCGACCCGCGGATCACCGCGGCCATGACGGCGGCCGCCGAACTCACCCGCGGCGTCTACCGCGAGGCGGCACCCGGCCTCGCCCTGCTCGACCCGGTCTCGCGGCCGTGCATCCGCACCGCGTTCGTCCTCTACAGCGCCATCCTCGACGCCGTGCGCGACGACGGGTACGCCGTGCTGCACCGCCGCTCGGTGGTCTCCCGCCGACGCCGCGCGGCCACCGCCGCCGGCGGTCTGGTCCGGGTAGCCGCCGCCCGCATCGCCGCCCGCCGCCCCGCCGTGCCGCGTGCCGGGGTGCCGCACCGCCCGCAGAAGGAGACCTCATGACCCAGGAGGCCCGCCGGCCCGCGCGGCTCCCGCTCCGGCTGCGCCGCAGGCCCGTGCGGTGGGAGGCGCAGCGTCCGACCTGGCGCGAGGCGAAACCCGCGCTCCTCGCCGACGCCGTCAAGGCCGCCCTCGCCCGCCCGTCGGGCAACTGGTTCGTCCTCGGCGCGACCGGCGACATCGGCGCCCGCCGCTCCTTCGGCCGTACCGTCGCCGGCGTCGAGGTCGTCGCCTGGCGCGACGCGGCGGGCCGGCTGCTCGCCGGGCCGGGGGCCTGCCCGCACCTCGGCGCGCCGCTGGACCGGAGCCCCGTGCACGGCGGCACCCTCCGCTGCCGTTGGCACGGACTCGCCCTGGACGGCGCCCCGTTCGCCGGCTGGGAGCCGTTCCCCGCCCACGACGACGGTCTGCTGGCCTGGGTACGCCTCGACGAGGCCGGCGGCGAACCGCCGCTGCCCGAGCCGGTCCTCCCGCTCCGGCCGCGGACGGCGGGCGCCGTCACCGCCGTCCACACCGTCACCGGGGTCTGCGACCCCGAGGACGTGATCGCCAACCGCCTCGACCCGTGGCACGGCGCATGGTTCCACCCGTACTCCTTCGTCGACCTGACCGTGGTGGACCCCTCACCGGAGCGCGGTACGGAGCGGTCCGACGGCATCGCCGTCGAGGTCTCCTTCAAGGTCGCCGGACGCGCCGTGGTGCCGGTCACGGCCCGTTTCGCCGCCCCCGAGCCCCGCACCGTGGTGATGCACATCGAGGCGGGCGAGGGCCAGGGCTCCGTGGTGGAGACCCATGCCACGCCGCTGGGCCCGGACGACCGGGGACGCCCGCGCACCGCGGTCACCGAGGCGATCGTCGCCACGTCCCGGCGCCCCGGATTCGCCCTCGCCCACGCTGCCGCGCCCGCCCTGCGCCCGCTGATGCGCGCCGCCTCCCGACGGCTGTGGCGCGACGACCTGGCCTACGCCGAGCGCCGCTGGGAGCTGCGCAGCAGCGGACGCCATCCGGGCTGAACCCGGCCCGCCACGTGGAGGTACCGGGAGCACACCCCGGTCACCTGTCCGCCCACCGCGCCGCCCACCGCAGCGCCGCGGAGCGCCCCCTGTCCGGCACGGTCCACAGGGTCTGGCCGCGTACGCCCCAGCGCCCCAGCAGCGCGTTGGCCGCGAGGAACCCGGTCGTCGCGGCGCGCTCCATCAGGGCCACCGGGAACGGTGTGCGCACCGCGTCGCCCGCGACCACCACCCGTGGGTCGGGCGTGCGCACGGTCGGCCGGTCGCCGAAGCCGCCCACCGGGAACAGCGGACAGTCCGCCCGCCACTCGTGCCGCCGGTCGACGATCCGCACGCCGCGGGTCTCCGGATAGACGGCGTGCAACTGCTCCACCAGACGCCGCTGTTCGCGCCCCCGGTCGGCGCCCGGGGCGACGGCGTAGGCGTGCAGTTCGAGCACCGAACCGCCGGTGCGGGCCGACCAGCGGGCCGCCTCCCCCTCCCAGCGCTCCAGCACACTGACATTGTCCAACGAGCCGAAGCCGCTGGTGCCCAGGAAACCCGGCCGGTCGGCGCGCACCCGCCGCTCCAGCCACAGCCGCGACACCAGGAAGGGCGGCGCGGTCCGCAGCCGTCCGATACGCGCCCGCCATGCCGCGTCCCCCAACTTCCCGGACGCGGCGACGAGTTGCCGCAGCCCACCGGTGTCCAGCGCGAGCACCACCGCGTCGAACCGGTGCTCCTCGCCCCGCGCGACGACCCGCACCCCGCCGCCGGCCACCGGCTCGACCCCCGTCACCGCCGTGTCCGTGCACAGCCGCACCCCGTGCCCCGTCAGGTACCGGGCGAGGGGGTGCCACAACGCCTGCGGAAAGGGCTCGGCGGGCACATCGAAGAGCAGCCCCTCGCTGGAGCCGAGGAAGTAGATGTGGAACATCAACACCAGCTCGGCGGCCGACAGTTCCCGCGGGTCCGCGAAGAAACTCCGGGAGAACACCTCGAACGCGAGGTGCCGCGCGGCCTCGGGGAAGCGGATGCGGGAGAGGAAGTCATGGGCGCTGATGCCGTCCAGACGCTCATAGACCTGCGGCACCCGTACGTCGAGCAGCGGCAGGGCC
This sequence comes from Streptomyces caniferus, assembly GCF_009811555.1. Classification (GTDB taxonomy): domain Bacteria; phylum Actinomycetota; class Actinomycetes; order Streptomycetales; family Streptomycetaceae; genus Streptomyces; species Streptomyces caniferus. The sequence continues at coordinate 311,735 of NZ_BLIN01000003.1, read as the reverse complement.
GCACCGGGCCGCATCCGCACCAGGTCCCGCCAGGTGAACGTCGGACTGAGCGCCACGAATCCCAGCGCGCTCCACGGCGGTGTCCGTGGCACCCGCGCGAAACTGTCCCGCGCGCCCGCACGGTGGTGCAGCGGATAGTCGGGCAGCCGCCTGAGCACGTCCAGCCCCGGGTCAACCCGGCGCAGCAGCCCCCGCAGGTTGTAGTACTGCGGAAAGAACGCATGGAACCCACGGCTCATGGTCGCCGTCGACCCGTCGGCGAGCCGCACCGGCCAGCCCGCCAGCCGGCCGCCCAGCTCCCCTCCCCGTTCGTACAACGTCACCCGCACGCCCCGCTCGGCCAGCGCGGTCGCGGCCGAGAGGCCCGCGATACCGCCGCCGACCACCGCCACAGCGGGCCCGTCGGCCGCTGCCCGATCCCGCCCCGGCGGCCCCGGCAGCCGTTGCGCCCGGCGGTCGCGTCCGTGCCGCGCGGCCCCGCTCCGCGCGCGCCCGGGGGAGGTCACGCGCGCTCCCGCGGGGCGCACGCGGTGGGCGGGACGTTCTCGGGCAGCGGTGTCACGGGGTCTCCTCCGGTCCGGGGGCGTACGGATGGCGGGTTCACCGCACGGTGGCCCGACGCGGCAGCAGCGGAAGCTCGACGGCGGTGCGGAGCATGGGCAGCACCGGGGTGCGCAGGCCGATGCTGAGGTCCTCCCACAGGCGGGAGCGGCCGTCGAGGAACCGCAGCAGCCGCTCCATCGGCACCGTGCGGAACAGACCGGTGAAGAACTCGGCGCCGTCCACCCGGCCGCTGTCCAGCGCGCGCAGCAGCACGGCGTCCATCGCCCGGTGCCAGGCCGTGTGGGCGGGCGGGGGGAGCGGGGGCCGGCCCGCCAGGAGGGCGGCCGCGATGCGTGCGGACTGCCGTTGGACGGCGGCGAAGGTGTAGCCGGTCGACGCACGGGTGGCGCCGCCCGCGGTCCCGATGCGGAACACCGAACGGCCCGTCCGCCGCGGGAACCGGCCGTCGGTCATCGGGATCGCGCCCTGCTCGACCGCGGTCACCCGGAACGCGTCCAGCCGCAGCACGCGCGCGGCGTACTCGCGCAACGCCCGCTCGTAGGCCGCGGTAGCGAGGATCCGGCGGGAGAACTCGGTGTACTCCACGAGCGCGGTGTGCTCGCTCAGCGGCAGCACGTACCCGAAGGACAGGCCATGGGCGGGCTGCGGGGTGCGGAAGTCCATCAGGTCCGCGGTCGTGGGATCGAACGACGGCCGCCGGGTGCGGACGAACCAGCCCCGGAAGTGCTGCTGGAGGGTGGTGCGGGCGGGCGGGAGCCGGGCGCCCGGACGGGAGTCGAAGGCCCAGCGCGCCCGGAAGGCCACCGGCCGCCCCGCCCCGTCGCGCCCCCGTACCTCCGCGCCCCCGGCGACGTCCCGCACGGACTCCACCGTCGCGCCGGTCCGGACGACGGTGCTCCGGCCGGCGAGCCGGGCGCCGACGAGCGCCTCGAAGTCGCGCGAGCGCAGCATCTTGTACCGCAAGGGCACGGGGCGGCCCTCCGTCGCCGTCCCGTCGGGGCCGTGCACCCGCAGCCGTTCCCATGACGCGGTCAGCGCGGAGTCGAACGCGCCGTCGGGCGCCTCCCAGTAGCACCAGGTCCGTTCCCGGGGCGTGAGCGGCCCGACGGGTGCGTCGACGAGCAGCACTCTCGGCTCCCGGCCGCCGGTCGCCGGTTCGCACAGCCGGTGGGCGAGCGACAGGCCGGCCGCTCCCGCGCCGACGATCACGACATCCGCGTCCCGCACGCCCGGACCTCCCTGCGCCTCGACGAGCCCGACGGTGATCCTTCCGCAGCAGGGGGCCGGGAGGCGGGGTCCGACGCGCGGGCAACCGGTGGGCCGGCCGGCACCGCGGCCTGCGGGGCCGCGCCGCCCACCGGTCGGCAGGACCGGAACGCGGGAGCGGGCGCGACCGGCCGACGCCGTGAGGGCAGGGCCCGCCCGCGGCGCCCGCCGCGGCGTACGCCAGAATCCTTTCCGACCAATCCAGGTGTCGCCCGGCGCCGAATCACTGGTGACCTTGTCACAGTCCGGAGGTGTCCATGCCCGTCGCAGCCCGCGGCGACCGATCCTCAGCGCCGCATACCGGTGCCCTGGAAACACTGCTCGACCGCGTCTCCCGCGGCGACCAGCACGCGTTCGAGAGTCTCTACACAGCGGTGGCGGGTTCCGTACTGGGCCTGGTGCGCCGGGTGGTGCGGGATCCGGCCCAGTCCGAGGAGGTGGCACAGGAGGTGCTGATCGAGGTGTGGCGGTCCGCGGCCCGGTACGACGCGCGGCAGGGCAGTGCCATGGCCTGGATCATGACCCTGACCCACCGGCGCGCGGTGGACCGGGTGCGCTCGGCCCAGGCGGCGGCCGACCGCGACCACCGGGCCGGGCTGCACGCCTACACCGCGGCCTTCGACGAGGTCAGCGAGCAGGTCGAACGGCGTCTGGAGCGCGAGCAGGTGCGCCGCTGTCTGGGACAGCTGACCGATCTGCAACGGGAGTCGGTGACGCTCGCCTACTACCGCGGGTACACCTACCGGGAGACCGCCGACCTGCTGGGCACGGCGCTGGGCACGGTCAAGACACGGCTGCGCGACGGTCTGATCCGGCTGCGCGACTGCTTGGGGGTGTCGGCATGAACACCGTAGATCTGCACACACTCACCGGTGCCTACGCCCTGGGCGCGCTGTCCGAGCACGAGGCGGCGGAGTTCTCCCGCCACCTCGCCCAGTGCGAGGCGTGCACCCAGGAAGTACGCGAGTTGCAGGAGACCGCGGCCCGGCTCGCCCTGGCCGTCGCCGAGGTGCCCCCGGCGGACCTCCGCATCCGCGTGATGGCGGCCCTGCCCGAGGTCCGGCAACTGCCGCCGATACAGCGCGAGGCCACGGTGGTCCCGCTGCGCAGGCGAGCGCCCCACCGCCTGCCCTACCTCGCGGCGGCCGCCTGTCTGGTCATCGCCGCGGTCGCCGGCGGGCTGGCCGTCAACGCCCGGCACGACGCCGACCAGCAGCGCGACCGTACCGTCCGCGCCGAGGAGCAGGCGGCCGCGGTCAGTGCCCTGATGGCCGCGCCGGACGCCACCTTCCACACCACGGCCTTCAAGGGCGGGGGCAGCGGGACCGTGGTGGCCTCCAAGCGGAGGGGGCAGGCCGCGTTCCTGTACCACGGGCTGCCGGCCCTGCCGAGTCAGCGGGTGTACGAACTCTGGTACAGCCGCAACGGCACCATGGTCCCCGCCGGGCTCGTCCAGCCCGGCCGCTCCTCCGGCACCATGCTGCTGACCGGCGGCCCCCAGGGCGCGGACGGGGTCGGCGTCACGGCCGAACCCCCGGGCGGCTCCAGCAGTCCCACCAGCCCGCCGCTGGGTCTCCTGCGGGTCTGATCCCCAGGAAGCAACAGGCGACCCCGGCAAGGGGCGTGTGACCTCAGGAAACGACGGATGACACCGGCGGCCGGCCCTCCCATGGCCGGCCGCCGGTCCCGTCGGCGCGCCCTGATGGGACCGCCGGGGCCCGCGCGCCGGGGCACTCCGGCCCATCGCGACCGGTCCGAACACCAGGGCCTCACATCGAGACCAATCCGCCCCGCCCCCGGCACCGAATCCCTCACCGAGCGGGCCGCCGCACCCCTGACGCGGCCCGCCCCGAGATGAGGAGGCACCTGCGGTGGAGCGTCGGCGGATAGCTGTGGTGGGCGGCGGGGTGGCGGGACTCACCGCCGCGTATGTGCTGCAGCAAGGAGGCTGCGAGGTGTCGCTGTACGAGGCGGACGACCGTCTCGGCGGGCACGCCCACACCCACGACACGACCTCCGGAGACGGCCGGGTGGTACGCGTCGACACCGGTTTCATCGTCCACAACGAACGCACCTACCCCCTGCTGCTACGGCTCTTCCACGAACTCGGGGTGGCCACGCAGGACTCCGAGATGAGCATGTCCGTACGGTGCGAGGGCTGCGGCCTGGAGTACGCCGGAGCCCGCGGTCCTGCCGGGCTGTTCGCCCAGCCGCGCAGCGCCCTGTGGGGGCGCTATCTGCGGATGCTGACCGAGATCCGGGCCTTCCACCGCGCGGCGCGCACCGCGCTCGCCGCCGAGCGCGGGGACACCCTGACCCTCGGAGGATTCCTCGGCGATTGCGGCTTCTCGCGGTATTTCGTCACCCACTTCGTGACGCCGCTGGTCTCCGCGGTCTGGTCCTGCGCCCCCACGACCGCCATGCAGTACCCGGCCGTCTATCTCTTCCGCTTCCTCGAACACCACGGGCTGCTGTCCGTCAGCGGCTCCCCGCAGTGGAAGACCGTGACCGGCGGCTCGGTGGAGTACGTCGGCCGGGTCGCCAAGCAGCTCACGGCGGTCCGCACCGGCACCCCGGTGCGCGCGGTGCACCGCGGGCGGGGCCGGGCCCGGATCGTCGCCGAGGACGGTACGGACCGCACCTACGACGCCGTGGTGGTGGCCGTCCACCCCGACCAGGCCCTGCGGATGCTCGCCGACCCCACCGACGACGAACGGCGGGTCCTGGGCGCGTTCTCCTACTCGCGCAACACCACCCTGCTCCACGGCGACACCTCGCTGCTGCCCCGCGCCCGCGGGGCCCGGGCCTCGTGGAACTACCTGATGGCCTCCTGCACCACCCCCGCGGACAAGGTGCAGGTCACCTACGACATGAACCGCCTGCAGCGGCTGGACACCCCGGAGGACTACCTCGTCACCCTGAACGCCACCGACCGGGTCGCCACCGACCGGGTCCTGGCGCGCATGGTCTACGAACACCCCCTCTACACACCGGAGTCGGTCGCCGCCCAGCAGAGCCTGCCGCAACTCGACACGGCGGTCACCGCCTTCGCCGGCGCCTACCACGGCTGGGGCTTCCACGAGGACGGCTGCCGCTCCGGCGTCCAGGCCGCCGCGTCCCTGGGGGTGCGCTGGTGACACCCCGCACGACCGCCCCGGCCGCCGTCCCCGCCTCCGACGTCCGCACACCCGCCCTCTACGAGTGCCTCGTCTCCCACGCCCGCACGGCCCCGGTGCGCCACTCCCTGCGCCACCGCACCTACCTGTGGCTGGTCGACCTCGACCGGCCGCCGCGGCTCCCGCTCGCGCTGCGCCCGCTGGCCCGGTTCGACCCCCGGGACCACTTCGCCGGCACCGCACCGACCATCCGGGCCGGACTGGAACGGTTCCTGACGAGCCGTGGGGTGCGGCTGGACGGCGGGCGGGTGCTGATGCTCGCCAACGCCCGGGTCCTGGGCCACGTCTTCAACCCGCTGACCCTGTACTGGTGCCACGACCGGAGCGGTGCGCCCGTCTGCGTCGTGGCCGAGGTGCACAACACCTACGGCGAGCGCCACTGCTATCTGCTGCACACCGACGAGCAGGGCCGGGCGGAGGTCGCCAAGGACTTCTACGTCTCGCCGTTCTTCCCGGTCGACGGCGCCTACCGGATGCGTCTGCCCGAGCCGGCCGGCCGGCTCGATCTGACCGTACAGCTGCGGCGCCAGGACACCAGGCCGTTCACCGCGACCGTGCGCGGCACCCGTCGGCCCGCGACCGCCCGGCACCTGCTGGCCACGGTGCTGCGCCACCCCTGGTCCACGGCCGCGGTCACGGCCGGGATCCGCCGCCACGGCATCGCCCTGTTCCTGCGCGGGCTGCCCGTCCAGCCCCGCCCCCGCCACCGTATCCAGGAAGGTATGCAGTGAAGACTTCCGTCTCGGACCGCACCGAAGCCGGTACCGCCTCCACCCCGGCCGCCGCACCCACCACGGCCCGGGAGCCGGTGGACGAGGCCAGGTGGCCGGATGTGGCGCGCATCCCGCGCGGCTCGGCCGGCCGTACCGCCGTGACCCGGCTGATCGTCCAACGGGCCCTCGCGGACCTCCCGTTGCGGATCGCGCTCGGCGACGCACCCGTCACGGGCGCCGAGGGCCCCCTGCTGCGGGTACACGACCCGGACGCCTTCTTCCGCCGGATCGGCGCCGACGGGCTGATCGGCTTCGGCGAGTCCTACATGGCGGGGGAGTGGGACACGGACGAGCTGGTCGGTGCGCTGACCGTCCTCGCCTCCCACCTCACCGCGCTGGTCCCCCGCCCCCTGCAGCGCTTGCGCGGAGCCTGGGCGCACCGCAGGCCGAGCGCACAGCGCAACACCCTGGAGGGCGCACGGGAGAACATCCACCGGCACTACGACCTGTCCAACGACCTGTTCGCGCTCTTCCTGGACCGGACCATGACGTACTCCTCGGCCCTCTTCCCCCAACGCCCCGCCGCATGGAGCGACCTGGCCGACGCCCAGCACCGCAAGATCGACCGGCTGCTGGACCTGGCCGGCGTCGGCGAGGGCACGCGCCTGCTGGAGATCGGCACCGGCTGGGGAGAGCTGGCCCTGCGCGCCGCCGCCCGCGGCGCCCGTGTGGTCTCCGTGACCCTCTCCCAGGAGCAGCGCGAGCTGGCCATGGCGCGTCTGGCGCAGGCCGGTTACGCGGACCGGGTCTCGGTCGAGCTGTGCGACTACCGGCAGGTGACCGGGGTCCACGACGCCGTGGTGAGCGTGGAGATGATCGAGGCCGTCGGCGAGGACTACTGGCCCGTCTACTTCGAGACCCTCGAACGTCTGGTGGTGCCCGGCGGGCGGATCGCGCTCCAGGCGATCACCATGCCGCACGACCGGATGCTCGCCACCCGCACCACGTACACCTGGATCCACAAGTACATCTTCCCCGGCGGCCTCATCCCCTCCGTCCCGGCCATCGAGGAGTGCGCCGCACGCGCCGGTCTCCACGTACAGGAGAACGACGGATTCGGCGGCCACTACGCCGAAACGCTGCGGCTGTGGCGCGAGCGCTTCACCCAGCAGCCCACCACGGTCGGCACGTTGGGCTTCGACGCGGTGTTCCGGCGGATGTGGGAGTTCTATCTCGCCTACAGCGAGGCCGGATTCCGCGCCGGCTACCTGGACGTACGCCAGCTGCTCCTGACCAAGGCCGCCACCGCGCAGGACGGGGGCCTTCGATGACGCGGGTCGCACCCCGTCTCGCCGCACTGCTCGCGGGGCACTTCGCGGGGAATGTGCCGGTGCGGCTGCGCGCCTGGGACGGCAGCGAGGCCGGGCCGAAGGCCGCGCCGGTCGTGGTCCTGCGCTCGCCCCGGGCGCTGCGCCGTCTGCTGTGGCAGCCCGGTGAACTCGGCCTGGCACAGGCCTACATCGCCGGCGATCTGGACGTCGAGGGCGACCTCGCCGACTGTCTGAGCAGGGTGTGGCGCTCGGTACGCGCACACGGTCCGGCTCCCGGCTCTCCCCGTCCGCGCCAACTGGCCCGGATGGCCCTGACCGCACTGCGGCTCGGCGCCGTGGGCCCGCGCCCGCCCGCCCCCGGCGCCCCGCGGGCCCGGCTGCGCGGCACGCTGCACAGCACCGCCCGCGACCGGGCCGCGATCAGCCACCACTACGACCTGTCCAACGACTGGTACGCGCTGCTGCTCGACGAGACCATGGCCTACTCCTGCGGCTACTGGCAGCGCCCCGCCGACCCGTCCTACGGACCGGCCGACGCCCAGCGCGACAAACTGGAGCTGGTCTGCCGCAAACTGGGCCTTCGCCCCGGCGCCCGTCTCCTGGACATCGGCTGCGGCTGGGGCAGCCTCACGCTCCACGCGGCGCGTGAGTACCACGCCCAGGTCACCGCGGTCACGCTCTCGCGGGAGCAGCACGCCTTCGTGACCGCCCGGGTGCGGGAGCTGGGGCTGAGCGATCAGGTCGACGTCGAACTCCGGCACTACCGCTACCTCACGACGGACGGCTACGACGCGGTGTGCGCGATCGAGATGGGCGAGCACGTGGGCGACGCCGAGTACCCGGGCTTCGCCGCCCGGCTGCATGCCCTGGTGCGCCCCGGGGGACGGGTGCTGATCCAGCAGATGTCCCGTGGCGCCGCCGCGCCCGGAGGCGGGGCGTTCATCGAGTCCTACATCGCCCCCGATATGCATATGCGCCCGCTGGGCGAGACCGTGGGACTGCTGGAGGCCGGCGGACTGGAGGTGCGCTCCGTGGAGTCGCTGCGCGAACACTACGCACGGACCATCGCCGCCTGGCACCACACGCTGGAGTCCCGCTGGAAGGAGTTCGTGGCGCTGGCGGGGGAACCGACCGCCCGGGTGTGGCGGCTCTACCTGGCCGGGGCGGGCCTTGCGTTCACCGAGCGCCGCATGGGCGTCGACCAGATCCTCGCCGTTCGTCCCACACCGGAAGGGGAAGCCGGCATGCCGGGCACGCCGTACGACTGGTATGCGGGAGACGTCCGTACATGACCGGAATTCCCTGGTCGGCCCTCGCCGTCAACCTCGCCGCGGCGGCCGCTGCCGCGTTCGCCGTCATGCTCACCACGTTCGCCGTCGCCCGGGCCAAGGGGCTGCACCGGCTGGTGGACATCGCCTGGGGGGCGGCGTTCACGGCGGTGGCGCTGACGACGTATGTCCTGTCCGCCGGTTACGGGGACGACGGCCGGCGAATCCTGGTCACGGTCGCCACGGCGGTGTGGGGGCTGCGGCTGTCCGTCCACATCGCCCGGCGCGGGCGTGGGCACGGCGAGGATCCGCGCTATGAGCGGCTGCTGGCCAGGGCCCCCGGCAGCCGCGACGCCTACGCCCTGCGCACGGTGTACCTGTTGCAGGGCGGGCTGGTGTGGCTGATCTCGCTCCCGGTACAGGTGGCTGCGTACGTGGCGGTGCCGCTGGGGGCGAGTGCCGTTGCCGGCGGGCTGTTGTGGGCGGTCGGCTTCGTCGTCGAGAGCGTCGGTGACGTCCAGCTCGCCCGGTTCAAGGCCGACCCGGACAACCGGGGCCGGGTGATGGACCGCGGTCTGTGGGGCTGGACCCGGCACCCCAACTACTTCGGTGACTTCCTCGTATGGTGGGGTCTGTTCCTGCTGGCCTGCGGCACCGCGCAGGCCGCCGCGGTCACGGTGGTCTCGCCGCTGGTGATGTCGTACCTGCTCACCTACGGCAGCGGTAAGCGACTCCTGGAGAACCACCTGGCCGACCGCCCCGGATACGCCGCCTACACCGCCCGCACCAGCGGTTTCCTTCCTCTGCCACCGCGTCGACGCCCCCACCCGGAGGACACCCGCCCATGACGACAGGCCCGGCCCGGCCCACGGAAACCGCCGACGACGACGGACGCGGTGCCCCGCACCGTCCGCTGGTCGTGCACCGCGCTCCGCACACGCCCCGGGCCGCGGTGCTGCTGATGCACGGGGGCCGGGCCGACGGCCGCACGCCGCCCCCGCGGCTCAACCTCCCCGCGCTGCGCATGCGTCCCTTCGGATCCGCGATCTCCCGGGCGCCGCGCGGGCGGGATCTGCTGCTGGCCTCCGTGCGCTATCGCTGCCGCGGATGGAACGGGGCACAGGCGGACGCCGCCCGGGACGCCCGCGGGGCGCTCGACGAGCTGGCCGGGCTCGCCGCCGACGTCCCGGTGGTGCTCGTGGGCCACTCCATGGGCGGCCGGGCCGCCCTCCACACGGGTGGGCATCCGGCGGTGAGCGGCATCGTCGCGCTCGCCCCGTGGTGCCCGCCCGACGAACCCGTCTCCCATCTGCGCGACCGGACCGTCGTGCTGCTGCACGACGAGCGCGACCGGATCACCGACGCCGAGGGCTCCCGGCTCTTCGCCGACCGCGCCCGGCAGTCGGGGGCCCGGGCCCATGCCGTCGCCATGCCGCGCGGCGGGCACACCATGCTCCGCGGCGCCCGCCAGTGGCACCGGCTGACCATGGAACTGGTCGCCGCCATTCTGGACGGCACACCGTTGCGGCTCCCGGCCGACGGGAAGAGTCCCGGGTAGCGGCCCGCGCAAGCGCGCAACAGCAGCCCCGCACGGCACCCCTCTCCGCACACGTCCCGTCAGTCGTCCACAGGGCACAGGCGTAGGGAGAGGCGCGCACGATCCGGCGCGCGGTTCCGCCGCCGGATCGCCGTGCCGGGGCTCTTCCGCGTGCCCAAGTCCCGCACGGGGAAGTCTTCTTCCGGGTGGGGGAATCCGTGTGCGCCCCTGCCCGAACGGGCCGTCAGGGCATGCCTCGACGGCGGTACTTGGCAAGGCCGGCGATTACGCGATCGTCGCTTTTCCGTCAAGAGAATCGCCGGAACCGAGCAAAAGAGGCAACTTACTGACCAGATTGTCGCGTCTTCCGTGCAGAGTCATCAAACGGGGCCCACAAGTGTGCCCCGTACCAAGGGCTCAGAAACCGGGCTTCGAAGGAGAAGGTATGCGACCGTTTGCGTTGAGCTACGCCCGTCCGGCGGTGAAATCACCGACCACCACCCCCTACAGCTATGACGCCACACGGCAACTCAACGTCCTCCCGGACGGCCGCCCGGCCACCTGTAGCCGGGCGGTGCTGCTGGCAACCGGAACCACCGCTTCCACCGCTGGTTCCAAGACCCACTTCGACGACTGAGCGCCGAAATGACCGTCCTGGTCCTCACCTGCGAGGAAGATTTGACGGCGGACATCGTGGTGTCGACGCTGCAGGACCTCGGGGTCCCGCTCGTCCGCCTCGACCCCGCCGACCTGCCGGGGAAAGTCGCCCTGTCGGCCGAGTACGCCGGCAACGACTTCCACGGATATCTCAAAGCGGGCGAACGCATGGTGAGCCTCAGCAGTCTGCGCTCGGTATGGGTCCGCCGCCCCGGCACCCCCGGGGCGCGCGCCCCGGAACAGTCCGCCTGGATCACGGCCGAGTCCGAACAGGCGCTGTACGGCATGCTCGCCTGCACCCCGGCGCGCTGGATGAACCATCCCGTGGCGTCCGTGCAGGCACGCAACAAGCCGTGGCAGCTCCATATCGCCCACCACAGCGGCTTCCTCGTACCCCCCACATTGATCACCACGTTCCCGGCCGTCGCCCGGCAGTTCGCCGCCGTCCACCAGGACCTCGTGGTGAAATCGGTCAGCGGAAAACACCCCGGCGACCCGCCCCTGGTGCTGCCCACCACGCGCATCAGCCCGGACGCGGACTTCAGCGGGGTCGCGGCCGGCCCGACCCTGCTCCAGCAGCACATCCGCAAGGAGGCCGACATCCGACTGACCTGCGTCGGCGAGCATCTCTTCGCCGCCCGCAAGAAGGCCGACCCCGAAGAGGTGGACAGCCGTTTCACCCAGCACGGCACCTGGGAACCTGCCGAGGTGCCGGACTCCGTCGAACGGGCGGTGAGCAGCTATATGAACACCGCCCGACTTGCCTATGGTGCCTTTGACTTCGCCGAGGACCCCGACGGGGCATGGTGGTTCCTCGAATGCAACCAGGGCGGCCAGTTCGGCTTCGTCCAGTTGGAGACCGACCAGCCCATTGCGCAGGCCATCGCCACCTGGCTGGCGGTGGAATCCCTCACCTGACCCCGGAGCGGCGGCCGGCCGCGGGACCACGGTCCCGCGATGCCGCGCCCGCGTCGCTTCCTCGCGTCCCGTGGTCCCGGCGCGCCGACGCTCCAGTACGGCGCGCTCCGGGCACCCATCGCCGTCCCCTGCCCGCTACTTGCTCAAGACGTTCGCCACCACGATGAACAGCCCGATCAGCACATCCACGCCACCGACCCGGAAGGAACCCGTCCAGCCCCGGCCCGCCACCCGGGCCGCCCACACCCCCCAGCCGAACAGCGCCACCATATTGAAGCCCAGGGCGACGTCGATCGCGCTCGCCTCGCCCCACCACTTCGCCTGGGCGCCGAGCAGCACCGCGATCGTCGGCACCATCGCGGCCACCAGCGGCCATTCGGTCAGCATCGAACGCACGGCGCCGGCGGTGACCTGGGTGTCCTCGTCCGTCCGGTGCGCGATGGAGTGGGCGTAGCCGTGCGCCGCGGCCGACGCCACGGCCGACAGCGCCACCCACAACGCGTCGTACCCGGGATCGGCCGGTGTGCCTTCATGGCCCAGCGCGGCCGCCAGCGCGCTGGCGAGCACCGATCCGTAGACCCCGCCGAACAGCAACCGCTGCAGGGGCTCCCCCCGTCTGGGCGGTGGCAGGGAATCGTTGCGAATTACGGACAAGGCGCCACCTCACAGGACCGACCGGGCTGCCCCCGCTCCGGGAGGCACACACGAGATGTAGCAGCCCCCGGGGCGGAACCGTTCGAAGCTGCGCCGACCGTCCCGGCGAATCACCTCCGCACCGCGGCGGCGCGGTCCCGTGGCGCGGCACGGAACCGCGGCCTCCGCCCGGCGGGCGGCAGCGGTGTCAGGCATGCAAGGTCAGGGCGGGGTGCGTGCCGTTGAGATAGTGGTCGCCGATGTCGCGGAGGCTGTGGGTGGCGGAGGCCCGCGCCGTCAGGATGCGTGCGTTGCGCCAGAACCTGTCGAATCCCAGGGCACCGGCCGGGGAGCCGGCGCCCTGGGTGAGTTCCAGGACGCGGGTGGTGATGTCCATCGCCGCCCTGCCGGTGACGGCCTCGGCCGCGGCGACGAGGACCGCGATGTCCGCGCGCTCGTCCACCCCGAGCTCCTGCCCCGCGAGAAGACCCCGTGCCAGCGCCTCGGTCGCCGACTCGACCACCGCCGCTGCGGTGTGGGCGGCCGTCACCAGTTCCCCGTACGCGAGAAGGAGGTAGGGATCCGCGCCCGGCCGGTCCGGGTACGTGCCCTCGTCCGGGCCCGGCGCCGTCCGGCCGCGCGGGGCGGCCCGGTTGAGGTCCCGTGCCTCGGCCAGCGCACCTTCGGCGGTCCCCAGACCGACGTGGACGAGGGCGAGCCGCATCGCCAGCGGGGCGAGCGTGGCGAAGGGGGAGACGGCGTGCTCGTCGCGGGGGACCGCGCCGAGCACCTCGTCGGCGGTCAGGGCGACGCCGTCGAAGCCGATACCGCCGGCGCCGGCGAGCCGCTGGCCGAGGCGGTCGTGCTCGGTATCGGCCGACACCCCCGGGCGGGACGGGTCGACACATACGATCACCGACTCACCGCTGTCGGCGCATACCGCGCCGAGCACCAGCCGGTCGGCGACCTGGACGCCCGCCGCGAGCGTCTTGTACCCGTGGAGCAGGTATCCGCCGTCGACCGGGGTGAGCGTCAGGTCGGGACCCGCCGTCGGCTCCGCGTCCGGGACATCGGTGCACCCGCCCCAGAGCCACTGCCCGGCCGCCGCCCGGAGTTCGAGAGCGTCGGCCCTTTCCGGGGTGCTGAAGAACCGTGCGCTCCACGACAACGCATAGTGCCGGCCCAGCAGTTCACCGATGGAGCCGTCCGCCGCCGCGATCTCCCGGATGACGGCGCAGGCGGTGCGCCAGTCGGTGCCGCGCCGAGCAGCGCCGGGCGGTGCCAGCAGCGCGGGCAGCCCCGCCTCGCGCAGCCGGGCGACCTCGTCGAACGGAGGCTTGCCCGCGCGGTCGCGGCTGAGGGCGTCGACGGCGAGATCGTCCGCGACCTCCCGGGTCACCCGGAGCCGGATTCCCTCGTCGGCAAGGGGGTCGACCTCTGTGCGGTCCTCCGTACGGGCGGGCCGTGCTGCGGATTTCCTCGGCATTGCGCCGTTCACCGTCCTGTCGGGTGTCTCCGGCACGCGCAGGGAGAGCGGGCCGCCGCCCGGAGGAACGCAACCCACCGGAATCCGCACGCCCACTTCACCCGCCTCCGGCTTCCCCAGTTTTCCCACTGGATTGATAGGAAAGAGGATGCGTCCGGACTGCGGGCGGATCAAGGGGCGTTCAAGGGATGGACAAGCCGGTCTTGGCATCCGGACCGCTAGGTCGCGGCGCTCTCCGGAAGTACGGGACCGCTACCCGCCGAGCCGCACGCTTCGTCGTGGCGCCGGGGTGTGTCCGCACACGTCCTACGGATTGGCCCAGGAGGCGGGGTCCTCGGTCAGTGCGGACACCGGGGCCGGCAGCTCGGCCGAGGCGACATCGGCCAGCGATACGCCGTCGAGGATCTGACGGACGTTGGCCCGCAGGGCGACCCAGAGCGGGAGCAGCGACTCGGCGGGGCCGGTGTAGGACAACTCCGGCGGGCGGACGCCGCGTACCGATACCAGCGGGCCGTCCACGACGCGGATGACATCCGCGATGCTGATCTCCTCCGCGGGCTTGGCCAGCCGGTAGCCGCCGTTGCCGCCGCGCTGGCTGTGGACGAGCCCGCCCCGGCGCATGTCGTTCAGGATGCCTTCGAGGAATTTATGCGGAATGTCCTGGGCGTGGGCGATGGCCTCCGCCTTGAGCGGCCCCGCCTCCCGGGCGGTGGCGAGTTGCAGCGCCGCCCGCACGGCATAGTCCGCTCTGGCTGAGATCCGCATGCTCCGCATTATCCCGTAAGGGGCAGGGCCCGGAAGCTCCGGGTGCACCCCGGCCCGCTCGCTCGGCACACCCCTCGTCCGGTTGCGAGCCCGGACGAGGGGACGGAGGCTCGACGTACGGCATCGACTCCGAGGTGAGTGTCGTGGCAGACAAAGGCGCGTCCATATCCGTGGCCCCGTCCTCGGCCATGGAAACGCGAGGGCCCGACAGCGTGGAAGTGGACCTCGTCGTCAACGGCGTCTCGCACGTTCTGGATCTGGAACCCCGGGTGAGCCTGCTGGACGCCCTGCGTGAGCACATGGCTCTCACCGGTTCCAAAAAGGGCTGTGACCAGGGAACCTGCGGGGCGTGCACGGTCTGGGTCGACGGGCGCAGGGTACTGGCCTGTCTCACCCTGGCCGTGACCTGCGAGGGCCGGGACGTGACCACCGTCGAAGGTCTCGCCGAGGGCGACGAACTGCATCCGATGCAACGCGCGTTCCTGGAGCACGACGCCTTCCAGTGCGGGTACTGCACCCCCGGGCAGATCATGTCGGCTGTCGCTCTCCTGGACGAGGGACACGCCCGCTCCGACAGTGAGATCGCCGAGTGGATGAGCGGCAACATCTGCCGGTGCGCCGCCTATCCCCATATCCGCTCCGCCATCCGCGAAGTGCGCGACCGGAAGGCAGGACAGTGACGTGCGTGCCATCAGCTACACCCGCGCGACGGAGGTGACCGAAGCGGTCGCGGCGGTGACCAGCGACCCCGGGAGCTCCTACCTGGCAGGCGGCACCACGGAAGTCGACCTGCTCCGGCTGGACGTGCTGCGGCCCCATCGCCTGGTCGACATCAACCGGCTGCCCCTGGCCGGGATCGAGAACCGGTCCGACGGGGGACTGGTCATCGGCGCGCTGGCCAGGATGAGCGAGGTCGCGGAGGCGCGGGCCGTCGTGGAGCGCTTCCCGATGCTCTCCCAGGCGCTGCTTCTCGGGGCCTCCGCCCAACTGCGGAACATGGCCTCCATGGGCGGGAATCTCATGCAGCGCGTGCGCTGCGCCTACTACCGCGACACCGAATCCGCCTGCAACAAACGCGTTCCCGGCAGCGGCTGTTCCGCCCTGGAGGGCGTCCACCGCGGTCATGCGATCCTCGGCACCAGCGAGCACTGTATTGCCACCCACCCCTCGGACATGGCCGTCGCGCTCGTCGCCCTGGACGCCGTCGTGCACGTGGAGGGCGCCCATGGCTCCCGCAGCATCCCGGTCGACGACTTCTTCCTGCTCCCGGGCGACACACCCGAGCGGGAGCACCCCCTCACCCCCGGTGAACTGATCACCGCGATCGAGGTGCCCCCGGCTCCCGTGGCGCGCGGATCGCTCTACCTCAAGGTGCGCGACCGGGAGTCCTACGAGTTCGCGCTCGCCTCGGCAGCGGCGGCGCTGGCACTGGAGGACGGGGTGATCCGTGAGGTCCGGCTCGCCCTCGGCGGCGTGGCGACCAAGCCGTGGCGCGCCCGCCGGGCCGAGGAGGCCCTCGTCGGGCAGCGTGCCGATGAGGACGTGTTCGCACGGGCCGCGGCCGCGGAGCTCGCCCCCGCCGTCACCCGCCCGATGAACGCGTTCAAGGCGGAACTCGCCCGGCGGACGGTGATCCGTGCCCTGCAGACCGTTGCCGCACGAGGAGGCGGAACAGCATGACCACCGGCGCCACCCTCACGGCCGTCGGCCGGCCGCTCACCCGCGTCGACGGTCCCGCCAAGGTCACCGGAAGCGGCCGCTACGCGGCGGAGTACACCCCGCCCGGCACCGTGTACGCCGCGCTCGTCGGCGCCCGGACGGCCTGCGGACGGATCACCGACATCGATACCAGGGCAGCGGAGAACGCGGACGGTGTGCTCGCCGTGCTGACGCACCGGAACCTGCCGAAAATCGCCGGCCCGCCCCACCTGCTTCCCTCCCTGGCCGGCCACGCGGCCCCCGGGGAGAGCTTCTTCCCGATGCAGGACGAGGCCGTGCACTACTTCGGACAACCCGTGGCCATGGTGATCGCCGACTCGTACGAACGCGCCCAGTTCGCGGCCCGGCAGGTCCATGCCCACTACGAGCGGAGCGCCTCCACCACCACCCTCGACGAGGGCCGGGACCAGGCCTACGAACCCGAGGCGATCTTCGCGGGGTTCCTCCCGGCACGCAGTGTGCGCGGAGATGTCGCGGCCGGTTTCCAGGCCGCGACCCAACGACTCGAAGCGACGTATCACTTCGCGGCGAACCACCACAATCCCATCGAGCCGTCGGCCACCACGGCGGTCTGGGACGGCGACCGGCTCACCCTCTACGACGCCACCCAGGGCATCGTGGCGAGTCAGAACACCGTGGCGGCGCTGCTGGGCGTCCCGCCGTCGAAGGTGCGGGTCCATGCTCCGTTCGTCGGCGGGGGATTCGGCTGCAAGGCCATGATCTGGCCGCACGTCACCCTGGCCGCCATGGCCGCGCGCCATGTGCGGCGCCCCGTCAAGCTGGCACTCACCCGCGAGCAGATGTTCACCTCGTGCGGCCACCGCGAGGAGCAGGAGCAGCACCTCGAGATCGGCGCCACGGACGACGGCCGGCTCACCGCCCTGCGGCACCACAAGCTCTCGCTGACCTCGCCCTTCGACGACTGGGCCGAACCCTCGCTCAGCATCGCCTCGCAGGCCTACGCCTGCCCCAACTACGAGGGTGTCTACCGGCTGGTCCGCAGCAACACCATGACGCCCACCTTCACCCGCGGGCCGGGCGAGACCACGGGCATGTACGCCCTGGAATGCCTGATGGACGAGCTCGCGTACCGCATCGGCGTCGACCCGGTGCAACTGCGGCTGCGCAACCACGCCGAGTCCGACCCCAACACCGGCCACCCGTGGTCCAGCGACGGTGCCCACGAGTGCTACCGCCGCGGCGCGGCCCGTTTCGACTGGCAGTCCCGCAACCCCGAACCCCGCTCCCGGCGGGACGGCAACTGGCTCATCGGGACGGGCATGGCCACCGCCGGCTACCCGGTGTTCTTCCCCATGCAGCCGCAACGGGCCCGGGCCCGTCTCTACGCCGACGGCTCCGCCGTGGTGCAGTGCGGCACCCAGGAGTTCGGTACCGGATCGGCCACCGCGATGACCCAGGTCGCCGCCGACGGCCTGGGGGTCTCCCTGGAGAACGTCCGGTTCGAGTACGGCGACACCGACCTGCCGAACGTCGCGGCGACGGTCGGCTCGGCAGGTGCCGGCATGATCAGCGCGGCGGTGCACACCGCGGCCACCACGCTCCGCGACCAGCTGATCGAGCAGGCGATCGCCGACCCCGACTCCCCGCTGCACCAGGCGGACCCGGCCGCCGTCGTCGTCCATGCCGGGCGGATGGAGCTCCGGGACCGGCCCGCCAGCGGTGAGTCCTACCGCGACCTGATGCAGCGTCACTTCATGACGGACATGGACGCGCTCGGCAGCTGGAGCCCGCCGCCCCCGGACGTGCCGTACGGGCTCGCCACCTTCGGCGCGCAGTTCGCCGAGGTCGCCGTCGACCCGGACCTCGGTATCGTCCGCGTGCGCCGGATGGTCGGCGCCTTCGCCCCGGGCCGGATCCTCAATGCCAGGACCGCCCACAGCCAGGCCATGGGCGGCATGCTCTGGGGAATCGGCCAGGCGCTGTTGGAGGGCACCGTGGTCGATCCCCGCGACGGCCGCTGGGCGAACGCGAGCCTGGGG
This sequence comes from Streptomyces caniferus, assembly GCF_009811555.1. Taxonomy (GTDB): domain Bacteria; phylum Actinomycetota; class Actinomycetes; order Streptomycetales; family Streptomycetaceae; genus Streptomyces; species Streptomyces caniferus. The sequence goes on along the minus strand of NZ_BLIN01000003.1, from coordinate 293,702 downwards.
GAGTACCTGGTACCGGTCAACGCGGACGCCCCCGACGTCGCCGTCGAGTTCGTGGAAGTGACGGACACGGTCGTGAATCCGCTGGGCGTCAAGGGCCTCGGAGAAGTCGGCATGGTCGGCGCCGCGGCCGCCATCGCCAATGCCGTCTTCCACGCGACCGGATACCGCGCCAGGGAACTGCCGATCAGGATCGAACACCTGCTGTAGGGCCGCCCTCGCCTCACAGACCCCGGACCGTGGCTGACCGCCCCCGGAGCCCATGACGGATGATGCCGTCAGGCGGCGGTCACCACGGAGGCGAACATGTACGGACAAAGCAGTACCGGACGGGTGCTGCTGGTGGACGATGACGCGGCGATCCGGCGGTCGCTAGGGCGCGGGCTGCGCCTGAACGGCTTCACCGTGGGGCTGGCGGAGGGCGGCCGGGCCGCGCTGGAGCGGATGGCCGAGGCGCCGCCGGACGTGATGGTCCTCGACATCTCGATGCCCGACCTCGACGGCATCGCGGTGTGCCGGCAGCTCCGGGAGAACGGCGACGACCTGCCCGTGCTGATGCTCTCCGCGCTCGACGAGGTCACCGACCGGGTCGCCGGACTGCAGGCCGGCGGGGACGACTACCTCGTCAAGCCGTTCGCCCTGGACGAGCTGGTGCTGCGCCTGCACGCGCTGCTGCGGCGCCGGCCGCCCGCCCCCACCGACGCCGTACACGTCGGCGGTCTGGCGCTCGACACGGCGGCCCACCGCGCACGGCTCGACGACCGGGAGATCGTACTGACGCGACGCGAGTTCGCACTGCTGGAAGTCCTGGCCCGCAACGCCGGGCAGGTGCTGACCCGCGACCAGCTGCTGGAACGCGTATGGGGCTACGACTTCGAGGTGCGCACCGACGCCGTGGACACCTTCGTCAGCTATCTGCGGCGCAAGCTGGAAGCCGGCGGGCGCAGCCGGCTCGTGCACACGGTGCGCGGCGTCGGCTTCGTGCTGCGGGACGACGAGGACGGGGCGGCGCGATGAGGCTGTCCACCCGGATCGCGCTCGTGGTCGGGATGGTGGTGCCGCTGCTGGTGGTGGTGTCCGGCTGGCTCCTGGTGCAGCTGGTGGGCAAGGATCTGCGCACCCAGGCGGACGAGCGTCTCACCGCCCGTGCGCAGAGCGTGGCCGTGGTGGCCCGCGGCCTGCTGCGCGCCAGCTCCCACGACCGGCCCCGCGCCGAACAGGCCCGCCAGCGGAAGCTGTTCACCACGGCCCTGGACGTCGGCATCCGGCTGACCGGCCCCGACACCACCGTCATGGACGGCCCGCAGCCTGCCGCATCCGTCCCCCTGCCCGCGCAAACCCGTCACCCGTCCACCGTGCGGTCCCAGGGCAAGAGCTGGCGGGTGCTGGCCGTCCCGGTCACCGGCGGCCCCCGGGTGCACGGGACGCTGTGGCTGTTCTCCCCCGACACGGCGCGCGAGGCCCAGCTCGTAGCGGTGCGCCGCCGGGTGGTCACCGTCGCACTGCTCGCCGCTCCGCTGGCCGGCGCCGCGGCCTGGCTGCTCGCCGCCCGCGCGGCCCGGCCGCTGCGCCGCCTGCAGCAGGCGGCCGGCCGGCTCGACCCGCACACCAGCGCCGCCCGGCTGGACCACGCCCCGACCCGGATCACCGAGGTCGACGACCTCGCCCGGACTCTGCAGACCTTCCTGACCCGCTACGACGAACAGGCCGCCCGCACCGCCGAGGCGCTGGCCTCGGCGCGCTCGTTCTCCGCCGCCGCGTCCCACGAGCTGCGCACCCCGCTGATGAGCATGCAGACCAATCTCGACATCCTGGAGGCGTTCCAGGACCTCGACGCCGCCGACCGGGCGGAGACGGTGGAGGATCTGCGACAGGAACACGCCCGTCTGCTGGGCCTCTTGGTGATGCTGAGAGCGCTCGCCCAGGGCGATCTGGTCGAGGCGGACTCGTTCACCGTCATCGACATGGCGGAACTCGCCGACGAGGCCGCGGCGGACGTCCGGCGCCGCTATCCGGGAGCCGAGGTGGCGGTCCACAGCAGCCCGGCGCCGACGATCCACGGATGGCAGCCCGGCCTGCGCTCGATGCTGACCAACCTCCTGACGAACGCGCTGGTCCACGGCCGGTCCGCCGATGGCGGAGCCCAGGTGACGCTCTCCCTCCGCGCCGCCGGGCACGAGGGCTCCCCCTGCGTCGTCCTCGGCGTCGAGGACCGCGGTCCGGGGGTGCCGCACCAGCGCCGGGAGGCGGTCTTCCAGCGGTTCCAGCGCCGTCCCGACAGCCCGGGTTCCGGGCTCGGCCTCACCCTGGTCGCGCAGCAGGCCGCCCTGCACCGGGCGAAGCTGCGGGTGCTGGACGGTCCCGGAGGCCGGGGCGCCCGCTTCGAGGCCGTCTTCCCCGCCGCGCCCGCCCACCGTCCGGTGCACCCGGCACTGCCCGCGCACCGGGACTGGCTGGCCGACCCTGCGAAGCGGCCACAAGGTTTCCACAAAGAACATCCCTAACTTCTCCTCGCGGACGGGCACCGTGCCCGCCACGCTCGTGAGGAGGACCTTCATGCGTACCCGGAGCATCGCTCTCTCTTCGGTGGCTGTCGCGACAGCCCTGCTCGGTGTCGCAGGCACCGCCGCCGCCGCGGACAGCACCCCGGCACCGTCCGCCTCCGCCAAGGCCCGCACCGGAGACGGCGCGCAGGCGCTGTGCAAGCGCGCCCCGAGGATCGAAAAGCGCCTCCACAGGGCGCTTCAGCGTCTCCAGGGCAAGGAAGGGGTCCGTGGCTCCGTCGCCCGCCTGGAGAAGCGGGTGAGCAAGGCGAAGGCCGCCGGGCACACCGAGATCGAGACGTTCCTCAACCACAAGCTCACCCACCGCAAGTCCCTCGTGCCCATGCTCCAGCAGCGGCAGAAGGACCTCGCCAAGGTCGCCACCTGGTGCCGCACCCAGCACAACGCGGCCTCGTCGTGACCCGAACGGGACAGGCCGCCGTGCTCGTGGCGATCACCCTGGTGTGCGGAGGGCTCGTCGCCGGATGCGGCAACGGCGTGCGCGCCGAGGGCGACGCCCCGCACGCGACACCGTCGACCTCCGCGCCCGCCGACCTGTCGGACATGCGCAAGCTGGTGGACGGTGCCGAGAGCGCGGCGGCCGCCGCGGACTCCGATGCGGCCGCGGATCGCTGAGAGGCCGCACACGGTGCGCGTACGGTGCGCCGACACGGCCCCGCCGCCCCCTTGCCCGAGCGCGCCGCCCCGGTGCGCTCGGGCCGGTCCGGCTCAGTCCTCCGCGCGCTGGGTGACGGCAGCCCCGGTACGGTCTCCCGGGAACTCGTACCACCGGCGCTGCAGACAGACATAGCGCGCATCGGCCTCGACAAGACGGAGGAAGGCCGTGACGGTCTCCTCCAGACGCTGTTGCAGCGCGGGATCGGTCAGCTGCCCGTCCTCGGTGAACCCCTGATGGGCCGCGGCGAGGCTGAACATGTCCGGATAGACCCGGGTGCCGAGGTGCTCCAGCGGAACCCTCAGCGCCCACAGCCCCCGGTTGCCGCCGACCAGCGACGGGGAGGCGGAGACCAGCAGCGCATGCTTGGTCTTGAACGGCTGCGGCCGGATGCGCGAGACCCAGTCGATCGCGTTCTTCACGACGCCCGGCACCGACGCGTTGTACTCGGGAGAGGCGAGCACGAAGGCGTCGCACCGCTCCAGCCGGTCCCGCAGCGCCAGCGCACCGTCCGGCACACCGCCTTCGGCCTCGGCATCGCCGTCGTAGAGCGGCATGTCGAACTCCCGCATCGCGGCGAGGTCCACCACGGCGCCGGCCGCGGTCATCATGTGGCCCACGAGGGAAGCCAGCCGGGCGTTGCTCGACCCGGCCCGCAGCGCGGCGCCGAGCACCAGAACGCGCAGGGGTCCGGGGTGTGCATCCGTGGGCATGGGGACCGTCCTTCCGGCACAGGAGAGCGCGTGCCCGTTGCCGCAGACACACGGCCACCGCCCGGGGTGTCGAAAGCGTACAGGCGCACAGGCGGCGCACCCGGTACCCACCACGCCATGTCCCGGCCCGCTCCACGACCGCCGCAACGGGCCGGGACCGGTGCGGGCACGCACGCCCCCTATACGGAGGCGCTGCGCACCCGGTTCCGGGCGGCCCGACGCCGCATCGCGCGCCGCTCGTCCTCACTCATCCCGCCCCAGACACCCGCGTCCTGCCGGGATTCGAGCGCCCACTGCAGGCACTGCCCCATCACCGGGCAGCGGCGGCAGACGGCCTTGGCCTCCTCGATCTGCAGGAGCGCGGGGCCGGTGTTGCCGACCGGAAAGAAGATCTCCGGGTCCTCTTCGCGGCATACCGCGTCATGGCGCCAGTCCATGGAATACCTCCGAATGTCCGCGGCCGGGCGCGGGCGAGTCCCTTACGGCGAGGCGCCGGGGCTGCCCGCTCAGTTGCTCAACTGCCGTACCCGGCCATCCTGTTGTCCTCGCGTGCCCGATCCTGGGCCCGCAATGCACCGCTCACGCCAACCGGCGCGATCCGCCCCGGCGCGGCGGACGCCCCATTGCCCACGGCTGCCACACCGGCTACCCTCCGCTCGGCCCGGCACTCCCGCACCGCGCAGCCCGATGCATACGGCCGGACCGCCGCCGACGACCGCGCATCCGAGTCCCGTTACCCCGTGGTCGTCCCGGCGCTAGGGTCGCGCCATGGTGACTGTGCTCGTCAACGGCCTGCCCGGAGCCGGGAAGACGACGCTTGCGCGCGCTCTGGCGGACGAGCTGCGGCTGCCGCTGTTCAGCAAGGACGCGCTCAAGGAGACCTTGGCGGACAGCCTCGGAGCGGTGCGCCCGCCCCGGTGCACCTCGCGTGAGTGGAGCCGCATGCTGGGCGCCGCGGCGGGCGAGAGTCTGTGGACGCTGGTGGCCGACGCACGCGGCGCGGCCGTCCTGGAGAGCCCGTGGCTCGCACCTCTGCGTCCCACCGTCCGGTCCGGACTGCGGCGGGCCGGAGTGACGACGGTGAGCGAGGTGTGGTGCGAGGTGCCGCTCGAGGTCGCCCGGTCCCGCTTCGCCGCCCGTGCCGCCGGCCGGCACCCGGTGCACGGCGAGCGCACCGGCGCCTCCGACGGCGAATGGGAGTTGTGGGCCCGCGGCGCCGAGCCCCTCGGCCTCGGTGCGGTCCACCGGGTGGACACCACGAAGCCGGTCGACGTACCCGCCCTTGCGGCGCTGCTCGCCGCCGCCCGCTGATCGTTCGTCGAACGCGACACGCAGGGGGCTGCGACCGCCGCCACGGTCGGCGTAACGTCGGCCGGACCGCTGTGATCAGGAGGTGGAGACGGATGCTGGTACTCGGGCGTTCGCAGGTCGAGGAGCTGCTCGACCTGGATGCGCTGATCGACGCCCTGGCGTCGGCCATGACGGACCTGAGCGCCGGACGCGCTGGTGCGCCGGACCGCGTTGCCGCCCTGGTGCCGGAACGGGACGGTTTCCTGGCCGCCATGCCGGGCTTCGTGCCGTCGGCCGGGGTGCTCATGAGCAAGCTGGTCTCCGTCTTCCCGCACAACGGCGGCACCCCCGTGCCGACCCACCAGGCGCTGATCGTCGTCTTCGATCCGCACACCGGAGAACCCGCAGCGCTGCTGGACGGCACCGCCCTCACCGCGGCGCGCACCGCCGCCGGTTCGGCGCTCTCGGCCCGCCTGCTGGCCCGCGAGGACGCCTCGGTGCTGGCGGTCCTCGGCACGGGGGCGCAGGCCCGGTCACACGCCGAGGCGATGTGCCGGGTCCGGCCGATCCGGCAGATCCGGGTGGCGGGCCGCGACCGGGCGAAGGCGGCCGCCCTGGCCGACGACCTGTCCCGCGTACTCCACGTCCCCGCCGAGGCGACCGCCACCTACGCCGAGGCACTCGACGGCGCGGAGATCGCCGCCGCGACCACCCACGCCGTCGACCCCGTCATCCGCCGCTCCTGGCTGACCCCGGGCGTGCATGTGACCTCGGTGGGCTTCAACCCGGCCGGCCGGGAGATCGACGACGCCACGGTGGCCGAGGCACTGGTGTGCGTCGAGTCACGGCAGGCCGCACTCGCGCCCTTCCCCGCGGGCAGCAACGATCTGCTGCACCCTCTTCGCGACGGCGTCATCACCGAAGCACATGTGCACGCCGAACTGGGCGAACTTCTCGCCGGCAGCAAGCCGGGCCGCTCCTCACGGGACCAGATCACCCTCTACAAATCCGTCGGAGTGGCCGTGCAGGACGCCGCGGCCGCGGCCCTGATCGTCGCCGCTGCCCGCGAACGGTCGGTGGGGACGGACATCCGGCTGGAGTGACCCCCACCTGCCGCGGCGAGCCCCACCGCACCGCGCAGCGATATCCGGCCACTTCCAGGGCGGCGCACTCATTCCCGTCGAACGGGCGTGGCGATGACGTCACCACCTGCGGGTCCGACCCGCTCCCCGGTCTCCGCGCAGCCGCCGTGGAGGAACGCCGCGACGGTCCGGGAGAAGCCGTGGGGATCGTCGAGCCACGGAAAGTGGCCCGCGCCCGGCTGGACGACCAGTTCCGCCCGGGGGAACAACTCCGCGATGCCGGCCGCGACGCGGGGAAGCGGGCCGCTGTCCAGCTCACCTGCGAGAACCAGGACCCGGGCCTCCCATGCCGCGAGGGCGGCGCGGGTCACATCAGGCTCGAAGGCGCCCGAGGACGCGTAGACCTCCGCGGCCTCGTCATTGCTCTGCGTCACCTCGGTCGCCGCGTGCGCCTGGGCGGTTGCGTCCCAGCGGCCGTAGAAGAAGGGCGCAACGGCATCCCAGTCGTCATCGCTCGCCACACCGGCCCAGACCTTTTCATAGGCCTCGACCGCGGCACCGAACCAGGGCTCGGCCGTCCGCAGTGCGGCCGCCTCCCGACGGTGCTCCTCCGTGAAGTCGACACCGAGGGCGCGGGCCCGTGCCGTGATCAGGGTGAGCGTGCGGATGCGCTGCGGGTACCGAGCCGCGTAGAGAAGGGCGAGATCGCCACCCGCCGAGTGCGTGAGCAGATCGACGCACTCCAGCCCGAGGTGCTCACGGAGGGCCTCCACATCGGCCACCTGCCGGTCGCAGCGGTAGTCGGCCGGATCGACCGGAACACCCGAGTCGCCCGTGCCCCGCAGGTCGAGCATGACAAGCCGCCGGTGCTTCGACAGTCCGCCGAGATCGCCCAGGTAGGCCGAGGCGCGCATCGGTCCCCCCGGCAAGCAGAGCAGCGGTTCGCCCTCGCCCACCACGTGATAGGCGAGTTCGGTCCCGTCGAGAGCGGTGAAGGCAGGCATGGCGCCATCCTGGTCAGCCGCGATGACCGCTGGCAAGCGGTTTACGCCCATGGTGACCCGGGGCTCGACTGTGCGCGGCAGATCAGGGATTTCCTGTCGCCGTAACCGCTCCCCAGGGAGCGTGTGCCGACGCACGCCCCCGGCTCGTCAGCGACCGTACGTCCGGTGGCACAGCCGCAGAAGGTCCGGACGGACGCGGCCGGAGGCCATCCGGCACACGATGCCGGCGTCGACGGTCTGCCGGGGCCGCGACGCCCGCGGGAGCTCCCTGTGAGCCGCGGCCGCGGGGTGCCGATGCCGGGGCGTCGTACGTACCGGCACCGGACGCGGCCTCGGCTGCGTGGCACGGGCGGGGCGGGGCAGCGCCCGGCCCAGGGGCCGTTGCCGTCGGTGCATTGGGGCCGCGTGCCGGTGAGCGGCACCTGCCGTGGGTAACTTCGCATGCCGCTTCGGCTTCCGCCGGACGGACGCGACATCCACCAACTGCTCGTGCGACGAGCCCTGCGTGGGCTGCAGCACGGGCGAGGGCCGGGCCGGCGCGACCGTGCGGCCACCCGGTGCGCGACCGGGCGCATGCAAGGGACCGTCGGCCGGAAGGGACACACAGCTGCTGGTGGCCAGGACGACGACCGCCGCTGCGGCGAGGCGAAGGAGTAGTGGGCGCACGACCTCACGGTGTCGGAGGCCCGCGGACTGTCCAAACGACGCGCCGGGCCTCCACGCGGACGAAGGACAAAACCGAACTCTCGTGGGGCTCCTGAGCCGAAGGGGAGGGGAGACGAGCCCGCGCGTCCTGCGCGACTGCTCACGCCGCCGCGAACGTGCGCGTCAGCTCGTCGGCCACGATCTGCGCACCCGGCGCGAACCACCGCCTCCGGTGCCGGACGAGCTGCACGGGCACGGGCGGGGCCTCCGGGCCGTCCACCACCGTCAACCGGCCCTCGTGGAGGTGGCGTTCGACGGTCGCCCGCGGGAGCAACGTCAGACCGAGACCGGCCGCGACGCACGACCGGGCGGCATCGATGCTGCCGAACCGGGTGATCCGGGGCCGGGCACCGGGCAGGCCCAGCAGCGTGCGGACCAGCCGGTCACTGTACGAGCACCCCTCCTCGTGGACGAAGAAGCATTCGCCCGCCAACTCCTCCCAGCCCGCTGCCCGTCCGGCCAACGGATGGCCGGGCGCCGCCACGTACGCCAGCGGTTCGTCCGCGATCCTGCGGGCCAGCAGATCGCTCTCGGCCACCTCCGGCTCCAGCAACAGTGCGATGTCGAGCCGGCCGGTACGCAGTCCGTCCACCGCCGTTGCCGTTCCGGCGGAGTGCAGTTCGACGTCCAGGCGAGGGTGGGTGCGTCGCAAAGACGCGATCACCGCGGGCAGCCGTGAGGAGCACAGCGAATCACCCGCGCCGACGGCGACCCGGCCCTCGATCGTCCCGCCTGCCGCGTCGCGCTGCCCGGCCGCGGCCGTCGCATGGAGCCGGGCCACCGCGTCGAGCACCTCTTCCGCCTCTTCCAGCAGCCGCAGCCCGGCCCGGGTCGGGACCGTCCCCGACGGCATCCTGTCGAACAGCGGGGTCCCCAACTCCTTTTCCAGGGTGCGGATCTGGACCGTCACCGTGGATTGGGCCAGATGGAGCGCGCGGGCCGTGGCGGTGAAGCTGCCCGCTCTGGCGAGGGTCACGAACGTACGCAGAAGTCTGGTGTCCACCGGACGTACGCTATCGCGATTGTCGATGGAGTCGAGCGAAGGTCATCGTTGGACGCGATCGGCTCGCGCTGTCATCGTGGAGCCATGACCACGCACACGTCCCCCACCGCACCGGGCCCGCGCCCGGACACCGTCACCGTCGACGGCCCGGATGCCTCCGTCGAGAACTCCGACGCCCCCCGGAGCCCGGACACCGTCGACGTCCTGCGGTACTCCGCCTTCACCACCGACCCGGCGGGCGGCAACCCGGCCGGTGTGGTGCTCGACGCCGAAGCCCTCGACGACGCGCGGATGCTCGCCGTGGCCGCGGAGGTCGGGTACTCGGAGACCGCCTTCGTCACGGCCCACGACCGCGCTGCCCGCCGCTACCGGCTGCGGTACTTCAGCCCGCGCGCCGAGGTCGCCTTCTGCGGACACGCCACGATCGCCACGGCCGTGGCCCTCGCCTCCCGCACCGGAACCGGTGAGCTGCGGTTCGACACCCCCGTGGGCGAGATCGGGGTGGGGACGAGCCTCGTCGACGGACTGGTCCGGGCCACGCTCACCAGCGTGCCGGCGCACTCCCGCCCGGCCGAGGACAGCACCCAGGTCGACCCGGTGCTGCGGGCCCTGCAGTGGAGCCGCGACGACCTGGACGACGGCCTCCCGCCGCACGTCGCCTTCGCGGGCAACGACCATCTCGTCCTGGGCGTCCGGAGCCGGGCACGACTGGCCGCCCTCGACTACGACTTCGACGCGCTGCACGACATCATGCGGCAGCACGGCTGGACGACCGTGCACCTCGTCCACCGCGCGGCCCCCGACCGCCTCGACTTCCACGCCCGGGACCCCTTCCCGGTCGGCGGCGTCGTGGAGGACCCGGCAACCGGCGCCGCCGCCGCGGCCTTCGGCGGATACCTGCGCACCCTGGGACTGGTGACGGAGCCCCTGCGGGTGCACATCCGGCAGGGCGAGGACATGGGCCGGCCCAGCGATCTCTACGTCGACCTCCGGCCCGATGACCCGCGGGTGCGGGTAACGGGGACGGCTGTTCCCCTTCCGGCGCCGGAGCGCTGAGCCGGGGGCGGTGCGGCGGGGCCGGGGCCGAGGGCCGTGGCCGCCGACCGCACCGTTCGGCGGCCACGAGACCGTCACCGACGGACCCCGCCCAGGAGGGGCGGGCAAGGGGCGCTGATCACATGGGGAGGGAGCGCAGGCGTACCGGCCCGCTCGGCCAGTGCACCCCGTCGCGCAGGGGGATCCACATGGTCCGCAGCGGCATGAGCGCGGGCCCGTCGGGCTGTTCGACGTGTACGTCCTCCTCCAGCGTCCGCCAGCCGAGACGTTGGTAGAGGGCGAGCAGGTGCGGCCGGCAGAAGAGGAGCCCGTACTGCGGTCCCGTCGTACGGGCGTGTTCCAGAGCGGCGGTGACCACGAGCCGGGCCAGCCCGTGTCCCCGCAGCTCGGGAGCGACGACCACCCCGCCGAAGCCCACCACTTCCGTCTCGGCCTCCCCGACCGCAAGGGGCAGTGTCACCAGACCGGTGTGCGCCACGAGGCGGCCGTCCCGTCTGATGCCGAAGTGCTCCTGCTTGGGCAGCCATGTCAGACCGGCCCCGGAGACACCGAAGGGGTCATCGTCGTCCCCGGCGATCTCGCGCAGCTCCGCTGTCGAGTACTGCGTCAGCCGCACCACGGCGGGCGAGGTGGAAGGAGGGTTCGTTGTCATTCTCCGCATCATGCGGTGCGCGCCGACGGCAGGCAATGCCCGGCCCGCGCGCTCGCTAGGGTGCCGCGTATGACAGAGAACTGGAGCGCGTCGGAGTCAGGAGTGATGCCCTTCCCCTCGGGCGCCTTGGTGCGCGGCCGAGGCCTGCGCCACCCGCTTCCCCCAGGGCCGACGCCCACCTTCGCGCTCTATCTGCTCGACAAGCAGCCTCCGTCGACCGAGTGGGACGCGCGATGGCTGCGCTGGCCCGACTTCCGTCTCCCCAAGGACCGTCGCGAGGCTCGCCTCATGTTCGAGGAGGCGCTGACCCGGGCGGCGGACGAACGCGTCGAGGTGGCGTGCGCCGGCGGGCGCGGGCGGACCGGAACAGCGCTGGCATGTATGGCTGTTCTCGACGGGGTGCCGGCGGATCGAGCCGTGGCCTTCGTCCGCCGGCACTATCACCCTCGCGCCGTGGAAACCCCCTGGCAGCGACGTTACGTGCGGCGCTTCGCCGACGGCGCGTAGAGCGGCCGGCCGCCGCAGCGGAACCGGCCGTTGCCGGCGAGCCGCGGCGGCTGCCCCGTTCGCCCGAGGCGGCGCCCAGACCCTAGAGCCCGAGATCCGGACCGAACACCTCGTAGTGGATGCGCGAGGCGGGTACGCCCGAGGCCAGGAGCTGGGCACGTACCGCCTTCATGAAGGGCACCGGCCCGCAGAGGTAGGCGGTGGTACCGGCCGGAACGGCGATCTGCGTCAGATCCATGAGCCCCGTGCGCACGGTGACCGAATCCACCGCATCGGCGCCCGCCTGCGGCTCCGCTTCCCCTGCACCGTCAGGCAGTTCGTGCCGGAGCCCTTCCTCGGGTCGAACTCCCTCTTCGTACCAGAGTTCCGCCGTCGCGTCGGCGAGTTTGCCGGTGAGCCGGTGGAGGTCCGTACGGAACGGATGGGTGGCAGGCGACCGGTCGGCGTGGGCGGCGATGACGCGGCGTCGGGAGCCGGTGGCGGCGAGGTGCGAGAGCATGGCGACCATCGGCGTACACCCGATACCCGCCGAGGCGAAGAGCAGGGGTCCCTCGCCGTCGTCACAGAGCACCACCTCACCGAACGGCGGACTCACGCGCAGGGTCTCTCCGCCGTGGATATGCGCGTGCAGATAGCCGGAGACCTCGCCCGCGGGGTCGTCGGACGGGGCGCCGGGCCGCCCGTCGGCCGACACCCGCTTCACGGAGATCTGCAGCCCGCCGTCCGGCTGCCCGGACAAGCTGTACTGCCGTATCTGCCGTGCCCCGTCGGGGAGTTGGACCTGTACGGAGACATACTGGCCGGGGCGGGACGGGGGGAGGGGCGCGCCGTCGGCCGGACGCAGGAGGAAGGTCGCGACGTCCTCGGTCTCCTCGATGCGGGCCGCTACGCGGTAGGGACGCCACACCTCGCCCTCCGGGCCACCCGCCTCCGCCAGGAGCCGCTTCTCGACGGCGATCAGGGCATGGGCCATCAGCCAGTAGACCTCGTCCCAGGCCGCTGCCACCTCGTCGGTCACCGCATCGCCGAGCACCTCGGCGATGGCCGCGAAGAGGTGCTCCCGCACGACCGGGTACTGGTCGGGACGCACCCCGAGAGAGGCATGCTTGTGTGCGATCCGCGTGAGCATGGCATCCGGCCGGCTGTCCGGGTGCTCCAGGAGATGGCGGGCGAAGGCGGCGACGGCTCCGGCAAGAGCCTGCTGCTGACTGCCGTTGGCCTGGTTGCCGCGGTTGAAGAGGTGGCGCAGCAACTCGGGGTGCGAGGTGAACAGCTTCTCGTAGAAGAGCGTCGTGATCTCACCGATGGCTCCGCTCACGGCGGGGAGGGTGGCACGTACGGTCTCGGCGGACTTCGGCGACAGCATCGACAGCTCCGGATTCCTGGAGGGGGAGGGGGAAGGTAATGAAAGTGGCATGTGAGATTCGTATTTTCGGGGCCGACTGGCCGTGGGGTGGCGCTGGGGCGAGTGGTCAGGGGCGGGGCCCGCAGTGCGGCGACGCCCGTCCGAGGCCGGGGCGCTCAGTCCGTGGGGCGGGGTGTCAGACTGAGGAGGAGCGGGCCGGTCGGGCTTTCGATCAGGTCGGCGATCGAGAGCGGATCGAGCGAGGAGTAGAAGGCCTCCTGTGCCGCCCTCAGTGCACCGCGCAGTCGACAGCCGCCACGCAGCGGGCAGGGCGGGTCGTCCTCGCAGCCCACGACGTCGTCTTCCCCTTCCAGTTGGCGCACCAACTGCCCGAGCGAACCCGTACGCCCCGCGGCTGTCAGCGTCAGCCCGCCGCCCCGCCCGCGCCGCGCCTCGACGGCGCCGAGGTGCTGGAGCTTGCTCACCACTTTGGCGGCGTGGGTGTACGGCACGACGACGGCGCTCGCCACCGCGCGGGTGGTGGGGGCGTCGTCCGTGTCGCCGAGCACCGCGAGGCGCATGGCGATACGGAGGGCGATATCGGTGCTCTTGGTGAGTCGCACCCCTGCACTCTATATAAGTGGTATCCAAGATGCCAATTTAGGCGTTCGTGCGGGGCTGGGCGGGGGCGATGGAGGTGTGCACAGGGGGAGGAGGAGAGGCGGGCGCGCGGGGGCCGCCGGGAAGGCGACGGCACAGCGGTGCGAGGGCGCGGGGCCCCAGGGGCAAGGGGCGAGGGGCGACGGGCAGGGGGCATCGGTCCCGTCCGTTCAGTCTCGGCCGGATGCCTGTTGCTGGAGGTGGGCGGCGACGTCGGCCACGTCGTCGCCGCTGATCAGAACGCCGTTGATTCCGGCGTTGGGGGTCGACGCGCCGTTCACCCCGGCGAAGAACACATCGAACCGGCCCGGACGCGTCTCCAGATAGCCGGCCGTGGTCTCCGCGCCCACGGCCAGCCGGTCGTTGAGGGCGTCACCGCCCACCGTGGTGCCGGTCTTGGCGAAGACCTTCCCCCGGGACGGGCAACTGCGGCAGGAATCCGCCAGGGTCCCGTCGACGCCCAGGATCGGCAGCGAGGTGCGGAAGGTCCGCGCGTCGCGGGTGTGCTGCCAGTACGTCAGGATCTCCGCCAGAGCGCGTGGTGTGGTCCGGTCGGCCGGATTGCCGCCGCGGCCGTCGGCGAGCTGGACGGCCCTGCGGTCGACCTTCGCATGGTCCAGGAACGCGGCCAGTACGGGGAAGCCGTTCGCGCAGTCGGGGCTGCCCGTGCTGGTGGCCATCAGGCAGATCCCGAGGTTCGCCCCGAGGTTGTGACTCACCTTGAGGATGAGCTTGGCGTACTCGGAGTACGTGGGGGAGGTGTACCGCGCCACCGTCGGCGCGCCCTGGTAGGACTTCGGCAACTGCCGGGCCGGGTTGGGGCCGACCGCCTTCGCGCGGACTTCGACCCCGGCGCCCTTCAGGGCCTCGATCATGGCGGTCCGGCCGAAGGCGTTCGGGTCCTTGACGGCCGACACCCGCAGGACGGGGGCGGACCCGGCGGCGATGGTGCCGGACAGGCGGATACGGGTGCCGTCGGGGGAGCTGCTCACGGCGATGTCGGACGGCTTGCCCGCCGCTACGGTGCGGACGGCGGACGTGACGTGGTACGGCGCGACCTTCGGGCGCCACTCCAGGGCGGCCGGGGTGCCCGCCCTGGCGCCGGGGGAGGTCAGCAGGTCGATCACGTTGTCGTTGATGATCAGCGGTGTGGGGGTCGGGGCGAGGACGGGGTCCGGCCGGAACAGACGCGCGTCGACGACCACGTCGCCGTCGACCCGCCGGATCCCCGAGGCGCGCACCTGCCGGGCCAGGTGGTGGATACCGGCCAGCGGGTCCTCTGGGGTGAGGGTGGCTCCCGGGACGTCGTTGGCGTAGGTGTGGTCGATGTCGGTGAAGGCGACGGTGCCGTCCTTGCGTGTGCGGCCACCGAGGGTCAGATCGCCCTGCGCGACCAGGTCCAGGTTGCCCTTGAGCGTGGTGTCGCGGCGCTGCCCGACGGCATGGACCGGGGTGACGAAGCGGTGCTCGCTGCCGAGGGTGTGCCAGGTGCCGCTGACGCTGACCAGTTTGGCCGTCGAACCGGGAATGAAGAACTGGTCGGCATAGCGGGACTGCGTCACCTTGCCCGTCTCCGGGTTCTGCTGGAACAGCCCCCACTGGGCATGCCGGTAGTCCGGCTTGTGCATGACCGAAGTGATCCGCGGGTCGAGCGCCCGGGGCGGTGTGGGGGACGGCGAGCCCTGGACGAGTCCGATGACGACGACGGCGACGGCCAGCAGAACACCCAGCGCGCCGGCGAGACGTCTGTGGCTGGTCCTGCGCGTGACGGAGGGGGATGACATGCGGACTCCACCGATGGTGTTGATATGTCCCGTATCTACCGCTATCTCCCCCTGAAGGTACTGCTCACCGCCACCACCGGGACGCAGGTGCGGCCGGGGTCCCCCGGCCGGCCGGTGCGCCGGAGCGGCCGACCGAGGGACCCCGGCCTGATCTCCGGCCTCGTCCGAAGAGGCGCGGACGCGGCGTGCGCCGTTCCCCTTGCCATCGGTCGCCCTGCCGGCGCGCCGCGACCGATGCATCGTCGCTGAATGCCACCCGGCTTCCCGGCCGACGTCACTCGCTGCCGCTACGGCCGTCGGACTCGCGCATTCCCTTCCACGCCAGGACGCTCAGCAGGGCGAGGACCGCGGCGGCGCTCCCGGTGGCCATCGCGAAGCCGGTGTCGAAGGCGTGCGCCGCGGCGTTCCGCAGCCCGTCGCCGACCCGTCCCCCGGCACGCGTGGCCACTTCGGATGCCGCACCGAGCGAACTGCGCGCCGTGTCCCATTGGCGTGCCGAGGCGCCCGGCACTCGTGCGAAGTCGGACCGGTACCCCAGGGACAGCACGGTCCCCAAGAGCGCGAGGCCGAGCCCTGCCCCCAGGGAGAAGGACGTTTCCTGAACGGCGCCGGCTTCTCCCGCGCGCTCGGGTTTCGCCGTGCCCAGCATCGCGTCCGAACCCAGTGCCATGACCATTCCGGATCCGACTCCCGCGGCCAGCAGAGCCGCGTGGTTACCGGCGGCTCCCCACAGCGTGAAAGAGGCCAGCGCCAGCCCGCACAGCAGCAGTCCGCCCGACAGACCACGTCGGCATCCCCAGCGCGCGGCGAAGCGGGGCGCCACCGCTGCCCCGCACGCATTGGCGAACGCCAACGGGACCAGGGTCAGGCCGGCACCCAACGGCGTATAACCGTCCAGGAGTTGGAAACGCTGCGTGAGCAGGAACAGCAACGCTGTGTAAGCCCCGTAACACCCCAATATGCACAGCGCGGAGACGGTGAACCGGCGGTCGGAGAACTGCCTGACATCCAGCAACGGATGGGGGATTCGCCGCTGCCGGACGACGAAGCCGACAAGGAGCACCGCCCCGGTGAGCCCGATGCCCCACACCGCGGGCTCCGCCGCGTCGTGTTCGCCGAGCTGCTGAAAGGCGTAGACGACGGCGCCGAGCCCGACGGCTGACATCGCGGCGCCCGGGGCGTCCCACCGGTGCGAGCGGTCGTTGCGCGACTCGGGCACCAGCAGGAATGCGCTCACCACAGCGCACACGACGATGGGCACATTGACCAGGAAGACCGAGCCCCACCAGAAGTGTTCGATCAGCAGACCGCCCAGGAGTGGTCCCACGGAGACTCCCGCACTGTTCGCTGCCGTCCACAGGCCGACGGCTACCGACCGCTCGCGTGCGTCGGGAAACACGGCCCTGATGAGGGCCGGTGTGCTCGCCATGATCATCGCGCCGCCGCCGCCGAGCGCCGCCCGGGAGGCGATCAGCTGCCCTGGAGCGGAGGACAGCGCCGCGCCTACCGACGCCAGTCCGAAGACCACGTAGCCGCAGATCAGCATCCGCTTGCGTCCGAACCGGTCCCCGAGCGTTCCGCACGTGAGGAGTCCGGCGGCCACGGTGAGCGCCTCGCTGTCGACGATCCAGAGGAGCTCGGACCCGCCGGGCAGGAGCTCTCTGCTGATCGTCGGCACCGCCACATGCAGCACCGTCAGGTCCATCCCGACCATGAGCAGACTGGCGCAGAGCACGCCCAGCACTGCCCATCGACGGGGCGTCGTTCGTTGGGTCCCGGTCAGCACCCCACCACTCTGTGCAGCCCGCAACCTGGGCCACAAGTACGGTCTTTGATGTGCCTGTGTACCCCTCGTGTCCGTTGGTTTCGCTCGGTATACCTCCTTACGGTGAGGGTCATGCGACGTGAACGCGAACGTGTGGACGAGATGGCCGCCTGGTGCGATACCGAGGTCGTACTGTCGGTCGTCGGCGGAAAATGGAAGTTGCTGATCCTCCGGTATCTCCTGTTGGGCACACACCGCTTCGGCGAGCTGAAGCAGGCCTTGTCCACCGTCACCCAGCGCATGCTGACCCGGCAGCTGCGCGAGCTGGAGGAGGACGGCCTGGTGTCACGGACGGTCTACGCGGAAGTGCCACCGAAGGTGGAGTACTCCCTGACCGAGGTCGGTGAAAGCTTGCGGGGCATCATCGACCAGCTGGAAACGTGGGGCAGTTGGTACCGGGAACAACTCAAGAATCAGGCGGGCGACAGCCAGGCACACGAGCATCAGGCAGACGAGAACCAGACAGCGAGGGACGGCTGCGTCTCGGTGTCGGCGCCCGTCATCGACACGCCTCGGCCGAACGACTGACGACTTTCGCGCATGCGGGTCGGCGGCGCGCTCGCATGGAAAACCGCGCGCCCCGGCCGGGTCATGAGCGATACGGTCCCGGAATGCATGATGAGGACGGTTACTTCGGAGAGAACGTCGCGGCCACCTACGACGAGTCGGCGGCGGACATGTTCAGCCCGGAAGCCGTGGAGCCGGCGGTCGGCATGCTGGCCGAACTGGCCGGCGAGGGCTCGGCGCTCGAACTCGGCATCGGCACCGGCCGCATTGCGCTGCCGCTCGCCGGCCGCGGGGTCCCGGTGCACGGCATCGACATGTCCCGGGCCATGGTCGCCCGACTGCGCGCCAAACCCGGCGGCGACGCCATCGGCGTCACGATCGGTGATTTCGCGACAACACGGGTGGCCGGCACCTTCACCGTCGCCTACCTCGTCTTCAACACGATCAACAATCTGACGACACAGGACGCCCAGGTGGCTTGCTTCCGCAATGCCGCCGCCCACCTGAAGCCCGGCGGCTGCTTCGTCATCGAGGTGGGTGTACCGGACCTGCGCCGACTGCCGCCCGGGCAGACCGCCGTGCCCTTCCACATCAGCCCGACACGCTGGGCGTTCGACACCTACGACGTGGCCACACAGGCGATGAGCTCGAACTACGTCACGATCGTGGACGGGCATGCCACGTACGAGTCCATCCCGTTCCGGTACGTCTGGCCCGCCGAACTGGACCTGATGGCACGCCTCGCCGGGCTGCGCCTGCGCGACCGATGGGAGGGCTGGTCACGGACGCCCTTCACCAGCGAGAGCCCCCGCCACATCTCGGTCTGGGAGAAGCCCGCCGCCTGAACGCGAGGGGTGGTGCGGTCTGTTCGTCCGCTGAAGGCAGCTTGTCCTCGCGCGCGTGCTCCTGGTGTACCTGGCGGCGCGTAGTGCCGACACCGTTCTGCAGCCCCTGGAGACGGCCTGCAACCACTCGCAGAATGAGCCGCTTTCCTACGGAGCCCGTTGAGACGAGGCAGCCGGAAGCAAGGGTCACTACGCTGCATGGGTGTACTCACACGACGAGTTGACGTCGGCGGAACGTGAGGTGTGGGATGCGTTCCCCGAAGGGCGCTCCGTTGACCTGCGCACGGGGGTGCCAGAGGACGACCGTGTTGCCGGGGGTGGGCTGTGGGGTAGTGAACGTACCGTTCAGGCCACCGTGATCGCCGCGCTCCTGCTGGGCGCGAACACCGCACAACCTGGCTCGGTCGCGTGTCTGCGGCTCGCCGGAGCGCGCATATCCGGGCACCTGAACCTGGCCGGCGCACAGCTCGATCAGTCCCTCTGGCTGGAGGACTGCTGGTTCGACGAGTCGGTCGACCTTCTCGGCGCCACGACGCAGACGCTCGTGATCTCGGGCAGCCGGGTGCCGGGCCTCGAAGCCCATTCGGCACGTATCGAGGGCAACCTCGACTTGCGGAACTCCGTCGTGGAAGGCACCGCCTTCTCGCCCTTCAACCGCGTGAGCACGGCCGTCTCGCTCAGCGACGCCCGCATATCCGGCGTCTTGCTCCTCAATGGCGCCGAGTTGATCGCGCCCGAGGGCTGGGCCTTGGCGGCCGGGGGTCTGGTCATGGAAGGGGGCGTCTTCTGCCGGGGCGGGTTCATCGCCCATGGTGAAGTACGGCTGGTCGGGGCGCAGTTGCCTGGCGGACTGTTCATGAAGGGCGCGCGGGAGCCCGGGCTACAGCCCTCAGCCGTACGAGCAGTTGGCGAGCTGGTACCGGAAGGCCGGCCACGACGACGATGCGCGCCGGGTGCTGCTGGCCAAACAGCGTCACCGCCGCCGCACCCTGCACCCGGCCGGGCGGCTCTGGGGAGTGCTCCTCGACGCTGCGGTTGGCTACGGCTACCGTCCCTGGCTCGCCGCGTTGTGGCTGCTGGCCTTCGCCGGGCTCGGTACGACCGTCTTCGGCGCCCACACCCCGCACCCGGCCGGTTCTGCCCCCGGGCCGGGCTTCAGCGCCCTCGTCTACACCCTGGACCTGCTGATCCCGATCGGTGGCCTGGGCCAGCGCACCGCCTGGTACTGGACCGCCCCCGGCGTCCAGCAATTCGCCTACCTCCTGATCGCGGTCGGCTGGCTGCTGACCACCGCTGTCGTCGCGGGTGTCACCCGAACCCTCAGCAGGAACTGACCGGTCCCGTCAGTGGGCGATGAGGGTGCCCCTGCCGAGGTCGCCCGCCCTGGACTGTCCGACTGATTCTCGAACACACCGGTGGGCTGGTCGGCACATCGGCTTCGGAGTCGATCGAGGACCGGGGCCGGGGCCAGAGTCAGGGGCCGAAGCCGGACCACCGAAATCGGCCGCCGGGCTGCTGCGAACCGGCCCGGTTGCCGGCCGCGTGGAGTTATGGAGTTCCCGGCTGCCGCAGTCCTTCGAGCGTGGTGAGCCACTGGGTGACAGCGATGTCGATGAACTCGTCGGTCACGTGGCTGCGGTCGAGGAAGAGGCGGGCGAGGACCGGCCCGTAGAGCAGGGTGAACTCGGGGGCGTCGAGCTGGACGCCGGAGGGCTCCAGCAGTTTGTTCAGGGCCGCGCGGCGGTCCTGGCTGGCGCACCTACCCGCTCGCCGAGGCCGCCCGGGCCCACGCGGACATCGAAGCGCGTCGCCACCAGGGCAAGGTCGTACTCCTGCCCTGAGCCGGGCAGTTACCCCGCACCGGCCGGCGCCTCGCCGAAGCCGCGGTCTCGCCCTGGCCGTCACCTCAGCTCACGCCGCCGTCTCGCCCCGTTCGTCCTCTCGCCCACGCCGATCGGGCGAGGCGTACGCGCGCGGCCGCGGTCATCACGGCCCGCTCGGGCCCTCACGACTTCCGCACCAACCCCCATTGCCCGACCGGCAATCCACCCGAAAGGAACATGACATGAAGGCCGCTCAGATCACCGGCTTCGGCGCGCCAACCGCCTTGCAGATCAACGAGGTTGACCGTCCCGTACCCGGTGCGGGCGAGGTGCTGATATCCGTCGGGGCGTCGAGCGTGAACGGACTCGACACGATCGTTCGCGCCGGGGGACTGCGCGTCGTGACCGGATGGCGGTTCCCGATCGGCGTGGGGCTGGACTTCGCCGGTGTCGTCGCCGCGACCGGTGCCGACGTCCCCCGGTGCCAGGTGGGAGACCGGGTATGGGGCACGGTGCACCCGCTCAAGCGGCACAGTTCCCGTGATCGACAGCGTGTATCCGCTGACGGACATCGCCTCGGCGCATCAGGCATTCGAGCGAGGCGGAGTGGTGGGCAAGCAGGTGGTGGCCGTGTCGACGGACGAGTAGGCCTCGTACGGGCGGAGACGGCCGGTGCCCGGCGGAGACGGCCGGCCCGGCCGAGGCGGCCGGGGCGGCGCGGACGGGGCCCGTCGGCGGGCGCGGGGATCAGCGGCCACCGGTGGGGCGGCAAAGGGCTGGTGGGGGCGGGCCTGGCTCACGCCCGGCGGACGAGGAGTTCGGTGTTGCGGTCCGCCGGGGTGCCCGCCATTTTTTCGTGGACGCCGTGGTGCAGGCCGGCGGCGAGGCCGGGTGCGTTGTAGGACAGCTCCCGGTAGAGCGAGGCGAGGCCGACGGCGGAGAGGTCGTCGAAGTCCGTGCGGTGCGGTGCGGCGGACTCGATGAGCGTGGTGAACAGGGACAGCGTCCCGTCGTGGTTGTCCACGAGCTCGATGATCCGTGCGTGCTGCGGATAGTCCACGTGCGAGGCCGTGTTGACCTCCCAGAAGGAGCGGGCGGTCGTCGGGTGGGCGTGCGGGGTGATGTGGTTGACGTGACTGTGGCCGTTGATCCAGGCCACCACGTTCGGGAAGCGGCTCAGCAGGGCGATGACCTCTTCGCCGTCGTGCCGCTGCTCCTCCGCGCGGCCCGCGTCGGGGCGCCGGGTCATGCTCGGGCTGTGGTGGTGGCTGAACACCAGGATGTGCGCGTCGTCGGCGCCGGTGTTGCGTACCAGCCGGCCGTCCGCGTCGTAATGGCGGGAGCTGTGGGCGGCCAACGTCCGCTCCAGCCAACGCAGTTGTTCGGTGCCCAGCGACCCCTCGTAGTGACCGCTGCGGTAGGTGGTGTCGATGCTGATGCCGATGACGCCCTCGGCGACGGTGAAGGAGTAGTACATCCGGTCACCGCCGAGGTGGTTGTCGGTGTAGCCGTGCCCGACCGGTCCCGCGCCGGCGACCGCCGGGTCCAGATGTGCCCGCAGGTATTCGTGGGGCGTGAACATCCGGCGGCGCTCGTCGGCGGTCACGGTGCGGGCTCCGGCGGCGTTGTGGCGCAGGATGTCCTTGAGCACCGTGCTCTTGGGGTCGCCGCCGGAGTCCAGAACCTTGGCGAAGGCGGCCACATCGGTATCCGGTACGGAGAACAGCTTGCGCGCCCCGGTGACGTAGTCCGCCAGCACGGGGTCCTGCGGGGCCAGACAACCACCCGGCAGGTCGTCGTGGTTGCCGGGCGTCGAGTACCAGGGCAGGCGCAGGCCGGGGCTGACGACCGGACGCATCGCGGCTTCGAGGTAGCCGGGTATCGACGGCAGGCCGCGTCTCTTGTCCTGGTCGCGCAGGGCGTCGTCCGGGTGCCAGTACAGCGCGAGGCCGGAATTCTGTACGCCCTCGTACGCCGTCGGATCACCGGTGTTGGGGGTGATCCGGCCACCGCTCATGAGGGTGAGGAACCACTCCAGTTCCGCCGTCGAGTGGTTGTCGATGTTGTCGCCCGTGGACATCACGAAGGCCGGCGGCCGGCCGGTGTGCGGTCCGCCGCGGACCGCGTTGGCCTGCTCCACCAGCGACACCGCGCCGGCCACCGACAGCGCCTCCTGCGCCCGCCACGATCCGGGCGATCCGGCGCGCAGGTACTCGGTGCGCAACGGGCTCTGGACATCGGCCACATGGAGGTCGGTGAACTGGACGAAGCACGCCAGGGCGGTGCGCCGGTCCTGGCGCCCGGAGGACGCGGCGGCGAGTTCACCGCGGACGACCAGGGGCCATCCGGGGCCGGAGGTGATCCGGCGGTAGCCGCCGCTGCCGCCGAGGTGCGCCGCGGTGTCCAGGGTGGTGGCCCCGTACGGTGCCGCGCGTCGCGCGCCGGGGCGGTCCGGCGACGTCTGCGTAAGGGGCTGTGCGGGTGCGGCGCCCGGGGGGCCGCTGCTGCTGCGCTGGCTCGGCAGTGCCCATGCGGCACCGACTCCGGCGACGGCGCCACCGGAGCTGAGGAGAAAGCGACGACGGTTGGTGGGGATGTGGGTTTCAATACCGGCCATCAGGCCCTCCGTGCCGTGGCCGGGGTACCTGACCACAGCGGTGTCACCAAACGGAATGTCTCATTCCAGAGGCTGGGCGGCGCGCGTGACCAGAAGCTGAACGTGCCCGGAACTGGGCACACCCATTGCCCGTCGGTACGGTCTGTCCGTCGGTACGGTCCGCCCGTCCGGCCCCCGCCCGCGGACGGCGATGCGCTACGCGGGCGGGCACAGGTCTCCCGGCCCGTGAGATTCCCCAGGTCCCCCAGCTCCCCGTGACAGGAGAGGTCATGTCCAGCAGCGTCGCCCCGGTCCGGATCACGTCCTACGGCGCCCGCTGGGGTGCCCCGCCCCGGCACGACACCGGCGCCCTCGTGCTGGACGTCCGTGACCGGATGTGGGACCCGGCCGACACCGCCGTCACGGAGGCTCTCGTCCCGCTGACCGGCCTGGACCCCGCGGTCCGTGACTATGTCCTGTCCGCCCCGGAGGCCCGGCGGACCGTCGAGCGCACCGGTCGTCAGATGCTGGCCCTGCACCGGGCCGCCGCCGAGGAGGCCGTTCATCTGTACGTCGCCTGCTGGTACGGCCGCCACCGCGCCCCGGCCGTCGCCCGCGCGGTCGCCGACTGGCTCGCCGAACGCGGTACCGCGGTCGATGTCGAGCACCGCGACATCGCCCGTCCGCTGATCCACCGCGAACCCGCGAAACAACTGGAGTCCTGCGCGTTCTGCCGTATCGCCGCCGGTACCGCGCCCGCCCGGCTCGTCCGCGACTGGCCGGATGCCCTGGCGATCGTCCCCCGCCGCCCGGTCGTCCCCGGTCACCTCCTGGTCGTCCCGCGCCGCCACGTACGGGACGCGACGACCGATCCGGCCGTGACCGCCGCGGTGATGCAACGCGCGGCGGAACTCGGCGGGGAACTGGCCGGTGACCTGAACATCATCACCGCGGTCGGCCCGGCGGCGACGCAGACCGTCTTCCACGCCCATGTCCATCTGGTCCCCCGGCACCACGGCGACGGCCTTCCGCTGCCCTGGACTCCCCAGTGGCAGTGATGCCGTGCGGGGGCCGCCGACCTGCGTGCACGGCGAGGCTAGGATCTCCGTTCGGACATGTCGGCGGGGAGCACGGATGAGTGGGGGGCAACGGGACGTGGCACAGGTGGAGTTGTCGTACAGACCGGCGGTCGAGGATTTCCGGGAGGCGCTGGGGGCCCGGGCGAAGGTCTCGGTCTCGGCCCGCCGTACGCGCCGGCTGATGGTGTTCGCGGCCGTGTGCATGGTGGGCGCGGCGGTGCTGTCGTTGTCGGGCGACGACGGCGTGGACCTGCCGCTCGTCGTGATGCCGCCGCTCGTCCTGCTGCTCCTGCTGGGCCAGACGCGGATGCAGGCCAAGGGCCTCCACCGGCTGGCCGCCGCGAAGGGCGAGCAGCGGATCGTCGTGGACGAGTCCGGCGTCACCGTCGCGACCGAGCAGGGTGCCACCAGCCTCACCTGGCAGGCGGCACCCCGCTACGCCGAGACGCCCCGGCTCTTCGTCCTGCTGAGCGGTGACAAGAACGCCTCCAGCATCACCTTGCTGCCCAAGCGCGGGGCGAGCGGAGCGGGCGACACCGACCGGCTGCGCGCTCTGCTCGACCAGCGCTCGTCCCGGATCGGCGCGGCGCGTCCCGCACCCGGGCGGGCCTCCTCGCAGGGCCAGGGGGTCTCGCGCGACCTCCCCTAGGGCACGTGATGCCCCAGGTTGAGGGCGGTTCCGAGGTCGACGGACGGGTCGAGAGCGGCGTCGATACGGATGCGCAGCAGTGGTCCGCCGGCGGTGAAGAACGGGGTGCCGAGGGCCGCGTTGAGCCTGGCGGCGGCCGCCGCGGTGACGGCGAGGTCGGTGTCCATGCGCAGGACGGCGGCCTCGGTGTCGATGGACGACGTCGTGCGGGGCCGGGTGAACGTGCCCAGGGTGGTCTTCGCGCCCCGGTTCAGGACGGCGTCGAGGGTGCCTTGGGAGAGGTCGCCGACGAAGCCGGTGACCTTGACGACCTTCTTCGTCCTGATGTTGATCAGCGCGATACCGGCGCGGGTGAACCGGAGCTCACCGCCGACCTTGCCGCCGCTGTTGGTGACCGTCCCGCTCTTGATACCGAGGTCGATGCTGCCGGTGGAGTAGTGCGGGCTGATCTGGCCCTGGGTGTCGATCTCCGCGATCGCCACGCCGCGGGCCTTGAGCGCGGCGAGGGTCTTCGGGGGCGCGTCGAAACGGGCCGAACCGCCCTTGACGGGGACCTCGGTGTTTCCGGCGAGACGGGTGGCGGCGGCAGCGGTGGCGGTGGCGCGGTCGCCGGACGGCGTGAGGGCAGTGGGGGCAGGGCGCCCCGGGGCGGCGGCTGCGAGAAGGGCGGTGGTGAATGCCAGAACGACGGCCGTGGCGAGAGGGCGAGCGCGCATGCATGTCCCTTTCTCCGGTGGGACCGAGTGCGGTGGGGCACCCGGTTCCGTGATGGAGGGGTCACCCTACGTGCTCGCCGGTGCGGTGCAGCGGTGGGCGCGATGCGCCGGGCCGGATCGTACGCCGCCCAGCCGTACGACGGCGCGGGGCGCGGCGCCGCCACCCTGCACCGGTCAGGGGTGACGCCCCTCCAGGCTGATCAGCAACGTGCGCAGCACGGCATTGAGCTCCTGCTGCTGCTCGTGGGTGAACGCGGAGAGCAGGGTGCGTTCGGCCTCGGTCTTGGTGGCGAAGACCTGCGTCGCGCGGTCGAGGCCGCGCTCGGTGAGCGTGACGAGGACGCTCCGGCGGTCGGCCGGGTCGAGTTCCCTGCTGACCCACCCCTTGGCTTCGAGGCGTGAAACGCGATTGGTGACGGCTCCGGTGGTGAGCTGCATCTGTGCCATCAGGTCCTTGGCGCTGAGGCGATGGTGCGGCACCGCCCGGCGCAGACAGGCCAGCAGCTCCAGCTCCCACAACTCGATTCCGTACCGCGTCAGTTCGCGCTTGAGCTCGGTCTCCATGTGATGCGCCACCCGCCGCAGGCGGTACACCAGCGCCTTGGACTCCAGGTCGGTCAGGTCGTGCGCACTGGAGATGACGTCGATCATGCCGTCGACGCGGTCGCGGGGCGAGCTTTCGGTCACATGGCGGATTCTAGCAGCGCGTTGACTGAAAGGCGAACGTTAATTATCTTCACGTTAAGACAACTGGAGGAGGAGCCGGAGTCATGGCGCGCATTACGCGGGAGAAGCTCGGCCAAGTCGTCACCGTCGCCGGAATGGCGGCGGCTCTGCCGTCGGTCTGGCAGACCGTCACCCACATCACGGATGACACCTATCGGGCGCCCGAGGCGCGGGACGGCGCGGGCCATGTGCAGTACCACATGGCCCGTGAGGCCCTGATCACCGCGGGGAGCCTGGCGGCCGTCGGAATCGGCGTGGCCGCGGGGCCGCGGCGCGGCCGGCCGATGTGGGGCGCGATGGCGGCAGCCGGGGCCGGTTTCGCGGCGGCGATGTGGTCCGGAGGCCCGACGACAGGTGTCTGGGCTCCCCACAAGAAGGCGTTCGCGGTGCATGTCGCCTCCACCACCGGTCTCGTCGCGGGCGTCTGCCTGCTGCGTCCCGGGCGGGGGCGTCGATGAGCGTCGATGTGATCGTCGCGGGCGGCGGGCCGGTCGGTCTGCTGACCGCCGCTCTGCTGGACGCCGCGGGGGTCTCCGTGGAGGTGCTGGAGCGCAAGGCAGGCCGCAGCGAGCTCGCCAAGGCCACCACGATGCACCCCCGGACCCTGGAGGTCCTCACCCTGCTGCGCACCGAAGGCGACCGGCGGCTCTCCGACCTCCTGGTCGCGCTGGGGCACCCCGTACCGCTGGCCCACTTCGCCGTGCTGCCCGCCGGACTCGACTACACGCGGCTCGACACGCCCTACCCCTTCGTGCTGATGGTCCCCCAGACGACGACCGAACAGGTGCTGGCGGACCACCTGCGCCGGCGCGGCACACCTGTGCACTACGGCCACGACGTCACCGCGTTCACCCAGGACGCCGACGGGGTCCGGGTGACCGTCAACGGCCGGGTGCGCGAGGCCGGTTACCTGGTGGGGGCCGACGGCGCGCGCAGCCTCGTACGGCAGCAAGCCGGCATCGACTTCCGGGGGACCCCGCCCTCCATGGTGGGATTCGTCGCCGACGTCACCCTGACCGACCCTCCGGACGGGGTCGTGCACCACTGGGACCACCGGCACGGTCAGCTCAGCGTGGTCCCGTTGCCCGACGGCAACCACCGGGTGTTCGGCACCGAGGCCGCGGACACCGGACTCACCCCCGGCCAGGTGCGCGCACGCCAGGCGCAGGCGCCGACCGCCGACGCGCTGCGCGCCAACCTGCGGCGGATGACCGGCGGCGACCACGGACTGCGCGAGGTGCGGTGGCAGTCCACGGCCAACGACACCACCCGGCACGCCGCGAAGTACCGCAGCAACCGCGTCTTCCTGGCCGGCGACGCGGCCCATGTGCATCTGCCCGCAGGCGGCCAGGGGCTGAATGTCGGACTGCAGGACGCGGCGAACCTGGCGTGGAAACTGGCGGCCGAGATCCACGGCTGGGCACCGGCCGCGATCACCGAAGGGGCGGCCGGTTACGAGAGCGAGCGGGCCCCCGTCGCCGCCGAACTGGCCGGCAACACCCTGGCGCAGGCGGCCCTGATGACCACCTTCACCCCGGCGGGTGCGGCGCTGCGCGACCTCATGAGCGCACTGATCGCCAAGGGCGGGGACACGGCGGACGACCTCGCCGGCCGGCTGTCCGGACTCGGCCTGTCCTATGTCCCTCCGGCCCCGGGGCACCCCTTGGACGGCTGCCGCGCACCCGACCTCGCGCTGTCGGACGGCACCCTGCACCGCCGGCTGGCGGTCGACCGGTTCCTGCTGGCCGACTTCACAGCCGGCGCCGTCTTCACGCCTCTTGGCTCGGCCCGTGTCGAGGTCGCCAGGGCCCTGCCGTGGTCCGGCCTGTCGGCCGCGCTGATCCGGCCGGACGGCTATATCGCCCGCGCCTGGACCGCACCCGACGTCGAGGAGGTGGCCGCGGCGGTCCGTGCCTGGACGACCCGCCCGTAAGCGCCCGTTCCCCGGAGCGCCGCCCGTTCCGTCGGGCCGGGCGGCGCTCCGGGCCGACCGCCGGTGGGGTCGCCGGGCGGGAAGATCCCGGGCCGGCCGGGCGCCCCCACCGGAGCACCGACGTCAATCCCGTCAACCTGCTCTGAAAGGCGCGCAGTTCGGCGGGCGGTCACCGGCCGGGCGCAGCGGTCGGCGACCAGGGCCACGGCCGCCGATCAGCGGCCGTGCCGCCGTGCCGCCGGACCGAAAATCGGCCGCGGAGGTATGGCCCCGTCCGTCACCCGTCGGTAGCTTGTCGATGCCCCGTCGGCGGTGTCCCCGCCGCGGGGCTGCTCGCCGGGCGCACCCGGCGGGCACACCCGACGAAGCGGCTGGATGACGTGAAGCCTTTCTTACGCTCGGCGTGCGGCGCGGTGGCGGTATGCCTCGTCCTCATCCTCACGGGGAGCGGCGTGCCCGGTGCGGCCGCTGCCCCCGTCCTCTCGGATGCGGCCGCTGCCGGGCCGTCCGCGGCACCGCGACGCGCCACGGCGTGGAAGGCTCCGCTGTCCACCAGGGGCCGGTACATCGTCGACGCGGACGGGAAGCGGTTCCGGTGGAAGGCGGGCAACTGGGACGGCGCGCAGGGCTCCTGGAACGGTTCGGGCGACATCGACGACCCTTCCGCCCACCACAGTGGTCAGAACTCCCACGGCATCCCGCTCGGGCTCGACCGCGTGGGCATCGCCTCGCTGCTGCACGACTTCCGCGCACTGGGGCTCAACAGCATCCGGCTGCCGTTCTCCAACGAGATGATCCACTCCACGGCCCCGGTGCCGGACGCCGCGGTGGCCGCCAACCCGCGGCTGCGCGGCAGGACACCGCTGCAGATCTATGACGCCGTGATCGAGGCCCTGACCGCGGACGGCTTCGCCGTCATCCTCAACAACCATACGAACACCACCCGATGGTGCTGCGGCCTCGACGGCAACGAGCGGTGGAACAGCCGCCAGACCACGCGGCAATGGGCGGACGACTGGGTCTTCATGGCCCGGCGCTACCAGGACAACAGCCGCGTCGTGGGGGCCGACCTCTACAACGAAGTGCGCCGCGACGTCTGGGACGACCCCAACTGGGGCCTGGGCGACGCCCACGACTGGCAGGCCGCCGCCCAGGAGGCGGCGGACCGGATCCAGACGGAGGCCGCTCCCCACCTCCTCCTCATCATCGAGGGCATCAACTGGACCGGACTGCCGGTGGACGGCCTGCCGCACGGCCGCCCCACCCTCACCCCGGTCCGTACGCTGTCGCACACCCTGGTCCGCTCCGGGAAACTCGTCTACGCGGCCCACTTCTACGGCTACACCGGCCCGCGCCACAGCGGCGCCACCGGGGTGGGGGAGACCAGCGACCCCCGCTATCAGGACCTGACCCACGACCAGTTGCGCGCCGTACTGCACGATCAGGCGTTCTTCGTCTCCGCCGAGACCGGACAGCACTTCACCGCACCCTTGTGGATCAGCGAATTCGGTATCGGCGCCGACGAGCGGGGCCCGGCCGCCCGCGCATGGTTCACCCACCTGACGGACTACCTTGCCGCCACCGACACGGACTTCGCCTACTGGCCGCTCGTCGGCTGGAGCACCGACGCCCAGGGCCGCCCGGCCGGGGACAACTGGGCCCTGCTGCGTTACGACACCGCCGGCAGCCGGAGCGGGATCCTCGACGGCGAGGACTGGCGCGCGGCGGCGTGGAACCGGCTGATGGCGGCACCGCAACGGACGGGCTCCGTGCCACCGACCCCCGCGTGGCACATGCTCACCCTGGACCACCGCGACTTCGTCCAGTCCCTGAGCGCACGAGCCCTCGGCGACTGGGACGTCGGAGCCCGCAAGGCCGCCTGCCCCGACGGGGAGCGGCTGATCGGCCTCAGCCACACCCAGGGCCGCGGGCTGTGCACCGATGCCCCCACCGCCGGCGCTCTGCGCTCGCCCGGCAGCTCTCCCGAGGTCGTACGCGACGAGCGGTACGTCCCGGCCGGCGGAGACTGGGCCCCCGGCTACCGCAAGCTCCAGTGCCCCGAGGGCCACTTCCTCTCCGGCTACAGCCTGCGCGGGGAGAGGGTCTCCGCCGCCTTGTGCACGCCCGCCCGCGCCTCGCTCGGCACGACGGGGGAAACCGTCTGGTTCGACCGTGGCGACCACCGTCCGCCCGGCGACCCCGGTGGCGATTTCGCCTACGGCCACTACAAGGGCCAGTGCCCGTCCGACGCCTACGCGGCAGGCATCGCCCACACCGCCCGCCCCGGACACCGGGACAGCCCCGAAGCCCTGCTCTGCCGGCCGCTCTCATGAGGCGTCGGCCCGCCGGCTCGACGTCGGCGCGCCCGGCCGGCGTTCCTCACCGGGGGACAGCGGCCGGGCCGGTGAGCTCTTGAGGTGACCCTGGTCCGTCGTGATCGTTGTCCGGTGGTGAACAGAATTGTCACTGCCTCGGTCCTTGCCCTGTGCGCTCTGGTTCCGGCTGCTCCGGCCCAGGCGGACGGCCCCGGGAGGATGCCGCAGGTGGCAGGCCGGCGGCTGGTCTCCGCCTACGCGGCCCTCCATTACGACACCTCCGTCCAGCTCAGGGACGGGCGCGGCGCCGGCCGCCATGTGCTGTGGCCGGCGGGCTGGAAGGTCTGTGCGCAGCAGCCGGCGGCGGGCACCCCGCTGCAGGGCCGACGGGTCACGCTCACCGTGGTCAAGCGCAAGGAGTCGTGCCCGTAAGGGTGCGCGCCGGCCGCGACGCCGGGCGCATCAGTCGCGCGGGATGCGGCCCTTGCTCCGCATGGCGGTGCGGACGCGTTCCTCGGCGAGCCGGCGGCCGGCGGTGTGCGGTGTGACCTGCTGGCGCCGGGCCGCGTCCAGGACGGTCATGGCGTTGGCGCGCAGCCGCGTCGACACCGTCTCGACGATGGTGGACGTGTCGGGCCGGAACCCGGAGTAGCGGGCGTCCATCGCGAAGGCGGCCGCGACGACACCGCCGGCGTTCGCCACGAAGTCGGGCAGCACGGTGATGCCGCGCTCCGCGAGGACGCTGCGGGCCTCCGCGGAGGTGGGCAGATTGGCGCCCTCCACGACGAGCTTCGCCTTGATGTCGTGTGCGGTGCCGCGGTCGATGACGTCCTGCAGGGCCGCGGGCACCAAGATGTCGCAGTCCACGATGAGTTCGCCGCCCGGCGCGAGCACGGCACCGGGGGAGTGGCGGGTGACGAAGCGGTCGCCGTGCTCGTCCCGCGCCGCCAGCAGCGCGTCGACGTCGAGGCCGCTGGGGTCGTGCAGTGCCCCGTGGGCGGTGGACACCGCCACGACGGTGGCCCCGAGTTCGGCGAAGCGGCGGGCGGCGGCGCTGCCGACCGCACCGAAGCCCTGGAGGGCGACCCGGGAGCCGGCCATCGCCAGCCCCTGGTGCCGCGCCGCCGCGTCGGCCGCCTCGGCGACGCCGTAGCCGGTGACGCCGAGCTTGTCGTAGGCCACGCCGCCGAGGTGCTCGGGGGTGCCGACGGCGGCGCCGCGGTCGCCCAGTTCGTCCTGGATGACGGCGGCGTCGTCTTCGGTCAGGCCCATGTCGAGTCCCATCACGTACTCGCGGGGGACCTCGTTCGACAGCGCGCGGGCGAACGCACGCAGCACCGCCTCCTTGTCGCGGGAGGCCGGATCGGCGACGATGCCGGCCTTGGCGCCGCCGTAGAAGAGGTCGACGGCGGCCCACTTCCATGTCATGACGCGCGCCAGCCGGGACACCTCGTCGACGGTCACGCCCGGGCTCATCCGCGTGCCGCCCTTGCCGATGCCGCGGGCGGTGTTGTCGATCACCAGGACGCCCTTCATGCCGGTGCGGCGGTGCGAGACGACGACGATCTTCTCGGGGCCCCACTCGTCGACGAGGGAGAGTGCGTCAGTCACGGGTGTGTTCCTTGTCGGTAGGAAGAACGGGGAGCGTGGTGCGGGCGGAGGCGTCGGCCGGCGGCAGCGCCCGGGCGATCAGCTCGGCGAGATGGGTGCCGCCGCGATCGGTCTGCTGGGCGATCTGGGTGCGGCAGCTGAAGCCGTCGGCCAGGATTCGCGTGGCGGCGGGGGCCGAGCGCACCGCGGGGAGCAGCACCTGTTCGCCCGCGGCGACCGAGACGTCGTAGTGGCCGCGTTCGAAACCGAAGTTGCCGGCGAGTCCGCAACAGCCGGAATCGAGCCTGGTGTTGTCGATTCCCATGCGGGCCAGCAGCGTGCCGTCGGCGCCGAAGCCGGAGGTGGCGTGCTGGTGGCAGTGGGTCTGGCTGATCGAGTGGCCCTCGATCAGCGGGGGCTGCCAGCCGGGCGTGTGGTCGACGAGGAGTTCGGCGAGGGTGAGGGTGGCCCGGGAGAGCGCGCGGGCGTCGTCGTCGCCGTCGAGGAGTTCGGGGAGGTCGCTCTTGAGGGCCGCGGTGCAGCTCGGCTCCAGCCCGACGACGGGCGTGCCGGCCCGGACCTCGGGAGCCAGCGCGGCGAGGGTCCGCCGGGCGATACGGCGGGCGACTCCGAGCTGCCCGGTGGTGATCCAGGTGAGGCCGCAGCACTGCGTGCCGTCGGGGACCCGTACCCGGAAGCCCGCGTGCTCCAGTACGGCCACGCCGGCCTGGAGGACCTCCGGGCTGAAGTGGTTGTTGAAGGAGTCGACCCACAGCAGGACCGGGCCGCGCCGGCCGTCGCCCTCGGGCGTGCGGCGCCGGAACCAGGCCAGGAAGGTCTGATCGGCGAAGCGGGGCAGGTCCCGCTGCGCGGCGATACCGCCGAGCCGTTTGAGGACGGGGGCGAGGCGGGAGGAAGTGAGCGCGTTGACCAGTCCGGGAACCCGGGCGGCCAGCCGTGACAGCAGTGGCAGCCAGCCCATGGTGTAGTGCGAGGCGGGTCGCAGGCGCCCCTTGTAGTGGTGGTGGAGGAACTCCGACTTGTAGGTGGCCATGTCCACGCCGACGGGGCAGTCGGCGCTGCATCCCTTGCACGACAGGCACAGGTCGAGGGCGTCGCGCACCTCGGTGGAACGCCAGCCGTCGGTGATCACCTCACCCTGGGTCATCTCGTACAGCAGCCGGGCGCGGCCGCGGGTGGAGTCCTTCTCGTCCCGTGTGACCCGGTAGCTGGGGCACATCACGTCGCCGCGGTGGGCGGTGGAGCGGCACTTGCCGACGCCCACGCAGCGGCGGGTGGCCTTGGCGAAGTCGCCGTCGTCGGAGTGGAAGGGGAAGACGGTGGTCAGGGGGAGGGGGGTGCGGTGCGGGCTGACGCGGAGGTTGCCGTCGACGGGCAGCGGCCGCACGATCATGCCGGGGTTGAGGCCGTTGTCGGGGTCCCAGATGTTCTTGAACTCCTCGAACAGGGCGATGACGTCGGGTCCGTACAACAGGGGCAGCAGCGCGGAGCGGGCCTGGCCGTCGCCGTGCTCGCCGGACAGCGAGCCACCGTGCGCGGCGACCAGCCGGGCGGCGTCTTCGAGGAAGGCGCGGAAGGCGGCGGTGCCCTGTTCGGTGGTGAAGCCGAAGTTGATCCGGACGTGCAGACAGCCTTCGCCGAAGTGTCCGTAGACGGCGCCCTGCAACTCGTAGCGGTGCAGCAGTGCCATGAACCGGCGCAGGTAGGAGCCCAGTTGGTCGGGCGGGACGGCCGCGTCCTCCCATCCGGGCCAGGCCTCGGCACCTGCCTCGGACCCGGTCACCGGGGGCAGGCGGGTGGCCAGGCCCGCGCCGTCCTCGCGGATCCGCCACAGGTCGCGGGCGCGCACGGGGTCGGTGACGATCTCACTGCCGGAGAACCCCGCAGCCCGGCGCGCGGTCCCGGCCAGCTCTTCGGCCTGCCGCGGCAGCGTGTCCGCGGGACCGCCGAGTTCCGCGAACAGCCAGGCCTGCGCGGTGGGCAGGGTGTCGATGGTGGCCCTGGTGCCGGGCCGGGTGACGATGTCGGTCAGCGCACGATCGAGTCCCTCCAGGGCCAGCGGCTCGTGCCGGAGCAGCGCCGGGACCGCATCGGCCGCGGCGCCGGCGTCCGAGAACCCGAGGACGACCAGGGCCCGCGCGGGGGGAGGCGTCAGGAGACGGACGGTCGCCGAGAGGACGACGGCGAGCGTGCCCTCGCTGCCGACCAGCGCTCTGGCGAGGTTGAAGCGCCGCTCGGGCAGCAGGTGTTCCAGCGCATAGCCCGACACCTGCCGCGGAAACCGCCCCAGTTCGGTGCGGAGCGTCGCCAGATGGCGCCGCGCGAGACGGTCCAGGGCACCGATCAGCTCCCCGCGGTCGTCTCCCGCGGCAACGGCCGCGTCGATCTCGCCCCGCGTCATCTCGCCGAGCCGGACCACCGTGCCGCGGTAGGTGACCACCTCGAGTTCCACGATGTTGTCCGCGGTGCGTCCCCAGGCGAGCGAGTGCGAGCCGCACGCGTTGTTGCCGATCATGCCGCCCAGGGTGCAGCGGCTGTGCGTGGAGGGGTCGGCGCCGAAGAGCAGGCCGTGCTCGGCGGCGGCGTGCTGCAGGTCGTCCAGGACGATGCCGGGCTGCACGGTCGCGGTCCTGGCGTGCGGGTCCAGCGCGGTCAGCCGGTTGAAGTAGCGGGAGAAGTCGAGCACCACGCCCGGTCCGACGGCCTGTCCCGAGGTGCTGGTGCCCGCTCCGCGTGCGGTGATCGGCACCCCCAGGCGGCGGCACACCCGGAGCGCGTTGAGGACGTGCTGCCGCTCGCGGGGAAAGACCACGGCGAGCGGGATCCGGCGGTAGTTGGAGGCATCGGCCGAGTACTGCGCCCGGCGGCCGGCATCGCCGGCGACCGTGCCGCAGTCCCCGTGGCCGAGGGCTTCGGCCACCGCTGCCGCGTCGAGACCGTCGGGGCCCTGGGCTGTCGAGGTCACCGTGCTCGCTCCTTCGTGCTCACCCGTCGTGTTCCGCCTGGTCCCGTCCACGATGTGGGGCGCCGGGGCCGGCCACAAGGCCCAGCAGGACGAAAGAATGCGCGCTTGAGGCCAAGTAATGCTTAGGCTCGCGTTCGAGGGCGACGGATGCTTATGCTCGCCTCCCGCGTCGTTTGGGAGCCCGCCTTGCTGAAGCCACTGCATCTGCTCACACTCAAGGCCGTCGTCCACAGCGCCTCGTTCGCCCTCGCGGCCCGCGACCTCGGCTATACCGCCTCCGCCATCTCGCAGCAGATCTCCGCACTGGAGAAGGAGACCGGTCTGGTGCTGTTCGAGCGGGAGGCGCACGGGATCCGCCCCACCGCCGCGGCGCACCGCCTGGTCGATCTCAGCACTCATGTGCTGGCGGCCATGGACGACCTCGACCACCAGGTGCAGGAGCTCGCCACCGGCGCCACCGGCCGGCTGCGGCTGGGCAGTTTTCCCACCGCCGACGTACGGCTGGTGCCCTCCGCCCTGTCCGCGCTCGTCGAAAGCCACCCGCGGGCGCGGATCCAGCTGGAGGAGGGCGAGCCCGAGGAGCTCATCACCGCGCTCAGCCACGGCGATCTCGATGTCGCGCTCGTCTTCGAGTACGGCCTCAGCCCGCGCCAGTGGCCCGGCGGCCTCACTCGTCATGATCTGCTGCGCGAGGACCTCGTCCTGCTCAGGGCGCGTGACAGCGGTCTGAGCGGCCAGCTGTCCCAGCTGTCCGAGGCACGCTGGATCACCAGCCGGGAGGACACCGCCGGCGCCCGCTCGTTCATCCGCCTCTGTGCGGCCGTGGGGTTCGAGGCCGCCGTCGCCTTCCGCAGCAACAACTACGACGTGGTGCGGCAACTGGTCTCCGCGGGGCTCGGCGTGGCCGTGGTCCCGGCGCTCGGTCATGTGCCCGGCGACGGCATCGAGGCGACCCGGGTCACCCAGCGCTCCGCACACCGCACGGTGATGGCGCTGCACCGCAGCGGGAACAGCAACCCGCTGCTCCCCGCCGTGCTCCGCTGTCTGCGGCGCGCGGTACCCGTCGGTGAACCGTATCTGCACCCGGCGTATGCCGAATGACCTGTCGGTCGCGGACGGGCTCCGCCGCTCCCAGGGCGGGGGAGCGGCGGAGCGTCGGCCTGCGCGGCTGACTGCCCGTCACGGGGCGGGTGCGGGCTCGGGTTCGTCGGACTCCGACATCCGGTCGAGGGCGTCGAGGTCCACCGAGCCGCCCGGCATGACCTTGCGGGTGCGGCGGTATCCGTAGCCGGCGTAGAGGGCCAGGCCGACGACCAGCCAGCCGCCGAGCCGCACCCACGTCTCCCACTGCAGGAACGACATCAGCCAGACGGAGAAGGCCATGCCGAGGACGGGCACCACCGGCATGCCCGGGCATCGGAACTCGCGCTTGAGGTGCGGCTTCGCGTAGCGCAGGACCAGCACGGAAGCGGAGACCACCACGAATGCCAACAGCACTCCGATGTTGGTGAGTTCCGCGACCGCGTTGATGGGCAGCAGACCCGCCAGTACGGCGGACACCGCGCCGATCAGCCAGGTGGCGCGGTGCGGAACCTTGCGACGGGGGTGGATGGCGCCGAACCATGCCGGCATCAGCCCGTCGCGGCTGAGGGCGTACCAGAGGCGGGAGGCGCCCATCATGAAGGAGAAGGTCACGGTGACGATGCCGATGACCGCGCCGACGGCGATCACATTGGCCAGCCCGCTCAGCCCCACGCTCTGGAACGCGCTGGAGATGCCGCTGTTCGGATTGAGCTCGCTGTAGCGCTGCATCCCGGTGAGCACGATGCACACCAGCACGTACAGCACCATGGAGACCGCCAGCGACAGCATCATCGCCTTCGGCAGCTTGCGCCGTGCCTCCACCGATTCCTCCGCCGCCGTGCTCAGCGCGTCATAGCCGAAGACGGCGAAGAAGACCGTGGCCGCCCCGGTGAACGCGCCGCCGAAACCGAATGGCGCGAAGGGGTGCAGATGGGCGGTGTCGACCTTGGTGAAGCCCACCACGATCACCAGCAGCACGATGGCGATCTTGATGACGGTCAGCACCGTCTCCACCCGGGCCGAGGTCCGGGTGCCCAGGGTCAGCAGCCAGGCCACGCCGAGACAGATCGCCACCGCGAGCAGATCGACCCGGTGGCCGTCGCCGGTGCCGGGGGCGCCCAGAGCCCAGGCCGGCAGGTGGATGCCGACCGCCTGCAGCAGGAATCCCAGGTAACCCGACATGCCGATCGCCACGACGGCGACGATGGCGGTGTATTCCAGCAGCAGGTCCCAGCCCACGATCCAGCCCACGATCTCCCCGAGGACCGCGGCGCAGTAGGTGTAGGACGAGCCTGCCTTCGGCACCATGCCGGCGAACTCGGCATAGGCGAAGGCCGCACAGAGCGAGGCGGCGCCGGCCACGAGGAACGAGATCAGTACGGCGGGGCCGGCGACATCACGGGCGACGGCCGCGGCCAGGCTGAAGATGCCGGCCCCGATGATGGCGCCGATGCCGATCATCGTCAGCTGGGTGAGGCCGAGCGTGCGCACCATGCGCTCACCGCCGGGCTGTTCATGCGGCAGTGTGCGCCGGAAGATTCCCTGGGGGCCTCTTCCCAGCAACGCGCGAACGGGAGATTTCGGGGTGTGATGGGGGGACATCGCTCGCTCCCTGTCAGGCAACGGCGGCACGACGGGCCACCGTCGTGGCGTGGGTCACCACTGGCCTGAACCCTCACCCACGATTCTCCCCGGCAACAGGGACCCCAGCGCGACAACTTGCGTGGCTGAGGGCAAGCGGAGCTGGTGGAG
Source organism: Streptomyces caniferus (assembly GCF_009811555.1). GTDB lineage: Bacteria > Actinomycetota > Actinomycetes > Streptomycetales > Streptomycetaceae > Streptomyces > Streptomyces caniferus. Next base: position 256,260 of record NZ_BLIN01000003.1, on the reverse strand, counting down.
GGAGGCCGCAGGGTGAGGAGCCCGGATTCTCGTGCACGCGGCATCTTGTTCCGGAACTCGGTCAACCGGCCCAGGGTTCAGGCTTGTTGGGAGCGGCCCGACGACGGCCGCCGGGTTCCGTCCTGCGGATCGTGGCGGGCCGGGGCGCCGCGCCGGGCGCCGGACACCGCCCGCAGGACGTCGACCAGCGCCGCCACCGTCGGCCGGTGTTCGACGGAGGAGCGGAACATCACCACGATGTGCCGCTCGACCTTCTCCCGCAGCCGTACGACATCGAGGCGCGAGGCGCGCAGGCCCAGCATCAGATCCGTCACGGTGCTCACCCCGATCCCCGCCTCGACGAGCGCCAGCGTGGCCGCGGTATCGGTCACCACGTGCTGGACGCGCGGTTCGATGCCCGCTCGCCGGCACGCCGTGCGCACCGCGCGGCCGTAGTAGCTGTCGGCCGACGGCAGGATCCACCCCAGGTCCTGTGTCTCCGTCAGGCCGACCACCTCGCGTCCGTCCAGCGACCCGGCGGGTACCGCCAGCGAGAACCGCTCGCGGTACAGCCGGCGCACCTGCAGGGCCGGTTCGCGCGGAATGGGCACATCCGGATAGTCCAGCCCCAGCGCCAGGTCCACCGCCCCGGAGGTGACCGCGTCGTGCACCTCGTCCACGTCCATATCGCGGCTGTGCACCGTCAGCCCCGGATGGACCCGCCGCACCTCCTGCAGCGCCGGCGGCAGGATCTCGGCGGCCGCCGTGGCGAACAGGCCCACCCGCAGCACCCCGGAGATCTCGTGCCGGGTGCGCTCCAGCGCCTCGACGGCCTCCGCCTCCGTCGACAGGATCCGCTCCGCGTGACAGGCCAGCGTCCGCCCGGCATCGGTCAGCTCCACCCGCCGCCCGACCCGGCGCAGCAGCTCCATGCCGGCGGCCTTCTCCAGCGCGGCGATCTGCTGGGAGACCCCACCAGGCGTGTATCCAAGGGCCTGTGCCGCCGCGGTGATCGTGCCGCGCCTGGTCAGCTCCACCAGGGACCGCAGCTGGGCACTCGTCCAGTCCATATAGAGATCCTAATAGATCGGACGCACCAACTGTTCGTAGACGTCAACGGTTGGCGTGCTGCACGATGACGGGCAGCTAGCTGATCAGCTCTTCTCGCCATGCACTGACAGCCCCGCCACGCGCCGGACGGATGCCCCCCGGCACGGGCGCGGCCTCTGGAAGGGATCGGCCTCTTGTCCACGTCATCCATCTCCCGCACCGTTCCGCCGACTGCCGACGTCGTGATCGTCGGCGGTGGTGTGATGGGCACCAGCATCGCGTTCCACCTGGCCGAGGCCGGGGTGTCCGATATCGTCGTCATCGAGCGCGGCGAGCTGGGGAGCGGCAGTTCGGGCAAGCCGATCGGCGGGGTGCGGGCGCAGTTCTCCGACCCGCTCAACATCGCACTGGGCAGCAGGAGTCTGCGGGCCTGGCAGGACTTCGGGCAGCGTCCCGGCGCCGACATCCGGCTGGACGGCGTCGGCTATCTCTTCGTGCTCACCAGCGACCAGCAGGCCGCGGACTTCGAGACCTCGGTACGGATCCAGAACGGCCTCGGCGTCCCCAGCCGCATGATCGGCCCGCGCGAGGCACAAGCGCTGTGTCCCTACCTCAGCACCGACGGGCTGGTGGCCGCCGCCTACTCCCCGACCGACGGTCATGCCCGGCCCGGGCTCGCCGTCCGGGGCTATGCGCGCGCCGCCGCACGGGCCGGCGTCACCTTCGCCACGCACACCACCGTCACGGGCCTCGACACCACCGGGGACCGGGTCACGGCCGTCCACACCGACCACGGCCGGATCTCCGCCGCCACGGTCATCTGCGCGGCGGGCGCCTGGTCCGCGCGGCTCGGCGAAATGGCGGGCGTGCACCTCCCGGTGCGCCCGGTGCGCCGCCAGCTGGCCTTCACCGCACCGCTCGCGCCGCCGGCCCCGCGCATCCCCTTCACCATCGACTTCGACTCGACGGCCTACTTCCACAACAGCGACGACGGCCTGCTGTTCGGCCTCGCCGACCCCGGCCAGGCCGACGGCTTCGACACCACCTGGACCCCGGACTGGCTCACGCTGTTCCGCGCCGCCGCACGGCGCAGGGCCCCGGCCCTCGCCGACATGGAGACCAGCGGCGGCTGGGCCGGACTCTACGAGGTCACCCCGGACCACAACGCGCTGATCGGGCGCGCCGGGACGCCGCACAACTTCCTGTACGCCACCGGGTTCTCGGGCCATGGCTTCCTGCAGGCCCCGGCGGTCGGCGAGATCGTGCGCGACCTCCACCTGGAGCGCACACCGTTCGTCGATGTCACCCCCTTCAGCGCCGACCGCTTCACGACCGGCGCCGAGACCCGCCCCGAAATCCACGTGGTGTGAAGCCCCGCAACGGAAGGACGACCTGCCGATGATCAGCCAGTGGCAACTGCGCGCCGCATTCGCCCAGCGGCTCTCGGACATGTACGGGCGGGAGGTGCCCGCCTACACCACGCTCGTGGACGTCTCCCGCGAGGTCAACGAGGACGTGCTGCGGGCGCAAGGGGCCGACGCCGAGCGCCTGGGCTCCATCGGCCGGGTGACCGCGGAGCGGCACGGCGCCATCCGCGTCGGCACCCCCGACGAACTCCGCCAGGTCGCCCGGATCTTCGGCGCCCTGGGCATGCACCCGGTCGGCTTCTACGACCTGCGGGAGGCCGCCGCCAGCGCGGTCCCCGTCGTGTCGACCGCGTTCCGCCCCGTCGACGGCGAGGAACTGGCCCGTAATCCCTTCCGCGTCTTCACCTCCCTGCTCACCCCCGCCGACCCCCGGTTCTTCGACCCCGACCTGCGGGCCCGCCTGGAGAACTTCCTCGCCGGCCGTGAGCTCTTCCCGCCGGAACTGCTGGACCTCGCCGACCGTGCGGAGCGTGCCGCGGAGCTGCCCGAGGAGGACGCCGAACGCTTCCTCCACCTCGCGGTGCGGGCCTTCGAACTGTCCCCCGAGCCCGTCGACCAGGCGTGGTACACCACGCTGGAACGGGTCTCCGCCGTCGCCGCGGACATCGGCGGCGTCCGCAGCACCCATATCAACCACCTCACCCCGCGCGTCCTGGACATCGACGAGCTGTACCGGCGGATGACCGAGCGCGGCATCGAGATGATCGACACCATTCAGGGACCTCCCCGCTGGCAGGGCCCCGATGTCCTGCTGCGCCAGACCTCCTTCCGGGCGCTCGCCGAGCCCCGTGCCCTGCGCACCCCGGACGGCACGGTGACCACCGGCGCCCTGCGGGTGCGCTTCGGCGAGGTCGAGGCCCGCGGTATCGCCCTCAGCCGTGCGGGCCGGGCCCGCTACGACCGGCTGCTCGCCCGTGTCGACGAGCAGGCCGCCGGCCTGCCGCAGGCCGACCGGGCCGCACTCGCCCGCACCCTCTGGGCGCAGGAGATGCCCGACAGCGAGCAGGGGCTCGCCGCCCAGGGCCTGGCGCACTTCACCCATCACGTCGCGCCCGACCGGCCGCGCGACGGCAGCCGCCCGCCCGCCGGGCTCCGTGACCTGCTGGAAGGGGGCTGGATCCGGGCCGAACCCCTCGTCTACGAGGACTTCCTGCCCCGCTCGGCGGCCGGCATCTTCCAGTCCAACCTCAGCGAGGAGGGCTCCCGGAACAACGAACAGCAGGGGGCCGCCTACGACAGCGCATGGCTCTCCGGCGTCCTCGGCCGCGACGTCGCGGACCCCTTCGACCTCTACGAGGAGCAGCAGAACCGCTCCCTCGCCCAGGTCGCCCGGGAACTCGGTCTCGACGGCACACCCGGCTGACCCCGACCGCCACCCCTACCCCTCCACACCCCAAGGGAGCACCATGACCCGCACCATCCTCCCCACCACCGAGGACCTGCGCACCCGTGCCCGCGGCAGCCTCGCCGCCCTCGGCGTCACCGTCCCGGAAGGCGACGACTTCGCCGCCCGCAGCCCGATCACCGGCGAAGACCTCTTCGGCCTGCGCGCGGCCACCGCCGCCGACACCGAGGACGCCATCGCCGCCACCCGCGAGGCGTTCCTCACCTGGCGCACCACGCCGGCGCCCCGACGCGGTGAACTCGTACGCCGTCTGGGCGAGTTGCTGCGTGACCACAAGGGCGACCTGGCCGACCTCATCACCATCGAAGCGGGCAAGATCCGCTCCGAGGCGCTCGGCGAGGTCCAGGAGATGATCGACATCTGCGACTTCGCCGTCGGCCTCTCCCGCCAGCTGTACGGCCGTACGATCGCCTCCGAGCGCCCGGGCCACCGTCTCGCGGAGACCTGGCACCCGCTGGGTGTGGTGGGCGTGATCTCCGCGTTCAACTTCCCCGCCGCGGTGTGGTCGTGGAACACCGCCGTCGCGCTGGCCTGCGGCGACACCGTGATCTGGAAGCCCTCGGAGCTCACCTCGCTGATCTCCCTGGCCTGCGACCGGCTGCTGGCGCAGGCCGCCGAGGACGTCGGCGCCCCTCGCGATGTGCACCGCCTCCTGCTGGGTGACCGCGCCATCGGCGAAAGGCTCGTCGACGACCCCCGCGTCGCGCTGATCAGCGCCACCGGATCGACCCGTATGGGACGCGAGGTCGGCCCGCGCGTCGCCGCCCGCTTCGGACGCACCCTGCTCGAACTCGGCGGCAACAACGCGGCCGTAGTCACGCCCTCCGCCGACCTCGACCTCGCCGTGCAGGGCATCGTCTTCGCCGCGGCCGGCACCGCGGGCCAGCGCTGCACCACGCTGCGGCGCCTCATCGTCCACCAGGACATCGCCGACACCCTCCTCGCACGGCTGACCGCCGCCTACCAGAAGCTCCCCATCGGCGACCCGTTCGACGAGACCACCCTCGTCGGCCCCCTGATCTCCACCACCGCCCTGGACACCATGCAGGACGCCCTCACCCGGGCGCAGGCCGAGGGCGGCAAGATCCTCGCGGGCGGCAACCGGCGCCTCGCCGACGCCGCGCCCCGCGCCGGTTACGTCGAACCCGTCATCGTCCGGGTCGACGAACAGACCGACGTCGTCCGCGAAGAGACCTTCGCCCCCATCCTGTACGTGCAGACCTACGAGACCCTGGAGGAGGCCATCGCCCTGCACAACGACGTCCCGCAGGGCCTCTCGTCCAGCATCTTCACCCGCGATCAGCAGGAAGCCGAACTCTTCCTGTCCGCGGAGGGCTCCGACTGCGGCATCGCCAATGTCAACATCGGTACCTCCGGCGCCGAGATCGGCGGGGCCTTCGGCGGGGAGAAGGAGACCGGTGGCGGCCGCGAATCCGGCTCCGACGCCTGGCGCGCCTATATGCGCTCCGCCACCAACACCATCAACTACTCCAGCCGCCTCGCCCTCGCCCAGAACGTCAGCTTCCTGTAGGCGCCACCGGCATCCCGCACCGTCGCCGGTACGCCCTCACCGCCCCCGTCCTGCCGTGCGCAGGGCGGGGGTTCGTCGTGGCCGGGGTGTCCGAAGCCGCCCGCGGACCCGGCCAAGTGCCCGGTTATCGGGCGCCACCTGCCGTTTTTCGACAAACACGGCGCTGCGCCGGAACTTTCGTTGACGTGGTGGGTGCCGGGGTGTGATGGTACGGCGGCCTGGGTCATGGACATGTCGTTCGCCCGCCGCGCAGACGCCGCCCCACGTGGTCGAAGCCAGCCGGACGACGACGCTGCGACGACCCGGCGTTCCACCAGAACCTCCGTCGGTAGCACTCCCTACCCCTCAAGGAGCCATGGTGATACGAAGATTCGCGGTGGCCGGCGTATGTCTCGCCGCCACCCTCCAGGCAACTGTGCTGGCCCTCGCCCCCACCGCCGCGGCCACCCAGCAGAGCAGCCGGCCGCTCCACCCGCCCGCCACTGCGGTATCGGCCGTCGGCCGGGCCGGGCACAGCGGCCCGGCCGCGCCCGTCGAGGGTCCCGTCGCCCGCACCGCGGCCGCCCCCGACATCGATGTGGCCAAGGTCCAGGCGCACCTCACCGAGCTCAACGCCATCGCCACCCGCAACGGCGGCACCCGCAAATCCGGCGGACAGGGCTACCGCGACTCGGTCGCCTACGCCAAGGCCAAGCTCCAGGCGGCCGGTTACACCGTCACCGAGCAGCCCTGCACCTCCGGCTGCGCCACCGGGGCGGGACCCAACCTGATCGCCGAATGGCCGCAGGGCGACGCCACCAAGGTGTACATGTTCGGCTCCCACCTCGACAGCGTCGGGGCGGGTCCGGGCATCAACGACAACGGCTCCGGCTCGGCCGCGCTGCTGGAGACGGCCCTCACCCTCGCGCAGCAGCACCCCGCCATGGGGGCCCGCGTCCGGTTCGCCTGGTGGACGGACGAGGAACAGGGCCTCAACGGCTCCGACTTCTACGTCGGTTCCCTCTCCTCCGCCGAGCGGTCGAAGATCAAGGCCTACTACAACTTCGACATGATCGCCTCGCTCAACGGCGGCTACTTCATCAACCACCTCACCTCCGCCGCCGCCCAGCCGATGAAGGCGTACTGGGACTCCCTGGGCCTCCAGCCCGAGGAGAACACCGAGGGCGCCGGCCGCTCGGACGACTACTCCTTCGAGCAGGCGGGCATCCCCACCTCCGGTTACGCGATGGGCGCCGGCGCGCGGAAGACCTCGGCGCAGGCGGCGAAGTGGGGCGGTACCGCGAACCGTGCCTACGACTCCTGCTACCACCAGTCCTGTGACACCACCAGCAACATCAACAGCACGGGACTGAACCGCAGCGTCGACGGCATCGCCGCCACCCTGTGGCAGCTCGCCGTCACCGACAGCACTCCGGCGAACGACTTCTCCCTGACCGCCGGCCCCGCCACCGGCAGCGTCGACCCCGGAGGCTCGGCCACCAGCACCCTCTCCACGGCGACCACCAGCGGATCCGCCCAGACGGTGGCGCTGTCGGCCTCGGGCGCTCCGGCCGGTGTGACCGTCTCCTTCAGCCCCGCCTCGGTGACCTCCGGCAACAGCTCCACCATGACCGTCGCCACGACGTCGAGCACGGCACCCGGTACCTACCCCCTCACCGTCACCGGCACCGGGTCCGTCACCCACACCACGCCGTACACCCTGACGGTCAAGGGCGCCGGCGGCTGCACCGCCCAACAGCTCATCGCCAACGGCGGATTCGAGAGCGGCACCACCCCCTGGACGGGCGACACCGGGGCGATCGGCGCCCACAGCGGCCAGTCCGCGCACAGCGGCAGCAGGTTCGCCTGGCTCGGCGGCTACGGCTCCTCCGCCACCGACACCCTCAGCCAGTCGGTGACCGTGCCCGCCGGATGCGGCAAGGCCACCTTGAACTACTGGCTGCACATCGACACCGACGAGACCGACGCCGTCGCCTACGACACCTTCAAGGTCAAGGTGGGCAGCACCACCTTGACGACCCTCTCCAACACCGATGCGTCGAGCGGCTACACCCAGCGCTCCCTGGACCTGAGCCGCTACATCGGACAGCGGATCACCCTCACCTTCACCGCCACCGAGGACTCCAGCCTCCAGAGCAGCTTCGTCGTCGACGACGCGACCCTGCAGACCGGCTGACCCACTGGCCGGCCGACCGGTTGACCGGCCGGCCGGCCCACGGCACGGAGCGGCGGGGCGCCTGCGACCTGCCCCTCCCCTCCGGTGCCGCCGCACATCGTTCGCCCGCCGGTCCGGGTCAGGCGGGCGCCTCGTCCGTCGCGTAGCACGAGGCGGCGTAGTGGCCCCGGTCGCCGGTGGGCGCCCAGCCGTCGGTGCCCCGCCCCGGCTCGGCGAGGGCGAAGCCGTTGTCGCGCAGTTGCGCGCCGAGGGACGCGGCGGGGAAGCCGCTGCCGTCGGGAGTCTCGTCGACGGGCCACAGCGTGACGAGCAGGGCCTCGGTGTCGCCGGTGTCGGGTTCGCTGTCGAGACTGGCGACTTCGAGGTGCCAGCGGCCGTTGCGCACAAAGGCCTCGGCGCGGAAGGCGGCGCGTGCGGCCGGGGCGTTCTGATGGGTCTCGGTCATGCGAAGGGTGCTCCTGTCGTGGGGGAGGTGGTGCGGACGTGCTGTGGTGATTCTGCGGGACGGTGGCCGGAACGCACCGGTTCAGATGTTCCGCCAGCGGGCCATGGCGAACGAGAAGAGGCCGAACAGCGCCAGGCCCGCCGCGATCGCGACCAGCAGCCAGGGGCCCGCCGAGGTATCGGCGAGGGTGCGGAGCGTGTCGTCCATGCCCTTGGCGCGATCGGGGTCGTAGGTGACCGCGGCCTTGACGACGAAGACGCCGGCGACCGCGAACACCCCGCCGCGGGCGACGCCGCCCGCTACGCCGAGCACATCGACACCGCGCTTGACGGGCCGGGACATCTCCGCCCGCTTGAGGTGCTTGTGGAACGTGCGCCGGGCGGCCCGCACCGCGATCCAGACTCCGGCCACGGCGATGCCCACTCCCGCGGCGGCCACCAGCCAGGGGCCGCCGGGCAGGTCCAGCGCCTTGGCCGTGGCATCCCGGGACTGCTGGTCGCTCGCCCCGCTGCCGCTGCCCTTCTCGCCCGCCGCGAAGGACAGCACGGAGAACGACACCACGGCGTAGAAGACGCAACGCGCGAGCGAGAGCAGTCGCGTCCCGGCCTTGTGGCCCTCGGGCCCCGCCGCGCCGAATGCCGCTTCGGACAGACGCCACAGCGCCATCCCCGCCAGGCCCAGGCCGAGCACCCATATCAGGACGCTGCCGAACGGCCGGGCGGCGAGCTCCGCCAGTGCTCCGCCCCGGTCGGCCTGCTCACCGCTGTCGCCGAACGCGACCCGCAGCGCCAGTACCCCTACGAGGAAGTAGATCGCGCCCCGGGCCGCGAACCCACCGCGTGCCGCGGCCCGGACCGCCGAGCTGCGCGCGGCGCGGTGAGCGGTGCGTCGTCCGATGTGCGGTACCGCAGTAGTCGATGGCATCTGTGACCTCCAGAGGGCTTCGGCCCCGTCGGCGGGGCACACCCAGCCGGTCTCCGGGACCGGCGAGAGCGAGATGCTTCTGCCCCGTCGTCGGGGGCGCACTCCGGTTGCGTGCGGAGGAGCGGCCCCTCGTCGGCTCTTCGCCCGATTTCTGCGGGGGACCCGTGTCACCAGCGCCGCACGGGACGTCAGCGCCTCACAGGACGTCCCTGGCGGGTGTGGTCCAGGGAGACGTCAGGGGGGTGTCCGCGGTGGTGTGCTCCGGGAGGCCGGCGAGGGCTTCGACCCGTGCGGGACGGTAGGGGGTGGGGCCGCTCCACTCCAGCAGCAGGACCGTGGCATCGTCGCCGAGCCGTCCGTCGTGGTAGCTGAGATGACGCCGGATCAGGCGGCGCAGGGTCTCCGGGACAGGCAGCCCGTCGGCATGGTGCTGGATGAGGAAGTCGGTGAAGCCCGCCAGTCCGAATTCCCGGCCTTCGCGGTTACGGGCCTCGGTGATGCCGTCGGTGTAGAGCAGCAGACGGTCGCCGGGCTCCAGCTGGTCCCGGCTCAGCGTGGGCAGAATCCCCAGATCGGTGCCCATGGGAGGCGCGGGCGGGCAGGTCAGGCTGATTGCGGTGCGTCCCTTGCGGATGATGACCGGCGGAGGGTGCCCCAGGCTGGTCCAGGTGAGAACGCCGGTGGCGGAGTTCAGCTCGGCCAGCAGGCCCGTGGCGTAGCGGCTCGAGCCGAACTGTTCCACGAGGGCCCGTTCCACGGCTTGGGCGATCTCCAGGATTCCCGGGCTCTGCCGGCGCCGGTTGCGGCTGGCGGCGACCGCGAGGTTCGCGGTCAGCCCGGCGGCCGTGTCGTGGCCCATGGCGTCGAAGAGCGCCAGGTGTACGGTCTCCTCGGCAATGGCGTAGTCGAAGACGTCGCCACTGACCTCGTAGGCGGGCTCCATCACGGCGCTGATCAGCACCCGGTCGGTGGCGAAGGTCCGGGGCGGCATGATGCGCCACTCCATCTCCGCGGCCACATTCATCCTCCGGCGCCGTACCAGCCCGGCATAGGTGTCGCTCACCCCCCGCTTGCTGACGATCATCAAGGCGACCAGCCCGGCGAGGTTGCGCAGGTCCTGAGCCGCCTGGGAGTCCATCTCCGTGCCCGGGGCGGCGGAGGCGCGCAGTACGCCCAGCCGCTCGGTGCCGTCGAGCAGCGGAACCCACCACTGGCCGGCCTCGGAGGTGGGGCCCCCGACGATGCCCCCGGTCTGGAACGCCCGCCCGGCGAGGGTGCCCTCCACCCGCACCACCTCCGGCGGCGCCTCCGCCCCGCCGCCGGCACCCGGCCCACGACCGGCCAGCAGGCACAGCACGTCCTGCTGCAGATCGGCGAGGTAGAGCAGCACCCCCGGCCAGCCGACCCGTGTCGCGTGCTTGGCGACGAGGTCCGGCAGTTGTTCCAGCGTGATCACATGGCTGGCGGCGATCAGGTCACCCAGCATCCGCGCCCGGGCGGCTGGATTGCTCATTCAGGCACCTCTCCTCGGGTGGCAGCCCGCCGGGCCTTCGCCCCGTGGGCCGGCCATGTGGTGGCACCGTCGGTCGCGATTGCTCCCCCGCTCCCAGCGGCGATGCTTGTGCTCTCGATGGTGACACCGCGAGGGAGGTTGCCGAGAGCGACACCGCGGTGAGCGACGAGAGCGGCGGCCCGAATCCGTCGTACAGCGCCGCGCCGCGTCTCCGCCGCAGCACTGTGAAAGGGCCGCTCGACCCTGGGCCGGTGCGGTGCGGTGCGGTGCGGTGCGGTGCGGTGCAGTGCGGCCGCCGGCGGCGCCGCGCCCGACCGGACCGGCCCTCCGCTCAAGGCGTCATACGGGCAATCACCCCGATTTCCAGCGCGACATACAGGGCCCCGTCGGCACCGAACGCCAGGCCGTGCGGTTCCGAAGAGGGACTCGGCAGGTCGTACTCCTCGACGTGGCCTTCGGGAGTGACGGAGCCGATGCGGTTGGCTCCCCATTCGGTGAACCAGCAGTTCCCGTCCGGGCCGGCCACGATCGCGTGCGGCCGGCACGCCGGGTCCGGCAGCGGCAACTCGTCGATCCGGCCGTCGGTGGTGATCCGGCCGATCCGGCCGGCGCCTATCTCGACGAACCAGAGTGCGCCGTCCGCACCGCAGGTGATGCCGACCGGCGCGGCGTTCCCGGTCGGAAGCTTGTGGAGCGTGAGGTCGCCGTCGAAGCCGAGGCGACCGATCGTGTGTGCCTGGTTGAGGGTGAACCACAGGGCGTCATCGGGACCGGTCGTGATCGCTGAGGGGAAGGCACCGGTGAGGGGCAGCGGGAACTCCGTCACCCGGCCGTCCGTGTCGATGCGCCCGATGCGGTCGGTGTGCATCTGGGTGAACCACAGGGCTCCGTCGGCGGCGGACGCGATGCCGAACGGACCGCTGCCAGGACTCGGGAGGGAGAACGAGGTCGCCTTCCCCTCCACCGTGATCCGCCCGATCCGATGGTCCTGGTTCCGGGTGAACCACAACGCGCCGTCGGGTCCCGAGGTGATGAGGGAGGGCCCGCAGGAGGGGGAGTCGAGTGAGTAGCGGTCGAGGCGGCCGTCCGGTGCCAGGCGGGCTATCTGCCCGGCGTGGACCAAGGTGCACCACAGCGCGTCGTCGGGACCCGTGGTGAGGGCGTAGGGGCCTGCGTGGGCGTCGGAGACCGGAATCTCCTCGAACGAGACGGTGCGGCGGGACATCGGCTGGCTCTTCCCTGCTGGTCTTTACTGCTACTGATGTTGCGTTAAGGAAATCCTTGCATGCCGTCGCCGCATGCGCAACGGGCTTTTTCGGCGCGACTCCGCAGGGAGTTCCTGGGTGCGCTGCGAGGCGCGACGAACGTGGCCTCCTCGCTCGAGGGGGTGCCCCCGTCAGTTCTCAAGGGGTGTGGAGTTGTCCGCGTTCGAGGTGACACGTGCGGGCCGCGGGCCGCTGCACGTCCTGTGGGCGGCGGGGGACGCCTTCACCGGCGAGGACGCCCCCGAAACACCCGTGGACTGGCCGTGGCCCCATGCCACGGTCCATGCCCTCGACGCGTTCGGCACCCGCGTACCGCTCGAACGGAACGGCATCACCGTGCACCTCCGGGCCTCGGTCACACCGCTGTTCCTGCCCGCCGGCCCGGAGGCGCCGGCCCGGTCCTGAGGCGAAACGCCGGGCATGTCGGGCGACTTGGGGCGTCGGAGGGGCGGGCAAGGAAGGAGGAGCGACCGGACATGCCTGCGGCAGCGGCGGGTAGGGGAGCGTGCGACGGGGGCTCAGCAATAGGCGGGAGCCAGAGCATGAGCAGCAACAGCACCTTGAACGTCGGAACGGAGCCGGAGAGCACCTCGATGGAGTGTGCCGTTCCGGCTCCGACGGTGCTGCCGCAGATCCAGGCCCCGCAGCGGGTCGCTCCGTCCGACGCACGGGAGTTGTCCAAGCAGTTCCTGCTGCGGCTGCAGGAGCTGGACGAGGGGACCCCCGAGTACCAGTACGCGCGGAACACGCTCATCGAGATGAACCTCTCCCTCGTGCGCTATGTCGCCCGCCGCTTCTCCAGCCGCAGGGAGTCCACGGAGGACGTCCTTCAGGTGGGGACGATCGGTCTGATCAAGGCGATCGACCGCTACGACCCCTCCCGCGACGTGGAGTTCACCACACTGGCCGTCCCCTACATCCAGGGCGAGATCAAGCGGTTCTTCCGCGACACCACCTGGTCGGTGCGGGTGCCGCGGCGCCTGCAGGAACTCCGCATCGACCTCGCCCGTGCCCGGGAGGAGCTGGAGGGCGAGGGCAGTCACGAGCCCTCCGTCGCCGACCTCGCGGCCCGTCTGGACATGGACGAGGGCGAGGTGTCGGAGGGGCTGGTGGCCAGCAACGGCTACGACAGCGACTCCATAGACCGCCCCATCCAGGCGGGTGGCAAGCAGCAGACCGGTCTCGTCGCCGACCTCATCGGCACCGAGGACCCCGCCCTGGCCCTGGCCGAGGACGTCCAGGCCCTCAAGCCGCACCTCGCCAAGCTCGACGACCGCGAACGCACCCTCCTCCAGCTGCGCTTCGGGGAGGAGATGACACAGTCGGAGATCGGCAAGGAGCTGGGTCTCTCCCAGATGCATGTCTCCCGCCTCCTGACCCGCGCCTGCACCACCCTGCGCAAGGGCCTCCTGGCCGAGACGTGAGGCGCCCGCCGCGATGAGGCCGCGGGCGTATCCGCTTCCGGGCGCTCGCCGAACCGCGGACGTGCGGCCGGCCGCCGACCGGCCCCCGACCACCGCCGTACCACGACGACGGGGAGGGAGGGCCGGCCTCCGGCCGTCGTCAGCCCGGTTGGCCGCTGTCCTTCATGGTCCCCCAGCCGTGCCAGCGGTCGATCTCGATCAGGGCACTGACCCGGCGGCGGTCCCGCTGCGGGTACGGCTTGCCGAGGTACTGCCGCGCCAGCCGGTCGATATCGGTGAGCTCCTCGTCGTCACGGAGTTCGGCGACACGGCCGATGATGCTGAGGTGCGTGTACCAGTTGCCCTCGTCCAGCACGCTCAGCGAGACACGGGGGTCGTTGCGGACATGCTCCAGTCGTTTGCGGCCCTCGTCCATGTTGACCAGGATCCGGCCGTCGTCCCAGAGGTACCAGGTGGCCGTGGACACCGGCTGACCGTCCGGCCGCAGCGTCGTGATGACGGCCGGATTCGGCTTGCCCAACATGACGACGGCTGCATCGGGAAGCGGTGGTTTCGACATACGAGGCGCTCCTCTGTACGTGAGTACGGTGCGGTCGGCCGTCCGGGACGACCCACCCGATCGACGGTACTCAGCTCACCACCGGCTCCCGTCCGCCGGTTCGCCGCCACACCGCACACCCTCCTGTGAGGTCTCCACTTCGGCGGCCACCTGAAGCGCGGGCAACGGTCCGGCCGGCGGATCCGCCGCGTCCGGTGCCACTGACGGGGTGCCGGCCGGCTTCCGCAGCAGGAGCATGGCGGCGTCGTCGTGCAGTTCGCCGCCGACGTGCGCGAGCAGGTCCTCGTGGAGCGCGGCGAGGGTGCGGGACGGGTCCTCCGACACGTGCCGGGACAGCCGCTCCACGAGCGGGTAGAACTCCCGCTGGTGGTCGCGGGCCTCGGTCACACCGTCGGTGTAGAACAGCAGTTGGTTCCCGTCGGCCAGGGCGACCTCCTGGAGTGCGGGGGCCTCGCCGGCCAGGGCCCGCAGGCCGAGGGGCGGGGCCGGACGGGCCGGCTCGACGGGCAGCACGCCCGAGTCGTGGACCAGGAGCGGAGCGGCATGGCCGCAGTTGACCAGCTCCATACGGTCGGCCTCGGGGTACCCGGCCAGCACCGCGGTGACGAAGTCGTCGGGGCCGAGGTTGCGCGCGAGGCTCCGCTCGATCCGGTGGACCACATCGAGCAGATCCGGCTCGTCGTAGGCCGCTTCCCGGAAGACGCCCAGGACCAGCGCGGCGATGCCCACCGCCGGCAGCCCCTTGCCGCGTACATCGCCCACGATCAGCCGGACCCCGTAGGGCGTCGGCACCAGGGCGTAGAGGTCGCCGCCGACCCGGGCCTCGGCAGCGGCGGCGCTGTAGCGGACCGCCGTCTGGAAATGCCCCACCCTCGCCGGCACCGGCTTGAGGAAGGCGTGCTGTGCGGCCTCGGCGACGGAGCGCACGGCGGCCAGCACCTGCTCACGGCGCCTGCGCAGGGCGCTGGCCAGACTGCTGGCCAACGTCACGGCGGACAGTGTGGACAGGACGATCGCCTGTTCCGTGCCCGGCGCACCACCATGCACACCGAGCGCCGCCCCCAGCGCCACCGCCAGAACACCGATCCGGATCACTCCCCACGGCCCGCTGGTGGCGGCGGCCAGCGCGGGGCCCACGGCGAGCAGCGGCAGCCAGCTCATACCGGTTCCACCGGAGAAGGCGAGGAGCGCCACGGCCGCAATGATCAGAACCGGCACGCCGGCGGTGTAGTGCCGGCGCACACCTGCCGCACCGGACGGCGCGTCGCCCCGGGACGGAAGGATCTGCCGGACGGAGTCCCGCAGAGCGGTGAACGGCTTGGTGAGCTGCCACCGCGGCCGGTGGTCGTGGTGATGGATCCGGGCTTGGCGCATGGAGGGGTCCGGGGCTCGCTTCCCTGCTCGGTGCACTGACATTGAGAAATGTCCGTTTCCATAAGGAAAGCGACATATGTGGGTAAGTGGCAAGGAGCGGGATTTCAGATAGTGAGCGAGAGCCCCCTGGTCACGCGGCTCGCGGCCGGAAGCAGCCGGTTGCGGACCTCGTCGATGCGGGAGACCCGGTCGGCGCGGAGCGACACCCCGAGGGATCCCAGTATCTGACCGCTGTAGACCGGCACCGCGACGCAGAACGTCCCCAGCGCGTACTCCTCCATGTCCGTCACGGCCGGCGCCGTCGGCAGGGTGTCGAGTGCGCGCAGCAACTGGGCGCGGGCGGTGATGGTGCGGGGTGTGAGGTCGGCGAGGGGGTGCCGGGAGAGGTAGTCGTCGCGCGCCTCGTCGTCCAGCTCGCGCAGTACGCACTTGCCCAGCGCCGTCGCGTGCCCGGCGTCCTCGAAGCCCACCCAGAGATCGACCCGGGGCGCCCGGGGGCCGTCGACGATCTCGGCTACGCGGATCTCGCCGTCCTCGTAGAAGGTCAGGTAGGCGGCGGCCGAGAGGTCGTCGCGCAGCGCCGTGAGTGCGGGGCGGACCCGGTTCAGCAGCGCCTGCCCCCGCCCGCCGGCGTGCAGGGTGTCCAGCCGGTCCCCGAGGACAAAACCGCCGTCCTCCAGTTTCCGGACATACCCGTCGTGAGCCAGCGTGCGCAGCAGGTGATAGGTGGTGGCCAGCGGCAGCCCCGTCTCGCGTGCCAGCTGTTTCGCCGGTGCGCCGCCCTCGTGCGCACCCACGGCCTCCATCAAGCGGAAGGCGCGCTGGACGGAAGTGATGAGCGTCGGGCCTTCTCCGTTGCCCATGTATTCAGCGTGCGCCCGGCGCCCCGCGCAGGCAAGGCCGGTCGGGCGCTCGTTCGGCCGCCGCCGGCCGATGTGTGCGGGCGGATGCAGTCGTGCGCGGGGCCGACACAACCTGCGAGCGGGGCGCGCGACGGCGCGCCAGAACATATATTCGATTATTGGGTACCCTGAAAGCATGGCCATGCATCTTCAGGGCTCGCTCTTCGACCAGGCCGACGACATCCGTCTCGGCCCGCTGCGCGGGGTGCGCAGGACCGAACTCGGCGACGGGGCCTGGCTCGATCTGCTGCCCGGGTGGCTGAGCGGGGCCGATGCCCTGTTCGCACGGCTCGCCGCCGAGGTGCCCTGGCAGGCCGAGCGCCGGCGGATGTACGAGCAGGTGGTGGACGTACCGCGGCTGCTGGCCTTCTACAAGGCCGACGACGCGCTGCCGCACTCCGTACTGGACGAGGCGAGGGACGCGCTCTGTGCCCACTACGCCACCGAACTCGGCGAACCGTTCACCACGGCCGGGCTCTGCTACTACCGCGACGGCCGGGACAGTGTGGCCTGGCACGGCGACCGGATCGGCCGCGGCGGGCGGGAGAACACCATGGTCGCCATCCTGTCCGTCGGGGTGCCGCGCGATCTGCTGCTCCGCCCGCGGCACGGCGGCCACGCCATACGGCGGCCGCTCGGGCACGGCGACCTGCTCGTGATGGGCGGCTCCTGCCAGCGGACCTGGGAGCACGCGATCCCCAAGACCACGCGCGCGGCGGGACCGCGGATCAGCATCCAGTTCCGTCCCCACGGCGTGCGCTGACCTCGGCGCTTCCCCCGCCGCGCCGCCGCCCCGGCTTCCGGATGAGGGTTCCGGCGTACAAAAACGGGTGGCCCCCGAGTCTGCGTCGGCTCGGGGGCCCTGTTGCTGAGGGGGCGGTCAGTGGCGGTGGCAGACCAGGTGCTCCCGGTGCCAGGTCCGGGTCCAGTAGCCGTGGTGGCGGACGCCGTGCCGATCACGCCAGGCCGGGTGCCAGGTCCGGGTCCAGTGTCCGTGGACCATGTGGCACCGCCCCCTGTCGATGTGTCGCGTGGTCGTGTGGTCTCCATGGTGCGACGGGGCGGCCGAGGCGATGCCCACCGACGAGAGGAGGGTGCCTCCGGCGAGGGCAACGGTGGCGGCGCCGAGAGCGAGGGCGCGCTTGAATCCGTCAGTCATTGAGGATCGTGCCTTTCTGCATTGCCATGGTGCGAGATGCCCCGCCGATGGCCGGGCAGACAGAGAATGCACCCGCGGCACCCACCAAATCCCGCCAACACCAAAGGCTTTACGCAATCGAGAAGAAAGCCAAAAGGAAGTGCTTATCGGACTAATGAGACCGTTGGGGAGGATGGGATCGTGGGGTGGTGGTCACGGTGAGGTCGGCCGGTGTCCGGCCGCTGGGGGACCGCGCCAACTTCCGTGCACCGCACGCCGAGTGGGGCGCGGTTGCCGACGGGGCCGGCCGGAAACGGTCTCGTGCTCAGACGACCCAGTGCGCCCGCCGGGTGGTGGACGCCGGTGACAGGCCCTCGGCGAGGGCGGCGGCCAGGCGCTGCACGGCCTCGCGCAGGGTGCCGGGGGGGACGGTGTACGGAATGCGCAGGCGCTGTTCGAACAGGCCCGGGTCGGTGGCGAAGTGCGTCCCGCCCTCGATCCGCACCCCGTGGTCCAGCGCCCGGTCGGCCAGTGCCGAGGCGACGGGCGCGCCGAGATCGACCCACAACGACAGCCCGCCGGGCGGCAGTTGCCACGTCCACTGCGGCAGGTGCTCGGCCAGGGCCCCGGCCAGAGCTTCGCGCTGCCGGCGCAGGTGTTCCAGGCGGGTCGGCAGCAGTTCCCCGGCACGGGCCAGCAGGAAGAGGGCCAGCAGTTGGTCCAGGACCGAGCCGCCCATGTCGGTGGCGACGCGCTGCCCGGCGAGTTCGGTGACGAGCCGCGCGGGGGCGCGCAGCCAGCCCATCCGCAGACCGCCCCAATGGGTCTTGCTCATCGAGCCGATGGTGATGACCTGGCCGGCCCCACCGGGCGTGGTGCGCGACGCGAACGGCGGCGGGGCGGGGGTGTCGAGGGCGAGGTCGGACAGGGCCTCGTCGACGACCAGCCAGGCACCGGAACGCCCCGCGGCGCGCAGGATGCGGACACGCTCTTGCTCGGGCATGAGGCAGCCGGTCGGATTGTGGAAGTCGGGGATCAGATAGGCGAGTCGGGGCGCCGCCTGACGGAACGTCGATTCGATGATCCCGATGTCCCAGCCGGAATCGGTCACCGGGACCGGCAGGGCGCGCAGCCGCGCGCGGCGCATGGCGTCCAGCGCGTTCGGATACGACGGATTCTCGACCATGACCCGGTCGCCGGGGCGGCACAGCAGCCCCAGGACGAGCGTGAGCGCGTGCTGGGCGCCGGCGGTCACCAGGATCTGTTCGGGCACGGTGGCCAGCCCCCGCCGGGTGAAACGTTCGGCGATGGCGGCGCGCAGTTCCGGAAGGCCGTAGGGATGGTAGCCGGGAGTGTGCGCATGCTCGGCCAGCCGAGGGGTGACCTGGGCCAGGGCGTCGAGGAGTGTCTGCTCCGGCAGTCCGGGGGCGGCCCTGGCCAGGTCGATCGCGGTGTCCTGGGGGCCCAGAAGTCGTGTGATGCCGCTGGGGGCCCGGCCCTCCGGCAGGGCCGTCCACGTGCCGGAGCCCTGGCGGCTGTGTGCGAAGCCGCTCTCGCGCAGCAGGTCGTACATGGCGGTGACGGTGGCTCTGCTGGTGTTCAGCGCGGTGGCCAACTCCCGTTCGGCGGGGAGCCTGACGTGCAGCGCGAGGCGTCCGTCCAGAATCAGCGCACTGATCGCCCGGGCCAGGTGACGGTAGGCGGGGCGTGCTTGTGCCGGGTCGGGCAGCATCGCGGCGAGCTGTCGGCTGCCCAGCGTCCGGACGGTGCGCTCCGCCCTTTCCCCCTGCTGGAACGGATGCGCGTCGGCCATGCCACTCTCCCGGAACGGGGCGTGTTCCCCGGGCCGATCACTGTACAGACCTGCGCCTTTGGCCTTGAGGCCCACTGCATACGGTGAAGGCGGCCGGTAATGCGGCACGGCATCACGGACGCCGCCTCGCCGACGCGTCTCCATCCCGCGTGTGTTCCCGCAGGAGCGCCGCGATCGCGGCGTGCCCCGTTTCGCCCTGCCAGGTGGCCGCGCCGGTTCCGCCCGGCGAGTTGACCGTGACCTCGATCAGTTCCGTGCCCTCGGGCCGTGGGCTGCGCCGGACCTCGCACCTGGCGTCGGGGGCGGCGCTCGCCCGCTCCCGCAGCTCGTGTGCGAGGTCCTTGCCGCACTCTTCGCGGGCCATGCTCTCTGCCGTACGCCCCTGTGCATCGGTGAGGCGGGGGTCGGCGCCGTGGCGCAGCAGGGCCCGCACCACCGCGATCGATCCGCGCTGGGCCGCTGCCATCAACGGGGTGTGCCCGTCCTGGCCCAGGTCAGGGTCGGCGTGTGCGTCGAGCAGGAGTCGGGCGGTGCGGTGGTGGCCTCCGGTGGCCGCCCACATCAGGGGCGAGTAGGAGGTCCCGTCGTCCTCCCGCCGGTCGGGGTCGGCGCCATGAGCGAGCAGTTCGCGCACCACCTCGCAGTGGTCCCAGGACGCCGCCGCACACAGCGGCAGACCCGCGCTGCCCGGCTCTCCCCTGCTCTCGACATCGGGTGCGGCTCCCGCCTGGAGGAGCAGTCGCACGATGTCCGTGTGCCCGCTCACCGCGGCCAGGTACAACGGGGTCTCCCCGTCGGGGTCCGGCGCGGACGGGGCAGCGCCCTGCCGCAGGAGTGCGTCCACGCGGCGCACGTCGTCCTCGTACAGGGCGGCGATGAGCCGTCGGGTCAACGCCTCGGTCATGCACGTTCCTTCTTGGTGCTCATGGCGGTCGAGGCTAATTGCGGAGGGCGAGCGTGTCGACGCAATTCAGCTGCCAGGGCGACGGGCCGGGGGAGCGGGCCGACTGGCGGCTCAAGTGGCCCGATCGCGGAGGGGGTTACCCGCTGTTCGTAAAGAGGCGGTCCAGATGGTGGCGGAGGACCGCTGTCGCGGCCTCCGGGGCACGCGGGCCCAGCAGGACGCTGCTGCCCAGGCCCGCCGACGGGCGAGTGAAGCGGACGGCCTCGATCAGCTCGCGGGGTCCGGGAGCGTCCCCGGTGGCCCGGACCCGGTCGGCGATACGGGCCGCCGCGCCCGGTGGTCAACTGCTGCAGTCCATGGAGCAGCAGCTTCTCCTTGGTCTCGAAGTCGTACTGCACCAGCCGCAGGGACACTCCTGCCTCGGTGGGCGCCTGTGCCAAGCCGTAGGCGGACGGGGCCGGCTCGGCGACTCCGGAGCCCGCCGCGGTACGACGTGCGGGTACTCCGCCGCGATGCGGCCTCAGTGGCCGCGGGCTCGGCCCTCTGGGCCGTCTCCTCCCGCCAGTTGCTCCACCGCCGCCAGTACCCGCCCCGCACCGTCCTCCGTGGCGAGCAATGCCGCCACCTGCCGGGCGCGACGGCGGTACCGGGGATCGTGCACGGCCTTCCGCAGCGCGGAACCGAGGTTCTCCGCCGTCAGCCGCTGGAAGGGCAGCCTTCCGGGGCTGACGCCGAGTGAGGTGAGCCGCGACGCCCAGAAGGGCTGGTCCAGCATCATCGGCACGGGGACTGCCGGCACGCCCGCGCGCAGGCCGGCGGCCGTGGTTCCGGCGCCCGCGTGGTGGACCACGGCTGCCATCTGCGGAAACAGCCGGGCGTGCGGGGCCTCACCGACCGTCAGGACATCGTCCTCCTCGACCGACAGGCCGGCCCAGCTCGACTGGACGACGCCGCGTACTCCGGCGATTCGCAGGGCGCGCACCAGGAGACGCCCGAGGCGCTCCGGGTCGCTCGGCGACATGCTGCCGAAGCCCACGAACACCGGCGGCGGACCGGACCCGAGGAAATCCGCCAGCCGGGTATCCGGGGTCCAGTCAGGGGCCTCCGACGGCCACCAGTAGCCCGCCACCTCCATCCCCGGACGCCAGTCGGCAGGCCGGGGCACCACCGCGGGGCTGAAGCCGTGGTGGACGGGCCAGGTCCTGCGCCGCCGAGCCAGCGCGTCCGGCGTCACGCCCAGCCTGCGCTGCAGATGGCGCACCCCAGGAGCGAACGCCCGGGACAGCAACGACTGGGCGCACTGCCCCAGGGCGCGGTTGGCGAACGGTCCCCACGACGGCATGTCGAAGATGACCGGCGGGAACTCCCGGGTGGGCTCCAGCGGCTGCAGGAACACGCCGACGCCGGGCAGTCGCAGACCCTCCGCCGCCACCAGCCCCAGGGGAGCCAGGCTGCTGGAGAACAAGAGGACCTCGGCCCCCGCCGCACAGACCTCGGCCACCGCGTCGGCCATCTCCGGGGCCAACTCCCGTGCCAGCTGTATTTGTTCGACCTTGGAGAGGCCGGCGCCCTTCCCCGCGCCGTGGCCGTGCGCGCCGTCCTTTCCGGACGTGGCGTACCGGTCGAGCGGAAGGGGGTGGAAGCCCAGGCCGCTGCGGCGCACCAGCTCGGCGGAGCGCTCATGGGTGGCCACCACCACCCGGTGCCCGGCGCGATGCAGCCGGGCCCCCAGGCCGGTGTAAGGAGCCACGTCCCCGTGCGAACCTGCGGTAGCGATGAGGATGTGCATGGTCGGCAGTGTCCCGTTTCGTCGGCCGCGCTGATTCCGACCGTCTTCGGCTTCACTCGGGTGGTGTACCGATGAATTCCTTGTTCAGCCGAACGTGCCGGAATGGCAGTGCAGTTGTGTGGTGGACGAGGGCCGGGTGACGTTCCCCGCGGGGCGCTTGCGGCGGGGTCCCGGCCCTGTGGTCAGTCGCGGCGCGCGACCACCCGGTAGGCGTTGGACAGCCGGGTGCGCCGGGTGAGGGGCGCCAGCGCTATGTCGATCCCTACGAGGACGACGAGCGCGGGGGCGACGGCCAGCAGGCCCAGCCGGCGGACCCAGCGGCGGAGCGGTCCGGGCCGCTCGGGCAGCCAGGGCAGATCTTCGCTCGGCAGGACGGATTTGAGCATGTTCACCGCGGCGGACGTCAGATCGGTGGGGACATGCGGCTCTTGCCGGTCGGTGGCCACGACGGTGAACCCCTGCTCGGCCAGCGCGCCGCACAGGTTGTCCAGAGGGACGAAGTGCAGATGCTGGGGCTGGAGCCATGGGCCCCACCATTGGCCCAGCAGCCGGGCGGAGGCCGATTCCGGGTCGGGCACTTCCACCAGGAGGTGACCGCCGGGGCGCAGCGCGGTGTGGGCGGCGGCCAGTTCCTGCCGTGGTGCCAGAGTGTGTTCCAGATAGTGATGCATGCTCACGACGTCGTACTGGCAGGCCAATTGACCTGCCATCCCGACGAAGGAGCCCCGGTAGGCCCGCGCGATGCGGCCCTCGCGCGCGGCGATCTCGACGCCCTCGCCCCAGTCGAGCCCGTGGAACTGGGTGTCCGGATGGACCCTTCGGGCCTCGGCGCAGAAGTGGCCGTGACCGGTGCCCACGTCCAGCCAGCGTAAGGGGCGGCCGAACGGGAGCAGTGCCCGGGCGCGGGCCCGGTAGAGCCTCACCGCGAGGGGCGAGCCGGCCAGCCGCGCCATCGTCGCCTCGCCCAGGCCGTCGTAACAGTCCCGGTAGTAGAAATCGAGTCCGTCCGCGCTCAGCCGGGGGTTCTGGAACACATGCCCGCAACTTCGGCACTGGTCGAGTACGAACGTCCCGGGTTTGCGCTGGGGATGGTCCGTGGTGCGCAGGTGCCCGCGCAGCCGCGAGGAGCTGCACCAGGGGCAGGTGGTGCGCCGTGGTTCGAAGAACCGCTCCAGCCCGCGGGCCAGCTCGTCCTGGTAACGGGGCCGGTGGGCGGCGATCTGCGCGCTTCGCGTACTCATCATGGGGGGCTTCTTTCAGATGTGGTCCTGAGGGGGGAGCGCCGACACCGGTGCGGAGGGCGGGCGGGGTACGCCGGACCGGCTCCGGGGGCCGGGCACGCGGCGCACGTACCACCGGAACGCCCGGGTGCGTTCACGAAGGTGTGGCGGTACGAGGGCGGGCCCGGCGGGACACGGAGAAGCGCCGGACGCACGGCCGCTCCACCCCCGCGTACAGCAGCCAGGAGGACAGCAGTACGACGGGAAGGGCGGCCAGCACCACGGAGAGGTTGCTCCATCCCAGACCCGTCAGGGACAGGTACATCAAACCCAGTACCAGGAAGTGGACGAGGTACATGGCGTAGGAGATCTCACCGAGGTACACCAGGGCGGGTGCGCGCAGCAGCGAGGCCCTGCCGCGCAGGTCCAGCTCCGCGGTCGCGTACACCAGCATGGCGAGCGGGACCACGGTCGAGGCCGCGTACAGGAAGCTGTGCGGCAGGAACGTACTGTTCACCACGATCGTGCTGATGACACCCAGGGCGGCCGGGAGAACGGGAATACGCGGAATCCGCATTCCCGACGAGGAGATACGGGCCAGCAGCATGCCGAGGACGAATTCCGGCAGTCGCGCGATCGGCAACATGTACAAGGACCAGTATCCGGGGAACGACGGGCCGCCGGGGTTGAGGACGAATTCGTAGAGCACCGGGCACGTCCAGACAATGACCACAGCCGTGCCCGCGCCGATCAACAGCCCACGGCGTGACAGCCGTTCGACACGCGGCAGGAGGAGGGGGAAGAGGAGATAGAAGAACATCTCGGCGGCCAGCGACCAGGAAACCGGATTGCCCGCGGAGACGAAACGCTGACTGGGCACCCAGGTGTTCACCAGGAAGAGGCTGGAGAGGTTCGCCGGCCATTCGGAAGCGTGCGTGGCGGCGGCCGCTCCGGCACAGGCGAGCGCGGCCATGACCACACACCAGGTCAGGACGTGATTCGGCAGGATCTTGGCGGCACGCCGCCGCCAGAAGGCCCGCGCGGTGTCGGTCGGGCGGGCGGAATGCGTCAGCACATAGCCGCTCAGAATGAAGAAGAGCGAAACCGAACTCGCCCCCACCCACACTTCGGGCCCGAGGGTCCGGGCGAGATGAGGGTTGATCATCAGCGCGCTGTGGGTGAAGACGACCCCGCCCGCGGCGGCGAAACGCAGACCGGTCAGCGAGGGCAGCCGCCGGGGACGGCCCGGCCGTGTGCCGTCCTTCGCCGACGGCTCCTCCGTACCGATGCGGCCGACGACGCGGCCGGCCGTGGCGGTGGGCCGGGACGACGGGCTGGGGAGATCGTGCACGAGAGGCCTCCTGCGAGGGAACGCCCAGGCCCATGACGACCAGCACATGCGTATGGGGGCGCGGGTGGGGTCGCCGGGGGATCGGGGGAATGACTGATCCGGCCCGTGCGGAGGAATGGGCGGCCCATCGCGCGGATACCTCGATTGACCCACCGCCCCACGTCCCGTGCATAGGGAGGGCGACCCGATTTCACTCGTACGGCCCAGCGCCTCGCGGGCCTCGTCCGCATCAATTGACCCGTCATGTGGTACGGACTTGGGCCTATCACCATTCTTGGCGCGCGATTTGCGGAATGGCTTTTGGGCGGTCCCATTCCGTGAGCAGGTTGTCGGGGACGCTGTCGATGAAGGGGGGGTGGGGGAATCCGGGCAGCTGCCGGTGGCGCCACCGGCCGTACAGGTGATTCCTGCGGACCTGTGGCCGGGCGGGTGTAGCGCGAAGCGGGCGCAGGAAAGAATGATTTCATTCCGCCGTGCCACACGCACCGGCCGCTCGCGACGCCGATACCCCTTGAAGTCAAGGCATATGACGAGGCAATGAATGTCGATGCACAGCGCGCTCCATGAGAGCCGTACTTCGGCGGAGAGCGATCCGGTGTGCCGCCGCGAATGCGCGGGAATTCCCGCACGAAACGGGGCGGCACGGAATCGACTTCGTCAAGGGGGAGGGGAAACGCCTGCCTCCCGCGGGCCCGGATATCCACTGCAGGCCCAACTCCACACCAGAGGTCTTGAGTTGAAGCACACATGTGTACCTACGTCCCGCACCGTCCTCGGCAGTGTGGGGACGGTGACTCTGATCGCCGCCGCACTCGCTCTGCAGAGCGCCCAGGCCGCCCCGGCCAAGGCGGCCCCCGAGCCCCCGACGGCCACCGCCGCCGCGCAGCGCGCCAGGAACATCAGCACCGCCCTCGGGGCCGAGGCGGCGGGTTTCTACTACGACGCCCCGCACAACAAGCTCATCGTCAATGTGACCACCGAGGCCGCCGCGGCCAAGGTCCGTGGCGCCGGCGCCGAGGCCAAGATCGTCAAGCACTCCCTCACCTCGCTCAACGCCGCCCGGGCGACCCTCAAGCAACAGGCCGCGATCCCCGGAACGTCCTGGGCGACGGACCCCAAGACCAACCAGGTGGCCGTCGTCGCCGACCGTACGGTCACCGGCGACCGCCTGGAGCAGCTCAAGAAGGTCGTCTCCTCGCTCGGTGACCGGGCCGTCCTCAGACAGTCGACGGGCACCCTCCGGCCACTGGTCGCCGGCGGCAACGCCATCTGGGGGAGCGGCGCGCGCTGTTCGCTCGGCTTCAACGTCATCAGGGACGGACGGCCGTACTTCCTGACCGCCGGGCACTGCGCCAACGCCGTGCAGAGCTGGGCCGCCACGCAAGGGGGACCGGAGTTCGCCGTGACGGAGGCCGGCTCCTTCCCCGGTGACGACTTCGGGATCGCGAGGTACACCGACGCCGATGTCGCGCACCCCAGCCAGGTGGACCTCTACAACGGCAGCATGCAGTCCATCGGCAAGGTGGGCGATGCGATCGTGGGCGAGCGGGTGCAGCGCAGCGGCAGCAGCACGCACCTCCGCAGTGGCGAGGTCACCGCCGTCGAGGTGACGGCCAACTACCAGGAGGGGGCGGTCGACGACCTCGTCCAGGCCTCCCTCTGCGCGGAATCCGGGGACAGCGGCGGCGGGCTCTTCGACGGCGACACCGCGCTGGGCCTGACCTCGGGCGGCCGGGGCACCTGCGCCACGGGTGGCGAGTCGTTCTACCAGCCCGTACGCGAGGCCCTGGAGAAGACCGGATCGCACATCGGCTGATCCGCCCCGGCCCGCGACGACGATGCCGGATGGTCACCACGGTCAGGCGGTGACCATACGGGGGGAGCGGCGGCGCCGGTAGCAGTGCACGGTCACGATGCCGAGCAGCGGGCCCCAGGCGGCCAACGGCACATAGGCGATGGCGAAGACGGCGGTCTGCCACCCGTGCGTGATCACACCTGAGCCGGGCGTCCCGTCGAGCATCCGGCCCAGGCACGACATGATCAGCGCGTACGGGAAGAGCAGCGTGAGCACCGCCGCACCGAGGCCGGCAGGGACGACGGCGGCGAGGACCGGGACCCGACGTCCGCCCAGTCCGGGGACCCAGCGCGGCACCACCTCGCCCCACTCGCTGACCAGCCCGAGGGTGAGGTACGCCAGCGCCTCGCTGACCACGCTCAGGACCAGCACGTACCACCAGCCGGTGAACAGCACCGTCCCATGACCAGGGACCGGCTTCGTCGTGTGCGCGAGCAGCGGCGCGTGGAGGTTCATGGCCGCGATCCGCCAGATGCAGGAGGGCAGCGTGGTCAGCGTGGTGGCGTACGCGGTCCACACGGCCCAACGGGGCACGGCCGCCGCCGTCCGGCCGTGCGGCTTCGGCAGGATGCGGCGGCGAGCAGCCACGCGTGGTCCGTCTCGTCCGGCGTCCGCGGGGCCGCCCGGGGCGGCGCTCTCAGCGGACAGTGCTGAGGTGTCGTCAGGTGCGTCGTTCTTCCGTCGGGTCACCCTCCGAGGGTCCGGCGGCCCCCTGGCCCGCTGCATCGGCCTGGCGGCGCATCGCCATCAGCCGGGCGGGGGAGGCCCGTTCGACGCGAGGAGGACAGCAACGGCCGCGGCGGGCAGCCGCGCGGCCTCCTGCCGGGTACGACACGGGCCGTGGCCCCCGTGCCCGAGGAGTCCGCGCGAGCCGGCCGCTACGGGCGCCGCGAGGGCAGTGGCCGGAGCGTGGGCCACCGGGTCAGCATGCGGTGGCGCAGGTCCGCGGAGAGACGGTGCAGACCGCTGAGGTCCTCACGGCCGGTCGTCCGTTGTGCGACGACGCCGAGCCGGTGGACCAGCCGTTGCCGGGCTGTCGCGGTGCCCCATTCCCAGTCCCGGTCCGGGATGCGGGCCAGGTGATCGACGGTGTCCCGGTGGGCCCGCTGCACCAGTGCGTCGCCGCGCAGCAGCCAGCCGGCGCAGGCATCGGTCAGATCGCCGTCGGGTTCGGTGCCGGTCGCGGCGGCCCACGCGGTCCGGTAGGCCGTCTCGGCGCGGTCCATGAGCGGTGCGTCCGGCGCGGTGGAGCACCAGCACGTCGGAAATCCGATGCGCAGATACGCGAGTTCCATGGTTCCGCTGCCGAGTGCGGCCTGCTCGAAGTCGATGAACCTCACTCCCTGAGCGGTGTGCAGATCGTTGCCGGGGCACGGATCTCCGTGGAGCAGGGCGTGCCCCGGTGCCCGGTCGATCCGGTCCGCGAGCGCCTCGAGTTCGGCGGGCGCCCAGGACGGCACGGACACCTCGAGCGCCTCGGCGAGGTGGAGGAAGGAGCCGATGTCGTCCGGGGTGGGGCCGGACCAGGCCGGCAGGAGCCCGGCGTCCTCGGGCGTACCGGTGGCGTGCAGCCGGGCGAGGGCGGCGGCGTAGTCGACGATCCAGTCACGGGACGGCCGGCGGTGTGCGAGATGCTCCAGGACCAGCACGCGCTCCGCGTCGTCGGTGCCCAACAGGCCCGGCACGATGGCCGGTTCGGCCCGGGAGGCGAGCCGCAGGGCGGCCACCTCGTTCGCGTACCGCCGTGCGGCATCGGGCGCCTCGACGAGCTGCTTGACGACCACCGGTACCCCGTCCAGCTCGACGCGCCAGACGCGCGAACGTGGGCTGCTCTCCAGGACGCGGTGGCTCCCGGGCGTCCCCAGCTCTTTCCGTAACCGGTCTCCGAACGGCAGTGGCGACATCATGACGCCCATCCTTCCATCCGGCCGAACGAGCCCGGCGCCTATGGCGAGTTCGGTGCTCGACTGTCCTCGTCTCCGACCGGATCGGGGTTGCGCGGAACTCACGGAGCGGGACGGGATGAGGGGTGAGATGAGAGGCACGGTGCGCGGGCCGGCGTCGGTGCCGCCGGGTGGCCTGCCCGGCGGAGGTGGACCGCAGAGATCCTCCCGGGTGATGGTCACCCGGGAGGTTCGGTCCCCGGACCGTCCGTAACCGCCTCCTCATCGGCACCACCGTCCCGATGAGGGACTCGGTCGGTCGCGGGGAGGATCGGCTACCAATCCACCTCGTCGGCGGAGGGGACTGTTGCCCACGCGCCCTGTGGAGGCCCCCCGAGCGGGCGCTTTCCTAGGCGCCCGCTGCCGCCGTCAGGTCGTCCCCACCGCCGAAGGCACTGCACAGCGTGTGGCTCGTGTCAGCCGATGGTGGCGCCGGTGCTGGTGGCACCGGTGGTCCCGCCGGCCCCGCCGCCGATGGTGGCGCCGGTCGTGGTGGCACCGGTCGTGCCGCCGGCCCCGCCGCCGATGGTGGCGCCGGTGGTGGTGGCACCGGTCGTGCCGCCGGCCCCGCCGCCGATGGTGGCGCCGGTCGTGGTGGCACCGGTGGTCCCGCCGGCCCCGCCGCCGATGGTGGCGCCGGTGCTGGTGGCACCGGTCGTGCCGCCGACGAGTCCGCCGATCGTGGCACCGGTTGTGGTGGCGCCCGTGGTCCCGCCGACGAGGCCGCCGATGGTGGCGCCGGTCGAGGTGGCACCGGTCGTGCCGCCGACCCGCACGCATCCCTTCGGGAAGAGGACGAGCCTGCCCTGCACGACGCGGACCCGGCAGGCCACGCCGCCACCGCCGCCGATCGTGGCGCCTGTGGTGGTGGCGCCCGTGGTCCCGCCGACGACGCCGCCGCCGATGGTGGCGCCGGTCGTGGTGGCACCGGTCGTGCCGCCGACGAGGCCGCCGATGGTCGCGCCGGTGGTGGTGGCTCCTGTGGTTCCGCCTGCGCCTGCGCCGATGGTGGCGCCGGTCGTCGTGGCTCCTGTGGTTCCGCCTGCGCCTGCGCCGATGGTCGCGCCGGTGGTGGTGGCTCCTGTGGTTCCGCCTGCGCCTGCGCCGATGGTGGCGCCGGTCGTCGTGGCTCCTGTGGTTCCGCCTGCGGCCGCGCCGATGGTCGCGCCGGTGGTGGTGGCACCCGTGGTCTGCTCGTTGCTGCTCGGCGCCGAAGCGCTTGCTGTCTGAGGCGATTCACTGCTCATCGCGGTGATCGCGCCCACCGTTCCGGTGAGTGTCACGGCCAGGAAAGACGCACCGATCACATGGGGAATGCGCTTCCGGATGTTTGTCGCCATGATGCCTCCTCTTGAGGGGATGGGCCGTCGACAGCCAGCGTGGAGGGTCGGCCATGACGGCGGTGTTGAACTGGCGTGGCCCTCGCGTGACGCGCTCAGTACCGGGTGCGGCGAGGCGCTGCCCTACGCGGGAAGCAGGCATTTTCCGGAGGCGAACAGCCCTCGGAGACCCGTCCCGGGGAGGGGGCACCTCACGGGTCCGGCCGGCGCTCGACCAGGTCGCGCGGGGGTGGTGATCGCCGAAAGTGCCGAGGCGATCACAGATCGTGCCGGGGGTGCCGTGTCGAGGTCGGTGGGGGGCTCAGGTCGCGGATGGTCGACCGGGCGACCGGCCAATCGGGCGATCTGGGCCTCGACAGTCGGCGATCGGCGTCGAGGCGCATCAGGCCGAGGGGCGGAGGGTGCGCCGCCCCGGCGCTGCCGCGGTCGCTGCTGCGGTTATGGGACTCCTCATAAGGAACGGTTTCAGCCGGGGCGCCATGCGTCAGGAACCGTTTGAGTCGGCGGGGGGCCGTCGCCACAGCACTGTCCGCAGGGAGGTCCGGGGGCCGGGGGAGTGCGGCGTCCTGGGACGGGCCCTGGGGCGGGCCCTGGGGCGGGTCCTGGGGCGGCTGGCGGGCGCGTCCTCGCGAAGGTGGCAGACCCGGGGCGACGGACAGGCAGGACCCAGCGGAGTCGGTGACCCCGGACCGGCAGGCATGTACGACCGGCGAAGGCGAGTCGCCGGGGGAACCGGACGGGACCGGTCCCCGCGCTACCGCCCGCGTTGCGCACCGCCCCCGACGCACGCTCTGCCATATGGGTGACGGGCCGTCAAGAGCGTTGCAGGTGTGCTCACTCGGGTGGATTACTGAGGGCATCCAATCCGGTGGGTCGCCCATCCTCTCGGGGGAGTGGCAACTGGCCTACCTCGAAGGCCACTTGAGCGGCGGCGGTGTGTCCTGGTACCGCCGCGGGTGCACTCCCGCGCAGGGGATGTCAAGGCATCGTGCAGTGCCGTTCCTCGGCATCGGCTGGTGTGCCGGCTCATGTCACTCTTTCCTGGGGACGTCATGCGAACTGTCCGTACATTGCGCTCCATCCTCGGTGTCTGCGCCCTGACCGTGGCGCTGACCGCCGGGCTGGTCGCGGTCCCGAACGAAGCCCGTGCCCAGACCCCCGTGCTGTGCAGCGAGACCTCGCTGGTGAACGCGATCACGGCGGCCAACGCGGCCGGCGGGGACACCCTGGCGCTGGTTCCGTTCTGCACCTACCAGCTCACCAGCGCGCACGGCAGCGGGCCCACCGGTCCCGTGGGGCTACCGCCCATCACCACCTCGATCACCCTGCTGGGGATGGGAGCCACCATCACCCGCGACCCGAGCGCGCCCGCATTCCGGGTCCTCCAGGTCCAGGGAGCCGCCAACGTGCCCGGTACCAAAGGGCAGTTGAGCCTGGTGGGGGTCACCGTCCGTGGCGGCAGTGCGGTGCCCCCTTTCCCGGGGGGCGGCATCTCGAACCTGGGTGGCACGGTCTCGCTGCTCACCAGTGCCGTCACCGGCAACACCGCCGTTGCCGGGGGCGGGATCTACACCGACAACGGCGCCGTGTCGCTGGTCGGCAGCTCCGTCACCGGTAACACCGCCGTCGCCAGTGGTGGCGGCATCTACGTCAACTCCGGGGGCGCGACCCTGCTGGCCACGAACGTGAGCGGCAACACCCCGGACAACTGTGCTCCGTCAGGCAGCGTCATCGGCTGCACCTGACGGCCGGGCCGACGCGTCGGCCCTCGCTCACCAGGCTGCCCACCTCGACACCGGCGGCGAACCCGGCCGTCCGGTCTCGGCTGATCACTCCCACTCACACTCCACCGAAGGAGCAACGCCATGCCCATCTCTCCCAGTCAGGGTTCCACCGGAGGTGGGACCGTCGTCACCATCACCGGTACCAACCTCGCCGGCGCCACCGCCGTGCGCTTCGGCACCAAGACCGCCACCATCACCGCCAACACCCCCACATCGGTCACCGTCATCAGCCCGTCGGGCACCGGTACGGTTCCCGTGACCGTGACCACTCCCGGCGGCACCAGCAACCCGCTGTCGTTCTTCTACGTAGGCCCGCCGTTCAAGTCCGCTATCTCCCCCGTATCGGGTGTCACCGCGGGCGGCGACACCGTCACCATCAACGGCAGCGGTCTGACCACCGCCACCGCGGTGCACTTCGGCGCCACCACGGCGACCCCGACCGTGGTCAACGACGGCCAGCTGACCGTCGCCGTGCCGGCGGGCACGGGGCCCGGACCGGTGAGCGTCAGTGTCACCACTGCCGGCGGCACCAACAACGGCCTGACCTACACCTACGTCGACGCTCCGACCATCGGCACGGTGAATCCCAACTCCGGCCCGGCCACCGGCGGCACGGTGGTGACCATCACCGGCACCAACCTGAGCAGCACCCAGTCGGTCCTCTTCGGCGCCACGCCGGCACCGTTCTCCGTCCTCAGCGACACCACCTTGTCGGTCGTCACCCCGCCCACGCCGGACGGTGCTCCCGGGCCCGCCGCCATCACCGTGACCACCACCGGTGGCAGCGCCGCCGGTGGTGACTTCACCTACCTGGCCGGCCCCGGCATCTGACCGGCACCCGGAGTCGCTGACGCCCTGGTCCTTGCGACCGGGCACAAGAACAGCCCGTCCGGACAGGGGTGCGCCCTCCCCTGCCCGGGCCCCTACCCCACCTCCCCTGACGAGCCTCGGTCCGGCGCCTCTCCCCGGCGGCCGGCCGGGGCTCATGCCCTCGAAGGACCATGGCCGTGAATCACTCAGCACAATCGCCGGACGCTTCCGACGCGCAGTCGTCGGCCGCAGCCGTGCCCGCAGTCCTTTCCGTCTCTCCCCCCTCGGGTTCTTCCGCCGGTGGCACCCCCGTGATCGTCACCGGCACCGGCTTCACCAACGCCACCGCCGTACGCTTCGGCGCCACACCGTCCCCCTCGTTCACCGTCAACTCCGACACCCAGATCACCGCCACCGCCCCGCTCGGGACCGGCACGGTACAGGTCACCGTCACCACCCCCAGCGGCACCAGCAACCAGTTCGTCACCTACTCCTATGTCGCCACGCCCGCACCGGTGTTGACGTCGGTGAGTCCGGTGTCGGGTCCGTCGGGCGGTGGGACGTCGGTGACGTTGTCGGGTTCGGGTTTTTCGGGTGCGTCGGTGGTGCGGTTCGGTGCGGTGTCGGCGTCGTTCGTGGTGGTTTCCGGTACGCAGATCATTGCGACGGCGCCTCCGGGCTCGGGGACGGTGCAGGTCACGGTGACGGGGCCCGGTGGTACGAGCAACGGTGTGCCGTTCACGTACACGACGGCCTCGGTACCGGTCTTGACGTCGGTGAGTCCGGTGTCGGGTCCGTCGGGCGGTGGGACGTCGGTGACGTTGTCGGGTTCGGGTTTTTCGGGTGCGTCGGTGGTGCGGTTCGGTGCGGTGTCGGCGTCGTTCGTGGTGGTTTCCGGTACGCAGATCATTGCGACGGCGCCTCCGGGCTCGGGGACGGTGCAGGTCACGGTGACGGGGCCCGGTGGTACGAGCAACGGTGTGCCGTTCACGTACACGACGGCCTCGGTACCGGTCCTGACGTCCGTGACCCCCGCTTCGGGCCCGGCGGCCGGGGGCACCACGGTGACCCTCACCGGCACGGGCCTGGCCACCGCCGGGGCGGTACGGTTCGGCAGCACGCCGGCCACGTCCTTCACCGTCGTCTCCGACACCCACATCACCGCGGTCGCCCCTGCCGGGACCGGCACGGTGCGGGTCACGGTCACGACACCCGGCGGCACCAGCAACGGCGTCTCCTACACCTACTCCGTGACACCGGCCCTGAGCGGCGTCAGCCCCAACCAAGGGCCCACCTCCGGCGGGAACACCGTCACCCTCACCGGCACCAACCTCACGGGAACGACCGCGGTGACCTTCGGCGCCACCCCCGCGACCTCCTTCACGGTCCTGTCCGCGACCCAGATCTCCGCCGTGGTCCCCGCTGCCACCCCGGGCCCGGTCGACATCACCGTCACCACCCCGGGCGGCACCAGCACCCTGCAGAGCTCCTACTTCTACGTCAGCACCCCGGTCCTCACCGGTGTCGCCCCGCCCTCGGGCCCGCTCTCGGGCGGCAACACCGTCACCCTCACCGGCGTCCACCTCGTCGAGGCCACCGCGGTGCGCTTCGGTGCCACCGCGGCCACCACGTTCACGGTGGTCTCGGACACCCAGATCACCGCCGTGGTCCCCCCGGGAGCCGACGGGCTGGTCGGCATCACGGTCACCACCGCCGGGGGAACGAGCAACGCGGTCACCTACACCTACCTGGCGGCCCCCGTCGTCACGACGGTCGTCCCGAACCAAGGGCCCACCGCCGGTGGCATCACCCTGACCCTCACCGGCACCCGCCTCGCCCAGACCACCAAGGTGCTCGTGGGCGGCAGCCCCGCCGGGTTCACCGTCGTCTCCGACACCCACCTCGTCGCCGACGCCCTCCCCGGCCCCGCCGGCCCGGTCGACGTCACCGTCACCACCCCGGGCGGCACCAGCGCCCCGCAGGCCTACACCCGAGTGGGCACACCCGGGATCTGAAGCGGGGGCCGGCTGGACGGGGTTTCCGGCGGCGGTCCGCTCCACCTCCCCGCGTCCGCGAAAGGGGGATGCGGTGCCTCCACCTCACGTCGTAAGGTGTGCTCCCGGATAGCATCACTTACTTCGGGAGGGCTCGATGGTTCCGGAACTCGTGCGGATCTGGGTGTCCGGCTGGGCCGTGTCACGGCATAGGCCCCGCCCGGTCGAGCACCCCTGGGGGCTCTATATCGAGGTGGGCAAGCCCGATCAGGTGGGGCGCCATGTGCTGCCGCACGCCGATGAGACCTCGGTACGGCAGGCCGCCGCCGCGGTGACCGTCCCGCATACATGGCTCAAGGTGCCCATGGACCCGGACGAGGCCGGGCACTGGCTCCCGCGGGGCTGGGTGGTGGACAAGGCAGAAGCGGGACATCTGATGGCCGTGGATCTGCAGGTCACCGACCCGGTGGTGCCCCAGGGCTATACCGCGTCCGTGGAGACCAGCGACGGTGTCGTCCACGTCCGGGTGCATGACGCCGCGGGCGCACCCGCCGCCAAGGGGCAGATGGCCCTCCTCGGACGGGCCACGGTCATCGACTGCGTCACGACCGAGGAGGCACACCGCCGCCGCGGCCTGGGCGACTTCGTGATGCGCACCCTCGTCGACCACGCCGTGGCCGAGGGCGCGGAACTCGGCGTTCTGGGCGCGACCGACGAGGGGCGCGCGCTGTACGAGACGCTGGGCTGGAAGGCACACGCACCACTGGCGGCGTGCATCTACCGGCCATAGGACAGGCCTTCCAGACGGGACAGCGGGGCGGGCTGCCCCGCGGTCCGCAGAGCTGCCGACTGACGCGCCCCATCAGGTAATCCGTCGACGGCCGCCTGGTCCGGGACGGCCCCATCCGGTCCGGGACGGCCCCGAGACGCTGCTGCCGGTCAGCAGAGGGTGCGTTCGCCGAAACGGGCCAGGCAGTGCCATACCTTCTTGACGTCCTGAAGGCCGTACCGGCCCGTGCGAGCGGCATCCCCGATGACCTTGGGATCGAGCCGGCCATCAACGGCGATCTCGGCACCCAGGTCAACGCACTCCTGTCCGCGGTAGCTTGAGTGGCGTCGCAGTTCAGCAACGCTGAGCCGAAAACCTGGATGCCATTCGACGGGGCACGGGAGTCGGCGGGCTGTGTACTCGACCTCCGTGCCGCGGTAGCTGGGATCCAACACCAGCGCCTCTACGTCACGGTCGAACCTGACCGGTCCGTGAATCTGTGCCTCGATGTGACCGTCCACAGCATCCCACGTGTCCGCCTCGGCGAGTTCGATGAGCGAGCAGCGGTCGGCTGTGCCGAAGTCGGAAGGCCCGGTGGAACTGTCGGGGTAGCAGAACGTGGTGCGTCCGAGGGTCTCGGGTCCGAGTCTGAAGTACGAGGACCCGAACCGCGGTGCACCACCGATCGGATCACGGCGGTGGTTCAACGCACCATACACAGGGCGCTGGTCGGCTGAGGCGTCGTCGTACGCGCCGCCGAAGATACGGCTCTCCCAGCGCCATCGGTCTCCGCCATGATGCGCGGTCAGGCCACCGTTGCTCGTGCCTGTCACGAACTGCGACCGGTAGACACCATCTTCCGCCATCTGAGCCAGGACCGGACGGTCCCCCGCGGACCGATCGGGATGGAAGTGCATCGTCACCCGTAGGTCACGAGCGAGCGGCTCTCCTCCGCAGGAAGCCGCGACACGCTGCAGAGCCTTCTCCTGAAGCGATCCGGCGATGTCGGCACCCATGCGTGGAGTGTGCACGGACGGCGCTGCTCCCCGCACGTCACTTTGTGAGGAGCCCGCTTCCTTGCCCACGCATCACGCCGCAAGCGAGGTGCGGTTCAGCGGCAGAGGGCCGTGTCCACGACCCTCTCCAGGTGCCTTATTGCTGCCTTGCCGGTCGGCTGGATCGTCACCGCGACGTTGGCGGCGCGGCCGTTGTCGGTGACGCCGCCGCGGGTCTCGTATCCCGGGAAGCTGCCGCCGTGCCCCCAGGAGACACCGCCGCACGACAGTGGCGTGCTCACGAGCCCGAGTCCGTAGCGGGCGCCGGAGCCAAAGGGCCGGCCGGCGGGGACGGTGGTGCGCATCTGGGCGAGCTGGGGCGCCGGGAGGAGGTGGCCGGTCAGGAGCGCGGTGAAGAACCGGTTGAGGTCGGAGTTGGTGGAGATCATCTGGCCGGCCGCCCAGCCCCAGGAGGGGTCCGTCTCCGTGACGTCGCGCAGCGGTGCGCCTGCTGACTCCTGGTCGTAGCCCTTGGGGTGGGGTTCTCGGATGGTGAGGTCACCGGGGCCGGGGAAAGAGGTGTGGCGCAGACCGATGCGTTTGATGATGCGCTGGTCGATCTCCTGGGCGAGGGGGCGGCCGGTGACCTTCTGGATGATGAGGCCGGCCAGTACGTAGTTCGTGTTGCTGTACTCCCATTTCGTCCCGGGGGCGAAGTCGGCCTTGTGCCGAAGAGCGATGTCGAGGAGGTCGCGGGGGTCGTAATACCGGGGCCGCAGGCCGTAGTTGGTGTAGTTGGGAAGTCCGCTGGTCTGCTGCAGGAGCTGCCGGACGGTGAGGTCGCGTCCGTCGATGCCCTCCCCGCGTACGAGACCCGGCACGTAGGTGTCGACCGGGGCGTCGAGTCGGATCTTTCCTTCTCCGACCAGCTGCAGTACGACCACCGCGGTGAACGTCTTGGTGTTGCTGCCGATCCGCACCTGACCGTCCCTGGGTACCTTCGAGCCGGTGACCAGGTCGCCGACGCCTGCGGTGTAGGTCCGGGTGCGGCCTTCACGGTCCTTGACGCTCGCCAGCGCGGCGGGCAGGCCGTCGGTGTGGACCAGCGCGTTGAGGCCCTGCTGGACGGTGTCCGGCCTGGCGGTGGCCACCGCGACGGGCGGCGCGAGGAGGCTCAGCGTCATGACGCCAACTGCCACCGCCACCGCGGCCTGCACGGCTCTCCGCCGGCCATTCCGCTGCCGCCCGGACGAACGAGACCTCTGCCATGCCTGCTCACGCACGAGTCAACTCCTACGGAATCGTTGGAAATCCGGCGGTGTGTGCCGGGCACCAGCATTTCCGGAGGCGGTCGCCCGGGGCGATCCGGCCACCCACCCGCTTCGGGTAGGGCCAACCCCCGGTGCACTCGGCCGAGAGGGCACGGGGCGGGGACACCCGATGGGGCCTCGCCCTCTGCCGCGGGAGCGTGCAGCGTTGCCCAGTCCCGGCCCCGGGCTCAGTCCCGGCCCCGCAGCCCTCCCCGCCCTCAGAACCCCGCCGCGTACCGCCAGAAGTCCCGCATCACCGCTGGCGGGGTCGGCCCGGAGAGTTCCAGTTGGGTGAGGAGGATGGCGACCTTGCCGGTGGACGGGGTGAGGTGCGCGGCTGTTCCGGTGCCGCCGATCCAGCCGTAGCGGCCCGGTACGTTCCAGGGCTCGATGGCTTCGATGTCCACCGAGCCGCCGAAACCCCAGCCCTGGCCCTCCAGGAACAGCTTTCCGGCGTCGCGCTGGGCCCGGGTCAGGTGGTCGGTGGTCATCTGCCGCACCGACGCGGGCGACAGCAGCGGGCGGCCGTCGACGGTCCCGTCGGCGAGCAGCATCCGCGCGAAGGCGTGCCAGTCGTCGGCGGTCGAGACCAGTCCGCCGGCGCCGGACGGGAACGCCGGCCGACTGCTCCACTGTCCGTCCGGTGCGTCGACC
This sequence comes from Streptomyces caniferus, assembly GCF_009811555.1. Lineage (GTDB taxonomy): Bacteria > Actinomycetota > Actinomycetes > Streptomycetales > Streptomycetaceae > Streptomyces > Streptomyces caniferus. The sequence continues at coordinate 218,617 of NZ_BLIN01000003.1, read as the reverse complement.
AGCTCGCGCTCGCCCGTCGGCCCGAGTCGGTAGTAGCTGGTGAACCGGTCGAGCTTGCCGGCCGGTACCTCGAATCCGGTGTCGGTCATGCCCAGCGGCTCGAACAGCCGCTCAGCCAGGAACTCGGGCAACGGACGTCCGGAGGCCCGCGCGATCAGCACCCCCTGGATGTCGGAGGAGGTGTTGTACAGCCAGCCGTCGCCCGGCTGGTGCAGCAGCGGGATGCGGGACAGCGTCGCCATCCATGCGTCCGGCGCCGCGACGAGCTGCGGTTGCGGCGGGCCCTGCTTCAGATCGCTGAACAGCAGGCCTACCGCCGGCAGCGAGAAGTCGGACGGGAAGCCGTAGCCGGCGCGGGCGGTGAGCAGGTCGAACACGGTGATGGGTCCGGCGGCCGGCACCACGTCGTCGACCGGACCGTCCGGCGTGCGGACGACAGTCGGTGACGCCAATTCCGGCAGCCACTTCGCGACCGGGTCGTCCAGCGCGATCCGGCCGTCCTCGACCAGCATCATGACCGCCGCGGCGACGACGGGCTTGGTGAGCGAGGCGATCCGGAAGATCGAATCCCTGGCCATCGGGGTACCGCCGTCGGCCTCGGCCGAGCCGACGGCCTGCACCTCGACCCGGTCGCCGCGGGCCACCAGGGTCACCGCGCCCGGCACCGGGCCGTCGCCGAGGTACGTCTCCAGGATGTCGTGCAGGTCGGTCATCGTTCCACCTTCCGGAGGGTGCGGTCCGAAGTAAGACTCTCGCCATGGCGCGGAATCATCGGCCCGAAGACGCGGAATCATCGGGCCGGGTGCGTCGAATCCGACCCGATCGGCCCTCGGCGAGCACGCGGACCGCGGTGGCCCGCCCTCGTGTTCCCGGCGTCGGCCCATGTGCGCGCCGTCCATGGGAAACGCAGGTCACCGCGGGCAATCTGCCCAAGCTCCGGCTTGGGGCACACCAAGCAAACCCTGGGATTGACGTCCTATCGGCCGCCCCCGATGATCAAGGCAGGGCCCAAGGGCGGCAACCGTGCCGCTCTCCGTACCGGACCGGAGCGTCCGCGGAGAGCACGGAGCAGGTGCCGACCCCTCACAGGGAGAGGAACCCGACCCCATGTCCGTGCCTCGTGACGCCACACCCCAAGCCCTCGCGCTGCTCGAGGAGTTGGGCGCCCGCACCCTCGATCACCCCGGGGGCACCCTCCTCGCTCATCTCTGCCGCGTACGGGAACGACTCGCCGTATGGGGCGCCCGCCCCGCCCTGCAGCTCGCCGGCCTGTGCCATGCCTGTTACGGAACCGACGGCTTTCCCGTCCCGCTTCTGCCGCTGGAGCGCCGTGCGGAACTGGCGGCGGTGATCGGCGCGGAGGCCGAGGCGTTGGTGTACCTCTACGGCAGCTGCGACCGGGGCGTCTCCTATCCGACGCTCGCGGCACCCGATGCCACCTTCCGCGACCGGTTCACCGGCCGCACCTTCGCACCGGACCGGGGGCAGCGACGGGACTTCGCCGAACTGTCGGCCGCGAACGAGCTCGACATCGCCCGCGTCGACCCCGCGTTCCGTGCGGCGTCGGGCGCGGGACTGCTCACCCTGTTCACCCGCCTGCGGCCGCTCCTGAGCGGGCCTGCCTGGCAGGACTGCCACACGCTGCTCGCCGCCCCACCGCTTAGTGAGGGCGCCGCGCCACGACGGTGGACGGTGGCGGTACTCGGCCCGGGAGGGGTCGGCGGTCTGCTCGCCGCCGTGCTCTCCCGCGCGGGTCACCGGGTGATCTGCGTGGCCGGGGAGGCGACGGCGCGCAGCGTGAGCCGGAACGGCATCCAGGTGCGCAGCGGTCAGTTCGGCGACTTCACCGCGCAGGTCGAGGCGGACACCGAGCTGCGGGAGCCGGTCGATCTGTGCCTGGTCACCGTCAAGCACACCACGCTGGACGCCGCGCTGGAGCGCATCCCGGCCGCCGTCCTCGGCGACGGTCCGGTGGTGCCGCTGCTCAACGGTATCGAGCACCCGGACACGCTGCGCGCCCACTACGGTGCCCAGCGCGTCGTGCCGGGCGTCATCCGCGTCGCCTCGACCCGCACCCGGGCGGGCACCATCGAGCACGGCAGCCCGTTCACGGAGATCGATCTGGCCGGTGCACCCGAGCGCTGCGGCCCGGCGGCCGCGATGCTGGAGGAGGCGGGGGTGCGTACCCGCGTGATCGAGGACGAGACCGGCGCGCTCTGGGCCAAGCTGGCCTTCCTCGCCCCTTTTGCCCTGCTCACGACCCGTTACGGGCTCACCATCGGCGAGGTACGGACCCGGCGGCGCGAGGAGCTGGTGTCCCTCGTGGCGGAGGCCGCCGCGGTGAGCGGGGCCTGCGGTACGCCGGCCGACCCCGCGAAGGCGCTGACGCTGTACGACGCGTTCCCGGCCGACAGCAAGTCGTCCATGCAACGCGATGCGGAGGCGGGTCGTCCGTTGGAACTCGATGCGATCGGCGGGGCGTTGCTGCGAGCGGCAGCACGGCACGACGTCCCCGTGCCGGTGACCGCACGGGTGATGGCGGAACTGGCGGCCGGCTGAGTGTGCCCCTTCCTTCCGACCCCGACGGCAACGGGGGAGGAGCGGGCCGGTCGGTGGCGCACGCCCGCGGCCGGCCCCGGGGCGAGACCATGGGAAGATGCCGGATGCGGCGCGCACGGGCGACGGCGGAACAGCCCGTGCCGCACGCGAGCACGAAGCCGGCTGACGGAGAGCAGGCCGACGGAGAAACGAGGGCGGGGGAGACCGGGATGTTCGCGGTATCGCTGGGTGACGACGGTGCGGAGCTGCGGCCGCTGGAGCCATGGAACGCCGGGGAGTACCTCGCGCACATGGACCGGGGCCGTGAGTACATCGGCCGGTTCATCGCGCTGGCGGACCGGAGCGCCGACCTTGCGTCCGCCACGGCGTTCTTGCAGTCGTACGCGGACAAGGCGGCTGCCGACAGCGGCCGGCTCTACGGCATCTGGGCCGACGGTGTGCTCGTCGGCGGTGTCCTGTTCAAGACGTTCGACGCCGAGTCCGGCAACTGCGAGGTCGGCTGCTGGCTGGAGCAGGCGGCTGTCGGGCGCGGTCTGATCACGCGCGCGATCCGGGTGCTCATCGACTGGGCGGTCGAGCAGCGGGGGATGCACCGGGTGGAGTGGGTCGCGTCCTCCGGCAACACCGCGAGCATCAATGTCGCCAAGCGGCTCGGCATGGTGCGCGACGCCGTGCTGCGCGAGAGCAACCTGTACCGAGGCGTGCGCCACGACATGGAGATCTGGTCGGTCCTGGCCCGGGACTGGCGCAGGCAGGATGATGCATCAGGCCGGTGACCTAATCCGGTCCGCCCCCCCGGCGGGTCGGGGCCGGCAGGCGGTGGCGCGGTGTGCCCTTTTCGGGAAAATGTGCCGTCATGGTGGAGAACGGGTGGCGGGGCGGGCGCCCTGCGGGGACATGTGCGAAATACCCCCACGCCCACCTCTCTGATACGGAATGCTGGCACCAGCACGCCTCACCTCCCAGCGGTTCCGAGAGGTGAGACGCCGCCATCAGCAGTGCGCCCCAACGGGCGCCACACAGGGGGAATGTCATGAGGACCGTACAGCGGACGCTGCTAGCGGGAGCACTGACCGGAGCGCTGGCCCTGACCATGGGGGCGGGAAGCGCGGGCGCTTCGGCACCCGCCGATGCGGGACCCGACACCGCGACCGGCACCAGCACCGTGCGGACGGTGGACGCCCGTAGTGGTGACGTGATCACCTGCAAGATCACTACTCATCTGCCGCACTACTCGCACCACGCCCATGCCGACAACCGGCACATGGTGAACGTCACCGCCGACATCAAGTGCAGCAAGAAGGTGGCCCAACTGGCCATCCGTGTCGGCCTGTTCAAGAACGGCACGCTGTACAAGCAGAGCGGGACCCGGGCCAACCTCGGCAAGAACAAGGTGAGCCAGAACGCCGCGCGCCGCTGTGTGAAGCGGCAGAACTACACGGGGGCCGCCGTCGGCGTGGTCACCTTCCCGCCCGGGTACACCCCGCACACCAAGCAGGTGAAGCACACCAGCGCCACGGTCCGCATCAACGCCTGCAAGAAGAGCTGACGGATCTCGTGCGCGAGCGTTGATCCCTCCACGGCAGGCGCTCCACGGGCGGCTCAGCCGATCCGGTCGTGGAGCGCCACCGGGAACACCTCGAAGGGTGGTTCGCCCGCCAATCGCTCCGCCAGGCGGGCGGACCCGCCGATGTAGGTGGAGTCGAGGTCGACGTCCGTGGCGACACACCAGGACCGGTCCTGCGGCCACCACAGATTCGGTGCCTGCGGGAAGAAGACCCCTGCGCTGCGGTCCCCCAGGGCCGCCGCCGCGTCGATCGGTCCCTCGTACAACGCGTAGGCACGGCCGCTCAGCCGCACCATCGGCCCCTCGTCACGGAGCCAGCCCCACCCTTCCCAGAGCCCGAAGAGGCACTGCTGCGGGGTGCCGGTCTCCGTCGCCAGCACCGCACACAGCGCCGCCAGCAGATGTTCGGGCAGCGAACCCTGCCAGGGCGGCTCGTCCCCCGGACCGGCCACCTCCGCGAAGCGCGCAAGAGGATGCAGACGACGGCCGGACCGCTGCGCGACCTCCGCCCACCGCTCGAACCGGCCGTCCTCCGGCTCGCTGGGATGCAGCAACCGTACGTACGCCTCGAATCCGGCCGGCAGCAGGGCATGCACACCGCTGTCGAACCCGCCGACCCCCTCCTCGACCCAGCGGGCGGCCGACAGATCATCGACCCGATGCGGCGGCCGGGCCCCGTCTCGCGACAACGTCATGATGTGCGCTCCCCCTCATCGCTGCCAGGTGCTCAGTATGACCCGCGGACGGGGCCGGCGGCGGGGTTGTGGACAGGGCCGGGACGACGCCGGGGCTGCCGACCGGAGGCTCCGGCCGGCAGCCCCGACGGGCGGCAGGGTCAGTCGGACTGCTGCAGTCGGTGCAGCGACGCCACCAGCTTGTCCACCTCCTCGGACGTGTTGTAGAGCGCGAGTGAGGCACGCGCCGCGCTCTCCAGGCCGTAGTGGGCCAGCGCCGGTTGGGCGCAGTGGTGGCCGGCGCGGATGGCGATGCCGTCGCGGTCCAGCCAGTCGGCGATCGCCGACGGGTCGTGACCGGCGAGGGTGAAGGTCAGTACGGCGATTCTGTCGGGTGCGGAACCCAGCAGCTCGAGGCCCGGGACCGTGGCCAGGGCTTGCTGGGCGTACGCCATCAGCGAGGTCTCATAGGCGGCGATGGCTTCCCGGTCGAAGGACGTCAGCCAGTTCAGCGCGGACAGCAGACCGACCACGCCGGAGATGTGCCCCGTGCCGGCCTCCAGGAGGTGCGGTACGGGGGCGTAGGTCGTACGGGTGAAGCCGACGGACTCGATCATGTTGCCGCCGCCCTGCCACGGCGCCATGTCCCGCAGGACCTCCGGCTTCGCGTACAGGGCGCCGATGCCCGTCGGGGCGAACAGCTTGTGGCCGGAGAACACATAGAAGTCGGCGTCCAGGTCCTGCACATCGACAGGGAAGTGCGCCACCGCCTGGGCCCCGTCCACCAGCACCTTGGCGCCGTAACGGTGGGCGAGCGCGGTCATCTCGCGCACCGGCGGGACGGTGCCGAGGACATTCGACGCCTGGCTGACCGCGACGAGCTGGGTGCGCATCGACAGCAGGTCGGCGTACGCATCCAGATCGATCTGGCCGTCCGGTTGCAGGGGTACGGGGACCACCCGGGCCCGGGTCTCCTTGGCGACCAACTGCCAGGGGACGATGTTCGAGTGGTGCTCCAGTACGGGCACCAGGATGTCGTCCCCGGGGCCGAGGTTGGCCCGTCCCCAGCTCTGGGCGACGAGATTGATCGCCTCGGTGGTGCCGCGCACGAAGACGATGTCGTCGGGTGACGGCGCGCCCAGGAACCGGGCGACCGCCGCCCGGCCCCCTTCGTATGCCTCGGTGGCTTCCCGGGCCATGGTGTGCGCGCCACGGTGGATGTTGGAGTTGGCGGATCCGTAGAAGGCGGCGAGTGTCTCGATCACCTGGCGCGGCTTCTGCGTGGTGGCCCCGTTGTCCAGCCAGACCAGTGGGTGCCCGTTCACCGTCCGGTGCAGGATCGGGAAGTCCCGTCGCGCCATCTCGGGTGAGAAGGCGGCGGGTTGGCCGGGGAGGCCGGTGGGTTGAACGGGGTGGGCCGCGGACTGATCGGGCTGCTGGGCGGTGGGTTGTACGGACGGGGTGCCGGCTTGGGCGGCCTGGGTGGCCTCGCTTGCATGCGGAGCCTGCGGGGCGTGGGAGGCCGAGGCGGTCGGGTCGGTGGCGACCGGGCCCGTGGCCGCTTCCGTGACCGTGCCCATGGACAGGGCCGCCGCCAACACCGTAGCCGGATCGACGGACGTCAGGCCGCCGGCGAGCGGGTCCGCAGTCGGAGTCGCCTGGGGCCCCCGGCTGCGGGGAACGTCAGCTGTAGTCATGGTAGTTGGAGACCTCGACGTTCTGGAGCACGGCGAGCGCGTCCTCCACCAGCACCGCGGTGTTGAAGTACGCCGTCATCAGATACGACGTGACGCCCTTCTGGTCGACGCCCATGTTCCGCATCGACAGGCCGGGTTCCACCTCGTCCTCGACCTTCGCGGGGCGCAGACCGACCACGCCCTGCTCGGCCTCGCCGGTGCGCATCAGCAGGATCTCGGTGGTGCCGATGCCGGCACTGCCGGAGAACCGCACCTTGTCCGATGGGAGCAGCGGGACGCCGCGCCAGGTCAGCAGCGGACTGCCGAACCGGTTGTCGATGATCGGGGGCACGCCCCGGCGCGTACACTCCCGGCCGAACGCGGCGATGGCCCTGGGATGCGCGACGAAGAAACCGGGCTGCTTCCAGACCCTGGTCAGCAGCTCGTCGAGGTCGTCGGGTGTCGGGGAACCGGTGCGCGCCTGCACCCGCTGGCCCGGGGCCACATTGTTGAAGAGACCGAACTCCGGGTGGTTGAGCAGCGATGCTTCCTGCCGCTCCCGCAGTGCGTGCACGGTGAGGTTGGACTGGGCGCGGGTCTGGTCGATGGGCCCGTTGTAGAGGTCGGAGACCCGGGTGTGCACACGCAGCACGGTCTGGGCGAGGGTCATGTGGTACTCGCGGGGCGTGTCCTCGTAGTCGACGAAGGTCATGGGGAGTTCGGGTTCGCCGACATGCCCCGCGCTGAGGTCGACGGGGACCTCGGCGCCCGGCAGGACGCCGTCCGCCGCGAGATAGGCATCCACCGCTCCCCGTACCGTCGTGTCGCGGTCGCACAGACCGGCGAGCACGCTGCGCTCGACGCACAGTGCCACGCCGGGGGTGAGCGCCTTGACGCGGTACGGCATGGGCTCGGAGCGGGTCCAGGCGTCGAGGTCGAAGAACTGGCCGTCGCCGATGACTTCGAGTACGGCGTCCTCCCCGTAGCGGCCGCTGGCCCGCTTCTCGGCGCGGCCCTGGGCGATCACCCACAGCTGGTCGTGGGCGTCGCCGTCCTGGGCGAGCATCTCCCCGGCCTCGAAGGTGACCTCCGTGAAGGCGTCCGCCAGTTCGGAGAGCAGTGCGTCGTCGGCGTCCCGGAGGTACGGCAGTTCGCGCAGGTCGCCCGGGACGACGCGGGGCGAACCGCCGTCGCTGTGGATGCTGATGCGGTCGTCGCCGAGGACGTAGGTGCGGCGGCGGTTGACGCGGAAGACACCCGATTCGACGTCCACCCACGGCAGGGCGCGGAGCAGATAGCGCGGGGTGATGCCGCGCATCTGCGGGGTGGTCTTGGTGGTGGTCGCAAGCTGCCGTGCCGCATCCGGGCTGAGACTCGTCTGGTCGTGCACAGGACCTCCTCGACGACAGGCATGACGTCGGCCGGAACACGGTCGACCGCCATGCGGGAAATCTGATCGTGTGGTCCGAGGTCCGTCGCCCGCAAGCAATGGTTTGCCGGGGTGAGGCCTGAAATGTTCGCTGTACAAACTTCGCAAACCCGGTCTAATGTGCGAGTGCGAGACGCGCTGAAGCCGCGACCTTGCCCGCGGATTCCGGGACCTTGCGCGCGGAGTCGCCCGGACCCTGTTTACCGGCTCACCGCGACGCCCGATATGCGACGCGATTTACCCTCATAACAGTGCTTGGCGATTCCTAAAGGATGGCTTATGCAGGGGGAGTTGATGCATCGTCAGCTCACGGTGACGGCCTCGGCGGCATCCCCGCCTGCGGCACCTTCGCCGCGGTATCCCGCCCGTGGCACCCTTCTCCGCGGCATCCGTGTCCCAGGGCCCCCTACCGCGGCGCGCTCCTCCGCCTCACGGTGCCGGCCTGGGCGCCCTGGACCGGCGGTCGATGCGCCGCAGGGCGTCCCGGGCGCGTGCGCCGAGGGGGCCGTCGGCGGTGGTGTAGCCCTGCAGAACAGGCAGGGCACCTGGTGCGTCACCGGTGATCGCCCGCAGTGCGTCGGCCGCGGCGATGCGCAGTTCGCCCGCCTCGGCCGGAGTGTCGCGCAGACCGCGCAGGGTAGGGGCGGCGAGCAGTGCTCTCGGACCCAACTCGCCCAGCCAGTTGCATGCGTTGACGTCGAAGCGCCAGCCTCGACTTCCAGCCTTCCGGCCGGGGCGGTCACGGCGCGCCAGGACGTGCAGCAGCAGGGAGACGACTCGCCCAGCCCCATCAGGGCGCGGATGGCGGCAAGTCCGAGTTCGAGGTCCGCCCCGGTGGCGATGCGGCGCAGGGCGGACAGCGCCGACGCGTCCGAGAGCCCCCGCTTGCGCAGGAACATGCAGGCATCCGAGGCCGCTTCGAGCGCGTCGAACTCGGGAGAGTCGGTTGCCTCGATGTGGCGGCTCAGGCGCTCCAGCGTGGTGATGACCTCAGGGAGGGCCGTGGCACCCCCGGGCCATGCGGAGATGCCGGTCAGCAGGGAGCGGACCTCGCCGGCCGGCAGGTCGTGGCCGAGACGTGCCCGGACGTGCGGCCACAGCTGGTCGGCCGAGTCCTTCGCCTGCCGTAGCAGACCGGGGTGCACGGTGCCCTGCCGGATCCGCTGCCGGATGGAGGGCAGACAGCGGGGATCGCCGCGCCGGGTGAGCGCCCAGAGGGCTCTCTCGAACACTTCGCCCCCGTCGGCGTGGGAGCTGGGTCCGGAGTCAGGGCCGGACCCGGAGCCGGGGTCGGAACGAGCCCCCGGTCCAACGCCTCGTCGATCACGCCGTCGTCGCACTCCGGGACCGGAGGCAGGAGCAGGCCGAAGGCCGCTCCCAGCGCGTCGGCCGGTTCGCCTCGCATCCGGCGCCGCAGATGGTCGCGCACTTCCGGTATGTCGCAGTGCAGGGCCAGGGCGAAGAGCAGCCCGAGCCTGACCGGGGCGGGGTCGCTCTCGCTGCGGGCCAGGAGGGCGGGGACGACCTCCTCGGTGGGAGCGTCCGCGTAGGCGAACACCAAGGGAAGGATCCGCCGTACCGTGGTGTCCGGGTGCGAGAGGAGTGCCAGGAGTGCGGGCAGTCCTGCGGTGAGGGTTCTGGACAGCGCTTCCGCCCACTCGCCGACGAGTGCGAACCCCTCGGCCTCGGCCGGTGTGCCGAGGTCGGTCATCAGCGTTTCGAGTGCGGCACCGCTGCGGCGGCCCGGTTCGTCGAGCTCGACGTCGAAGCCCCGGTAGACGACCGTCTGCCAGAGAAACGCGACCCTCGGGTCCCCCGTAAGCTCATGCGCGCACAGTGCCGCCCGGACCGACAGCGGCAGGTCAGCGGGGGACCGTCGCGACGAGAGCACCGGTCGAGCCGGGTGGTGGGCACGCGGACGGGCCTTGCGCAAGGGGCAAGTCACCGGCTCCCCACGCGGTTTCAGGAGCCGCCTTTCCCGGGGCTGACGGCCGCGGGGGCGGCTCCTGAAACCGCGCCGGTCGTCCTTCTACTGGGGCTTGAAGGAACGGATCTGGTAGCTGCCCTGCAGGTTGCCGCCCGCGCCGGAGGGGGTGGACCCGACGCGCGCGTGATAGTTGGTCTGTGTGTAGTACTGCACGCGGTGCCGGGTGTTGTTCCATACGGAGCGGACGTTCTGTCCCCGCTGGATGAAGGAGCAGTCGTCGGCGGTGTTCGCCTTGCTCGACTGTGACCACTGACAGCGGGTTCCCCCGCCGTTCCAGTCGCTGTAGATACAGAAGTACCCCGAGGTGCAAGGGAAGGCCGCCGGGCGGGCGGAGGCAGAGGGGGCCGCGGACGCGGCGGGGACGGTTCCCAGGGCGGCTGCCAGGGCTGCTGCGGCGACGACGAACGAGCGGATGCGGCGCATGGGAAGAACTCCTTTTCCTCGAAGGTGGCCGGAGGGCCGGGGCCGCTCCGGGCCGGATGGGAAGGTTCGCGTACGAGCAGGAAGACCACGCCGGGCCGGCGGCAGCGGGCGGCCGGCCGCGAAGCGTCACCAGTATGGTTCGCACCCGTGATGCGCCTTCAGGGCATTTCTGGCCTCGCCCAGGGCTGTTGGAGCGCGGCGGCTCAGGCACCGGGCGTACGCCGCACGCACCTCCTCCTCACGCGGAGAACACCACTGCGCGGCCGGCCGCACCCTTCACCACCCGGCGCACGTTCACACGCCCACGGAGCGCCGGGGCGCCTGGAACGGAGTTCGACCGCCTTGGAACCAGAGGGTCCTACCGCTGGCAGCCGGCACGGCGTCAGCGGCACGCCGGACGGGTACCACGGCGAACTGAAGCCCCCGCCCGGCCCATTCCCGGCCCGAATCGCCAAGTTCGTAGGCTCCCAGCGGGTATTGCCCGGTGTGCGGAAGTGTGCCCGGATATGCCCCCGGTGTCCGGCACGTCTGAGGCCTGTGGGGCCTTTGATTGCAAGGGGCATCCGTCCCAAGGGGTGCCGCTCCCGAGGGCTGATCCGTATTGTCAGCTCGCGCCGGAGCCTTCCCGTCCGGGTTCTCCTGGTGGGATGCCGCGTTCCCGCGCCACCTGGCAGTGCCTGCACCGAGGAGCAGTGGTGACACCCCTGATCGTACCGGCCATGATCATATTCGGAATATTCCTGCTCGCCATGGTGACCGTGGGTATCTGGACGTACCAGGACACCGTGACGTTCTCCGACTTCGCGCTCGGCGGGCGACGCCTGAGCGCACCACTGGCGGCCCTGTCCGCGGGCGCCAGTGACATGTCCGGCTGGCTGTTCCTGGGACTGCCCGGTGCCGTGTACGCGGCCGGGATCGGCGCCTCGTGGATTGCCGTCGGCCTGGCCGTCGGCACCTATCTCAACTGGCGCCTGGTCGCGCCGCGTTTGCGCACGTACACCGAGCTGGCCGGTGACGCCAAGACGCTGTCGGCGTATCTGGAGGAGCGCTTCGAGGACGGCAGCCGGATGCTGCGCCTGGTGTCGGCGACCGTCATCGTCGTCTTCTTCACCGTCTACGTGGCCAGCGGGCTGCTGGCCGGGGGAGTGCTGTTCGAGGGGATCTTCGGGGGCGGCTTCGAATTCGCGCTCACCGTCTTCGCCGTGGTGATCGTCGTCTACACCGTGCTGGGCGGCTTCCGCGCGGTGAGTGTGACGCACTCGGTGCAGGCCACGGTGATGTTCTGCGCGGCCATCGCCCTCCCCATGATCGGCATCGGACTGCTCGGCGGATTCGGCGCGTTCCACGACGTACTCGCCCACAAGACGTCGTCCCTGCTGGACATGGGGGCCAAGGCCCACTTCGACGGCTCCCGGTGGGTGTCCGGTGAACCGCTCGGTGCCGTGGCCGTCATCTCCCTGCTCGCCTGGGGGCTGGGCTACTTCGGCCAGCCGCACATCCTGGTCCGCTTCATGAGCATCCGCAGCACCCGCGACATCCCCTTGGCCCGCCGTATCGGTGTGGGCTGGGTGGTCGTCTGCCTGGCGGGTGCCTCGCTCGTGGGGCTGGTCGGGATCGCCGCCCTCGACCAGCCGCTGGACAACCCGGAGACCGTCTTCATCCAGCTCTGCGCCCAGCTGGTCAACCCGTGGGTCGCGGGCATCCTGCTCGTCGCCGTGCTCGCCGCCATCAAGTCCACCGCGGACAGCCAGCTGTTGGTCTCCGCGATGGCCCTCACCGAGGACTTCTACCGGGCCTTCGTCAAGCGGCGGGCCTCGGACGCGTCGATGGTGCTGGCGGCCCGTGTGACGGTCGTGGTCGTGGCGCTGGTGGCCTACGCCATCGCACTCAGCGGCGGCGCCGTACTGGACATCGTCGCGTACGCCTGGGCGGGCTTCGGCGCCGCCTTCGGCCCGGTCATCCTGCTCTCGCTCTACTGGCCGCGCATGACGCGTGCCGGGGCGATGGCCGGCATCGTGACGGGGGCGGTCACCGTCGTCATGTGGAAGCAGATCGACCCGCTCCTCGGGCCGCTCCAGTCGGGCATCTACGAGATGGTGCCGGGCGTGCTCGCGGCCACCGTCGCGGCACTGCTCTTCGGGAAGTTCGTCGGCCGCCCTCCCCGCCGCACCTGGTCGGGCCCCATGGAGAGGCAGGCCACGGCCACATCGCCGGTCGGCTGAGTCCCGCTGGGGCCCCGGCAGTTCCGGGCCCCGCCCAACCCCGCAGCATTCCCGGGACCACACCTTTCCCCGCGGTGCGCGGCGCGCATTATGATCCGGAGAGGCTCAGCGCGCACCACGACGGGAAAAGACGTGCCTCTCCACCCTTCCTTGTCGCCCCCGGCGTTTCCCCGGATGACGTCGTTCGCTCTCGCGGCGACAGGCACGGTCGTGCTGCTGAGCGGGTGTACGGACAGCGGGGAACCGCGGAGCGCCGGTCACACCTCGGCCGCCTCCGCCCCGGTACGGCTGTGGCCCGAGCGGAAGCCCGCGCCGCAGCCCGAGCGCGGCAAGGGGGAGAACCTTCCCGCGGCCGTTCCCCGGGTGCCGCCCGTGCCGTCCGGGGACATCCGCACGGCGGATCTGCTCACCGTCGTCAAGGCGCAGGCGGCCGCGGGGTCCTCGCTCGGCGGCGGACCGCAGTTCGACTCCGCCACCATGCGGAAGATCAACGCCTGCGCCGCCGAGCCGGCGCACTGCCCGGTGCGCACACCCCAGTACCGGGATCTGACGGGCGACGGAAAGGCCGAACTGATCGTCGGCATAGAGGCCCCGGACCAGTCGCTGGCCCTGTGGGTCTTCACGCTCGACCACGGGCGGGTCACCCGGATCATGGACGCCGGCGCGACTCCGCTGTCGGTGGAGATCGCGAACGGCGATCTGATCCTGCGGGAGCCCACCGGTACGCCCGGCTACGACACCCGCACCGTCTACGCATGGGACACCCGGACCCGGACCATGGCCCTGCGGTCGATGGAGTTCGATCAGGCGGACTCCGCGACCCCCGTCCCGAAGCGCACGCCATGAGCGCCGGCCGGCCCCGGAGGCGGCTGCACCTGCCCGCCTGGACGGCAACGCTGTACTGGAAGTTCGCCGTCTTCGTCATCGTGATGTGCTGCGTCCTCGCCACGGTGGTCGGCGTGCTGGTGCACGTCCTGGTCGGGCGGCAGACCGAGAGGCAGGCGCGCAGCGTCGCGCTGTCCGAACTGGACTCCGTCGCGGACGCGTACGTCGCGGGGGAGCCCCTCGGCCGCAACGCCGCGGTCGACCCCGCGGACCTCCCCGCCCCGCTCCGCACCGTGGCACTGCGCGGCGAGCGCGGCACACAGCTCGCCGAGCACAAGGGCCGGCCGGTGATGTGGGCCGTCACGCCCGCCGACGGCAAGGCCCTGGCCGTCCATATCGACTACACCCAGCGGGACGCCGTGATCCGCGGGCTGGACCGGGCCATCATCGGCTCCTCCTCCTTCGCGATCGTGCTCACCCTCGCCGTCGGGCTGTTCGGTGTCTCCCGTATCACCCGCCGGTTGCACCACACCGCCCAGGTGGCCCGCAGAATCAGCACCGGCGATCTCGACGCCCGGGTGGACGACCCCCATGTCCGGTGTCCCCCCTATGCCCAGGACGAGACCGCGGCCGTGGCGGCCGCGCTCGACGCCATGGCCGCCGCGCTGCAGACCAAGCTGCACAGGGAGCAACGGTTCACGGCCGATGTGGCGCACGAGCTGCGCACCCCGCTGACCGGCCTGCACGTGGCGGCGGAGCTGCTGCCGCCGGGCCGCCCGGCCGAGATGGTGCAGGACCGGATCCGGACCATGAGCCGGCTGACCGAGGATCTGCTGGAGATCTCCCGCCTCGACGCGGAGGTGGAGCAGGCCGAAACCGAGGTGCGGCAACTGGGACCGCTGGCCGAGCGCGCGGTGCTGGCCACCGGGCTGCAGGCCGAGGTCCGTATCGAGCGGGACACCCGGGTGGAGACCGATCAGCGCAGGCTCCAGCGCGTGCTGGGGAACCTGGTCTCCAACGCCCACCGGCACGGCCGGCCGCCGGTGCTCCTGACCGTCGACGGTCTCGTCATCACCGTGCGGGACCACGGGGACGGCTACCCCGGCCACCTCCTCGACCACGGCCCGCAGCGGTTCCGGAGCCGGTCGGCGAGCGGCCGGAAGACCGGTCACGGTCTCGGGCTGACCATCGCCGTGGGACAGGCCCGTGTCCTCGGCGCCACCCTGCGGTTCTCGAACGCACCGGACGGCGGGGCCGTCGCCGAACTCGTCCTCTCGCCGCCGGTCCCCGGCCCCCGGCGCGCACCGTCCTCCGGGCCCGGCGGCCCCTAGGGCGCACGGCCGGAGCGGAGGCCCGAGCCCCGGGCCCCTGGCCTCCCACGCCGGAGTGTCCGCCCCTGGGAGACAAGCGCAGAATGAAGAGAGCCGCTCTGCCGTCCGGCGGGCGGACCGGCCACTTTGCGCGGCGGGTGGAAGGAAAGCCGGTGCCATCAGACGGGCCGAGCGACGCCAGGGCTCGTGGGCCGCTCTGGTCCGAGCCCGGATCGCTGCTGGAGCACGTGGCCGTCGCCGTGTTCGGCATCGATGACGACAACCGGATCTGCTACTGGGGCCCCGGCGCCCGGGACCTCTTCGGCTACCACGCCGCGGAGGCGCTGGCGGAGCCCGGCGCCCTCCTGCTCCCCGCGCCGCCCGGGGGAGGCCCCGACGCCTGCGCCCGCATGGCGGAGCGCGGCCGGACCCTCGGGTACTGGCGCGGCCGTCTGCAGGCCGCGCACCGGGACGGCACGGTCCTCGACTGCGGCTTCCGCGCCTTCCCGGTGACCGGCGTCGGCGGCAATTCGGTGGTCATGGCGCTGGCGAGCCGCGGCGACGAACTGGACCGGGTGAAGACCAACCTCGCCTTCCTCGACTCCCTCTTCGAGACCTGCCCCATAGGCCTGGCCATGTTCGACGAGGAACTGCGCTACCTCCACCTCAATCAGGCGCTCGCCGACATGAACGGACTCCCCATCGAGGAGCACCTCGGACGACGCCTCGCCGAGATCATGATCACCTCGGACGGCGGTGAGTACGAGCGGATGCTGCGCGCGGTCGTCGCGGAGGGCAAACCCGTCGCGGGGGTGCGGGTGGGGATGCGCACCCGGGGCCACCCGGACCGGGACAAGGTGCTGTCCGTGAGCTTCTTCCCGCTCACCCAGGCCGTGGGAACCCGCCAGGGGGTCGGCGGCCTGCTGGTGGACGTGACCGACCGGGAGCAGGCCATCGTGGAGGCCACCGCCACCCGTCAGCGGCTGGCGCTGCTCAACCGCGCCTCCGCCCGGATCGGTACCACCTTGGACGTGCAGGTCACGGCCCAGGAACTGGTCGAGGCCGCGGTGCCGGACTTCGCCGACGCGGCCGTCGTGGAGCTCGTGGAGTGGAAGGACGAGCATGCGGCCTTCGACCCCGCCCTGCCGGTGGACACCCACCGGATCGCCCACGGCACCGTCCTGCCCCCTCCGGCGACGGAACTGGTGAGCGGGCTGGAAGCAGTGCACTACCCGCCGGGCTCCGCCATCCACCGCATGCTGCGGACCGGCCGCCCGCTCTGCGTACCCGTGAACCAGGAGTTCATGGCCCGGACCATGCTGAGCGCGTCGCGGGCCCGGCTGCTGGCCGACAGCGGCCTGGCCTGCCTCCTCCTCGCTCCGCTCATCGCCCGGGGAACGGTGCAGGGCATCGCGGTCTTCGGCCGGTCCGCGGCCCGGCCGACCTTCACCGAGCAGGATCTCGGCCTGGCCGGCGAACTCGCCTCCCGTGCGGCGCTGTGCCTGGACAACGCGCGGCTGTACAGCCGGGAGCGGAACATCGCGCTCACCCTCCAACGCGCCCTGCTGCCCACCTCGTTGGTGACCGGCCCGCACCTGCATCTCGCCCACCGCTACCTGCCCGGCAGCCGGGTCACCGAGGTCGGCGGCGACTGGTACGACGTGATCTCCCTCCCCGGCGGCCGGGTGGCCCTGGTCGTCGGGGACGTCATGGGCCACGGGGTGTCGGCCGCCGCGGCGATGGGCCGGCTGCGTATCGCCGCCAAGGCGCTGGCCCGGCACGACCAGGAACCGGACGAGCTGCTCACGGAACTCGACCAGTGCGCCGAAGAAGCCGGCATCGAACTCGCGACCTGCCTCTACATCCGCTACGACCCCGCCACCGGGGGCACCCGGATCGCCAGCGCCGGGCACCCTCCGCCCCTCGTCCGCCATCCGGACGGCCGGGTCCGGCTCATCGACGATGTGCTGGGCGTCCCCCTCGGTGTCGGCGGCTGCCCCTTCCGGACGACGGAACTCGAACTGCCCGACGCCGCCCTCCTCGTGCTGTACACCGACGGCCTCATCGAGGCGCGGGGCCACGACATCGACGAGGGCCTGGACGCCCTCCGCACGGAAGTGGCCCAGGTGCCCGAATCGTTGGAGGACACGGCGGACCGTATCCTCGCCCGCCTGGTCCCGAGTTCCCCGACCGACGACACGGTCCTGCTGCTCGCACGCGTGCACCGCGCCGAGCGGTGACGTCCGCAGGCGACAGCGAGCGGACGCCGGGGGCGCCCCGCGGTCAGTCCGCGCGGCCGGTGGCCGCCACCGTCATGCCCAGACCGATCATGGCGAAGCCGCCCGCGCCGCCGATCATCGACAGCCGGCGTTCGGAGCGCGCGAACCAGTTGCGGGCCGCCGAGGCCGTCAGCCCCCATACGGTGTCCGTGATCAGGCCGATGCAGATCGGTACCAGTCCCAGGACCAGCATCTGGGCGGGCACCCGGCCGGCCGCGTGGTCCACGAACTGGGGAAGCACGGCGGCGAAGAACACGATGCCCTTCGGGTTCGTGATGCCGACCAGGATGCCGTCGGCGATCGTGCGCAGATCGCCGCGGGCGGGCTGTGCGGGCCGGTCCGCCGCACCCACCTTCATGTCCCTGCGGTGCCGGAACGCCTGGACTCCGAGGAGGACGAGGTAGGCCGCACCGGCCAGTTTCACGGCGAGGAAGACGGCGGCGGACTGCTCGACCAGCGCCCCGAGGCCGAACGCCACCGCGGCCACCAGCAGATACGAACCCAGCACATTGCCCAGGACGGTCGCCAGCGCTGTGCGGCGGCCGTGTGCCAGCGCACGGCCGATCACGAAGAGCACGCTCGGCCCGGGAATCACGATCACCAGCAACGACATCGCCGCAAACGCAAGCAGCCGGTCGGTCGACACCATGTCTCTCACCTCGGCGACCATTGAATCAGCCGAGACGCGATGCGCTACCCCTGTGTCCGGTGGATGAGCTGCCTCCCCACACGGGCCAGGGCTTCCTGTGGGAGCACCGACAGAGCGATCCCCTGGCGCCCGCGCACTCATGCGGGCCCAGGGGAGTCGTCGCTGCGCCATCATCCTGGCCGGGCGGAACGCGGCGACGGACGCGTTCCACCCCCGGCCGTGAACCGTGCGAAGGCCGTGAACCGTGTGAAGAAGGGCTAGGGGGTGTCCGCAAAGTCCCGTCGTCCGCCCGGAGGGCGGGGTTCGCGGCGTCTGGTGCGTGCGCTCGCAAGGCGGAGGGTCGTCCTCGTAGTGGGCCTACGTGGACGATCCCGACAACGCAGCGAGCGTGCGTGCCTGGGGGCACCTCCCAGCGGTAGCTGGGGGAGCGTCGCGAGCCAGGCGGGACTTTGCGGACATGCCCTAGGCCATGATGGGCAGCAGGCCCACGACCGGGGCGGCCAGATCGGTCACCTGATGCAGCTGGCCGAGGTCACGGACGTGCTGGAGCTGGCCGGTGGCCGTCGGCAGCTGTCCCTGGTACTTGGCGGGGACGGACGCGACGCCGAGGCTGTCGAGCGTGCTGAGCACGGAAAGCCCCTGCGGGGCCGGCTGGGCGGGCGGGGCCACGGGGGCGGCCGAGGCGGACGACATCGCGAGGGCGCTAACGCCGGCGGTCAGGACGAGCGCTGCATACATACGTCGAGTGGAGATCACGCTTTCACAAACGGCCCGGGGCCGCGACGGACACGGCCCGCCCACGACTTCACCCGGGCAGAGGAAGCGCGCAGCATGCCCGACCCTGCGCCGCCAAGGGTTCACCCCGGTCAACTCCCGGCGCCCTGCCCCGGATCGGCTGTGCGATGCTCCGTATCGTCGGTTGACGCTGTCGTGGTGCACACGCCTGGCGCCTGCGCCCCTGCGGCGGCCGCTCGGGGCAGAGCGGGGACATGAGCGCAGACGACAGCGACCCTCTCGCCCGGGCACGCGTGGCGACCAGACTTCCGGGCGCCTGGTTCCGTGACAGCGAGGGCAACTTGCTGGGCATCGGTCAGCTGGTCCGCTGAGCGAGCCGCAGGGCCGAGGGCGGCGCGCACGGCGTTGCCCGGCCGGGACGGCGCGGGCAACGCCTCCCCTGGAGCATGCGCGAGAGGCGAAGGCCGGCACCCGAATCCAGCCGCCCGGCGAACGGGCCGCTCAGGGGTCTTCCGGGTGCCGTCGCCCGCGCGGCGTTCCCGGCGCGGAGCCGCGCGCCGCGGGCCGGCCGATGGGCCGCCGGGCGGTAGATGCGCCGTCGGCCCATCGGCCGTCCGGTTCTGGGCTCGTCCCCGTCAGGCGAGTTCGGGCAGTGCGCGCCGGGCGACCTCGTGGGCGTCGTCCGGGGGCACGCCCAGCATGCGCAGGACCATCTCGGCCAGGTTCGCGCCGGCCTCGTCGCCGTCGATGTCGGGACGGGCGAACCTCAGCTCCAGGAGCGCGAGGAGGGCCCCGCCCATCGCGGACAGGGCTACGGTCGGTTCGAGGGGGGCGAATCGGCCCGAAGCGACGCCCCGTTCCAGATCGCGCAGGGCGCGCGGGGCCAGGCCGCGGTCGGAGGGGGCCTCCCCGGCGCGCACGGAGTCGCGGGACGGGGGCAGGATCTGCCCGAGCCCGCGGTGGCGCAGGATCTGCATGATCTCGGGGTGCGACCCGGCCATCTTGGCGCTGAGCCGCACGCCCGCCGAGACGAGTTCGGCGGGGTCGTCGATCTCCTGGACCGCTTCGTCGATGGCCTGGCCGTACTCGTCGAGCGCGTCGGCCACCGCCGCGTCGAACAGGGCCGTCTTCGACTCGAAGTGGTTGTAGAAGGAGCCGAAGCCGACGTCCGCACGGTCCGCGATCGCCTGGATGCTCACGCTCGTGTCCCCGGACTCGGCCAGGATCTGCCGGGCCGCGCGGACGAGTGCCTGGCGGGTCTCGGCGCGGCGGCGGGCGAACCGGTTGCTGGGCGGGGCTGACGTCGGCATGCGGCGAGTCTAGCAAGGTCGAAGATGGCGATCGCAGTTCTGATGGATTCATCAATTACCGAGTCCGACCCTCTTGACGATCGACCTCTCAAAGTTGATGCTTTCATCAATATGCTTCCTCGCCATGAAGTTGTTTCGGAGGATGTCGTGTCTGAAACCCGCATCACCGGGGCCGGCGCCGAGACGGCACATCAAGGCCTCCACAGCGCGCAGGGCGCCCTGCGCGGGGAGCGGCCGGGGCGCTCCCGCGACCCCGTGATCAAGGTGGCCGACCTGGCCTGGCTGGAGTTCGAGAAGCCCGACCTGGACCGGGCGGAGGTGTTCGCCCGCGACTTCGGCTTCTTCGTCGCGGCCCGCGCGCCGGACACTCTGTGGCTGCGCGGCACCTTCGCCGGCCCGCCCTGCATGGTCATCCGCCGCGGTCGCGCCTCCCGGTTCATCGGTCCGGCGTTCCGGGCGGCCGAGCGGGCGGACCTGGACCGGCTGGCCCGCCTCGCCGGATCCGGCATACGGGACGTGGATGCGCCCGGCGGCGGCACGGTGGTGGACCTGCTCGATCCCTCGGGGTTCCCCGTCCGGGTCGTCCACTGCGCCGAGGAACTGCCCGCGCTGCCCGAACAGCGGCCGCTCACCCTCAACTTCGGCGCGCGTCCCTCCCGGGCCAATGCCGCACAGCGGCCCGCCCGCGAGCCGTCCAGGATTCAGCGTCTGGGCCATGTGGTGCTGGAGACAGGGGTGTTCACCAGGGCCCTGGACTGGTACCTGGACACCCTCGGCATGATCGTCAGCGACTTCCTGTTCCTGGACGGGCAGCGCGAGCGCGGTCCGACGATGGCGTTCATCCGCTGCGATCAGGGCAGCCGAGCCGTGGACCACCACACCCTGGCCCTGCACCTGGGGCCCGGCACCGGATATGTGCACTCCGCCTACCAGGTCACCGACCTCGACGCCATCGCCGCCGGTGGCGAGTACCTGGCCGAGCGGGGCTATCGGCGCAGCTGGGGCATCGGACGGCACATTCAGGGCAGCCAGCTCTTCGACTACTGGCGCGACCCCGACCGGTTCATGCTGGAGCACTACGCCGACGGCGACCTCTTCTCCCACGACATCGAGCCGGGCTGGGCCCCCATGTCGGCAAGCGGACTCGCCCAGTGGGGACCGCCGGTCACCCGTGACTTCCTCGGCGCCGACCCGTCCCCCGCCAGGCTGCGCGAGGTCCTCCGGGCACTGCGCGGCGACAACGAACTCGACCCCGCCCGACTGCTGGGCCTGATGAAAGCAATGACCTCATGAACGTACGCAGTGAGCGGACCGAGACGACGCGCGGACCACAGCGCGACAGTGCGAGCGGGCGAAGCGGGGTCGGCGCATGAGCACCCGTGTCCTGCGCACCACGGACGGATGGTGGGCCGTCCTCGGCGACCACGCCGTCCGTATCGACACCGAGGCCCGCACCACCGCCGAACTGCTCGCCGACCGCGTCGCCGTACGCGAGGCCGCCGCCTCCGGCGAGAAGGGCACGCCCGTCGCCGGCCTGGATGCGCTCTCCCCGGTCACCACCCCCTGCCGGGTGGTCGCCCAGATGGTCAACTACCGTAGCCACGCCCGCGATTCGGGCTTCCGGGGCGACGTTCCGCCCACGTTCTTCCGCAAGGCATCGGGCTCGGTGAGCGGCCCGGCGGAGACCGTCGTACGGCCCTCACAGGTGAAGTTCCTCGACTACGAGGTGGAACTCGGGCTCGTCATGGGGGCACCCCTGCCCGTGGGCACCGTCGTCACCGAGCGGAACCTGCCCTCGTACGTCGCCGGGCTCGTCCTGTGCAACGACGTCAGCGCCCGCGAGGTGCAGCTGACCAAGGGCCAGTTCTACGAGAGCAAGTCGTACCCGACCTTCACGCCCACCGGGCCGCACCTCGCTCTCCTGGAGCCGGAGGACTTCGCCCACCTCATCGACCTGCGGCTGAGGTTGTCCGTCAACGGCGAGCTGCGCCAGGACCGCACGTTGGCCGACATGATCGTCCGTCCGGCCGAGGCCCTGACGCTGCTCGCCCGCTTCCAGACCCTCGACCCCGGCGACCTGCTGCTCACCGGCACCCCCGGCGGCACGGCCCTGAAAGCTCCGCCCAAGGCCGTAGAGAAGATCAGCGCGCTGCTGCCGCCCGCCGTGAAGTGGAAGGCGTTCTTCAGAAACCAGGCCAGGAACCCCCACTACCTGCACGACGGCGACATGGTGACGGCCACGATCGCCACCCCGGACCGGCGTATCGACCTCGGCGAGCAGCGCACGCCCGTGGCGGACGCTGCGGCAGTGCGCCGCCCGGCCGAAGCCGGACGCCGGGTGGAGGACGCCGCATGACCGCCGATCAGGCCGGGCCACCGGGCGCCGCGACCGGGTCGGCACATGTCCCCGTCGCGATCATCGGAGCGGGGCCCGTCGGCGTCACGGCCGCACTCCTGCTCGCCCGGCGCGGCATCCGTACCGTCGTCCTGGAACGCCACCGGGACGTCTACGCCCTGCCGCGAGCCGTCGCCACGGACGACGAGGTGCGCCGGATCCTGCAAGCCGCGGGTATCCACGAGGAGTTCGCCACGATCGCCCGACCGGCCAAGGGCCTCAGACTGCTCGACGCCCGGCACCGGGTGATGGCCGAGGTCCGCCGGTCCCCGCACGGCCACCACGGCTTCCCGCAGACCAGCATGTTCGACCAGCCCGAGCTGGAACGGCTGCTGCGCGACGGCCTGGCCCGGCGTCCGGAGTGCGAGCTGTGGGGCGGGGCCGAGGTGGTCGCCGTCGACCAGCCCGCCGAGGGCCCGGTCAAGGTCACCTACCGTCGCGATACCGACGAGGGCTCGCAGCACGTGTGGGCCGACGCCGTCCTCGGCTGCGACGGCGCCAACGGCCTCACCCGCGAGGCCATCGGCGCCGGATGGGAGGACCTGCGCTTCGAGGAACACTGGACCGTGATCGACGTGCGCACCCGCGCCCCCGTCCGGTGCTGGGAAGGAGTCGACCAGGTCTGCGACCCCGCCCGGCCCGCGACGTTCATGCGCGTCGGCGAGGACCGCTACCGGTGGGAGTTCCGGCTGCCCGAGGGCGAGGACCTGGACGGTCCGGACGGGCGGGAGCGCCTGCGCGCGCTCGTGGCGCCGTGGGTGGACCTCCCGCACGGGCCGTACGGCGAGGCCTTCGAGGTGATCCGGCAGGCGCAGTACACCTTCCGGGCCCGTATCGCCGACCGGTGGCGCAGGGGCCGGGTCTTCCTGCTCGGCGACGCCGCCCATCTGACACCGCCCTTTGTCGGACAGGGGCTGTGCGCGGGCCTGCGCGACGCTCACAACCTCACCTGGAAGCTCGCGCGCGTCCTGGCCAACGGCGCCGACGAGCGGCTGCTCGACACCTACCAGAGCGAACGCCAACCGCACGCCCGCCACATGATCCGCCTCGCCGTCGCGACGGGCTGGGCCATGACCGGCGGCCAGGACCGCGCGGCCGCGCTGCGCCGGACCGTCCTGGGCGCGGCCTGCCGCCTCCCCGGCCTGGTCGCGGCGACCGGCCGCGACCTCAGCCCCGCCCTGGCCCCGGGCCCGCTGGTACGACGCCGCCGCACCCGCCCGGGCGGCCGCGGCCTCGCGGGCACCTTCTGCCCCCAGCCCTGGGTGACGGTCGCCGGACGGCGGACCCGTCTCGACGACGTACTAGGGGACTCCTTCACCCTCCTGACCGCCGCGCCACCGACCCCTTCGCTTTGGGCACTCGCCGGCGCGCTCGGCGCGCGGACCGTCCACGTGGACGCCATCGGCGACGACGGAACCCTCGCCGCCTGGCTGCGCGGCGGCCGGGCGGGCGCCGTACTGCTGCGCCCCGACCGCGTCGTCCTCGACAGCGTCCCCGCAGGCGGCAGCGCCTTCGCGGACACCGCCGCCTGGGCCCCGCTGCTGTGCACGGCCCGCCTCGCGTCCCCGGCCGCCTTCCGTCGCGCAGAGATCGTCACGGGGTAGGGAAGGCGATCGGCACCGGGGATCGGGACCAGGCGCTGTCGATGGGTTGCGTGACTGCCTCGATGGCGGGTCGTTCCGGTCCGTGTGGGGCGGGGTGATCTTTCGCATGCGGAGTGGGCTCGGGTGACGCCGCACGAATCGACTGGAGCATGGTCGGCGTGGATTCGACCTCCTGTCGCGCCCATCAGCATGCCGCCGGGGCGCGAAGGCGCCCGCCGTGGGTGCCCGGCAGGCGGACGCGGCCGGTGCAGCATCGGACTGATGAGGCCCTGGGGTACTCCCGTGGCGGGCTGACAACGAAGATCCATCTGGTGGGCGAGGGTGGACTGCGGCCGCTGGCGATACTGGTCACGCCCGGACCAGTGGGGCGATGCGCCGCAGATGATCCCGGTTCTGGACCGCATCCGCGTTCCGCGCCCGCAAGGCGGAGACCCGCGTACCCGCCCGGATCACGTCGGCGGAGACCGGGCGTACAGCTCTCTTGCAACCGCCGCTCTCTGCGCGGACGCCAGATCAGGCACACGATCCCGGAGCCGACGAACCAGCGGGCCAACCGGCAGCGACGTGGCCGCCCGGGTGGCCGGCCCGCCGGCTTCGACAAGGAGCGGTATGCGCGCAGGAAGGAGGTCGAGCGGACGATCAACAGACTCAAGGCCGTCCGGGCCGTAGCCACCCGCTGCGATAAGCGGGCGCTCGGGTTTCACGGGACCGTGACCGTCGCTGCGATCCGGCTGTGGCCCCGCACCTGAGCCGTCGGACAGGCTCTCACGCGCACTCTGCTCGCCTTGGCGTTCGATGGGTCATGTGACATCCCCGGCTCATCGTTCCGCCTGGCGGGCGGGTCGGCCTGAGGGCGGGCACGGAGAGGACGTGGCTACCTGAGCACGTCTCCGCCGGCGCCTCTCAGCCAAGATCGCTGGATTGTCCTGAGGGCGATGGCCTTCGGGCAATTGCAGTCCACCGACAGGCCGTTGGGCTTCTCCCTCGCTTCCTGGGAAGTGATGCATGCGTTTACGCTGCCTTCGAACAGAAAGTCGAAGGAGGTGTCCATCATGCGCGAGATCGAGATCAAGCCTGTGCCCGTCGAGCGGGAAGAGCGCCGCACCAGCGCCTTCAACAAGAAGTGACCCGAGGGGCGGGGCCGGCGCGGTATCTGCCGGTGCCGGCCCGCGCCCTTGGGCAGATCAGGGATCAGTCCTGTGAGTGAGGGGAGTGGATGTGCGGCTGCGGCGGCTGAGAGGCTTGACGTGCTACTGGCACCGGGGGGACTTCGTCGCCCATGCCTACCGGGGTCACGCGCCGGTCGCTCTGCACCCCTCGACCGCTGAGATCCTCAGCGCCTTCGACACCTGGACCACCCCCGCCCAAGCGGCCGAAGCTCTGGACCACCTGCATCCCGAGACAGTGGTGAAGGCGGCCGGAACACTGCTCGAATGCGGTCTGCTGGCCGAGGAAGGCAGCCCCGAGGCCGAAGAGGACGAGCGCTTGGCGGACGCCTGGGGACCCTGGTCACCGGAAGCATCCTTCTTCCACTACGCCACGCGCGATGTCCCCTTCGAGACGGCCACCCCCGAGCTGCGTCAGCACCTCACCCGCGACGGGCGCCCGGCGCTGTTCACCGAGCACCCCGAGGCCGACCGCATCCTGCTGCCCCGTACACCGGACCCCTCGCCTGTCCGCACCGCTGGAGCAGACCCTCTATCGCAGGCGTACGCACCGCTCCTTCAGCGCCCAGCCGGTGAGCCTGCACGATCTCGCGGTCCTGCTCCGTACCGTCTTCGGCCCTGCCGAGTTCATCGACGGCTTCGAGTACGGGGCCCTCATCCGGCGCACCAGCCCCTCCGGCGGAGCCCGGCAAGAACTCGACGCCTACCTCGCCGCCCCCAACGTCACCGGCATCCCCGCCGGTCCGTTCCACTACAACTCCCGCGAACACAGCCTGGAGCTGCTGCGCGAAGGCTTCACCCACACCGAAGCCGGGGCCCTGTGTGTGCACCAGGAGGGCATCGACCAAGCGGCCTTCATCGTCTTCGTGGTCGCCGCATGGGAACGTTTGCGCGCGAAGTACCGACATCCCCGCGCCTACCGGGTCAGCCACCTGAACGCCGGACACCTCGGGCAGACCTTCGCCCTGGCAGCCACCGCCCTGGGCCTGGGCCCCTTCCAGAGCGCCGCCTTCGACGACTCCGCCGTCGAAAGCCGCCTCGGGCTCGACAGCGCCACCCACAGCACCCTCTACGTCCTCGCTGCCGGACACCCAACCCCCGGCACTCCGACCGACACCGCCGACCTGAACGCCTTCCGCCACACGACCCTGCGCCACGGACAACCGGGACGGTCTGACAACTGACCCGTCTGACTCGGTGAAGCGACGGAACGCGGTTCCCTCCGGCAGGCCGTAGCCGGGCGGTAGTTGGTTCCAGGTACAGGTACAGGTACAGGTACAGGTACATCCCGAGGTGGCCACGGAAATGATGGAGGCCAGTGGCTTCCGGTCACCGCGCCGACGTCGGCCAGCGCGCTGCGGGCGCGGCGCTCCGGAGCCGGCGCGCCACCCGCTCGAACGACCCCCACAGGCTGTCCCGCGCCATCCACTCACCAGCCTAGGCAGTCACTGTTCCGGGCTGATGCAAGATCACGACGAACGAAATAGCGTCTAAGCGACCGGTGTGAGGCGGGAAACCTGATAGTGGCTGAGGTGCCAGCCGTCCTCCGTGTGCTTCACCAGCACGCTGAGGTTGACGGCGACCGTAGCCCTGTCGGTGAACGCGAAGTCGACGCTCAGATAGCCGAGCACCAGGTCATCGGCGAGCTGCCTGGTTTCGAGGATCTGGTACTCGGCCGTCATCCCGAGCGGCTGGGAGGCGTAGTAGTCGGCGACGCCCTGCCGTCCGACGCTGTACGGGTGCAGACCTTGGAAGATCGCGTCCTCGGTGAACTGGGCGGCGACCCGCTGCGGTTCATGCGCGTCGACGGCCGCTTTCCACCGGTCGAGGACGTCGCGCAGGACGGCTTCGCGATCCATGGTTGCGGCATCAGGCACGGCCGGGACGGCTGCTCGCGGGCCCGGGTCACTTGGGTGCGGGGACAGCGGCGTCACGATGTCGTGCCGCCACACCCGCAGCGGCATCGACGCGAGAACCTGCTCCAACTGTTCCGCGTCGTCCGCAAGGAAAAGACCCCATGTGCGCCATTCACCGGGGGCGAGCGGCGGACGCCACAGCCGCAGCAGGTGTCCCTGCCCGGTCAATTCCCGCGACCGTACGGCCTCGCGGCTCCGGATCTCCGACACGGCCTCTTCGGACGTGCCCTCCGGAACGGTGGTCACCATGTCGACCAGGAACTCCATCAGCGGCTCTCCTCGTCCTGCCGTGCCCGACACCGGCACACTAACCCCGGCCCTGGCCTGTCGGTGATCATGCATGTGCCGGGCGCGCCGACGGGCAACGACGGCCGGCGACGGGTTGTGCTCCAGCGGCAGGCAGGCAGGCAGGCAGGCAGGCAGGCAGGCAGGCAGGACGGATGGGCGACGACCTCTGCTCAGGACAGTTACGCCCGTCCGCTCACCGGCTGGCCCGGGCCGCCCTGGACCCGGGGCAACCCCGGCCGCGGACCCACGGCGCTCTGCCCCGGCCCACCGCACCTCCTCAGGGTTTCGCCAACACCACCCCCTGATCGACCGGCCGCTGCGCAGACTCGTAGGCGTGGCCGGTGCGCAGCACGGTGGCTTCCTCCAGGGGGCGCCCTATCAGTTGCAACCCGATGGGCAGGCCCGCATGATCGCGGCCGGCCGGCACACTCAGGGCCGGCAGTCCGGTGATGTTCGCCGGGGCGGAGAGGCGGACGTAGGCGTCGGCGACGCCCTCCGTGGTGCCGTCGGGCCATTGGACGGTCTGCTGGTCTGCCTTCGTCGCGGTCATCGGGACCGTGGGCGCCGCGAGCACATCGACCTGGTCGAAGAGGCGCAGCCACGCCTGGCGCATCAGCGTGCGGGAGCGCTGGGCCCGTAGATAGTCACCCGCCGACACCAGCTCGCCCGCCTCCAGGAGGATCCGTACGTCCGGCGCGTACAGGTCGGGGACGGTCCGCAGCGTGCGTTCGTGGTAGGCGGTCGCCTCGGGGACCATCAGACCCCAATGGGTCGCCTGGATATAGCGCGTCATCGGGATCTCGACCTCGACGAGTTCGGCTCCCATGCCCGCCATCTGTGTGAGGGCCTCGCGCACGGCGGCTTCGACCTCGGGGGCGACGCGGTCGAAGTAGTAGTTGACGGGTACTCCGATGCGCACGCCCGTCAAGTCGCCACCCTCCGGGGGCAGCGGGTAGACGGGCGGCGTCGTGTGGATGCTCGCCGGGTCCTGGGGGTCATGGCCCACCAGGGAGGACAGTACGAGGGCCGCGTCCCGCACCGTGCGGGTGAGGGGGCCGACGTGGTCCAGCGACCAGGACAGGGCCGTGACGCCGTGCCGGGAGACGAGGCCATAGGTGGGCTTGAGGCCGACGATCCCGTTCAGTGCCGCGGGTACGCGGATCGAACCGCCGGTGTCCGTCCCCAGGGCGAAGGTGGCTTCCCCCGCGGCTACGGCGACCGCCGAACCACCGCTCGACCCGCCCGCAACGCGCTCGTGGTCCCAGGCATTGTGGGTCTGAGGTGTTGTCAGCCCATAGGCGAATTCGTGGGTATGCGTCTTCCCGAGCAGGACCCCGCCCGCTGCGGACAGGTGTTCCGCCACGGTGCTGTCCGCCTGTGCGCGGTGGTCCGCCCTGACCCGGGAGCTGGCCGTGGTCGGCATTCCGGCGACATCGATCATGTCCTTGAGTCCGAAGGGCATGCCGTGCAGGGGGCCGCGATACTCGCCGGCCGCGATCTCGCGTTCCGCTCGCGCGGCCGAGCCGCGCGCGCCCTCGTCGGCCACGGTGACGTAGGCCCCCAGTCGTTGTTCGACGGCGTCGATCCGTGCGAGAACGGACTCGGTCAGCTCCACCGGGGAGAGCCTGCGCTCCTCCACGGCCGCGGCCGCCTCGGCAAGAGTCAGCTCAAAGGGTTGCATCGGCCGCCGTCCCTTCGATGCTGTAGGCGGCGGCGGGCGGTGTCTCCCCGAAGTCCAGCTCGCGCAAGGTGCGGATGACGGTGTGGATGTAGTTCGCGGTGGCGGCCACGTCGGTATGGCGTTCGTCCGGCAGCGGAAGCCCGGCATGGAGCGCCCATCGAGCGACTTCCGGGGCGGTGAGTTCGACGGATGTCATGGTGTGTCCTTGACGTGTGCGTGCTGGTCCGTGGTCATGCGGAGCCACAACCCCCGTTAAAGCGAAGTAGTCGCGTTAATGAAAGGGTAGGGGTTGGCGCCCGCTAAAGCAAACAAATGGCTTTTGGGGATGTGTGCCGGGCCGGACTTTCCTATCGAGGCGTGGGGGAGGCCCTTTCACGGCCTGCTCCACGACTACCGCACCAGCCCTGCCCTGCCCGCCCCCCGCGCGCCGCTCACCCCCACTGATCGCACGGCTGGCGGCCGACGTTCAGCGGAGGTGGAGGCGGAGTTGACGGAGAAAGTCAGGCGTCAGATATCGCCCGCCTGCTCCTTGCGCTGGTCACGCGGCTGGGGGTCGGGTGAGCGCCTCGGGGGTGCCGGGCGGGGCTCCCGGGGAGCGGCCGGGGGGACCGCCGGGGGGACGGCGGGCTGACCGCCCGGGGCGGGGCCGTCGGAGGCCCCGGCTCCGAGCAGGTCCTCGCCGTACAGGTCCTGCACCCAGTTGGCGTGGTAGATGGTGTCGAGGTAGCGCTCGCCGAGGTCAGGGGCGATGGCCACCGCGGTCAGCCCGCGGGTGTCGTGCCGGGACAGCCAGTCCATCGCGCCGCTGACAACCGTGCCAGTCGAGCCGCCGAAGAGGAAACCGTGCCGGGCCAGTTGATGGCAGGCGCGGACCGTGTCCGCTTCCGCGACGCGTACGGCCTCGTCCACGAAGGACTCGTCGAGCAGCGGGGGATGGACGCTCATGCCCAGGCCGGGGATCATACGGCGTCCCGGTGCGCCGCCGAAGGTCACCGAACCGACGCTGTCCACCGCGATGATCTGTACCGGCCGGTGCCACTCGCGGAAGTAGCGCGCACAGCCCATCAGGGTGCCGGTGGTGCCGGCCCCGATGAACAGCACGTCCAGGTGCGGGAACCAGCGGGCGATCGCCGGTGCCGTCCTGCGGTAGTGCGCCTGCCAGTTGCCCGGGTTGGTGTACTGGCTGAGCCACACCCAGCGGTCGTCGGAGGCACACAGGTCGCGGACGTAGTCGAGCCGGGCGCCGAGGAAACCGCCGCTCGCCTCGTCGGCGGCCACGATGTGTACCTGGCTGCCCAGGGCCTCCATCATCAGCCTGGTCGACAGATTGCAGCGGGAGTCCGTCACGCACAGGAACCGGTAGCCCTTGCTCGCCGCGATCATGCTCAGTGCCACGCCGAGGTTTCCGGACGAGGACTCGACCAGGACCGAGTCCGGAGTCAAAACGCCCTCCCGCTCGGCTGCCTCCACCATCTCGGTTGCGGCCTTCAGTTTGATCGACCCGGCGAAGTTGAGGCCCTCGCACTTGAGGAACAGTGACTGCCCGAAGATCGCCTGGAGGTCGACGTAGAGCTCTTCCTCGTTGAAGGCGTAGGGAACGGTGATGACTGGCATGATGGGTCCCTCCTCTGGAGCAGAGCGCCCTCGGAATGTCCATCCGACGGCAGTGGCGGGCTCCTCACCTTTCCGGGGCCGGGCTCATCCGTACCGGCGCAGTTCGTGGAAGAAGTCGTCGATGACCTGCAGTTGTCCGGAGCGGGCCACCTCGTCGTAGACGTACTTGCCGACCGCGAGATCGAGCACGCCGAGGCCGAACGGGGAGAAGACCGCGGGCCGGTCCGCCGGCACGGTCACCCGTCCGTTCATCACGTCGTCCAGCGTGCCGTGCACGAAGTCGCGGTTGCCCGTGAGCTGTTCGGTCAGATGCGGCGAAGTGCCGGCGTGGAGACAGTGCTCCACGTCATCGACGATGTTGGTCGAGGCCAGCAGGACCTGCGGCGCGAGGTCGCGCAGCGACACGTGCAGGACCACCGGGTTGTGGGCGAACCACGCGGGGTCGTCGACATGTGGCTCACCGGCCACGGTGGCGAAGACCACGAGGTCGCTGAAGCGGATCAGCTCCTCGGCGCTCTCGTGCACGGTGATCCGGCCCGCGGTGCCGGACTGCTCCAGGTGCAGGCGGAAGCCGGCCGCGCTGTCGGCGGACAGGTCGTGCACGCCGATCTCGTCGAACGACCAGCCGGTGCCTTCCAGGAACGTGTGGATGTAGCGGGCGATCAGGCCCGCCCCGAAGAACCCGACGCGCACCGGGCGCGGGCGGCCGCGGCTGAGCCAGTCGGCCGCCGACGCCGCCGACGCGGCGGTTCTGGTGGCGCTGATGATCGAGCTCTCCAGGCAGGCGAACGGGTAGCCGGTGACATGGTCGTTGAGGATCAGGACCGCGGAGGCCCGGGGGATGCCGGCCGCCACGTTCTCCGGGAAGCTGGAGATCCACTTCAGCCCGTCCACCCGCGCCCGGCCGCCGATCGAGGCGGGCAGCGCGATCATCCGCGACGTCGTGCGGTCGGGGAACCGGAGGAACGAGGACGGCGGGTTCACCGATTCACCGGCACCGTGCAGCCGGTAGGTCTCCTCGACCACCGCCACGATGTGTTTCTCGCGGCCTTGCAGCGCGGTGCGGACCTGAACTCCTGAGATCACCGCGAACGGGGGCACGGTGAGGGGCGATGCGGTCATGGCGGACTCCGTTGCGGTGGAGCGGATGGTGTTCACGGGACGGTCACCTCGAAGGTCGGCGAGCAGTCGGCCAGGCGCAGCGGCTCGGCCATCGCCACCACCACCTCCCGCGGCCCTTCGAAGGGCTCCCTGCTGTGCGCGCTGCGGACGTTGTCGACGAGCAGCAGGTCACCGGCCTGCCAGGGCCGACGCAGGGTGTGCGCCTCGTAGACCTTGTTGAGGAGCTGGACGGTGTCCTCCGTGAGGGGGTCGCCGTTGCCGTAGCGGGTGTTGAACGGCAGCCCGTCGGCGCCGTATTCGTCGATCAGGTACTCCCGGACCTCGGGCGCCATCGTCCACTCGTTGAGGAACGCGATCTGGTTGAACCAGCAGCGTCGCCCGCTGACCGGATGGCGCACCACGGCACTGCGGCGCTGTCGCGTGCGCAGTCCGCCGTCGGGCTGCCACGCGAACTCGATGGCGTGGGCGCGGCAGTAGTCCTCGATGGCGCTCCGGTCGTCGGTGCCGAACGCCTCCGACAAGGAGGCACCGATCTCGTCGTGGTAGCTGCGGGTGAGCAGCCAGCCCTCCCGCTCGAACCGCTCGGTGAGCTCGGGCGGCAGCGCGTCGAGCACCGCCGTGGAGTCCGCGACCCCGGTCGCTCCTCCCTCGGTGGGTGCGCCGAGGCAGGCGAACAGCATCAGGCCGGGGAACTCGAGCCGGTAGCTCAGTTCGTGGTGCATGCACATCGGCTGGTTCGGCGGCCACTTGGACGAGGAGTAGACCCCCTCGGAGTAGGTCTCCCGGGGGGCGAAGGATTCCTTGTCCGCCACCGGAAGGAGGTCCAGCTGCTCACGGACCGCCCCGACCTCGGCCGCGTGCTGGAGCCCGAGGCCGCGGACGAGGAGTGCCCCGTGTTCGAGAACGGCGGCGCGCAGCGCGTCGCGGTGCTCGGCCACCCAGCTCGCCGCGTCGACGGTGGTGTGGAGCCGTAGCATCGGCGTCCGACCGGCCGGGGACTCCAGGTCGGGCAGTGAGGTCGGGAGTGAGGGGGCCATCGTGGTGTCCTTTCGGTCTGCGTCGGCGGGCAGCCGACCGGTGCTGTGCACCGGGTTGCTGTGCTCGGGCCGCGGCAGCGTCCGCGGCTGCGCGGAGCCGTCCGTGGAACGGCTGTCGACCAGGCGGGCCAGGTCGGCGAGGACCGGATGCTGCAGGAGGTCCTTGGGGGAGACCACGCGGTCCAGGCGGATCGCGACCCGTACGGCCGAGAGCGAGGTGCCGCCGAGGTCGAAGAAGTCGTCCTGGCCTCCGATCCGGTTCTCCGGAATACCGAGCGCCTCGGCCCATGCGGCGGCGAGCCGCTGCTCGGTCGGTGTGCCGAGCGCATGGTGGCCGTCCTCGGCGGTTTCGCCTCCTTCGGCGAGGGCGGCCAGCGCCTTCTTGTCGATCTTTCCGTTGGCCGTCAGCGGGAGGCTCTCCCGCCAGTGGAAGGCCGACGGGACCATGTACGCGGGCAGCGACCGGCTCAGCAGGTCCTGCAGAGCACCTGTCTCCAGCGGACGCGGACCGGAGTAGAAGGCCACCAGCCGCTGACTGTGGCCGGACCGTGGGGAGACCACCACGGCACCGTCGCGGATGCCGGGCACCCGCAGCAGGGTGTTCTCGATCTCGCCCGTCTCGATCCGGAAACCACGGATCTTGACCTGGGTGTCCTGGCGGCCGAGGAACTCCAGTTTTCCGTCCGGCAGCCACCGGCCGTAGTCGCCGGACCGGTAGAGCCTGCGGCCCGGACGGTACGGATCCGCCATGAAGACCAGCCGGGTGCGCTCCGGGTCGTTGACGTACCCGCGGCCGACGCAGACCCCGGAGAAGACGATCTCACCGGGCGCGCCGAGCGGCACCGGCGACAGGTGCGCATCGACGAGGTAGACGTGCACGTTGTTGACGGGCCGGCCGAGCGGGATCCGGTCGCCGGCCGGCACCCGGTCCATGACCTCGTGGTTGGTGTCGTCGGAGGTCTCGGTCAACCCGTAGGCGTTGGCCAGTCTGATCCGGGGTGCGGTCGCGAACCAGCGCTCGACGAGCTCCTTCTTCAGCGCCTCGCCCGTCACCGACACACAGCGCAGGGCGGGCAGTTGGCGGGGGTGCTGCTCCAGGAAGGACAGGACGACATCCAGGTAGGACGGCACCACCTGGAGCACGCCGGCCCCGCCGTCGACGATCGTGTCGAGGAACCGCCCGACGTCCAGAACGGCCTCC
The DNA here is from genome assembly GCF_009811555.1 of Streptomyces caniferus. Lineage (GTDB taxonomy): Bacteria > Actinomycetota > Actinomycetes > Streptomycetales > Streptomycetaceae > Streptomyces > Streptomyces caniferus. The sequence continues at coordinate 184,948 of NZ_BLIN01000003.1, read as the reverse complement.
TGCTCCACCAACAGGGTCCGTCCGCCGGTCAGCAGCGCGGAGAGCAGTTGCCACAGGGAGATGTCGAAGCACTGGGGCGCGGTCTGGGCGACGACCTGCCCCTCGGCGATCCCCAAGTCGTCGATCTTGGCGTAGAGGTGGTTGAGCATGCCCTCGTGCTCGCACATCGCGCCCTTGGGCTCCCCAGTGGAGCCGGAGGTGAAGAAGATGTAGGCGAGGTCGTCCGGGGCGACGGGGACACCGGGGTCGCTCTCGTCGCGGCTGCCCTCGTACGCCGCGTCGAGGAAGAGCCTGTGGACCCCGGGCAGCGACTCCAGGGCCCGGTCGAGGGTGGCGGTGCTGCCGGGTTCGGTCAGCACCAGCCCGCACGAGGCGCGGGAGAGCATGGCGGCGATCCGGTCGGCGGGGAAGTGCGGCTCGATGGGCAGGTACGTGCCCCCGGCCTTGAAGACCGCGAGGACGGCGGCCAGCCAGTCCAGGTTGCGTTCGGTCACCACCGCGACCACGTCCTGCCGGTGCAGTCCGGCGGCCGGCAGCGCGTGGGCCAGCCGGTTGGCGCGGGCATTGAGTTCCCGGTACGTCCACTGCCGGTCGCCGTGCACGGCCGCGACGGCGTCCGGGTGCGCCCGCACGCGCTGCTCGAACAGCTCGTGGAACCGCTGTTCCGGCAGCGTCCGTTGCGGGCCGGCGAGTCCTTCGAGCTGGAGGTGGAGTTCCTCGGGGGACAACAGGCTCTGCTGCCCGTGCGCCGCTTCCGGATCGGCGGCGAGCAGCGTGAGCGCGGTGAGGTGGTAGCCGGCGATCCTCGCGGCACAGTCCTCGTCGAGCACCTCGGTCCGGTACTGCAGCCGCAGCAGGTGTCCGCCGTCTCGGCGCACCACCGCCACCCGCAGCACGGTGCCCTCGCCGGCACCTGTGACACCTTCGGTATCGGCACCGGTCGGATCGAACACCGTCTCGGGCAACGGCGCGGCGGGGTCCGGCGGCCTCCCGAGGCCATCGCCCGGGAAGCCCTGCGGCTCCGGCAGCTGAGACGTGACCTGATGCGTGTCGCACACCAGCGTCCGCCACGTCTCCGCCGCGGTCGTCAGCCGGCAGGTCACCGGACTGCCGCCCGCCACGGCCGTGTAGCCGGTCGCGACCGTCTGTTCACCGGTCAGCGCGCCGAGCACCTTGGCGTGCGCGGCCAGCAGCACCGAGTCGAGCGTGACGCCCCACTCCTGCGCCCAGTGGTCCAGTGCCGGCAGGAGGCCCTCGGGCAGCACCGTCTCGTATGCGGCGGCGCCCGGAACCGGGGTGCGGGTCCATCGCGGCACGGTGGCGAACCCGCCGGCGGCGGGCACCTCCTGCCGGACTTCCCCGTTGCGCTTCAGAGGCGTCGTCATGGCTGCTACCTCCACTCCCCGCCGTCGCCCCGGCGGATCTGCCGGGCCGGATTTCCTCCCCACCGCGCACGCTGCGGGAGGACCTCGCCCTTCATGAGGAAGGAGTCGGGGGCGAGCACGGCGCCGTCGCCGATCGCCACGCCGTAGTGCACGAAGGCGCCGACACCGATCGTGGATCCGGAACCGATCGTGCTGCGGTCGGACTTGAAGGTGCCGTCCTCCTGCGAGTGGCACTGGACGACGCTCCCCATGTTGAGGGTGCAGCCGTCCCCGATGGTGACCATCGTCCGCTCGGTCAGATAGCAGCCGTCGTCGAAGACCCGGCTGCCGATCCGGACACCCAGCATCCGCCAGATCACGCTCTTGAACGGCGTACCGTCGAATATCCGCAGGTACGTCTCCGACGGCACCTTCCAGTAGCGTTCACGCCGCCAGAAGCGGAGGTCGTAGATCGAGCAGAACAGCGGGTCCGTGGGGTGGCAGGCCGTGACAGCACGTTCGATCAGCACGTAGTACCCGGCGGTGAACAGGAAGACGAGGACGTTGGCCAGCGCGATCGCCGCCGCGCCGAACGGGGCGTAGAGGTCGGCGGCGGCCGAGACGAGCAGGGTGACCAGGAAGAAGTAGACCCACCGGACCAGCAGGTACCACCCCATGGTGGTTGCGTTGTGCCGGTTCTTGGCGGGGAGGCGATGGCGCAACTGCTCCTCGCTCTTCAGCCCGTCGAAGCTGCTGTCGCGCTGGACCGACCGCGGAATCTCGAAGCTGGGCGAGCCCAGCAGCCCCACGCCCTCCCGGACCTCGCCGTCGACGGGGACCATGACCTTCGTCGCGAGCAGGCAGTTGTCGCCCGTCCTGCCCCGCGAGGGGTAGGCGATCCGGTTCCCGAGGAAGTTGCGTGGCCCGATCGCCGTCCGCGAGACACGGAACGAGGTGCTGGAGTAGTCGGCGTTGTTGATCGACAGCCCGTCCGCGACCATCGTTCCGCTCCCCACGGAACTCAGGTACGGGGTCTCGTGCTTGACCTCCGTGCCGAAGTTCGACCCGGTCTGCTCGATCCGCGAGAGGTCGTACCCGAGGCACCGCAGGTAGTGGACGATGCAGGAGCTGTCGCCGAACAGCCGCATCAGGGAGCGCCTGTTGGTCATGAACGTGATCGCCCGGTGCACGCCGTAGTGGAAGCCGTACAGGGGATAGACCGTGCCCGGTGTGATGGTCCGGTTCAGCAGGCGGGGGACCGTGACCAGGAGCAGGAGACCGAGGGGGAGCACACCGAAGAACACGACGACCGAGAACGCCAGGGCGTCGGCGTAGAACGTCCAGCTCGTGAGGGCCGCGGGCCCCGGTTCCAGGGCGGCGGCGAGCTGCGGGGCCGCGGCGAGCAGCAGGCCCACGGCGCCGATCGCCAGCGGTACGTACACCAGGAGCACGGTCAGCAGTTGCAGGACGCTGTGCAGCACCCGCCTCGTGGCACCGCACGGAACGGGGTCCACCGCCTGGTAGTCCACATCGGTGCGCTGCGCCGGCGACCCGTGCCAGCGCTCACCGTCGGGCACCGCCTGTCCGCTGTGCAACGAGGAGGCGTGGCCGAGCTGGGACGCGTCGCCCAGTGAGGTGTCGATGTCGAGCACGGTGGCCTCGCAGACGACCGCGTCCTTCCCCAGGGTCACCGTGCCGGTCTGGATCAGGCCGGCCTCGGCCCGATAGCCGTTGAAGTACGCGTCCTTGCGGACGAGCGCGCCGTCGCCTACGGCGAGCAGGTCGGTGCACACGGGGACGTTCCTGGAGAGGATCAGCACACCGCGCCCGATCCTCGCGCCCAGCGCCCTGAGGTAGAGCGCATAGAGCGGCGAACCCACGAACAGGACCAGGGGATCGGAACGGATCAGCGTCTTGACGACCCAGAAGCGGACGTACGTGAGGCTCCAGATACGGATCTGCCGGGGCTTCCACCGGCCGATGAGTATCCACTTCACCAGGACCGGGAAGACGGCCAGACCCACGAAGCTCGCCGCGCTGAACAGCACCGCGCGCAGGTACACGCCGAACACGCCGGAACCGGCGGATATCCAGGTGTAGCCCCTGGCGGCGACGAGTGCGACGAGGTAGGAGTAACCGAGGAACGTCAGGACCTGCAGCACTCCGCACAGGACGTAGTGCGGCGTGCCCGTCGGAGCCGCCGACGCGGCGGCCGGCGATGCGGCGGGGGCGGTGGGTACGGCTCCCGGCGACTGCGCGGAGGCGGCGGGTACGGAGGCCGCGAGCGCCGTCGCCAGGCTTCTGATCGTCGGATGCCGGTAGACGTCCTTCATCGATATCGACGGCAGATCCGCGTGCTTCCTGACCCGCGCGCAGAACTGCGCCATCACCATCGAGTCGGCGCCCAGCTCGTCGAAGAAGTGGCTGTCGACCGATACCTGACCGACGCGCACGACATCCGCCAGCACCGCGGCGAGAAGCTCCTCGGCCCCGGCCGTCGGGACGGCGATGCCGCCCCGGGCCGTGGGGGAGTCCCCCAGCTCGGGGGGCAACGCTTCAAACGACTTTCCCGTCATGTGTGCTCCCTCGGGAAGTTCCGGCCGCCGTCGTCCAGTGCCTGGCACCGAGCGCCGTTGCCTGTTCCGGCGCCAGCCCGAGGGGGCGAACCGAGCGGTGGGTGGGGTGTCGGCACGGACGGCGAGGCCGTCGGCGGGAGGTCCAGTCCCGATGTCGTCTGCGCCCGACACGAGAGACGGTCAGAGATCACAACCTTTGTTCGATGCTAGCGTGGGACTCGGATGGATACATTTTGGAAAACTTTTCTCATTGCAGTCACCCATTCAGCATCTGGATACGCGAGCATTCCCGGCCGGGAATTTGTTCATCGCCGGCTCGCGCGATTCACCCGAATGGGGGTATATGGGCGCGGTGCCTTTGCCTCGTACGTAGAGTCACGAGTCTTGGGGAGGGGCCTGACCTGCGGCTTCTCGGGTGCGATGCGGTGAATTGCGGGCGATATCCCGAAGGGGAAATGGCGTCCGTGACGCTTCATGAAACCCCGTTCCGATGCGCTCTCAGGTGTTAATCGGCGCTGAGTGGTTCAGGGTTCAAGTTGCGTTTGCGGCCGGGTGGTGCCACCGGTAAAACCGCCCCGGGCAGCAGGATTCCACCCGGGCATACACAGAAAAAGAGGCAGCCTCCGTAAAAGCCTGCGCGGCGAGCGGCCGGTGGCCGTTAGCCGGTGGACGACCCCCCGGGCCCGGTGTGCCGAAAGTTCTCACGGGAGACGCCACGACTGCCACCACGACTGGTACTCCAGCCGTAGAGCGTGACGGGCCCTGGTTTTGAGGCCGACAACCGCCGGCGGAAACTCAGGTGGCCTCAGCGCACCGTCCGGTTAGAGTCGGGCGGTGCCCGAGCTGAAGCGCTTGCATGCTGGTCATGCCCCGGCGGTCCTGGCTTTCGAGCTGGCGAACCGCACCTACTTCGCCGCGTCGGTCTCCGACCGTGGCGACGACTACTTCGACCGGTTCACCGACCGGTACAACGCCTTGCTGGCTGAGCAGGAGGCCGGCAGCTGCGCTTTCCACGTGCTCGTCGCCGAGGACGGCTCGGTTCTGGGCCGGTTCAACCTGTACGACCTCGAGGACGGTACTGCCGAACTTGGTTACCGGGTCGCACAGCACGTGGCCGGCCGTGGTCTGGCGACCGCGACCGTTCGGGAGCTGTGCCGTCTGGCGGCAGCGCGGTACAGGCTGCGCACACTGCGGGCGGGTACCGCCCACGGGAACGTCGCGTCCCAGAAGGTGCTGGTCAAGGCCGGGTTCGTCCCGGTCGGCCCGGCCGAACTCGGCGGTAAGCCGGGCACCTGGTACGAGCGCGATCTGGTACTCCAGCAGTAGACCGCGACCGGAAGGGGCGGTACAAGGGCCGGGTGTTGTGGTGTGCTCGCGGCTTCACCGCGGTCACACCACAACACCCGGCCCGGGGGCCTATCCCATGGCCCGGTGGCTCTCATGGCCCGGTGGCGTCGGCCGTAGTCGGGTTCCGGGGCGGCACATGTGCCTACGCGCACCTCATGCTCGCCCGGCGGGACGCCGGAGGAGTGCCCCCCCCGCCCTGCCCCGTGCCTCACACGGCGGCGGGCTGTCCGAGGGTGGCGTAGTACGTGCCGACCTCGGTGAGGTAGGCGACCTCGGTGGTCTGGCTGTCGAAGCTGAAGTGGGGCGCGGCCTTGATCTCGTCCCTGGTACGCGTCACCGTCACCGTCCTGGCGGCCGTGTCGACGGCGCGCACGATGCCGGCGGGAACCAGGAGGCTCTTGCCGAAGACCCACACGCTGGTGTCGACGATGAGGTGCTGCCTGCCCGGTTCGTGCATCTGACGTTCCACTTGCCCCAACGTCCCGTCAGGGGTCTCCACGGTGAACCCCGTCAACGCCTCGTGCCCCTGGTAGCCCACGTCTGCCGGGTACGCCCAGATGTTCTTCATGACGGTCGGTTCCTTTCTCTCTGCATGATCGGGCCGGGGCGGTCCGCGAGGTTGACCGCCGCCGCGGTGCCGCCCCGGCTCGCTACCTGCCCTACCCAGGTAACAGAACGTCACACACGCAAGCACCCAGAGAGGGGCCGAACCAGGGACGGCAGCGATTCGGTGCGGGGCGCTCGGCCGCACCGTGCCAAGGACTTCTACCTGCGGATTCGCTCCTGCTCCCCGAACATGGACGACGAGGACCGCAAGGATTGGCGGGAGTGAGCCCCTTTCGGGGGCCATGCGCTGGGTAAGCGGAGGGAACACCGCCCAACCCCACGGTTCCGCGGAGGTGGAGAAGTCCATGCAGCAGCGGCGCACGATCGAGGAGCGCGGCCCCGCCCGGACCAGGGCGTTCGCCGGCCACGGAACGCAGCCGGCGCCCGCCACACGGCGAGCGGCTTCCCCACAGCGCCGCCCGAAGTGAGGAGAACGCGTGACTGCCGAATTTCCCACACCCCAGACCGACCCCCTCGGCCCGGAGATCGAGGCCGAGGTCACCGAGCCCCAGGCCGAACTGCCCGGCCCGCAACCGGAGCCGACGGCACGTGGTCACCTCACCCGCGCACAACTGACCTGGGTGGCCGACGACGCACGCTGGGAGATCGCTGTGGTCCTCTACGGCGTCCCCGCCGACGAGTGGCCGTCCACGGAACTGCCCGGTCCGCAGGTACCGACTCTCACCGCACGCGGCAAGGCGCTCGCCCGCTTGGGTTACGCCCAGACCGGCCCTGGCTCCCACTACTGGGAGTGGGCCGAATGCCAGGACGGTGACCACGACCCCGTACAGCTGATGGCACACACCGAGGTCCAACCCACCGGACCGGTGGACAACGGGTGAAGGGCAGGGTCGGCACGGAGCCCGCCGCGTGCCTCCGGTGGCACGCGGCCACGGCGACCGGACCGGCTCGGCTTGCCCTTTACGCAACGTCAAGACCTACGGTCCGAGCCATGAAGATGATGGTTCACGACACGGCGTCCGCCATGCTCGATCTCCTGCGGCGGCCGCGGGACGAACGGCCCGACGCCCTGCGAGAGATGTATGAGCCGCTCCAGAATGTGATGTCCGTGGCGGGTGATATGGACCTGGTCCGGATGCACCAGCTGGGCTGTGGTTTCCGTATCGACCGTGAGGACCCGCGGTACCTGCCCGCCCTGCGCCGGATGCAGGACGCGGGGGTGTGGACTCGGATCGAGGACTCCCTCGCCACCGCGTGGGAGCGGCTCAACGGTGCCGTGCCCGGTATCAGGCACGCCGAGACCGTGCACATCGTCCTGGCGCTCGGTGATCCCGACGACGACCAGCTCATGGTCCGCAGCGCCGGCTACCTGGGCATGGGCGGAATCCCCGGCGCGATCCAACTGATGATGTGGCCCACGGACACGAGCCTGCAGAAGATCGGCCACGCCGCCGCGCACGAGCTCCACCACAACGTGCGCTACGCCAACGTGGCCTGGGACCCGAAGGCCGTCACGGTGGGGGAACAGGTGGTCGCCGAGGGGCTGGCCGAGGCGTTCGTGCGGGAGCTGGCCGGCGAGGAGGCCATGGGCCCGTGGTCGACGGGCCTGACCGGCACCGCGCTGGACCGCGCCCACGAAAAGATCACGGCCGGGATCGACGTGGCCGGGATGCAGAACCTGCCCGCATACGTCTTCGGCGACGCCACCGCGCGGAACATGGGCCTCCAGCCCGTGGGACTCCCGGACTTCGCCGGATACGCGGTGGGGCTGCGCCTCGTGGACGCCCATCTGGCGGCCTCCGGTCTGACCGCCGCGCAGAGCACCGCCCTGCCCGCGCGCGAGATCCTCCTCAACGCCGGTGTGTCGAACGGCGCTTGATGAGTCGCATGCAGACCAGCCCTCGACTGCCGGCAGAACGGCGATGACATCGTCGCGAACTGCCAGGTGGAGCAGGGCCCTTCGGGCTTGCCGTTCCCGCCGGTGCCGCGGTGGTCCATGGTGATCGTGCGGTGCGTGGCAGACACTGCCCCCCTCGGCGACCGTGATGAGTGCGGTGAGCTGCTCGATGTCCATGGCCACCCCCACCACCATCCGTGCCAGGCGCAGGGCCATCGCCATGTGCTGTTTCCCTCACGCGGCAAAGAGTTTTCATGAGGGCAGCGCCGTGCAAGACATGTACGGACCGAAGTACGTGGGCGGACCGGGACGCTGCTGAGGCGCCGAGCCGGAACGGAGAGTCGAGCGCGCCGGGTGGGCCGGTGCCCGCACTGCCCCGCATCACCGACTGCGCCACCGCTGCGTCCCGCCTGCACCACCACACCCGCGCAGCACACCGAGATGTCGTCGCCCCCCACGCCCGTCGAGCCCTGGAGATCACCGCATGACCGAACGCACCGAAGAGCTGCCGCTTTCCGGCGTCACCGTCGTCAGTATCGAGCAGGCGGTGGCGGCCCCCTTCGCCACGCGCCAGCTGGCCGACCTCGGTGCGCGGGTCATCAAGGTGGAGCGCCCGGGAGGGGGTGACTTCGCGCGTCGGTACGACACGACGGTGAAGGGCGAGTCGAGCTACTTCGTGTGGCTCAACCGGTCCAAGGAGTCCTTGACGCTCGACCTCAAGTCGGACCGGGGACGGGACGCCCTGGAACGCCTGCTCGCCCGCGCGGACGTCTTCGTGCAGAACCTGGCTCCGGGCGCGGCCGCCAGGATGGGCCTGGACGCCGAGGCGCTGGCGGAGCGCTTCCCGTCGCTGATCCCGTGCTCCATTTCCGGCTACGGATCCACCGGGCCGTGGGCCGACCGCAAGGCGTACGACCTGCTCGTGCAGTGCCAGACGGGCCTGGTCTCACTGACCGGGAGCGCACAGGAGCCCGCCCGGGTGGGGGTGTCGGTCGCCGACATCGCCGCCGGTATGTACGCCTACTCGGGCGTCCTCACCGCTCTGTTCACGCGCGCGACCCGGGGCGTCGCGCGCGCCGTGGAGGTCTCGCTCTTCGAGGCGCTGGCCGAGTGGATGAGCCAGCCCGCCTACTACACCTCCTACGGCGGAACCCAGCCCCCGCGGATCGGCACCCAGCACGCCACCATCGCCCCGTACGGCGCCTACACCGCGGCCGACGGCAAGGACGTCCTGTTCTCCATCCAGAACGAGCGCGAATGGGCCGCGCTGTGCACACAGTTCCTGGAGCGCCCCGACCTCGTCGAGGACCCGCGCTTCGTCACGGGATCCGACCGCGTGGCCCACCGCGAAGAGCTGAACGCGATCGTGGCCGAGCGGTTCCGGAGGTCGGACAGCACGGAAGCGATGAAGCTGCTGGACCGGGCACGCATCGCCAACGCCGGCGTCAACGACATCGAGGAGTTCCTGGCGCATCCCGTGCTCAGCGCCCGGGACCGCTGGCGGGACGTACGGATTCCCGGGGGAGACGTGGTGTCCGCGCTCCTGCCGCCGGTGGATCTGGCCGGTACCACCCCGCGTATGGGCGCCGTCCCCGCAGCCGGCGAGCACACCGAGGCGATCCTCGCCGAACTGGGTTACCACGCAACCGAGATCGACGCCATGAGGACCGACCACGCGAGGTGACGGCCCGCCCGTCCGAGCCCCCAGCAAGGAGCGCCAGAGCATGAGCACCCTCGACATCCTCTCCGAGGACGAGCAGTTCATCGTGAGCACGGTGCACGACTTCGTCGACAAGGACGTCCGGCCGGTCGTCCGGAAGCTCGAACACGCCGACACCTGTCCCGAGGCTCAGATCGACCGCATGAAGCAGCTCGGCATCTTCGGGCTCGCCGTTCCGGAGGAGTACGGCGGCAACCCGGTCTCCACCCCCTGTTACGTCCTGATCACCGAGGAACTCGCCCGGGGCTGGATGAGCCTGGCCGGTGCGATGGGCGGCCACACCGTGGTCGCCAAGATGCTCCTGCACTTCGGCACCGAGGAGCAGAGGCGCCGCTACCTCCCGCGGATGGCGACCGGCGAGATCCGGGCGACCATGGCCCTCACCGAGCCGGACGGCGGCTCCGACCTCCAGGCCATGCACACCGTCGCCCGCCGGGCCGAGGACGGGTACGTCGTCGACGGTGTGAAGACCTGGATCACGAACTCCCGACGGTCCCAACTGATCGCCCTGCTGTGCAAGACGGACCCGCACGCCACGCCCGCGCACCAGGGCATGTCGATCCTCCTCGTCGAGCACGGCCCCGGCCTCACGGTCTCCCGGGACCTGCCCAAGCTCGGCTACAAGGGCGTCGAGAGCTGCGAGCTGTCCTTCGAGGGCTATCGGGCGCCCGCCGACGCCGTACTGGGCGGCGTCGCGGGCAGGGGGTTCGCGCAGACGATGAAGGGCCTGGAGACCGGCCGGCTGCAGGTCGCCGCCCGCGCGCTCGGGGTGGGCCGTGCGGCGTTCGAGGACTCCTTGGCGTACGCACAGGAGCGTGAGTCCTTCGGCAAGCCGATCTGGCAGCACCAGTCCGTCGGCAACTACCTTGCGGACATGGCCACATCGCTCTCCGCGGCACGCCACCTCACCCTCCATGCCGCGCGCGAGGCCGACGCCGGCCGCCGGGTCGACATGGAAGCGGGCATGGCCAAGCTCTTCGCCTCGGAGACGGCGATGCAGATCGCCCTCAACGCGGTGCGCATCCACGGCGGTTACGGATACTCCACCGAGTTCGATGTCGAACGGTATTTCCGCGACGCACCGCTGATGATCATCGGCGAGGGCACCAACGAGATCCAGCGGAACGTGATCGCGAGCCAGCTCGTCAAGCGCGGGGGCCTCGACGGCTGAGCGGAGGCAGGCGTACGGGGAGGGACGGCCGGGTGCGCGTACCGGCGGCCCGGCCCGCCCGGCGCATGTGGACGGGAGGCACCCTTGTGCCGGATGCCCGGATGTAGTCCGCTGATCCTCATGGGGAAGAAGAGCATTGCCACACTGATCGCCGCGCTGGCGGCGGGGTCCCTCGTGACGGGCGCACCGAATCCGCGGGCGGAAGCCGCCGAGCCCGGCGCCGGCGGTCCGTCGCCGGGTTCGGCCGGTGCGTCCCTGGCGCCGGGAGTCGATCTCGACACGGTGACGATTCCGGAGTTACAGGCTCATATGGCGGAGGGTTCACTGACCTCGTCGGCGCTGACCCGCGCCTACCTGCAGCGGATCAAGGACATCAACCCCAAGATCAACGCGGTGCTGCGCACCGATCCGACGGCCCTGCGCCAGGCGGCGGCCAGCGACGCCAGACACCGGCACGGCCAAACCCGTGGCCCGCTCGACGGCATCCCCGTCCTGCTCAAGGACAACGTGAACACCCGCGATATGCCGACGACGGCCGGATCGCTGGCGCTGGCCGGGGCGCCGCCGGACACCGATGCCGTCCTGGTGACCCGGCTGCGGGACGCGGGTGCGGTGATCCTCGGCAAGACCAACCTGTCCGAGTGGGCGAACTTCCGTGCGGAGAAGCCGACATCGGGATGGTCGGCGGTGGGCGGACAGACCGCCAACCCCTATGTACTCGACCGGAATCCGTGCGGGTCGTCCTCCGGTTCGGCCGCCGCGCTCGCCGCGTCGTTGTCGCAGGTGGCGATCGGCACCGAGACGGACGGCTCCATCGTGTGCCCGGCCGGGATGAACGGGGTGGTCGGCCACAAGCCCAGCCTCGGACTGGTCAGCCCCTCCGGAGTGGTGCCCATCTCGGCCGAGCAGGACACCGCGGGGCCCATGGCGCGCAATGTGACCGATGCCGCGCTCACCCTTTCGGTGCTCGGCGGCGGCGATGCCTCGCGGCCCGGCAGCTCTCCCGGCCCCCTGAAGGAGCTGACGCGACCCGGCAGTCTGCGCGGTAAGCGGATCGGCCTGTGGCGGCTGCCCTCGCTCGGGCCGGAGGTGGACGCCGTGATGACCCGTACGGCGGAGAAGCTCCGTGCGGCGGGGGCCGAGGTCGTCGAGGTGACGCCTCCGTACCAGGCGCGACTCGCGGAACTCGAATTCCCTGCGCTGCTCAGCGAGTTCCACCGGGAGATCAACGCCTACCTCGCCACTCGCCACGGTCCTCGGAACCTCACCGAACTGATCGACTTCAACCGCACCCACCCGGCGGAGCGAACCTGCTTCGCCGGTCAGCAACTGTTCGAGAAGGCCCTCGCCGCACCTCCCACCACCGACCCCGCCTACCGGGCCATGCGCGCGGAGCTGAAGCACCTCTCCCGGCGCTCCCTCGACGAGACCCTGCGCGCCCACCATCTGGACGCCATTGCCGCACCGACGAACCCGCCTGCCTGGACCACCGACTGTGCCCGGGGCGACAACGACGTGATCCCGTCCTCGACGCCCGCGGCGGTGGCCGGTTACCCGTCGTTGTCCGTGCCCGCCGGGTTCGTGAACAAGCTCCCCGTCGGCCTGCTCCTGATGGCCGGCGATCACCATGACGCCGAGCTGCTGTCGCTGGGGGCCGGGGTGGAGCGCCGACTCGACGCCCGGCGGGCGCCGCGTTACCTGCCGTCGGTGGGGCCCGACGCCTCCCGGTCTCCTGGTGAAGGGGGTGACGACGGGGCCGGACCGGGTGCAGGGCGACCCTGAGGCTCGATCCCGCCAGCGGCGGCAGGCGCAGGGAGGCCGCGGGCATCCCGGATTGGTGACGCGCACCGCCCCTCCGGACGTGCAACGGGGCACCGCCCGGAGTGCCGGTCCCCGGGTGCGACACTGACTCCATGCTCGTACAGTTCCTTGCCGCTGCTGGTGTGCTCGCCGTACTGACCATGGTGCCCGGCCCTGACATGGCCGTGACGACCAAGCGGGCCCTCACCTCCGGCTGGCAGGACGGCCTGCGGACCGTCGGCGGCATCACGGCGGGGCTGCTGATATGGGGCGTACTCACGGTGGTGGGCCTGGCGGCGGTCCTCGCCGCATCCGCCACGGCCTACACCGTCGTCAAGCTGGCTGGAGCGGTCTACCTGGTCTTCCTCGGTGTCCAGGCACTGTGGCACAGCCGCCGCAACGGCTCCCGAGCCGCGCAGCCCAGCGTGCCCTCCGCGGCCGGCAGTCCGTGGCGGACCGGACTGGTCAGCAATGTCTTCAACCCGAAGATCGCCGTCTTCTACACCGGCCTGCTGCCCACCCTCGCCCCGTCCGGCCTCTCCTCGCAGACCGGAATGGCGCTGCTGGTCCTCTTGCACGCGGTGCTCACCTTCCTCTGGCTCGGCAGCTACGTCATGCTGCTGGCCAAGGCCCGCGCGTTCTTCGAGAGGCCCGCCGTCCGCAGGGCCATGGACCGGGTCACCGGAGTCGTCCTGATCGGGTTCGGGGTCAAGGTCGCCACCAGTCAGCCGTGACCGCATCGGTGGTCCGGGCATGCACCACCTCATCGGCTCCAGCCGGCGCACCAGGCGTGACGATGTCACGAGGCCGCCACTGTCCGTGCGGGATACCGTGCGGCCATGTCCGCATTCCTGCAACAACTTCCCGCGCTGATAGGCGTGATGGTCGGAGCCCTCGGCTCGTACTTCGCGACCACGCGGGGCGACCAGGCCCGCTTCCGCCGCGAGCGTGCGGCCCGCTGGGACGAGCGGAGACTCGCCGCCTACACGGACTTCGCGCGATCGTTGAAGAAGTCCGTCACCCTGACGTACCGCATTGCGTCGCACCTCGGCAACGACCCGCATCCGCATCCCTTGTCCCCCGAGGAAGCGGCGCCGCACGTGGCCGAAGCCACCGATGCCCGGGATCCGGCCGGGGAGGCGCTGTTGATGCTCGGTACCCCGGTTGTGGTGGCCGAGGCCCGCGCATGGGTCGTCACGGTCATGGACATGGAGCAGTTCCTGCGCGACCGGATCCAGGACCCGGAGATGTGGTCGACCCTGCTCGAGAAGCAGCGCGCCGCGCGCGAGAGGTACTACGCGGCGGTCCGGCGCGACCTGGCGCTCCCGCCCGGCCACTCGGGGAACTGGCAGCCCTCACCCACCGAGGCCTCGTGACGTGCACGGCCACGGCGGCCCGAAGGCGTCGCACGCACCGTAGTCACGAAACCGTGCCGTGGGGCCTGGCCCGGGAATCCGAGTGGTACGTACCGCTCCCGTAGCCGGAGGCCGGACGTCCGCTCGGCTCGTCGCCGTGGTGGTGGCGCCGGGCAGCGCAGCGGCCCTGACCACTACGCCCAGGCCGGTGTCCAGGTCTCGGCGTCGGCGCGCCGAACCCGCCCGGCGCGCAGGTGGTCGCGGAGTGCGGCGAGTGTCGGGTGCGGGTTGTCGCGGTGCCAGAGCAGCGAGTGCGGGTAGACCGGTGTCGGATCCCGCAGGGCGATGCGCCGCAGGTCGTGGTCGGGGGGCCAGAAGAGGCGGGTGTGCTCGCCGACGAAGGTCGCCAGCGACCGGGAATCCGCGATGGTGTCGAGCAGTGGCTCGGTGCCGAAGTCGGGGCCGGTGATCTCGATGGTGAGTCCGAACGCCGCGGCGAGGTCATCGTAGAACGCGGCCCACTCGGTTCCGGGAACGAGGCCGGGCATCCAGATCCGGTGCCCCACGAGCTCGGCGGGCGTGACCGCGCGGGCGGCGGCGAGCTCGTGGGCCGGTCCGGTGAGAAGCTGGATGGGCTCGTCGAAGGCCCGGGCGACCCCGATGTCGTCGGGGAGCTCCCGGCCGGGCATGGCGACGGCGCGGAAGGACGCGTCGACCGTGCCGGACCGGATGGCGTCGACGGCCGCCTCGGCGTCGAAGAGGGTCACGACGTCCAGCTCGGCCTCAGGGTTCGCGCGATGGAAGTCGCCCAGCAGGGCAGCCGGGCCGAGCCGTCGGCCGATCACATCGACGCGCAGGGCGCGGCGGCCGGGACGCACCGAAGCGACGGCCCGCTCTTCGGCCCGCAGGAGTTCGCGGGCGTGGGGCAGGAACGCCTGACCGTCGATGGTGAGCTCCGCGCCCCGCCCGGTGCGGGTGAACAGCCGCACGCCGAGGAACTTCTCCAGCGTGGCGATGCGCTTGGAGACGGCCTGCTGGGTGACCGACAGTTCCGCGGCGGCGTCCTGGAACCGTTCCGTGTCCGCGGCGGTCACGAAGGTGCGCACAGCATCGGTATCCACCCGACCACGCTATCGGCACAACCCATGGTTGTGCTTCCTGGCCGGCCGGTTGTTTGATCCCGCCATCTCCTCCCCGCTTAGATGCGGTGCCGGTGGTCAGCGCTGGTTGTTCGGTTCGGGGAGGGGGCGGTGGGCATGGCGGGCAGGCGGGCGCTGGGGCGTCGGTTCGGGTGGTTGTGGGCGGCGTATGCGGTCAGCGCGTACGGGACGGGGTTCGGCTTCGGCGCATTGCCCTTGATCGCGGTGCTGGTGCTGCACTGCGGGTCGGCCCAGGTGGCGGCGCTGGCTGCCGTGGGGCGGGCGGTGGGAGCCCTGATCGCGGTGCCGCTCGGTCCCTGGGTGGAGTTCCGCCGCAAGCGGTCGGTCATGGTGGCGATGGACCTGACCCGGTGCGCGGCGCTGCTGAGCGTTCCCGCCGCGTTCGCGTGCGGCCTGCTCAGCTTCGCCCAACTCCTCCTCGTCTCCGTGGTCACCGCCGCGGCCGACATCGCCTTCAAGGCGGCCGGCGGCGCGTACCTGAAAGCGCTCGTGCCGCCGGAGGACCTGCTCGTCGCGAACAGCCGGTTCGAGTCCACGACCTGGACCGCGACCACCGTCGGACCGCCGCTCGGCGGAGCCGCGATCGGACTGTTCGGCCCGGTGACGACCGTGGTGGCCGACGCGGTCAGCTACCTGCTCTCGGCGCTGAGCCTCCGCGCCATCGACGGGACGGAACCGCACCCCGCGAGGACCGGCGCACCACGGCTGCGCGCAGGCGACCTGCTCGAAGGCTGGCGCCACATCCTCGCCCACCCCACGCTGCGTCCGCTGCTCTTCAACGCGATCACGGTCAACGGTCTGATCATGGTCTCCCAGCCGCTGCTCGCCGTACTCCTGCTGGGCCGCCTCGGGTTCGCGCCCTGGCAGTACGGTCTCGTGTTCGCGGTCCCTTGCGTCGGCGGTCTGGTCGGCTCACGCCTCGCGCATCGGCTCACGGCGCGGTTCGGCCGGCACAAGGTTCTGCTCACCGCCGGCATGCTGCGCGCGATCTGGCCTCTGGGGCTGGCGTTCGTCCAGCCCGGCGTCCCCGGGATCGTCCTGGTCATCGTCGTCCAATTCGGCCTGGTGACCTGCTGCGGCGTGTTCAACCCGGTGCTGGCGACCTACCGGCTCGACCACACCGCCCCCGACCGGGTCGCGCGCACCCTGGCCGCGTGGTCGATCAGCAGCAGCGCCGCCATCGCGGCCATGACAGCCCTATGGGGCCTGCTGGCGGCCCTCACCAGCCCCCGCACCGCGATCGCCGCCGCCGGAGTCCTCCTCCTGGCCACCCCCTTCCTGCTCCCGCGCCGCGAGACCGCGTCTCGGGACAAGCTTGCTGATGCCGGAGGCCAGGAGCTCATCGACCGCGTCTGAAGTCCGGCGCCGGAGCTTCGGCGCCGGCTGACTGCGGGCGGGCCTTGCCCGTCGGCCGAAGACCGCTCCCCGTACGACACGATGCGGAAGCCTGCGCTCCAAACACCCTGCGTCTCACGTCCCGTGCATTCGCGCCGAGTTCCGGCCGTGGGGTGAATCACGGTTTCGCTCGCCGGGGGAAAGGATCTGCGGTGGAGAGCGCTCAACTTCGCGGAATATCCGGGTCCGCGCGCAGGTGCGGCGGGACGCAAGCACGATCACCGCCGTTGAACTCTGCACCTTCTCACAGGTGTTGTCTCGTTCGTTGTCCGTTCCGCCGGTGCAACTTGATGATCCGTTCGTCCCTGCCAGCATGTGGCGGCGCGGGCCGGCCTTCGGCTCGCCGGCTCGAAGAACCCTCCTCTGCGGTTCTGACGCGGAGGAGGTGCCGAGACGAACAGAGGAGTGGAACATGTCGCGTCCCACCCGACGCCAGGTGCTGCACGGCAGCGCCGCGGCCCTGGCCGGAGCGGCGCTCGCCGCACCGGTCGCCTTCGCGGACACCGCCGTCGCCCGTCCCGCCGCCGGCCACGGACACTCCGACGGCCACAAGGCCCCCGGGGACCACGAGATGCCGGAGCCCTTCGACGAGATGTACCAGGGCCGTCATATCGAGGGCTGGCCCATGGACGAGGGAGCGCCGGAGCACGGAGGCCATGGCAGTAACGCCCACCACGGAGGCCAGGCCCGCCCCCGGGCCGGCCAGGCCGGACCGCACGACGGCATGGACTTCGTCGTCCGCATCGACAACGACGACCTCCATGTGATGCGGAACGCGGACGGCACCTGGATCAGCCTGGTGAACCACTACGAGACGTTCACCACGCCACGCGCCCTGGCGCGCGCCGCCGTTCGTGAACTCCAGGGCGCCGATCTGGTCCCCGTCGTCACCGGCTGAGGCCTGCACCCCGACCGTCCCCCCACCGAGGAGTCCTCGACATGGCAGTCCGGAAGAATCAGGCGGACCTCACCGCCACCGAAAAGCGGAACTTCATCGACGCGGTGCTGGAGCTCAAGCGCAGCGGCCGCTACGACGAGTTCATCAGCACCCACAACGCCTTCATCATCGGCGACACCGACGACGGCGAGCGAACCGGTCACCGGTCCCCGTCGTTCCTCCCCTGGCACCGCAGGTTCCTGCTGCAGTTCGAAGAAGCCCTGCAGAGCGTCACCCCGTCGGTGATGTTGCCCTACTGGGACTGGACCGTGGACCGCTCGCCGCGCAGCTCCCTGTGGGCCGACGACTTCCTCGGCGGCGACGGGCGCAGCGGTGACGGCCGGGTGCCCTCGGGGCCGTTCGCGTTCAGCAACGGCAAGTGGCCGATGAACATACGCGTTGACGGCCGGACCTTCCTGCGCCGCTCGCTCGGTGCCGGGGTCCGTGAACTGCCGACCCGGGCCGAGGTCGACCGGGTGCTCGCCATGAGCGTCTACGACGCCGCCCCCTGGAACAGCTCCTCCGACGGCTTCCGCAACAACATCGAGGGCTGGCGCGGCCCGAATCTGCACAACCGGGTGCACGTCTGGGTCGGCGGGCAGATGACCACCGGCGCCTCGCCCAACGACCCCGTCTTCTGGCTGCACCACTGCTTCATCGACAAGCTCTGGGCCGACTGGCAGCGCATGCACCCCAAGTCGGGGTATGTCCCGACGGGCGACACACCGGACGTCGTCGACCTCCACGACACGATGAAGCCGTGGAACGACGTCACCCCGGCGGACCTGCTGGATCACACCAAGTTCTACACCTATGCATGACAGGTGCATGACATCCGCCTCGTGAACTGCACGGGCACGGCAGCAGAGTTCGAGGCGCTGGAACGGTTCCCCGTGCTGCGTCGCCGGGAGCCTTTCTGACCGTGCCGGTTCGCCGGTCCACCGGTTCGCGCGGGTGGCGGGCGTGGACCCCGCACGGCCTCGCGCCGTGGCGCGGCGCGAGGCCGGTGCGCCCGGCATCCGGCCCCCTCCGGATGCCGGGCGGGCACCTCGGCGCCCTCGTACGAACCGGGGACGACGCTCCCGGCCGTTCTGCACCCGACACCGCGCTACCCACCCGGGCCCACTTCCCGCCGCCCTGCACCGGACCCTCTCACCCGTGATGACGACTGCTTAGCCCAGCTGGCCGCAAGCGGTGACGGTGATCACGGTGTCGCGAGCCCGCCATGCTTCCATCTCGTCATGGAGGTACTCACGTGATGGCTGGAGACCGACAGCAGGACACCTACCTGCAGGCGGGTGCACCACGACGACGCGTGCTGGCCGCGGCCGCCCTGGCGCCGGTGCTGGCGGGGGCGCCGACTCCCGCTCGTGCCCTGCCCGCCGACGAGCCCGACCCCAGGAACCGCGGGCTGCTCAAGCCGGTGAACACCGCCCTGCCGGACTGGACGAGCGTGTCCGACAAGCTCGGCGGCACAGGCGATATGAAGCGCAAGGTGATGTTCCATACGGGCCTCCCGCGCCGGGACCTCCGGGTGCGCTCCCGCAAGGTCGACGTCAAACCGGCACTCGCCCTGGGCTCGCATGTGTCCTTCGTCCGTTACGCCGACGGCAGCACGCTGGCCATGGGCGATGTGGTGGTCACCGAGGACGAACTGCAGCCGTTCACCGATGTCCTGCACGAGCACCGGATTCAGCAGACCGCGATCCACAAGCATCTGCTCTCCCAGGCTCCCGACCTCTGGTGGATCCACGTCCACGCTCACGGCCACGACCCGGGAGGCATCGCCCGCGGCCTGCGCGCGGCGTTCGACCGCACCGGTACGCCGCGCCCGCGACCGGCCGCCCCGCCGCGGCCCGTCGACCTGGACACCGCCGGCATCGATGCCGCCCTGGGCACCAAGGGCTCCGTCGACGACGGGATCTACAAGTGCATCTTCGTCCGCCGCGAGACCATCACCGACGGACACCTGGTACTGCCCCCGGGCCTGGGATCGACCAGCGCCTTCAACTTCCAGCCGCTGGGCCGCGGCCGGGCCGCGATCAGCGGGGACTGCGCCATGATCGCCGGGGAGGTCCAGGACGTCCTGGTGGCCCTGCGGCGCGCCGGGGCCGAGCTCGTCGAGCTGCACAACCACGGCCTGACGGACGAACCCCGCCTGTTCTTCGTCCACTTCTGGGCCGTCGGCGACGGCGTCCGGCTCGCGCGGGCCCTGCGTCCCGCCGTGGCGGCCACCAACGTCGTACCGGCCGGAGGCTGACCAGCGGTGCGGGCCCGAGAGCGCCCGCACCGCCTGCCGGCGCCGTGAGCTGCCCGCGGTGAGCGGCCGGTGGGAAATTCGTTTCCCCCGCCCGCCGCCGCGGGAGAAACTCGTCGGAACAGTGGGGAAGGGGATCGCCGGTCGTCTCACATGCCGCGCCGGCGCCTGGAGGGGGAGAAGGCCATGGCGCGACCGGCGGTCGGGGCGGCGTTACGCCGCTGTGCGGAGTGCGGCGGATACGAGTACAGCGGCGCGCCTGCCTGTTCTGTCTGCCGTGAGCTGGTGGACAGCATCGTGGAGGACGCTTGGTCCGCCTTTCTGCTCCAGTGGGACGCCGGCGGTGACCAGGAGGCCGTGCTCGCCGAGATGGTGACGGCCGAACCCGACCGTCATGACTGGCGGGTGGTGGACGCCGCGCTCGACCGGCTGGTCTGTTCCGACTGTGGTGGCCGGCTCGGCCGCGGCCCCGTCGACTGCGCCGCCTGCAGCCTCGCGCACGGTTTCCGCTACGCCGCGATCGAGACGGACCGGCCCGGGGTCCCGCCGGGTAACGAGCACGCCGTCCGGGTCAATGTCTCGGTCGTGCGGAGGCCGCAGGGCATTTCGGAGAACGAGGTCCTCGTCCGGCGGCTGATACTGCCGGTCGTCCTGGTGGGGTTGCTGCCGACCACCGAAGCGGCCCAGCGGGTGAGTGCCCTGATCAAGAGGAGCTCCCCGGAAGGGAGGGCCCGCCTCATCGAGCAGGCCATCGAGGACATGTTCAGCTCGCGCTGAGGGCGACGGTGGGGTGCAGCCGGGAGGCCCGTACGGCCGGATACAGGCCCGCGACGACGCCGATCACGAGCGTGGCGCCCAGACCACCGGCCAGCGACCAGGGCGGCACCACGGCGATCCACCCCTGTGTCCGGGCGAAGGTGAACGTGGCGACGGAGCCCAGCGCCGCGCCGGCGGTGCCGCCGAGCGCCGACAACAGCAGGGATTCGGCGAGGAACTGGATCCGGATCGCGCCTCTGGTCGCACCGAGGGCCCGCCGCAGCCCGATCTCCGACCGGCGCTCCAGTACCGAGATGACCATGGTGTTGGCCACGCCCACACCGCCGACGAGCAGTGCCACCGCGCCCAGCCCCAGCATCAGCGTCGTCAGCCCCTTGTCGGTGGCGGCCTTGGCCGCCAGGGCGTCGGAGGGGCGGGAGACCTTCACCGAGGTCTCGTCGCCGGGACTGACCGTACGGGCCAGGACCCCCTGGACCGCCTCCACCGAGGCGTCCGTGGAACGTTCGAAGACGGTGGTCGGATGGCCGTCGAAGCCCAAGTAGCGCTCGGCGGACGGGAATCCGACCAGGGCGATACGGTCCAGGGTCGGCACGAGCTCGATGGGCGCGAGGATTCCGGTCACCACGAACCACCGGTCGTTCAGCAGGATCTTGGCCCCGGGCTCGGTGATGCCGAGACGGTCCGCGGCCACGGACCCCAGCACGACGGTGGGCAGCCGTTCGCTGGCGCGGTTCAGCCAACTCCCCTGACTGGTACGGGCATTGAGGGCATCGAGCAGGTCGGGCCGGGCGGCCTGGACCGTGACACCCGAGGCCAGCTCCTCCGGTACGGCATCGCTGCGGCGCACCCGGGCGTTGACGGAGCCGGTGGCGGTGGCGTGCTGGATCGGGCCGATCCGCTCGACCATCGCCACCGCGCTCTTGGGGAGCTTCACGTCCTGGCCGAGCGCGTTCTTGCCCGCCTCGGCGGTGAGGAGATTGGTACCCAGCCGGTCCAGCCGGTCGAGCAGGTCGGCGCGGCTGGACGTGGACAGTCCGACGACCGCGACCATCGTGGCGATGCCGATCGCGATGCCCAGGGCGGACAGGACGACGCGGGCGCGGCGGCTGCGCAGGCCCTCGGCGCCGGTCCGCAGTACATCGGCCGGCGAGAGCCGGGCCGCCCGCAGTGCGGGGCCGGTCATCGGGACACCTCCTCGGTGTGCTCCGCAGGGGAGTCGGCCGGGCCGGGGGCCGCACCGGAGTCGGCGACGATCTCACCGTCGCGGAAACGGATCCGGCGGGGCAGCGACTCGGCGATCTCGTTGTCGTGGGTGATCACGCAGACGGTCGTACCGGCCGCGTGCAGTCCGCGGATGAGCTGCATGACCAGCTCTCCTGAGGCGGTGTCCAGGGCGCCGGTCGGCTCGTCTGCGAGCAGCAGGTCCGGCTCGCCGACCAGCGCGCGGGCAATGGCCACCCGCTGCTTTTCACCGCCCGAGAGCTGGTGGGCGAGGTGGTCGACACGGTGCCCGAGGCCCACCTCTTCCAGGGCGGTGAGGGCTCTGGCACGGCGCTCGCGCAGCGTCGTTCCGCCGTAGAGCAGACCGTCCGCGACATTGTCCCGGGCGCTGCGGCCGGGGGCGAGGTGGAAGTGCTGGAAGACGAAGCCGATGTGCCGGGCGCGCAGCGCGGAGAGCTGGGCGTCGGACAGCCGGCTCACGTCGTATCCGGCCACCCTGACCTCGCCAGAGGTGGCCCGGTCGAGGGTGCCGAGCAGGTGGAGCAGGGTGGATTTCCCGGAGCCTGAGGGGCCGACGATGGCGGCAAGTTCTCCCTGTGCCACCCGGAGGTCGACGCCTCGCAGGGCGGCGACCCCACCGGGGTACGTCTTGGCGGCCGCCCGGAGCTCGATCACGTCCGGGGGCATGGTCCGGTCCGTCGGGGCCTGGGTCATTGTTCGGCCGCTCCGACCTTCATGCCCTCGGCCAGTCCGGCGCCGCTGACCTCGATCCGGCCGTCGGCCGTCAGTCCGGTCTCGACCCGCACCAGGTGTGTCCCGGTGCCCCGGATCACCTCCAGTCCGTAGCCGCCCTCGCGCAGCGCGACGACCGCTTCGACCGGCACCGTCAGCACGTCCTTCCGGCTCTCGCTGACGAACTTCACGCTCAGCGTGCCCTGTTGATCCTTCGGCTGGAGCTTGGTACCGCCGTCGAGCGTGATCTCGACCTCGACGCCGTTGTTCCCGGCGGAGTCACCGGAGCCGGTGGCGGCCCCGCCCTCCGGGGACCCGGCGTCCTCGGGGGCGACCGTCCCGCTGACCTTGCCGCGCGCCGTGCCTCCACTGGGCAGCGCGATCTCCACCTTGGTGCCCATGGTGGCCAGCGCCCGGTCGGCCTGGTCGAGGGAGGCCCGTACGACCGGTTTGGTGGAGGCGACCGTCAGCACCGGCTTCTCCGGGCCGACCGCATCGGCGAGTGCGGCGCCGGCGGCCACCACACGCACGGGACCACGCTGGAAGACGATGTCCCCCTTGCCGACCCGGCCATCGGCATCGTCCACCCCGAGGGACTTCTGCCACTCCTTGACGGCGGCCTTGGTCGCCTCGTCATAGCGGACATCCACATACAGCCGGGAACCGAAGCCCAGATCGCGGAGGTTGCGCTCCAACTGGAGGACGTCCGGGCCGCGGTCGCCGGCCTTCATCGCGCGGAACATCGGTGTCGGACCGTAGAGGAGGACCACCGGCCGGGCGTCGCGCTCATAGAGGCGCTGCCCGAGCGACACGGTCCGCCCCGGCTCCGCGGCCTTGGTGATCGTGCCCTCCACAGCGGACTTCACGACCCGGCGCTGCGCGTAGTCCAGGTGTCCGTCCACGGTCTTGCTCTGGACGAGGTCGGTTCGGGTGATCTCGGTCGTCGAGGGCGGTGCCTTAGCGTGCCGGCCGTCGGCCGAGTCGTCCTTGCCGGTGTCGGTGAGGAGCATGACACCGGCGGTCGCGGCGGTCGCGGTGACCGCCGCGGCCAGCGCGGCGAGCGGCCGACGGCGCTTTGCTGCGGCGCTCACTGCATGCCGTCCAGACCGTCGAGCAGCTTGCCCTTGCACGCCTCGCGGGCCTGCTTGTACGTGGGGGAGTCCTGGGACACCTCGGGCGAGGCGGGGTTCGCATCGCCTCCGGGAAGGACATTGCCGTCCCGCAGCTGCGGGTTGGTGAACTTCGATACGCCGTGGGAGCGCATGCACTTGGCGTGCGCGAGCATCGACTCGTATTCCTTCTGGGTGTCGCGGCGCGGCTCCAGCTTCGCGGCGTCGAGCATGTCCTTGGTGCACACGCCGTCCTTGCCGCCCTTGCTGATCTCCTCGTTGCCCGGCTTCTGCTGGAGCTGGTCGATCTTGGACCAGTCGAGGTAGCCGCTCAGCTTGGGGCCGGGGAAGTCCTTCTCGACGTTCTTGCGCATGCACTGGACGTACTTCATCTGTGCGTCGTAGAAAGCGCTCTTTCCCTGGGCCGCACCGCCCGCGGTATCGGGTCCGTCCTTCGACTCGCTGGTGGAGGGCGCATCGCCGACCGAGGCCACGCCGTCGTCCGAGGACTCGGCACCGCCGCAGGCGGAGGTCAGGACGAGGGCGGGCACGGCGATCAGCAGCGCAAGGCGCGCTGCCCGGGAGCGGGAGGATGTCTGCTGGGTCATGTGGCTAATTTCCGAGCCGAAGTTGGTGGTCGTTCCATGGCCGCATGATGAGAACGTAACAATGCCGCCGGATCGCTCCGTCGCCCTGTGGATAACTCCTGAGCTGCAGAAACCTCGCCCATAATCGGCGGCATGCCGCATGTGTTGCTGATCGAGGACGACATGTCCGTACGGGACGGAATGGAACTGGTGCTGCGCCGGCACGGCCATGAGGTCGATGCCGTGGCCACCGGTGAGGACGGCCTGCAATTGCTGTCCCGCCCGCGCGGCGGCGGCATCGAGATCGCGGTGGTCGACCTGATGCTGCCCGGTATCGACGGCTTCGAGGTCTGCCGCCGCATCCGCGGACGCGGCCAGCTGCCGATCATCATGCTCACCTCGCGAGGCGACGACCTGGACGTGGTCAGCGGTCTGGAGGCCGGCGCCGACGACTATGTGGTCAAACCGATCACCGGCCGGGTGCTGGAGGCCCGTATCCGGGCGGCCCTTCGCCGGGCCGGTCCCGTCACGCAGACGGACAGCGACGACTTCGCCGGGCTCGTCGTCGACCGGGCCGGCCTGACCGTCACCAAACACGGCACCCCCGTCCCCCTCCCGCCCACCGAGCTGCGGCTGCTGCTGGAGCTGTCCGCCTCCCCGGGCCGGGTCTTCAGCCGCGAACAGCTCCTCGATCTCGTCTGGGAACACGACTTCCTGGGCGACTCGCGGCTGGTGGACGCGGCGGTCGGGCGGTTGCGCGCCAAGCTGGAGGACGTCCCCGCCAAACCGCGCTACATCCAGACGGTGCGCGGCTTCGGCTATCGCTTCGGGCCGCTGTGAGGGCCGCGATGAAACCGGCCGGGAAGACCGCCCCGGGGACGGACGCGCAGACCGCACCGAAGACGGCAGGGGACGGCGGGCGGGCCCGGCGCCGGCTGCCGCGCGTCGACGGGCTGCGCGGCCGCCTCCTCGTCACCGTCGTGGTGGTCGCCCTGATCAGCGCGGTCACCGCCACGGCACTGGCGTACCGGGAATCGCGCGAGGCGGTCCTCAAGCGCGCCCAGAACGCCGCCGTGGACGACTTCCGCAGCCGGGTCGAGCAGCTGGTGCCGGAACTCGACGTCCCCACCGACCCCCGGTCCATGGCCCGCTTCGCGAGCAAGGTCTCGTCCGGCATGCGCGGCTCGCTCGTCGTCGTCCAGTACCGCGACTTCACCGTCGGCTCCGACCCGTCCGCCGACCGGACCCGGATCACCCCCGAACTCCGCGTGGCCGTTCGCGCTCACACCCAGGTGTCCCTGCAACGGGTGCTGTACGCCGGGAAGCCCTGGCTCGTCCTCGGCGCGCCGGTCGGCCTCGGCTCACCGTCCGGTCCGGGCGCCTCCGCGCATTCCTCCGGCGTCGAGATATTCGCGGTCGTCTCCCTGGCGGAGGAGGAACGCGACACCGCCGAGCTGGTGCGCAGCGTCCAGGGCGGCCTGGTGCCGGTGCTACTGCTGGCCGCCGTACTGGCGCTGCTCGCCGCCCGTACGGTGCTGCGGCCGGTCCGCCGTCTGGCGCGGGCCACGCGCCGGCTGGCCACCGGGGAGCTGAGCATCCGGGTCGAGGAGAAGGGCCACGACGAACTGGCCGAGCTGGCCCACACCTTCAACGAGACGGCCGGCACGCTGGAGCACACCGTCGGCGAGCTGCGCGAACAGGAGGCCCTGGCCCGACGCTTCGTCGCCGATGTCTCCCACGAGCTGCGCACCCCGCTCGCCGCCATGACCATGGTCAGCAGCGTGCTGGAGGAGGACGCCGACCAACTCACCCCGGACACCGCACACGCGGCCCGTACGGTCAGCGCCGAGACCGCCAAGCTGGCCCGGCTCGTCGACGACCTCATCGAGATATCCCGCTTCGACGCCCGGGCAGTGTCGCTCACCGTGCACGAACTGGACCTGGCCGAGGCGATACGCGCCACGCTCGCGGCCCGCGGCTGGACCGACCAGGTCGAGGCCGATCTCCACCCCGGCATACGGGCCCGGCTCGACCGCCGCCGCCTGGACGTCATCGTCGCCAACCTCGTCGGCAACGCCCTGCGGCACGGCGCACCGCCGGTGACCGTCACCGTGCGGGCCGCGGACGGCTGGCTGACCCTCTCGGTCGCCGACCACGGCCCCGGGCTGCCCCCCGAGGCCGCCCGCCATGTGTTCGACCGCTTCTACAAGGCCGACAGGGCCCGCGCCCGCTCCGAGGGAAGCGGCCTGGGGATGGCCATCGCCCTGGAGAACGCGCGCCTGCACGGCGGCACCATCGAGATCGAGCCCCAGGCACCCGGCACCGGCGCGGTCTTCACCCTCCGCCTCCCGCTCCGTACGGACTCCGCCTCATGACGCGCTCCCGCACCGCCTTCCTCTGCGCTCTGCTCGCCCTTGCCGCCGCGGGCTGCGGCATCCGCCCCACCGGCGTCACCAACGGCGGCACGGCTCCCTCCGGGATCTCACAGGGCATGCGGGTCTACTTCGCTTCCGACAGCGGCCCGCGCGGAGTCTCCCGCCCTGCCACCACGGTCGATCAACTCGACGACGCCTTCAAGCTGTTGGCCGCCGGTCCCACGTCCGGGGAGCGGGCGAACGGGCTGGCCAATCTCGTTCCCGAAGACGCGGGGCTCAACGCCACCGCCGACCGCGGCAACGTCACCATCCACACCACGGGCTCCTTCGTCGGGTCTCCCGGGGACCAGAGCACCGGCCAACTGGTCTGCACCCTCGCCCGTGCCGAGGTCCTGATCCACGGCACCCGCCCTGACAAGGTCCAGGTGACCCTTGTCGGGGACGAAGGCCGCGTCGGCCCGTACCAGTGCCAGCAGTTCCTGCAGGGCTGAGCCGTCGGAGACGGGAACCTCCCCGTGCGCCGGCGGAGCCGGAAGCGACCCCGGTCGGAAAAAGTCGTGGGCGCGCTGTCTGAGCAGCCGGCTGTCGGGCACCCGGTGAACCACGCGAGATGCGCGCGCGGGTCCTGTGCCCGCGGAAGTCACCACTGAGGAGGCGTAGCAATGAGCACGGTGAAGGAGACGGTGGACGTCGAGGTCCCGGTCCACACCGCCTACAACCAGTGGACGCAGTTCGAGGAGTTCCCGAAGTTCATGGAGGGCGTCGAGAGGATCACGCAGCTCGACGACCGCCACAACCGCTGGACGACCAAGATCGGCGGCGTCCGACGGGAGTTCGACACCGAGATCGTCGACCAGCTCCCGGACGGCCGGATCGCCTGGCGTACGACCAGCGGCGACACCCGGCAGAAGGGACTGGTCAGCTTCCAGCGCCTGGACGAGACGCACACCCGGGTCGAGCTCGTGATGGACGTCGAACCCAGTGGCGCGGCGGAGAAGACCGCGGACGCGACGGGAACCATCGCCCGGCGCGTCAAGGGCGATATGCGGCGCTTCAAGGACTACATCGAGCACCGCGGTGCCGAAACCGGAGCCTGGCGCGGCCGCATCACACCCGGCTGACCCGCCCGCTCCGGGTGGGGCGGCTGCCGCGATCAACGGCAGTCGCCCCACCGGCAGCCGCCGCAACGGCTGTCGTCGCACGGCCCGCCGCGGGAACCACCATGGCAAGGCGATCCATAGGCCACGGCAGCGGCGAGGACGCGCTGTTCATGTCGTGCAGGTGCTCCACCCTCAACCGACGTGCCTCATCAGCCGCGGCGGTATGTCCCGCGGGCGTCTACCTTTGCCGCATGACGATGCACAAGACCGCCCAGGCCACCCACGCCGCCCGGGCGAGCGTTGACGCGATGATCGAGGACCTCAGGACACTCGTCGAAATCGAGTCCCCCTCGCGTGATCTCGATGCTTTGAGGGCGTCGGCCACAGCGGTCGCCGCGGTCATCGAGAGCCGCCTGGGCGGCCGGGCGGTCCTCGTGGAGAGCGAAGCCGGGCCGCATGTCCACTGGTCAGGTGGTGGCGATCCCCGAGTTCTGATCCTCGGTCACCATGACACGGTGTTTCCGCTCGGCACCCTTGAACGCCGCCCGTTCAAGGTCGAAGACGGGCAGGCAACCGGGCCCGGGGTCTTCGACATGCTGGGCGGTCTGGTGCAGGCCATCCATGGCCTGGCGACTCTCGACGACTGGTCGGGCGTGGAGATCCTGGTGACCGCCGATGAGGAGGTGGGCTCCCGCTCCTCCCGTGCTCTCCTCGAAGAACGCGCCCTGGCCTGCGGCGCCGTACTCGTGGTCGAGGGAGCCGCCGAGGGCGGAGCCCTGAAGACCGGCCGTAAAGGCTGCGGCACGTTCCAGGTCTCTGTCACGGGCCGGGCGTCGCACGCGGGTCTCGAGCCCGCCGCCGGGGTCAATGCCCTGATCGAAGCCGCGCACCAGGTACTGGACATCGCCGCGCTGGGCCGACCCGACGTGGGCACCACGGTGACCCCGACCGTCGCGTCCGCGGGCACCCTGGACAACGTCGTGCCCGCAGCGGCGACCGTCGTCGTCGACGTCCGGGTCGAGTCGGCCGATGAGAAGGAACGCATCGAATCCGCCTTCGCGGCGCTGGCCCCGCATCTCGATGAGGCGGAGGTCGCGGTTGCGGGAGCCGTCAGCCGGCCCCCGATGCCCGAGTCTGCCTCGACCGAGCTCTTTGCGCTGGCACAGAAGCTGTTTCCCGGGATCGAGGGCAAGGCGGTCGGGGGCGGAAGCGACGGCAATTTCACGGCCGCACTGGGGGTGCCCACCCTTGACGGCCTCGGGGCGGTCGGGGGCGGCGCGCACGCCGACCACGAGTACCTGGTGATCGATGCCATGGCCCCGCGCGCGAACCTCATCGCCGGCCTGGTGAGGGCGCGCCAGAACACCTAGGCCAAAGAGAACGTCGTAGCGCACATCCGCGACCTGCCGCGATGCCGCCCTGGGCAGCACTCGCTGTGCCGCCCCTGCCACCGAACGTGCCGACGGGCAGCGGCCCTGCCCTGGCGCCCCGGAACCGTGCGGTATGCGGCATGCAAGATGCCCGGGAGGGGGAATCCCGGGCATCGGCTTGCTTGGGTCGTCACGAGGCGACGCTCATCAGTAGCCGTAGTAGCCACCGAGGCCGTAGAGGTCGCCGTAGCCACCGAGGCCGTAGATGACGACGACGGTGTAGTCGCCGTAACCACGGCCATGGTCGTGGTAGTAGCCCCAGTCATGGCCGTCGTCGTGGCTGGAGTAGCCGGACGGGACATGTGTGGGGGCAACGGCGGACGCCGTCCCGGCGGTGGCTACCGCGGCGCCACCGGCCAGCAGGAGGCCTCCTGCGGTCAGAGCGATGGCTCGTGTCAATCGATTGGTGGACATAGGTCCACACCTTCTTATTGCTAGGGATCTGGCGGCCCGCCACCCGACGATGAGTCCCCGCACGGGGCGAGAACTGGAGGTCCGGTGCTGCCCCTGGATGAGCCGCCTCCTGGTGGTCACCCCACAGGCAGGTCGGATACGCCGCATATGTTCTCTTACGTGGAGCTTACACCTGCGTCTGAAGCGGCTCAAAACGCGATAGGGACGGAATGTCATGCATGGTGCAAGAAAGTGCAGGCAGGGTCGCGCTGAGGTGTGCCGCCGGCCGCGCCCGACCGGCGTCCAGCGCGTCAGGTTGGGAACCGCGCCGTACATAGCTGCGTGATCATCAAACATGGTCGGGAAGAAGGAAGCCGGGCGGACAGCCGCCCACCTTGCGGCGGTGGGGCTCGTCGGCTGTGCCCTGACGGCCGTTCAATTCCAAGCGGTGCTGACGGCGCTCTTCGTCCACGGAACGACAGCGCTCGTGGTCGTCCTCGCCGTCGGACCGCCGCTCGCCGTCGCCCTCCTCGCAGGCCTCGGCGTATCCGCGCGCCCGGTCGTGCCGCTCACCCGCAGGGCGCGCGGCCTGTGGGGGTGGGCGACATCCGTATACGCGCTCGGCACGCTCGGGGCACTGGCGGCCACCATGCTGAATCGGCAGGTCAACAGCTCAGGAAACGTCTTTCTGCTCTACCCGGCGGGCGGGATCTGCTACGCGCTCGCGGCCGCACTTCTCGTGCCGGGCACGCGGACGAGGCTGACCGCAGCGGCCCTTGCGGTCGCCCTCGCGGCCGGCGGCTCCTACGTCTCCTGGCAGGCCGCACAGCCGCCCACACTCGACGAATGGATCGGCGCCAACGGCGTGGACCGTGCCCTGTTGCGTGTCGGCGAGCCGCCCGCCGGCTACACGCTGGACGCCAGGGGAGCGAGCGCCGAGGGCTTCGGCGCCGGCTACCTACGGCCCGGTGCGCCCGAACTGCATCTCACCGTGGAGCGGATCGGCCGCGACACCCGACGCGTGGATGCGCGCGGCTGTCCCGTCCCGGTCGGTGAGGTGGTTCATTGCGCGGACGACGGCGGTGGCCGCCAACTCGTGACGTACGAAGGCGACTACGAACGGCGGGAGTTGCGCCTGCGCAGGAGCGGGCTGGTCCACACCGTCACCGTGCAGGGCAGGCCGGCGGATCTGTCCGCGGCCCGGCACATTCTGTCGACGCTCAGGCCGGCGACCGACACCGAGCTCGCCGGCCTCCTGAAGCTGCCGATGCGCGGATGACCCGCGTCGGCGTCGCCGGTCCCACACCTCACGGCGCGACGCACCCTGCCCGCGCCAAGTTGCCCTTCGTGCCGCGCCGTTGACACGTTCGACGCGTGGGAGGGAAAGGACGGACGATGCCGACCCGACTCCCTGTCACCCCGGTCAGGGGCGGGCACGATGGCGGGGCCCGTCCCGCCCTGCCGGTCACCGGCGCCCGGCAGGCGCGGTCCGAAGAGGCGCACCATGGTTCACGTCCTCGAACCATTCCGCCGCCTGCGCCGCGGTGTCCGAGGCCCAGCGTCCGGTGCTGAGCACCCCGAGGGCCACGATTCCCAGGCCCAGTCCGAGCACCATCCACCAGACGCCGTGCTCCGCGCCGATGAACTCCGTCCCGTTGCGGGGCGAGGCGGATCCCACGATCGTGCCGGAGACGGCGACGCCCAGGGTGGTGCCGGTCTGCCGGCCAGCGGAGGCCAATGAGGTGGCCACCCCCGCCATCGAGCGGGGCATCCCGGAGACCGCTGTGTTGGTGATGGGCGGATTGACGGTGCCCAGGAAGACGCCGAACAGTACGTAGACCGCGAGCACGATCGGTAGGGCCGTGGCCGGTCCGAGCCGGAGCGATGCGCCGCCGCCCAGTGCCAGCGCACCCCCGGCGACCACCAGCGGCAGTCTGGGGCCGTGTGCGCCGATCAGCCGGCCGGTGAACGGAGACAGCACGAGGACCAACGCCCCGACCGGGAGCAGACACAGCCCGGCCGTGAACGCCGACAGGCCCCGCACGTCCTGCAGGTACTGGCCGGTCACGAACAGGAACGCGCCGAACCCGCACAGGGCGAAGACCGCCATCACGAGCGCCGAGCTGAACGGCACACTGCGGAACAGGCGCAGCTCCAACAGCGGGTCGACGCGGCGCGGTTCGTAGACGAGGATGCCGAGCACGCCGAGCACCGCGACGGCGAGCAGGCCCAGGATGACCGGTGAAGTCCAGCCCAGCTCCCTGGACTCGATGATCGCGAAAACGACGCTGCCCAGCACCAGGATCACCAGGGCCTGGCCCACCAGGTCGAACCGGCGTGCCCGGGGAGCACGGGACTCGGGTACGAACAGCGCGGTGCACACGAGCGCGGCGGCCACGATCGGCACATTGATCCAGAAGATGGCGTGCCAGCCGAAGCCGTCGACCAGGGCGCCGCCCAGGATCGGCCCCAGCGCCAGCGACAGGCCACTCACCGAGGCGAACACGCCGATGGCCCTGGCGCGCTCTGCCGGGTCGGGGAACGCGGTGGCGACGATCGCCAGCGCCACCGGGTTGAGCATCGTGCCGCCGAGGGCCTGCAGCGCCCGCGCCGCGATCAGCCAGCCGATGCTCGGTGCCAGACCGCACAGCAGTGAGCCGCATCCGAAGGCGGCGAGGCCTGTCTGGAAGATCCGTCGACGGCCGAATCGGTCGGCGGTGGACCCGGCCAGCACGAGGAAGCCGGCGAGCACCAGGGTGTACGCGTCGACCGTCCACTGCAGGCCGGACTCCGAAGTGTGCAGGTCGCGACGGATCGACGGCAGCGCGACATTGACGATGGAAATGTCCATCACTACGACGACCATGCTGGTGCAGCAGATCGCGAGCACCAGGAGCCGACGACGAGGACTGAGCAAAGGGATGTGTTCGGGCATGTCCAGGACGCTAAGTTTTAGAGCGTGGTCGAAGTCAACGGACAATGTCGCGAACCCGTGCCCGAGGCAGGGCTGAGCATCGCCGAGGCCGCTCGCCGTACCGGAGTGAGCGCTCATACCCTGCGTTACTACGAACGCGCAGGACTGGTCGTCACGCCCGTCGACCGCACCCACGGCAACCGACGCCGCTACCGCGCGCTCGACCTGAAGTGGATCACCGTCTGCACCAGACTGCGGGCGACCGGCATGCCCATCAAGGGCATCCGCCGTTATGCCGAGCTCGTCGCGGCGGGCGGGGGCAACGAAGTCGAGCGCTTGCAGGTGCTCGAGTCGCATCGTGACCAGGTGCTCGCCGACCTCGCCGAACTCCAGGAGAACCTGAGACTCATCGACCGCAAGATCGACGTCTACCGGGGCCGGCTCGCCGCGGGCGATGCCGACCAGCTATGGGCACCCCACCGCACGCCCGGGTGATGGCTCCCCGGTCGCCCTACCCGACGGGCCGGCGGTCGACGGGGGTGAGCGGGGTGCGGATGACCACCGCCCTGCGACGAGGGCCGGACCACGGGGCCGGTACCGCCTCGATGTCGTACGCCAACCGGTAGGCGAGGGCCTCGTAGTTGACCCGCCAGCCACGGAAGTGGAGCCATGCCTCCTCCGGGGTGCGCTCCATGGGATAGCCCTGGGAGCGCATCCGCTCCACGCCCCGCAGGTAGTCCTCGTAGCCGAGCCGCAGTGTGTCGTCCGGGCGGGGATCAGGGTCGTAGGGGATGCCCTGGATATCGGCGATGTCGCGCAGGCAGATGAAGCCCGCCCGCAGCGCCATCCGCACCTCGGCCTGCGGCTGGGAGGGGTTGAAGGACAGCCGCAGGGCCGCGGCGTCCATCACCGACAGCAAGGCGATCAGCCAGTTGCGGGTCGCCTTCGGGGACCGGAAGTGGATCAGGATCGGGTAGGTGGTGTGACTCTCGCTCACCCCGGCGCTCCACCGCTCCCAGTTGCGGAAGAGCTCGGTGAGGTTGTCCATCACTTCGACCTGCGCATAGCGGGCGAGGATCTCCGGCCCCCAGGGCGGACTGCCCGCTCGTGCCTGCAGCAGGGTGACCTCGGTCTCCCTGCGCTGGTAGGCGCCGTAGAGCGCGGGCAGATAGCCGACCTGCAGGCCGATCACGACCGGGCCGGTGACGGCGGCACAGAAGTCGATGGCATTGAGCGTCACGCGATTGCCGCTGGCGAATCCGAGTGTGAAGAGCGAGGAACCCGACTCGGTCAGCGCCTCCCTGATGCCGAGCCGGCTCACCGCCGCCTCCAGCAGCGCGTAGCCGACCATGAAGCACGCCAGCCAACTGATCAGCGTGACGACGATGGCCAGCGGCGCCATGGGCGCGAGCACCCGGTCCTTGGCTTCGGCACTCGGCAGACGGTCGGCCACCAGCCGGAACGGCCACCGGACCAGCCACTGGACGAACCGGCTGAGGCCGGAACGCGTCGGCCGGGGAATCACCAGCGAGTGCAGCATCGAGGAGAAGACCCCGAGCACGACGACGGCACCGGCAATGCCCAGCAGTACGCGCACCGCAGTCCGCTCCTTCCGCACCCCGCCTCGATGGGGGAAGCGTACGGGGCACCGTGCCCGGGATCTCGTCGACCCGGCGGTGGAACGCACGCTCCGGAGCCGTCACCGGCCCCGGAGCGAACGGCGGGTCAGCCCGCCGCGGCGGCCGCAGCGCGCTCTTCACCCTTGCGCCGCGACCGCTTGCCGTACATGGCGGTCCACACGGCGAGGAGACCGAGGACGACGTAGGTCAGCACCGGGCTCAGGACCACCATGGTGTCCGTGCTCAGCGTGTACGCCAGCGCGATCCGGGCCACGGCCTCCAGGCAGTAGCTCACGCCCCAGACCGCAGTCATCGTGCGTAGGGTCGTGCGGAAGCCCTCGAACTGCCACAGGCCGTTCCACCAGGCGGTGCTCTCCGCGGTGCCGTCGGTCGCGAACTTGCGGCCGAAATAGAACATCAGCGGACGCGGCGCCAGCAGCGTCGCAAGGCACAGCAGCCCGAACAGCCCCGTGACCCCTGAGTCCTTGACCAGCAGGGCGCGTGACGAGTGCGCGCCCAGGAGCGACACCACGGCCGTGAGCGCCAGGAACGTCAAGGTCACGACGGCGAATTCGTCGAGACGGCGGCGCCACGCGAGGTGGACGACGCTCTCGAGCACGGGCCAGGCGCTGCCTCCCAGGAGCGCGGCGAACTCGCTCCAGCCGTGATCGCGGAGCATGTTGTAGGTGATGATCGGCGCCACGACGTTGAGCCCGATGGTGAGCACCCAGCCGAGGGCGGCGGCGCCCTTGGACCGGGCCGGTGGCGCCGGGCGCTCAATGGCCGGAGCTGCCCGCGTGTCCGGGGCGGGTGGAGTGCTCTGCGTCGCGGTGGTGTCCTGAGCGGACATGGTTCCCCCTGAAGTGCCTGGTGAGTGAGACGAAGTGAACGTAGAGCAGGCCGGGGGCGAGGAACAGGGGCCGCATGCCAAATGATCACTAAATCTGTCCGGAACGATTGGTTCCGCACACGTGACGTGCTGCGCGTTGTGCCTTGCGTGGTGGGCATGGGTGTGCGGTCTTGGGTGTGGGGCGTGGGGATGTGGCGTCGAGCTGCGGGGAGTTGAGGTGGCGGGAGGCGGAGTAGACACTGTCTACGTACTCTGGTAGACAGTGTCTATGAACGATCAAGACGCGGGCCTGCGGGCGCGGTTGGTCCAGGTCGGTGTCGACCTGGTGGCCGAGGAAGGGACGCAGGCGCTGACGCTGCGGGAAATCGCCCGCCGGGCCGGGGTCTCGCACGGGGCGCCACGGCGCCATTTCCCGACCCATCTGGCGTTGCTGTCCGCCATCGCGCGGGAGGGTTTCGCCGACCTGGCCCGCAAGATCACAGAGGAGGCGGGGGACGGCCGGGCCGGTCCCCGTGCCCAGCTCACGACGCTCGGCCGCAGCTACCTCGACTTCGCACGGAACCACCGCGGCATGTTCGAGCTGATGTTCCGTCATGACCTGTTGGAGAGCAACCAGCTCGGCCTGCGGGAGACCAGCCTGCCGCTCTTCCGCTTCCTCGTCGATCTTGTCGCCCGGGCGCTCCCCGAGCCGCCCGGCCCCGAGCCGGCGGTCGTCGCGGGCGCTCTGTGGGCGAACCTGCACGGCATGGCACAGCTATGGGGCTGGGGAAGCCTCCAACTCGCCACCGGTTCCGCCGACATCGAGCCGCTGCTCCAGGCCGCACTGGACGCCCACCTCGGGCCGGCGGACCGGTGACCGCGCTACTCCACCGGCGCCTCACCCTCGCCGGCAGTATCACCGGGGCCGTGCTCGTCGCCCTGGACGGCACCGTGCTGACCGTTGCCCAGCCCACCCTCGAACGGGATCTGCATGCTTCGTTCGTGCAGGTCCAGTGGACCAGCACCGGCTACCTCATCGCCGTGGCGAGCCTGCTCGTCTTCGCCGGCCGGCTCGGCGACCGGTACGGCCACCAACGGCTCTTCGCCCTCGGGATCCTGGGCTTCGCCCTCGCCTCGGCGGGGATCGGACTGGCGCCCGGCATCGGCTGGGTCATCGGCCTGCGGGTGGCCCAGGGGATCTGCGGCGCGCTCCTGCAACCGGCCACCCTGGGGATGCTGCGCGCCACCTATCCGCGCGATCAACTGGGTATGCCGATCGCCCTGCGCACCAGCGCGATCGGGCTGTCGGCCGCCGCGGGCCCCGTCATCGGCGGGGCGCTGGTCGCCCACCTGGGCTGGCGAGCCGTCTTCTTCCTCACGGTGCTGCCCGCGCTCGCGACCGGCGTACTGGCTCTGGCCGTCCGCGTCCCGGCGGCGACCGTACCGGCACCGGTGGCCCCGACGATCCCGGTGCCCCCGCGGGTTCCGTCGGCCGGCGCGACGGACACCTCCCTCGCCGCCCGCCTCGACCTCCCCGGGGCCGGCCTGCTCGCGCTGTCGCTGCTGTGCCTGGTACACACCCTCGTCACCTTGCCGGAAACGGGCTGGACGGTGGTCACGGTGACGGGAGCGGTCGCCGCCGCGGCAGCCTGCGGCGCGTTCCTCCGGCAGGAACGGCATACCGCACATCCTCTGGTGCCGCTCGGTTTCCTGGGTGCGCCGCCTGTCGCCGCGGCCCTGGTCGTCCTGCTCTCCGCGTCGGCCGCCATGTTCGGCACACTGCTCGTCAGCACCTATTTCCTGCAGGACGTCCTGGGGCTGGACCCGTTGCAGAGCGCCTTTCGGGCCCTGCCCCTGGCCGCGATGATGGTGCTGGGCGCGCCGGTCGCGGCCGTACTCCAGCGTCGGTACGGTGCCCGCCGGACGACCATGGCGGCGATGGCCCTCCTCGTCCTCGGCATCCTGGTGCTGTCCCACCCCGGCCAGGCAGCGACGACGCCGGTCATCTGTGGTGGGTTCCTCCTGCTGGGAGCAGGGTTCGGCACGGTGATGGTCACGGCGACAGCTGTCATCGTGCGCCAGGCGTCGGTGGACCGCGCCGGGATGGCCGGCGGACTGCAGCAGACCGCCATGAACATCGGTCCGATGCTGGGCGTCGCCGTGGCCACCATGCTCATGACCTTCACGGCACCGGGCACGGCCGGAGGAGAGCCGACCGCCGGCGGACCGCACCGGACCCCCGAGGCCTTCACCTCGGCCATGGGCACCACACTGCTGGTCCTCGCATCCCTCGCCGCGCTCGGAGCGTCGGCCGCGGCCGCCCTGTCGCGCCGTACGAAGAACACCGGGGCATCGCGGCCGCCCACCACCGCCACGGCCCGGAACGGCCGGGAACCCGCCGGAGCGAGTTCCCGGACGGCGGATGAGTGAACGTCGGAGTGCCGCTTGCGGCATGTGGCGGCATCGTCTGCGGGCCACCACCGCCACTGCCGCGACAAGGGCAACGGCTACGGCGACCGTCCCGGCCCCCCCGCACCGCGGCCTGGAGGCTCCGCCTGGCCGCCTGCGCCGGTACGCGCCTCGGCGTCCTCCGCGGCGGGCAACCGGCGATCACCGGTCATCGGGCCCTCTGGACCCAGTCCCGGTAGTGCGTGGGCGCCAGGTGTGCGTGCGGTCCCGCGATGAGTACATCGCCGGTGACGACCGCGAACATGCCGGCCCGGTCGTCGGTGACCACGGGCCGGTCGTCGTTCTGTGCTGCCAGGGTGACCCTGCCGAGTTCGTCGAGAGCGAAGACGTCCGGGCCGGCCACCTCGTGGATGCCCTGGAGCGGGTCGCCGGTGGCCACCTCGACGACCGCGTCGACGACATCGGCGGAGGCCATCGGCTGGATGCGGGTGGCGGGCAGACGGACGGTCTTGTCGTCGGAGGTCCATGACAAGACCGCGTCCATGAACTCGAAGAACTGGGTGGCGCGCACGATGGAGTACGGCGTGGGTCCCTGACGGAGCAGCTCCTCCTGCAGGGTCTTGGCCCGGTAGTAGTCCAGCTGGGGCACATGGTCCACGCCGACGATCGACAGGATGACCTGATGCCGGACACCGGCGCGCTCCCCTGCGGCGAGGAGGTTGGTCATGGAGGTACGGAAGAAGTCCAGGGACGCGTCGTCGAAGGTCGGCGAGTTCGCCAGGTTGATCACGACTTCGGCGCCTTCCAGGGCCTGGTCCAGGCCCTGACCCGTGATCAGGTCGACACCGGTGGACGGCGCCGCGGGGGAGGCCTGGTGCCCCGCTGCGTTGAGCTTCTGGACCACCTGCGAGCCGATCAGCCCGGTACCGCCGATCACTGTGAACTTCATGGCTGTCACCTTTCACGGCGCGACGGGGCACGCCAGGGGTTCATGGAGGACGCGTCCCTCCTCGGCCGTATTGTCCGAGCACGTCCCGCTTGCCCTCCTGCGCGACACCCCGAGCGGGCAGCGCGGCCACCCGGAGCGGTCAGTGACCTGGGGGAGTGGAGGCACCTGCCTGACGGTTGCCCTCGCGGGTGTCTCCTGCGGCGAGTGACGGACATGCGGAGGGCGGAGCCCGTCGGGTTCGCTCGCATGTGGTTGCGTCCCGTGCCCCCGTACTCACTCAAGAAGAGACAGCGAAAGGCAACTGTGGTCATCGCAAAGGGAATTATTGGTCAAGGGGAGGTGTGAGCCGGTCGGCTCGACGACAATCTGTGCGCATGGCCATCGACTATCGCAAGCGCCCCCGGATCGACTACCGCAAGCCGGTCAAGGCGCCGGCCGCGGCAATCAGCCTGGAAAAGGTTTCAGGCCGGGCCCCCGGGCTGGTCAGTCTCTATAAGACGGCCGCGGTCTCGTTGGCCAAGCATCAGGTCGGCGGCCGGCGTGCCGCCGTGTACCTGGTTCTGGACCGTTCCGGGAGTATGCGGCCCTACTACCGGGACGGCTCGGTACAGCATCTGGCGGAGCAGGTGCTCGCCCTCGCGGCCAACCTCGACGACGACGGGGTGGTCCCGGTCTTTTTCTTCTCCACGGAGATCGACGGGACAGCCGAGATCAGCCTCGACGCCTACCAGGGTGTGATCAATCCTCTGCACGATTCCATGGGCCATATGGGTCGTACGAATTACCACGTCGCCATGCAGGCCGTCATCGATCATTACCAGTCGTGCGGAGCCGGCGATCCGGCCTTCGTCGTCTTTCAGACCGACGGATCTCCCACTTCCAAGGCCGCTGCGGAACATGTCCTGTGTACGGCCGCGAAGCTTCCGATCTTCTGGCAGTTCATCGGCTTCGGCGACGACGAATTCCGCTTCCTGCACAAGCTCGACGACCTGCCGGTGCCGAGCCGACGCGTCGTCGACAACGCAGGGTTCTTCGCCGCCGGACCGTCACCCAAGGCTCACCCTGACGCAGTCCTCTACGACGAACTGCTGCAGGAGTTCCCGCTGTGGCTGACCGCCGCTCGCACCGGCGGCATCGTCAGAGGGTGAAAAAGGGCCTTTGCTTGGCGGGGCATCACGCCATGAAGAACGATACGTATGGCGTGCGCGCCCCGACGCCCATGCAACACCTGATCACGCGATAGCGCGAGACGTCATCACGCCAATGGGGGCGTCGCCCCGACCAGGCCTCATGGCCAAGTATCACCCCAGTGCTCATGAGTGCTCATGCAAAGCATCCACGCTTCGGTAAATTGGGTATCTCCCTGTCTGGGAATGCTGCGCTTCCCGCGGCCATTCCCCACTCAAAGATTCGGAGCAGGCCATTGATCCGCAAGCGTGAAAAATCCCTGACCAGCATCGCTGTCGCGCTCGTACTCGGCGCCGTCGGATTCACCGCCCCGGCTCAGGCGGCACCGAGCTGCCCGCAGGAAAGCCTCTGCTCCTACAGCGGGCCCGGCCTGTCGGGTGACGTCACCATGGTTCCCGCCTCGAACATCGAGAGGGCGGGAACCAATGGTGTGCAGCTGCCCGCTTCGGCGCGGTCGTTCTTCAACGGCACACATTTCACCCTTCGCTACGGCCCCGCCCGGCAGGCGACCTGTGTCCGC
Source organism: Streptomyces caniferus (assembly GCF_009811555.1). Taxonomy (GTDB): domain Bacteria; phylum Actinomycetota; class Actinomycetes; order Streptomycetales; family Streptomycetaceae; genus Streptomyces; species Streptomyces caniferus. The sequence goes on along the minus strand of NZ_BLIN01000003.1, from coordinate 145,250 downwards.
TTCCCCTGCTATCAGTACGCCACGCTCGGGAAAATCACCCCCGGAGCGCAGGTACAGAATCTCCCCTCTGCCGCGAGCGGCATCACCGTGGGACAGGATCTCGGCGACTGATCAGCATCCCCCTACGGGACGACGGCCCGGCATAGCGGCGCATGCGGCTGCTCTCACTGACGTCCGACTGCCCCGACCCCGAGTCGGTGGCGGCGTTCCACCAGCGGGCCACCGGGCTCGAACTCCACGGTGAATCCCACGCCGACTTTGCCGGACTCGGCCGCCCGGACCGGCTCTTCGTCGGGTTCCAGTGGGTCCATGACCACCAGCGTCCCCGCCGACCCGACCCGACCGGGCCGCAGCGGGCCCAGCTCGATTTCTCGACCATCTCGGCGGAGGCGTTGTCGGATTTGGACTCCCGCGCGTCCGCGCACTGCCTGCCGCTTCCGCAAGGTGAAAGACCACCTGAAGGCCGGGTGGTGTGTGTCTCAGCCGGGTCGAGCATGGCGTAGGGGAGCCCGGGTACCGGGTCAGGACACACCATCCGGCGCCGCCGGCCGATACCCGCCAAGGAGGCACCGCACCGATGTCCCGACGTGACACGTCCAGCGAAGACGGCACCCCAGTGCCCCACGACCTTCCGAGCCACCAGGCCGACGCTTCGAGTCAGGTCCCTGACCCGTGGGACCCCGAACTGTCGGAGCACGAGAGCGAGGGGCCGGACGAGACGGTTCCCGACACCGATCAGGCAGGCACCGGACGGACCGGGGTTCCCAAGGCCCCGGGCGTCCGTTCCGACCAGCCCGTCCCGCACGAGCCGGTCGACTGACGTCGACCGAGCGCTGAGGGGGCGCCCTGCTGACAGGGCGCCCTACTAGGGGCTGTCCTGTCGATCTCGGCCTTCAGCGGTCACACTCCGATGAAGCTCACCGTTTCCGTCATGCCCGCCCGCCCGGTACGCAGCCTTGGCACGCCTTCCTTCTCAAATCCCACTGAGATGCCGCAGAACAGCACGAGCCCGTCATCGGCTCCGACTGTTCGGCTGACGGTCTTGCGGTACATGGTCCACATCACCTGGGGGCAGCTGTGCAACCCTTCCGCCCGCAGCAACAGCATGACCGTCTGCAAGTACATCCCCGCGTCACCCCACTGTCCGGGCCCCATCGTCCGGTCGAGGTAGCAGAACAAGACGACCGGCGCCCCGAACGCCTCCGAGTTCAAGGTAGCGATCTTCTGGGGCCGGTCGGGGTCATCGCGTTCAATCCCCAGCGCTTCGTAGCGCTGAGCCGCCGCAGCGGAGAAGCGGTCCAGATATGGCGAGGTCAGTTCGTCCGGGTACATCGGATACTCCCGCTCATCACCCGGGTCTCCCGCCAGTGCCCTGGCGGTCGCGCGCCTCTTCAGTTCGGCCAAGGGTTCGCCTGTCACGACATACACATGCCACGGCTGGAGGTTCCCACTGGACGGAGCCCGCGTCGCTGCGGTCAGCACTCGCCCGAGTACCTCCTTGGGCACCGGCTCATCGCTGAACGCCCGCACGGCCCGGCGACTGTATACGGCCTCATACACATCCACGTCTTCGCGTCCTCTCATCAACCGGGCTCCTCCACCGTATTCAGCGGTCAGCACCGAGCACCGCCAGGGGCTGGACGACGTCCCGACGATCAGTCCAGTCGTTGATAGGACTGTGGGAGACAGAGGTGACTTGGCGGATGCTCAGTGGGCGCGGCTGGAGCCGCTTCTACCAGTGAGCAACGGGCGTTGCGGCAGGTGGCGGGACCACCGCCAGGTCGTGAACGGGGTGCTCTACCGGATACGTACGGGCGTGCAGTGGCGTGATCTGCCGGAGCGGTACGGACCGTGGAAGACGGTGCACGAGCGGCATCGCCGCTGGTCGGCGGACGGAACGTGGGAGATGCTCCTCCAGCAGGTTCAGGCCGAGGCGGACGCGGCCGGCGAGATCGACTGGGACACCTCGGTCGACTCGACGTCCGTGCGCGCGCACCACCACGCCGCCGGCGCCCGGCACGCTCCGCCGCCCGCCGTCAAAAGGGGCTTCGCCCGGGCGGTCAAAGCCGCTCGGATCCGGGCGGGACTGATCGACCGGCTGGCGGAGGCGGTGCGGGAGGGGAGGCGCTCGGCCGCTCACGCGGCGGGTTCACCACCAAGATCCACCTGAGTGCGGACGGTCACTGCCGGGTGCTCTCGCTGGTCATCACGCCCGGACAGTGCGCCGACTGCACCCAGTTCGAGCCGGTCATGGACAAGATCCGCGTGCCGCGGCGGGCTGCCGGCAGGCCGCGCACGAAGCCGGACAGTGTCAGCGCCGACAAGGGCTACAGCAACCGCCGAACCCGCCGCTACCTGCACAGACGAGGAATCCGGCACGTCATCCCGGAGAAAGCTGACCAGGCCGTCAACCGGGTCCGACGCGGCAGGGCCGGCGGTCGGCCGCCCGACTTCGACAAGGACCGCTACAAGAAGCGCAACACCGTCGAACGGGCGATCAACAAGCTGAAGGCCTTCCGCGCGGTTGCGACCAGGTTCGACAAGCGCGGCTATGTCTACCGGCTCCTGTGCTCGGGCCAGGGAAAGCCGAGCGCCTCGGCGTACGCGGGGCTGCCGCCCCTGACCTCCGCGTAGGTCTTCGGGTCCGCCGTGGCGAGGCGGTGCAGGGCGGCGGCAGCCTGGTCTTCCGGAGGAGAGCCGTTGTCAGGGAGGCGCCAGAGGAACTGCAGCCACGGGCCGTCCTCGTCCCTCTGCCCGGCGGCAAGGCCCGGCCAGTAGGTGAAGGACAGCACGGTCACGTCCGGGTCGGTGAAGTCGGTGCCGATCCAGCCTCGCCGGGCGTCCCACTGGGTGAGGAGGCTCGGCCGTTTGCGCAAGCCCGCGGAGATGAGCCGCGCGGTGTTGCGTGCCGGCCATGCCCATGAGTGGTCGTTCTCGGCGCGCGCGATTTCGGCATCGTAGGCGGCCGCGTCGAAGCGGTATACAGGGAGCTCGGGCAGGGGCCGCCGGGAAGGCGGCACGGCCGGGCGGCGCCAGTCGCGCCATACGACATGTTCCCCTTCGCGGCAGATGGTGACGTAGAGCGCACCGCAGCACCCCTCGGTGCAGTAGGCCTCGGCAAGCTGCACTTCGCGGGGTTCGGCCGTGGCCCGTAGGCGGCCGGTGTGGAGAAGTTCCTCGGGGGAGTTGGCGGGGCCCAGGCCGAAAGCCTCCGGCACCAACGGGCGGCCGTCGAGCAGCAGTCGGGTCTCCACGGTGGCCGGGTCCGTCGGGTCGCGCACGGTGGCCTCGATCTGGAGCCGGGCCGCTGCGGGGCGGCGGGCGAACGGCTGCCGTGCCGTGCGCTGCAGCCAGCGGGCCCGGTGGCATTCGGCGGGGTCGGCTGGGGGCTCAGCGGCCAGGACAGCAGACCAGTCGGACGAAGTCAGCACCGACTCCAGAGTGTCCAGCAACCCCTCGCGCTGCCCGGGCCGCCAATCGAGGAGCACGCTGGGTCCGCTGGAGAGATCGAGGGCGAGCGAGAGCAGAGTCGCGTAATGGGGGAGGCTCGGGGGCAGTTGGGAGGCTCGCGTGACGAGGGCCTCGTATGCGAGGACGGCCTCAGGGTAGGCGAGGATCTCCGCCTGGTAGTCCTGCTGACTGGTCATCCGGAAGAGCAGCCGGCCGGCCTGGGCGAGGACGGCCGGGGCGACGGGATCCTTGCGCAGGATGTCGGCGAGCCGGACGGCTTCGGCGATCCTGCGGGAGGCCGAGGGCCCCACCGTACGGGGATCGAGGGGGATCGCCAGGAGCCGGGCACGGGCGGATCGGTCATCGCGCGCGGCGAGGGCGTCGACCAACTGGCGCAGTTCCCTGCCTTCGGCGTATTGGCCCAGCCACACCAGTGCGGCGCTCGGGCGGTCCAGGGCGTCGAGCGTCTCGACGACCGGGCGGGCGAAACCGTGCAGCAGGCCGAGGACTTCGAGACGGGGAACGTCCTCCGGCTCACCGAGGCGGGCCAGGAGACCCAGGCCGACGGCCACGGCCGATGTGCTGGTGCCCTTGCCCACCAGATGGCGGCCGAGAGCGCGGGCAGCCGTCTCGTCCGCCAGGGGCACTTGGGCGACCGCGGCCAGGAGGTGACGATCCGCTGCACCCAGTTCCTGGAGGCGGAGGTGGATCTCATCGGCCGCACGGGCGGTGTCCGGGTCGGCCGACAAGGGGGCGAGAAGCTCGGTGACGGCTGCTTGCGTTTCTCTCCGGCCGGGGTTGCCACGGCGTTCCGGCATGTCGGGCAGCCGGTAGCCACCCTTGGGCCGGCTACCCCCGGGCTCCGCGCGATGCAGGCGCAGGGCGTACTCGTACAGGGAGGGACGAAGGGTGGTGGCGCCACCCTCTGCCGGGGCGCTCACCGGGTGGGGTGGGGCTCGCTTCCATAGGTCATGAGGGGATCCTGCCAGGCACGGTGGGGCGTGCACCAGCGGATTTCATGGACCGAGCGAGACCTGAACCATCGCGGGGGCCAGTGCTGGGAATTGCCTCCCGGCCAGCGCGGGAACTGCCTCCCGGCTATTGCGGAGAACCACTCACGGGCGCCCCTTCGCACCCACTGGCAGAGCCGACCGGGGCAGCCGGCCGCCGTCGAAGACGGCCACTGCGCATCCCGGTGGAAGAACCGTTGGCTGGATTCTCCGGTTGAGTTCGCGTCGACACAGGGGGCGGGGGACCGATGCCACTGCCCCGATGTGTCGAGCCAAGTCTGTCGGTCTATCGCCCCTCGGGGAGATCGGGCTGGGACCGGCCCGAAGCAGGGAAGCCGGAATCGTCGTCGTCCTGGTCGGTGCCCCCGTACGGCTCGCCCTCAGGGTAGGCAGGCTCCACGAACACCTTCGTGTAGTCGGGCTTGGCCGGGCGGGGGAAAGGCGGGTTCATTCGGGCTCCGGGTTCGTGGCTGCGATCAGCCCATGCTGGGGGGTAAAACGTCACATCCGCTACCGACCACCTCAGGATCTGCCCTGAGGCGCGCGGGCGCGGGAGCGGCCGTTTTTGGGGGTAGGGAGGGCGGTGACGAATCCGGCTTCGACATGAACAGCGGCTGCTTGCCACGGTCTCGGGCAACGGTGCTGACATGGGAAGAGCCGTCCGACGTCACGACCTCCAGAGGAAGTATCCCCCACGCGCAGCACTTCGTCTTCCGCATTCCCGTGGCCGAGCTACGACTTGAGTCCTGCACCTGCCTCCGGCCCGGGCTCACAGGCGCAACGCCATCGGAATTCGCGCGTTTCCGCAGCTCTGGCGCGCCTGACAGCAGGAACTCGAGAACTGCTCGTCGCGCCCGCGCTTCGGCACCGAATCGGCGGCAGGCCCAGGGCGAGTCGCCGAGAACAGCGCGCGGCCCGCCCCGTCAGCCGCCGGAGAGGCAGAGGGCCGACTCGGGCAGGGTGGGCTCCCACGACATGTGGGGGAGACAAGCTCGCGCAGCTGCTGGAACGAGCCGGGCTGGAAGTCGTGGGGGACTGGCGGCCCGAGGACGTGCTCCCGCCGCGGGCCGCCTGGCGCACGATCCGTTCGGGTGGGAACGAGGGCGGGGGCGGGGCAGAAGGAGAAGGCGAGACAGCGGTCGAGCCGGCCGTGACCGTGCGCAGGGACCGGCCCGACCTCGCCGAGTCCTGCGACGACGCACCCGCCGACATGTTCCTGGAGGTGTGGCAATGGTGGACCGGCAGCCTCAGCACGCCCGACCGGCCGCATGGCCACCCCAACTTTCCACGACGTGACCTCCTTCGCTACGTCGAGGACCCCAACCCGCGGATGCGTCAACTGGCCCTGGAAGAACCGGACTCTACGGCCGAACTGGTCGGCCGTGCCGAGCCCGCTGCCCGGACAAGAGGGCTGCCGGGGCAGGCGTTTGTTGGGCTTCGGCAGGGGCAGGCGATCTTGCGTCAGGGAAACACACCAACGCGAGAAGGAGTGCGACCATGACCGCCACCGACAAGATGACGGCCAAGACCAAGCAGGCCAAGGGCGCCGCCAAGGAAACCCTGGGCCGTGCCGTGGGCAACGAGCGGATGACCGCCGAAGGCCGTGTCGAGCGGGCGACGAGCGATCTGCGCCAGGCCGCGTCAAAGGCCGACGAGGCACTTCGCCGGTGACGACGCCACCTCGTTCCTCGGACAGAGGTGGCCCGCCCATCAGAGACTCAGGCGGTGGCCCGCAGGCTTTCCTGCGGGCCCCCGCCTTTTGTGGGACACCGCATACGGACTCCGGTGGGGGCGCATGCGGTGCCCGGCTGGGTGGGGATGCGGCCCGTCGAAGACTGTGCGCGCGGGCAGTCAGAGGCCGCTGGTGTCGAGGTCCAGGCCGAACGGCGCGGGGATGTGCAGGGTGGTGCCGTACGGATGAGGTCCGTCGGAACGGGTGTAGCCGAGCCGGCCGGGCTCGGAGTAGAGAATGACGGAGCGTTCCTGGCGGTCGACCAGGAGGTAGAGCGGCGCCCCGTACTCGGCGTACCGGCGCCGCTTGACCACACGGTCCGTATCGCCGTTCGACTCCGAGGTCACCTCGACGACGAGCAGCGTGTCCGCCGGGAGCAGGGCCCCGGCGCCCTTCGCCGCCGCGGTCGGCACCACGGCGATGTCGGGGACGTACCAGTTGGACGAGCCGGGCAGGTCCAGGTTGCCGCTGCCGGTGACGCAGTCGAGTTCACGAGCGCGAGCGCGGATCTGGTCGCGGACGACCTCCGCCGCCGCTTCGTGGTCCCAGGTCGGTGACACGGGCTCGATGACCCCTTCGACGATCTGGGCTCGATCGCCCTTGATGTGCTGGACGGCGAATTTGAGGGCTCGCTCGGGGTCGACACCGGCGGTGTAGTCGGACGGCGCTTCGGTCATCGGTGCGTCCTTCGGGGCAGGCCTGCTCGGTCGTCCCAACTTAGCGCCCGCGGCAGGTGGACGGGGCGTTTGGACAGTGTCCGGAGCGGCTGCAGCTCGTGACGGTGTGCCCTTTCCGAGGCAGCGACGGCGCGCCGGGATGACAAACAGACTTGACGTCCGGGGTGTGCTCGGGTCTCCTGCTGCGATGTCTCACCTTCATATCCAGCAGCCGGACGGCGACGCCGCGTTCAAAGACTGGCAGCACGTGCACAACGTGATCATCCCTACCCACCTCCTGTCTCTGGACGAGGTACGGGAACGCAGTCAGCGCCACCACCTGGAGGTCGCGTACCTCGGTGACGTGCTCGTGGGGTGCAGCACGGTGCGTCCGCCGACGGACGACTCGCGGACGGCCACGGTCATCGCCCGCGTGCTCGCCGCTCATCGTGGACAGGGGCTGGGCGAGGAACTCTATGCGCGAGGGCTCGACCGGTCCCGGGAGCTGGGCGCCGAGGTGATCGAGACCGTCGTCCTGTCCTCCAATGAGGAGGGACTGCGGTTCGCACGGAGGCACGGGTTCGTCGAGACCGAGCGATACCTGCTGCCGGGGGACACCATTCCCTGGATCGACCTGCGGCTCGCCGGGGCCTGACGTGCCGGGGACTCGTTTGTCTTCCTCGTGGGCTGCCCGGCAGGCTCGGACATAGGCTGCCGTGGTGAACCGACACATATCGTTCGATCGGCTGCACAACTTCCGTGACCTCGGCGGCTACTCCAATGACGAGGGCTGTGTGGTGCGCAGGGGGCGGCTGTTCCGCTCCGACTCGCTGGCCAAACTCCGGGGCGAGGACTGGGACCGGTTCCTGGCCCTGGACATCGGCACCGTGATCGACCTGCGCTACGACTGGGAGATCGCGGCCAAGGGACGGGTCCCTGATCACCCGTCATTCGCCTACCACCATCTCAGCGTCGAGCACCGCCCCTACGACCAGCCGAGCCTCGGCCCGGAGGTCGAGACCGGACCCTTCCTCGCCGAGCGGTACATGGAGGTCGCACACGACGGCGTCGAGGAACTGGGCCGGGCTCTCAGGGCGATCGCCGCCGCCCAGGACCGCCCGACCGTGTTCCACTGCACTTCGGGGAAGGACCGCACCGGTCTGTTGGCCGCCCTTGTCCTGGGTCTCGTAGGGGTTTCCGAGGCCGACATCATCAAGGACTTCGCGCGCACCGAACTCGCGACGGAGCGTCTCCTCGCCGACTGGCGGGCCGACCACCCCGGTCAGGAGCCGACCTGGCCCGGTTACGGACGGGCGCCCGAGGACGTGATGCGGTTGTTCCTCACGGACCTGGCACAACGGTACGGATCCGTGCCCGGGTACACCGCCGACCTGCTCGGCATCGACGACGAGGTGGTCGCGGCCCTGCGGCGCAATCTGCTCGAACCGGCTCCGGCGGCTCCGGGACCGGAGGCCGTACCACTCTCCTGACATTGGCCATGCCGTTGAGGCCGATGGCCGGTGCACACTCTCCGCCAGTGGCATGGACGAACGGCACACGAGAGGCAACGGGCGTGGACGAGAAGGTTTCGGAGCGGTACGAGCGCACACTCCAGCGGCGTCGAGAGAACCACGCGGCAGGCGTACCGGCACCGCCCCGCGCGAGCCGGGTGAAGATCGCGCTCATGGACGCGGGGATCGGACTGCTGGCGGCGGCCGCCGCGGTACGACGTCTGCGGCCCGACGCCGATCTCGTCCTCGCCTCCGACCCCGACGGCATGCCCTGGGGGCCGCGCACCCCGCAGGACGTCACGGCCCGCGCCCTCACCGTCGCCGAATCGGCTGCTGCCCGACGCCCCGACGCGCTGATCGTCGCCTGCAACACGGCTTCTGTGCATGCCCTACCCGCCCTGCGCGCCCGCCTGGGTGCTGACCTGCCGGTCATCGGCACCGTCCCGGCGATCAAGCCGGCCGCCGCGGGAAGCGGACCGGTCGCCGTATGGGCCACCCCCGCAACCACCGGCAGCCCCTATCAGCGCGGTCTCATCGAGGAGTTCGCGGCCGACGTACGCGTCACCGAGGTGCCGTGCCCCGGGCTCTCCGACGCCGTCGAGTGCGCGGACGAGGCGGCCATCGGACGTGCGGTCGCCGCCGCGGCGGCGCGTACCCCGGACGAGGTGAAGGCCGTCGTGCTGGGCTGCACCCACTACGAACTCGTCGAGCGGCACATCCGCGAAGCCGTGCAGCGCCCCGGCCGGCCACCACTCGCGCTCTACGGTTCGGCCGACGCGGTCGCCGCCCAGGCACTGCGCCGGATCGGCGAACAGCCCGCCCCCGAGGCACCTGCCCAGGGGAACCTGACGGTGATCCTCAGTGGCCGCGAGGCGGCGCTCCCGGCAGCGGCGCTGACGTACGAGGAAGGCCGGCAACTGCGGGCGGCCGGACCGGCCCGTCGGGAGGCCGTCCATGAGCAGTGAGGGAGAGCAGAGGGCTTTCGTTGCCCTCGCACGCCCGGGCCGCGGCGCGGGAGCCGGCATGCCGGTCAACCGATGATTCGTGCCCCTCTCACGGCCAGCGATCGACACGTTCCACCCACACCGTCCGTCGTCCCTTCCAGCATCATCCTCGGTGCCCGTCCTTGTGCTGTGGCGGTCACCTGATCGTCCGGCGCCATCGGACCTCTCCGTCCTGCCGGTCCTCTGTGGGCGTGAGTCCGCAGGCCGTGGCGACGGCGGCGGACGCCAGGTGGTCGGGGTGGATGTGGGCGAGGACGGTCCGGACGCCCTGGGTATCGAGCCAGGTGAGGAGTCCTTGGGCGGCCTCGGTGGCGATGCCCCGCCCTTGCCACGGGGTTCCCACTACCCAGGCGATCTCGGCGAGGGGGGCTTGGCCGGAGCAGTCGATCGTCGCCTGGACCGTGCCCGTCAGACATGCTGCGTCGCGGAGCCGGATCACCCAGTTGCGCCAGGCGATGTCCGGGTCGGGGGAGTCGGCGACCATGCGTTGACAGCGCGCACGCAGCCCCTGCGGAGTGTCCGGGGTGCCGCCGATGAAGGTGTGCAGGGCCGGGTCGGACAGCGCCGTGGCCATCTCTTCGGCGTGTTCGACGCGTAGCGGCAGGAGGTCCAGCCGCCGGGTCCGAATGGCCTGGACGGGTACGGAAACCATGGTGGTCAGGCCGCTGCCTTGTGCCACTCGCGTGCCAGGAGACCGAAGATGACTGCGTCGTAGCGTGCGTCGGGGTGTGCGGCACCTTCGCGCAGCACGCCCTCCTGGGTGAACCCCAGGCGCCGGGCCACGCCTTGGCTGCGTGCGTTGGTGGTGGTGGTCTCCAGCACCACGCGATGCAGGCCGAGCGGACCGAAGGCGTGGTCGAGCACGGCGGTGACGGCCCGGGTGACCAGTCCGCGGCCCTGGTGGTCGGCGTCGAGCCAGTAGCCCACCTCGCCCGAGCGTGCGGAGCCGTCGATCAACAGGTTGACCGCTCCTACCAGGCGCCACCCGCCTTCCGCCTTCACCGCGATGGCCATCGGCAACTCCGACCCCCGCAGCCACGCCTGCCCCCTTTGCTCCAAGGCCGCACGAGTGGCTTCCGGCGTCGGGCGCCTGTCGAATCCCGGGAAGCGGGCGAGGTGCTCGTAGTTGAGCTCCAGCAGCGCCTGGTACGCGTCCGCGATCGCGACGGTGCGCGGTATCAGGGCGGCGTCGTCACCCAGCGGGCAAGTGAAGAACGCAGTGGTGACGGTGGACATGTCCGGCTCCCGAGTTGGTGGTGGCCGACACCTTAGAGCGGCCGGGGCCGTATGACCCGGGAACCAGCGAACTGGTTTGGGCCTCGTCCGAGCGGTTGCACAACAGCTCCAGGTCCGTGGTCGACGTCCAACGGCGGTACAGAGGGGAACCCATGGCATCGAAGGACAGGCGTGAGGACGAGGAGCCGGAGATCCATATCGGGAATGTGCAGGGCAGCGCGTTCTCTATCGGTGACCACAACACCGTGGTGTCGCCGGTGTCCGGTTCGTCTCTGGACCCTGTGACGAACGAGCTCGCCACGGTGGTCCGAGAGCTCCGTGCCGATCTCGCAAGGGTCCGGCCGACGGCGGAAGTCGACGTTCTGGCAGCGGAGTTGGAGGGTGCGCAGGCCGAGATCGAGCAGACCGGCTCGGTCACGCCGGGTCGGCTTGCCCGGCTGCGCCAGGTGATCGCGCAGGCGCAGGCGGTGGTCGGATTCCTCGCTTCCGGTGCCGCACTCACCCAGGTGATGGGGCGGATCGGTGCTTCACCCCAGATGCCGCCCACCCGCCACACCTCCCCTGGCCCGAGCACCAGTTCCGACGACGACGAATGGCCGGAGTCGGAGTAACCCATGGGAGACATCGCCAAAGGCGTTCTCGGCGGAGCCTGGACGCTGCTCGTGGGCTGGATCCTGCCCACGGCACTGAACCTGGCGCTGTTCTTCGTCACCGTCGCGCCCGGCCTCCAGGGCCTGACGCTGCTGCATCGACTGCGGCCCACGACCGGCGGCGGTTCCGCGCTGCTGTTCCTGACCGGCTCGCTGCTGCTCGGGATCGTCGCCAACGCCTTTCAGAATCCGCTGTACCGCCTGCTGGAGGGCTACCTCTTCTGGCCTGCCGCCGCCTACGAAGCAGGGTGCTGCCGCAGCCGCAGGGCGAAAGCCGACCTCACCGACCGGCTGTCCCTCCTGCGGCTCGAACGCCGGGAGCGGGAGGACGGCGAACTCTCGCCGGAGGACGGCGAACTGCTGGCCCGCCTTCGGGGGCAGCCCCGCACCGAGCGTGCCGCGCGCAGGGACCGGCGACGCACCGCCGCACAACGGGCGCTGGTGCACGAACGCCTCGCCCGGTACCCCGTGGCGGACGACCAGATCGCGCCCACCAGGCTCGGCAACGCCATCCGGCGCTTCGAGGAGTACGGATACGACCGCTACCGTCTCGACACCCAGGTCCTCTGGAACGAGCTGACCGGATGCGTGCCCGACCAGGTGCGCCGACAGGTCGAACTCGCCCGCACCAGCGTCGACTTCTTCGTCGCCCTTCTCTACGGCCATGTCGTCGTCTGCTTCCTGGCCGTCCTGACGCTGGCGACGGCGCGCCCGGACACGTCGATGCTGTGGGGCACGATCGTGCTGCTGCTCCTGCTCGTCCCGGTCTGGTACCGGTCCGCGGTCACCAGTACCGACGAGTGGGCCGCCGCCGTACGGGCCATGGTCAATGTGGGCCGCAAACCCCTCGCGGACGCGATGTGCCTGGTGCTGCCGGACCAACTCGCCAAGGAGCGGGACATGTGGACGATGGTTTCCCGGCTGTCCCGGATTCCTTACCACGAGCGGGCGTCGGCTCTGGACCGCTATCGGGCCGCGGGGCCTCCGTCCGGGCCCCCATAACGGTCCGGGGTGGGGCCCCGGCGGCCGGGTGCGGCCGTTTCGGGCCGGCTTTTCCTCCTGTTCTGGAAGATGTGACTCTCACTTCGTCGACGCGGGGCGGAGCCGGCGGTGGCGAGTTCGCTTGCCTGCCGCCTTCGCGCCCTCGCTGTATTTCCTCGGCGACGCAAAATAGCCACGAGGTCCTGGGGGAAGGATCAAATTGCGTCACGCGAGAAATGAGTGGTCAGGGAGGGGGCGCTTACGGAAGGCTGGGCCTGCCAAGGTCGCGCAAGGGTTGTTGTGGACTTCCCCGGCTCGACCGCGGGAGAAGCGGGATCCACGTTTCGGCCACTCTCAGCGGTTCTCTTGTGGTTGAGGTGTTTTGTCTTCGACAATGTTGTAGAAGTTGACCGAGCGGCTTCTCGTGGTCGGAAGCGGCGCCCGACTCGGAGCGGGCCTGGGCCGGAAAAGGAGACCTGCCCGATGTGCCAGCGACGGCAGGGACAACCGCACCCGGGCCGGGTGGTTGCCCGGACCCGGTGCGATCGGGCGGTCACTAGGAGCAGTGGCACTCAGCAGGTGCGGCGGACGACGAGACGGTGTGTGGTGTGTGGTGTGTGCGTGCGCCGGAGCTCGACTGGGATCCGCCCCCCGCGTGGGGACCGCAGTCAGGGCGTCGGCGCCGGGTCGGTGCAGGCTGCGGCGGCAGCCACTGGCGCTGTACGGCCATGGCGCCGGCCTGAAAGCGGCTGCGGGAACCAAGGCGGTCCATCAGGTTGTTGGCGACCCGGCGCGCGGTCCGGGCCGAGACGCCCAGCCGCTTCGCTATGGCCTCGTCGGTCAGACCCCGGTAGAGGAGGTCCAGCACCTCCCGCTCCTGGGTGGTGAGCCCGTAGGCGTCCTGCGCCGGGGCCGCACCCAGGACGGTGGCCGACGACCAGACGCTCTCGAACAGTGCACACAGCGCGGCGAGAGTGCCCTGGCCGCGCAGGACGACCGCACCGTCCTTGGTGTTCTCCGACTTGGTGGGGATGACGGCGCATTCCTCGTCCATGATGATCATTCGCACCGGCAGTGACGGCGCGGTCCGCACCTCGCCGCCCTCGCTCGCAAGCCACTCGGCGTACGCCGTGGTGTGCGGACTGTTGCGTACACTGTCCAGATATATGGTCCGCAACTGGACGCCGCGCGCCAGTAGTTGCTGGTCCAGGGGCTTGGCGGCCAGCAGGCTCTCGGGTGAGTGCCCGCCGTTCGGTGCGAAGCACATCACGCTGCGCCGCACCGTCCGGCTCAGTACGGCGAGCTTCTCCCGGATCGCGTCGATGCCGACGAGGTAGGTGCCGCTCGGCTCGGCCGTCGACGGGTGGAGTTCGGCGTACTGGGCAATGAGCTTCGCGGCGGCGGCGCGCGAGGCTTGGACTTTCGATTGCTGAACGGCCAATTCCGCTTGTTGTCGGGCCAGGAGAAATTCCAAGCCCAACTCCGGTGACACGGCTCTGAAGTGCGTTCCGCTTTCTTCCGGGGCGTGCACCAGGGCCAGCCCGCTGAGCGAATCGAGGGTCTCACACACCTCTTGTTCCAATAGACCGGTCGCCTCGGCGATCGCAGATATCCCGGAGCCGGGACGGGCGAGCATGCACCTATATACCGCCTCCGAACGGCTGTCCAGACCCAGCAATTCCAGCATTGTGTGCCTCCTGAACTGTGGACTCGGGAAGATCATGGCATAAGGCCCGAACAGCGGGCCGAACAATTATCGGCTGGCCGGAACCGGCCATGGGGGGCGGGCTTGTCGGCACACCTGTCCACTCGGGAGGCTTGACGGTATGCATCTGATCCATGCTCACTGGCGTGCTCTGCCTGAGCAGCAAACCCCCGACAGCCTGAGGGCCTGGTTGAAGGCATCGGCTGTCCCCGCCGACGCCCTTGAGCACGTGAGTGTGCACCCGACCGGACCCGGCCGGCTCACCCTCGGGCTGTTCCACGCCCTGCCGCGGCTGCGCGATGCCGAACGGGCCGCGCTGCGCCTCTCCCGGCGTGCCTGTGACGACGGACCGCTGCGCGCCTACACGCTGCTCTCCTGCGGCTCCGTCATGGTGCCCTGCTACCACAACCTGCTCCTCGCGGAGACCCCCGACACGGGCGAGGACGGAACGGGACAGGACCGATTCCGGCCAGGGGCGAACACTTGGGATCCCTCGGGTCCGCGGCAAGACTGACGGCACACACACCACATCGCTGGTGAAGAACCTTTGCGTGATGCGCCTTTCGGCCGACCACCCGAGCCGCCGTGACGGCGGTGCGCATCACGCATCTGTGAGCTTCAGGGGGAGAACCATGAGCCGTCGTACCTGCCGCCGTGCCGCATGCACCGCCGCGGTCACCGCCGCCGTCGCGCTGTCTTTCGCATGCGCCCAGAGCACCGCCCGGCCCGGCCGGGCCCACGTCCGCACCACCGCCTCGGCGCTGCCCGGCTCCGTCGTGTGGGACGCGCCCTCCGCCGACGGCGGGCCGGACAAGTCCCTGGTGTGGGACTGAGCCGCTCCGCATCCGAGTCGATCGTCCGTCGGTGGCCGGACCTCGTCCGGCTGCCGGCGGCAGCCTTGTCCGCCGAGAGGAACCGCACGTGCTTGGTTCGCAGATGAAGCTGGTTGCGAACAGAGATGGACACAGAGACATCGGGACGCTCATCCGCGGCGCCCGGGCCCGCACCGGCGTGAGCCAGCGGGTGGTCGCCGAACGATCGGGCATCAGCCTGCGCACCCTGCGGGAGATCGAGCAGGGCCGCGTCAGGTCCCCACGGGCCAGTTCGCTCCAGAGGCTCGCCGAAGTCCTCAGCGAACCGGAACTGTTCACCTATCTGCCGGGCACCTCACCGCAGGGCGAGGCCGGCTACACCGACGACGATCCGCTGGTCCTGCGCGTCCTGGGCCGGCTCGCGGTCTCCAGGGGCCCGGTCGAGCTGACCGCGGGGACACCGAAGCAGCAGAGCCTGCTCGGCCTGCTGGCCCTGCGGGTCCATCAGGTGGTCGACCGTGACGAGATCATCGACGTCCTGTGGGGCGACGACATCCCGGACTCCTTCGGCCAGTTGATCCACACCTACGTCTACCGCATCCGCCAACTGCTGGAGATGCACGCAGGACCCGACGGCGCACAGCCCCTGCTCGTCCGCCGCGCCACCGGCTACGAGCTGCAGATGCCCGACGACGAACGGCTCGACCTGCTGCGGTTCCGCCGGCTCGTCCGCGAGACGGGCCGGGCCCGCGCGGCGCACGACCCCGAGGCCGAAGTGCGGCTGCTCGATACGGCGTTGTCCCTGTGGTGGGGACCGGTGCTGGAGGGCATGGGCGAGAGCCTGCGGGGCCACCCGGTCGCCGTCGAGTCCGCTCAGCAGCGGGTGGCGTCGGCGCTGCGGCTGGCCGACCTCGTACTGCCGCGGGGGCAGTACGAGTCGGTCATCGACCATCTCGGTCCGATCGCGCGGAGCCACCCCCTGCACGAGGGGGTGCACGCCCGGCTCGGCACCGCCCTGGCCGGATCGGGACAGCGGGCCGCCGCACTGGAGATGTTCGCCGCCATCGACCGGCGCCTGCGGCATGTCAGCGGCATCGGCGCGGGTGAGGAGCTGCGCACCGCACAACTCGCCATCCTGCGGACGGACGAGGAGCGCGTCCCCGTCCGTGCCGTGTTCCGTGCGCCGGCGGGTGAGCCGGTCCGCCCGTTCCAGCTCCCGTCCGGCATCCGTGACTATGTGGACCGGCCCGAACAGCAGCGGATCCTGCACCACTTGACCGGACGGGGGCCGCAGGTGTCGTTCGGCGCGGCACCGATCGCCGCGCTGTACGGCCCGGCCGGTGTCGGAAAGTCCATCCTCACCGCGCGGGTGGCGACCGCCTCCCGGCCGGCCTTCCGTGACGGCATCCTCCACGGCGAACTGCGCACCGGCTCCCCGGACGAGGTCCGTGCCCTGCTGGGGCGGTTCCTGAGGGCGCTCGGGGTGCCGGCCGAGTCGGTGCCCGACGGGCTGCCGGGACGGAGCGCCCTGTACCGCGGGCTGCTCGCCAAACGGCAGGTGCTGGTCGTCATCGACGACGCGGCGGACGAGCAGGCCGTACGGCCGCTGGTGCCGGGCGGGGTGACCAGCGCCCTGCTCCTCAACAGCCGGGTGCCGTTGTCCGGTCTCGAAGGCGCGCGGCACTTCCGGGTCTCCCCGTTCGGCGACGACCAGGCACTCACGCTGCTCGCGCATCTCGCGGGGCAGGCGCGGGTGCGCGGTGAGCGCGACGCCGCCGCCCGGATCGTCCGGCTGTGCGGAGGGCTGCCGCTGGCGGTACGGGTCGCGGGCATGCGGCTGGCGGCACGGCCGCACTGGACGCTGTCCCGGCTGGCCGACCGGCTGGAGGACGAGGTGCACCGGCTGGACGAACTGGCGATGGGGGACCTCGACGTACGCGACCGGCTCGGGCGTGGTCGGCCGGTCCTCGAACCGGTGGTCCGGGAGGCGTTGCGCAGGCTCGCGGACGCCGCCGGTGCGTTCACCATCGCCTCGGCCGCCGAGGTGCTGGGACGCCCGGCCAGGGAGGCCGAGGACGTCCTGGAGGCCCTGGTCGACCAGCAGTTGCTGGAAGGTCCGGCCCGGTCCGGAGGGGAGTACGCCTTCCTTCCCCTGACCCGCATCCATGCCAGGGAGCCGGTCTGACCGGTACGCACCGCACACCGGCCGGCCGGCCCGGTGACCGCCCCGGAGGGGCGCACCGGGCCGGCCGGCGTACTCCCGGCGGCGGGAGGCCGGGCCCCGTCCCCGCGCCGGGGCGGCGGGGGACCGGTCCCGGCCGGCGGTGAGCGCGATCAACCGCACAGGTCCTTCAAGCGGGTCAGCAGGGCCGCCTCCGTCTCGCCCTCCGCCGGCACCGGAGCGACCTGGAGGTGGGTGACACCGGCCTCCCGGTAGGCGGCGAGCCGGTCCTTCACATAGCTCTCCGGGCCACAGATGGTGGTGGCCTCCAGCAGCCCGGCGGGCACCGCCGCCGCGGCCCCCTTGCGGTCGCCCGCCAGGAAGAGCCGCTGGATCGCCTCGGCCTCGCGGGCATAGCCGTAGCGGCAGACCAGGTCGTAGTAGTAGTTGTGGCCCGGCGCTCCCATCCCGCCGATGAACAGGGCGAGTTGACCGCGGGCGCGCTCGCGGTGGCGGGCGGCGTCGGGGCCGATGGCGAGCAGTCCGCCGGCCGAGATGCTCAGCGGTCCGCGACCGGGGCCGCGGGCGGCGGCGCCGGCCCGCAGACTCGGTCCCCAGACCTGGTCGCACCACTCGGGAACGAAGAACATCGGCAGCCACCCGTCGGCGGTCTCCGCGGCCATCCGCACGTTCTTCGGGCCCAGGGCCGCGACCCAGACCGGCACCTCGGGCCGCACCGGCGCGGTCAGCAGGCGCATCGGAACACCGAGACCGCTGCCGCCCCGGTCGCCGTCGGGCAGCGGAAGCCGGACGGTGCGGCCGTCGTACGTCACCGGCTCGTCCCGCCGCCAGAAGGCGCGCATCACCTCGATGGTCTCGCGGGTGCGGGCCACCGGAGCGTGGTAGGGCACCCCGTGCATGCCCTCGACGACCTGCGGGCCGGAGGTGCCGATGCCCAGATGGGCGCGCCCTCCTGACAGGGCGTCGACCCCGGCCGCGGTCATGGCGAGCAGGGCGGGCGTCCTGGTGAAGACCGAGAGGATGCCGGAGCCGATCTCCACCCGGCCGGTGCGGGCCGCGAGGTACCCCAGGAAGCTGGGGGCGTCGAAACCGTACGCCTCCGGTACCCAGACGAGGTCGAGCCCGGCGTCCTCGAGTGCGCTCACCTGCCGGGCGGCGGCGACGATGTCACCGTCGTAGCGCAGTTGCATCGAGATCTTCATGACGCTCCCGGCGAGGTGGTGTGGACGACGGCGGGCGGTTCGGCATCGAGGCGCTCGTAGCCGCCCTCGGCGACCCGCTCCTGCACCCGGAACTTCTGGATCTTCCCCGAGGCGGTGAGCGGGAACTGCTCCGCCAGGAACCACCGGGCCGGGATCTTGTGGGGCGACATCCGCTCGCGGCACAGCGCGACGAGCTCCGCGAGGTCGATCCGGGCGCCGGCGGCGGGCCGGAGCACGGCGGCGACGACCTCGCCCCACCGTTCGTCGGGAACGCCGACCACCACGGCCTCGGCCACCGTCGCGGCCGTACAGAGCACCTCTTCGACGGCGACGGGCGAGATGTTCTCCCCGCCGCGGATGATGATTTCGTTGAGCCGTCCGTCGATGCGCAGGGCGCCGGTCGCGTCCATCGAGCCGAGGTCGCCGGTGTGCAGCCAGCCGTCGGCGTCGACCTTGCGGCCGGTGGCCTCGGGGTCACCGTGGTAGGCGAGCATCTGCTGATAGCCGCGGGCGCAGATCTCGCCCTGGACGCCCAGCGGCCGGACCGCTCCGGAGCGCGGGTCGACGATCTTGACCTCGGCGTGCGGCAGTGGCCGGCCCACCGTGCTCGTCTTGGACCGCGCGGAGTCGTCGGGGCGGGTGAGGGTGAGCACCGAAGCGAGTTCGGTCTGACCGTAGAGATTGAAGACGGTGGTCGAGAAGAGTTCCTCGGTCTCGCCGATGAGCCGGGCGCGGACCGGCGCGGCACCGGTGAGGACGGCGGAGAGCACCGGCCGGTCGGAGTCCTGCCCGGCCACGTCGTTGAGGGCGGTGAGCACGGTGGGCACGCTGGTCAGTACACTGCCGGGCGTCTCCCGCAGCACATCGAGCAGCAGCTTGGGGCTGAACCGCTCCAGCAGGGTGAACGTGCCGCCGCTCCACAGCGGTCCGAGGCAGGAGATCACACAGCCCGCGGTGTGGAACATGGGCAGCGGCGAGACGACGTTAGCCCCCTCCCGGACGCCGAGCCCCGCGAAGGTGAAACGGGAGACGTTCACCACGGCGCGGTGCGACAGCAGTACCGCCTTCGGCGCCCCGGTCGTGCCCGAGGTGAACTGCATCTGGGCGGGCACACCGGCCGCGGTGATCTCGTCGTCGGACGGCAGGGGGGCCGACCCCTTGAGGCTCTCCCACGCGCCGAGCGACACCACATGACGCAGCGTCGGCAGCGCGGCCGTGACCTCGCGCACCACCGCGGCCATGTCGTAGTCGCGGCTGCGGTCCGCGTACACCAGCATCGCCGGATCGGAAACACGCAGTGCGTGTGCCAGTTCCCCGGCGCGCAGGGTCGGATTCAGCGTCACCAAGGTCACGCCGGCCAGTGCCGCGGCGTATTCGAATATCGGCCACTCGGGAATGTTGGGCGCCCAGAGGGCCACCCGGCTTCCCAGGGGTACACGGTCGCGAATTCCGGCCGCCACGTGCTCCGCTTCGGCCAGGAGCGCGGCGTAGGTCCACAGGCGCCGGGGGCCGCCGTCCTCCGGGACGCCGGCCAGCGCGAGCGCCTCGCCGTGCGCCGCCGCGGTGGCCCGCAGCAGGGCGCCGACCGTGAGTTCGCAGAGCGGGACCGAGTCGTCCGGTGGACGCAACGAGGTGCCGAGTCCGGTGGGCATACGGGCTCCTTGCGATGAGTGAAATCGAGGTGTGGACGATATTTTGCGGGCGCATCATTCCGGCGGAGCCCCTTTTCCGGAAAGGGGCAGCAATTCATTCAGTTCCGTTCCAGATGCCGGTTCCGCGGCGGCGTTAATGTGCGTCCATTGATTCCTGGGGAGTTCTTATGACGGAGATTCCGGCGGACGGCCGGCCGGGCCTGCACGACCTGCGGGTGCTGGACCTGTCGAGGCTGCTGCCCGGTGGCTTCGCCACCGTGCTGATGGCCGACCTCGGCGCCGATGTCATCAAGGTCGAGAGCCCGGGCGACGGGGACTACGGCAGGCTCGTCGACCCCGACGCCTTCGCCGCGCTGAACCGCAACAAGCGCTCGCTGGTGCTCGATCTGCGCGAGGCCGAAGGGCGCCGGACACTGCTGCGGCTCGTCGAGCGCAGTGATGTGGTGGTGGAGAGCTACCGGCCGGGAGTGCTGGCCGGCATGGGTCTGGGCTACGAGCGGTTGCGCGCCGCCAACCCCCGGATCGTGCTCTGCTCCATCAGCGGTTTCGGCCAGACCGGGCCGTACGCCTCCCGCCCCGGACACGATCTCAACTTCCTGGCGCTGTCCGGGTTCTTCGCGGTGCCGCACCGTACGGAGGGCAGTGTCGACCGGGTGGGGGTACGGGTCGCGGACCTGGCCGGCGCCATGTACGCCGCCTACACCACGGTCGTCGCGGTCTCCGCGGCCCGGGCCACCGGCGCGGGACGGCACCTGGACGTGTCCCTGCACGAGGCCGCCACGGCCTGGTGCGGCCCGCTCGCACTGCCGTTGCTGCAGTGCGCGGACCCCGTCGACAGTCCGCTCGTCACCGGCGACAACGATGTGTTCACCGCCGCGGACGGCGGCCGGATCGCGCTGGCCACGTTCGAGGACAAGTTCTGGCGCACCTTCCGTACCGCCCTGTGCGACGAGTTCCCGGCGCTCGCCGACGACGCGTACGACCGCAGGGCCGAGCGCACCCGCGCCAAGAAGAGGATCAGGGCGCTGCTGACGGAGGTGTTCGCCCAGCGCGACCTGGCGTGGTGGACGGCCACCCTGTCCGGCCTCGACCTGCCGTGGGCGCCCGTCTACGAGTCGGCCGAGGAGCTGCTGACGGACGAACACATCCGCGCGCGGGAGCTGGTGGGCACCCTGCCCGGCTCGGCGGACGCCCCGCCCCGCCGGCAGGTGCGGTTCCCGGTGCTGTGCGGCGACGACGTCGACTCGCTGCGCCGGCCGGCCCCCGCCCATGGTGAACACACCGCCGAGATCCTGGCCGCACTGGACGGCTGACAGACCATTTCCCTCCCCCGAAACCGTAGGGCCCCGTCGACGACGGGGCCCTACGGCGTTGCCGGCCTCGAAGATCAGCGCGGGAGCGCCAGTCCGAGACCCCGCTCCACGGCCGCGGCGTGCACCGCCGCGGCCACCGCGATGTCGTGCACCCCCATGCCGAACGGGTTGATCACCACACGCTCCTGGGTACCCACCGGCCACGCCGCCGGATCGGCGAGCAGCGTCGGCAGATCGGCGTCCACCGCACGGCCCTTCTCGGGAGCCTCGGTACCGGGGGCGCTCACCCGGCCCGCGCGGGCCAGCACACCCAGCAGCCGGTGGTCGTCCGCCACCACCAGCTCCCAGTTGTCGACGAACAGACGGTCGCAGCCCAGCAGCAGGCTCTCCGCCGCGTCGTCGAGCGAGACATTGACGAAGGCCGCTCCGGCCGGCACCCAGTCCAGCTCGACATAGGGCTCGGTGGTCGTGGTCACCGCGACCGTGAGCTGGGCCCGCTCGACCGCGTCGCGGGCGTGGCCGGCGACGCGGAACGTCAGATCCGGGCGGGCCCCGCGCCACGACGCGGCACACTCCTGTGCCCGGGCGCTGTCCTGGTCGTAGAGCGTCACCTCGCTCAGGGCCGGGCACGCCTCGGCCAGCAGCTCCAGATGGACCTCTGCCTGCCGGCCGCAGCCGAGGAAGGCCACTTGTGTGATGCCGCCGGGCGCGCGGACCGCCCGCACCGCGGCGACCGAGACACCGGCGGTGCGCAGCGCGCTGATCCGGGCGCCCTCCATGAGGCACATCGGGCGCGCCGTCTCCGGGTCGTTCAGTACGATCAGGCCGGCGGCGCGCGGCAGACCGGAGCGGTGGTTGCCGAGCGAGGCATTGATGATCTTGCAGCCGTAGCTCCCCGCCGCCCACCCGGGCAGGACGAGGCTGCGCGCGGAGTCGCCGCCCGGCGTGGTCCAGCGCAGGGCGGCTTCCGGCGCCAGCCCGGCCTCGTCGCGGGCGAACGCCAGCAGGGTGTCGTGGACGATGTCGACGACGGGCAGCTCCGCGCAGATCCGCGCCACGTCGGCGCCGTCGAGATACGTGATCGGGGTGGTGGTCATGTGCCTGTACTTCCTCCGGGAGGTGAGCTGCCGGGGCGGGAGCGGCCCAGCAGGTCCAGAGCCACGACGGTCTCGTCGTCCGCTCCGCGTGCGAGGGAGGGGCCCTGGTCGAGCCGGGGGTACTTCTCGCCGCTGTCCGGGCAGACGACGGCGATCTCCGCCAGGCCCGGATCGTGCAGGGCACGTACCAGCGAGGCGAGGACGGCCGCTCCGGCGCTGCCACCGATCGACAGACCGGTGCGCGCCTCGATGAGCGTGCAGGCGGCCGCGGCGTCCTCGTCGCGGAGCCGGACGAGGTGGTCCCAGTGGTGCGGTGCGACGAATCCGGACGGCCGTCCGGAGCCGAACCCGGCCAGTTTGAAGGGGCGTTCGGCGACCGGCCCGCCCAGTGCCGCCGAGCCGACCGCGTCCACCGCGATGATCCGGGCCGCCGGCAGTTCCTTGCGGAAGTACCGGGCGATGCCGGCGAGGGTCCCGCCGGTCGAGACCGCCACGGCCACCGCGTCGTAGGCGCCGCCCGGCGCCGCTGCCACCAGCTCCACGGCGGTCTGCGTCTCATGGACGCGCGGGTTGGCGGGACTGCTGTACTGATCGGTCCACACGGCGGTGGGGTCGCGGCGCAGGATCTCCTGCACCGCCGTCAGCCGGGCGTCGAGCGTCCTGCCGCCCGGCACCTCGTCGACCACCACGACGTCCGCGCCGTGGGCCGTCATCCGCTCGACGCTGCTGTGCGGGGTGCTGGGTTCGACGACCAGGGTGCAGGAGTAGCCGCGCGCCGCACAGAGTCCGGCCAGCGCCGTTCCCAGGTTGCCCGAGCTGGACTCGACGACCCGGCAGCCGGGGCGGAGCGCGCCGGTCGCCTCCAGGGCGGACAGCAGTGCCTCGGCGGTACGCGCCTTGATGGAACCGAACGGATTGCCGGCCTCCAGCTTGAGCCAGAGCCGCACCGTGCGCTCACCGAGCGGCACGAGGACGGGCTCCAGGGGAGTGCCGCCGGTACGAATGGCAGCGACGGCGGGGAGGGGCGGCGATGCGAAGTGCGTCATATGTGGGTCACTCCGTGAGGCTTTCGGCGGGGGCACCCTTGGCGTCCGCGCCCGGCCGGGTGACATGGCGGGGCCCGATGTCGCTGATCCGGTAGCCGTGCGGATAGCCCGGATACGTCCGGGCGGTCGGCCGGGTCATCAGGCGTGCCATCACCGTCGGCGCGAGACGCTCGGCCCGCGCGTGGCCGCGCAGTCCGAGCACATGGAGGGCGCGTGCCCAGGGCGGGGGCGTGGACATCCCCAGGGCGTGGCGGGCCGTGTCGTCGAGCCGGCAGGGCAGGGTGGCCCGCACCACGGCGCCGACCGGGCGCGGGTACCAGGACGAGTAGAGGTCCATGATCTGGGTGCCGACGCGGTGGTTGCTCGGCACCCGGCGGAACGACGCCCGCTCGAAGTCGCGGTTGAACCGCTCGAACTCGTCGTAGTCGGACGGCAGGTCATGGATGTTCATCCGGCGCCCCACCTCGACGAAGAAGTAGAAGGCAGCCAGACGTTCCGTCTCGGTGGTCCTGCGCCAGGCCCACCGGTCGATCCACCGGATCGGCTCGTAGATGAAGGTGGACAGCACATAGCGCATGTCGTCGTTGTCGATGGTGAAACGGCGGTGCGCCTGGTTGATCTGACGCAGCGCCTGGCGGCCGCGCTCGGAGTCGTATCCGCCGCGGACCATCTCACCCAGCAGGATCCGGGTGTCGTCGTACCGCTTCTGGGCGTGCCGGGCGAATTCCCCGCTGCCGTCCAGCACCGAGGAGATGCTGGGCACACAGCAGGTACGCCAGATGGCCACTTCGAGGCCTCTGCCGTAGTCCCACGGGAATTCGCGGTCGGAGGATATGCGGTGGATCTGCTCGTGATCCGATTTCGGATCGAGTGAACGCAGTTGTCTCAGGGTGGCGTACCGGTCTCGCATTCCGTACCTCGATCGCAAGGGGGAGGGGCGCGACGGGCCCCGTCAGAGGGGGGTGGATCCGGTGGCGTTCGAGCCCTCCAGCCGCGTCGGATCGAAGCGGTGGGTCTCGAAGCGCCACTGCAACTGGCCGCTGAGCCAGCTGCGCAGGCCCTCGACATGCCGGCGCAGCATGCCGAGGTCGGCAGGGGAGAGCTCCGCTTCCAGGGCCGGCCCCGGGAACGAGCTGCTGAGCTCGGTGAAGCGGTCGAAGCGGGCCTGGACCATCTCCGCGACCGCGTTCGCGGCGGTCTGCAGATCGGTGCCGTGCTCGTGCCGGTGGACGAGGACCAGGTTGTGCGGATCGCTGAGCAGCGCTTCCTTCTCGCAGGAGAAGAGGTCGTTCGTCCACAGGTCGGCGTCGGAGAGCGCCTGGTTCATCTCGGTGAACTCGGGCAGCCGGTAGATCTCCTCGGGGATCTCGGCGTGCGTGGTGACCTCGATGAGGTCGAGGTAGGGCATCAGCGCGCGGCCGCGGTGCTCGATGTACTCCGCGAGGCCGGGCACCCGCCCGGTGCGACGGTTCTCCGCCTCCCAGACGCAGGTCTCGAAGAAGGCGCCGATGTGCCCCGCGAGCCGGGCCCGCCAGGTGTCGGAGGTGTACGGGGCGGTGCGCCGCCACAGGTCGGCGTAGGCGGGCCGGAACGCCCGGGTGATCGAGGCGTCGACGGCTGCGGTGGGGCGGTCGTCGACGGTGCCGTCGGCCGGAAGCCAGCCGAGCACCTCGTCGCACACCGCACGCAGCCGCTCGGGCTCCAGTCCGAGATCGGTCTCGTCGAACTGGTCGTCCAGGACCAGCATGCAGCTGATCCAGTCCGTGACCAGCGCGAGTTCGACCGGGCCGGAGTGCGGATACGCCCGCGACATCAGCGTGCCGAGCAGTGAGCGTTCGTGGTGCCGCCGGGCGGCCTCGTCGGGCACCAGGCCGAAGCGGCGGACGAAGGCCCGGGTGCTCTCCTCCACCTGTGCGGTGAAGGGGCTGATCCGGGGAGGGAACTGGGCGTGCAGCTGCGGTATGTCAAGGGACACGGTGTCACCCGTCGTTGAGGCGTGGGAGTACGGAGATGCGTGGGAGTGCGGAGGGGAAGGTGCGGGGCGGCGCGGCGGCAGGGGGCCGGCGCCGGGTCAGGAGGGCAGTTGGAGCGACTTGAGCTCCTGGAACTCCTGGATTCCGTGGCGCCCGAGTTCGCGCCCGACCCCCGACTGCCGGTAGCCGCCGAACGGCGCGGCGGGGTTGAACGAGGCGTCGTTGATGTCGACCTGTCCGGCCCGCAGCCGGCGCGCCACGGCGGTCGCCCGCCCGGTGTCGGCCGACCACACGGTGGCCGCGAGGCCGTACCGCGTCGCGTTGGCCTGCGCCACGGCGTCGGCGTCGTCGTCGAAGGGGTGCACGGTCAGCACCGGCCCGAAGATCTCCTCCTGGGCCGGCGGGGAATTCGGGGGCACCTGCGTCCATGCGCTCGGTGTCACATAGTGGCCGAGGGACGGTGCCCGGTCCCACGACGGCCCGGCCACCTGTCGCGCGCCGGACCGTTCCGCCGCGCGGAGGTATCCGAGGACGCGGTCCCGCTGGGCGCGTGAGGCCAGTGGCCCCAGCCGGCAGGCGGGATCCATCGGGTCGCCGGGCACATACGCGGCGAGCACCGAACGGACCACGTCCAGCGCCTCGTCGAGCCGCGCCCGGGGGACGAGCAGCCGGCTGCGGGCCGAGCAGGTCTGGCCCGCGTTGTGCAGCGCGCCGTGGGCCGCGTCGGTGACGGCGGTTTCGAGGTCGGCGTCGGGGAGCACCACCGTCGCCGATTTGCCGCCCAGCTCCAGGCAGACCTTCTTGACGCCGAGAGCCGCGGCGGAGCCGACCTCCCGGCCGGCCGCGAGCGAGCCGGTGAACGAGACGACATCCACCCCGGGGTCCGCTGCGAGGGCCCGGCCGGCCTCCGTCCCACGGCCCGGGACCAGGTTGAACACCCCTGGCGGCAGGCCCAGCGCGTCGATCAGCGTGGTGAGGAAACAGGCGGACAGCGGGGCGAGTTCGCTGGGCTTGAGGACGAGTGTGCAGCCCGCGGCCAGCGCCGCGCCGACCTTCGCCACCGCCTGGTGCAGCGGATAGTTCCACGGGGTGATCGCGGCGACCACCCCGGCGGCCTCTCTGACCACGAGGGAGTGACCGATCCGCTCCTCCCCGTCGGCGGCCAAGGCATCGGCGTAGGACTCCAGCACCTTGACCGGCAGCCCCACCTGCACCCGCCGGGAGAACGAGAGCGGAGAGCCCATCTCCCGGGTGATCAGGCCGGCCATCTCCGCCTGGTTCTCGACCAGCAGGTCCCGCAGCGCCCGGAGATGAGCGGCGCGTTCGGGGGCCTCGGTCGCGGCCCAGGACGGGAAGGCGGCCCGTGCGGCGTCGACGGCGCGCCGGACATCCCGTGCGTCACCGGCGGCGACCCGTCCGACGATCTCCTCCGTGGCGGGATTCTCCACGGCGATGGTCTCGTCCGCGGCGGGTCCGGTCCACCGGCCATCGACGTAAAGGGAGTCAAGCGGCAGGGATTCCATGGCCTGGGAAATTCTCCTCGAGGAGCGAATGCCGTGCTTTCGATGTCGAGCAAGCCAAACGATTACGCACGGACGGCTCGGGCGACTGGAGACAACCTGAATGAGGAACTGCCCCTGTACGGCGGCGAAGACCACGCCCCGGCAATTGCGGTTACCGTACCGATTCGGCATTGGCCGGTCGTGTTTGCTTTTTGATGGAGAGGCCATCCGTGTCCCCAGCTCTCATACATCCCCCAGGATTCGACGGCGCCTGGCTCAAGCGGTACCGGCCGGTGACCGCCCCGCGGCTGCGGCTGTTCTGCCTGCCGTACGCCGGCGGCACCGCCGGGGCGTTCCACGGCTGGGCGCACGCGCTGCCCGCCGATGTGGAACTGATCGCGGTGCAGTACCCCGGCCGGCAGGACCGCCTGGAAGAGCCGTGCGTGGCGGAGATGGACCCGCTCGCCGACCGCATCACCGAGGCGCTGGCGCCGCTCCTCGACCGGCCGTTCGCCCTCTTCGGGCACAGCATGGGAGCGGCGGTCGCCTATGAGGTGGCCCTGCGCCTGGAGACCCGCCACCGCGCACGCCCCCGGCACCTGTTCGTCTCCGGCCACCCCTCACCGCTCCGGCCGCGCAGCCACACCGATGTGCACCTCAGGGACGAGGACGCGATGCTGGAGTGGTTCGGCGAACTCGGCGCGATGGACCCGGCGGTCCTCGCCGACCCTGAACTGCGGCCGCTGGTGGTCCCCTCGCTGCGGGCCGACCTGCGCCTCATCGAGACCTACCGCCCCGCGGCCGGCCGGCCGGTGAACGCCCCGATGACGTCCTACGTCGGCGACGCCGACCCGGGTGTGCCGCCGGACGACGCCGCCGCATGGAAAGAACTCACCTCGGGGGAGTTCTCCTTCCGCGTTTTCCCCGGAGGGCATTTCTACCTGTCGGACCAGGAAACGGAAGTTCTGGCCGACCTCACCGAACGGCTGGGAGGAGCCCCCGTATGAACGGCCACGACGACATGGCAAACCGGGCCCGCAAAATCATGGTGGACGTACTGGATCTGCGGCTGAGTCCCGAGGAAATCGGTGACGGCATCTCGCTCTACTCGCCGATGATTCAGCTCGATTCCCTCAATCTGCTGCAGCTCCTCCTCGCGGTCGAGGAGGAGTTCGGCGGCCATATCGAGGACGAGGACGTCATGGAGGCCGATCTGGAGACCGTCGGCGACCTCATCGGCCTCATCCGGCAGCACGCGCAGACGACCGAGGCGGCGAGGGCGGTATGAAGGCGACCCGTAACCAGTACCTGATGGACGAGGACGACGTACCCACCCACTGGTACAACATCCTCGCCGACCTCGACGTACCCGCCGACGTACGGCGCGCCCGCCCCGCCACGGACGAGGCCCGGTCGGGGAAGCTGGCGCCCAACATCCCGCTCTCCCTCTACCGCGGCAGCGTCGGACGGCAGCGGTTCGTGGAGATCCCCGCCGAAGTGCGCGAGCAGTACCAGACCTGGCGCCCCACCCCGCTGATCCGCGCGCGCCGGCTGGAACAGGCCCTGGAGACGCCGGCCCACCTCTACTACAAGTACGAGGGCGCCAACGCCTCAGGCAGCCACAAGCTCAACTCCGCGCTGGCACAGGCGTATTACTACAAGAAGGCCGGTGTCGAGCACCTGACCACCGGCACCGGCGCCGGACAGTGGGGCAGCGCCCTGTCCATGGCCTGCCATGCGCTCGGCCTCGACTGCACCGTCTTCATGGTGCGCCTCAGTCACGCCCAGAAGCCCTACCGCCGGGTGCTGATGGAACTCAACGGCGCCCGCGTCATCCCCAGCCCCGGCGGTACCACGCAAGCCGGCCGGAAACTGCTCGCGGACTCCCCGGACAGCGCCGGCAGCGTGTCGATCGCCAACGCCGAGGCCCTGGAGTACGCCCAGACCGTCGCCAACGGCCGGTTCTGCGTCGGCAGCGGTGAGAACCATGTGCTGCTCCACCAGACCGTCATCGGTGAAGAGGCGCTGCGGCAGATGAAGGCGGCCGGCGAGTTCCCCGACGTCGTCATCGCGTCCATGGGCGCGGGCAGCAACTTCGCCGGACTCGCCTTCCCCTTCCACCGGGAGAAGCTGCGTTCCGGCGCGGACACCCGGCTGGTCGCCGTCGAGCCCGAAGCGTGCCCCAAGCTCACCAAGGGCCGCTACGCCTGGGACTACAACGACATCTCGGGCACCACCCCGATGACGAAGATGTACACCCTGGGGCACACCTTCGTCGCCCCCGGCGTCCACGCCGGCGGCCTGCGCTACCACGGTGCCGCACCGCTCGTCAGCGCCCTGTACGACCAGGGGCTGATGGAAGCGGTGGCCTACCGCCAGAAGCCGGTGTTCGAGGCCGGGGCCTTCTTCGCCCGCACGGAGAACGTCGTGCCCGCCCCCGAGTCGGCCCACGCCGTCAAGGCCGCCATCGACGAGGCCGTCAAGGCCCGCGAGGAGCGCTCGCCCAAGGTGATCCTCTTCAACGTCAGCGGCCACGGACTGCTCGACCTGTCCGCCTACGACCAGTACCTCGCCGGTGACCTGGAGGACCACGCGGTCTCCGACGAGCACATCGCCGCGTCGCTGGCGGCCCTGCCGGACCCCGGCCCCGTCGGTGTGACGTCATGAACCTGAGCCCCACCGGCGAACAGCGCGCGCTCGCCGAGAAGCTGTGCGCCCTCGGCGCGACCGGCCTGGGCGCGGAGCTGGAGGAGCGCGACCGGACCCAGCGGCTCCAGCCCGGCGACTGGCAGCGCTGCGCCGACGCCGGGGTGTTCGCGCTCGCCGTGCCGGAGGAGTACGGCGGGCTCGGCCTGGACCCGCTCAGCTGCGCCCTGGCGCTGGAGGGGCTCGGGCGCGGCTGCCGGGACAACGGTCTGCTGATCGCCGTCGGCGCCCACATCTGGGCCATGGAGCTGCCGCTCCTGGCATTCGGCACCGAGGAGCAGAAGCGCCACTACCTGCCCGCTCTGGTGGACGGCCGGGCGGTCGGCGCCCATGCGATCACCGAGGGCGAGGCGGGGTCCGACGCGCTGTCCCTGACCACCCGCGCCCGGCGCGAGGGCGATCACTACGTGCTCGACGGCACCAAGCGGTTCATCACCAACGCCCCCCTCGCCGACGTCTTCATCGTCTACGCCACCCTCAACGCGGACCTGGGCTTCACCGGTGTCACCGCCTTCCTGGTCGACCGCGACCTGGACGGCGTCACCGTGGAGACCCGCTTCGAGAAGGCCGGACTGCGCACCGCGCCCTGGGGCGAGGTCACCCTCACCGGCTGCCGCGTCCCGGCCACCCGTCGTCTGGGCGCCGAGAAACAGGGCTCGAAGATCCTCTCCACCGCGATGGCCTGGGAGCGTTCGCTGATCCTGGCCCCGCTGCTGGGCACCATGCAGCGCCAGATCGACCAGTGCGCCCAATACGCCCGGAGCCGGGTGCAGTTCGGGACGAACATCGGCCGCTTCCAGGCGGTGTCCCACCGCATCGTCGACATGCAGGTCCGGCTGGAGGCGGCCAAGCTGCTCACCTACCGGGCGGCCTGGAGCCTGACGGAGGACGACGCCTCCTCGGTGTTCCCGGAGGCGGCGCAACTGAGCACCAGCGAGTCGGCCGTGCAGACCTTCCTCGATGCCCTGCAGGTGTTCGGCGGCCTCGGCTACACCACGGACACCGATGTCGAACGCAACCTCCGGGACGCTCTCGGCACCCGGATCTCCTCGGGCACCTCGGACATGCAGCGCAAGGTCATGGCGGACAAGCTGGGCATCACCGTCAAGGCCCGCCGCCGCACGCCCGAAGGGACAGGAGGCGGCCGCCGTGGCGACGCTCGTTGACGCACTGCTCCACCACGCCGCCGCCCGGCCCGACGCCGAAGCGGTCCGCCATCGCGGCCACGCACTGACCTACGCGGAGCTGGACCGGGTCAGTGGCGCGCTCGCCGCCACCCTGCGAGAAGCCGGCGTGCAACCGGGGGACCGGGTCGGCCTGTGGCTGGGCAAGTCCGTCGAGGCGGTGGTGGCCCTGCACGCGGTGCTCAAGTGCGGCGCCGCCTATGTCCCCGTCGACCCGGCGGCGCCGACCGCGCGGGCGGCCTACATCCTCGGGGACTGCGCGGTCAGCGCCCTGGTCACCGACGAGGGACGGCTCGCCCTGCTCGACGAGGGCGGCGACACGGCGCGGCTCGGCCCCCGCCTCGTGGTGGTGACGGGCGAGCCGGAGCAACCGCCCGCTTCCGGCCGTACCGCCTGGCGGACGGCCACCGGTCGGGCGGTGCCCGACGGCTTCGCCCCGGTGACCGCGGACCCGGACGACCTCGCCTATGTGCTCTACACCTCCGGCTCCACCGGAGTGCCCAAGGGCGTCATGCTCTCCCACCGCAACGCCCTGGCCTTCGTCGACTGGGCCGTCACCGCCTTCGGACTCACCGCCGACGACCGGATCGCCTCCCACGCGCCGTTCCACTTCGACCTGTCGGTCTTCGACCTCTTCGCCGCCGTCGGCGCCGGGGCCTGTCTGGTGCTCGTCCCCGAGAACCAGAAGGCTCTCGGGGTCGCCCTCAACCGGCTGGTCGCCGAGGAGCGGATCACCGTCTGGTACTCGGTGCCCGGCGCGCTGATCCGGATGCTCGACGCCAGGAACCGGGACCTGCTGGCGTCCTCCCGGCTGCGGACCGTGCTCTTCGCCGGTGAACCCTTCGTCCTCAAGCACCTCAGACGGCTGCGCACCACGCTTCCCCGGGCGGACCTGTTCAACCTCTACGGGCCCACCGAGACGAACGTCTGCACCTACCACCAGGTCACCGACGACGACCTGGCACCCGGCAGAACCGCTCCGCCCCCGATCGGACGCCCCTGCCCGTACGCGGGGGCGTACCTCCTCGACGGGGACGGCCGCCGCATCGACGACGCGCCGGGAGCCGAGGGCGAACTCTGCATCACCGGCGACTCGGTGATGCTCGGCTACCGGGGCACACCGGCCCGCGCGGAACCGGGCACCGTGCCCGTCCACCGCACCGGGGACCTCGTCAGATCCGATGGCCGGCAGGGCTACACCTTCCTCGGCCGCCGCGATCACATGGTCAAGGTGCGCGGCTACCGCATCGAGCCGGAGGAGATCGAGGCCCGGCTGCTGGAACGCCCCGAGGTGCACGAGGCCGCCTGTATCGCCGTGCCCGACGACCTGGACGGCGCCCGGCTGGAGGCCTACCTGACGCCGGCGGCCGGCCGTGCCCCCGACCCCGCCGAACTGCGCCGCCACTGTCTGGAGGGGCTGCCCCGCTACATGGTCCCGGCGGCCTTCCACGTCCTCGGCGCCTTCCCGCGCACCTCGACGGGGAAGGTGGACCGCCGCGCCCTGGCAGCGGGCCGTACGGACGCACCGGACGGGGGAGTGCCGTGCCCGCCCGCGTCCTGACCCCGCGCTGGCCCAGCACGGCACTGGGCCGGGACAAACGCGTCAACGTCCTCCTGCCGGGCCGGTACGCGGAAGACGGCCCCGGCCACCCCGTGCTCTACCTGCTGCACGGCTACGGCGGCGGCAAGAACACCTGGCTCGAACACACCGGCCTGCTGGCGGCCCTGGAGGACAGCCGGCTGATCGTCGTCCTGCCGGAGAGCGGCCGGCGCTGGTTCGTCAACGACCACGCGGGACTGCGCTACGAGGACTACCTGGTCCAGGACCTCGTGCCGGCCGTCGACGCCCACTACAACACCCTCGCGGGCCGCTCCGGACGGGCGATCGGCGGCTTCTCCATGGGCGGCGCGACCGCGCTGTTCCTGGCGCTGCGCCACCGCGGCCTGTTCGCCGCGGTGGCCTCCCACGCGGGCGCCTTCGAGGCCCCCCGCCGGATCGGCGACCCCTACGCCGAGCACCGCCTGGACCCCGGCTTCGTCATGCCGACCGTCGACGCCCACGAACGGGTCTGGGGCCCGCCGGGCAGCCCGACCCGGCGCCGCTACGACCCCTACCGGCTGATCGGGGCCGACAGCCCGCTGCCGCCCCCCGCCCTCCACCTGGACATCGGCACCGGCGACCACGACCGCATGATCCGGATGAACCGGAGGGTGCGCGACGCCCTGCGCGGGCGCGGCTGGCCGGTGGACTACCACGAGCGGGAGGGCGGCCACGACTGGGAGTTCGTGAGCCGTGCGCTGCCCTCGTCGCTGGAATTCGTGAGCCGCCGGCTCGCATGAGGAACCCCGATCGGAGTGTGAACCGCCCCATGCCCTACGAGGCGAGCGAACCCGTCGTCCTGGTGACCCGCCCGCGCCCCGGGGTCGTACAGGCCGCCGTGAACCGTCCGCACCGCAGGAACGCCCTGACCGAGGAGGTCTTCGGTGCCCTCGGCGACCTGTGCGCCGCGCTCCGCGAGGACCGCTCGGCCCGGGTCCTCGTCCTGACGGGGGAGGGGGAGACCTTCTCCTCCGGGTACGACATCGACGAGGTGGGCCGGGTCGCCTCGCTGGAGCCGTCGGCCCTGATGGCGCTGCTGGACCGGCAGTCGCGGGTGATCTCGGCGCTGTGCGACCTGCCGCAGACGGTGATCGCCGCGGTCGACGGAGTGGCGGCCGGCGCGGGGCTCTCGCTGGCCCTGGCCGCGGACCTGAGGGTGCTCTCCGAACGGGCCCGGCTGCGCGCCGCGTTCGTCCGCATGGGCCTGTCCGGCGGCGACATGGGCGCGTCGTGGCTGCTGCCCCGGATCGCCGGGCTCGGATTCGCCTCCGACATGCTGCTCACCGGCCGGTTCGTGGACGCCGACGAGGCGCTCAGGCGCGGTGTCGCGAACCGGGTGAGCCCGGCCGGGGACCTGAGGGCGACCGCCCTGGACACCGCGGAGCAGATCGCGGACAACAGCCCCGTGTCGCTGCGGCTGACCAAGCACATCCTGCAGGCCAACACCGACGCCCCCTCGCTGGAGGTCGCCCTGCGGGCCGAGGCGTCGGTCCAGGTGGCCGCCGCCAAGTCCCCGGACGTACAGGAGGCGGTGGCCGCCTTCCGCGAACGCCGCGCCCCCCGCTTCGGCACCGCGCCGGACCGGACCGACCCCACGGAGGAACATCGATGAACACGGAACCGAGCTGGCGGCCCGCCGTGGTCGAACCCGGCACCGCCGGTGTGGAGGCCAGCCCGCGCGGCCTGCGGGAGTACCTGGAGGGCACGGACCTCGGCGCGCTCCTCGTCCGCGAGAAGGCGGTGCTCTTCCGGGGCTTCGCGAGCGCACCCGGCGGCTACGACGAGATGGCCGACCTGCTGCTGCCCCGCCGGCTGGCCTATGTGCACGGCAACTCCCCCCGGACCAAGGTGGGACAGAACGTGTACACCTCGACGGAGTACCCCGCCGCGTACGAGATCTCCATGCACAACGAGATGTCGTACGCCGCCTCCTGGCCCACGCGGATCCTCTTCCACTGCGAGGTGGCGGCGGCGACCGGCGGCGCCACGCCCCTCCTCGACGGCCGGCTCTGGCTGGACTCCCTCGACCCCGAGGTCCGCGACGCGTTCGCCGGCGGGGTCCGGTACACCCAGAACCTCCACGACGGCGTCGGGTTCGGCAAGAGCTGGCAGGCGACCTTCGAAACGGACGACCGCGCGGCGGCCGAGGCCTTCCTCGACGGTACGGGGGCCGACTGGACATGGCGGGACGACGGCTCGCTGCGGGTGAGCCTGCTCCGGCAGGCCACCCTCGAACACCCCGTCACCGGTGACCGGGTGTGGTTCAACCAGGCCGACCAGTTCCACCCCGCGGGACTCGGCGACGACGCGGCCGCCCTGGCGAACGTGCTGCCCGAGGACGAACTGCCGCAGTACGCGGTCTTCGCGGACGGCTCGCCGATCCCCGCGGAGTACATCCACCACATCCAGGAGACCGGGATGCGGCTGGCCGTCGATGTGCACTGGCAGGTCGGCGATCTGCTCCTGGTCGACAATGTCGCCGCCGCCCACGGCCGGCGCACCTACACCGGCGAGCGGCGCATCCTGGTGGCCATGTCCGACTGACACCAGGACGCGGCAGGACCGAAGGGGGAAGCCCGGTGGCCGAGGACCACCGGGCTTCCCCCGTTCTGCGTCACCCCGTTGCCGGGCGGCTACGTGTCGCGGTGCACGGCCTGCTCCGCCATCCGCACCAGCGCGTCCGCCCACTGGGGCTCTACGGCCCGCCGCACGGCGTCGCGCGCGGTGCCGAGCCGCTCCTCGATGACGCTCTCGACCTCGTCCCGCACCCCCGTCCGCAGCAGCAGATCGTGGAGCGTGTCCGGATCGGCGGCGGCGAGGTCGTCGCCGACCAGGTCCCGGACCTCCGGCGAGGTACGCAGCGCGACCGACATCAGCAGCGTCATCTTGTGCTGCTTGAAGTCCAGCCGGGCGGGCTTCCCGGTGACCGCAGAACTGCCGAAGGCGTCCAGCAGGTCGTCGCGCAGCTGGAACGCCTCGCCGACCGCGAGCCCATAGGCGTCGAACGGCTCCAGCATGTCCTCGGCGCCCGCGAGCCGGGCTCCCATCGCCAGCGGACGCTGGACGGTGTAGCGGCCGGACTTGAACAGCGCGATCCAGCTGGAGAGTTCGGGATCGGGCACGAACTGGGCGGCCGCCCGGACGTCCAGGAACTGGCCGATCATCAGCTCCGTGCACAGCTCGCCCCAGATCTGCCGGACCGGGTCCGGCAGGCCGGCCAGCAGCCGCTCGGCGTAGACCAGGGCCAGATCACCGGCGAGCACGGCGACGCTCTCGCCGTACCGGCGGCCCTCCCCGCGCCAGCCGCGCTCCTTGTGCAGCGCGGCGTGCGTCATATGGGCGGTCGGCCTGCTCCTGCGGAGTTCGGCGTCGTCCATGACGTCGTCGTGCAGCAGCGCGAAGCTGTGCAGCAGCTCCAGGGCGGCGGCCACATCGACGATCTCGCGCGCCTCCGGGTCACCGCCGCCGGCGAGATAGCCGGCGACGCAGAAGGACGGCCGCAGCCGCTTTCCCCCGCTGCCGACCATCTCGGCGACACAGTCGACGAGTTCGACGGCGTCAGGATTGAGCGCCGCCCACGAGCGGCGCTCCTGCGCGAGGAATTCTTCGAGGCGGCGTTCGACCCGGGCCAGTATGCGATCGCGTTCCTCGAGGGCGAGACCGGTGAATTCATGGCTCACCGGCAGGGCGGTTGACATAGCAGCTCTCCTGATGCCGGGGCAGCGGTCGGACGGTGGGACCGAGCGGATCGTGCTGCTGCCGCGTGGTTGTCCAGTGGTCCCCGCCATTCTTCTCGCACATCCCGTGTCCGCACGGAAAGGGGCAGCTGTTCGTCCAGCGACTGTCCAGGTGAGGCGTTCCTGGCCCGGATAGTGTCCCGCCGAGCGAGCGGGCCGACAGCGGCACAGAATTCACTTCCCCTTATCCGTCCGGGAAGTGACGGCGATTCCGGAAGGGAAATCCTCCTTTTCCGGGGCCCGCGCATTCTTGGGTGAGTGGGCGAGGAGTCATGGACCGATCTCAGTCTTTCGCTGACGGCGAGCAGATGCTCCCTCTGACCGGTGCGCAGGCAGGGGTCTGGTTCGCCCAGCAGGTGGACCCGGACAGCCCCATCTTCCGGGCCGCCGAATATCTGGAGATTCACGGTGCCGTCGCACCGGGCCTGTTCGAACAGGCCCTGCGGCAGGTGGTCACCGAGGCGGACGCCCTGCACATCCGGTTCCTGGAGACCGATGACGGCCCCCGGCAGACGGTCGGGCCGCAGCCGGAATGGCACCTGGAGGTCATCGACGTCTCCGACGCCGCCGACCCCCGGCAGGCGGCGGAGGAGTGGATGGGCCGCGATCTGCGCCGGAAGATCGACCTGACCCGCTCCCCGTTGTTCACCTACGCCCTGTTCCGGGTCTCACCGGACCGCTGGTTCTGGTACCACGCCTACCACCACATCCTGCTCGACGGCGTCGGCGCCGCCCTGCTCGTCCGCCGGGTCGCGCACGTCTACACCGCACTGGCCGCCGGGCAGGCCCCCGAGCCGGTCTCCTTCGCGTCCGTGCGCACCCTGCTGGACGAGGACTTCGCCTACCGCGACTCGGAGTCCTTCGCGCAGGACCGGGCGTTCTGGCGGGCGCAGTACGACGGCCACCCGGAGCCGGTCGCCCTCTCGCCCCGTCCGCTGCGGCCCACCCCCGACTTCATCCGCCGCACCGCCCGGCTGCCGCAGGACGTGCAGCGCGATCTGACCGAGGTCGCCGAGCGCATCGGCGTCGCCAGGTCCCGGATCGTCATCGCCGCCACCCTCGCGTACCTGCACCGGATGACCGGGCTCACCGACCTCGTGGTCGGCCTCCCGCTCACCGCCAGGACCAGCGAGCGAGCCCGCCGGGCGCCCGGCATGGCCGCCAACGTGCTGCCGCTGCGGGTGTCCGTGGACTCCGGCACGACCGTGGCCGAACTCCTCCACCGCACCCGCGCCGCCCTGCGCGAGGTGGCACCGCACCAGCGCTACCGCGGTGAGGACCTGCGCCGCGACCTCGGACTGCGCCACGACCACCGGCGGTTCTTCGGCCCGCTGCTCAACGTCGTCCCCTTCGGCTACGACCTGCGGTTCGCCGGCCACCGCGCCGACGCCCACAACATGTCGCTGCGGCTCATCGAGGACCTGGCCGTCTCGGTGTACGACCGGGCCGACGGCAGCGAGATCCGCGTCGACTTCGACGCCCACCCCGAGCTCTGGACCCCGCCCGAACTCGCCGCCCACCAGGACCGGTTCGTCCGCTTCCTCGGCACCACGGCACGCGCCCTGGACACGCCCGGGACCTTCGTCGGACGCCTGGGACTCCTCGGCGCCGAGGAGCACACCGCGCTCACCGGCTCCGCGCCCGCATCCCGCCCCGCCCCCGCCGGACCGACCCTGCCGGCGCTCTTCGAAGAGCAGGCGCGCAGGTCACCGGAGGCCGTGGCCGTCGAGTGCGAGGGCACCTCCCTCAGCTACGCCGCACTCGACGCGCGCGCCAACCGGCTCGCCCGGTTGCTCGTCGCGCGGGGCGTGGGCCCCGAGGACCGGGTCGCCCTCCTGCTGCCCCGGTCCGCCGACTTCGTGGTCGCCGTCCTCGCCGTGGCGAAGACCGGTGCGGCCTACCTGCCGCTCGACCCGGCCTACCCCGCGGCGCGTATCCAGTATGTGCTCGACGACGCGGCGCCGGCCTGTGTGCTCGTGCACGCCGCAACCGGCGGCCTCGCCCGCGCCGCCGGCCGTCCCCTGCTGGTACTGGACGACGACGAGGTGATCGGGGAACTGGCGGGCAGCGACGACACCGCCCTCACCGACGCGGAGCGCACCGCGCCCCTCACCCCGGACCACCCCGCCTACGTCATCTACACCTCGGGCTCCACCGGCCGCCCCAAGGGGGTGATGGTCACCCACACCGGCATCCCCGATCTCGCGGAGACCTTCGTCGGACGGCTGGCCGTGGGCCCCGGCGACCGGGTGCTGCAGTTCGCGTCCATGGGATTCGACGCGATGGTCCCGGAGCTGTGCATGGGGCTGCTCGCCGGTGCCACCTTCGTCCTGGCGCCGGGCGAACGGCTGATGCCGGGCGACCCGCTGGCCGCCTTCACCCGCGAAGCGGGCATCACCCACGCGATTCTGCCGCCGTCCTCCCTCGCCGTGCTGGACCCGGACGGCGACCTGCCCGCGGACCTGACCATCCTGGTCGCCGGTGAGGCGAGCTCCGCCGGCCTGGTGTCCCGGTGGTCGGCCGGACGGCGCTTCGTCAACGGGTACGGGCCGACGGAGACCACCGTGTGCGCCACCATGAGCGCCCCGCTCTCACCCGGCGACGAGCCGCTGATCGGCGCGCCGATCGGGGCCACCCGCGGCTATGTGCTCGATGCGGCCCTGCTGCCCGTGCCGCAGGGCGTGGTCGGCGAGCTGTACGTGGCGGGGCCCGCGCTGGCCCGCGGCTACCTCGGCCGCCCGGCGCTGACCGGCGAACGCTTCGTCGCGCACCCCTTCGGCCACCCGGGCGAGCGCATGTACCGCACCGGGGACCTGGTGCGCCGACGCCCGGACGGCGCCCTGGAGTTCATCGGGCGCGCCGACGAGCAGGTCAAGATCCGCGGCTACCGCGTCGAGCCGATGGAGGCCGAGGGCGCGCTGCTGGAGCTGGACACCGTCGGCCGGGCCGCCGTCACCGTCCACCGTGATGCCACGGGCGCTCCCGCCCTGGCCGGCTATGTCACGGCCGCCCCCGGCCGGACGGTCGACCCCGACGCGCTGCGCGCGCAACTGGCCGACCGGCTGCCCGGCTACCTGGTGCCCGCCACCCTCACCCTGCTCGACGAGATCCCGGTCACCCCCAACGGCAAGACCGACCACAAGGCGCTGCCCGCCCCCACGGCAGACGCCGCGGACCGGCCGCTCAGTGCGCCGCGCACCCCGCGCGAAGAGAGCCTGTGCGCCCTCTTCGCCCAGATCCTCGGCGTCGAAGCCGTCGGCATCGATGACGACTTCTTCGCCCTCGGCGGGCACTCGCTGCTGGCCGCCCGGCTGGCCCGCCGGGTGCGCGCCGAACTGGGCGTCGAATGCGGTGTCGAGGGCGTCTTCGGCGCGCCCACCGTACGGCGGCTGGCCGAGCACCTCACGGACGCGCGCACCGCTCGCCCCGCGCTCGTACCGCTGCCGCGCGACGCCGAGCCTCCGCTCTCCTTCGCCCAGCAGCGCCTGTGGTTCCTGCACCGCCTGGAAGGCCCCAGCGCCGCCTACAGCATCCCGCTGGCGCTCACCCTCGACGGCACCCTCGACCGGGACGCCCTGCGGACCGCGCTCGGCGACCTCATGGACCGGCATGAGGTGCTGCGCACGGTCTACCGGGACACCGACGGGAACCCCTCCCAGCAGATCGTCGCCCCGGGCGCCGCGCAGGCCTCCGGCGGCCTGCTCGACGTGGTCCCCGCCGAGGAGGCCGCACTGCCCGGCCTGCTCGCCGCAGCCGTGGCGCTCCCCTTCGACCTGACCGCCGAAGTGCCGCTGCGGGCCACGCTGTTCGCCCTCGCCCCGCGGCGGCACGTGCTCCTGCTGCTGGTGCACCACATCGCCGCCGACGCCGAGTCCGTCGCCCCGCTGCTGCGCGACCTCACCGCCGCCTACGAGGCGCGGCTCGCCGGGCGGGCTCCGGACCCGGCCCCGCTGCCCGTGCGCTACGGCGACTACGCCGCCTGGCAGCGAGCCCTGCTCGGTTCCGCGACCGACCCGGCCGGCCCCGCCGCCCGGCAGCTCGACTTCTGGCGGCAGGAGCTGGCGGGGCTGCCCGGCCACCTCGACCTGCCCTTCGACCACCCGCACCCGCCGCATGCCGCGACGCCGCCCGCGGGCCTGCTCACCCTCGCCCTCGCGCCGGACGTCCACGTCCGGGTGGCCGACCTGGCGCGGTCCAGCGGCACCAGTACGTTCATGGTCGTACAGGCGGCCCTCGCCGCGCTGCTCAGCCGCCTCGGTGCCGGTGACGACATCGCCCTGGGCGTCCCCGTCGCGGGTCGCGAGGACGACGCCCTGGAGCAGCTGGTCGGCTTCTTCACCAACACACTGGTGCTGCGCACGGACACCGGCGGCAACCCCGCCTTCCGTGACCTGCTCGCCCGTGTCCGCCGTGGGAACCTGGCCGCCTACGCCCATCAGGACCTGCCGTTCGAGCAGCTCGTGGAGGCGGTCAACCCCGCGCGCTCGATGTCCCGGCACCCGCTGTTCCAGGTCATGCTCGCGATGGACAGCTCGCAGCGTGCCCTGCCGTCCGTCACGGGACTGGAACTGGGACTGCGGGAGATCCCGACCGGCACCGCCAAGTTCGACCTCTCGTTCAACGTCCGGGAGAACGTCGGCCCCGAAGGCGCCGCCGAAGGGATCACGGTGGCGCTGG
Source organism: Streptomyces caniferus (assembly GCF_009811555.1). GTDB lineage: Bacteria > Actinomycetota > Actinomycetes > Streptomycetales > Streptomycetaceae > Streptomyces > Streptomyces caniferus. Next base: position 104,632 of record NZ_BLIN01000003.1, on the reverse strand, counting down.
AATACCGCGCCGACGTCTTCGAACAGGCCACCGCACAGGCCCTGTTGGACCGGTTCGCACGGCTGCTGACCGCCGTCGTCCAGGACCCGGAACTGAGCCTGGGCGACGCCCCCGTCCTGAGCGCCGAGGAGCTGCACCGACAGCTGCAGGAGTGGAACGCGACCGCCGCGGCCGAGCCTCTGGTGGACGTGGTGGCCCGGGTGCGGGCGATGGCGTCCGACCGGCCGTCGGACGTCGCCGTCACCGACGACGCCGGCGACGTCACCTACGCCGAGCTGACGGGGCTGGTGGACGCCGTGGCACACCGGCTGCGGTCGGCGGGCGTGCGCCCCGAGTCCGTGGTGGCGGTGCTGGCCGAGCGCGGCCGGTGGCCCGTCGCCGCCTTCCTCGGCTGCCTGGCGGCCGGTGCCACTTACTTGCCGCTGGACACCAAGGCACCGGTGGGCCGTTCGGCGGGGCTGCTGGCCGACGCGGACGCCCACTGCGTGCTGGCCGGCCCCGGATACCTGGACCCGGCCGCGGAAGCGGCGGCCGGCCGGGCCGAGGTCGTCGCCCTGGACGCGCTGGAGGCCCCCGGGCACGCCCCGGACCCGGTGGCGCCCGCCGCCGACCAGCTGGCCTACACCCTGTTCACCTCGGGGTCGACCGGCCGCCCGAAGGGCGCGATGGTCCACCACCGGGGCATGAACAACCACCTGCTCGCGAAGGTCGAGGACCTGGGCCTGGCGGCCGGCGACGTCGTGGTGCAGAACGCGCCGCTGACGTTCGACGTCTCGGTGTGGCAGATGCTCTCCCCCCTGGTGGTGGGCGGCCGGATGGTCGCCGCCGGCCAGCCGCTCGCCGCGGACGCCGTGGGGCTGTTCCGGCTCGTCGGGTACGAGCGGGCCACCATCCTGGAGGTCGTCCCCTCCCTGCTGCGGGCCGCCCTGGACAGCTGGGACGAGGGCGCCGAGGTGCCCGCCCTGCCGAGTCTGCGCCGCCTGATCGTCACCGGCGAGGAACTGCCGGGCGAGCTGTGCCGACGCTGGTTCGCGCGCTTCCCGTCGGTCCCGGTCGTCAACGCCTACGGCCCGACCGAGTGCTCCGACGACGTGACGCACGCGGTCATCGAGGAGGCCGGGGACCCGGCGTCGACCACCCCCATCGGACGGGCGATCCGCAACACCCGGCTGTACGTGCTCAGCGACGCGCTGCGGCCGGTGCCGGTCGGGGTGCCCGGAGACCTGTACGTGGCCGGGGTCGGCGTGGGCCGCGGCTACCTCGCCGACCCCGGCAAGACGGCCGACTCGTTCGTCGCCGATCCCTTCGCCGCGGACGGCTCCCGGCTCTACCGCACCGGCGACCGGGTGCGCCACCGCCCCGACGGCTCGCTGGAGTTCCTGGGCCGGCGCGACGCCCAGGTGAAGATCCGCGGTCAGCGGATCGAGCTGGGCGAGATCGAGGCCCGGCTGCGCGCCGCGCCCGGCGTGACCGACGCGGTCGCCGCCGTGGTGCCCGGCCCCGGGGGCGAGGGCCGGCTCGTCGGCTACCTCGTCGGCACCGACGACACCCGCACGGTGCGGGAGACGGTGGCCGAGGTGCTGCCGGAAGCCATGGTCCCGGTGGCGTGGGTGGTGCTGGAAGCGGTGCCGCTCACCGCCAACGGCAAGGTGGACCGCAAGGCCCTGCCGGTACCCGACCTCACCGCCGCGACGAGCCGCGCGCCCCGCACCGCGCAGGAAGAGATCCTCTGCGGGCTCTTCGCCGACCTGCTGGGCCGCGACACGGTCGGTGTCGACGACGACTTCTTCGGCCTGGGCGGGCACTCCCTGCTCGCCACCCGCCTCGTCTCCCGGATCCGGACCGTCCTCGGCGTGGACCTGGCGGTCGCCACGCTGTTCCGGGCACCCACTGTCGCCGCGCTCGCCGGACAGCTGTCCTCCGCCGCCCCCGCCCGCCGTGCACTCGCCCGGCAGCCGCGGCCCGAGGTGCTGCCGCTGTCGTACGCCCAGCGCGGACTCTGGTTCCTCAACCGGCTCGACCCGGCCGACGGCACGTACAACATCCCGCTCGTCCTGCGGCTCACCGGCACGCTCGACACCGCGGCCCTGGAGACGGCGCTCGCCTCCGTCTCCGCCCGGCACGAAAGCCTGCGCACCGTCTTCCCCGAGATCGACGGCGTCCCCCGCCAGGTCGTCCGCGCTCCCGAAGCGGCGCGCCCCGTCCTGGAGATCGTGCCCGCCGCGGGAGCGGACGAGGCGACGCTGATCGCCGACGCGGCCGGACGCGGGTTCGACCTCGCCCGCGAACTGCCGCTGCGCGCCACGCTGCTGGTGACCGGAGCGCGCGCACACGTCCTGGTCGTCGTCGTGCACCACATCGCCGGTGACGGCTGGTCGACGGCCCCCCTCACCCGCGACCTGTCCACGGCGTACGCCGCCGCCCTGCGCGGAGAGGCACCGTCCTGGTCACCGCTTCCGGTGCAGTACGCCGACCACACCCTCTGGCAGCACGCCCTGCTGGGCGACGAGAACGACCCGGACAGCATGATCAGCCGGCAACTCGGCCACTGGACCGCGACGCTGGAGGGCCTGCCCGAAGAGATCGCCCTGCCCACCGACCGCCCGCGTCCCACCACGCCCAGCCACCGCGGCGGACTGGTGCCCTTCGCCCTCTCTCCCGCCACCCACGCCGCGCTGCTCCGGGTGGCCCGGGCCCATGGCGTGACGTCGTTCATGGTGCTGCACGCCGCGCTGGCCGCCCTGCTGACACGGCTGGGCGCCGGCGAGGACATCCCCATCGGCGGCTCCGCCTTCGGACGCGCCGACGAGGCGCTCGACGACGTGGTCGGCTTCTTCATCAACTCCCTGGTGCTGCGCGTCGACACCGGCGGCGATCCGAGCTTCGGTGAGCTGCTGCGGCGCACCCGGCGCGCCGACATCGACGCCTTCGCCCACCAGGACGTGCCCTTCGAGCGGCTCGTCGAGGCGCTCAACCCGGCCCGCTCGACGGCCCGCCATCCGCTGTTCCAGGTCAAGCTGGTGCTGCAGAACCTGGCCCGGCCCGAGGCCGCCTTCCCCGGTCTGACGGCCGAGTTCGAGCAGTTCGACCCGGACATGGCCAAGTTCGACCTGCTCTTCAGCGTGGCCGAGCGGTTCGGCGAACGCGGCGAACCGGCCGGCATCACGGCCGCCGCCGGTTACGCGGCCGACCTGTTCGACCGGTCCACCGTGGAGACCCTCACCGCGCGCTTCGTCCGGCTGCTGGAGTCCGCCCTCGCCCGGCCCGAACTGCCCCTCGGCGAGCTGGAACTGCTCGACCCCGACGAGCGCCATGAGCTGCTGGTGGCCCGCAACGACACCGGCACCGAACCGCCGGCCGGCACGCTGGCCCAGCTGTTCGAGGCCCGCGTCGCGCACACCCCGCAGGCGCCCGCCGTGCTGTCGGACGCCGGAGAGCTGACGTACGCACAGCTCGACGCCCGCGCCGGCGCGCTCGCCCGGCTGCTGCTGCGGCACGGCGCGGGCTCCGGGGAGCTGGTGGCGCTCGCGCTGCCGCGCTCGGCCGACGCCGTCGTGGCGATGCTCGCCGCCGGCAAGGCCGGCACCGCGTACCTGCCGCTCGACCCCGACCAGCCCGGAGACCGGGTCACCCTGCTGCTGACCGACGCCCGCCCGTCCCTGCTGCTGACCACGCACGCCGTGCTCGCCGGCGCCCCGCACCTCGCGGACGGCCCCGCCGAGGTCGTCGTCCTGGACGACGACGGCACGACGGCCGAACTCGCCGGCCTCGGCACCGCCCCGCTCACCGCGGCCGAACGCACGGCACCGGTCTCCCTCCAGGACACCGCCTACGTCGTGTACACCTCCGGCTCCACCGGCACGCCCAAGGGCGTGATGGTCGACCAGCGCGCGCTGACCGACTACGTGACGCGGTGCGTGGACCGCTACCCGGGACTGGCCGGCCGCACCCTGCTCCACTCGCCGCTCTCCTTCGACCTCGGCCTCACCGGCCTGTACGGCACCCTGCTGGCCGGCGGCTGCCTGTACCTCGCCGACCTCGACGAGAACCTGGTGGTCCCCGGCGGACTCACCTTCGCCAAAATCACCCCGAGCCACCTGCCGCTCCTCGACGGCCTGCCCGCGGCGTGCTCGCCCACGGGCCAGCTGGTCATCGGGGGCGAGGCCCTGCACGGCGAGCAGCTCGCCGCATGGCGCTCCCGCCACCCCCGGACCGACGTGATCAACCATTACGGCCCCACCGAGACCACCGTCGGCTGCCTGGACCACCTGGTCCCGGCAGGCACGGAGATCCCCGACGGTCCGGTACCGCTCGGCCGCCCCATGAGCAACACCCGCGTGTACGTCCTGGACGCCGCACTGCGCCCGGTCCCCGACGGCGTGACCGGCGAACTGTACGTCGCCGGCAGCGGCGTGGCCCAGGGCTACCGCGGCCGCCCCGCCCTGACCGCGGAGCGGTTCGTCGCCGACCCGTTCGGCCTCGCCGGGGCCCGGATGTACCGCACCGGCGACCGCGTGCGCTGGACCGGCGCCGGCGTTCTGGAGTACGCCGGGCGCGCCGACCACCAGGTCAAGGTGCGCGGCCACCGCATCGAACCGGGCGAGATCGAGGCCCGGCTGCTTACGGCCCCCGGCGTCCGCCAGGCCGTCTGCGTCGTCCGCGAGGACCGGCCCGGCGACCGGCGCCTGATCGCCTACGTGGGCGCCGACCGTGCCACCGTGCCCGAGACGCTGCGCACCCACGTCGCCGCGGCCCTGCCCGCCTACATGGTGCCGTCGGCCGTCGTGGTCCTCGACCGTCTTCCGCTGACCGCCAACGGCAAGGTCGACCGCCCCGCGCTGCCCGATCCGGAGTTCACCGCCGGAGCGTCGGCCCGCGCCCCGCGCACCCCCGAGGAAGAGATCCTCTGCGGGCTGTTCGCCGACATCCTCGGCGTGGACCGGGTCGGTGTCGACGACGACTTCTTCGCCCTCGGCGGTCACTCCCTGCTGGCCATGCGGCTGCTCAGCCGTATCGCCACGACCCTCGGGGTCCGGATCGGCATCAAACCGCTCTTCGACGCGCCGACCGTCGCCGGTCTCGCCGCCAAGCTCGGCTCCGGGGACGACAGTCGCCCGCCCCTGGCCCCGGCCCGCCGCGGCGAGCGGGTCCCGCTGTCCTTCGCCCAGCGCAGACTGTGGTTCCTCAACCGCCTCGAAGGCCCCAATGCCACCTACAACGTTCCGCTGATCCTGCGCCTGACCGGTGAGATCGACCGCCCCGCGCTGCGCGCGGCCCTGCGCGACGTCGTCACCCGGCACGAGAGCCTGCGCACGGTGTTCCCGGAGACCGACGGAGTGCCCTGGCAGCACGTCCTCGGCCCGGTCGAGGGCGGGCCGGTCCTGGAGGAGACCGAGATCGGCGCCGCCGCCGACATGGCGGCCGCGGTCGACGAGACCGTGCTGCGCGGCTTCGACCTCGTCACCCAGCCGCCGCTGCGCGCCCGGCTGATCACCTCCGGCGAGGGCGCGCTGCTGGTGCTGGTGATGCACCACATCGCCAGCGACGGCTGGTCGCTCACCCCCCTCCTCGACGACCTGGGCCGGGCCTACGCCGCCCGCACCCGCGGCACCGCCCCGGCGTGGCGGCCGCTGCCCGTCCAGTACGCCGACTACGCCATCTGGCAACACGCGATGATGGGCGAGGAGCACGACCCGGACAGTCGCCTCTCCCAGCAACTGCAACACTGGACCGCGGTCCTCGAAGGGCTGCCGGAGGAACTGGAGCTGCCCACCGACCGCCCCCGGCCGGAGGCCGCCGGCTACCACGGCGCCCATGTGCCGCTCGCGCTCGACGCCGGGACCCACGCCGCGCTGACCGACCTGGCCCGCGCGAACGGGGTCAGCGTCTTCATGGTCCTGCAGGCCGGACTCGCCGCGCTGCTGACCCGCCTCGGCGCCGGCACCGACATCCCCCTCGGCACGCCCGTCGCCGGGCGCACCGACGACGCGCTCGACCAGCTCGTCGGCTTCTTCGTCAACTCCCTGGTGCTGCGCACCGACACCTCGGGCGACCCGACCTTCGGCGAACTCCTCGCCCGGGTCCGGGAGACGGACCTGGCCGCGTACACCCATCAGGACCTGCCGTTCGAGCGGCTGGTGGAGGAGCTGAACCCGGTCCGCTCGCTCGCCCGGCACCCGCTCTTCCAGGTCATGCTGATCCTGCACAACGCGGGCGGCCGGCCCGAGGCCGAACTCGAAGGGCTGCGCGTCACGGTCGAGGGCGCCGAGGCCCCGGTGGCCAAGTTCGACCTGTCGGTCAGCCTCTGGGAGCAGTACGCCACCGACGGCCGGGCGGAGGGTATCCTCGGCCAACTCGAGTACGCCACCGATCTGTTCGACGCGGCCACCGCCCGCTCCTTCGCGGAGCGCTTCCAGCGGCTGCTGACCGCCGCGGTCGCCGACCCGCAGCGGCCGCTCGGCGCACTGCCCCTGCTGGACCCGCAGGAGCAGCACGAACTGCTGGTCACCCGCAACGACACCACGCACGAGGTGCCCGCGGCGAGCCTGCCCGAGCTGTTCGGCGCCCAGGTGGCCCGTACCCCCGACGCCGTCGCCCTGGTGTCCGGCTCGCTGCGCCTGACCTACGCCGAGCTCGACGCCCGCGCGGAACTGCTCGCCGACGCGCTGCTCGCCCAGGGCGTACGCCCCGAGGACCCGGTGGCACTGCTCCTCGGCACGCGCGCCGACCACGTCGTGGCGACCCTCGCCGTGGCCAAGGCCGGCGGCGTCTACCTCCCCCTGGACCACCGCAGCCCCCAGGCGCGACTGCGGCACATCCTGGAGAGCACCCGCACGGTCGCGGTCGTCGTGGACCGGACCACCGTGGGACGGGTACCCGACGGAGCCGCCGTCCTGGTGCGTGCCGACGAGCCGCGGACGCCCGGAGCCGCCCCGCAGCCCCGCCCGTCCGTCGCGCCCGACCAGCTCGCCTACGTCATGTACACCTCCGGGTCCACCGGGGAACCCAAGGGCGTCGCCGTCACCCACCGCAACGTCGCCGGGCTGGTCCGCGACCGCTACTGGGGGCACGGCCCCGACGACCGGGTGCTGTTCCACTCGCCCACCACGTTCGACGCCTCGACCTACGAACTGTGGGGCCCCCTGCTGACCGGCGCCCGGCTGGTGGCCGCGGAGTCCGAGGCCACCGACCTCGCGGCACTCGCCCGCACGATGACCGGACACCGGGTGACCGTCGGCCTGTTCAGCGAGGGCGTGTTCCGGCTGCTCGCCGAGAACCACCCCGAGTGCTTCCGCGGCCTGCGGGACATCTACGTCGGCGGCGACGCCATGTCGGCCACCGCGGTCCGCAAGGTCCGCGAGCACGCCGGCGGAGCGAGGCTCACCAACAGCTACGGACCCACCGAGTCCACGCTGTGCGTCCTGCACCACGCCCTGACCGGCTCCGACCTGGAGCAGAACTCCTTCCCCGTCGGCCTGCCGATGGACAACACCCGCGTCTATGTGCTCGACGACCGGCTGCGCCCGGTCCCGCCGGGCGTCGCCGGCGAACTGTACGTGGCGGGCGAGGGGCTGGCCCGCGGCTATGCCGCACGCGCCGCCCGCACCGCCGAGCGGTTCGTCGCCGACCCGTTCGGCCCGGACGGGGCCCGGATGTACCGCACCGGCGACCGGGTGCGGTGGCGCGCCGACGGCACGCTGGAGTTCGCGGGCCGCACCGACGCCCAGGTGAAGGTGCGCGGCTTCCGGATCGAGCCCGGTGAGGTCGAGTCCGCGGTGGCCTCGTTCCCCGGCACCGCCCAGGCCGTCGTGGCCGTCCGCGAGGACCGGCCCGGCGACAAACGGCTCGTCGCCTACGTGGTGCCCGCCCCGGGCGCCGAGACGGACCCGGAGGCCCTCCGCGCCCACGTGGCCGGACTGCTGCCCGACTACATGGTGCCCGCGGCGTTCGTGTCCCTGGACGCCATGCCCCTGACCCGCAACGGGAAGCTCGACCGCAGGGCCCTGCCCGCACCCGACTACACGGGCGGGGGCGGCCGCGGGCCGCGCGACGAGCGCGAACGGGTGCTGTGCGCGCTCTTCGCGGAGCTGCTCGGGGCCCGGGAGGTCGGCGTCGACGACAACTTCTTCGCCATGGGCGGCGACAGCATCGTCTCCATCCAGCTGGTGAGCCGGGCCCGCCAGGCCGGGCTGGTGCTCGCGCCCCGCGACGTCTTCCAGCACCAGACCGTGGCGGGTCTCGCCCGCGCCGCGGCCGAGGCGGACACCGACGGCTCCGCTCCGGCGGCGGAGCATGACGACGGCACCGGCTCCGTACCGGCGACCCCCATCATGGAGTGGCTGCGCGAACTGGGCGGCCCGCTCGACGGGTTCAACCAGTCGGTGCTGCTGCGTGTGCCCCCCGCCCTCACCGAGCCGTCGCTCACCGCCGCCGTGGGAGCCCTCCTCGGCCGGCACGACATGCTCCGCGCCCGCCTGGACCGGGGCGACGGCGCGCGCTGGACCCTGGAGGTGCCGGCCGCGACGCACGACGCGGCGCGGCACGTCCGCCGGGTCGACGTGTCCGGACACCCGGACACCGCACTGGCCGACCTGCTGGCCGAGGAGGCCGAGACGGCCCGGCTCGAGCTCGGCCCGGAAGCGGGCGACATGCTGCGGGTCGTCTGGTTCGACGCGGGCGCCGCACGGCCCGGACGGCTGCTGGTGATCGCCCACCACCTGGTGGTGGACGGCGTCTCGTGGCGCGTCCTGGTCCCCGACCTGATGACCGCCTGGCGTGCCCGGGCGAGCGGTCGCGACGTCGCGCCGGAGCCCGTCCGCACCTCGTTCCGCACCTGGGCCGAGCGCCTCGCCGAGCGGGCACGGACCACCGCCGAGGCCGAACTGCCTTTGTGGGAAGGGATGACGGCCCTCCCCGATCCGCACCTCAGCACCCGGCCGGCCGACCCCGGCAAGAACACCCGGGGGACCGCCCGGCACCACACCGCGGTCCTGCCGGCCTCGCTCACCGAACCGCTGCTGACCACCGTGCCGGCCGCGGTGCACGCCGGGGTCGAGGAGGTGTTGCTGACCGGGTTCGCCCTGGCGCTCGCCGAGTGGCGCCGACGCCGGGGCACCGGCGGCGGCAGCGCGGTGCTGATCGACCTGGAGCGCCACGGACGGGACGAGGACGGCCACTGCGACCTGTCCCGGACCGTCGGCTGGTTCACCGCCATGCACCCCCTGCGGCTCGACCCGGGTGTCCGCTGGCACGAGACCACCCGGGCCGGCGCCGGCACCGAAGCGGCGCTCAAACGCGTCAAGGAACAGCTCCGGGTGCTGCCCGACAAGGGGATCGGCTACGGCCTGCTGCGCTACCTCAACCCGCGCACGGCGCCGGTGCTCTCCGATGCCGCCACCCCGCAGATCGGGTTCAACTACCTCGGCCGGGTCCGCGTCGACCGGGCGGCGGACGACGACTGGGGCGCCGCTCCCGAGACGGTGCACATCGCGCCCATGGACCCGGACATGCCGTTCGCCCACAGCCTGGAGCTCAACGCGGTCACCCACGACAGCGCCGGGGGCCCGCAGCTGAAGGTCACCTGGTCGTGGCCGGACGCCCTCTTCGACGAGTCCGAGATCAGAGATCTGACCGACCTCTGGTTCGCCGCCCTGAGCACCCTGGCGACCCACGCCGACGACCCGGCCGCCGGCGGCCACACCCCATCCGACCTGCCCCTGGTGGACCTCCTCCAGGACGAGATCGACGAGCTTGAATCCGACTGGAGGCTGTGAAGTGACGGAGAACGGCCCTGTGAAGCAGCAGCGTTCCGGTATCGAGGACGTACTTCCCCTGTCGCCCCTGCAGGAGGGACTGCTGTTCCACTCCCTGTACGACGGCGACGGCGCGGACGTCTACACCGTCCAGCTCATGGTCGATCTGGCGGGACCGCTGGACGGCGCCCGACTGCGGGCCGCCCTGGACACCGTCGTGCGCCGGCACGCCAACCTGCGGGCCGGCTTCCGGACCGTACGCTCCGGCAGGCCCGTGCAGTTCGTCCCGCGCGAGGTGTCCGTGCCCTGGCAGGACGCCGACCTCAGCGCCCTGTCCGCGCAGGAACGCGAGGCCGAGCTGACCCGGCTCGCCGACGAGGACCGCGCCCGGCGGTTCGACCTCGCGGCACCTCCGCTGCTGCGCTGCCTCCTGATCCGCCGGGAGCGTGACCTGCACCGGCTCGTCCTGACGAACCATCACATCCTGCTGGACGGCTGGTCGGCTCCCGTGCTGCTGCGCGAGGTGTTCACCGTCTACGAGAAGGGGGAGGCGGCACTCGCCCCCGCCACTCCCTACCGGCGCTACCTGGAGTGGCTGCACCGCCAGGACCGCACGACGACCGAGCGGGCATGGCGCCGTGCCCTGGACGGCGTCACCGAACCGACCCTCCTGGCCCCGGCCGCCCCGGGCCGCGAGCCGCGCATGCCGGAGCGGGTGGAGACCCTGCTGCCCGCCGAGGTGAGCGACGGCATCGGCCGCCTCGCCGTCGAGCACGCCCTCACCCTGAACACCGCCGTGCAGCTGGCCTGGGCGGCCCTCCTCGGCCGGCTCACCGGGCGCGACGACGTCCTCTTCGGCACCACCGTCTCCGGCCGCCCCGCCGAGGTGCCGGGCGTGGAGAGCATGGTCGGGCTGTTCATCAACACCGTGCCGGTACGGATCCGCCTCCGGGACGACGAGACCTGGGCCGAGGCCCTCACCAGGGTCCAGGACGAACAGTCCGCACTCGGCGCCCACCAGCACCTCGGGCTGTCCGACATCCAGGCACAGACCGGCCTCGGTGAACTCTTCGACACCACCGTGCTGGTCGAGAACTACCCCGTCGACCCCGCCACGACCGCCCGTCTGGACTCGGGGCTGCGGCTGGTCGGTGCCTCCGGCCGCGATGCGACCCACTATCCGCTCACCCTCGTCGTGTCCAAGACCGCGGAAGGACTGCACGCACGTCTCGACTACCGCTCCGACCTCTTCGACGGTTCGTGGGCTGAGGGGTTGTTGGGGCGGTTTGTGGGTGTGTTGCGGGGGATGGTGGCTGATCCGGGTGGGTGTGTGGGTGAGGTTGGGGTGTTGTTGCCGGGTGAGCGGGAGTTGTTGGTTGCGGGTGGGGGTGGTGTGTCGTGTGAGGTGCCGGTGGGGTTGTTGCCGGAGTGGTTCGGGTCTCGGGTGGTGGAGGCTCCGGGTGCTGTGGCGGTGGAGTGTGGTGGGGATTGTTTGTCGTTCGGGGAGTTGGATGCTCGGGCGAATGGTGTGGCGAATGTTTTGACGGGGCTGGGGGTGGGTCCTGGTTGTGTGGTGGCGTTGTTGGTGCCGCGTTCGGTGGATGCGGTGGTGGCGATGCTGGGTGTGGTGAAGGCGGGGGCGGCGTTTTTGCCGGTGGATGTGGATTTCCCGGCGGAGCGTATTGCTTTCGTGCTGGGGGACGCGCGGCCGGCCGCGGTGCTCACGTCGGGTGATGTGGTGGCGGACCTGCCCGAACTGAACGGGCGCCCGGTGGTTTTGGTGGACGAGGTGGCGCCCGCCGCCGATGTGCGGGAAGTCCGGCGGCTTTCTCCGGTGCATCCGGCGTATGTGTTGTATACGTCGGGTTCGACGGGGCGGCCGAAGGGTGTGGTGGTGTCGCATGGGTCGTTGCGGAATTTCTTGTGGTCGATGTGTGCGGAGACGGGGCTGGCGTCGGGGGATCGTCTTTTGGCGGTGACGACGTTCGGTTTTGATATTTCGCTGCTGGAGGTGTTTTTGCCTTTGGTGGTGGGTGCGTGTGTGGTGGTTGCTTCGCGTGATGTGGTGCGTGATCCGGTGGAGTTGGGTCGGGTGGTGCGTGCGCGGGGTGTGTCGGTGATGCAGGCGACGCCGGGGTTGTGGCGTGGGTTGTTGGAGGTGTCGCCGGAGTCGGTTGAGGGTGTGCGGGTGTTGGTGGGTGGTGAGGCGTTGGATGCTTCGCTGGCCGAGGGTTTGGTGGCGCGTGCGGATTCGGTGCTGAATTTGTATGGGCCGACGGAGACGACGATCTGGTCGACGTGTTTTCGGGTGGCGGGTCGTGAGGTGGCGATCGGTGGTCCGATGGCGAATACCCGGGTGTATGTGCTGGATGGTCGGCTGGGTTTGGTTCCTCCGGGTGTGGTGGGGGAGTTGTATGTGGCGGGTGCGGGGGTGGCGTCGGGTTATGTGGGGCGTCCGGGTTTGACGGCGGAGCGGTTTGTCGCTGACCCGTTCGTCGAATCCGGTGAGTCCGGTCCTTCTGGTGAATTGATGTATCGCACGGGGGATTTGGTGCGGTGGTCGGCGGCCGGTGTGCTGGAGTTCGTGGGCCGGGCTGATGACCAGGTCAAGTTGCGTGGCTATCGGGTGGAGCTGGGTGAGGTCGAGGAGGCGTTGGCTTCCTTTGACGGTGTGGCGCATGCGGTTGCTGTGGTGCGTGAGGACGTGCCAGGGGATCGTCGCCTGGTGGGCTATGTGGTCCCGGCCGGCGACGCCGTGGACGGTGAGGCGGTGCGTCGCCATGCGGCCGGTGTGCTGCCCGCCTACATGGTTCCGTCGACGGTCGTGGTGCTGGACTCGGTGCCGCGGACGCCCAACGGGAAGACGGACCGCAAGGCCCTTCCCGCTCCGGATGCCTCCGTTGTGGTGAGCCGTGACCCGCGCACGCCGCAGGAGGAGATCCTGTGCGGCTTGTTCGCCGAGGTTCTCGGTGTGACGCGGGTGGGCATCGACGACGGCTTCTTCGACCGTGGTGGTCATTCGTTGCTGGCGACGCGGTTGGTGTCGCGGATCCGTTCGGCGCTGGGGCGTGAGGTCCCGGTGCGTGCACTGTTCGAGAACCCGACGGTCGCGAGCCTGACGGCGTACATGTCGGAGCAGGGAACGGCGGGGGCGGTGCGCCCGGCACTCGTCCGTCGTGAGCGGCCCGAGGCCGTGCCGCTGTCCTTCGCCCAACGCCGGCTCTGGTTCATCAACCGCATGGACCCCCAGGACCCGCACTACAACATGTCCCTCGCGCTGCGGCTGACCGGCGTCCTCGACGAGGAGGCGTTGCGCGGTGCGCTGGCCGATGTCGTCACCCGGCACGAGAGCCTGCGCACCGTCTTCCCTGAGAGCGCGGGGGAGCCCCGCCAACTGCTGCTCGCCCCCGCCGAGGCCGTCACCTCCGTACTGCGCACCGGCCGCACCACCGAGGACGGGCTGACGGCCGCGGTCGACGAGGCAGCCCGGCAGGGCTTCGACCTCGCCACCGAGACCCCGCTGCGAGCCACGCTGCTCACCCTCGGTCCGGACGAGCACGCCCTGGTGCTGGTGCTGCACCACATCGCCGGCGACGGCTGGTCGATGCGGCCCCTGCTGCGGGACCTCTCCGACGCCTACACCGCCCGCCTCTCCGGCAGCGCCCCCCACTGGGAGCCGCTCCCCGTCCAGTATGCGGACTACGCCCTGTGGCAGCGCGAACTCTTCGGCGACGAGACGGACCCGGACGGCCTCGCCGTGCGCCAGCTCGGCCACTGGACCCGGCAGCTCGCCGGCCTGCCCGAGGAACTGGCGATCCCTGCCGACCGGCCGCGCCCCGCGACCGGCAGCCACCGCGGTGACCACATCGACTTCACCCTGGACGCCCAGCTGCACACCAGGCTCCTCAGGCTCGCCCAGCAGAACGGCGCCAGCCTCTTCATGGTGTTCCAGGCTGCCCTGGCCGCCCTGCTCACCCGGCTCGGCGCCGGCACCGACATCCCGATCGGCACGCCGGTGGCGGGCCGCACCGACGACGCCACCGAGGAACTCGTGGGCGTCTTCATCAACGAACTCGTGCTGCGCACCGACACCTCGGGGGACCCCGGCTTCCGGGAACTGCTGGCCCGGGTCCGGGAGACCGGCCTGGCCGCGTACGCCCACCAGGACGTGCCGTTCGAGCGGCTCGTGGAGGAGCTGAACCCGGCCCGGTCCCTCGCCCGCCACCCGCTCTTCCAGGTCTCGCTCTCCCTGCAGAACACCGCACCGCCCGTGCTGAGCCTGCCGGGCCTGGAGAGCAGCCCGCTACGGCGCGAGAGCGACGTGGCCCGCTTCGACCTGTCCTTCGGCCTCGGCGAGCGCCGTACCGTCGACGGGGCCCCCGACGGCGTGCGTGCGCAGGCGGTGTTCGCCACCGATCTGTTCGACCGCTCGACGGCCGAGTCGATGGTGCGCCGCTTCGTCGCCCTGCTCCGGGCCGTCGCCGTCGAACCCGACCGTCCCCTCGGCGACATCGAGCTCCTCACCGCCGACGAACGACACGAACTGCTGGTGGCGCGCAACGACACCGCGCACGAGACGTCCTCGGTCCCGCTCCACCGCCTCTTCGAACAGCAGGCGGCACGGTCTCCGCAGGCGCCGGCGGTGGTCCACGGGGCGCAGCAGTTGACCTATGCGCAGCTCGACGCCCGCGCCAACCGGCTGGCCCGACTGCTGATCCGGCGGGGCGCGGGGCCCGAGTCGCTCGTCGCCCTCGCCCTGCCGCGCTCCCTCGACGCGGTGGTCACGATGCTCGCGGTCGGCAAGTCCGGCGCCGCCTACCTGCCGCTGGACACCGAACACCCCGACGCCCGGCTGGACTTCATCCGCGAGGACGCCGCCCCGGCCCTGCTGGTGACCACCCAGGAGGTCCTGGCGCGGGTGCCGAGTCTGGCGGGGGGACCCGAGAGCCTCCTCGTCCTGGACACCGAGGAGACCGGGGCCGGCCTGCGGGGGATGTCCCCCGAAGCCCCCTCCGACGCCGAGCGCCCGGCACCGGTCTCGCTCGCCCACCCGGCGTACGTCGTCTACACCTCCGGCTCCACCGGCGCCCCCAAGGGCGTGATCATCGAGCAGCGGTCGCTCGTCGACTACGCCGTGCGTGCCGCCGCCGTGTACCCGGGGCTGTCCGGCCGGACGCTGCTGCACTCGTCCCTCTCCTTCGACCTCGGTCTGACCACGCTCTACGGCACCTTGCTGGCCGGCGGCTGCCTGTACGTCGCCGACCTGGACGAACGCCTCGACGTACCCGGTGGACTCACCTTCCTGAAGGCGACCCCCAGCCATCTGCCGGTGCTCGAACTGCTGCCGGACGTCCTCGCCCGGGACGCGGTGCTGATGACCGGCGGCGAGGCCGTGCACGGTGAGCAACTCGCCCCCTGGCGCGAGAGCCGACCCGACCTCACGCTCGTCAACCACTACGGACCGACCGAGACGACGATCGGCTGCCTCGACCACTGGACCGCGCCGGGAACACCGGCCGACCGGGGCCCGGTACCGCTCGGGAGGCCGATGCGGAACACCGCGGTCTATGTGCTGGACGGCCGGCTGCGGCCCGTTCCGGACGGCACCGTGGGGGAGCTGTACGTCGCGGGGCACGGGCTCGCACGCGGCTACGCGAACCGGCCGGCGCTGACGTCCGAGCGGTTCGTGGCGGACCCGTACGGCCCGTCCGGAGCGCGGATGTACCGCACCGGCGACCGGGCCCGCTGGACCGCCGACGGGGTGTTGGAGTTCCTCGGCCGGGCCGACGACCAGGTCAAGATCCGGGGGTTCCGGATCGAGCCGGGCGAGATCGAGTCGGCGCTGCTGACCATGACGGGCGTCGGTTCCGCCGCCGTCGCGGTGCGCGAGGACCGGCCGGGCGACCGGCGTCTGGTGGCGTACGTCGTCCCGGACGGCACACGGGGCGACGCCGGTGCCCGGCTCGACCCCGCCGCGGTGCGCGCGCACCTCGCGCGCTCGCTCGCCGCCTACCTGGTCCCGAACGACGTGGTGGTCCTCGACGGCCTGCCGCTGACCGCGAACGGCAAGGTGGACCGCCGGGCGCTGCCCGCCCCGGACCTCACCCGTGTCCCGGTGGGACGCGCGCCGCGCAGCCCCCAGGAAGAGATCCTCTGCGGCCTCTTCGCCGAGGTGCTCGGCGTCGGCCAGGCGGGCATCGACGACAACTTCTTCCACCTCGGCGGCCACTCCCTGCTGGCGACCCGGCTCGCCAACCGGGTCCGCACCACCCTCGGTGTCGAGCTCCCGCTGCGCGCCGTGTTCGAGGCACCGACGGTGGCCGCACTCGCCCGGCTGCTCGACGACGCCGGGCACGCCCGCCCGGCGCTCGTCCCGGCCGCCCGGCCCGAACAGGTCCCCGTGTCGTACGCGCAGCGCCGTCTGTGGTTCCTCAACCAGCTCGACACCGGCAGCTCGCTCTACAACGTGCCGGTCCTGCTGAGGCTGCACGGCACGCTGGACCGCGACGCCCTGCGCGCCGCCGTGCACGATGTGGTGCACCGCCACGAAACCCTGCGCACGGTCTTCCCCGACGTCGACGGAGAACCGCGTCAGGTCGTCCTGGACACCTGGGCGCCCCCGCTGGACCTGACCGACGCGACGACGGCCGGCGAGGACCCGCACACCCTGCTGGACGGGCTGACCTCCCGGGGCTTCGACCTCACCGAGGAACCGCCGCTGCGGGCCGCGCTGGTCGCCACCGGACCGGACACCCACCTGCTGGTCCTGGTACTGCACCACATCGCCAGCGACGCCGGTTCCTGGCGCCCCCTCGCCACCGATCTCGCCACGGCCTATCGCGCCCGCACCGGTGGCGACGCCCCCCGGTGGGCGGCGTTGCCGGTGCAGTACGCGGACTACGCGCTGTGGCAGCGCGCGGTCCTCGGTGAGGAGAACGACCCCGACAGCGAGATCTCCCGCCAGCTCGGGTACTGGACCGAGACGCTGGCCGGGCTGCCCGAGGAACTCGACCTGCCGACCGACCGGCGGCGCCCGGCGGCCGGCACCCCGCGCGCGGCGACCCAGGAGTTCGCCCTCGACGCCGCACTCCACCAGGAGCTGCTGTCCCTGGCCGCCTCTACGGGCACCAGTCTGTTCATGGTCCTCCAGGCCGGTCTGGCGGTCACGCTGTCGCGTCTGGGAGCCGGAGCGGACATCCCCATCGGCGCGCCCATCGCCGGCCGCACCGATGACGCGCTCGACGACCTGGTGGGCTTCTTCCTCAACACCTTGGTGCTGCGCACCGACCTCTCGGGCAACCCGACCTTCCGTGAGCTGCTGGCCCGTGTGCGGGAGACCGACCTGGCCGCCTACGCGCATCAGGACGTGCCGTTCGAGCGGCTGGTGGAGGAGCTGAACCCGGCCAGGTCGCTCACCCGCCACCCGCTCTTCCAGGTGACGCTGACGGTCGAGAACGCCCGGAACGACCGGGCCGCCGCGCTGGAGCTGCCGTCCCTGACGGTCGCCCCCGAGCGGGCCGAGAGCCGGTGGGCCAGGTTCGACCTGTCCTTCGGCCTGGGCGAGCGCAGTACGTCGGAGGGCGCCCCGGACGGGATGGCAGGCGTCCTCGAATACTCCGCCGACCTCTTCGACGCCGATTCGGTGGAGGGGTTGTTGGGGCGGTTTGTGGGTGTGTTGCGGGGGATGGTGGCTGATCCGGGTGGGTGTGTGTCCGGGGTTGGGGTGTTGTTGCCGGGTGAGCGGGAGTTGTTGGTTGCGGGTGGGGGTGGTGTGTCGTGTGAGGTGCCGGTGGGGTTGTTGCCGGAGTGGTTCGGGTCTCGGGTGGTGGAGGCTCCGGGTGCTGTGGCGGTGGAGTGTGGTGGGGATTGTTTGTCGTTCGGGGAGTTGGATGCTCGGGCGAATGGTGTGGCGAATGTTTTGACGGGGCTGGGGGTGGGTCCTGGTTGTGTGGTGGCGTTGTTGGTGCCGCGTTCGGTGGATGCGGTGGTGGCGATGCTGGGTGTGGTGAAGGCGGGGGCGGCGTTTTTGCCGGTGGATGTGGATTTCCCGGCGGAGCGTATTGCTTTCGTGCTGGGGGACGCGCGGCCGGCCGCGGTGCTCACGTCGGGTGAAACGGTCGGTGCGGTACCGGAGCTCGATTGCCCTGTGGTGCTGCTCGACGGAGTGGGAACGGCCGCGGAGTTGGACAGGCCCGTGGAGCTTTCTCCGGTGCATCCGGCGTATGTGTTGTATACGTCGGGTTCGACGGGGCGGCCGAAGGGTGTGGTGGTGTCGCATGGGTCGTTGCGGAATTTCTTGTGGTCGATGTGTGCGGAGACGGGGCTGGCGTCGGGGGATCGTCTTTTGGCGGTGACGACGTTCGGTTTTGATATTTCGCTGCTGGAGGTGTTTTTGCCTTTGGTGGTGGGTGCGTGTGTGGTGGTTGCTTCGCGTGATGTGGTGCGTGATCCGGTGGAGTTGGGTCGGGTGGTGCGTGCGCGGGGTGTGTCGGTGATGCAGGCGACGCCGGGTTTGTGGCGTGGGTTGTTGGAGGTGTCGCCGGAGTCGGTTGAGGGTGTGCGGGTGTTGGTGGGTGGTGAGGCGTTGGATGCTTCGCTGGCCGAGGGTTTGGTGGCGCGTGCGGATTCGGTGCTGAATTTGTATGGGCCGACGGAGACGACGATTTGGTCGACGTGTTTTCGGGTGGCGGGTCGTGAGGTGGCGATCGGTGGTCCGATGGCGAATACCCGGGTGTATGTGCTGGATGGTCGGCTGGGTTTGGTTCCTCCGGGTGTGGTGGGGGAGTTGTATGTGGCGGGTGCGGGGGTGGCGTCGGGTTATGTGGGGCGTCCGGGTTTGACGGCGGAGCGGTTTGTCGCTGACCCGTTCGTCGAATCCGGTGGAGCCCATCCGGACGGCGTTTCCCGCGAATCCGGCGGATCCGGTGCATCGGGTGTTCCCGGTGAATTGATGTATCGCACGGGGGATTTGGTGCGGTGGTCGGCGGCCGGTGTGCTGGAGTTCGTGGGCCGGGCTGATGACCAGGTCAAGTTGCGTGGCTTTCGGGTGGAGCTGGGTGAGGTCGAGGAGGCGTTGGCTTCCTTTGACGGTGTGGCGCATGCGGTTGCTGTGGTGCGTGAGGACGTGCCAGGGGATCGTCGCCTGGTGGGCTATGTGGTCCCGGCCGGCGACGCCGTGGACGGTGAGGCGGTGCGTCGCCATGCGGCCGGTGTGCTGCCGGCCTACATGGTTCCGTCGACGGTCGTGGTGCTGGACTCGGTGCCGCGGACGCCCAACGGGAAGACGGACCGCAAGGCCCTTCCCGCTCCGGATGCCTCCGTTGTGGTGAGCCGTGACCCGCGCACGCCGCAGGAGGAGATCCTGTGCGGCTTGTTCGCCGAGGTTCTCGGTGTGACGCGGGTGGGCATCGACGACGGTTTCTTCGACCGTGGTGGTCATTCGTTGCTGGCGACGCGGTTGGTGTCGCGGATCCGTTCGGCGCTGGGGCGTGAGGTTCCGGTGCGTGCACTGTTCGAGAACCCGACGGTCGCGAGCCTGACGGCGTACATGTCGGAGCAGGGGACGGCGGGGGCGGTGCGCCCGGCACTCGTCCGTCGTGAGCGGCCCGAGGCCGTGCCGCTGTCCTTCGCCCAACGCCGGCTCTGGATCCTCGACCAACTGGAGGAAGCCGGTCCGCTCTACCATCTGCCGCTCGTCGCCCGGCTGTCCGGCGTCCTCGATCAGGAGGCGTTGCGCGGTGCGCTGGCCGATGTCGTCACCCGGCACGAAAGCCTGCGCACCGTCTTCCGGCAGGACGGTGGTCAGCCCCGGCAGGTCGTGCTCGACGCCGCGGTGGCCCGTCCGCCGCTGAACGTCATACCGATCGACGCCTCCGAGATCGAAGCGGCCGTCACCGCCGCACGCCACGAGGGGTTCCGGCTCGACACGGACCTCCCGCTGCGGGCCACCCTGCTGGTCCTCGGGCCCGACGACCACGTGCTGGTACTGGTGCTCCACCACATCGCCGGCGACGCCTGGTCGATGGGTCCCCTGGTGCGCGACCTCAGCGAGGCGTACACGGCGCGGCGTGCCGGCGGGGTCCCGCGGTGGGAGCCGCTCCCCGTCCAGTACGCGGACTACGCTCTGTGGCAGCGTGAACTCCTCGGGGCCGAAGGCGACCCCGACAGCGAGGCGTCCCGGCAACTGGCCTACTGGACCGAGGCGCTGGCGGGGCTCCCCGACGTGCTCCCGCTGCCCGGTGACCGGCCGCGGCCGGCCGAGGCCAGTCACCACGGCGGCCTGGTCCCCTTCGCCCTGGACGCCGAGCTGCACGGCCGGCTGCGGGAGCTGGCCCGGTCCGGCCGCGCGACGGTGTTCATGGTGCTGCAGGCCGCTCTGGCGGCGCTGCTCACCGGACGGGGCGCGGGATGCGACGTACCCATCGGCACCCCCGTGGCGGGGCGCGGGGACGCCGCGGCCGAAGAGCTGGTCGGCTTCTTCGTGAACACCTTGGTGCTGCGCACCGACACCTCGGGCAGCCCCACCTTCCGTGAGCTGCTGGCCCGGGTCCGGGAGACCGACCTGGCCGCGTACGCGCACCAGGACGTGCCGTTCGAGCGGCTCGTGGACGGGCTGCGGGTCCCGCGTTCCCTGGCGCACCATCCGTTGTTCCAGGTGATGCTCGTGCTGGACAACTTCTCCCGCGCGAAAGCCGATTTGGACGGCCTGCGCAGCGTGGGCGGTATCGAAGCGCCGTCCGCCGAGGGGCCGGGACGGGCGAAGTTCGACCTGTCGGTTCGGGTGTCGGAGCAGCTCACGGAGCAGGGCGCCGCGGCGGGCATGACGGGCAGTTTCGCCTTTGCGAAGGACCTTTTCGACCGTTCGACGGTCGAGGCGATGGCAGCCGCCTTTGTGCGGCTGCTCCAGACAGTGGCGGCCCGCCCCGACCGGCCGGTCGGAGCGGTGGCCGCGGAAGTGGCCGGAGAGGCGGAGAGTGTGAACACGCAAGAGCACCCCCAGCGTGCGGAGGAGTGCGACGGCATCGGCCGCCCGCTGCCGGAGCCGCTGGTCCCGCAGCTGATCGAGGCACAGGCGGCCGGCGCACCCGGGGCCCCGGCGGTCGTGTGCGGGGCCGAGACGGTCTCGTACGCCGAGCTCAACGCCCGGGCCAACCGCCTGGCCCATCTGCTGATCGGACGCGGCGCCGGGCCGGAGAGCGTGGTCGCGCTGATGGTGCCGCGGTCCGTCGACATGATCGTGGCGGTGCTGGCGGTCCTGAAGTCCGGTGCCGCCTACCTCCCGGTGGACAGCGCCTACCCGGCCGACCGGATCGGCTACCTGCTCGACGACGCCCGCCCGTCCCTGGTGCTCACCACCACCGAGGCCGTCGGCAGCCTGCCGGACTCCCCGGAGCGGGCCCGGATCGTCCTCGACGCAGCGGACACCGTGGCCGCGCTCGCGGGAAGCCCGGAGGCCGATCCCGTCGACGCCGACCGGACGGCGCCGCTGACCGCGCGGACCCCGGCGTATGTCATCTACACCTCCGGCTCCACCGGCCGCCCCAAGGGCGTCGTCGTGGAACACCGCGGCATCCCGAACCTGGTCCAGGCGCGTATCGAGCCGTACGCCATGGGCCCCGGCAGCCGGGTGCTGCAGTTCGCTTCGCTGAGCTTCGATGCCGCGATGTCCGAGATCTGCACCCCGCTCAGCGCGGGAGCCTGCCTGGTGCTCGGCCCGGCCGACATGCTCGACCAGGTCGCCGAGCTGCCCGACCTCATCCGTGCCCACGGTGTGACGCACGCGACGCTGCCGCCCGCCGTGCTCAGCAGGCTCTCGCCCGACAGCCTGCCCTCGATACGCACCCTGACCATCGCGGGCGAGGCCGCCCAGCCGGGCCTGGTGTCCCAATGGGCCCCCGGACGCCGAATGTTCAACGCCTACGGACCCACCGAGACCACCGTCTCGTGCACCATGGCAGGCCCCCTCCTCGCCGAGGACGGGGTGCCCTCGATCGGGCGTCCGCTGCCGAACACCCTGACCTATGTCCTCGACGACGGCCTCCGGCCGGTGGACGCCGGCACGGCCGGTGAACTGTACGTCGCCGGGGCGGGGGTGGCCCGTGGCTACCTCGGCCGGGCCGCGCTGACCGGTGAGCGGTTCGTCGCCGACCCGTTCGGCCCCGCCGGTACCCGGATGTACCGCACCGGTGACGTGGTGCGCCACCGCCCCGACGGCACCCTGGAATTCGTCGGACGCGCCGACGACCAGGTCAAGATCCGCGGGTACCGCATCGAACTCGGCGAGGTCCAGGAGGCCCTGCTGTCCTGCCCCGGTGTCGGCGAGGCCGTCGCCGTCGTCCGTGAGGACGAGCCCGGCCACCAGCGGCTCGCCGGATATCTGACGCCGGTGCCGGGCGCGGGCCTGGACACCGCCGGCCTGCGCGCCCGGCTGGCGGAGAGCCTGCCGGCGTACCTGGTGCCGTCCGTGCTGGTCGTGCTCGACCGCATCCCGCTGACCGTCAACGGCAAGGTGGACCGGGCGGCACTCCCGGCCCCGGCCGCCACCGCAGCGGCCCCCGTCGCCACCCGCGGTCCGCGGGGACGACGGGAGGAGATCCTCTGCCGGGTGATCGCCGAGGTGCTCGCCCTGCCCCAGGTCGGCGTGGACGACAACTTCTTCGCCCTGGGCGGTGACAGCATCTCCGCGCTCCAGGTGGCGAGCCGGGCCCGGCAGGCGGGGCTGGCGCTGGCGCCCCGCGACGTCTTCCGGCACCAGACCGTCGCCGAACTCGCCCCCGCGGCGAAGGAGACCGAGCAGGAACGGACCGCCCGCCCCGATGACGGAGTCGGCGCGGTCCCTTCCACCCCGGTACTGCGCTGGCTCGCCCAGCGCCGCGGCCCGATCCAGGGCCTCAACCAGGCCGTCCTGCTGCGCGTGCCCGGCCTCGGGCAGCGCGCCCTGACCCTCGCGGTGCAGACGCTGCTCGACCACCACGACGCGCTCCGCGTCAAGCTGGCCGGCTCCGGCACCGGTGTCACCTGGGGACTCAACGTCCAGGCCCGGGGCGCCGTCCGGGCGGCGGACCGGATCACCCGGGTCGACGTGAGCGGCCTGCCCGACGACCCGACCGATCCGGCCCTGACCGCCCTGGTCGACGAGCAGGGCGAGGCGGCCCGCCGTCGACTGGACCCCGAGTCCGGGGCCGTCCTCGAACTGGTCTGGTTCGACGGCGGTTCGGACCGGTCCGGCTGGCTGCTGGTCGTCGCGCACCACCTGGTCGTGGACGGCGTCTCCTGGCGCATTCTGCTGCCGGACCTGGCAGCCGCCTGGGAGACGGCGGCGGCCGGCGGCACGCCGGAGCTCGCACCGGTCGGCACCTCGCTGCGGCGCTGGGCCCAACTGCTGCTCGCCGAGGGCCAGGACCCCGAGCGCGCCACCGAACTCGACCTGTGGACGGGGATCCTCGACCACCCCGACCCGCGCCTGGGCGCAGAACGGCTCCGCCCCGCCCGTGACACCCGGGCCACGGCGCGGTACCTGTCGGTGACCCTCCCCACCGAACTCACCCACACGCTGCTCACCGAGGTGCCGGAGAAGTTCCAGGCACAGATCAACGACGTGCTGCTGACCGGGTTCGCCCTCGCCGTCGCCCGCTGGCGCGAGCGCAACGGCTGGGGCGACGAGCGCTCGGTCCTGGTCGACCTCGAGGCCCACGGCCGGGAGGAGATCGCCGAGGACATCGACCTGTCCCGCACCGTCGGCTGGTTCACCAGCATCCACCCGGTACGCCTGGACCCGGGCGCCGTGGACGCCGGCCAGGCCTTCGCCGGAGGGGCCGCCGCCGGGACGGCGCTCAAGCACATCAAGGAGCAGCTCCGCGGCATACCGGACAACGGCCTGGGCTACGGCCTGCTGCGCTACCTCAACCCCGACACCGCGGGTCTGCTGGCGCAGTACGACGCCCCGCAGATCGGCTTCAACTACCTGGGCCGTACCCACTCCGCCGCGCTGAGCGCCCCGTCGGCGGGGCCCGCCGACGGCTGGCGCGGTGAATCGCGGATGGACGCCCGGGTCGTCGCCTCCGACGACGGGATGCCGTTCGCCCACTCTTTGGAGGTCAGCGCGGTCACCCGGGAGTCCGGGGACGGACCGCGGCTGAACGCCACGGTCTCCTGGCCGGACGCCCTCTTCGCGCCGGACCAGATCCAGGACCTGCTGGACACCTGGACCGAGGCGCTGCACGCCCTCGCGGCCCGCGCGGGCACCGCCCCCTCCGGCGGCCTCACCCCCTCCGACCTCCCGCTCGTCCAGCTCACCCAGACCGAGATCGACGAACTGGAGGCCCGGCCGGGCGGGGTGGAGGACGTGCTCCCGCTCTCCCCGCTGCAGGAGGGGCTCCTCTTCCACGCGCTCTACGCCGACAGCGGGCCCGACGTCTACGCCATGCAGATGGCCGTCGACCTGGAAGGCCCGCTGGACGTCGACGCCCTGCGGAATGCCGGACAGGCCCTGCTGGAGCGCCACCCGAACCTGCGCGCCTGGTTCCACCGCCGTCCCGGCGGCCAGGCCGTCCAGGTCATCCAGTCGCGGGTGCGGCTGGCCTGGGACGAGGTGGACCTGACGGCACAGGACGAGGCCACCCGGCGTGCCGAGCTGGCGCGGCTCACCGACGAGGCCCGCAACCAGCGCTTCGACCTCGCCACCCCGCCGCTGGTCCGGTTCGTGCTGATCCGCCTCGGGGCCGACCGGCACCGCCTGCTGATCCTCAAGCACCACATCGTGCTCGACGGCTGGTCCATGCCGCTGTTCCTGCGCGACCTCGTCACCCTCTACCACCGGGGCGACGACCGGACGGCCCTGCCGCCCGTCGTCCCCTACCGCACCTACTTCGACTGGCTGGCCGCCCAGGACACCGAGGCGACCCGGGAGGCCTGGCGCGAGGCCCTGTCCGGCGTCACCGAACCGACGCTGCTCGCCCCGGCCGGCGCCGGCGCCCCGACCGCGCTTCCCCTGGACGTCTCCCACCAGCTCTCCGCCGATCTGACGGCGGCGCTGCAGCGCCACGCCGTCGACACCTCGGTGACGCTCAGCACGGTCCTCCAGAGCGCCTGGGCCGTCCTGCTGGGACGGCTGCTCGGCCGGGACGACGTGGTGTTCGGCACCACCGTCTCCGGCCGCCCGCCGGAGATCCCCGGCATCGAGTCCATCGTCGGACTGTTCATCAACACACTGCCGGTCCGGGTCCGTCTGGACCTGTCCGAGAGCTGGTCGGCGCTCGCCGCCCGGCTCCAGGAGGAACAGACCGCGCTCAGCGCCCACCACCATCTCGGCCTGGCGGAGATCCAGCAGCACACCGGCCTCGGGGAACTCTTCGACACCCTCATGGTGTACGAGAACTTCCCCGTGCCCACGGGGGGCGAGCAGCAGCCCACCGCGCTGCGCGCCACGGCGGTGGAGGGCCGCGCCGCCGCGCACTACCCGCTCTCCCTGATCGCTTCCCTCGGCACCGATGGCCTCCGCCTCCGGCTCGACTACCGGCCCGAACTCTTCGACGCGCCGACCGTGGAGCGCCTGCTGGGCCGCCTGGTGCGTCTGCTGGAGGAGATCGGCGCCACTCCGCGCAAGGCCGTCGGCGCGCTGGACGTCCTCGCCCCGGACGAGCGTGCGCACCTGGTCGAGGGCTGGAACGGCGGCCCGCTGACCCTGCCGGCCGGCCCGCCGACGATGCTCCGCGCCTTCGCCGACGCCGTGGCCCAGGGCCCCGACGACCTCGCGGTCCGCCTCGGCGACCAGCGGCTGACCTACCGTCAACTGGACGAGGAGGCCAACCGGCTGGCGCGGCTGCTGACCGGCCTCGGCGTACGCCCCGAGACCCGCGTCGGAGTGCTGCTCGACCGCTCCACCGAACTCCTGGTCGCCGCCCTCGCGGTACTGAAGGCGGGCGGGGTCTATGTGCCGCTGGAGCCCGACTACCCCGACGAGCGGGTCCGGCTGCTGCTCGCCGAGACGGCCTCGCCGGTCCTGCTCACCGACGCGGGCAGGGTTGCGGACTGGACGGCGAAACTCGGCGACCGGACCGAGGTCGTCGCCGTCGACGGCGACCCGCGCCTGGCGGTACAGGAGCACACCGCGCCGGATGTCGTCGTCCTGCCCGACCAGCTCGCCTACGTGATCTACACCTCCGGCTCCACCGGTGTGCCCAAGGGCGTCGCGGTCAGCCACCGCAATGTCGTGGAGCTGGCCGCCGACCACTGGTGGCAGCTGGACCGCACCCACCGGGTGCTCTTCCACTCCCCGCACGCCTGGGACGTCTCCACCCTGGAATGGTGGGTGCCGCTGCTCAACCACGGCGAAGTCGTCATCGCCCCCCCGGGCAAGGTCGACCTGGAAGCGATCGCCAGGCTCGTCGTCCAGGAGAACATCACCGGACTGTGGGCCTCCGGCGGCCTCTTCCGGCTGCTCGCCGAGAGCCACCCGGAGTGCTTCGCCGGTCTGACCGAGGTCCGCACCGGCGGCGACGTGGTCCCCGCGTACGCCGTGCGCAACGCCCTGGCGGCCGTCACCGACACCGTCGTCACCGCCGGGTACGGCCCGACCGAGACCACCGTGTTCTCCACCCGCCACTCCATGCGCCCCGGCGACCAGGTGCCGGAGAGCGTCCCCATCGGCGCACCGCTGGACGAGACCCGGGCCTATGTCCTCAGCCCCGGCCTCGAACCCGTACCGGTCGGGGTGGTCGGCGAGCTCTACCTCGCCGGTTCCGGCGTCGCCCGCGGCTACGAGAACAACCCGGCCATGACCGCCGAACGGTTCGTCGCCGACCGCTACGGCGAGCCCGGCACCAGGATGTACCGCACCGGCGACCTGGTCCGGTGGCGCTCCGACGGCCTCATGGAGTTCGTCGGCCGCGTCGACGAACAGGTCAAGCTGCGCGGCTTCCGCGTGGAGCTGCGCGAGGTCGAGGTCGCCCTCAGCGCGTACCCCGGCATCGGCCAGGCCGTCGCGCTGGTGCGCGAGGACCGGCCCGGTGACAAACGACTCGTCGGATACGTGGTGCCGGACGCCGGTGCCCCGGCGCCCGACCTGGCCGCGCTGAAGGACCAACTGGCCCGGAAACTGCCGGAGTTCATGGTGCCCTCCGCGCTCGTCGTGCTCGACGCGCTGCCGCTGACCGCGAACACCAAGCTGGACCGCAAGGCGCTGCCCGCCCCCGAACAGCAGGCGGAGCACCGGAACCGGCCGCGCAGCCCCCAGGAAGAAGTGCTGTGCGCCCTGTTCGCCGACGCCCTCGGGGTCCCCGAGGTCGGCATCGACGACGACTTCTTCCTGCTCGGCGGCAATTCGCTGCTCGCCGCGTCCCTGGTCAGCCGGATCCGCGCGGTCCTCGGCTCCGGGCTGAGCGTCCAGGCCCTGTTCACCGCACCGTCGGTGCGCGGACTGTCGCAGCGGCTCGAGGCCGGGATCGGCCCGGACGAGGACAACGGACTGGAGGTGCTGCTGCCGCTGCGTGCCCGGGGGACCGCGCCCACGCTGTTCTGCTTCCACGCCGGAGGCGGCCTGAGCTGGCGCTACGC
Organism: Streptomyces caniferus; assembly: GCF_009811555.1. Lineage (GTDB taxonomy): Bacteria > Actinomycetota > Actinomycetes > Streptomycetales > Streptomycetaceae > Streptomyces > Streptomyces caniferus. Next base: position 77,327 of record NZ_BLIN01000003.1, on the reverse strand, counting down.
CGGACTGCTGCGCCACATACCGGACACCCACCCGGTCTACGGCCTGCAGGCACGCGCCTTCGGCACCCCGGGCTACGCGCCGGGCAGCATCGAGGAGATCGCCGAGCACTTCGTCGAGCAGATGCGGACCGTGCAGCCGTCCGGCCCGTACCACCTGCTCGGCTGGTCGTTCGGCGGACTGGTGGCACACGCCGTCGCGGTACGCCTCCAGGCGGACGGCGACCAGGTCGGACTCCTGGCGATCCTCGACTCGTTCCCGGTCGAGAACCCCGGGTCGGCACCGGCCGGTCCGGCCGGCGAGGACCTGATGCGTGCCCTGCTGGAAGCCGCGAACCTCGGCACCGGCGAACGGCGGGACGAGCCGCTCACACCGGACACGGTCGCCGACGCCCTGCGCGCACAGGGCAACCCGCTCACCGACCTGCTCGCCGACCATCTCGGCACGGTCCTGGACACCTACCGCGGCAACCTCGCCCTGCGCCACGCCTTCACCCCCAAGGCGTTCCACGGCGATGCCCTCCTCATCACCGCCGGGGAGAACCGGCCCGACGGCCGCCCCGGCGCCGACCGCTGGCAGCCGTACGTCGACGGCCGGCTGCACACGCACACCGTGCCCTGCCGGCACGAGGACATGCTGCTGCCCGGCCCGCTCGCCGAGATCGGCCAGCTCGTCTCCGGCCGGCTGCGCCACCACAAGGACGAGGAGGGCACCCGATGACCCGGGAGATCTACGACATCGGCGAGATCCCGCCGCTCGGCGACGTACCGCGCTATATGCACGCCGCGCTGGTCCGCCCCGAGCGCTACGGACCGCCCAGCACCGCGATGGCCGTGGAACCGGTCGAGGTGCCGCCGGTCGGCCGGGGCCAGGTCCTGGTGATGGTCATGGCGGCGGGCGTCAACTACAACGGTGTGTGGGCCGGACTCGGCACCCCCGCCGACGTCATCGCCGCCCGCCGCAGACAGGGCGACCCGCACGACTTCCACATCTCCGGCTCCGAAGGCGCCGGCGTGGTGTGGGCGGTGGGGGAGGGGGCGACCCAGTACCGGGTCGGCGACCAGGTCATCGTGGCCGGCGTCAAATGGGACGAGTCGGCGCCCGACATCCGCATGGGCACCGACCCGACGGCCTCCAAATCCCAGCGGGCCTGGGGCTACGAGCTCAACTTCGGTTCCTTCGCCCAGTTCACCGTGGTCGACGAGTACCAGTGCCACCCCAAGCCCGCCCATCTGACCTGGGAACAGGCCGGCTGCTTCCTCGGCGGCGGCTCCACCTCCTACCGGATGCTGAACGGCTGGGCCCCGCACACCGTCCAGCCCGACGACCCGGTGCTGATCTGGGGCGGGTCCGGCGGTCTCGGCTCGATGGCCATCCAGATCACCGATCACTTCGGAGGCATCCCCATCGCCGTCGTCTCCGACGACGACAAGGCCGAGCACTGCCTGAAGCTCGGCGCGCGCGGCGTCATCAACCGCCGGGACTTCGACCACTGGGGACGGCTGCCGAACGCCGAGGACACCGCGGAGTTCGGCCGGTGGCAGCAGGGAGCGCGGGCGTTCGGCCGCCGCATCTGGGACATCCTCGGCGAGCGCCGCTCACCGCGGATCGTGCTGGAACACCCCGGCCGAGACACCCTCGCCACCTCCGTCTACGTCTGTGACCACGCGGGGATGGTGGTGACCTGCGCCGGAACCAGCGGCTACAACGGCGACATCGACCTGCGCTTCCTGTGGATGTTCCAGAAACGCCTGCAGGGCTCGCACGCGGCGAATGTGCGCGAGACCCGGGCAATCATCAACCTCGTGGCAGCGGGACGGGTCGACCCCTGCCTGAACCTGACCATGCCGTTCGAGGAGATCTCCCAGGCGCACCAACTGGTCTACGAGAACCGGCACCCGGCCGGGAACACCGCGGTCCTGGTCAATGCGCCCGAACCGGGGCTGACCGGAATGCCGTGACCCGCGAGGACCGGAATCGGCAACAGCCGTGAATACGGTCGGGGAAAAGGGAAAGGGCCGCCGGCGACACCGGCGGCCCTTTCCGCGTGAAGCGGCAGTTGTGCGTCAAGGGCGTGTCCAGCAAACGGCCGCCGACGTCTCCTACGGTGATCCACGTCGAATCGACCTACCGCCGGGGGGACATGGTGCAGGCGTTGGTCTACTGCCACGGGAGCCGTGGGGACGTGGAGCCCTACCTCGCTCTGGCACATGCGCTCCAGCGCGCCGGACACTCCGCGGTCCTCGCCGCTCCCCGGCTGTTCCTCCCCGCTGCCGAGAAGTACGGCGTCCCTTTCGCACCGCTGGACGACGAAATCATCGAATTCATGACCCGGCCCGAATTCCGCGAGGTCCTCCAACGCAGCGATGCCATGACGGAGTCGGACCGGAAACGCAAGAAGGAACTCTTCGCCGAGGTCTTTCCGCGTACCTTTTCCGCCGTACTCCGCGACATGTGGAATGCCGCGGCCGAGCACGGCGCCGACCTCGTGGTCCACTCCCACAATCACCGTGAGGCGGCCGGTCAGATCGCCGAGAAACTCGGCGTGCCCCACGTTCTCGCGTCCCTCTACCCGAACTTCGTGCGCTCGCGGTCGTACCCGTACTGGGAACGCACCTACTCCGCCCCACAACCGTCCGGGGCCGACGAGAACCCCTTCGAAACACTGCCCGCCCGGGCCCTGGCCGCCTGGCGCGCCGACGTCCTGGGCCTGCCGCCGCGCGCGGACGCCAACGACTTCCGGCACCGCGCCGACGGCACCCCGGCCCCGGTGCTCCACGGCTTCAGCCCCCACCTGCTGCAGCCGGCCGACGACTGGCCCGACTGGGTGCACACCACCGGGTTCTGGTCGCTGCCCCGGGCCACCGCCTGGACGCCGCCCGACACCCTCCGGGACTTCCTCGCCGACGGCGACAAGCCCCTCTTCATCGGCTTCGGCAGCTCCCTCGCGCCCGACCCCGGCGCCACCGGACGGCTGGTCCGGGACGCGGTGCGGCGGGCGGGGGTCCGGGCCGTGGTCGTCGCGGGGTGGGGCGGCATCGAGATCCCCGGCCCCGCACCGGACATCCTCACCGTGACCGAGGTGCCGTACGACTGGCTGCTGCCACGGGTACGGGCGGCCGTCCACGCGGGAGGAGCCGGCGCCCTCAACGCCGCCCTGGAGGCCGGTATCCCGCAGGTGAGCTGCCCGTTCCACAAGGAGCAGCTGATGTGGGCGAAGCACCTGCAGGCCGCGGGCGTCGCACCGGCGCCCCTCCTGCAGCGCGACCTCACCTCCGACGGCCTCGCCGGTGCCCTCCGCCGGGCCGTCACCGACCCGGACCTCGCCCGCACGGCCACCCGCCTCGCCCGGCAGGTGCGGACCGAGCACGGCGCCGAGCGGGCGGTCCGGGTGCTGGAGCGCATCCACACCGAACAGTCAGGAGAACGCCGTGCAGGCGACCACGCATGACAGCGTCACCCAGAGGACCGCACCAGGAAGCCGTGACCTGGCGCTCTTCGGGGGCAGACCGGCCTTCGACCGTCCGCTGCATGTGGGCTCGCCCAACATCCCCGACCGCAAGCGCCTGTTCCGGCGCATCGAGGAGGCACTCGACCGAGGCTGGCTCACCAACAACGGCCCCCTGGTACGGGAATTCGAGGAGCGGCTGCGCGAGCTGACCGGCGCCGCCCACGTCCTGGCCACCAGCAGCGGCACCGCCGCCCTCGAAGTGCTGGTGCGGGCCCGGGGCCTGAGCGGCGAGGTGATCGTTCCGTCCTTCACCTACGTCGCCACCGTCCACGCCCTCCAATGGCAGGGCATGACGCCGGTGTTCGCCGATATCGACCCCGACACGGGAACCCTGGACCCCGGACACGTCGAGCAACTGATCACCCCGCGGACCAGCGGCATCGTCGGCGTCCACCTCTGGGGCCGGCCCTGCCGCACCGACGCGCTCCGGCGGGTCGCCGACGAAAACGGACTGGCCCTGCTCTACGACGCCGCGCACGCCCTGGGCAGCGCGGTGGACGGCCGGCCGGTCGGCAGCCTCGGGGACGGGGAGATCTTCAGCTTCCACGCGACCAAGTTCATCAACGCCTTCGAGGGCGGCGCGGTCGCCACCAGCGACCCCGCACTCGCCGAAACCGTCGACCGGATGCGCAACTTCGGCTTCGGCCCCGGACGCGAGGTGCTCACCCACGGCACCAACGCCAAGATGAACGAGATATCCGCCGCCATGGGGCTGACCGCCCTCGAGCACATCGACGAGATCATCGCGGCGAACGTGCTGCGCTTCGAGCACTACCGCGCCGGTCTCGCCGGCCTCCCCGGCGTGCGGCTGCGCACGCCGGGAGCGGGGGAGCGCAGCAACCACCAGTACGTCGTCATGGAGATCGACTCCGCCGTCACCGGGACCGGCCGCGATCAGCTGCTGCGCCTGCTGCACGCGGAGAACATCGTCGCCCAGAAGTACTTCCACCCGGGCTGCCACCGGATGCGCCCCTACGCCCTGCGCTCCGAGACCCACCAGCCGCTGCCGCTGCCCGGTACGGAGCAGTTGGCCGAGCGGGTGCTGGTGCTGCCCTCGGGGCTGGCCGTCACCCCCGCCGACGTCGACCGGATCTGCGAGGTCGTGCGACTGGCGCTCACGGCCGGCCCCGCGCACTGACCACACAGGGAGGAACACGCACATGAGCACGACCACCACCGCCACGGCGGGATCCACCGCCGACGGGCGGCGGCTCACCGGCTGGAGCGGCGACGCCGACTACTTCCGCTTCCGGGAGCTGACCACCTTCGAACCGCAGGCCGTCATCGACGTCCTCCAGGGCCGCAGCGCGGGCGTCGTCTTCCGGAACGTGGTCGCCACGGAGACCTGCGCCCGGCTCTCCGAGCGCTTCTGGGACAGCCCGGACCGGATGCGGCGGGTCTCCGTCGCGCCGAGCTACTACCTGGGCACGTACCACTACCACAAGACCACCGCGGAGTACCTGGACGAGTCCGAGCGGACCGCCCCGGCGCTGGAGCGCGTCCTCGACATCCCGGAGGACCCGCTGAGCGGGTTCTACGAGGGCCTCGCCAAGGCCCTCGCGCCCGAGGGCGTGACCGTGCGCCAGGCCCGCCACGAGGGCCGCCCGGCCTGCCGGGGACTGCTGCGGTCCTGGCACGGCGCGGGACAGTACACGCTCGACCCGCACGAGGACAGCTCCCAGTGCACCGAACCCGGACAGGCGGACTTCGAGATCCAGCGGGTGCTCGACCACCACATCGCCGCGCTCAACATATGCCTGGAGAACGGCGACGGCGGGCGGCTCGCGGTGTGGAACATCCAGCCGGACGAGGCCAGCAAGCGCCGGCTGGGCCTGCACCACCTCGGGTCGCCCTACCCCATGGACACCCTCGACGGCATCGAGCGCCAGTGGATCGAGATCAACGCCGGCGACATCTACGTCTTCAACGGCGGACATATCCACGCGGTGGAACCCAACACCGCGGCCGGCAGCCGCCGCACCACGGTCGCGGGCATCCTCGGCCACATCGACGACAGAACGGTCGTTTCGTGGACATGAAAGCCCTTGTCCTCGCCGGAGGCACCGGCAGCAGACTACGGCCGATCACCCACACCTCGGCCAAGCAGCTGCTGCCCGTCGCCAACAAACCGGTGCTCTTCTACGTCCTCGACTCCCTCGCCGAGGCCGGCATCACCGACATCGGCATCGTCGTCGGGGACACCGCCGACGAGATCCGCGCCGCCGTGGAGAGCGGCGGCTACGCGGACCGGCTGGACCTCACCTACATCGCCCAGACCGCACCGCTGGGCCTGGCCCACGCGGTGCGGATCGCCCGCGACTTCCTCGGCGACGACGACTTCGTGATGTACCTCGGCGACAACTTCATCGTCGGCGGCATCACCGAGCAGGTCGAAGAGTTCCGGGCCGACCGCCCCGACGCCCGGATCCTGCTGACCCGGGTGCCCGATCCCACCGCCTTCGGGGTGGCCGAACTCGACCAGGACGGGCGCCTGGTGGGCCTGGAGGAGAAGCCGCGGAAGCCCAAGAGCGATCTCGCGCTCGTCGGCGTCTACCTCTTCACCCCGGCCGTCCACGAAGCCGTCCGCGCCATCGAACCCTCGGACCGCGGCGAACTGGAGATCACCCACGCCATCCAGTGGCTGATCGACCGCAACCTCGACGTACGGTCCGCGACGATCTCCGGCTACTGGAAGGACACCGGCAACGTCGACGACATGCTGGAGGTCAACCGCACCGTCCTGGAGACCGTCGAACCGATGGTCGCGGGCGACGTCGACGAGAGCACCACCATCATCGGACGGGTGCGGATCGCGCCCGGCGCCGTGGTCCGCCGCTCCCGCATCGTCGGCCCGGCGGTCATCGGCTCCGGTGTGGAGATCACCGGCTCCTACGTCGGCCCGTTCACCTCGGTCTCCGACGGCTGCCGCATCGAGGACAGCGAGATCGAATACTCCATCGTGCTGCCCGGCTCGTCGATCACCGGCGTCCGGCGGGTCGAGGCCTCCCTGATCGGCCGCAATGTCGAAGTCACCCCCGCCCCCCGCGCCCCCGCGGCGCACCGGCTCGTCCTGGGCGACCACAGCAAGGTGCAGATCTCCTCATGACCACCCAGATCCTCGTCACCGGTGGCGCCGGTTTCATCGGCTCCCACTACGTGCGCACCCTGCTCGGCCCGCAGGGGCCCGGCGACGTCCGGGTCACGGTGCTCGACGGCCTGACCTACGCCGGGAACCCCGCGAACCTCGACCCCGTCAGGGACCACCCGGCGTTCCGCTTCGTCCACGGTGACATCCGCGACGCCCCCCTCGTGAACGACCTCGTCGGACGGCACGACCAGGTGGTGCACTTCGCGGCGGAGTCGCATGTGGACCGCTCCATCGAGAGCGCCGCCGCCTTCGTCGGGACGAACGTCACCGGCACCCAGACCCTGCTCGATGCCGCGCTGCGCACCGGTGCGAGCACCTTCGTGCACATCTCCACCGACGAGGTCTACGGCTCCGTACCCGTCGGGAGCTCCACGGAGCAGGCGCCGCTGGACCCCAACTCCCCCTACGCGGCCTCCAAGGCGTCGAGCGATCTGCTCGCCCTGTCGTACCACCGCACGCACGGCCTCGACGTACGCGTGACGCGGTGTTCCAACAACTACGGCCACCACCACTTCCCCGAGAAGCTCATTCCCCGCTTCATCACCTCCCTGCTCGACGGGGGCACCGTGCCGCTGTACGGGGACGGCCTCAACATCCGGGACTGGCTGCACATCGACGACCATGTGGCCGGCATCGACCTGGTGCGCACCGGCGGTGTGCCCGGCCGGGTCTACAACATCGGCGGCGGCACCGAACTGACCAACAAGGCGCTCACCGGCCTGCTGCTCGACGCCTGCGGCGCGGACTGGGACCGGGTGGAGCACGTCGCGGACCGCAAGGGCCACGACCGCCGCTACTCGGTCGACTGGAGCCGGATCCGCGACGAACTCGGCTACCGCCCGCGGAAGGACTTCGCCACCGGCCTCGACGAGACCGTCCGCTGGTACCGCGAGCACCGGACTTGGTGGGAGCCGCTGCTGCCCCGAGCGGCCCGGTGAGCGTGCCCTGGCTGGTGACCGGCGCCTCGGGACTGCTGGGCCACGACCTCGTGGCCCAGCTGCGCCGGGACGGTGAGGACGTGCTCGCGCCCGGCCGCGACGCGCTCGACATCACCGACACCGGGGCGGTGCGGCGAATGATCGCCGCCCACCGCCCCGCGGTACTGGTCAACTGTGCCGCCTGGTCCGCGGTCGACGACGCGGAGGCACACGAGCGGGAGGCACTCCTCATCAACGCGGAGGGCCCCGCCCGCCTCGCGGCGGCCTGCCGCGACACCGGCACCCGGCTGCTGCACCTGTCGACCGACTACGTCTTTCCCGGTGACGGCACCCGCCCCTACCGGGAACACGACCCGACCGGGCCGTGCAACGCCTACGGCCGCACCAAGCTGGCCGGCGAACGCGCCGTCCTGTCCACCGCCCCGGAGCACGGCCACATCGTGCGCACCGCATGGCTCTACGGCGCGGGGCGGCCGAACTTCGTACGGACCCTCGTCCGGGCCGCGCGCACCGGCGACACCCTCGACGTGATCTGCGATCAGAGTGGCCAGCCCACCTGGACCGCCGACCTCGCCGACCTGCTGGTGCGGCTCGGCAGGGCGGCCGTGGCGGGCAGCCTCACCACCCGCCTCCACCACGCCACGAGCGCGGGGGAGACCACCTGGTACGGACTGGCCCGCGAGGTCTTCCGGCTGCTCGGCGCCGACCCCCGCCGGATCCGGCCGGTCCCGGCGGGTGCCCTGTGCCGGCCCGCCCCGCGCCCCGCGTACGGCGTGCTGAGCCACGAGGGTTGGGCGCCCGGCCCGCTCACACCCATCCGCGACTGGCGTGCCGCACTCGCCGCGGCGCTGCCCGACCTGGTGCGCGCCGAATCGACACGGGAGATGAGCACATGATGCGCCCCCTGGGCATCGGCCCGAGCTGGGTCGTCGAGCCGGCCGTCTTCGAGGACGCCCGCGGCGACTTCCACGAGTGGTACCGCGGCGAGGAGTTCCGGGAGACCGTCGGTCACGCCCTCCGGCTGGTGCAGGCCAACTGCTCCGTGTCCCGCCGCGGCACCCTGCGCGGCATCCACTTCGCCGAGGTGCCACCGGGACAAGCCAAGTACCTCCAGTGCGTACGCGGCGCGGTGCTCGACGTCGTGGTGGACGTCCGGGTGGGATCGCCGACCTTCGGGCAGTGGGAGGCGGTGCGCCTCGACGACCAGAACCGCCATGCGCTGTACGTCGGCGAGGGCCTGGGGCACTCCTTCATGGCCCTCACCGACCACGCGACGGTGAACTACCTCTGCTCCGAGGGGTACGCCCCCGAGCGCGAGCACGGCATCTCCCCGTTCGACCCGGCGCTCGGCATCGCCTGGCCGGCCGGCATCGAACCGCTGACCTCGCCGAAGGACACCACCGCGCCCACGCTGGCCGAGGCCGAACGGCTGGGACTGCTGCCGTCGTACGCCGAGTGCACCGCCTACTACGATGCCCGGCGCACCTGACGCGGAGGATCAGCCGGCGACCTCGACGCGCACCGCGCACGCACGGATCCGGTCGGCCAGCTCCAGTGTGGTGACGGCGTCCGCACGCCGGCACGCCTCGTCCGGTCCGTCCGACGCACCCTCGGTGCGGACCGCGGAGGCGAAGTCCGCCACGCACCGCAGGTACTGGTCGGCGGCCGGCAGGTCGATCCGCTCCGTGCCGCCCTGCTCCTCCAGCAGCAGCGCGGGCCGCTGGTCGGCCGCCGGGCTGAAGGCGTGCTCCGTGGTGAGGCGTGCCCGGCTGCCCCACAGCGCGTACCGCGCCGCATAGGCGTGTTCGAAGCCGAACTCCAGGGACGCCTGCACGCCCGAGTCGGCGGCGAGCAGCACCTGCCCGGACAGGTCGAGTCCGTCGGCGGCCCTGGTCCGCAGCGTCGCCCCGGCCACCCGCAGGCCGCGACCGAGGAACCGCATCGCCGTCCGCAGCGGGTACACCCCCGCGTCCAGCAGCGCGCCGCCGCCCAGCTCCGGAACGTAGCGGATGTCCTCCGCCGGCAGCGGCGGAATGCAGAACGCGGCGTGCAGGGACCGCAGTTCACCGATCCGGCCGGAGCGCAGCAGGGACTCCACCGCGTCGTGCCGGGGGTGGTGGAGGAACATGAAGTTCTCCCGGAGCACCAGGCCGGCCCGCGTGGCGAGCGTCACCAGCTCCCGGGCCTCCTCGGCGCTGCCCGCCATCGGCTTCTCCACCAGGACGTGCTTGCCCGCCCGCAGCGCCCGCGCCGCCCATGCGTGGTGCAGGGCGGCGGGCAGCGGCACATACACGGCGTCGATGTCGGCACGCTCCAGCAGGGGCTGGTAGCCGGCCACGGCCGCGCATCCGAAGCGGTCGGCGAACCGCCGGGCCCGCCCCATGTCGCGGGCGGCCACGGCCACCACGTCGATGTCGGGGCAGGCCGCCATCGCGGGCAGGACCCGGCGCCAGGCGATCGAGGCCGCGCCCAGGACCCCGATCCGCACCGGCCGGGCCCTCATCGCAGCGCCCGCAGGGCCGCGACCAGCGTCCTGGCCTGGACGTTCAGATGACCGCTGTAGCGCAGCAGCTCATCGAGCTGACGCTCCGACACCCAGCGGAACTCCGCACCCTCCTCGACCCGGTCACCGGAGTCCACCTCGATGATCAGGTACCGGCTGCGGGCGTGGTGGAAGCGGCCGCCCTCCTCGGAGAGGACGGTGTCGAAGCGGGTCCGCTCCGCGCGCCCGCCGAGCACCAGGTCCAGGTACGGGGGCCGGGCCGCGGCCGGCAGATGCGCGTAGTTCTCCGGTGTGCACTGCACGGTCGGTCCCAGTTCGACGCCGTCCGCGAAGCCCGGCTCCACCCGCGCCCGCATCAGGGCGTGCGGCACCCCGCCGATCCGCTGCACCAGCAGCGCCGCCACCCCGTCCCCGTGCGGCCGCAGCAGCGGCTGGGACCAGGCGGGCACCTCGCGGCTGCGGGAGCCGACGTGCACCGCCACGATGCTGAAGTACCGGCCGCTCTCGTGGGAGAGCGCCTCGGGCGACCAGTGCCATTCCGGCACGTGGGTCAGCGGCAGCCGCTCGGCGCTGATCTGGTGCTCGGCCCGGCGCCCGGTGAGCCAGCTGCGGATCTCGCGGTCGGTGTGCAGGGCGGCGCCGCGGCCGGGGTCCGCGGAGGGCGCGTCGGCGCCGGTGTGCCAGTCGGGCAGACAGGACAGCACCGTCCGCGCGTCCATGTTGATCAGGTCCTCGTGGCGCATCAGCGTATGCAGCTGCCCCAGGGTCAGCCAGCAGAAGTCCTCGCCGGCCTCCACCTCCGGTCCCGCCTCGACCACCATGTTGCGATTGCGCTTGCGGTAGAACCAGGAGCCCTGCTCGGACTGCAGGACGTCCGCCAGCACCCGGTCCGGCTCCGGCGACCGGAACAGGTCGAGGTACGGCACCGACGAACCTCCGTGCACCCGGGTGTAGTTGCTGCGGGTGGCCTGCACCGTGGGGGAGAGCTGCACCCCGTTGATGTTCCCCGGCTCGGACTTCGCCTGCATCAGCAGGTGCGGCACCCCGTCGAACTCGCGGATCGCGATGCCGAGTATCCCGCACTCCGGCTGGTTGATGATCGGCTGGGACCAGGCGGCCACCGGGCCGAAGTCGGAGCGGACCCGCAGCCCCTGGACGGAGAAGAACCGTCCGCTCCGGTGCCGCAGGTCCCCGGTGTCCGGGTCGGCATGCCACTGCGTCATCTCGTCGAAGCGGATGCGCTCGACCTGCTGGGCATGGATGAGCTGCCGTGCGGCGAGCCAGTCGAAGAACGCGGCCGTGGTCATCCGCAGCCCGTCGGTGCACGCCGCGGACTCCGCCAGTCGGACCGGGCGGCCGGTACCGGAACGGAGCGGCGGGCTCACCGCGGTGGTGTGCGCCATCACAGCACCCCTTCCAGGAAGGTGACCGCGGAGGCGGCGCCGTCCTCTTTGCCGAGCAGCCGGCCCAGCCCTGTGGCGGTGGCCGCCATGACGGGGTCCTCCGCCGCCGTGCGCACGGCGGCGGCCAGGGCGTCCGCCGTCAGTTCGCGCTGTTTGAGCGGGGGAGGCGCCACACCCAGCCGGTGCAGGTGATCGCCCCACATCAGCTGGTTCACCTCGAAGGGGCAGACGACCTGGGGCACCCCGGCCGTGAGCGCCGCGTTGTGGGCGCCGAGCGAGCCGGAGTTCACGGCCGCCCGGGTCTGCGGCAGCAGCCACGGGTAGGGGACCTCGTCGAGGGCGAGGACGTTCTCCGGGGCGTGGCCGATATCGAGCGCGCCCCAGCCGGCGACGACGACGGCCCGGTACCCCGTCTGGGCGATCGCGTCCAGCACCAGGCGCGCGGTGTGCTCCGGCTCCGTGCCCACGGCACTGCCGAAACCGAAGAACACCGGCCGGTCACCGTCCTCCAGGAAGCGCAGCAGGCGCTCCGGCGGCTGCCAGCCGGGGGCCGGCGGCAGATGCCAGAAACCCGCCGTGTGCACCGAGTCGGGCCAGTCGGATCCGGGCTTGAGGATGTGCGGACTGAAGCAGTGCAGGACCGGCGCGGGGGTGCCGTCGGCGCGGTACCGGAAGTCGAGGGAGCCGTCGCGGGGCGGCAGCCCGAGGGTGTGCGCACGCCAGGACGCGAGCGCCTCGATGACCTCCGGACCGAGGAAGCTCCGCACATCCGTCCGGCTGTGGTCCGTGCGGTCCGAGAACACCGAGGAGAGCTGTCCGAACGAGGGGTAGTCCCGCGAGACGACGAAGTTCGGGTAGAGGGCGCCCAGGACGTGCGGCACCCCCAGCCTCTCCGCGATCTGCGGCACCGCCTCACGGAACGCGTGCGAGTGCACGACGAGATCGGCGCCACCGGCCGCCGCCCGCCACATGTCCTCCAGCACGGCGGAGTAGAGCGGCACCATCTCCTTGCGGATCGACGCCCGCTGCCGGTCGCTCTCCGCGGACGGACGGTCGCTGTTCACCTGCAGCCGCCGGATGTCGGCGCGCGAGCGGATCCGCACCGCGCCGTCGTCCAACGGGGCGAATTCGACGCCGTATTCGGCGGCCAGCGGAGCATAGAGACGAGGAGCCGCCAGCACGGCCTTGTGCCCCGCCAGGTTGAGGGCGTACGCGAGCGCCAGATATGGCTGGACGTCGCCCCGATTTCCGTAGCAGTAGACCAGTGCCTTCAACGTCGGGTCCCCTCCCATGGTCGTTGAGGGGACACCCTTTCCGTTGATCCCCGAACCGCACAAGAGGCAGCTTGTTGCGTCCAGATCGCATCCAGCTCGCTATTGCCGGTCCGGCCTTAACGTGACGGGAGCTCGGAGTACATCGACGGGAGGATCCGGGGCGTGAAAGCATTGATATATTCCCACGGAAGTCGCGGGGATATTCAGCCGTATCTCGCACTGGCCTATGCCCTCAACCGGGCGGGGCATTCTGCCACGCTGGTCGGGCCGCGCCTGTACGGACCCTGGGTCGCCGAATACGGCGTTGATTTCGCCCCGGTCAATGACGAGGGCGTACGACTCCATTCGCGTCCCGACGTCCGCGAAATCCTCGTCAACAACGAGCGGTCGACGGACGAGTACCAAAAGGCCCGGGACCGTATCTTCCAGGAGATCTTTCCCCGGCTCTATCCGCTGATGCTGAAGGACATGTGGGACGCAACGGCCAGCGGCGCGGATCTCGTGATCCATTCGCACTCCTCGCGGCAGGCCGTGCACCAGATCGCCGAGAAACTGGGCGTCCCGCACGTCCTGGCGAGCCTCTACCCGCACTTCGTCGCCTCCCGCCGCTACCCCGCCGACGTCGGCACCTTCGACGAACGGCCCGACAACCTGGAGCAGCACGCCCAGGTCAACGACCGGCCCATCAAGGGCCCGCTGGCCGAGATGTTCGCCGGCTGGCGCACCGACGTCCTCGGACTGCCCCCGCGCGAGGGCTCCCTGGACAACAGGTTCCGCGCCGACGGAACCCCGGCACCCGTCCTGATGGGGTTCAGCCCGCACGTCCTCGAACCGGCTCCGGACTGGCCCGAGTGGGTGCACACCACCGGATTCTGGATGCTGCCCCCCACCCCCGGGTGGCGGCCCCCGCAGCGGCTGCTGCGCTTCCTGGAGAGCGGCGAGAAGCCCGTCTTCATCGGATTCGGCAGCCACTTGGGAATCGACCCCGAGCAGACCGGCCGGGCCGTCGTGGAAGCCGTGCGCCGGACCGGTGTCCGCGCGGTCGTCGTCACCGGCTGGGGCGGCGTCGTCATTCCGGACCCGCCGGAGCACCTTCTCGTCGCGGAGGAGATCCCGTACGACTGGCTGTTCCCGCAGGTGCGGGCCGTCGTCCACCCGGGCGGCACCGGAACGCACAACGCCGCGCTGAAGGCCGGTGTGCCCCAGGTGATCTGCCCCTTCCAGAAGGAGGGCGTCATGTGGGCCGACCATCTGCACGCCCTGGGAGTGGCCCCCGCGCCGGTCAGACACCGCGACCTGACCGCCGACTCGCTCACCGAGGCCCTCCACCTGGCACTGACCGATCCGGGCATCGCCCGCACGGTCGCCCGGCTCGCCGAGCGGACCGCTCCGGAGAACGGCGCCGAGAACGCGGTCCGCGTGCTCGAAAAGATCGTCGCGTAACCGCGCGGCCCACCTCTCACTCCGTAATCGCACACACCGAACCCACAGGAAAAGGCGAGGACATGACCAACCCGTTCGAGAACGAAGACGGCCGCTACCTGGTCCTGGTCAACGACGAGGGGCAGCACTCGCTCTGGCCCGGCTTCGCCGAGGTGCCCGCGGGCTGGAACGTGGCCCACACCGAGGACAGCCGGCAGGCGTGCCTGGACTACATCGAGGCGAACTGGACCGATATGCGCCCCGCCAGCCTGATCCGTCAGATGGCCGGCTGACCGTGCACTCCACCCTCCACACCACCCCTCGGCCCGACGACGGGCCGGTGACGGTGGTGTGGGGGGAGATGCCGCCCGGCACGGAGCGGGACGCCACCCACGCCGCCCTCCTGCACGCCGCCGCGGACCTGACGGGAGCCCCCGTCCACCGCATCCGGCTCGACCACGGGCCCGGCGGCCGTCCGCGGCTGACCGGCCCCGCCTCGGGACTGCGGGTGAGCGTGAGCCACACCCGGGGCGCCGGGGCGGTCGCCCTCAGCAGACACCGGCCGGTCGGCGTGGACATCGAGACCGTCCGCCCGTTCGCCGCCGGACCGCTGGCCCGGCGCTGGCTCGACGAGGCGTCCGCCGACTGGGTCGCCCGCAGCCCCCGAAGCGCCAGGGTCCGCGCCTTCCTGTGGCTGTGGACCCAGAAGGAAGCGATCGGCAAGGCACGGGGGCACGGACTGGGCGCGGGGGGTCTCACCCAGCCGCTCCCGCTCCCCGCGGACACGCTCCCCGGGCCGACGGGCCGGCTGCGCACGCTCCCGGACGATCCGCGCACCGCCTGTGCGGTGCTGCCGACCGGCTCGCGGCGGCACGTCCTGGCCCTGGCCGTCGGCGACGTCTGACGGCCCGTAACCCTCCACCCACCCACAGACGAAGGGAGCCGGCCAGTGGCGAGGCACGCCCGTGACAGAGCCGGTGGACGCGGCGGCTGGCTCCGCCGCACCGCCGGCTACTGCCTGCGGCACCCCGGCGGACTGCTGCTCTCGCTCGTCGGCGCGCTCGGGGCCACGGCGGTGAGCGTGGGGGTCCCCCTGGTCACCAAGGTGGTCATCGACGAGGTCATCGTCCACCCCACCCGCCCGCTCCTGCCGTGGATCGTCCTGCTGGTGGTGGCGGCGGTGGCCGGCTACGGCCTGACCTTCCTGCGCCGCTACTTCGCGAGCCGGCTCGCCGCCGATGTCCAGCACGACATGCGGACGGACTTGTTCCGATCCCTTGCCCGTCTGGACGGTGCGCGCCAGGACGAATGGGGCACCGGTCAGCTCGTCGGGCGCGCGACCAGCGACCTCACCATGGTCCACGGCCTGGTCATGGTCATCCCCGCCATGGTCACCAACCTCGCCACCCTCGGCGCCGCGGTGACCGTGATGGGCGTGCTCTCCCCCCGGCTCACCCTGGTCGCACTGGGCATGATCCCCGCGCTGTGGTTCCTCGCCCGGCGCAGTCAGCCCCGCATGCTGAAGGCCGCCTGGGAAGCCCAGGACCGGACCGCCGCACTGGCCGGAGTGGTGGACAGCTCCGTCGCCGGCATCCGCGTGGTCAAGGGCTTCGGCCAGGAACGGCAGGAGCTGGCCCGGCTCACCGCGGCGGCCCGCCGGCTGTTCTCCGGACGGCTCCGGGTCCTGCGGCTCACCGCACGCTACGAGCCGGTGCTCCAGGCGATACCCGCGCTGGCCCAGGTCGCCGTCCTCGCCCTCGGCGGCTGGATGGCGCTCCGCGGCGAGCTCTCGCTCGGCACCTTCGTCGCCTTCTCCGCCTACCTCGCCCAGCTCGTCGTCCCGTTGAGCATGCTGGTGGGCCTGCTGAGCGCCGTCCAGCAGGGCGCCGCCGCGATCAACCGGGTCCTCGATCTCGTCACGGCCCGGCCGACGCTGACACAGGGACGCGAGCGGCTGCCCGCGCAGTCCCCCCTCGAAGTCGTCTTCGACCGCGTCACCTTCGGCTACGACCCCGACCGCCCCGTCCTCGACGACTTCTCCCTGCGGATCGCCCCCGGCGAGACGGTCGCCGTCGTCGGCAGTCCCGGCTCGGGCAAATCGACCCTGTTCCACCTGCTGGCCCGGCACTACGACCCCACCGGGGGCGCGGTGCGGATCGGCGGAACCGACATCCGCGAGTTCACCTTCGACGCCCTGCGCGGCGCCCTGGGGGCGGTCCCCGAGGAGACCTTCCTGTTCGCCGCGAGCGTCCGCGACAACATCGCGTTCGGCCGTCCGGACGCGAGCGACGCCGAGATCCGCGCCGCCGCCCGCATCGCGCAGGCCGACGCGTTCGTCACGGCCCTCCCGGACGGCTACGACACACCGGTGGGGGAGCGCGGCCAGTCCCTCTCCGGTGGCCAGCGGCAGCGCATCGCACTCGCCCGCGCACTGCTCACCGAGCCCCGGCTGCTGGTGCTGGACGATGCGACCTCCGCCGTCGACACCCATGTCGAGGCCGCCATCCACGACGGGCTGCGCGCCCTGATGGCGGGCCGCACGACGCTGATCACCGCCCGCCGCAAATCCACCCTCGCCATGGCGGACCGGATCGCCGTGCTGGACGGCGGCCGGCTGGCCGACACCGGGACCCACACGGAACTCCTGGCACGCTGCCCGCTCTACCGCGACCTCTTCCACGGCACGGGACCCGAGGCCCGGGAACGGGCCGAAGCCCCCGCCGCGGCAGCTCCCGCAGCCCCACCGCACCGTCAAGGCCCCCCTCCCGAGCCGGAGCCCGCCCCCGCCGGCCGTCCCGCGCCGTCCGCCGCCGAGCACACCCCTGACGTGGACGAGGCCGCCGCGACCCGGGACACCGGAGGCCGGTTCGGCCTGCGTGATCTGCTGCGCGGCTTCGGGATCCCGCTCGCCCTCGGCCTGCTCCTGGTCGTCGCCGACGCGGCCGGCGGCCTGGCCCAGCCCTACGCCGTCCGGCAGGGCGTCGAGGCGTCCCTCGGCTCCGCCCCCGCCGCCCTGTGGGCAGCCTGCACCGGCGCCCTGCTGATCGTCCTGCTGCGCTGGGCGGCCCAGTGGGGATCCCTGCGGACGACCGGCCGCACCGGCGAACGCGTGCTGTACGCCCTGCGCCTGCGGGTCTTCGCACACCTGCACCGGCTCGGCCTCGACCATTTCGAGAAGGAGTCCGCGGGCCGGACCATGACCCGGATGACCACAGACGTGGACTCCCTGTCCGCGTTCGTGCAGAGCGGACTCGTCGCGCTCCTGGTCAGCCTGCTCACCCTCACCGGGGTGACGGTGGCGCTGCTCCTCGTGGACTCCTCGATGCTGCTGGTCGTCCTGCTGTCGCTGCCTGTCCTCTACGGCGCCACGGCCGTGTTCCGCAGACGCTCCGTCCGGGCCTACAGCCTGGCCAGGGAGCGCACCGCCGTGGTCAACGGCACCTTCCAGGAATCCGCTGCGGGCATGCGGACCGCCCAGCTCTTCCGCCGCGAGGACGCCGTCGTGCGCCGGTTCACCGACGACAGCCTGGCCTACCGCCGGGCCCGGGTGCGCTCGCAGTTCCTGATGGCGCTGTACTTCCCGTTCATCCAGTTCCTCGCCGCCCTGGTGGCCGCCCTGGTGCTGGCCCTCGGGGCCGGGCGGGTGGCCGACGGCTCGATGGCGGTCGGCACCCTCGTGGCGTACCTGCTCTACCTGGAGCTCTTCTTCACCCCGGTGCAGCAGCTCTCCCAGCTCTTCGACAGCTACCAGCAGGCGCGGGTGTCCCTCGGCAGGCTCAAGGAACTGCTCGAACTGCGCAGCTCCACCCCCGAGTCCAGCGCCCCCCTGGAGGTCCGCCGACTGCGCGGGGAGATCGTCTTCCAGAACGTGCACTTCCGCTACCCCACCGACGACGAGGCGGCGGGCACGGTCGGCCTGGAGGGCGTCGACCTGCACATCCCCGCGGGACAACGGGTCGCGTTCGTCGGCGAGACAGGGGCGGGCAAGACCACCCTGGTGAAGCTGGCCGCCCGGTTCTACGATCCGGACCGCGGCGCGGTGCTCGTCGACGGCACCGACCTGCGCGCCCTCGACCTGACCGGCTTCCGGCAGCGGCTCGGCGTCGTACCGCAGGAGGCGTACCTCTTCGCCGGCACGGTCCGCGACGCCATCGCGTACGGCCGCCCCGACGCCACCGACGCGGAGGTCGAGGCCGCGGCACGGCAGACCGGCGCGCACCAGGTCATCACCGGGCTCGACGGCGGCTACCGGTACAACGTCGCCGAGGGCGGACGCAACCTCTCCGCCGGGCAGCGGCAGTTGATCGCCCTGGCCCGGGCCCAGCTCGTACAGCCCGACATCCTGCTCCTCGACGAAGCCACCTCGTCCCTGGACCCGGCGACCGAAGCGCTGGTCGGCCGGGCCACCGAACGGCTCACCGCACGCCGCACGGCACTGATCGTCGCGCACCGGCTCACGGTCGCCTCCCGCGCCGACCGGATCGTCGTCCTCGACCGGGGCCGGCTGTGCGAGGACGGCACACACGAGGAACTCCTCGCCCTGGGCGGGCGCTACGCCAAGCTCTGGCGCGCCCACGAGGCACGGCCGGCCCAGGCCTCCACCCCCGTTCCGACCGTGCCCGCTCATGGGCTCCAGATGCAGGAAAGGCTCCAATGACCGCACAGCAGCGCATCGTCCTGGCCGAGCCGAGAGGGTTCTGCGCGGGCGTACGCCGCGCCATCGGCATCGTGGAGCGCGCCCTGGACCTGCACGGCGCGCCCGTCTACGTGCGCAAGGAAATCGTGCACAACCACTACATCGTCGGCGAACTGGAAAAGCGCGGCGCGGTGTTCGTCGACAGCGAGGAGGAGGTACCCGAGGGCGCGGTCTGTGTCTTCTCCGCGCACGGCGTCTCCCCGGCGGTGCGCGACGCCGCGGACGACCGCCGGCTCGAGGTCATCGACGCCACCTGCCCCCTCGTGGCCAAGGTGCACCAGGAGGCGGTGCGCTTCGCCCGCGACGGCCGGACCATCCTGCTGGTCGGCCACGAGCACCACGAAGAGGTCGAGGGCGTCCAGGGGGAGGCCCCCGAGCGGACGATCGTGGTGGAGACGGAGGAGGACGTCGCCCGGCTCGACCTGCCCGACGACACCCCCGTGGCCTGCCTGACCCAGACCACCCTGTCGTTCGACGAGACCGCCAAGGTCGTCGCGGCCCTCCACCGTCGGTTCGACGACATCACCGGGCCGCACGGCGACGACATCTGCTACGCCAGCCAGAACCGCCAGAACGCCGTCAAGTCCCTGGCCCGCGCCCACGATCTGGTCCTGGTGGTCGGCTCCCTCAACTCCAGCAACTCGCTGCGCATGGTCGAGGTCGCCCGCGACCACGGCTGCGCCGCCCACCTGGTGCCCGACGCGAGCCATCTGGACGAGCGCTGGCTGGAGTCGGTGACCACCATCGGCATCAGCTCCGGCGCCAGCGCCCCGGAGATCCTGGTAAGCGGCCTCGTGGACCGTCTCGCCTCGCTCGGCTACCCGGACGTCCAGGTGGACACCGGCGCCACCGAGGACGTCGTCTTCGCCCTGCCCGCCCGACTCGCGGACCCGGTCACCGGCCGCATCCCCCGTACCCCTCTGGCCGATGAGGCCCGTTGACGACCAGCATTGGAAGAGCCATGCCGTCACTCGACTCGATACAAGGACCAGCGGACCTGCGGGCACTGAACGCGGCCGAGGTGCGTGAACTGGTCCCCGAGATACGCACGTTCCTCGTGGACACGGTCAGCCGTACCGGCGGACACCTGGGCCCCAACCTGGGCGTGGTCGAGCTGACCCTCGCCCTGCACCGGGTCTTCGAATCGCCCCGGGACACCCTCCTGTGGGACACCGGCCACCAGACGTATGTGCACAAGCTCCTCACCGGCCGGGCCGGGCGGTTCGACACCCTGCGGCAGCCGGACGGCCTCTCCGGATACCCCTCCCGCGCCGAATCCGAGCACGACATCATCGAGAACTCCCACGCCTCGACCGTGCTCTCCTACGCCGACGGGCTGGCGAAGGCCCACCATGTGCGGGGGATCACCGACCGGGCCGTGGTCGCCGTCATCGGCGACGGCGCGCTGACCGGCGGCATGGCCTGGGAAGCCCTGAACAACATCGCGGCCGCGCCGCACCGTCCGGTCGTCATCGTGCTGAACGACAACACCCGCTCCTACGCCCCGACCATCGGCGGCCTCGCCACCCACCTCTCCCACCTGCGCACCCCCGGCGACACCGCCCCGCCCGGCGTCTTCGCGAACCTGGGCCTGACCCACCTCGGACCGGTCGACGGCCACGACGTCACGGCCCTCGAAGACGCCCTCCGGCAGGCCGCCGCGCTCCGCCGGCCCGTCGTCGTCCACTGCGTCACCGAGAAGGGCCGCGGCCACGCCCCCGCCGAACAGCACGAGGCGGACCGCTTCCACGCGGTACGCGCCCGGCCCGCCACGCCCGCCGCCCCCGACCGCGCCCCCTCGCCCAGCTGGACCTCCGTCTTCGGCGCGGAACTCGCCGCACTCGGCGCCGCCCGGCCGGACCTCGCCGCGGTGACGGCAGCCATGCTGGAACCCACCGGACTGGCCGAGTTCGCCCGGCGCTTCCCGGAGCGCACCTTCGACGTCGGCATCGCCGAACAGCACGCCGTCACCTCGGCCGCGGGTCTCGCCCTGGGTGGACTCCACCCCGTCGTCGCCGTCTACGCCACCTTCCTCAACCGGGCCTTCGACCAACTGCTGATGGACGTCGCCCTGCACGGCGCGCCGGTGACCTTCGTCCTCGACCGGGCGGGCGTGACCGGGGACGACGGCGCCTCCCACAACGGCATGTGGGACCTGTCCCTGCTGTCCCTGGTCCCCACCCTCCGGGTGGCGGCTCCCCGCGACGCCGTCACCCTGCGCCGGGCGCTGCGCGAGGCCGTCGCCATCGACCATGCACCCACCGCGCTGCGCTTCCCCAAGGGCCCGGTCGGCGCCCCCGTCCCGGCCGTCGATTCCCTCGCCGGCCTGGATGTCCTCCACCGCTCCGGACCGTCGGACGTCCTCCTCGTGGCCATCGGCACCATGGCCGGCGCCTGCGTCGAGGCCGCCAACCGCCTGACGGAGTACGGCGTCGGCGTCACGGTGGTGGACCCCCGGTGGATCAAACCGGTCGCACCCGCCCTGGTCGAGGAAGGGCTGCGCCACCGGACGGTGCTCACGGTGGAGGACAGCGGCCGCACCGGCGGCGCAGGCGCCGCCGTGGCCCAGGCGCTCGCCGACGCGGGCGCCCCCGCTCCCGTACGCACTCTCGGCATCCCCCAGCGCTTCCTGCCGCACGGCACCCGCGACGGCATCCTCGCCCGCAGCGGACTGACGGCCGAGGGAGTCTGCCGTGCGGCCGTCGACGCCCTGTCCCGCCACGGCACCGTCGCCGAGGCCGCCGCCGAGCGGTAGACGCGGTCCGCGCACTCCACCCGAGGAAGAGAAGAGAAACGTCATGACGGTCCCGCTCGGAATGCCCGCACCTCCCGCGCCGACGCTCGGAACCCGCCGCAGAACGCGTCAGCTCCACGTCGGGCCGGTCGGTGTCGGCAGCGACTTCCCGATCGCCGTGCAGTCGATGACCACCACCGTCACCGCCGACGTGAACGCGACGCTCCAGCAGATCGCCGAACTCTCCACGGCCGGCTGCGACATCGTGCGGGTCGCCTGCCCGTCGCAGGACGACGCGGACGCCCTGGCCGCGATCGCCGCCAAGTCGCCGATCCCGGTGATCGCGGACATCCACTTCCAGCCCCGGTACGTCTTCGCGGCGATCGAGGCCGGCTGCGCCGCGATCCGGGTGAACCCCGGCAACATCAAGAAGTTCGACGACCAGGTCAAGGACATCGCCCGGGCCGCCAAGGACCGCGGGACACCGATCAGGATCGGCGTCAACGCGGGATCCCTGGACGCCCGTCTGCTGGCCAAGCACGGCCGGGCCACCCCCGAGGCGCTCGTCGAGTCCGCGCTGTGGGAGGCGTCCCTCTTCGCCGAGCACGACTTCCACGACCTCAAGATCTCGGTCAAGCACAACGACCCCGTGATCATGGTGCGGGCCTATGAACTCCTCGCCGAGGCATGCGACTACCCCCTGCATCTCGGCGTCACCGAGGCCGGCCCCGCCTTCCAGGGCACCGTGAAGTCCGCCGTCGCCTTCGGCGCGCTGCTCCGCCAGGGCATCGGCGACACGATCCGGGTCTCGCTCTCCGCACCACCGGTCGAGGAGATCAAGGTCGGCACGCAGATCCTGCAGGCGCTCAATCTGCGCCCCCGCAAGCTCGACATCGTCTCCTGCCCCTCCTGCGGCCGCGCCCAGGTGGACGTCTACAAGCTCGCGGCCGAGGTCACCGCCGCCCTGGAGGGGATGGACATCCCGCTGCGGGTGGCCGTCATGGGCTGCGTCGTCAACGGCCCCGGCGAGGCCCGCGAGGCCGACCTCGGCGTCGCCTCCGGCAACGGAAAGGGCCAGATCTTCGTCAGGGGCGAAGTGATCCGCACCGTACCGGAATCCCGGATCGCCGAGACCCTCATCGAGGAGGCCCTCCGGCTCGCCGAATCGGGCGAGTTCGCACCGGTCGCCGGGTGACGCCGGCGCCCCCGCATCGCGACCGCGGGGGCGCCCGCCGTGCGGCCAACCGCCGCACGGCCGTCGGGGGACCGGCGGCGAGGTGCTCCGCCGCCGATCCCCGCCGATCCCCGCCGGGCTATCGCCGGGACGGGTCCGGCGCCGTGACGCGGAAGCGGGCCGTGGTGGCATCCTCGCTGCAGCGCCGCAGTCCGGCCTTTTCGAGTACCCGGACCGAGGCCGGGTTCGACAGTTCCACGTCCGCCTGCACCGTATGCACGCCGGGCGCGCTCAGGGCGAACTCCACGATGGCCCGGCCCGCCTCGGAGGCGTACCCCCGGCCCCGCCGCGAGGCGACGATGCCGTATCCGAACTCGACGCAACCGTCGTGCGGAGGCCAGAACAGGCCGATGGACCCGATCACCAAGCCGCTGGACCGCTCGACGATCTGGCGGTGGCCGTACTCCGTCAGACCCTCCGGCGCCTCGATGAGGAAGCCGGCGATGACACGGTCGCCTTCGGCGGGGAAGTCCCCCGCCCAGTGCGCCGGCCGGGCATCACGGACAACAGCGGTGAGCTCGGCGGTGGACCACGGCCGCAGCACGAGGCGGTCAGTGGTCAGATCGGTACCGTCGAGAGAGAAAGAAGACACACAGGGCTCCTGGTCGTTTCAGACGACCGGGCCGCCGCCAAACCCCAGGGCGACCCGGACATGGGCATGCTGATGAAGCGTCCGGCGGGCCATATTCATCAACCTCCCTCAACGGTCGCCACGCACCTTGCGTGCCAGCGGAAGGTATCAACCGGCGCCGGACACTTCCAGTGAATTGCTAACCGGCCGGGCCCGGTCAGCCACCCCGTCCCTCGGACTCCAGCTCGCCCGCTCCATCCGGCCGAGCGCCGTACGGGACGTCGCCACCAGGGGCCGATGGTCGTCAGACCTCGCTCTGCCCGACGGGCACTGCGGCCCCTCAGGAACCGTGGCCGTGCGGGCGTTTGAGCAGGAGGTCGGAGGCATGGAGGAGGACCTCGGCGCGGTCCCGGTTGCCGTGGTGAGAGGCGAGGAAGTGGTTGCCGATCGCCAGACAGAAGGCCAGCAGGCTGCGGGCCTCGGCCTCGTCGGGGTCGGCGCAAATGCTGCCGAACAGCTCACGCGCGTAGTCCATGCGCCGGTTGTCGACACGGCGCAGGCGCGCGGCGACCGACTCGTCACGACGTGCCCAGTCGCGAACGGCGAGGTCGATCGGCAGCAGACGGTCGCTGGAGAAGGTGAGCCGGCCCGCGTGCTGGATCTTCGCCCGAGCGTCACCGCCCTCGCGCTCGACGCGGTCGCGCACCTCGTCGACGCTCTCGCGCTCCCAGGTGTCGAGCATCGCCTCCAACAGCGCGTCGCGATGGGGGAAGTGCCCGTAGAACCCGCCCTTGGTGACGCCGAGCGTCCGCGCGAGGCTCTCGATCCGGACGGCGTCCGGGCCGCCGGCGGCCAGTGCCAGCAGGCCCTGCTCGATCCAGCTGCTGCGGGGTGTGCGGGTGACGGCGGGCATGTCCCCAGTATCGCCCGCGTGCAACACGCCGTGGACGTTCTGCGGACGACACCGGGCTGCCTGTCCGCCGCATGCTGGGTCACGGCCGAGGGCGAATCCGTCGTCTCCACGGCCCAGTTCGCCTCCGACGAGGCTCTCGCGGCATCGTTCGCCGCGGCCCACGAAGCCGGCGTCGACTTCGCCTACGACGAACGCGAACGACTCCCGCGTCAGGTCCTCACCCTCCGCCCGCCGACGGCCCTGCCGGAGGAGACATCCGTGACCATGCCGACCAGCGGATGACGCGGCGGCAACGCGACCGGTGACGGACGGCAGCACGAGCCACGAGCGCGCACACGGCCCACCATTGGGCCCGGTCATCAGCGTGGCGCGCACCCCGGGCCGGAAGCTCGCCCTCCTCGAGGAACCGCTCGCCACGGTCGAGACCGCCCGTCGGCTACGGGTTATGGCTGACCACACCGTGCTCCGCCAGCCACTGGCTCAGCTCCCGTAGACGCAGAAGCGGGACTTCGCCGCCCCACTCCTCCCAGTCCAGCCCTCCGTCCAGGTGATGGGTGAGCACGCCGAGAACCCTGCCCCGCTCGCCCCGGACCGTGAAGGTCACATCGCCCCAGCACATACAGGTGAAGGGATCGGCTGTCAGGTCGGTCTCCAAGAGGCCCGCCAGTTCGGCGATCTCGACGACGCCCCCCACCATGACGGACCGCTCGCCGTCCCTGGGCCACCGAGAACACACCTCGACTGAACGGGCCCCTGCCCACAGGGCATCGACCTGCCGCAGACCGACCCCACGCATACACCGCTCCTCTCTCGATACGGCCCCGACATCCCATCATCCCGTTCCCCCGTGATGGCTCGCATGCTTCTTTTGCCTCGTGCTTCGCATGCACTGCCGCCTACGTCCTTGTCCCCCCGGCGCGGTGCCGCTGATGAGGTCCGTAAAGCCGGCGACGTCGACGGGGCGCCGCGATCGCGGCCTGCTCTTCAAGGTCGACCCGCCCGTGTGAGCGCGGCTGTTTATGCCCTGCATAAAGCCCGAGAAACATCGTCGATCGTTTGCGTAGGAGGTCAAAGGCGGGGCACATGACAGATCGGAGGTTGATAAATATGGTTCCCCTGCTTCTCGTTCTTCTTCTCGCACTGCTCCTTTTCGGTGCCGGTTTCGCTCTCAAGGCCCTGTGGATCGTCGCGGTCATTGTGCTGGCATTCTGGCTGCTGGGATTCGTGATGCGTTCTGCGGGTGCCGGCGGTAAGCGCGGCCGGTGGTACCGCTGGTAGCCGTCCCCCTCACAAGCCGCTGGGCGGTCAGACAGGAAAACTGTCTGACCGCCCAGCGGCTCTTTTGCGTCCCCTCTCCTCCGAGGCGTCATCCGCTCCCGAAGGGGTGAAAGAAAACCCCGGCCCGGAGCAGTTGTCGTTTCTGCGGATTCTTCGCCGTGGCGAGGCTTCGGGTAGATTTGGCGTCTGCCCGCAACCCCTTTCCTTTTCGTCGGAGTAATCTGGGCACCAGAGCGTTTCCGTCCACGAAAGGACAGCGTCATGAGCGCCAGCGAAAAGGCCAAGGCCAAGGCCGAGCAGGCCGCCGGCAAGGTGAAGGAGGAAGCGGGGCGCACGGTCGGTAACGAGAGTGCCGCGGTGGAAGGCTCGGCGAAGAAGTCCAAAGGGGACCTTCGCGACGCCAAGGAGAAGATCAAGGACGCCTTCAAGGACTGAACGGCCGACGGACGTGTGGGTGGGCCCCGGTATCAAGACCGGGGCCCACCCACACGTCCGTCGGCCGACCGGCCGGGGAGGCCTACGCCTGGCTGAGCATTCCCTCGCGCAGTCGGGCAAGGGCACGGGTGAGAAGCCGGGAGGTGTGCATCTGGGAGATGCCCAGCTCGCTGCCGATCTGCGCCTGGGTCATCTCCTGGCCGAAGCGAAGTTCGAGGAGGTGCCGGTCGCGCTCGCCGAGCTGCTCCAGGAGCGGCTTGAGGGTGTGCAGGTCCTCGATGAGGTCCATGTCGGGGTCGCGCTCGCCGATCAGGTCGGCGAGCGGGGTGTCGTTGCCGTCGTCGTTGAGGGTGACGTCGATGGAGGAGGCGTTGTAGCCGTTGGCGGCCACCTGCCCTTCGACGACCTCGTCCTCGCTGATGCCCAGCTCCGCGGCCAGCTCACCGACCTTCGGGTCCCGGCCGAGCCGCCCGGAGAGCTTCTCGTTGGCCCGGGCCAGGTCGACGCGGAGTTCCTGCAGACGGCGCGGCACCCGCACGTCCCAGGTGGTGTCGCGGAAGAACCGCTTCATCTCGCCGGTGATGTAGGGGATGGCGAGGGTGGTGAACTCGACGTCGCGGGAGAGGTCGTAGCGGTCGATCGCCTTGATCAGCCCGATCGTGCCGACCTGCATGATGTCGTCCATGTCGTCGCCGCGGTTGCGGAAGCGCCGGGCGGCGTAGCGGACCAGGGAGAGGTTCATCTCGATGAGGGTGTTGCGCGCGTACTGGTACTCCTGCGTGCCCTCCTCGAGCGTCTCCAGCCGCCGGAAGAACATCTGCGTCAGCTCCCGGGCGTCCCGGGGAGCGATGTTCTGCGGGTCCTCGACATGCGGCAACTCTCCCGGCAGTGCAACCGGTGCCGGGCGAACGTCAACTGCTGCGTCCTGGGCGTGGACTGCCGAGTCCTGGGCGTGGACTGCAGAGGTCGCGAGGCTGGCACCCATCGTTCCGATCCCTCCTGCTGCGGTTGCTCCGATCACGCGAGCAGGTACCCCCGCCCCGGCCGTCTATGCACGTCCGTCCGGAACTCAGGAAGTCCGGAACTTCGGCCCTCGGGTACTCCGGAAATCCGGGCGACTCCACCGGCCTCCGGGAACGTCAGGAAACTGCCCAACGCTACACAAAGGGGAAGCCGCATAAGGGGGCAACAAGCCGAGGCCCTCTCGGCGGCCGGTGGCGTCGTACTCGCCACGGTCGCCCAGCTCGCCGGCGAAGAGAAGAGCTGCTCACCCGAGTCCTCCGCAGGCTTCCCCCGGCTACGCGCTCCTCTTCCCGCCGGGCCCTGCCGACGAGCCACCGCCGCAGCGGTACCGCCCCCGCCCCCGGCCCGAGGACTCCGTCGGAACGCATCGGTCACCGCGCCGGTGGCACACGCGGTACTGCTTCCGAGATGCTGCATCCGAGTGCGACCCAGAGTGCGCCTCCGGGACACGACTGAAACGACAAGCCGGGGGTATGCGCGCAACAGCGCACGTGGCAAGCTCGTGCGCCGAACAGCGGTGGAGAT
The DNA here is from genome assembly GCF_009811555.1 of Streptomyces caniferus. Classification (GTDB taxonomy): domain Bacteria; phylum Actinomycetota; class Actinomycetes; order Streptomycetales; family Streptomycetaceae; genus Streptomyces; species Streptomyces caniferus. The sequence goes on along the minus strand of NZ_BLIN01000003.1, from coordinate 49,721 downwards.
GCATGAATCAGGCAGCGCCGAACACGAAAGAACACCGGCCGTGGGCCGCGCCGACGATCTCGGCCTATGCCGCCTTCGATGCCGGCACCGAGTCCATCGCCGCCGCCCGTACCTTCGCACGGGACTTCCTGACCCAGGTGCAGTCCCATCACGGCCTGCCGGTGTCCTCCCGGGTACTGGGGACGGGGCAGCTCGTCGTCAGCGAACTGGTCACCAACGCCTGCAAGTACGCGCCCGGACCGTGCCTCGTCGACCTGGAGATCGTCGGCGCCATGCTGGTCATCACGGTGTGGGACACCGATCCCCACCTCCCGGACGCCCGCCCCGCGGACCCGGAACGGATCGGCCGGCACGGCCTGGAGATCGTCCTTGCGGTCTGCGACGACTTCGACGTTCAGCGAGAGCCGGTGGGCAAGCGGATCAAGGTCGAGATCCCCCTGGCCTGACGCACGAGTACGGCGCCACCGACCTCATCGCCCAGCGCGGCGACCAGAGCGTTGAGCGCATCGGCGCTCGACGGCCAGAAGCTTCTTCTCCCACGCGGCGATGCGCTGAGGGCCGGCCCCGGTGCGACGGTTCCTGCCGGACCGAATCACTCGCGTTCTCCCCTGCCGGATGAACCCGGGCAAGGTCTTCGACTCACCCTGCCACTGCGCCCCCCAGGTCGCCGAGGGCTACCGCGCGATGGACGGACGCCGCGCCATCAAGACGCTGCTCCGCCCGTAACCCGACGCCGCGGGGGACACGCCACATCCCACCCGACTCGTCCCCACGGGCCCTGTGGTTCGCCCTCCCTCCCCACGCCCCTGGGCACCGCTCGACACGCCGATCGTCGACATACAACGCGGCCTCACCCCCTCGGCGTGGACCCGGGCGGCGGCACGGACCGCCCGCGGCGACCATCGACGGCCACGCCCTCATGTTCGCCGTGCCGCTGCCTCCTCCCGTGGTGCGTCCTGCCAGCTGCTGGCGGGGTAGTCGACGTAGCCGTCCGCTCCGCCGGTGTAGTAACTGTCACGGTCTCCGGTTGCCAGTGCCCGGCCCAGGGCGAAGCGGGTGACGAGGTCCGGGTTGGCGATGAAATGTGTCGCGAAGGACACGGCATCGGCATGGCCGGACTGGATGAGGGCGTTGGCCGACTCGCGGTCGAAACCGTTATTCGCGATCACCGGGCCGTGGAACTGCCGTCGGTACCGGGCGATCGCCCCGACATCGGGAGTGAGGTCCGGCGCGCTCAGGTCTCGTCCGCGAAGGTGCAGGTAGGCCACCGGATGGCGATTGAGCTCGGTCACGAGGGCGTCGTAGTCGGCGAGCGTCTCCTCGTCTGCCCGGAAACGGTCCCCAGCCGTCCAGTACGGACCCAGGCGAACCCCCACGCGCCGTCCTTCCCACGGCGCGGCCACCGCATCGATGATCTCCAGGAGCAGGCGCCGCCGGCCGCCGCGGTCGCCGCCGTAGGCGTCGGTGCGACGGTTCAGCCGGGGGTTGAGGAACTGCGCGATGAGGAACGAGCCGAGGGCGCCGATCTCCACCCCGTCGAACCCCGCGAGCCGGGCATTCACCGCGGCGGCACGGTAGTCGGCGACGGTGGCCGCGATGTCGGCTGTGGTCATCTCCCGGGGAGTGACGGTGTCCTTGAACCCGCTGGGGGTGAACGAGCTGACGTGGGGATTGATCGCCGACGGGCCGGCGGGCAGCTGTCCGGCGAGGTGATCGGGGTGCGAGGCGGCACCGGTGTGCCAGAGCTGCAGCACGATGCGGCCGCCGAGGGCATGCACGACATCGGTGACGCGCCTCCACGCGATCACCTGCTCGTCGCTGTAGATGCCGGGGACGTTGACGAAGCCGATCGCCTGTTCGCTGACCCAGGTCGCCTCGGTGATGATCAGCCCGGCCCCGGCCCGCTCGGCGTAGTAAGCGGCATGCATCGCGGTCGGGACCAGCCCGTCGTCCGCTGCGCGGGCCCTGGTGACCGGGGCCATCACCACCCGGTTGGGCAGTGCAAGGTCTCCGAGCTCCGCTCGTCGCAGCAGCGGCTGTCCGAGGTCCGGCACCACGGCAGTGATCATGGTCTTCTCCTCCTCGTGTGGGGGCCGGCCGGGCGCTTGGACGAGGCTGCGGTCACGTCGGCCCTGTTGTATGCGTCATCTCGGTGACGAAGCCCGAAAGCGAAAGGTGACCCATGGACCAGCAGGACGGGCCGGCGGACGAGCAGGACGGCCCGGCGAACGGGCAAGACCGGCTGGCGCAGCGATTCGAGACCTGTCGAAGCCACCTGCGGGCGGTCGCCTACCGGCTGCTCGGCTCACTCAGCGAGGCGGACGATGCTGTCCAGGAGGCCTGGCTGCGGCTCAGTCGCACCGACGCCGACAGCATCGAGAACCTGCCCGGCTGGCTGCACACGGTCGTCTCCCGCCTGTGCCTGGACATGCTGCGCTCGCGCTCCTCGCGACGAGAGGAACCCCTGGAGCAGCAGCTGACCCACCGCGCCTCGGCCGGCGGCGAAGCGGAAGCCCGCAGCGACCCGGAGGAGGCAGCGGTCATGGCCGAATCGGTCGGCCGCGCACTGCTCGTGGTCCTGGACACGCTCACCCCGGCCGAACGGATCGCCTTCGTCCTGCACGACACCTTCGCCGTGCCGTTCGACCAGATCGCGCCCGTCGTGGATCGCTCACCGGCGACGACGAAGAAGCTCGCCAGCCGCGCGCGCCACAAGGTACGCGGCACCCCCTCGGTTTCCCCAGCCGACCTCGCCCGGCAACGCCGGGTCGTCGAGGCCTTCCTCGCCGCCGCGCGCGACGGCGACATGGAAGGTCTCCTCGCCGTGCTGGCCCCGGATGTCGTCCGCCGAGCCGACCGTGCGGCCGTGCCGCCGGGCATCGCGACAACCGCACACGGTGCCCACACCGTGGCCGAACAGACCGTTGTCCTCCGACGCCGGGCAGAGTTCGCCGAACCGGCGCTCGTGAACGGAGCCGTAGGCGTGGTGGTGGCCCCGCGCGGACGGCTGCTGCTCGCCCTCACCTTCACGGTCGAGGACGAGAAGATCACCCAGTACGAAGTGATCGCCGCCTCTTCCAGCCTTGAGCTGCTGGACCTGGCCGTCCTCGATACGTGACGCACCCGGCTCACCCGGGGCGCAGCACTGACGAGGTGGAACCGGTGTGGGACGCACGCCGTACGGGGCGCCGATGATGAGGGTCTGCGGTGGCGGTGGGGGGGGCATGCTTACGGCTTCCCGCTTACGGCTCTCTGCTGACGGCTTCTTGCGGCCCGCCTCTCCGCTGCCCGCTTTCCGTTGCCCGCTCGTCCTGGCCTGTCCCCGTCGCCCGCCGCCCCCCCGCCCGCCAGCCGTTGGCTCAAGGTGCCTTGAAGAGCGCCGGAAAGCGGGGCGCGAGCCAGGGCTTGCGGCCCCGGACGAGGATCCGGCCCTGGGCGAGGGCGCTCCACTGGCCGCGGCGGCCGAGTGCCATCAGGAGGAAGGTGACCGGCTCGATGAAGATCGTGCAGTCCGGGCGGTTCGGTGGCTGCGAGTCAACGGACACCGCGCCGCTGCTCACTGTCACGCCGAAGCGGGCCCCGCCCCACAAGCTGATCGCGTAGCAGGCGGTCAATGCGGCGGTGCGGGCGGAGTCGGTCACCCGCGGCATGGCCGTGATCAGGAACGGCAAGGTCAGCTCGACCCGGGCACGGTCGATCATGTGCGGACGACCCAGTGCGCGGGCGAGGTCATAACCGTGGCCCAGCATGTGCGTGAGCAGGTACGACCCCAGGACGTCCGGCCCCATCGGCCCCAGCGGGGTGACGACGGTCCCTTCCGTGGCCCCGTCGTCCCACGCCCTCAGATAGGCATCGGCCTGCGCCACGATCATCGCGGCCAGCGGTTCGGCCCTCCGCTCGTCGAACTCGGCGAGCGCTCGCTCGTTGGCCCCGGCGAGACTCTGCGGCGTGCCGTCCCCGTAACTGCGTGCATGTCCCGCCGCGATGTCGGCCATCAGTTCATTGGCCTGCGCCAGATGCGCCGCCGCCTCCCAGACGGTCCACTCCGACCGGGGCACCGGAAGCCCCATGTCGGCGCCCCCGCGCAGCAGCCCGGCGATCTCCTCGGCGGTCTGGCGTATGGCCGCACCGAGCCCCTCGGGCAGAGTGCCCCGTACGTCCCGCCCAGCCACTGGTTCCACGCCGTTCCATCCTCGGTCTCGTACCCGCGCCGGATGCGCGCGCCATGGGCGGCGAACGCGTCACGGATCACCGGGGAACAGGAGACCAGGCATCAATGGCTGCGACAAGACCCTGAACAGCGAGGCCGGAGGCCGGTGGCAGCACAGCGGACCGGCAGCGCAGTCCAGCGGACCGGCACGGGTGGAATGTCGAGAGACGGACCTCTTTCCCCTCTCCGGGCTCGCGCGCAGTAGCGAAGCGTCATCTCGAACCGTGACCCCGCGCTCAACGTCTCCAAGAGAGATCGACTACTCAGGAGCGTGCGGTATGCGGATCTACATCTGTGCCGATATGGAAGGCATCACCGGACTCGTCGACGCAGACGATGTGCAACCCGGCGGCAGGGACTATGAACGCGGGCGGACGATGATGACCGAGGACGTCAACGCGGCGGTTCGTGGCGCCTTGACGGCCGGTGCCACCACAGTCACCGTCAACGATGCGCACGGGCCGATGCGCAATCTGCTTCCCGACGCGCTGCACCCGGCCGCCCGGCTGGTCCGTGGCAAGCCCAAGCTCATGAGCATGCTCGAAGGACTCGATGCCACCTACGACGCGATGGTCTGCATCGGCTTTCACTCCCGCGCTGGCACCCTGGGCGTACTGAGCCACAGTTTCATGGGCCACGAGATCGAGGACATGTGGCTCGACGAGCGGCCTGTGGGGGAAATCGGCTTCACCCACGCCACCGCCGCCGCGCTCGGAGTCCCGGTCGTGATGCTGTCCGGTGACGACGCCGGCTGCGCAGAGATGACCGCCTGGGATCCCAGCGTCACCTGCGTCGCCGTCAAGTACGCAAACGACCGGTTCGCGGCCGACTTGTCGCCTGTGGCCGAAGCGCGCCAAGCCATCGAGGCAGCGGTCGCCGACAGCCTCACCACCCGGCCCGCCGCCATGACCCCGAGCTCCCACACCGCTACTCTCGTCGTCCGTTGGCAGTCGGCATCGGTCGCCGCCACGCTGCTCGGCATCCCCGGCGTCACCTCAGCCGACAGCCGCACGGTCCAGGCCAGTGGCACGTTGCCGGACCTCTACCGACAGTTCGGCGTCTGGACGCGCGTTGCCACCGCCCTCACCCACCAGGCACCGTACTGCTGACACTGGCACTGGCACTGGCACTGGCACTGGCACCGACACCGAGGCGAACGGCGCTCACTGCACCTGAACTCTGCCTGCGGGTCTGCCGAGCAGCCTCCGCCGCAGCGCTGCCTCGGCTGTGCTGTTGGTGGCTCATATGCCTGGTCGTGCCCTCAAGATCGGCATAGCCTCGGTGCGGACCATTTCGGAACACAGCTCCGACAGCCGGCGCGACACCTGGGGGACCGGGAGTCCGAAGGAAGCCATGAGACCAGGGTCGGCCGGGAGCTCGAAGTCGGCCAGGAGCCCGAAGAAGGATGAGCATGGTGAAGATCGCGGTAGATGACCTGTCCGGCCCGGAGATCGCCGAGTTCCTCGACGAACACGTTCAACAGATGCGATCCCGCACGCCGCTGGAGAGCAAGCATGCCCTTGATCTCGACGGTCTCCGGAAGCCGGAGGTAACCCTCTGGTCGGTCATGGACGGTGACACCTTGGTGGGCTGCGGTGCGCTCAAGAGGCTGGACGCGGACCACGCGGAATTGAAGTCGATGCGTACCCGGCCCACGCGACAGAGAAGCGGGGTCGCCTCCCGGCTGCTGGTGCACATCGTCGGCGAAGCTCGGCGCATGGGGTTCACTCGGCTCAGCCTGGAGACCGGTTCGGACGAGTTCTTCCTGCCTGCCCGGAGGCTGTACGAGAAGTATGGCTTCCAGAACTGTGAACCGTTCGCGAACTACCAACCGGACCCGAACAGCACCTTCATGACAAGGACCCTCTGACCGACGTTGCCCAACGCGCCCATCCCCAACCTGACCCGACCCGACCGCCGAACCCGGAAACACGAAGTCCGGGCCTCTCACCCGGCCGAATCGACCGGACACGGTTTCGCCGCCCGCACCCGCGCTACCCGACCCGCGACCTCCGCCCCTCCACTTCCTCGGCGGTCATCGGGGCATGAATGCTGTAGACGTCTCCTACTCGCAGATTGTCCGGAGTGCTGTACTCGCCATAGGTGCCGATGACGGACACGGCCACCTGGGAACCGGGCTGCCAGAAAGTACGGAAGTGGGGCGCGTTCGCCGGGATTTCCGGGACCTCCAGCAGAGGAACACCGCGCCGCTCCAGTAGGCGTCGTAGCTTCTCGAACCGAAGCCTGGGCGCGAACCGCCCGTACTGGGCGCGGAGCGCCTCGTTGGCAAGGGTGCGGTTCCGGTACGCGAGTCTGTGCACCTGCAGAGTGAAATGGTGGCCAGCCCAGGGGCAGTCGGCGGAAGCGCGGCCCCAGAAGAACTCGGCGAGGCCGTAGTCACGCCACATGCTGCGGCCGCCGACGGTGTTCTCAGCGAAGTCCGCCCCCAGAATGCTGGTGACGCGGTTGGGAGTTTCCGCGGGGCCCAAGCCGAGCACGGTGCCGGTCGTGACGACGTCCACGTAGAACGCCAGGGAGTACGGGGTCAAACTGATCCTCGATGCGTGCGGTCCAACTTGATGAGGGGCGGACGGCTCACTGAAGGTGTGAACCGCGTGGACCCAACTTCCCTGTAAGCCTGGGGACTTCAGGTGATGCGACACCCTCACTGGCCCCGTAGCCCAGCTTCTGGTCGGCCCGGCGGAACCATACTCCACCCGGTCACCTCGCCACTCCCACAACCACCCGGACCCACACCCCCACGCCCCCTACGCCGCCGTCCTCTCGCCCATCCGCCCACCGGCCGCCCGCAGCGAGTGGAACCTCCGCAGGCCGCCCCGCGCCTCAGCAGACACGTACACGCACAAGTACCCGTACAAGTACCCGTACACGCACGGTGCGGCCGACACGGAAGATGAGCCGGAACCCGAGAAGAAATTCGGCACCGCGTCCAGCCCGCACTGACATGCTCGACGCATGAAGGTACTCGTGATCGGGGCGACAGGAACGATCGGCAGCGCTGTCGTCAGCGCGTTGGAGGCTTCTCATCAGGTGGTCAAGGCATCGCGCACAGGGCCGGTGAGGGCGGATCTGGAGGACCCGCCCTCGTTGGACGCGCTGTTCCGGGAGGTGCCGGAACTCGACGCGGTGGTGTGCTGCGCCGCGAGCGGCCCGTTGGTGGACCTGGAGTCGGCGGCGGATGACGAGATCGCTGCCGCAGTACGCGGCAAGCTGCTCGGGCAGGTGGCCCTGGCCCAACGGGCCGTCCGTCATCTCCGGGACGGCGGCTCCATCACGTTGACCGGCGGCACCTTCCCCGCTCCACTGGCCGGCGGATCGCTCGGGGCGCTCGTCAACACCGGACTGGAAGGATTCGTCCGCAACGCTGCCGACGAACTGCCCCGCCGTCTGCGGATCAATCTCATCAGCCCTGGCTGGATCAAGGAGACCCTGGAACGTATGGGTGCGGACGGGACCGACGGTACTCCCGTCGCCGAGGTGGCCCGTGCGTATGTGGCGGCCGTGGAAGGTGCCGTGCACGGCGAGACCATGCGCCTGTGACCGGGCTGGGCGGGAATCCTGGGTGCGGGGCTTGAAGCTGCCGCTGCGGCAGCTTCTACCGTTCTGACCAGGGCCGGAGAGACCGGCCGGTGAAGCAGGCGTGTAGGAGGCGGCTATGGCCTGGCCCATCGCGGAGGTCGCCCGGATGTCGGGAGTGACGGCCCGGACGTTGCGGCACTACGACGAGATCGGCCTGCTGCCACCGGCCCGGATCGGGACCAACGGCCACCGCTACTACGAGGAGCACCAGCTACTGCTGCTGCAACAGATCCTCGTACTCAGGGCGCTGGGCCTGGGACTGCCCGAGATCGGCCGAGTCCTGGCCGCGCAGGTCGACGAACTGGAGGCCTTGCGCGGCCACCACCGGCGGCTGATCGCCGAGCGCGACCGGCTCGACGCGTTGGCCACCACCGTCTCCCGCACGATCACCGATCTGGAGCAATCCAGGAAGGACGGCACGCCCATGACCAGCATCAACCGACCGGAGAACCTGTTCGAGGGTGTCCAGCCCGCCCAGTATGCGGAGAGCCTGCACGACTTCCCGGAACTGGCCGAGAAGATCGAGCAGCGCACCGCGACGATGAGCCAGGCCGAGATCGAAGCCGGGCACCGCGCACGCACGGCGCAGATGATCCGGCTCGCCGAGCTTCTGGCCGCCGGCGTACCCGCCGACGCTGCCCCGGTGCAGACCGAGATCGACCTCCAATACCGGGCGCTGTCCGAGCTCCGAACGGTCTCTGCCACGGAGTACCGCGCGATCGGGCGCTCCTGTGTGGAGAACGAGCCGTGGCGCGCGGCGTACGAGGCGATCGCGCCGGGCCTGGCTCAGTACCAGCGAGACGCCATGGAGGCGTACGCCGCCGCCCGGCTGAGCTGAGCCGGCACCGGCCGCCGGCATCAGGCCCGTCCGATTGGGCTGGGCGACTGCTCGGGTGCGGCGGCGTCGGAGTGGACGGCATGAGCGAGGCCGGATTCCCGATGAGAACGGGCTCGACTCATGCCGTCCGTGCCGCCCATGCCGCCATGCCGTACGTACCGGCGAACGGGGGAGTGGTGACCGGCAGCCGTGTCACCGCAGACCGAGAGAACCGCGCTGCGTCGACCCACACCGGCACCAGGACGGCGCAGCCTGTCGACTTCACGACAACTCGTGAACGTCACCTGACCGCAGATCTGGGTGCCTCCCAGAGCCGGTCACTCCGGTTCCCCGCCCCCACCCGGCTCGTCGCCCCCTGCCGGCTCGAACGACTGCAGAGCGTCTGTCAGCACTTCGAGCGTCTTGTCGGCCAGCTCGTGCAGGAAGGCACTGCACACCCACGCCTCCACTCGCTCCTCCTCGTCATCCGCCTGCTCCTCCTCGTCCCACCCGTAGTCCTCGGCGAGTTCGGCACGGCCGCCCGGGCTCCGAAGGAGGTAGCCGATCCGGTTCGCATAGTCCGGATCGTTGGTGTCGGGATGCTCCCTGGGGCCGTGAACGCACGGCTCGTCGCCCAGCAGCGGAACCGCGGCCTGGATCCCCTTGACCATCGAGTCGAGTACCGACCGGTCCGTGATCCTTTCCGACGCCGCGTACCAGCAGGTGGCGTTCATGGTCACGAGGAAACCAGCCAGCAACCCGCGGGTCGGCCGATCGGGAAGGCAGACGGCCTCGTCGGCCAGCAGTTCCTGCGGATCGTCGTAGGGGTAGTCGTTCACCACGCCTGAGAGCATTCTGATGCTGCTGTGGTGGTACTTCGGCGCTCCGGCCGGGATGCTCCGGACGGTGAACGGGGCGATCATGTCCGTGGCCAGGCGGGCCCATCCGGCGACGTTGCCCGGACACAGTACCCGCCCGGCGCCGGTGTCACCGGCCGGCGAGACGAGTTCGCCGGTCAGCAGCCCGTTGTCACCCGTCCAGATCTCATCCTCCAGCGAGTCCATCTCGGCCTCGTACGGATGGTCGTCGTGCGAGCAGGACTGGCCGTCCAGCGCCGTCGCCGCGTCGCGCAGGGCGTTGAGAGCGGCTTGTTCGGCCGCCTTCCCGGGGCGCCAGGCGAGGTAGCCCGACATCGCCACCAGCCCGGCCACCCACACATGAGCCTGCTCTCCGCCAGGATCGGAGGCGAGCCTGCCGGCGCACTCCAGGACGAGGGGATCCGCTTCGTCCGCCGGGGACGTGTCGTGGATGTGCTGCCAGGCGTCGGCGAGTTGGTCAACGGTGAGGTGGGTCGTATCGATCACGACCTACACGACGAAGCCCGAGTCCGGGCGGTTCCCGGTGTCCGAGCGGGCTGCCGGGCGCCCGGCTTCGCGTGCCCGCGAGCCGGCCTGCCCGCGAGCCGTCCGCCGCTGCGCGCAGCGGCGGACGGCCCGACAGACACACGTGAGTTGAGCGATCAAGCGCAAGGCTCTGTTCGACAACGGACGGACACAGCACAAGCTCACTCCGAGCGCAGCACCGTCAGCACTTGGGCACCCGGCTGGGCGAGACCTCACCACCGTCGCTCATGATCGACGTGCTTTCGTCGATATACCCGGATCCGCCGTCGTACGAGACCTTGTACGTCCCGCCGTAGCCGAATCCCGTGGCATCCACTCTGCCTGGTGTGTAGCACTCGACCGTCACCGGCGTGAGCGTGGTCAGATCGGCCACCGGCTTCTGCCCCCGGGGATCGGCATCCGGCCAGACCGTCACCCTGTCGTAGTCACCGATCTTTCCGTCGATGCCGCCACACCCTGCCAGCACAGCCATCGCTGCCCCGACTGCAACAACCGACACCACCACACTCTGTGTGCGATTCACTTTCCTTCCCCCGTCCCTTCCACCCGCACGAATTGCGCTGCGTAGGGCCACTGTGGGCTCGTTGCCCTGCCCGGGACAAGACCGCCTCATATCGCTGCCCCCGCAGGGGTGGGGGACCTGTGGCTGCCGTGGCTGGGTATGCGGCAGGGGCGACCGGAGATGAGTTCGAGAAGCGAGCTGACACAGTAAGTTGCGGTGGCCGGAAGGTGAGTTGATGTGTGTGGCCTACGCGGTCGGCCACGGTGGCAAAATGGAGACTTCGACGATGCCGAGGGGGCTGTACGGCATGCACACGCCTGCTGACTACCTCGAACTGGCGCGTGCCGAGAACGACGGTGCGGTCCTGCACCGACTCGTGCGATGCCCCTACCCCTTCGTCTGGCACGCGCTGGCGGCCAACGTCCATACGCCGACCGTTGCTCTTCTGGAGCTGAGTGCGGCTCGTGACAGTGCCTGGAACGACAACATGCTCCTCCGCCTGCTGGCGGAACACCCCGGCGCGGACCGCATCGTTTTGCTGGCCGTCCTCGATGCCGTGGCAACGAAGCTCACGGAGGGCGAACGGCCCTACGCCGCCGTTCTTGCCTTGGCGGAACGGAGGGAACTGGAAGTGGAGGAGGTACGACGACTCGGGGCTCTCCGGGGGTCTTCCGCTCGTCTGCGCAGTCGGCTCGACCAGAGTCTCGGCTCCCGTGCCTGAGTCATCTTCCGAACTCGCCGACGCCGGCCCGTACCGTCCGCAGTGGGCATGGCACCAGCGCGGGTGATGACGGAGCACTGTGACTTACCGGCCTGGGGCGTCCGACTAGCCCCTCCCGCCGCGAGTCCTACGGAACCCGCCGCCCGAGCTCGCCGTCGGCAAGGCGCAGCTCATCCTGCGCCACCTACGGCGCGCTTCTTGCACCGTGCTTGCCGGCGACCCGAGCGAAACAACCTTGGGCTGAGGCGCCGCAGGGCTCGCCGCGCCGCTCCCTCTCCGCCGCTGTTCGGAATTCGAGGCGGTCCGGGAGCCGCTGCCAGTAGGGTGAACGCATGATCGAGGTGCGCTGCGCAGGGGCGGACGACGGGGACGTCCTCGGTGAGATCCACGCCGCGGCCTGGGAGGCGGCCTATGCGCCCTTCTTCGAGCCGGAGTTCGCTGCTCGTGCTGTCCAGAGCAGGCGTACTCGATGGCACGCGCGGATCGCCGAAGGGCCAGGGACGATCCTGCTCGCCGTACTCGACGGCCGCCCCTTGGCACTCTCCGTCGTCCTCTCCTCCTCGACCCGGCCGGGACTCGCAGAGATTCCCACCTTCTACGGACACCCGGACGGCTGGGGCAGTGGGATCGCCACCGCACTGATGACCGAGACGCTGCGTCGCCTGCGCGACGACGGATTCGCGCGGGTCCACCTGTGGACGCTGCGCGACACCCCACGGTCCCGCCGCTTCTACTCCAAGTGCGGCTTCACCGGGACCGGCGCCGAGCGCGCCTTCGACTTCGGCGACGGCAACCCGCTCGACCAGGTCGAATACGAGCGAGCCTGTTGACTGTGGCACGTACGCGTCGACGGTCTCACCGGCGCGGCCCGACCACGAAGAGCCCTCCACCGGCGGCGGCCCGGAGATGCCACTGCGTAGCCGGGGGAGCGGCAGCCATACCGTCGCGCCCGCCTCGGCGCTCACGGTTCACGACGCATGTCTCGTCCGGAACTTGACGGGCCGCCAGTAGGGGGCCGGGCTTCACGGATGTCTACACGGGGGAATCACATGGATGACTACATGGCGGACGACGTCTACATGGCGGGCAGGCACGCCTCGGAGGGCTCTCCCGCCCACAAGCTGTACCTCTGGATCGAGTGCCTGCACGAGATCCTGGACCGGTTCGTCGACCAGTTCACCTCCGAGGAATGGAAGCACGACTACAGCGCCCGCGAGCTGCCGGAGCTGGAGGAGCACCTGCTCGACTTCTGCAGAGGCGACGACGGCAGCGACTCGAACGCGATGTTCATCGAGTCCGTCGCCGTCTACCTGGGCGAGACGCTACTGGAGGAAGCGGGCGGACGCTGGGACTGGGACGAGAGCGCGGGCACGGACGGGTTGCCCGTGGTGTGCCCGGACCCGGTCCTCGGCCTTGAGCCGGTCGTTCCGCTCCTGGTCGTAGGTCAGGCCATCAAGGAGCGCACGGGGAAGGTCTTCGCCACCGTCGCGCGCCTGCTGCGCAAGGCGGTCAGGGACCGGCAGCGGAAGCACCCGGAGTGGTGGCCGAAGCGGGTGCCCACGCCGTGGGTTCACTACGGATGCCTGTTCAGGGCCGCGGACACCGCATACCGCTGGCAGAACGCCGGCATGATCGACTATCTCGACTGGTGGGCCGAGGAGGCGGGCGGCCGGGAGCGCTGGAACTTCACCCTCAAGTCCCTGGACCTGCTGGAGGCGTTGCTGCGCGAGAGCTTCCCGACGGTCGAGGACTACCACGAGGCCAGCGACGAACCCTTCTGGGTCATGGCGGCGTGGTACCTGGGCAAGTGCATCGTCGAGTGCAAGGACGCCCAGTGGCAGTACCGCGGGATCAACCCCGATGCGCCGCCCGGCACGTGGCACGCCGAGGATTGCTACTGGGCCGGCGCCGTGTTCGTCAACCAGCGGCTCCGCTACGACGGCCACGCCGAGCTTCTCCCCGTCATGCTGCGGGATGTCGTCGCCGGCGAGAGTCTGCGCGATGTGGTGGACCGCTTCCCGGACCGCGTCCCGGAGCGCGAGTACGTCTGGGGAGAGCCGACCTGGCCCTCCGCGCTGTGGGAGCTGGTCCGCCCGGAACATCTGGAGACGCCGGCGCTTCCGCCCCTCACGGGAGAGGAGCTGAAGGAGCTGGAGAAGGCGGACGACCTGGAGGGCCCGAACTGGGAGGACAACCACCGGCTGAACGCCTGGCTGGCCGAACGCCGGGCGGCTTTCCCCGCGTGGGCCGAGGAAGCGGGCGGAGGAACCGTCGAATGGGACTTCTCCCCCGAGAGCCTCGACCGGCTCGAAGACTTGGTGCGTGGGGCGTTCCGTACCTACGAAGAGGCCTCCGCCGCGAAGGATGCCCCCTTCCTGGTGGGCGCGGGGTGGTACTTCGGGGAAGTCCAGGTCCGGGAGTGCGGTGCCGTGTGGAGGTGGTGCCCGCGGCCTGCCGACGAACCCGGCATGTTCGATGTCCCGATGGTGGCGGGGCCCGTACCGGAGCCGGAAGACGGGGACGAGCCCGACGAAGAAGACCCCCACGAAGATCCCTACGAAGACCCCGATGACGACCTCGAGGAAGAGGACGACTACGCCTACATCTGCGACCCCATGGGCGGGCTGCGCGCCCTGTTCCTGCCCGAGTCGGACGAGGGGCTGCGGGGGGCCTTGGAGTCCTACTGCCGACGGGTTCGCGCCCGGTGAGCGGCGGCGCGGCGGGAGGGTGATCGCGGTCAGCGTCTGGTGGCCTGGGCGAGGAAGGCCCCGCCGTCCATGCCGGGTGGGGCATGTACGCCTTCGAGGTCAACCCGCCCAGGACGGGAAAGCTGACCCGGCGGGCAACAACCCAGTGAGTGCGGCGCGTTCATGCTTCGACAGGCAGGTGATGATGCACGCGATCACGGGCCCGGCACCGGTCGGAGCCGGGCCCGTGAGAAGCCGGAGCCCCGCTACTGCCAGACCGGCCCGCGCAGCGCCTTCTCATGCTGCATCCGCGTGAGGCGGTGTACGAAGAGAATGGCAAGGACGGCGGCCAGGATGTTGAGGGCGTCGCTGGCCATGAGCCCCGCGATCGCGCCCTTGATCTCTTCCGCTTCCCGGGCCCTCGCGTACCTCTGGCTGGCAAGGCGTCCGAAGATCAGGTTCAGGATCCACAGCAGCCACCACCCGTTGAGCAGCGCCCTGGAGCGGGATTTCCCGTCGGCGCTGGCGTTCCAGATGTCGGCGGCTATCTGCCGGGGAAACCACAGGTTGGCCACCGGCACGACCCAGCCCCAAATTGCCCAGGCACGCTTCTTGACGTGGTATTCGGGGGCGAACACCTCGGCATTGACGCGGGTCCGATGGAACCAGACGACAAAGACCACGGCGGTCGCGACGGTAGTCGCCATCTGCACGATCCCGGACGCCTCGTACAGGCTGTCCGCCTGGTTGGCTTCTTGTGGGGTCACGGAACCGAGGCCGTCGATGAGTTTGCCGAGCAGTTGGTACGAGTGGTTGCCCTGCCAGAGCGCGAACAGATCTGCACCGATGACGAGGCCGAGCAGGATCATGACGGCTTTAGCGAGCCCGAGAGGCGAGCGGAGTAGGGCCTGCGGGCCGGATGGAGCGGACCAGCCGGATGTCGGCGGCGGTGGCGGTGCGACGGGCGTATGAGACATGCGAAACCCCCCACGGGTTCTGATCAGTGTGTTTGCGCGCGCAGTGGGACGTCTCTCCCCGAAACGGTCCAAGCGGCAGGCGGAACTTACGCGTTCCACATACCCCCTGTCCACTCAAAAAAGGGGCAGACCAGGCAGCCTTGCTCTCTGCACTGCTCACGCCGCATCAGCCACTCAGCACGCAGCACCCTCGATCCCGAACGACTGACCCGCCCAGCGCTCGGCCTTCTTGAGCCCCGCGTCACACTCACGCCTCGCCGGACGACGAGTCGGTACGGGTTGTGCACTGACACTGATCTGTGTACTGCCGGATGGATGGGATGTGCGCCCTCGCTCCTGCTGCAGCGGGAAGAACAGTGTGGTTCGAGATCGAACGTGTCGTATAAGCTGCGGCGAATTTTCAAAACTTCATGCTCAAGTGCGGGGGATTTCCGGAATGCGCAAGGTGTCGCAGATCGTGCTGGGCGCTGTGGCCGCGATGAGCGTGCTCAGCGGCTGCTCGTTCGGCTGGGGCGGGGACGAGAAGAAAGCCGCCGAGCCGAAGCTCGGCGACAAGGGAACGGCGTGCGTACTGCCGGTGCACTTCACCCCCGCGACGTCCTGGAAGGCGACAGCCATCACGCAGGCGACGGTGGACCGGATGGGTCCGCTCGGCCATCAGGGGCCGCTCACGCCCGCCTGTGAGCTCAACGCCAAGCCCGCCGGCCACATCGGCTTCCTCACCGTGTGGTCCGGTACGAAGGGTGCAGCCGCGCCCGGCGGCACCTCCCGCGCCCTGATGAACGCGTTCGTCGCTGCTGAGAACTTCAAGAGGAACGTCACGTTTCGCGAGCTCAAGGCCGGTGGCCTGCACGCCACCGAAGTCAGCTACCGCGTCACCGACCTGTCCGCCGGCGAGGTCAGGCCCGAACGTGCGCTGGGCGTGATGACCAAGCACGGTGGGGTGGTCATCCATCTCGGAGGCCTCAACGCGGAGGAGCACAAGGCGATGCTCCCCGCGTTCGAGCTGGCCAAGAAAACCCTCGGCCCGACCTCCTGAGCCGCTCGTCCTCGTCGAAGGTGGTGAGTATGAGGACGCGGGTCGTAGCCGGACCGTCCGTGATCAGGCGGGTGGCCTCGATACCGTCCATGCCGGGCATGCGGATGTCCATCACCGCGACGTGGGGAGCGACCTCCGTGACCAGTTGGACCGCTTCGGTGCCGGTGGCGGCCTCACCGACGACCTCCAGGTCGGGGTGGTCGGCCATGAGTACACGCAGGCCGGACCGCACCAGCGGTTGGTCGTCGGCGAGCACCACCCGGATGGTCACCGGACCTCCACCGCAACGCCGACGGGGGCGGACAGCGGCAGCCGGACCGCCACCCGGAAGCCATCCTCGGGGCGCGGCCCGGCGCTGAGGTGACCGTTGAGCAGGCCGACCCGCTCCCGCATGCCCACGAGGCCGAAGCCGTGGGCCGAGCCGTTCCCCGTGATGCCGCGCCCGTCGTCGACGATCTCCACGGACAGCTCCTCGTCCCCGTGGTCGATGGCCACCCGGCAACGCCCGGTGTCCGCGTGGCGGACCACGTTGGTCAGTGCTTCCTGCACGATGCGGTAGGCGGAAAGGTCGATATCGGCCGGCAGGGCGCGTTGCTCCCCGCTGCGGCGCAGGTCGACGACCACTCCGGCGTCCGCGGTCGCTGCCGCCAGCCGTTCGACATCCGCCAGCCCCGGCGAGGGCGCGCGTGGTGACTGCTCCGGAGCGGTCGCGCCGTGGTCTGCCTGACGGAGCGACACCAGCGTGCGCCGAAGACCCGACAGCGTCTCTCTGCTGGTGGTCTCGATGGCGCGTAGAGCCTCGCCGGACTCCGCCGGCTGGGTCCGGATGACCCGGGTCCCCGCCCCGGCCTGGAGGGGATCGTGTACGCACTCTGGCCACTGACCGCGGTCGCACTCGCCGTGCTCGTCGTGAGGCACCGCGACGTGTGAACGTGTCTCCAGGATGCGCGCATCGCGTCCTGGAGACACGTTTTGAGGCGGGCCTTCCGGCTGCTGCGTCAAACGGCGACGACCAGTGCCACGCCGACCTGACCATGCGCTCTGACGGCCGAGGGCTCGGGCGCGGCCCGCACGCGGGACACGAACGGGGCTCGCCTGCCCGGGGGTTGAGGCCCGTGGAGCCGATATCAGACGGCCGAAGAACCGTTGTAGAAGGCCCGCACGGCAAAACTTGTCCATTCGGGGTGGTCCCAAGTGCTCCATCGGGAACGGGCACTTTCGCTGATCCTCTCCGCGGCCTCGTCCTCCGTGGCGCCCCGGCCGCGCAGGCGCGTCGTCTCAGCGCGCACATACCCGAGGTAGTCCCGCACCTCCCGGATGAGCGTTGCGTCCGTCACCTCACCATGCCCAGGAACCACGATTTCGGGGTCGAGGGCGAGGAGCTGGTCGAGCACGCTGATCCACCGATCGGCATCGACGTCGGTGTCATGCGGCGGGAAGTACGGCGCGATGGGAAACATGCGCGTCTCCAGCAGATCGCCGCCGAACAGCACGCGGTCGTCGACGAGCACGACCTGGTCGCCGACGGTGTGCGCCGGCCCCACCTCCCGAAGGAGCACCGTGCGGCCGCCCAGGTCGACCTCGGCCTCCCCGGTATACGTCACATCGGGGTCGACGAACTGCACGCCTTCCAGCTCCGCCGCAACAGCCGGACTCAGTCCCCGGAACATGTCGGCATAGGCAGCGCCCTTGCGGTGCAGCTCCGCCCGCTGCGCGGCGTTGTAGACGATCGTCGCAGCACCCTTGAAGGCTTGAGCCCCGAAGCCGTGCTCGGGGTGGAAGTGGGTGAGGGTCAGGAACAGCCGCCGCCCGCCGGCCAGCCGCCTGGCTTGCTCCAGGACGTACCTTCCGTTGCGCTGCCCGATCCCTGTGTCGATGACCAGTGCGGCGTGATTTCCGACGACGATGCCGATGTTGGGGACGATCGGCACCCGGTTGTCCGGGATGACGAACACCCCTTCCGCCACCTCGATCGGCTCGCCCTGGACCCTCGGCGGGGGAGCGTCCGCCCGGTCGGGCGGAGTCGGCTCTCCAGCCGTTGCGGTGTGCGGCGAAGGTTCGGTTTGGCACATGGCCGAACTCCCATCTGATCAGTGTTCAGATCCACTCGGGCGAAGGTAGCACGCATCTGAACACTGTTAAGATCTGCCGCATGCCCAAAAACCGCTATCACCACGGGGAGTTGCGAGGAGCCCTGCTGGACGCCGCCGAAGCACTGGTCCGCGAGCGCGGTGCAGACGGATGGTCGCTGCGGGAAGCATCGCTCCAGGTCGGAGTCAGCCCGAGCGCGGCCTACCACCACTTCAGTTCGCGGGAGGCACTCGTCCACGCGCTGTCCGGGCGGGTGTTGGCCCAGCTGGGGGAGCGGCTGAGCCTCGCCGTGAAGGAAGCGTCGAGCGAAGGCCGGCAACAGCGCCTCATCGCCTACGCCCGCGGGTATGTGAGGTGGGCTCTCGACGACCCTGCCGTCGCTCGCCTCGCATTCGGTGCCGGGGATCCCGAGATCCCCCTGCCGACACACCCCCACGACGTGCTGGCCGCGGAACTCGACCGGCTCGTCGACGCCGGCGGGCTCAGCGCCGCGGCTCGACCCGGATCCGAGTTCCTCCTCTGGTCGGCCATCCACGGGCTCGCCAACCTCCTCGTGGAAGGCCTCGTCCACCTCGATGACCACCAGGCGATCGACCTCCAGACGGAGCGCCTGGTCCGAACCGTCCTCAACGGACTCGCGCACGAGCACCCGGCAGCCCCCGCTTGGCCGCAAGCCCGCTCCGCACACACGGAACGCCTGGCGCACCAGTCCGTGCGCCCCGAACGGCCCGGCACAGCCGTCGGCGATCGGGGCGATCGCGAATGACGCCCTAGCCCGGCGCCCATGGCGTTGAGCGGGCCCTGCCGGGTGACCTCGGCCTGGACACCTGGCTCTTCCAGCCTTGGCGGTCGTTGCCGCGACGCCCCTGACTCAGTCCCTGTCGGCTCACCCTTCTCCTGCGCCGCGACTCGACGAGACCGATGCCTGCGGGCGTTACCTGCTGTCACTCCGCAAGGCGGTGAAACGCTGATCGAGGAGGTCAACGCACTCTGGGAGGCTGGGCTGTGGCAGACCGGCGTGCTCACGCATCGCCGCAATGGCCTGCACGTTGTGCCCGATGGAGACGAGACGGTCCACTTCTGCTTGCATCTCGGGCGGGATCCGGCCCCACAGAGAATCGTCCATCCATGTAGGGAACCACCTCAGTGGCCTCAACCGCTTGGCGTTTCCGCCCGACGCAACCACTCGCCCTCGGTGCCCGCCGCAACAGGCAAGAAGTGGCCTCCTCTCAACACCCTCGCACCCCCGGCACGCCGCGCCGTCGCAGGGCCTCACCTCGGGCAGCCGCGATGAGGCCCCAAGCAGCTCTGCGTAGTGTTCCCACTCCGTGGCATTCGGCCACGGAGCCCGCGCAAAAATCCGTTTGGCCGACCACGGCACCCACTGCTACTTTTCCGGAGGCCGTGCAAGAGAACGAGGAGGTGGTACCCGTGAACGCAGAATCGACATGGGTGCTCCCCTCCGGGGTCACGGTCGGGCGATAGGTCGTCCGGGAGCGCCGTTCCAGAGCACTCCCGAAAGGCACGACCATGCAATTCACTTCTGAACAGCGTCTCGACGACGGCGTCCTCGAACGCGAATTCACCCTCGGCGAGATCCCCGGCACCCTGTGGACGCCCGAATCCGCCGCACCGGCCCCGCTGATCCTGATGGCCCACAACAACGGCCTGCCCAAGGGGGAACCGCGACTGGTGGCCCGGGCCCGGCTGTCCGCGGCGTACGGCTACGCGGTGGCCACCATCGACGCCGCCGGGTGCGGTGACCGGCCCCGTTCCGCCGCCGACGAGCAGGCCCGCGCCGACCTCCGTCGGGCGATGCAGGCCGGCGAGCCGGTCGACGAGATCTTCGAGTCCTTCATCGCGCCGCTGGTCGAAAAGGCGGTCCCGGAATGGCGGACCACCCTGGACGCCCTCCTTTCGCTGCCCGAGATCGGTGGCCCGGTCGGGTACGCGGGATGGACCGCCCTCGGTATTCGGCTGACGGCGGTCGAGCCACGCATCGCGGCCGCCGGTTTCTTCGCCGGGGGGTACGTGCCCCGCGCCCAGCGCGAGGAGGCTCGGCAGGTCACCATTCCGCTGCTCTTCCTGCTGCAGTGGGACGACGAAGGGAACCCCCGGCAACGGGCCCTGGACCTGTTCGACGCCTTCGGCAGCAAGGAGAAGACACTGCACGCCAACTTGGGCGGACACCTCGGTACCCCGTGGTTCGAGAGGGAGGACGGGGACCGGTTCTTCGGTCGGCACCTGAAGTGAGGCCGGGCCGTCAGGCCGGCAGCAGACGGTAAGCGGTGTGGGCCAGGACGCTGCTCGTCAAGGACAGGTCCCGGCTCTCAACAGCTCTCCACACCGCGGGCCCCTGCCCACTCGGCAGGGGCCCGCGCTGCAGCGGGCGTCAGCCGACGCGGCCGGTTGCGGGACAGGGGCGGCGATCCCACTTGCGTACCCGACCCCCGGGCGGCTGACGGGCCGGCTCGCTTCGGTCACTACTCGGGCAGGGGGCGGTCGTCGACGACGTGCTTCATGACGAGGGTGGAGGTCAGGCGTTGGACGCCCGGGAGCCTGGCCAACTGCTGGTCGTAGAGCTGCTGGAAGGCGGTCAGGTCGGTGGTGGCGACGCGCAGGAGGTAGTCGGGTTCGCCGAAGAGGCGCTGGGCTTGGAGCACGTGGGGGACGGCGGCCACGGCTTCTTCGAAGGCGGTGACGGTGTCGGGGTCCTCCCAGCGCAGGGTGGCGAAGACGAGGGCTTCGAAGGTGAGGCCCAGGGCTGCCGGATCCACGACCGCGCGGTAGCCACGGATTGCGCCCTCGCGTTCGAGGTCACGCAGGCGGCGGTGGCAGGGCGAGACGCTGAGCTGCACGCGGGCGGCCAGCTCGGTG
The DNA here is from genome assembly GCF_009811555.1 of Streptomyces caniferus. Taxonomy (GTDB): domain Bacteria; phylum Actinomycetota; class Actinomycetes; order Streptomycetales; family Streptomycetaceae; genus Streptomyces; species Streptomyces caniferus. The sequence continues at coordinate 28,797 of NZ_BLIN01000003.1, read as the reverse complement.
ACCGTGAGACGGCCGTCCAACTGCAGCTCGGCAAGAATTTTCCGGTCCATGGCATCCATGGGGAAATTCTCCCTCACATGCCGCGATCATGGAGTAAATGAAGGAACACTTTCGGGCAGATCGGGCCTAGCCTTCCTCTCGCAACGCAGAACGTGAGAGGGAACGATCTATGGACACGACCACACTGGCGGCATTCCTGGCAGTGGACCTCCTGCTGGTGTTCACCCCGGGTGCGGACTGGGCCTACGCGATCTCGGCGGGCCTGCGGGACCGGTCGGTCGTCCCCGCGGTCACCGGGCTGATAGCCGGATACGCGGGATACACACTGCTCGCCGTCGCGGGCCTGGTGGTGATCGTGGCGAGCTCACCGACCCTGCTCACCGCGCTGACGGTCGCCGGGGCCGGCTACCTGGTGTGGCTCGGCTGCAGCGTGCTGAGGCAGCCCGCCACCTTGACGGCCTCCGAGCGGACCATGGACTCCTCCCGCCTGCAGATCATGCTCAAGGGCATCGGCATCAGCGGCCTGAACCCGAAGGCGCTGCTGCTGTACTTCTCGCTGTTCCCGCAGTTCATCCATCCGGCGACGGGCTGGCCGGTCGCCGTGCAGACCGGACTGCTCGGCACGCTCCACATGACCGCCTGCGCCATCGTCTACTTCGGCGTCGGCGTCCTGGCGCGCACCGTCCTGAAGACCCGGCCCGCCGCGGCCCGGGCGGTCACCCGCGTCTCCGGTGCCATGATGATCGTCATCGGCGGGTTCTTGCTGGTCGAGCGCCTGGCCGGCTGAAGCATCCTTCTCGCACCGTACGCACGCAGTCATGAACGCCGAAGGAGAGCACGCGGAAGACCATCAGACCCAGCAGGAGCAGGCGAGCCCCGAGATGGTGGCGCGCATCCGGGAAAGCTTCGATCGGCAGGGGCTGATGGCCCACCTCGGCGCCCGCATCACGCAGATCACGCCTGGCCGCGTCAACATCGCGCTCCCGAGCCGGCCCGAAGTCACCCAGCAGCACGGCTACTTCCACGCGGGTGCCATCAGTGACGTCGCGGACAGCGCCGGCGGGTACGCGGCGTACACGCTGTTCCCCGAGAACACCGAGGTGCTCACCGTCGAGTACAAGATCAACCTTCTCGCGCCCGCGGTCGGGGACCATATCGAGGCGGTCGGAACGGCGTTGAAAGCGGGACGCACCTTGACGGTGTGTCAGCTAGAGGTGTTCGGCATGCTGGACGGCCGGCGAAAGCTTGTCGCAAACGGGCAGCAGACGCTGATCCGAGTGAACCCGTCCGAGCGATGAGCGCGCATCGTCCTCACTCATCGCTCGGTTCGCCCCGTGGGTATACGGCTTCGCTCATGTCGAGGCCGAGCGTCTGCACGAGTTCGTCGCCGGACGCGTTCACCTGGCCGTCTCGCAGCTCGGCCAGGCGGGCCGGCCTTCGGCGCACCGAAGGACTCCTTGCCGGACCAGCCCGCTGACGCCCAGTACGCCCAGTATGACCGAAGCCCTGGCCCTCCGCGGTTCCGGTCTGCCACTCGACTTCGTCCAGGGCGGGCGTCCCGGGACTGAATGAACATGCGGCGCTCGTGCCAAGACGGTCGGCGCGGTGGAAGGGAAGATCAGGTGAGGGCGAGGAGGCTGACGGCGACGGCTGCGGTGCCCAGGCCGACGAGCTGGCCGCGGTGGATGCGTTCGGCGAGCACACCGCGGGCGAGCAGGACGGTGCCGGCCGGGTAGAGGGCGGTGATCACGGCAACGACGGCGAGGTCCCCGCTGCGGGCGGCGAGGAGGAACAGCAGGTTCGCCACGGAGTCCAGCACTCCCGCGGCGGCGGACATCGCGTATGCGGGCCGCTCGGTTCCGAGCCTGCGGTGCATCAGCCCGGCTGCGGCGAGGGTGGCAGCCGAGGAGACCGCCCGGCCGATGATCAGCGGGGCCACCCCGCTGTCGCCCGGCGCCTGGTGCAGGAAGGTCAGTTGGAGGGCGATGGCGGTGCCCGCGCCGAAGGCCAGCAGCAGCGCGTTGCGCGAGGGGCGCGCCGTCCCGGTGCCGTGTCCGGCACTGACCAGCACCACCGCCGCCAGCGCGAGCGGCAGGCCCACGAGTCCGGCGGCGCCCAGGTGTTCGCCCTGCAGCAGGCCCACACTGACGGGCAGGATGGCGGACACCAGCGCGGTGATGGGCGAGAGCACATTCATCGGGCCGATCGCCAGGGTGCGGTAGAGCAGGGCGAACGCGGCGGCCGAGGCGACGCCGGACGCGGCGCCCCAACCGAGAACTCCGGTGCTGAACGAGGCGCCGAGGAACGGCCACAGCAGCAGCTCGACGGCGAGCGAGGCCGGAGCCGCGACCATCACGGTACGCAGCACATGAGCCTTACGGGCTCCCAGGCCGCCGAGGAAGTCGGCGCACCCGTAGGCGAGTGAGCTGCCCAAGGCCAGCAGCAGAGCGATCAAGGTACATCCCTTAGTATGGCAATGGAACGACTGAAACGTACAACAGATCGACCGGTCGATGTCAATCAAACGACCGGAGGGTGCATTCAAGTGGTCCACCTGCGAGGAATGGTGATCGGATGGCCGAGACAGAGGCGGCCCTGCGGACGCTCGCGCACAACGTCAGGACGGCTCGGACCCGTGCGGGGCTGTCCCTGGACGAGCTCGGCCGGCGCGCCAAGGTCAGCAAGGGTGCCCTCGTCGGGCTGGAGAAGGCCCAGGGCAACCCGAACTTCGCCACGCTGGTCCGGCTGGCCGACACCCTCGGCGTCTCCGTGTCCGCCCTGCTGGACGGCCCCGCAGAAGGCCGCGTCCGCGTCGTGACCGCCGACGCCGTGACGCCGCTGTGGACCGGAGAGCAGGGCAGCGAGGCCCGCCTCATGCTCACGACCTCCGGACCGGCCCCGGTCGAGGTCTGGCGCTGGAAACTCGAGCCGGGCGAGGAATACCCCAGCCACCCCCACCAGGCCGGAGTCGTCGAAACCGTCAGTGCCACCGCCGGCCGGATGACCCTGATCCTCGACGGCATCGAGCACCGCGTCGAGGCCGGACAGACCGCCACCTTCGACGGCGACGTCCCGCACGCCTACCGAGGCTCCGGCACGGAAACCTGCCACCTGATCATGACCGTCCACCTCCCGCCCGGCCCCACGTCGTCCTCCTGACACGACCACGCCGACGAAGGCCGCGGAGGCGGGCAGGCAGGCTCCCTGCGGTCAGGACACCGGTGGCGCGTGATCCGACCCGGCGCGACACCGCCGTGCGCGGTTGATGCCGTCGCTCGGCCCGGTGGCAGGGCCAGACCTGCGGCGCCCGCCACCGTCATCCGTACGGGAGTTGCGCAGCCCGAAGGCATCAAACCGCACCACGCACCACACACTTCCGGCCTCTAAGAATCCGAGCCTCAGAGAAGCCGCCGTGCGCTGCACGCCTTTCCGACGTGTGTCAGAGCCCGCGGCTCAGGAGCCCCCGGGCGCCTCCTGAGCCGCGGGCTCTGACGCCCGGCCGGCCGGTTCTCCGTCTGCGACGGACACGCTGCGTGCGCTATTCCTCCGTGTCCGGCCCTCGATCGGGGAAGGCGCGCAGTCTCAATTGCGTCGCCCGGTGGTCCGCGAGCCACCGCATCCGGTTGTCCTCAGCCGCGAGACCGGCGACTGCGACCTGGGTCCACTCTTCGCGGTCGAGCACCGAGATGTACCGCGTCCGGAGCGCTACCTGCTGCTCCGCGGTGCACCCGGCAGCCTCAGGAGACTTTGCGGTCAAGTGCTGGGCCAGCAGCGCGAGGGTGAAGTACCGCTCGATCGTCGGGTCGGGGGAACCCACATTGCGAGCATGAGCTTCCAGGACCGCTGCCGAATGGGGGTAGTGCGCGAGGGGGAGCCCCATCCCCCCACAGTCGCTCATCATGTGGAGTAGCCGACCAACGTGGTCGAGCATCACGCTGTCGGTGTCGAGTTCCCCCAGCGCCTCATGGAGTTTCGCGACCGTGGCGACCTTGCCGGCGAAGTACCCGTTGAGGAAGTCACCGTCACAGGCTCTGCGAAGCAACCATGATCGAGTGGCTAGGTCGTCCAATCGGCAGAGGGCCTCGACGACGTAGACGCGTCCCCAGCCGGTGACTCGATCAGCGAGCCACAGCAGGGCCTCGCCCCCTCCCGGCAACCTCTCGAAAGCGTGCACCGCCAGGGGCCCAAACTGGTGGGACAACAGCCCGATCGTTTGGATCAACGGGATGTCCTCGGTGGTTCCGACAGCCGCGACCATCGCCAGGCCAACGGTGACCGAGCATCGGTCGGTCCCATGTCTGACCAGCCACCGGCCGGTTCGGAGAGCACGGTCCCTGTCCGCCCGCTCAGCCGCGGCCGCGATGTGTTCGTTGTGGTGATTCGGGACGTGGACGTCGTGGAAGGCATCGCCCAACTCGCTTGGGCAAGCCGAGGCTCGAGCGAAGTGCACGTCCAGAATGCGCGCTACGTCCTTGCCGGCCGACCGTTGGTCTTCAGGTATCTGCGGCCGAGGCCGACGACGATGCAATCCATCCTCGGGATACGGTTCGCCATCCCGCGGCAGTGGCTCATCCGGTGCCATCCGATGCAGCCGAAGCGCGTGCTCGAACAGGGTGATCTGCGATCCGGGCAGTCCTGTCCCGGTCGTCTCGCTCATCGGCGGACGGCGGACTCGATTCTCTTGGTCATGGCCCGGAGCCTGCCAGGCCCGAGCCGACGTCACAAGCCTTTTGCCGGGCACGGCCCGTGCCACACCCCAACCCCCAACCAGCAAGCACCACCGGTGGGATCTGTTCGACGGATCACGATACGGAGACCAGGACGACAATCTCCGCCCGCCCATCATGCTCTGGGAGGCGGACACCCACGGCCACCGCCACGGCGTCGGCGCCACGCTCGTGCACTTCGCTCGCCGCCGACTTCGGGTAGTGGACCGCCGATGCGTCCTGGCCAAGCCCGGTCAGTGACGCGGGCCGACGCCTCGGCCGCAGGCTCTGCCCCGAGGGCACCTGGGGCAGCTGACCCGCCGGCAGGCCGTCGTGTCTGCGTCCGACCTGGGCTCCAAGATCGATTGTCAGTGGTGGGTGAGAAGGTAGGAGCATCGAGTCGGAAAAAGGGGGAGCAGTTATGTCCGGAAGCCAGAACTACATCAATCACGTTGCTCTTGTGCTGGATGCCAGTTCGTCCATGTCGCACCTGAGCCGGAAGGTCGTCGAGGTCGCCGACCAGCAGATTGCATATCTGGCCCGCCGATCGAAAGAGCTGGACCAGGAAACCCGCGTCACGGTGTACGTCTTCGCGGACAAGGTGGAGTGCGTCGTCTACGACAAGGACGTGCTGCGGATGCCGTCCCTGAAGCAGCTGTATCGAGTCGGTGGAATGACGGCTCTGCTGGCGGCCACGCTGCAGTCGCAGCGGGAACTGGCGCAGACAGCGCAACTCTACGGCGACCACAGCTTCCTGACGTTCGTGCTGACCGATGGGCAGGAGAACGCAAGTCATCGCTGCCTGAATGCCCCCACCAAGAATCCGCGTGAACTGGTGCAGGCCGTGGCCAAGATGATCGAGACGCAGGAGGACAACTGGACGCTGGCTGTCCTCGTACCGGACCAGATGGGCAAGCGCGAGGCCATGCAGTGCGGCTTCCCGAAGAACAACGTCGCCATCTGGGACGCCACGAGCACACAGGGTCTGGAGGAGGCCGGGCAGGTCATCCAGCAGGCAACCGAGAAATTCATGGTGGGCCGGGCCCAGGGAATCCGGGGATCGCGGGCGGTGTTCTCTACGGGCGCCGAAGCCGTCAACAAGGACACCATAAAGGCGGCCGGTCTCACCCCGGTGGATCCGTCCGAGTACCAGCTGATTCCGGTGGCTCGCGAAGCGGCGATCCGGGAATGGGTCCTCGAATGCGGGCACACTTACCGTACCGGTTGTGCGTTCTATCAGTTGAGCAAGTCGGAGAAGATCCAGGCGCAGAAGCAGATTGCGGTGCTGGACAAGAAGACGGACCGGATTTACACGGGGCCGGAGGCGCGAGCCCTGCTAGGTCTGCCGGCCATGGAAATGCGCGTCAAGCCGGACCACAACGACGACTTCACGATCTTTGTGCAGAGCACCAGCGTGAACCGGAAGCTGATACCGCACACGCGGCTACTGCTGATGGTCTGACGCCTCAGAAGCCCCGCCGGCCCGACCGGCGGGGCTCCCCTCGACTGCCGGACTCCGAGCGCCGGGCGTCGAGGAGCACGACTGGCCCCAATCGCTCGCCCCACTGAGGTCACGCGAGGGCGAGGAGGCTGACGGCGACGGCGGCTGTGCCCAGGCCGACGCGCTGGGCGTGGTGCATCGCTCGGGCGAGCACACGGAGGGTGCGCTGGACCCTGGAGGTGCTTGTCCGAGTTCACGTCAGCGGATGCCGGCGGTGGGCGACGGCTCTGCCGGCAGAGCTGGCAGCACCGCCATATGAGCCGCCGTGGCTACCGTGGCCGGCCAGGTCCCGCCCGGGGCCAGCGAGGCGAAGCCAGGAGCCGATGTCGCCTCCGACCGCACCGATACGTCGCATGATTCCGCCGCACCAGTGCGGTGCACGAGACCCGCCCGCACCGATCAGCGCAGCATCTGACGTGTCTGACGTGTCTGAGGTGATCGCGCAGTCAAAGGCCCGCGGGCCTCCCACTCTTCCTGCCTTCACGTGAGGAACTCAGCGTCTGTTGTCTGCCAGGCCGGCTGCCCAGACCTCGGCCTCACCACAGGTGGCCCGAGCCCCCCAGATCGCTTGTCCCGTTCGCCGTCAGGAGCGTTCACACACGCGGTCCAAGGCGGTGTTTCCCTCGTCGGAGTGGTTTCGCCCCGGCATCGGGCCGCTGCCGGTGATCTTCCGGTTGCCTCTCGGACAGCACGCATGGCGCGCACAAGCAGACCATGCACCGGCACGTCACATGCAGAGCAGAAGGGGCCACTATGACCGACGGGACGGTTCTGTTCGCCGTACGCGAGTTCTCACAGGGGGAAGGCGCCGGCGCCGAGCAACTGCGCAGAATCCGCAGCGAGCTGGAGAGCCAAGGCCTCGACGTGCGCTGGGCCACCACGGCCGACGACGCCGGGGCAGTGCTGCGCACCGAGGCAGGCCTGGCCGCCGCCGTGGTCGACTGGGACCTTCCCCAGGCCGTCGAAGAAGGCGGGGAAACAGGGGGCGCGGCGGTATTGCGCCAGGCCGGCCGACGCTTCCAGAACCTCCCCGTCTTCCTGGTCACGGCCGGCGAAGACCTCGAACACCTGCCCCTGTGGGTGGCCGAAACGGTGATCGGCTACATCTGGCCGCTGGAGGACACCGCACCCTTCATCGCCGGACGCATCGCCGGCGCCGCCCGCGGCTACCAGCACAACCTGCTGCCACCGTTCTTCAAGGCCCTGCGTCGCTTCGACCACGCGCACGAGTACTCCTGGCACACCCCAGCCCACTCCGGCGGTGTCGCCTTCCTCAAGTCCCCTGCCGGCCGGGCCTTCCACGACTACTTCGGAGAACGGCTGCTGCGCAGCGACCTGTCGATCTCCGTCGAGGAACTCGGCTCTCTCTTCGAACACACCGGCCCGGTCGGCGCGGCGGAACGCAACGCCGCTCGCGTCTTCGGCGCCGACCGCACCTACTTCGTACTCCACGGCGACTCCACCTGCGACCGGATGGTCGGTCACTTCAGCGTCACCCAGGACGAGATCGCACTGGTGGACCGCAACTGCCACAAGTCGGTGCTGCACGGCCTGGTCCTCTCCGGAGCCCGACCGGTCTACCTGGTCCCCACCCGCAACGGCTACGGACTGGCAGGCCCCCTGCCGCCCGCCGAGATCCAGGCACAGTCGGTCCTCTCCCGCACCAGCCGCAACCCACTGACCCAGGGCGCCGTCTCGCCCGACGCCCAGTACGCGGTGCTGACCAACTCCACCTACGACGGCCTGTGCTACGACACCCTCCAGGTCGCCCGGGCCCTCGCACCCAGCACCCCCCGGCTCCACTTCGACGAAGCCTGGTTCGCCTACGCCCGCTTCCACCCCCTCTACGCCGGCCGCTACGGCATGGCGGTGGGCCCCGACACCTTCCCCGGCCCCGAACGCCCCACCGTCTTCTCCACCCAATCCACCCACAAGATGCTGGCCGCGCTGTCGCAGAGCGCCATGGTGCACATCAAACCCGCACCCCGGGCGCCGGTGGAGCACGAACGGTTCAACGAGGCGTTCATGATGCACGGCACCACCTCACCGCTGTATCCGATGATCGCCTCCCTCGACGTGGCCACCGCGATGATGGACGGCCCCCAAGGCCGCTGCCTCATCGACGAAGCGGTGACCGAAGCCATCCGCTTCCGCCAGACCGTCGTACGCGTCGGCCGGCGCATCGCGGCCGCCGGTGACCGGCCCGACTGGTTCTTCGGCGTCTGGCAGCCCGAGGCCGTGACCGACCCGGCCACCGGTGAACGTCTGCCCTTCGCCGACGCCCCGGCCGAACTGCTGCGCACCCAACCGTCCTGCTGGCAGCTCGAGCCCGACGCGCGCTGGCACGGTTTCGCCGGCCTGACCGAGGGCTACTGCCTGCTCGACCCCGTCAAGGTCACCCTCACCTGTCCCGGCATCGATGCGACCGGGCAGATGTCCGACCTGGGCATCCCCGCCCGCGTCCTCACCGCCTACCTGGCCACCAGGAACATCGTGGTGGAGAAGACCGACAGCTACACCACACTCGTCCTCTTCTCCATGGGGATCACCAAGGGCAAATGGGGAACGCTCATGGATGCCCTGATGGACTTCAAAGCGCTCTACGACGACAACGCGCTCCTGGAGCGGCTGCTGCCCGAGCTGGTCGCCGCCCACCCCCACCGCTACACCGGCAAGACCCTTCCCGAACTGTGCCAGGAGATGCACCACCACCTGCGCGACGCCCGCCTGGTCGAGCTGCTCGACACCGCCTTCCAGGACCTGCCCGAGCCCGTCACCCCGCCACAGCACTGCTACCAGCGCCTCATCCGCGGCGGCACCGAACGCGTAAGACTGGCCGACGCGGCCAACCGGGTGGCCGCCGCCATGGTCACCGTCACCCCGCCGGGCATCCCCGTCCTGATGCCCGGCGAAAACACCGGCACCCCCGACGGCCCCCTGCTGCGCTACCTGACCGCCCTGGAAACCTTCGACCGGCGCTTCCCCGGCTTCCGCAGCGAAACCCACGGCGTCACCCTCGCCCCCGACACCGGCGACTACCTCATCGAATGCGTACGCCAGATCCCCACCCAGCAATCCGGCCGCGCTGCCGAAGAGCACCACACCACACCCCCACAGAACCAGCCCAGCCCCCAACTGCCCTCAGCCTGACTCGAAGACACCAGCACCCCTCCCGCCCTAGCCCACTCACCCACCCGGACGGGGCACCGGCCACACATCAGCCCCGGGCACAGGGCCTCGCCCAGCACTCCAGAGTCAGCCCTGCCGATTCGACACCAAGTGGCGCGCCCGTCGCGGCAGCCCAGGCCGGCCATCTCGTCCCCCAGAGACGCCTTGTGGGCGCGCAAGCACACGGCTGGTGCTCCGGCCGGCCTGGTCATCCCGGCCTGGTCAATCCTCCGGGCGAATCCAGGTCCGGGCGAGTTGTTCGACCCAGGCGGCCGCGGCGTCAGGAGCGGGCGGGGGTGCGCCCACGACGACGAGTTCGGTGACGCCCGCCGCACCGAGTGCCGGCAGGTGCTCCGGGTCGCCGTCGCTCAGCGCGACGGCGACCGTGAACTCATCGAAATCGCGACCATGGCGGGCGCACTCATCGGCGAGAACGGCGATGCGCGCCGGGACATCCGCCGCCGGGACGTTGAATCCGTACCAGCCGTCGGCGAGCGTGGCCGCGCGGCGCAGCGCGGCGTCGCTATTGCCGCCGACCACGACCGGGAGCCGGGCGCCGCGCAACGGCTTCGGGTTGACCCGGACCGCGTCGAAGCGGGTGAACTCTCCTGCGAAGGAGGCCGGGTCCTCGGCCCAAAGGGTCCGCATCGCGGCGAGGTACTCATCAGTGCGCCGCCCGCGCCCGGCGAAGGGGACTCCGAGGGCCGCGAATTCCTCTGCCGACCACCCGACCCCGACCCCGAGGCTGAACCGCCCCGCACAGAGCACATCGAGTGTGGCGGCCTGTTTGGCGACCAGGACCGGATTGTGCTCGGGCAGCAGGAGCACGCCCGAGGCGAGCTCGATCCGGCTGGTGACCGCCGCCGCGAAGGTCAGAGCAAGCAGCGGGTCCAGCCAGTCCGCGTCCGCGGGGACGGCGATCCGGCCGTCCGCGGAGTAGGGGTAGCGCGAGGCAGGCGCGTCCACGAGCACCACGTGCTCGCCGCACCACAGCCTCGCGAAGCCGTGCGTCTCCGCGGCCGTGGCCACCGCACGGATCACCTCGGGACGGGCACCATCGCCGACACCGAGCGCGTGCAACCCCACTCGCATGCTCCACCTCCGCGCGTCACCCTAGGCGCGAAGCGCGGACGCGCCCGGGTGCGACATGGCGCGCCGCGCGCACAGACACAGACGCAGCAAGAGCGCGACCTGACGAAGCGACAGGCCCATGAACAGGCCCGTAAGAGGGTGGCCGCCCAGCCCGAGCACAGCTGCCGACCGGACAGAAGCCGTCAGATCCACCTTCGCCTGTGCAGCCCAGGGCATGGCCCAGCTCAGAGAGGGCCACCCGTTGTTCCACATCCATTCGCCGAGGTCAGCTCCATGTCATGGCTGGTGAACAGGGCCGTGAGGGCCGCGTCTCCCTTCGGGCTTCCGATCTTGAAATGGCCGGTGAGGCCGACCAGGAGGCGGGGGCTCTCGTTCTCGGTGCCGAGGGCGGCCGCGGCTCGGGGCCACCACGTGCTTGCGGAGGTCGGGTTGGTCAGTGGTAGTGGCGCATGATGTCGGTGGCCCAGTCAGGCTGGGTGGTGTGGCCTTGGGGGCCGAATTCGGTCATGTAGGGCTTGATGTCGAGGACGGGGGTGCCGTTGACGGCGTCCAGGCCTTGGACGTGCAGGTCGAGGCCGTCGGTTTTGAGGAGGCGGCAGCGGGAGACGCCGAGCCGGTTGGGGCGGTTCTTGCCGCGCTGGGCGAAGATGCCGACCAGGGGCCAGTCGGTGTTGCCGCGGGGGTGCCGGGCGCCGGTCTGGATCTTGTTGGTGGGGACGCGGTCGAAGTGGTAGACGACTTCCAGGTGGGAGAAGGTGTCCAGGCCCGCCACCGCCTCCGGGCCGTACTGGCCGGCGTCCAGGCGGATGATCGCAGTCTCGTTGCCCCAGTCGTCGTCGCGGACCTCCGCCCGGCCGCCGATCACCCGGCCCACTGGCACCGAAATCACTGCGGCAGGAGTGCTGTTCTCGGACATGTGCAGTGCCTTTCGTTCAAAGAGGCGGTCAGTTACTCGAGTTGGCCTACCGTACTGATGGCCTGCGGTCGTCGGTACGCGGTACGTCGGTATGCGGTACGTGCGTACCGTGCCAAAGCGGTCCGGCCGCTCGCACAGTTGCTCCCGTAGCGTCCTCAACTCGGTGTGATCTGCGGCAGATCCATAGAGTGGGTGCACGGCCCGGTACACCGCTGCCCCTGTGTTCGCCGTGCACGTGGGTCTTTCACCGAGTGGTGCGCCCCTCGATCTCGGGTGGTCCTGCTGCCGGGCAAGGGCGAGCACCGCCGGCGGTGTCCGTGGCCGGCGCCTGTGCGGGCACCGGCGTCGCGGCCAACTACTCGTAACGCCGTTGCCCTGAGCCCCGCACCGTCGTGGAGGGATTATTCAAGTCTTCCGCACACACATGACCCCGGCCGGATCAACGGCCGGGGCACGGTGCTTTTTCACTGGAAGGGAGACCAGTCACCTTCATGGCAGTATTTCTTGTCGTCGTCGCTCTTCTCGCAGTGGAAGTAGTCTTCACTCTGCTCCAGGGTGAAGAGTCCAGGCTTCTTGGGTGTCCAGTTCAGCCTCACATTGTGAATGCGGTATTTCTCAATCAAGTGCGTATCGCCTATAACGTCATCGGACTCGCCGCATACGCCGTGCTTCGGGGGACTCCACTTGATCACCTCGGGATTTTTCCGTGCAGCGCATACCAGCTCGGCCGGGCTCAGGCGCGTCGAATACGTGGAAACGATCTTCACCGTGCAGTTGACCCAAGGTTCGGTGGCTTCTCCTTGCAGCCCTTCTCCACCTTGCGGTCCTTGAGTGCTAAGCCGTCGATGGCCTTGTCGAAGTTCTCCGCAACGCTCATCATGCGCTTTTCCTTCACTTCTTCCGCGTGGTTCGCATCTTGGCGGTCTTGCGATGACATACCGGTGCCACACCCTGCGGGAGCCAACAGCGCCGCTGCCGCGACAGATCGTGCTATCCACTTCCGCACCAGGATCCTCCGTTAGATGGTGTACGCGTATGCTGTTCGTCAAGCATTTCTCTATCATCCACGGCGCCGTGGCCGTCGTTGAGGAGTTTGCGGCTCCGGGGCGGGGTGAGGCCGTGCCGGGTAGTGTTCTCCCACTCACCGGCATCCGTCATCGCCGTCAGTCGCCGACTGGGGGCAGCTGTCCTCTCGTTCCAGAACTGCCGACATCAGCGCCACCTCTTCTTCGCTGGCCTGCAAGTGGAATTCACTGTCTTCCAGGTCAGCCATGAGCACCAGACCAAGACCGAAGTCACGATGCTGCCAAGGCTGCACTTTTCGTGGGTTGCTCGTTCAGCATCACCATCCTCCTCATTAGCCCTTTTGCCCCGCCGCTGCCCTGGCCAGAAGCATCCGCCGGGGGAACACGGGGCGGGTCGGCAACGCTCGCTCGAGCCCTTCAGAGATCTCGTCCACGCCTGCCCCGAGCTGTTCCAACGCCGCCCAGCGGCCGCCTGCACACCTCTGGTCTCTCACGCCGCCCGCTCGCTCCGGCCGCTTCCAGCATCTCCGGGACATCCCCGCGGATGCTGGGCTGGACGTGCCATCTCATGAGGTTGTTCACGCCTCGACGGCCGGATACAGGCCGGCTGCCAGCCGCCGAGAGTCACTGTGCGAAGAAGGGGCAGGCGGGCAGCACGGCGAGGTTGCAGACACTGCGGTGACGCCCGCCCCCGCCGGGGCGGAACCCGTGCCCCAAGTCTTCCAGGTCTTCGACGGTGACAGGCAGGTAGTCGTTCGGGGCTGCGGGGATGTGGCGTCGGCACAGCAGATGGACACGGTCCTGCGAGAGGTAGGGCACGACCTGATCAGGTGCGGACGCCGCAGGAAGGGGCATCGAATGCGAGGACTCGCGGTCTGGTGCAGGGGCCCGCCGGAATGATGGTGACAGCGTCTCCGATCACGTTCGCACACGAGGCGCAGAGCATGAAGGTGCGCCCGTCTGGCGTTGTTGGTTTCCGGGAACGGTGTTTGTCGACGGTCTTCGGGGGTGGTTGGTGGTCATGGGGCTCTGGGATGTCGGGCTGGGCTGACGGCAGCGCCGGTGGTGGTGTGTGAGGAGCATCCTCGTCGGGGCGCGTGCCCCCTGGCTGACGCCGCCGGTGGTCACGTCGTTCGGTGGGGTGGTTTGTAGAGGTCGTCGAGGCGGAGTGGTGCGGGCTGGGGCAGGGGTGTGTTGTCCGTCGGCTGGCAGGACTGGAGGAAGTAGGCGAGCAGGCGGCGGGATGCGGTCATGGAGGCTGCCGGGGTCTCTCGCACGACGCCGTTGTTGGCCAGGAGCAGGAGGGTGACGTCGCTGGGGTCGAAGTCCTTGCGCAGCTGTCCGGTGTCCTTCGCGCGCTGTACCAGCTGGGCGAGGGATGCCTCGGCGCGGGCACGCTCGTGATGGACGTCGGGCGCGTCGGGGAATTGGGAGAGGAACGCGGCGCTGAACCCGCGGTCCTGGGCCTGCATCATGCACACCTTGGTGAGGACGTTGCGCAGTCCGCGCCAGGGATCGTCGTCCTGAAGGGCCTCGTCGAGGGCTGCGACGCAGTGGCTGAGTTGTTCGGAGAACGCCGCGGCGATCAGTGAGCCGCGTGTGGGGAAGTGCCGGTAGAGGGTGGCGGCACCCACGCCCGCTCTGCGGGCGATGGAGCTGGAAGATACGTCGGTGCCGTTGAGGGCGTACGCCTCGCGGGCGGCCTGGAGGAGCCGGGCGCGGTTGTGCCGGGCGTCCGCTCTCTGCCCCGGGGCGTGCGGGCCGGAGGCGGAGGGGGGCGCGTTCCGAGACAGTTCGCCAGGCATGTCTCCCACTTAATCACCAACGGAAGGGTTCGACCGTTTAAGCGGGTTAGCGTGACCTGGTGCCGCGGCGGCTCGCGGTCACTCTCTGCCGCGAAGGTGAGCGGCTGCGAGTTCTCTTGCTCAACGACGTGCCTGTGTACGGAGGTTGTCCGTGTTTGCTGTGCAGTACCACCGCTATGGCGGTTCCGAGGTCCTCAGCGTCGAGGAGGCCGACGAGCCACACGCCGGGCCGGGTCAGGTCCGTATCGCGGTGCGTGCCACCGGCGTCACCCCTGCTGACTGGTACCTGCGCTCAGGGATGCTGCGGGACATCGCCACCGTGGACTTCCCCCACATACCCGGAATGGATGCCGCGGGGATAGTCGACGAGGTGGGAGAGGGGGTGACCGGCACCGCCGCGGGCGAGGCGGTCTTCGGCCTCGTCCCCTTCGTGGATCAGGGAGGCGCCGCGGCCCAGTACGCCGTGCTGGAGGCTTGGGCACCCAAGCCGCGCTCGTGGTCCTTCGAAGAAGCGGGCGGCGCCGCCGGCAACATCGACACGGCCACGCGCGTACTGGAGGCCCTGGGCGCCTGCGACGGCATGACGTTGCTGATCGAGGGCGCTGCCGGAGGCGTCGGCACCGTCACTGCGCAACTCGCCCGGGCCCGCGGCCTCACCGTGATCGGCACCGCGAGCGAAGGCAACCACGGCTTCCTCGACCGGCTCGGCGTCGTACCGGTCACCTACGGGGCGGGGCTGGCCGACCGCCTTGCCGCACTGGCTCCGCACGGTGTCGATGTGGTTCTGGACGCGGCCGGGAAGGGCTCTCTTGCCGAACTGGTGGCCATCGCCGGCGATCCGCACCGCGTGGTGACCATCGCAGACTTCGACGCCGGCCGGCACGCAGTGCGGTACCTCCGCTCCGAAGCCGGAGAGTCGCCGGGCTGGGCAGGACTGCCGCTGGCGGCCCGCCTCGCCGACCACGGCCGCCTCACCGTCCCGCTGCACGCTGTGTTCCCGCTGAAGGAGGCCGCCACAGCTCATGACGTCAGCGCCACCGGCCACGCGCGCGGCAAGATAGTCCTCACCGTGCCCTGACACGGCGGACGATCCGGCCCGCAACCAGCCGCCGGCAACCAGCGGCCCGCAGCAAGGCGGCCACAACTGTGGTGGCCTTCGCCGCCGGACCGCACGCTGACGCCGGCCACCACGCTGTACCGACCCACGAACTGCCGTAGTCCGCATTGACCGTGCCCGCCCTCGGCCACCGGCCCCCATTCGTCGTCGGCGGCGTCTTTGCCGCGCCGGGGCCGCAGGCCGCCGGCCAGGCCGGGAAGCTGGAAGGAGCAGCGGCTAGACCCGGCGAACGCCCGCCGGCCCCGTCTCCTGGATCTCCCCGGCTGCCTACGGGACCTCCCGTCACGCTCGCCGTAGCGCTCGGGACACGACCGGCCCGTAATCTCCAATTGCTCCGCCAGATACCGGCGACCTCGTCGGCGCCTGCCGCAGGTCCGGCAGGAACCGTCCCAGGCACCGCGCACGTTCGTCAGCTGGACCGCGACCGTCAGCCGGTCGTGTGCACGCCGCTTGGCCTGCACCCCCTCCCGGACCACGTCGCCGAGAAGTAAGT
The DNA here is from genome assembly GCF_009811555.1 of Streptomyces caniferus. Lineage (GTDB taxonomy): Bacteria > Actinomycetota > Actinomycetes > Streptomycetales > Streptomycetaceae > Streptomyces > Streptomyces caniferus. Next base: position 12,974 of record NZ_BLIN01000003.1, on the reverse strand, counting down.
ACCTCTCCAACTCTGTACGGAAGGGCGCCCCGTAGAACGCCCCGTGCCTGGCTGCGATGTGCCGGTTTGGTGTCAGTGGGTGGGTGTCAGTGGGGGGCTGTCAGTGACGGCGGGTCAGGCCGGGGTGTTGTCGCTGCTCGGGTGGTGAGTATGAGCGAGGTCTCTGCTCGGGGGGGTGTAGCGGGTGCGGCTGTCATGGGGCGGTCCACCCACTCCGCTTCACTGTCTCAGGATCGGCACTTCTGATCCTTCAGCGGCCGTGCGGCCGTGCGGCCGCACGGCCGCACGGTGGTGGGCCTCGGTGTCCGGGAAGAGGGAAGGGAAGGGGGTGGGGGAGCCGGGTGTGTGGGTTGAGGTCACGGCGCGGCTGGACGTGTCCAGACCGGTGCTGGTGATGCGGCTGCTGGAGCTCGATGCGGCCGGGGCGTTGACGACGGCGCATGCCCGTGCGGGCAGCCCGCAGGTCTCCCACCTGTACGGTGCCGGGTGGTCGCGGGCTGCCGGAACGGGACTGGCGTGGACGGGCCTCAGGGGGTGCGACGCGCAAGATCGCGTCGTGCGCCGATGAGTTTTCCCGCGCCCCGTTCGGACGCTCGGGTCAGCGTAGTCCGGTGAAGAGGTCGTTCTCGGGTATGGCTGTGCCGGTGGTGTCCTGGACACGTACGAAGGTTTCCGTGCCCATCAACTCGCCGAAGCGTTCCTTGCCCATCTTGAGGAAGAAGATGTTCTCGCCCTGACTGGCGTGTGCGGCCAGGGCGTCGAACTTCTGGCCGCTGAATGCGGTGGTGTCCACCCATGTGGTGATCTCGTCGTCGGGGAGGCCGATCTCGGCTATCGCGGCGGCCTCGGCGGGATCCGGCTCCGGCATGTCCTCCTGGAACTCGCGCATGGTCTCGGCGAACTGTTGCATCATCGAGCGGGGCATCGTCGTCCAGTACACCTTCGGTGTCAGCGCGGTCATCTCCAGCGCTGCCATCGTGATGCGGTGGGTCTGGATGTGGTCGGGGTGGCCGTAGAAGCCGTTCTCGTCGTAGGTGACGACCACATCGGGTCGGTAGTGCCGCATGAGTTGTGCGAGGCGGGCGGCGCCTTCCTCCACGGGGGTCTGCCAGAAGGATCCGGGGGCGTCGTTGCTCGGCCAGCCGATCATCCCGGAGTCGGCGTAGTCCAGCATCTCCAGATCGCTGATCTTGAGGGCTTCACAGCTCGCTTCGAGTTCTTGACGGCGCATCAGGGCGACGGCCGCCGGATCGTGCCCGGGGTCGCCCGGCTTGGCACCTCCCGGTCCGTCACCGCAACCGCCGTCGGTACACGTCACGAGAACCGTGCGGATGCCCTCCGCCGCGTACCGCGCCAGGACTCCTCCGGTTCCGGTGGCCTCGTCGTCGGGGTGGGCGTGTACTGCCATGAGCGTCAAGGGCCGGTCGGTCATGAACAAGTCCTCCTGCGGAAATACATCCTGGTCTGAATGCGCGGCGGGCGTACCGCGATCCCGGGGGTCCGGATCCTGTGGGGGCGGATGGCCTTGTTCCCACCGTGCGACGCCGGTCCCTCGGTCATGCAACAGTGCCGGCAGGACGGCGATTCCCCAGCGGCGATTCCCAGGGTTGCGGCCGCGGGCCCGGGCAGAGGGAGCGGCCGCCGCGTGCCGCTTGAGCACCCGCCCGCATCCGGCTACCGCCCGGTGGTAAGCCCTGGTGTTGAACGACGCCGAGGACCGCCTGCCGGCCAAGCCCCCTGCCGCGCGTCCTACGGTTTCCCCTCCCAGCCCCCTGCGCCGCCCTCTGCGGCGCAAGAGGCTGAAGCCACAGGCCGCAGGCCACGGGCCACGGTCAAGGGCTGCCCGGCACTTCGACAACCTTCCTCCCCCTCTCCTGCCAGTGATGGTGTTGGTGAGTTGGGGGTGGGCGTCGGGCTCGGGCCGGGCTCGTGGCCGCAGGCCGGGCGGACGCACCGGCCGCGACCGGCGCGGTGGGGGAGGGGCGGGGTAGTGGGTGGGACGAAGCGCCGGCCGTACGGGTCGACGGCCAAGACGCGGCAGAGGGTGCTCGCCGCGCTGGGCGTGGTGAAGGTGGGGACCGCCGGGCAGATCCGCCGGCTGATGTGCCTGGGTACGGCCGGCGCGCAGACCGTGCGCAACGGCTGCCTCGACCTCGGCGTGACGGCCTGGTGGAGTCGCTCGGTTCGGCCGGCCGCACCAACGCGGACGGCAACCTGGTCTCCGAGAGGCTGTGGAACCTGACCGGCCCCGGCCTGGAGGCCGCGGCCGCGTTGCTGGACCGGCCGGTGCGGGAGAGGGGCGGCTCCGCCCGCGGCGCCGCACGCGCGGGCCAGGCCCGATGTCTCCGAGCAGATCGTGGATGCTGCGCTCGCCGCGCACTGCACCGACCTCACCGAACCCCGCGCCGTCCGCGGCCGCCAGGCGGACTACCGCCTCTGCACCGCCCGCTGGGCCCTGATCGATCCGCCGCCCCCTCGGCGGCCTTGGCCGCCTCCCGCTCGGCGAGCCCCGCACGGCCGGGTCATACCCGGTTCGAGGGGGCCAGTCCTGGTGGGAGCCGACGTGCCCGGTCTCGACTTCCAGGATGTGCCGCTCCCAGGCCAGGGCTTTCTCCCGGACCGAGGGGTCAAGCCCGTCCAGCGGGCCGTGTACGGGCACTCGTCGGCGCGTGGAGCGGGGGTGGTCCAGGACGTTGAAGTCCTGCGCCCCGAGTACCTGGGTGAGCAGCAACACCTGCACGCCGGCGTCTTCCTCGGCGAGCAGCCGGCAGCGAGGCCCGTCCAGACCGGCCAGGACGTGGATCCGGTCGTCGAACCGGATCCGGTCGCCGACCTTGACGACGTCCACCGCCCGCTTCACTGTTCCGCTCCTCGACGCCGTCCGGCGGGCCTGGCGGTCACAAGGGTTTCCTCGTTCAAGGGACGGGCCCAGTCCATGGACAGCAGGCCGTGCCACAACTGGTGGTAGACAGCCGGCAGCGTCGCGATCGGGTCCCCGAGCCGGAGCGCACCCGCACCCAACGCGGTGGGCGCGGGGAACGCCCGCCGAAGCCGGGTAGGAGAGATCCCGACCGAACACCGGGGATGGCGGTAGCCCGACAGCCACCGCACGTTGGCCGTGACCACCGGATCGGCGGCAGCCGCGAACCGGTGCTCCCAACCGACTTCCCGCGCACACGCTTCAACCACCCGCGCCCGGCCTGCGAGCCGCCCGGACGCTCCACCCCGCCCGAGGCAGTCCACAAGGTGCATCGTGCCGTCGGCCAAGGCCACGGCCAGGTCAGGGGCATGGGTGACAACCCTTCCCCCTTCCTCCCACACGAACTCCACCGGCCGACACGCCATGCCCACCACCTGCGGATCCCGGTCCAGCAGCATGACCGCGTCCCGCATCGCCGCGCTCCCGTAGCCCACCAGACGACCTGTGGTCGCGGACCACCACCATCCCGGAGCCAGGCGCCGTCCGCGCCGTACCGGGAAACCACGCACGACCGGGTAGTCCACGGGCCGTAACTCCCCGGCCGTGGTCCGCCACGGCAGCTGGACCACGACCCCGTCGGGCCCCACGAACCGCACGTTCACATGACGCGGATGCACCCCGCCCCCTCTGTCGAGTCCAAGGCAAGACCACAGGCAAGCCCCCTCCCCCTCAGTGGAGAACGGGTCGGCCAATCTGCGCAATGCGCAGATACACCGAGCCCCACGATGCGGTGAAAAACTCTCAGGCCAGCCCGAACGCTCCTTCTGACTCTGCTAAGTCCGGGGCGACAGCGCGTGTTCGGCGGAGGAGCTTGCGCGCCAGCATCGCCCACCGCAAACCGTGGGCAGAATTGGACTGCGCAGGTTAGTTGAGCATTGTCCCGTCTCAATCGATCTGGTCCGGACCGGGACTGTGAGCTGGGGCGACCAGATGGGTTGAGACGGCTGCCTGACGCGGATCTCAATTGATGGGGTCCGCCTGGGCTGTTCTCCTGAGTTGTCTCAGGAGGTCCGGTCCGGCGGTGGCGGATCTGTTGTTAGCGGGCCTGGCGGGTCTTTCCGCCCCGGCGGATAGCCGGTGTGGAGCGGGCGTAGCGGTCGGCGAGTCGACGGAGGTGGGTGACCAGTTCCCCGGGCTCGCTGACCTCGAAGTCGAAGTCGAGCATGCCCAGGTAGACGGCGAGGGTCTGTACCGTGTCCGCACCGGTGACCAGTACGCAGCTGTCGGCGTCGACGGCCTCGACCGTGCCCACCGCCGGGTTGATCCGCTCGATCACCGCCGCCGCGGGCGCACGGACGACCACCCGCGCGTGGTAGCGCCAGGCGGCGCTCGACACCCGTTGGGAGACGTACGCGGAAACGTCGCCACCGGGCGGTTCGCGCGGGGCGAAGCGCGGTCCGGTCGGGGTTCGGGGCTCGATCCGGTCGACCCTGAAGGTACGCCAGTCCTCGCGCTCCACGTCCCAGGCCACCAGGTACCAGCGCCGTCCCCAGTTCACGGCCCGGTACGGCTCCACCAAGCGGCGCGTGGGCGAGCCCGCGTGGTCCAGGTAGTCGAACCGCAGCCGCTCCCGGTCGCGGCAGGCGGACACGAGAACGGTCAGCACGTCCGCGGAGACGGCCGGCACGGGACGGTCCGGGCGCACGGCCACGGTGTACGCCATCAGGGTCCGCACCCGGCGGCGCAGCCGTGACGGCAGCACCTGTTCCAGTTTGGCCAGCGCCCGAAGCGAGGTCTCTTCGGCGCCGGGGACGGCGCCCTGCGCGGCGGTGCGCAGGGCGATCGTCACGGCGACGGCCTCCTCGTCGTCGAGCAGCAGCGGAGGCATCGCCGCCCCGGCGCCCAGCCGGTAGCCGCCCGTGGCGCCGCGAGTGGCGTCCACGGGATAGCCGAGCTCGCGCAGCCGGTCGACGTCGTTGCGGACGGTACGGCCGCTCACCCCCAGCCGCTCGGCCAGTTCGGATCCCGGCCAGGACCTCGGGGTCTGCAAGAGGGAGAGCAGGCGCAGCAACCGTGCGGAGGTATCGAGCATGGGCCCCAGCCTGTTCTGCCATTAGGAAGGAATCGTGCCTATATCCAGAATAGTGTCCTACCCATGGAGAACAGCAGCAACACCGACGCCCGGATCCACCCCTTCCGCATCGACGTCCCGCAGGGCGACCTCGACGACCTGCGCGACCGGCTGGCGCGCACCCGCTGGGGGAGCGAGATCCCCGGCGCCGGGTGGAGCCGGGGTGTGCCCACCGACTACCTCAAGGCCTTGGCCGCGTACTGGGCCGACGGTTTCGACTGGCGCAAGGCGGAGGCGGAGCTCAACGAGTTCCCCCAGTTCACCACCGAGATCGACGGTCAGAACATTCACTTCCTCCACGTCCGTTCGCAGAACCCGGCGGCCGTCCCGTTGCTCCTGCTGCACGACTGGCCCTGCTCGTTCGTGCAGTTCGCCGACGTCATCCGGCCGCTGACGGAGGAGTTCCACGTCATCGTGACCTCGACGCCCGGCACCGGCTTCTCCGGCCCGCTCGGCGAGGCCGGCTGGAACACCGGCCGCATCGCGGGCGCGTTCGTCGAACTGATGGGCCGACTCGGCTACGACTCGTACGGCGTCCAGGGAACGGGCGGCGGCGCCTGGATCGCCGCCGAGCTGGGGCGCCAGGCACCCGACCGGGTCATCGGCATCCACGTCAACGGCCTGGTCACCTTCCCCTCCGGGGACCCCTCCGAGTTCGAGGGGCTGACCGCGTCCGAGCAGGAGCGCCTCGCGCGGCTTGAGGACTTCCAGCAGGACAAGATGGGATTCAACGCCATCCAGTCCACCCGCCCGCAGACCCTCGCGTACGGCCTGCACGACTCGCCGGTCGGCCAACTCGCGTGGATCGCGGAGAAGTTCAAGGAATGGACGGACCCCGCCACCGAGCTCCCCGAGGACGCCGTGGGCCGCGACCGCCTGCTGACCAACATCAGCGTCTACTGGTTCAGCGGCACGGCCGGCTCCTCGGCGAACCTGTACTACGAGTCGGGCCACGACCCGAGCGCCTGGGCCCCGAAGCCGCGCGGCACCGTCCCGACCGGCGTGGCCGTCGCTCTGCACACCGACATCGCCATCCGCCGCTTCGCCGAGCGGGACCACAACATCACCCACTGGAGCGAGCTGGAGCGCGGCGGCAACTTCCTCGCGCTGGAGCAGCCGGAGGCGTTCGTCACCGACGTCCGCGCCTTCTTCCGCACGCTCGGCACCTGACACCTACGGTTGGCACCCCGAGAGTGCCCGGGCAGCCCACGGCCTTGAAGCACCAGGCGGGGACTGCCCGGGCGGCGGTGTGAGTGGGCGTGTTGGTGGCATTGGGTGGGTGTCAGCAGGACGGGATGCTGGGTGCCTGGTCATGGGGATATTTGCGGCCCGGTCTGCTGTCATGAGGTGACCAAGCGGCTGCTGTTTTCCGGTCAGTGTGGGTAGGTCGGCTGTCGTGGAGGTGGCTGTTCCTGTGGTTTGAAGGACAACCGCAGGGACGCCCGCGAGACTCGGACGCGGCAGTGGACTGACGAAGGAGCTCCGGTGAGGACACCTGACGGGCTGGATGAGTTTCGTTGGCGGTGGATGCTTCTTCGCCGTCCGGGACCGAGTGGTTTTTTCTGCTGCACGCCGCGACGCGGCCTGCTGGTTTTCAGGATATTCGCGTCTACGGCCATGACGGGATATCCGATGCGCGGCTCGTGTGGAAGGTCTGTCACGAGTGCGAGCGGGGCGTCATCTCGAAAATCTCGCTCTCTCCGGAAGTGCAGCGGCAAGGTCTCGGCACACGCCTCGTCGACAGGGCACTCCTGAACGGTCCCGGCTATCGCTGGACTACCAGCAGCCAGTCCCCGGATGGTCGGGCGTTCTTCCGGGCGATGACGGCACACACCGGCGCCGAGTTCGCGGCAGGAGCCCGAACATGCGAGCACATCCTGGAGAGTCGGCCCGGACGCCACAAGCCAATACTGGACCGACGCCTCCACCGGATACGTCGCTGACTGCCAGTGCCCCATCTCCGACTGGCGAAGAGGCGCTGGGACGCTTTCTTGTCGCAGACGCCGTTTGACCGGTCGGACGTGAGGCGTGCTGAGCCGGGATGGTAGTTGCCACCACTGCTGGCATGCAGGTGTTTCCGTAGATGAGCCAGGGTCAATACAGGGAGATGTCAGCGGGGTGGGGTGCTGACAGCGGTCCACGGGGCCGGGTCGTGGAACTGGTTGCTGTCATGGGGTGACCGGGTGGCTGTCACGGTGTGGTGAGCAGGTCGCGGTCCAGCTGTGTTGGGTTTGCCTGTTTCTGTACGGGTGGGTGACCGGGGCGGGTGGGGTTGGCCGTGTGACGGTTTTACAGACCCCGGTGGGGGAGGCGGTGCAGGGTCCGGCTGGTTCGGCGGACGCCGGGCGGGTGGAGCGGGCGGTGGTGGTGCGGCGGCTGCTGGCGGTGGACCGGGGTGAGGGCGGTCTGTCGTCGTTGCACGTGCGGATCGCGGCCGGGTTGGCGGGGGTAACGGAGCGGACGGTGTGGCGGTGGCTGGCCGAGGGACGCGAGGGGCGGGTGGAGGCGCGGCCGCGGCAGGGCGGGTTCGTGGTGGGCGACGCCTTGTGGGAGGTGCTCACCCAGGCCGGCGGGAACGTCGCCGAGCTGCGCCGCAGGATGCTCCGGGCGCAGGACGAGGGCGTGCTGGAGCACTGGGAGGCGGAGTTTGTGCCGTCTTTGGCGACGCTGCACCGTGCGGTGAAGGACGAGCTGCGGGCGGGCCGGGTGCTTCAGGTCGCCCGCGCGGCGTCGGGCCGGGTGGAGCCGAGCCGGTACGACCGGGCACCGGCCGAACTCGGCTTCGTAGATGGTGCGAACGGTCCGCCGGTCGTGGACGGCCCGGACGCCATGCCGTCCGGTACGGGTGGTGAGGAACGGCCCGGCGCGGTGAAGACCGCTTCGCGTACCCGGGTGTCCGGTGGGGTGCGCCTGTACGCGCCGGGGGCGCGGTCGGTGTCCACGCGGCAGGTGGCCGGGGTGGTGGAGGCGGTGGGGCACACGGTCGCCGCGCGGGGGATCGGCTGCGTGTACGGGGACACGGGGCTGGGGAAGACGGTCGCGGTCGAGCAGGCTCTGCATCTGCTGCCCGGTCGGGTGCCGGTGTGGCGGGCGGTGGTGGGGGTCAGGCCCGGCCTGCCGCAGGTGCGGGCCGCGTTGTGCGAGGCACTGAGGCTGCCGTCGGGGTCCCTGACCCACCGTGCCGGACCGGCCGACCAGGCACTGGCGGAGGCGCTGGCCGAGCCGGGTGTGCTGTTCCTCGACAACGCGCAGCGTCTGTCACCGCCGGTGCTGGACTACCTGCGGCAGCTGTGGGACTCGCCGGGCTGTGCGGCCGCCTTGGTCTTGTGCGGGGCGGGCAGTGAGCGGGCGCTGGCCCGGGCAGCGGCGATGCGTTCCCGGGTCCTGACCTGGCACCAGGTCAGCCGCCTCGACACGGAGGACGTGCCGCAGACGCTGGGTCTGTTCCACCCGGTGTGGGAGGACGCGGACCCGGTCGACCTGGGGCGGGCGGATGAGCAGACCGCCCGCGGCAACTTCCGTACCTGGGCGAAGATCACCTCGCATGTCTGCGCAGCCCGGGGCCGTGACCCCGGTGCGGTGTGGGGCGGGAGGCGATCGACCAGGCCTGCGCCCGGCTCGGCCCGTACCCATGACGGCCCTCTCACGTGCCCGGGGCACACCGGTTCCGACGGCAGAGAGCCTCATCCCGTTCGGCGAGGAGGGAAACAGCGCGATGACGGACAACGGACCGCAGGACACCAACGGTGGCCACGACGTTGACGCGGGAGGGCAGTGGCTGCCACCGCCGGGGAATCCGGCCGGTGTGCTCGGGAAGCAGTCGCTGGTTGCACTGCGGGCGCCCGCAGTGCGTCGCCTGCTGGCGCTGCGGGCCCGGGGCGGTCTTTCGCGGCAGCACGTGCGGCTGGCGAGGGAGTGCCTGGGGGCATCGGAGCGCACTGTGTGGCGGTGGCTGGCCGAGGCATCCCAGAGCCCGGCGGCGGCTGCGCATCCCGGAGCCCGCCGCACCGGCCGGTTCGAGATCACCGCGGAGATCCGGGTGCTGCTGGCGTACTGGCATGGCAACGCTTCCGCAGTCCACCGCCAGCTCATGGAGCGCGCCGCAGCCGAGGCCGGAGGTGTACGCGCGCAAACGTCCGGCACTGCCGCGCCCGTCCCGCCGGACATCGTGGCTGTTCCGGGTGGGGCAGCCCTGTCGCAGGTGCCGCTGCTGGATCCGCTCCCGTCCCTGTCGACGTTCCTGCGCGCTGCGCCGTGACCTGACGGCGGGGAGCGCGCCGGTCTCGCCACCGGACCGGAGGCAGCACGCGCCCATGACGTGTTCGGCAACCGGCCGGCGTCATGGCGCAACTACGCCTGGGAGACCGACCACGTCCAGGCCCCGCTGCTGGTCGACGCCGACGGCGACCTGGTGCGCCCGTGGATCACCTGGTTCATCGACACCGCCACCAAGGTCATCACCGGTACCGCTGTCACCCCGGGCCATCCCTCCCGCGCGTCGGTACTGGCCGCCTTGCGCGCCGCAGTGGTGCGGGATGAGCCCTACGGCCCGGCCGGGGGAGTGCCGGAGCTGGTGAGGGTGGACCGGGGCAAGGACTTCCTGTCGGCCGCCGTTACCACCGCGCTCGGCGCGATGGGCGTGACGGTCAAGGATCTGCCCGCTTACAGCCCGCACCTGAAGGGCACGGTGGAGAGCCTCAACCGGGCTGCGGACCGGATGCTGTTCGCCGCCCTGCCCGGCTACACCGCCGGGCCCACCGGGCCCCGCTCGGAGCGGCGCGGACGTACCGCAGGGGCGGTGTCCGCCCTGTCGTTCCAGGACTTCACCGCGGAGGTCCTGGCGTGGATGAACTGGTGGAACACTGCGCATCGCCCGAAAGCCCTGTCGGGCCGCACGCCACTGGAGGCGTGGCAGGCCGATCCGACCCCTGTCACCGACATCCCCGCCGCCGACCTGTGGGCCTTTACCCTCAAGGACGACGGCCGGCCCCGAAAGCTGACCAGCCACGGCGTGAGCTGGCGCGGCCGCACCTACACCGCCGCGTGGATGACCGGCCAGGCCGGCCGCAAGGTCCGCGTGCGCTACATGCCGCACCACGACCACGAGATCGAGGTCTGCGACGCCCGAAGCCGCCACCTCGGCCCGGCGCACCTCGCGGACGCGGCCACCCCCGAGCAACTGCAGGCGCTGCGCGAGGCACGTGCGGAGCGCGCCCGGCGCCTGCGCGCCGACGCGAAGGCCGCCGAACGCCTGCGCCGCCAGCGATTCGCCCCCACCACCAGCGCGGAGCCCGCCCAGCGGCTGGGAGCCGTCACGGCCGCCCAGGCCGACCGTGAACTCGCCGCCGCCGACTACACCGACGTCGCACGGCTGGCACTGCCCGACCTGATCCCGCCCGCCCCGCCTCCAGCGCACTGGCGCACCCCGCCCGCCCTCGCTGCCGGCACCGCGTCACCTCCACCCGTCCCCGCTCCAGCCGAGCCAGCGGACACCCTGCCGGAGCCCGGCACCCACCCCGCAGGAGACGCCTCGTGACCGCGGCCACTTACCAGTACGTCGACCTGCCCGATGCGTCCGTGGTCACCACCCGGGCCCTGCTCACCGCCCGGGAGAACATCGCCGACACCGTCGCCGCGCGCGCCATGATGTGCATCCACGGTGGCGCCGGCTTTGGCAAGACTCTCGCGGTCAACACGTGCCTGCACGAACTCGAACCCGTAGAGGACGTCCGACGGGTCACCTTCCGGGCCCGTCCCACGGCCCGCGCGGTGCGCTACGAGCTGTTCACCGCTCTCGATCTGGCCGGTGAACCGCCGCGCCACCCCAGCGAGTTCGACCGGCTGCTGAAGACGGCCCTGGCCGAGCGCCCCCGCACGTTCCTCGTGGACGAGGCCCAGTGGCTCAACGGGGAGGCGTTCGAATACTTCCGCTACCTGTGGGACGAACCCGCCACTCAGCTCGCGGTCATCTTCGTCGGCGGGGAGGGCTGCCACACCGTGCTGCGCCGTGAACCGATGCTCTCCTCCCGCATCTTCATCTGGCAGCACTTCACCCGACTTACCCCCAGCGAGGTCCTCGACGTCATCCCTCTGTTCCACCCGGTCTGGGCCGACGCTGATCCTGAGGACATCACCTTCGCCGACAGCCACGCCGCGCACGGCAACTTCCGCGCCTGGGCCCAGCTGACCGCCCACACCCGCACCGCACTGGCCCGCACCGGCCGCGCCCGCGTCGACCAGGAGCTGCTGCGTCGGGCCTTCAGCCGCCTCGCCTGACCACCACACCGCCATGCCCATGCCTCTCGCTGCGCCCCGGCCTATCGCTGTGGTCATCGACCGCCATGACGACGCGATCCACACGCACACCGCCCTGGCCGCCCACCATCCGCCGTCCGGCCGGATCACCCTGCACCCCGGCCCGGGCACCACCAGCGAAACCGGCCTCGCCCACGACCTTCTCGTCGCCCTGGGCAAACCGCCCCTGCTCCCGGGCCGCTTTCCCGGCGGCCGTCAGCCCGCCTGGGAAGCCGCTGCCGCCTGGATGACCGCCCTTCCCATCACCCGGCTGACCGTCCTGCGCGCCCACCGCCTCACCGCCCGCCGCACGATGCGCCTGCTACAGCTACATGCCCTCACCGGTATCCACCTGACCTTGGTCTGCCACCGCCCTCACCTTCCCGCCGCTCTGCACCAGGCCCTGCGGACGGCCGACTACGCCCTCACCGCCGACTTCGAGGCAGCCCGCCGCCACTACTACGGCATGCCTATCACCGAACCCCCGCCGGCAGACGAACCCGCCGGGCCGGCAGACGAACCCGCCGGGCCGGCAGACCGCTGGCTCACCCTGCCCGCACTGGACCGCCTCGTCTCCTACGACAGCCCCAGCCCCTGCGCCGCCCCGTGCACGCCGCCCCCGATCGTCTTCCGGCACCGCCCACCGCCCGCTCCGCTCACCGCGCACATCGCCCAGCAGGTCGCCCACCGGCTGCACGCGGCGACCGCACATCCCCGCCTCGCCGCGGCCGTCCGCCGCCGCACTGACCACCGGCGCCTCCCTCCAGCAACCCGCCACCGCACGCCCCGGCGACTACGACGACGCCGCGGCCACGCTCGCCCTGCACGACCGAGCTCGCTACACCGACGGCTGCGCCGCCTACCCCGTACCGCCCTGGGCGGGCGTCTTCCTGCGGGCTGCGGCCTGCTTCGCCCGGCTGGTATCCAGCGAGGAGCAGGAGCTGCTCGCCGCGCCAGGCGACCGTGGGCACCTGCTGCGCGTGGCGGAGACGGCCAGGCTGCGCCCGCCACAGCCGCCCGCGGCCCGCCGCAAAGGCCCGGTCGGCCGTGTGGAGTGGGACTGGCGCGAGCGGCAGGAAGCCGAGAGGTACGAAGCGACGCCGGCCAGCCGCGTCAGGACCTCGCGACGCTGAACCCCTGACGCGGTCGCTCGAAGAATCAGCCTCAGCCGATCGAGAAGTCGGCGAACTCGACGTCGCTGAAAGCGATGTGCAGACCGTGGGCCCGGCGGCCCCCTTCGCGAAAGTAGCCGTGGCCCAGCGCGCGTGCCAGGATCACCGTTTGCTGCTGCTCGCCCGCGCCGGCATCCCAGGCGGCGAACAGCTCCCGGGCGACCTCTCCCGGCAGGTCCTGGGTGATCCACCGCACCCGCGGATCATCCGAAGACCCTGCTGGCGCGGCGAACCCGAATCGCGCCCTGGTATGGAAGACGAAGCCTTCCGCCTCGGCCTGGGCACGCCGACGGGCTCGTATCCGGGGCTGCCACCGAGCCAGGACCGCTTCCTCGATCGCCCGGACCTGCATCGGACCCGGCGGACGACGTGCTCCTGGCTTCTTCGTCACCCACCGCTGCACGGTGCGCTGCGACACCCCCAGCACGGTGGCCACCCTCTGGGTGGAACCCCGAAG